>NZ_QTQP01000006.1 GCF_003854275.1 Burkholderia sp. Bp8963
GCGATCGCAGTTCCTGTCGTTCTTTATTCGCCAGCTTCACTGGCGTTGCATGTCGGCCTCGGCTCATCCAGACATGATAACCGAGGCAGTTATTTATTCAATCTATTTACGGGATGTTGTACTAGTATGCTCGGCGTCACGCATCGCGCGTCCAGAGGAAATCCGGTTGAAACTCCCGTACGAATGGCAGGTCGGCCTGCGCTATACGCGTGCCGGCAAACGCACGACCGGCAACGGCTTCATTTCGTTCATCGCCGCCGTGTCGATGGCGGGCATTGCGCTCGGGGTGGCCGCGCTGATCATCGTGCTGTCCGTGATGAACGGGTTCAGGAGCGAAGTGCGCGACCGCATGCTGTCAGTGCTCGCGCACGTCGAGATCTTCGCGCCAACCGGAACCATGCCGGACTGGATGCGAACCGCAGACGAATCGCTGCGCAACCCGTCGGTCAAGGCTGCGGCGCCCTACGTCGAGGCCCAGGCGCTGCTCACGCACGCCGGCAAGGTAACGGGGGTCGCATTGCGCGGCATCGATCCGCGGCTCGAGCCCCGCGTGTCGGATATCGCGAAAGACATGAAGAGCGGCCGCCTCGACGCGCTCGTTCCGGGCGAACTCGGGATCGTGCTCGGGTCCGCGCTCGCCGCCAACCTGCAGGTCCAGGTCGGCGACCGGCTGACGTTCTTCGCGCCGGGTGGCTCGTCGCCGATGCGCGAGCTGCTGCCGCAATTCAAGCAATTCACGGTGGTCGGCACGTTCGAATCCGGGCACTACCAGTACGACAGCGCGCTCGCCTTCATCCACATCGGCGATGCGCAGACGCTGTTCCATTTCGCTACGCCGACCGGCGTGCGGCTGCGCGTCGACGACATGGAGCGCGCGCCGGAGATCGCGCTGCAGTTGTCGCGATCACTGTCCGGCGACCTCTATATCCGCGACTGGACGCGGCAAAACAGGACATGGTTCGTCGCCGAGCAGTTGCAGAAGCGCATGCTGTTCGTGATCCTGCTGCTGATCATCGCCGTGGCTGCATTCAATCTCGTTTCGTCGCTCGTGATGACGGTCACGCAAAAGCAGGCGGACATCGCGATCCTGCGCACGCTCGGCGCTCAGCCTGGCTCGATCACGAAGATCTTCATGATCCAGGGCATGACGATCGGCCTCGTCGGCACGATCGCGGGCGTCGCACTCGGCTGCGCGATTTCGGCGAGCATTCCATGGCTGCTGCCCGCGATCGAGCACACGTTAGGCATCCAGTTCCTGACGCCGTCGGTCTATTTCCTCAGCGAGCTGCCGTCGAAGCTCGTTGCGAGCGACGTGATCGAAGTCGGTGTGGTTGCATTCCTGATGTCGTCGCTCGCGACACTGTATCCGAGCTGGCGCAGCGCGCGGGTTCGCCCTGCGGAGGCGCTGCGGTACGAGTGAGTGCGCGTCGACAAATTCTGCATGCGCGGTTCACGCGGTTCGCGTTGCAATCCGCTCCAGAGTTTGTTCAAGCTGCTGGCGATCAGCCTCGCGCTTGGCCGCGGTCCGCTGGGCCAGGTTATGCAACTTGCGCCGCACACCCGGTAGCTCACTCGCATGTGCAAGCCCGATAAGGCCGAAGTCCGGCTTCTCGTCCTCCACTGATCGAAGAAACGCCCGCGAAGGTTCGTCCAACCAACCCGCCACTCGTGCCAGCAAACGCTCGCGGCTTTCCAGCAACGTTTCGGCGCTGACCGGCTCGGCCGTCATTCCCCTGAAGTGCGCATCGAACGTTGCCGAGAAATCCGCTGGTACTCGAGGCGCCAGCATTTCCCAGGCAGGCTTGGGGCTGCAGGTCAGATACACGAGAAAAGTCCGCCACAGCACATCGTTCGCCCGCTCATCCTCCAACAGCAGGCCGACATCGAACAGGTCGCGCGGATGCTGCCGCGACAACGCGGCGGCGAGCTTGCCGGCATAGAGATCGGCGAAATCCAGCACTTGGGCAGAGGCAAAGCCGAAAGCCTCCTCCACCTTCGGCCTGACCACCATGGTGCGCACCGGATGCACAGTGCCGCGCATGACCGGCGTCGTCTCGATCTGCACGCGCGCTCGGCCGCGACTGGCCACCAACCGCGTTGCCGATCCGGTGCCCTCTCCCGCCGACGATTGCACTTGAAGTTGCAGCGGCCGGACGCGTAGCGCATTGGCCAATTGCTCCAGCGCCGCCGCGATCAACGCGGCATCTTCGGCGAAGTCGTGCACCGGCAGCCACGCCAGATCAATGTCTACCGACAGTCGTGGAAGATCGTGCTCGAACAGGTTGATCGCCGTCCCGCCTTTAAGCGCGAAGCGCGGCTCCTGCGCCAGCACTGACAGGATCTCGACCAGCAGTTGCACCCGGTCGGTGTAGCGCTTATCCCAGGTGCTCATCCAGGTCTCCAGGCAATGTGATCTGATAGGTCGGATGCAAGCGCCCGCCAGGGACCAGCGCACGCTTGCCCCGGCCCAGATCAACACCATCAAGGGGTACGTGCGGCAGCCACGCATGCCGATGGCGTTCGGACAGTGCCAGGAACAGCCGCTTTGCCTTGATGCTGCGGCAATGGCGCATCAGCATACCGACCCGCTGCGGTCGCAGCATGGTCATGGCCTGCATCAAGGCATCCGCCTCGTAAACCAAGGCTGCATCCGATATGTCGTCGCACAACTCCAGCATGGCCCGCTCGGGCGTCGAACAAGCCAGGGCGCCCGTGCTCGGACTGGCCTCGTGCCATGTCAACCCCCGGTCGAGCAGTACCTTCTCGGACATGTCGTGCGTGAACTGCAGCACGGGCCAATCGAATGGCCCCTTGCCATGAAACTCGAAGCACTCCTCCAACGGCAGTTTGCCCACCCATCCCGGCAGCCGGTTCGGCCCATAGAGCGTGATCGTACCGGCTTCGCCGAGGCGCAGGTAATGCTCGTGGCCTTGCATGGCCAGCGCAAAGCGCCCGCCGACATGCAGCGACAAACCCTCGTCGAATTGAAGGCTACGGACCACACCGTCCCATTGCAGGCGCCCGCCCTTCCTCATGTAGACGCCGCGCGCCGGCGAGACCAGCCAGCCGCTGGCCACGTAGCGTGCGACGAGGCTACTGGCGTAGCCATGTGCTCGCAGCCAGCGACTGGAAATCAGGGTGGCATCGCTGAGTTCTGACAGCAGATGGTTTAGCTTTCGATGATTTTGATCACTCATAGTGCTCAAAATACACCTTTGACAAACTCTAGCCAACTGCTGCTGGTTTAAAAAATTTAGAAATCAGTCACTATAAGTGAGTTCTGAACGGCAACGACGAACCGCGTCCGGGCGACGACAGGCAGGCATCCAGCCCGCGTCAGAACCATAGGACCTCCCGCCCTTACGAAGCCGTGGGTATAGCCGATTTTCTACCGCCAGCACCGCCGACGGTATCAAGCGAGCCTCCACGCATGCTGCCCGCCTATACCGTCAGAAATACCGTCAAATTGCGGCTGTCCGGTGTCGCAGCAGGTCCGGATGCACTTTTAGAATTCTCATATTTCTCAAGGGCTTCCGAACCCGCACCGGCGAATTTTGAATTGGGCATGCGCCATCTGCGACACACCCCAACGCGTTGATTTCAATGGGAATTCACAAACCCCTCACTCCCACTCGATCGTCGCCGGCGGCTTCCCGGAAATGTCGTACACGACCCGGTTGATCCCGCGCACCTCGTTGATGATCCGGTTCGACGCGCGGCCGAGCAGCGCGTACGGCAGATGCGCCCAGTGTGCGGTCATGAAGTCGGTCGTCTGCACCGCGCGCAGCGACGTCACGTAGTCGTACGTGCGGCCGTCGCCCATCACGCCGACCGACTTCACCGGCAGGAACACCGCGAACGCCTGGCTCGTGAGGTCGTACCAGCTCTTGCCGACGTCGGCTTCGCCGCACAGGCCGGCCGCCGCATCCTGCGCGGTCGCGACCGTGTTGCGCAGCTCCTCGATGAAGATCGCGTCCGCGCGGCGCAGCAGGTCCGCGTACTCGCGCTTCACTTCGCCGAGGATCCGCACGCCGAGGCCCGGGCCCGGGAACGGATGGCGGTACACCATTTCCGGCGGCAGGCCGAGCGCGACGCCCAGTTCGCGCACTTCGTCCTTGAACAGGTCGCGCAGCGGCTCGA
Source organism: Burkholderia sp. Bp8963 (assembly GCF_003854275.1). GTDB lineage: Bacteria > Pseudomonadota > Gammaproteobacteria > Burkholderiales > Burkholderiaceae > Burkholderia. The sequence continues at coordinate 4,141 of NZ_QTQP01000006.1, forward strand.
GCAGCTTCAGGCCGAGCGTTTCAGGCAGCCCGCCGACGTTGTGGTGGCTCTTGATCGTCGTCGCCTTCTTCGTCTTCGTGCCGCCCGATTCGACCACGTCCGGATAGATCGTGCCCTGCGCGAGCCACTTCGCCTTCGACAGCTTCTGCGCCTCGGCCTGGAACACCTCGACGAACTCGCGGCCGATGATCTTGCGCTTCTGCTCCGGATCCGTCACGCCGGCCAGGTGGCCGAGGAACTGCTCCGACGCGTCGACGTGAACGACCTTCGCATGCAGGCGGCCCTCGAACATGTCGAGCACCATCTGGCCTTCGTTCAGGCGCAGCAGGCCGTGGTCGACGAACACGCAGGTGAGCTGGTCGCCGATCGCGCGATGGATCAGCGCGGCCGCGACGCTCGAATCGACGCCGCCCGACAGGCCGAGGATCACTTCCTCGTCGCCCACCTGTTCACGGATGCGCACAACAGCTTCCTCGATGTGGTCGCGCATGACCCAGTCCGGCTTCGCGCCGGCGATCTCGAGCACGAAACGCTCGAGCATCTGGCGGCCCTTCACGGTGTGCGTGACTTCCGGGTGGAACTGCACCGCGTAGTAGCCGCGCGCCTCGTCGGCCATGCCGGCGATCGGGCAGCTCGGGGTCGACGCCATCAGCTTGAAGCCCGGCGGCAGCTCGGCGACCTTGTCGCCGTGGCTCATCCAGACCTTCAGCATCCCGTGGCCTTCGGCCGTCGTGAAATCATCGATGCCGTTCAGGAGTCGCGTGTGGCCTTGCGCACGCACTTCCGCGTAGCCGAACTCGCGATGATCGCTCCACTCGACCTTGCCGCCGAGCTGCACGGCCATCGTCTGCATGCCATAGCAGATGCCGAGCACCGGCACGCCGAGATCCCACACCGCCTGCGGCGCGCGCAGCTGATGGTCTTCGTACGTGCTCGCGTGGCTGCCCGACAGGATCACCGCCTTCGGCGCGAACTCGCGCACGAATTCGTCGGACACATCGTTCGGGTGGATCTCGCAGTAGACGTGCGCTTCGCGGACGCGCCGCGCGATCAGTTGGGTGACTTGCGAACCGAAGTCGAGAATCAGGATTTTGTCGTGCATGGCTGCGGACGGGATGAAGAACAAACGAATAAGAAAAGCAGCGCATCATTTGCATCATGCGCTGCGTCAATAGCATGGACGGCGGCGTCGGGCGGCGATGACGCGCGACGCACGGCCGGTCAATCCTGCATCGGCGGACGCTCGTCGAGCGCGACAGCGTCCGACGGTTTGCCGCCTGCGGCAGACGGGCCGGCCGGCGTGGACGGTGCCGCACCAGGCGTTGTCGCGGGCGTCACGGGTGCTGCGCCGCGGCCGACGACCGGCTCGATCCGCCGCGACGGACCCGCTGCCGGCTCGGCCGGCCGCTTCGCCGCGCCCGTATCGGGCGCCTGCGCCGCCTGCACCGCCTGTACCTTCGCGCGCTGCCGCACGGCCGCGGCCAGACGCACGCCGCCGAGGCCGAGCACGACCAGCACCACGCCGGCCACCCCCGACAGCAGTTGGCCGGCTGCCGCGAGCGCCGGACCGCGCGAGCCGATCGCCCAGACGATCGTCAGCGCGCCGATCAGCCAGTTCACATGGCCGACCACGCGGGCGACCGGGGCCGTCATTTCACCGTTGACCGCTGCGTGCAGCGCGAGCCACCCGAGGCCGAGCAGCGCGACGCCGAACGCCTGGCCAAGCATCGCCGGCTCGACGTTCGCAAGCTGCAACGCGTTGAACAGCGCGTGCCACGGCGTCAGTACGAACAGCACGCCGAACGCCAGCAGCAGCACGGCATCGACAACCAGCACGGCTCGCAGCAGCGGTTTCATCGGCGATCAGTCCACGTGGTAGTTCGGCGCTTCCTTCGTGATCTGCACGTCGTGCACGTGCGACTCGCGCATGCCTGCCGCGGTGATCTGGACGAACTCGGCCTTGTCGTGCAGCTCGGCGATCGTCTTGCAGCCGCAGTAGCCCATGCTCGCGCGCACGCCGCCGATCAGCTGGAAGATGATCGCGTTGACCGAACCCTTGTATGCGACGCGGCCCTCGATGCCTTCCGGCACGAGCTTGTCGATGTTCGCGGAGTTGTCCTGGAAGTAGCGGTCCGCCGCGCCGTCCTTCATCGCGCCGACGGAGCCCATGCCACGGTACGACTTGTATTGGCGGCCCTGGTACAGGAACACGTCGCCCGGCGCCTCTTCGGTGCCCGCGAACATGCTGCCCATCATCACCGCGTTCGCGCCGGCGGCGAGCGCCTTCGACACGTCGCCCGAGAAGCGGATGCCGCCGTCGGCGATGCACGGCACGCCCGTGCCGCGCAGCGCGTCGGACACGTTCGCGATCGCGCTGATCTGCGGCACGCCGACGCCCGCGACGATCCGCGTCGTGCAGATCGAGCCGGGGCCGATGCCGACCTTCACCGCGTCCGCGCCGTACTCGACGAGCGCCTTCGCAGCCGCGGCCGTCGCGATGTTGCCGCCGATCACCTCGACGTGCGGGAACTTCTGCTTGACCCAGCGCACACGCTCCAGCACGCCCTTGCTGTGGCCGTGCGCGGTATCGACGACGATCACGTCGACGCCCGCCTGCACGAGCAGCTCGACGCGCTCTTCGTTGTCCGGACCAACGCCGACCGCCGCGCCTGCGCGCAGCTTGCCGTGCTCGTCCTTGCACGCGTCCGGGTGCTCGGTCTGCTTCGTGATGTCCTTGACCGTCATCAGGCCGCGCAGCTCGAACGCGTCGTTGACGACCAGCACGCGCTCGAGGCGGTGGCTGTGCATCAGCGCCTTCGCTTCGGCGAGCGGCGTGCCTTCCTTGACCGTCACGAGGCGCTCGCGCGGCGTCATGATCGACTTGACCGGCTCGTCGAGGCGCGATTCGAAACGCAGGTCGCGGTTCGTGACGATGCCGACGAGCTGCGGGCCCTCGACAACCGGGAAGCCCGAAATGCCATGCTGGCGCGACAGCGCGATCACGTCGCGCACCTTCATCTGCGGCGGCACCGTGATCGGGTCGCGGACGACACCGGACTCGAAGCGCTTGACCTTCGCAACTTCGCGAGCCTGTTCGGCAGGCGTGAGATTCTTGTGGATGATGCCGACGCCACCTTGCTGCGCCATCGCGATCGCGAGTCGGCCTTCGGTGACCGTGTCCATGGCAGCGGACACGAGCGGCATGTTCAGGGAGATGTTGCGGGTCAGCTGGGTTTTGAGGCTGGTGTCGCGCGGCAGAACGTCGGAGAAGGCCGGGACGAGGAGCACGTCATCGAAAGTGAGTGCTTTTTGGATCAGACGCATGGCAAATCCTATGGGCGCAAAATCGAATTATACGCGAAGTGCCGTTGAATTTCACAACACGAACAAAGGCTTAGCCGTTTCCGGGTGGCCGAAGCCCCGAATCGTTCGGATCGCCTTTCGGGTCGTTTTCGATCCGGTTTCGTTTTGGTCTGCCGCATGTCCGTTCGCACTGGTCGGCACCGCTCGGCCCGGCTCGGTTCCACACGTGCGGCCGCCGGCGCGCCCCCCCGGAGCCGCACGCGCACCCCGAAACGGGCGCTCGCCGCATGGGCTGGCATGGACACGCGCGGTCACGCGAGCCCGGCCGCGCGCGCAATCAGCCACAAGCCCGCGACGACAGCGACGCGCCCGACGATGCGTGCCGCGCGCGCGCCGTCTGGCGCGATGCGTTCGGCGGCGATCGCAACCGCCACCACGGCCATCACGCGCAGATCCATGACGCCGGTCGCGAACGCGATCGCCATCAGATTCGCGCAGCACGCGCCGCAATGGAGGCCGACGCGCAGACCGTGCCGCCATGCGGTGCCGGTGCAAGCTCGCAGCGACGCGGCGTGCGTCGCCTCACCGCGGCAGCAGGCCAGCCGACGCGCCTTCCATTCGGTGAACTGGAGCGCGCCAGCAAGCAGCACCACGGCCCCGGCCAGCACGGGAAAGGTTCGCGCCAGGCCGGGCAGGCGCACCGCAAGGCCGGCCAGCAACGCACCGGCCGGAAAGACGGCCAGGCCGAATGCGCCCCACACCGAAAAATACCCGGCACCCACGAGCGCGGTCAGTCGCCCGCGGCGTGCGGCACCGGTCACGCTCGCCACGCCGACCGCCTCCCGGTAACGCCACAGCGTCGGCGCGAGCGACGGCAGCATCATCGCCACCGTCATCGCGCCCCACATGCCGAGAAACGCCGCAGCGGCGCCGGGCCACGTTTGCCCGCATAGCCGACCCCATGCAGTCGACAGCATCCAGCCGCCCGCCATCGGCACGCCGCCCATCGACGCCATCGACGCGCTCTGCACGATCGTCCCCGCCACGCCGGCAGCGAACAGCACGGCCAGCACGCCGGCGAACGCATGCCGGGAAGCACGACCGTCCGCGCTGCGTGGCGGCCCGCCCGCCGCCTCCCGCGGCACGCACGCGTCGCCCCCGAAGTCGCCCCCGAAGTCAGCCCCGAAGTCGCCCCCGATTCGCGGCTCAACGCCGGTCGTATTCGTCATGACGGCGCCACCAGACGCCCTGCTCGTTGCGCCCCTTCGGCGCGCGATCGAGCCACTGGTACATGCCCCACAGGCCGTCCAGCCCGCGCGCATAGGTCGAATAGGTGTGATAGACCACGCCATTCTCGAGCACGAACGTGCTCATCCCGGGCCGATCGCGTGAAAACGTGGCCGCGTCGGTGCCACAGGTGGCCGCGAACCGGGCAACGGGGTCCGGCGGCGGCGTCAGGTCCATCGCATGACCGGCGCGCTGGTAGTTGTATTCGACGTCGCCGGCGCGCTGCTGGGCCTCGGTGAACGACACGTTGAAGTCGAAGTTGAAATCGCTGTCGACCGAGGATGCCCACGGGAACGTCCAGCCCATCCGCTGCTTGTACGCCTGCAGTTTCGCGAGCGGCGCCCGCGACACGGCCATCAGCGTGACGTCGTGGTTCGCCAGATGGACGGCGAAGCCGTTGAAGCCGTCCGCGATCGACGAGCACGACGGGCAGCCGGCCTTGTAGTCGGGCCCGAACATGAAATGGTAGACGATCAGTTGCGAACGGCCGCCGAACAGGTCCGCGAGCGTCGCCGCCCCGGCGTCGGTGTCGAACCGGTATGTCTTGTCGATTCGCACCCACGGCAGCGCCTGACGCTGCCGCGCAAGCGCGTCGCTCTGATGGGTCAGCGCCTTCTCCGCGTCGAGCAGCGCGAGGCGCGCCGCCAGCCATTCCTCGCGAGTGCCGGTGAGATGTGTCGTCATCGCTCGTTCCTCCTTTCGGTATCCTGCGTTGCACGTTCCGGCACCGGCACGACGTGCCGGGCGGGAGTCGTGGTGCTAGATTAGTGCCGGGCGCCGAACGGGGGGAGTGACAAGTGTGTCGGGATTCGGATGGATTCGCTGATCACGGCTGCGGCGCGCGCGCTCGCCGCGGGTGACCCGCTCGGCGCGCTGAACCGGGTCGCGCTGCGCGACGATGCGCCCGCGCTCGCGCTGCGCGGCATCGCGATGGCGCAACTCGGCGACTTCGAGCGGGCGAAGACACTCGTGCGCAGCGCGGCGCGCGCATTCGGCCCTCGCGAAGTCGTGGCCCGGGCGCGCTGCGTGGTCGCCGAAGCCGAGATCGCGCTCGCGTCGCGCGATCTCAACTGGCCGACGAAGGCACTCGAGATGGCGCGCGCCGCGCTGGAAGCGCACGGCGACCACGCAAACGCCGCGCACGCGCGCTATCTGCAGGTGCGCCGCCTGTTGCTGATCGGCCGCATCGACGACGCCGAGCGCACGCTCGCCGGGCTCGATCCGGCGCCCCTCCCCGCGGCGTCGCGCGCCGCGCACGCACTCGTCACGGCCGGGATCGCGATGCGACGCATCCGGACGCAAGCCGCCCGCGACGCGCTGGCCCGCGCGACACGGGCCGCGCAGGATGCGGGCATCGCCGCGTTGACCGCCGAGATCGACAGCGCACGGCGCCTCCTCGACGCGCCGGCCGCGCGCGTGATCGCCCGCGGCGACGCGCGGCCCCTGCTGCTAGAAGAGGTCGAGACGCTGCTCGCGTCGAACACGCTCGTCGTGGACGCGTGCCGCCACGCGGTGCGCGACACGCGCACGACGGTCCCGCTCGCGCGGCGGCCCGTGCTGTTCGCACTGGCGCGCGCGCTCGCCGAAGCGTGGCCTGCGGACCTGCCGAGGGATGCGCTGATCGCGCACGCGTTCCGCACGAAACACGCGGACGACACGCATCGCGCGCGGCTGCGCGTCGAGATCGGCCGCTTGCGCGCGATGCTGCGGCCGCTCGCGGACGTGACCGCAACCAAGCGCGGCTTCGCGCTGTCGCCGCTCGGTGCGCGCGAGGTCGCCGTGCTCGCCCGGCCCGTCGACGACCGGCATGCAGTCGTGCTCGCGCTGCTCGCCGACGGCGAGGCGTGGTCGAGTTCCGCGCTGGCGCTGGCGCTCGGCGCAAGCCAGCGCACCGTACAGCGCGCGCTCGACGCGCTCGCGGCCGCCGGCAAGGTGCAGACATTCGGCCGCGGCCGCGCGCGCCGCTGGATGACGCCGCCGATGCCCGGATTCGCGACGACCTTGTTACTCCCCGTGCCACTGCCCGGTGACTAGGATGTCGTTACACAACGACGAGGAAACCGACATGAAACGCTCCGCAGCAGAAATCATCCGTGAATACGGCCCCTTTCCGGGCGTCGAAGGCGTGCACGGGGTCACGTTCGACGGACAGAACGTCTGGTTCGCGTCTGGCGACCGGCTCAATGCGCTCGACCCCGCCAGCGGCGCAATGCTCCGCTCGCTCGACGTCGCCGCAGATGCGGGCACCGCGTTCGACGGCCGCCACCTGTTCCAGATCGTCGAGAACCGGATCGAGAAGCTCGATCCGCAGACAGGCCGCGTCCTCGCGACGATTCCCGCGCCGGGCAACGGCGGCGACTCGGGGCTCGCGTGGGCCGAAGGCACGCTCTGGGTCGGCGAGTACCGGGCGCGCAAGATTCATCAGGTCGATCCGCAAACGGGCGCGGTGCTGCGCACGATCGAATCCAATCGCTTCGTCACTGGCGTGACGTGGGTCGACGGCGAGCTGTGGCACGGCACGTGGGAAAGCGACCAGAGCGAGCTGAGGCGGCTCGATCCGCGCTCGGGCGACGTGCTCGAAAGGCTCGAGATGCCACCGGGCGTCGGCGTGTCGGGGCTCGAATCCGACGGCGGAGACCGGTTCTTCTGCGGCGGCGGCAACAGCGGCAAGCTTCGGGCCGTGCGGCGTCCCGCGCGCGCCGCGCAGACGGGCAGCGATGCCGCAGGATCGGCCGATTCGCCGGATCGGTAAGCGCTGCATCCACCCGAACCAGGACCCGGAACCCGCACCGCGCCCCACCGCGCCCCACCGCACGCCGAAGCGATCCGAGTGCAGGAATGAACAAGACGCGCCCCCGCCGACGTCGCTAAGATGCGCGCTCGTCAGTGATTCAGTCGGAGAAGTCGATGCAGCGCGGTGTGGTGTATGGGGTGTTGGCGGGGGCCCTGTGGGGCATGGTGTTCCTGGTTCCGCGGCTCCTGACGGATTTTTCGCCGCTGCTGCTGAGCGTCGGCCGCTACGCGATGTATGGTCTCGTGTCGGTCGCGGCCGCGCTGCCGGCCGCCCGATCGCTGCTCACGCGCGTCACCCGCGCCGATCTCGTCGCACTCGTGAAGCTTGCGCTCGTCGGCAACGTCGCCTACTACATGCTGCTGTCCGGCGCGGTGCACCTGATCGGCATCGCGCCAAGCTCGCTGATCGTCGGCGTGCTGCCCGTGACCGTCACGCTCGCGGGCCTCGGCGACCACGGCGCGGTGCCGCTCAAGCGCCTCGCGGGCCCGCTCGCGCTCGTCGTCGCCGGGATCGCCTGCATCAACGTCGACCTGTTCACGTCCGAGGCCGCGCACGCGACGACGCTCGGCCAGAAGCTCGCCGGCATTGCGTGCGCGACCGGCGCGCTCGCGAGCTGGACCTGGTACGCGGTGGCAAACGCACGCTACCTGCAGCGCCACCATCATTTCGACGGCAACGAATGGTCGGTGCTCTGGGGTGTCGTGACGGGGCTGATCGGCGGGCTCTGCTGGATCGCGATCCTCGCGCTGCCCGCCGGCACGGTGCAGCAGGCGCTGCCCGCGTCGCGCTGGCAGTTGTTCTGGCTGCTGAACCTCGGCCTCGCGATCGGCGCGTCATGGCTCGGCAACGGGCTGTGGAACGCCGCGTCGAAGCGCCTGCCGCTCACGCTGTCGGGCCAGCTGATCGTGTTCGAAACCGTGTTCGCGCTGCTGTACGCGTTCGTCTACGACCACCGGCTGCCGCGCGTGCTCGAGATCGCGGCGCTCGCGCTGCTGCTGGCGGGTGTCTACGGGTCCGTGCGCCGGCACAGCGACGCGCACGCGAAGGACGATCCGCTGAATGCGAACCTCACCGCGCATTGAGCGCGGCGTGGTTCATCGGACGAATCGGACGAATCGAAAGAATCGCGAACGGATTGCAGGCGCCGGGGCGATCGCCGGCCGCGGACCGCGCGTCAGCGCGAGTCCTTGTGCTGCCACTTGCGTCCCTCGACGGAGCCCTCGCGGCGGGATTTCTCGACGCGGCGCTGGCGCGCGACTTTCGGGTCGACGGTCAGCGGCCGGTAGATCTCGACGCGGTCGTGGTCGGCGAGCACGGCGTCGAGCGGCGCGAGCTTGCCGAATACGCCGGTCTTCGCCTGCGCGAGATCGATTTCCGGATGCAGCGCGAGCACGCCGCTCGCGTCGATCGCCTGGCGGACGGTCGCACCATCCGCCAGCGTGACCGGAATCAGCGTCTGGCGATCGGGCAGCGCGTAACAGACTTCGATCGACAGCATCGCGTCACCCCTTGCCATAGCGCTGATCCGCCCGCTTGACGAACGAATCGACGAACGTGTTCGCGATGTGGCTGAACACGGGCCCGATGATCTTCTCGAGGATGATGTTCGAGAACTCGTAATGCAGCGCGAACTCGATCTTGCACGCGTCGGCGCGCAGCGGCGTGAAGCGCCACGAGCCGGTGAACTTCTTGAACGGGCCGTCCGCGAACTGCATGTCGATCCGCGTCGGGCGCTGCTGCGAGTTGCGCGTCGCGAAGTGCTGCTTGATGCCCTTGAAATTGATGTCGATGCGCGCCTCCATCCCGTTCTCGTCCTGGCGCCGGATCTCGACGCCGCCGCACCACGGCAGGAAGTTGGGGTAGTCGGCCACGTCGGTGACGAGGTCGAACATCTGTTCCGCCGAATGACGGATCAATACAGTTTTCTGGACATCTGCCATAAATCGCGCGGCATCGCAAAGGTGAGAACGCAAGCCGGGCGATTCCCGCCCCGCTTTGCTAAAATCGTGATTTTAAACGAGTTGGCCCGATCCTTTCATGAGCATCATCGACAACAGGAAAGCGCACTTCGATTATCACATCGAGGAACGCTACGAGGCGGGGCTCGTGCTCGAGGGCTGGGAAGTCAAGGCGCTCCGCGCCGGGCGCGGCCAGATCAAGGAAGGCTATGTGGTCGTGAAGAACGCCGAGATCTTCCTGATCGGCACCCATATCAGCCCGCTGCCCGAGGCCTCGACGCACATCAAGCCCGATCCGGTACGCACGCGCAAGCTGCTGCTGCACGCCGAGGAGATCAAGAAACTGATCGGCAAGGTCGAGCAGCGCGGCTACACGCTCGTGCCGCTGAACTTCCATTACAAGGGCGGCCGCGTGAAATGCGACATCGGCCTCGCGAAAGGCAAGAAGCTGCACGACAAGCGTGAGACCGAGAAGAAGCGCGACTGGGAACGCGAGAAGGCGCGCATCATGCGTGCCGGCACCTGACGCCCGACGCGTGCCACACGGCAATTCGGGTGGCAATTCGCCGCACGCCAAACCTGCAGCCCGGCGCCAGCGTCACGCCCGGACGTGCGATCAGGCCTTGCCGGCCGGCGCGCCGGCTCCCGCCGGCCCCGCGTGCTTGACGATCGACAGCGCCGATGCGATCGCGGTGCCGAGATCCGACAGGTTCGACGGCACGATCAGCGTGTTGCCCTGCTTCGCGAGATTCGAGAACGCGCCGACGTACTGCTCGGCGACCTTCAGGTTCACGGCATCCATCCCGCCCTGCGACTGGATCGCGTTCGCGATCTTCTGGATCGCCTGCGCGTTCGCCTCGGCCACCGCGAGAATCGCCGCGGCCTCGCCCTGCGCCTGGTTGATCGCGGCCTGCCGCTCGCCCTCCGACTTCTGGATCGCGGCTTCGCGCGCACCCGACGCGAGGTTGATCTGCTCCTGCTTGCGCCCTTCGGACGCCGCGATCAGCGCGCGCTTTTCCCGCTCGGCGGTGATCTGCGCCTGCATCGCGTGCAGGATTTCCTTCGGCGGCGTGAGGTCCTTGATCTCGTAGCGCAGCACCTTCACGCCCCAGTTCGACGCAGCCTGGTCGAGCGCCGACACGATATTGTGGTTGATGAAGTCGCGCTCCTCGAAGGTCTTGTCGAGCTCGAGCTTGCCGACCACCGAACGCAGCGTCGTCTGCGCGAGCTGCGTGATCGCGAGCACGAAGTTGCTCGACCCGTACGACGCCTTCATCGGATCGGTCACCTGGAAGTACAGCACGCCGTCGACCTGCAATTGCGTGTTGTCGCGCGTGATGCAGACCTGGCTCGGCACGTCGAGCGGAATTTCCTTCAGCACGTGCCGGTATGCGATGCGGTCGACGAACGGCAGCACGATGTTGAGACCGGGCGACAGCGTCGCGTGATAGCGCCCGAAGCGTTCGAGTACCCACGCATGCTGCTGCGGCACGATCTTCACCGTGTTCGACACGATCACGATTGCGATGACGAGCAGGACGACCCAGATGATCAGCGAGTCCATGAAGCGTTCCCTCCTTGTTGTCAGCGGACGATCAGCCCGCGGGTTTCGCCACGACCACGAGACAGCTGCCGCGCACGGCACTCACCTGATAGACGCGCGCATCGTCGCGCTCGCCGTCGGCCAGTTCGACATCCCAATCGGCGCCGCGGTACTGGACGCGCGCGCGGCGATCACGCCACGCGTCGACCGTAACGGTCTCGCCGATATCGAGATTGACGTCGGGATTGGTCGACGTGTCGCGCTTCTGCTTGCGCCCGAGCCCCGAACGGCGCAGCGCGACCATCGCGACGATCGCGACCACGGCAGCCGCGCCGATCTGCACGTGCGGCGTGAAGCCGGCCAGCAGCAGCAGCCCGCCCGCGAGGAAGCCGAGCGCGATCATCAGCAGGTAGAACGTCCCTGTCAGCAGTTCGGCAACGACCAGCACGCCGACCCCGATCCACCAGAACAGATGCGCTGACATCATGTGGTCCCCCTCGAGCAGAATGCGGTCCCCTACAAGCAAAAACACCCCGGTGCGTACCGGGGTGTTTATAGCATGAACCTTGCGGTCTGCCTTCGACGAAATCGCGGCGCCGCCGCGGCCCCGTCGAAGGACCGTTACCGACCGTTACTTGCGGGTGGCGAGCGCCTGCCACGTATCGATGATCGTGTCCGGGTTCAGCGAGATCGACACGATGCCTTCGTCGGTCAGCCACTGCGCGAAGTCCGGGTGATCGGACGGGCCCTGGCCGCAGATGCCGACGTACTTGCCCATCTTGCGGCAGGTGTCGATCGCACGCTTCAGCAGGAACTTGACCGCCGGATCGCGCTCGTCGAAATCGACGGCGAGCAGTTCCATGCCCGAATCGCGGTCGAGGCCGAGCGTGAGCTGCGTCAGGTCGTTCGAACCGATCGAGAAGCCGTCGAAGTGCTGCAGGAACTCTTCGGCGAGGATCGCGTTGGTCGGCACTTCGCACATCATGATCAGGCGCAGGTCGTTCTCGCCGCGCTTCAGGCCGAACTTCGCGAGCAGGTTGACGACACGCTCCGCCTGCTTCACGGTGCGCACGAACGGCACCATGATCTCGACGTTGGACAGGCCCATCTCGTCACGCACGCGCTTGAGCGCGATGCACTCCATCTCGAACGCCTGCGCGAAGTCGTCGGCGATGTAGCGCGATGCGCCGCGGAAACCCAGCATCGGGTTTTCCTCGTCCGGCTCGTAGCGCGAACCGCCGATCAGCTTCTTGTACTCGTTCGACTTGAAGTCGGACATCCGCACGATCACGGGCTTCGGATAGAACGCCGCGGCGATCGTCGCGATGCCTTCCGTCAGCTTGTCGACGTAGAACGCACGCGGCGACGCATGGCCGCGCGCAACGCTCTCGACCGCCTTCTTCAGATCCTGGTCGATGTTCGGGTACTCGAGGATCGCCTTCGGGTGCACACCGATGTTGTTGTTGATGATGAACTCGAGACGCGCGAGGCCGACACCGGCGTTCGGCAGCTGCGAGAAGTCGAACGCGAGCTGCGGGTTGCCGACGTTCATCATGATCTTCACCGGGATTTCCGGCAGTTCGCCGCGCTGCACTTCGGTGACTTCCGTCTCGAGCAGCCCGTCGTAGATCTTGCCTTCGTCGCCTTCCGCACACGACACCGTGACGAGCGCGCCGTCCTTCAGCACGTCGGTCGCGTCGCCGCAGCCGACGACTGCCGGCACGCCGAGCTCACGCGCGATGATCGCCGCGTGGCAGGTACGGCCGCCGCGGTTCGTGACGATCGCTGCCGCCCGCTTCATCACCGGCTCCCAGTTCGGGTCGGTCATGTCGGCCACCAGCACGTCGCCCGGCTGCACGCGTTCCATTTCCGACGGATCCTGGATCACGCGCACGGGGCCCGCACCGATCTTCTGGCCGATCGCGCGGCCCGTCGCCAGCACCTGCGACTGGCCCTTCAGCTTGAAGCGCTGCTCGGCCTTGCCGCTTGCCTGGCTCTTCACCGTTTCCGGACGCGCCTGCAGGATGAAGATCTTGCCGTCGCGGCCGTCCTTGCCCCACTCGATGTCCATCGGACGCTGGTAGTGCTTCTCGATGATCACCGCGTACTTCGCGAGTTCGATCACGTCCTCGTCGGTGATCGAGTAGCGGTTGCGCTGCTCGTGCGGCACGTCGACCGTCTTCACGCGGCCCGGCTCGCCCGGCTGCGTGAACTCCATCTTGATCAGCTTCGAGCCGATCGAGCGGCGGATGATCGGGTACTTGTCCTGCGCGAGCGTGGTCTTGAACACATAGAACTCGTCCGGGTTCACCGCGCCCTGCACGACGGTTTCGCCCAGGCCGTAGCTCGACGTGATGAACACGGCGTCCTTGAAGCCCGATTCGGTGTCGATCGTGAACATCACGCCGGCCGCGCCGACGTCCGAACGGACCATGCGCTGCACGCCGGCCGACAGCGCGACTTCCGCGTGCGTGAAGCCCTTGTGCACGCGGTACGAGATCGCGCGGTCGTTGTACAGCGACGCGAACACGTGCTTCATGCGGTCGAGCACGTCTTCGATGCCGACGACGTTCAGGTACGACTCCTGCTGACCCGCGAACGATGCGTCCGGCAGGTCTTCAGCGGTCGCGGACGAGCGCACGGCAAACGACAGCTCGCCCGGCGAGCCGTTCTTCAGGACTTCGAACTGCGCGCGGATTTCCTGCTCGAGACGCGGCTGCATCGGCGCGTCGACGATCCACTTGCGGATCTCGGCACCGGCTTCGGCGAGCGCCTTCACGTCGTCGATGTCGAGCGACTCGAGACGCTTCGCGATGCGGTCGGTGAGGTCGTTGTGCGTGAGGAAATCGCGGAACGCGAGCGCGGTCGTGGCAAAACCGGTGGGAACGCGCACGCCTGCCGACGCAAGCTGGCTGATCATCTCGCCGAGCGACGCATTCTTGCCGCCAACGATCTCCACATCGGTCATCCGCAACTGCTCGAACGGAATTACATACGCCTGGTCCTTTGCGACGTTTGCTGCGTTAGTCATACAAGCCCCTAAGTGTGAAAAAAATGCTCGATCGCGCAAGTGGGCTCGAACGCGGGCGCTTGCAAAAAAGCGCGGCGCGTCTTGCGCAACCTGTTAGATAAACAATCGCGGCTTCGGAAATTCTTCCGACCCGATTTGCAAAAATCCCGGCAGAAAGGCGAGGTTTGCAGCCACATCGCCGAACTTGCCGGGAATTTTCGATTGCTTGCGACCGGGATCCGGCGCGATTCGCGCACTGTCCCCGCAATTGCTTATCCAACAGGTTGCCGCTATTCTACCGTGCCGGCTGCCGGATGTGGCGCGACCTTGCCGTTGCATCTGCATTGCATCTGCATTGCGTCTGGAATGCGACCTCCAGCCGCCCGCGCAACCGCCCTTCACGTTCGACGTCCAGATTCATGCTGCCTACCGTTTTCATCGTCTCCGACGGCACCGGGATCACTGCCGAAACCTTCGCGCATTCGATCCTCTCCCAGTTCGACCAGAAATTCCGCCTCGTGCGCGTGCCGTTCGTCGATTCGCTCGACAAGGCGTATTCGACCGTCGAGAAGATCAACGAGGCCGCCGTGCACGACGGCCGCCGCTCGATCGTGTTCACGACGCTCGTCGACAGCGAGTCGAACGAGATCGTCAAGCGCTCGAACGCGCTCGTGCTCGACATGTTCCAGCGCTTCGTCGAGCCGCTCGAGCAGGAACTGCAGCTGAAGTCGAGCCACGCGATGGGCCGCGGCCACCAGAATGCGGATACCGAGGAGTACAAGACGCGAATCGAGGCAATCAACTTCTCGCTCGCGCACGACGACGGCCAGTCGAACCGCAACCTGTCGGAGGCCGATGTGATCCTGGTCGGCGTGTCGCGCAGCGGCAAGACGCCGACGAGCCTGTATCTCGCGATGCAGTACGGCGTGAAGGCCGCGAACTATCCGCTGATTCCGGAGGATTTCGAGCGCAGCAAGCTGCCGTCGGCGCTCTCCCCGCACCGCGACAAGCTGTTCGGGCTGTCGATCGACCCGCAGCGCCTGTCGGAGATCCGCAACGAACGCCGGCCCGGCAGCAAGTACGCGGCGCCCGAGAACTGCCGCTACGAGATCAACGAGGCCGAGGCGATGATGCGCCGCGAAGGGATCAAGTGGCTGTCGTCGACGCACAAGTCGATCGAGGAGATCGCGACGACGATCCTGCAGGAAATCCGCCTCGACCGTCAGTCGTACTGACGCGGCGCAACCGTCCGCGCCGGACGGTCCGCCCGGATAAACAAAAGGCCGCGTTCGATACGCGGCCTTTTTTGATGGGTCTCGATCGGTCCGGCAAAGCGGTGCGACGTAACCGCCCCGCCGCCCCGCACGTCAGGTACGGCGCTGCTGCCGCACCTGCTCGAACAGGCAGACGGCCGCCGCGGCCGCGACGTTCAGCGACTCCATCCCGCCCGGCTGAGGAATCGTCACGCGATGCGTCGCGGCGTCGCGCCAGAATGCCGACACGCCGGCGCCCTCGTTGCCGAACACCCAGACGACCGGCCCGGCCAGGTCGCAATCGTAGATTGCCTGCGCGCCATGCGAATCCGTCAGCGCGACCGGCACGCCGATCCGCTCGGCAAGCGCGTCCGCTTCGACGTCCTCATGGATCGTCAGCAGGAAATGCGCGCCCATGCCCGAGCGCAGCACCTTCGACGACCACGCGTACGCAGTGCCCGGTGCGCAGAATACGTGCTTCACGCCGGCCGCCGCCGCACTGCGCAGGATCGAGCCGACGTTGCCGGCGTCCTGCACGCCGTCGAGCACGATCGACGTATCGGTCACGCGTGCGGGCAGCGGTTCGGACGGCCGGTCGACGAGCAGCAGGAAGCCGACCCCGTTGACGACGTTCGACAGCTGTCCGAACAGCGCATCGGGCAACGTGACGAGCCGGTGCGCGTCGATGCGCGCGACGATTGCCTGCGCCTCGTCGTGGCGCAGCGCGCCTTCGGTCGCGATGCACAGCTCGGGGATCGCGCCGGTGTCGACGCAGGTGTCAAGATACGCGCTTGCGAGGTGGAATCCCTCGAGCAGCGCCTGGCCGCTGCGGCGCTGATGGGGCGTCGAACCCGCGAGCGCCTTCAGGCGCTTGTACAGCGGGTTGTCGCGGGAAGTAATGGTTTTCATCGAATCAGTTCGAGCGCCGCGCGAACGGGCGCGAACGTGCGCCGATGCGCGTCGCATGGCCCGTGCTCGCGCAGCGCGGCAAGGTGTTTCGCGGTGCCGTAGCCCGCATGCACGTTGAATCCGTAGACCGGGAAGCGCTCGTGCAGGTCGACCAGCATGCGGTCGCGCGTGACCTTCGCGAGAATCGACGCCGCCGAGATGCTCGGCACCAGCGCGTCGCCGCTGACGATCGCCTCGGCGCGCACCGACAGCGTCGGGCAGCGGTTGCCGTCGATCTGCGCAAGCGTCGGCACGACCGCGAGCCCTTCGACGGCCCGCTTCATCGCGAGCATCGTCGCGTGCAGGATGTTCAGCGTGTCGATTTCCTCGACGCTCGCCGACGCGATGCAGTACGCGCTCGAACGCGCGACGATCAGCTCGTACAGCGCGTCGCGCTTTTTCGCGGAGAGCGCCTTCGAATCATCGAGCCCGTCGATCGGCTGCGCGGGATCGAGGATCACCGCGGCGGCCACCACCGGGCCCGCGAGCGGTCCGCGGCCGGCCTCGTCGACGCCGCAGACGATCTCGTCGGGCCGGCTGAAGTCGAAGCCGCCCTGCGCGTCGGCCGGCGCACGGCGACGCGATGCACGTGCAGCCGTCATGCGCGGCGCCCCTTGCGCTGTTCGATTACGCGAACGACCGCTTCGGCGGCTTTCGCGGCCGTGTTCTGCCGCAGCGAATGATGCATTTCGGTAAAAATTTCAGTGAGTGTGCGGCGGTTCGCGTCGTCGCGCAGCTGCGTGAGCGTCGCGTCGGCGAGCGCCTCGGGCGTCGCGAAATGCTGCAGCAGCTCCGGCACGACGAAGCGCCCTGCGAGGATGTTCGGCAAGCCGACATACGGCAGGTAGCCCTGCCGGCGCATGATCTGTCCGGTCAGCCAGGGCACCTTGTACGAGATCACCATCGGCTTCTTCAGCAGCGCGGCCTCGAGCGTCACGGTGCCGCTCTTGACGAGAATCGCGTCCGCCGCGGTCATCGCGACCTGCGCACTGCCATCGGTGATCGTCAGCGCGAGTTGCGGGTGTGCTTCGACCAATGGCTTCAGCAACTCCCGCAGCGCCGGCGTCGCCGCCGGCATCACGAAGCGCACGCCCGGCTCGCGCTGCTGCATCAGCGCCATCGCCGCGAAGAACGTCGGGCCGATCAGCGAGATTTCGGAGCGTCGACTGCCGGGCAGCACGGCAATCACCGGGCCGTCTGCGGGCAAGCCGAGCGCAATCCGCGCGCCATGCATGTCGGGCTCGAGCGGAATCTCGTCGGCGAGCGGATGGCCGACGTAGGTCGACGCGACGCCCGCCTTGTCGAGAATCGCCGGCTCGAACGGGAACAGGCACAGCATGTGATCGACCGACTTCGCGATCTTCTTGATCCGCCCGCCCCGCCAAATCCAGATCGACGGGCACACGAAGTGGACCACCGGAATGCCCGCGTCGCGCACCGTCTGCTCGACGTTGAAGTTGAAGTCCGGTGCGTCGACGCCGATGTACGCGTCCGGCCGCTCGGCGAGCAGCTGGCGCTTCAGCTCGCCGCGAATCCGCAGGATCTCGGGAATCTGCCCCAACGCCTCGACATAGCCGCGCACCGTCAGCTTGTCCATCTGCCAGTGCGAGTCGAAGCCTTGCGCGATCATCCGCTGGCCGCCGATCCCGTAATAGTGGGCCGACGCCGGCAGCCGCTCGCGCAGCCCGCCAAGCAGCGACGCCGCGAGCAGGTCGCCCGACGGCTCGCCTGCCACCATTGCGAGCCGCAACTGGTTGGTCGTGAGCGGCATCGCTTAGCGGATGATGCCGCGCTGGGACGCGTCGATGAACGCGACGAGCGCCTTGACCGGCGCGTCGCCGTCGCCGCCGGCTTCCGCCAGCTCGCGCAGCTGTACCTTCGCTTCCTCGAGCGACAGGCCGTTCTTGTACAGCAGCCGGTACGCGCTGCGCAGCGCCGAGATCGCATCGGCCGAGAAGCCGCGGCGGCGCAGCCCTTCGACGTTGATGCCGTGCGGCTCCGCCTTGTTGCCGGCCGCAATCACGAACGGCGGCACATCCTGCACGAGCGCCGATGCGCCACCCAGCATCGAGTGCGCGCCGATGCGGACGAACTGGTGCACGCCCGACATGCCGCCGACGATCGCATGGTCGCCGATCTCGACGTGGCCCGCCATCTGCGCGTTGCTCGACAGGATCACATTGTTGCCGACACGGCAGTCGTGGCCGATGTGCACGTACGCCATGATCCAGTTGTCGTCGCCGAGCGTCGTGACGCCCGCATCCTGCACGGTGCCCGTGTGGATCGTCGTGAATTCGCGGATCGTGTTGCGGTTGCCGATCACGAGCCGGGTCGGCTCGTCCTTGTACTTCATGTCCTGCGGCCGGCCGCCGACCGACGCGTAATGGCCGATGCGGTTGTCCTCGCCGATCGTCGTGTGGCCTTCGATCACGCTGTGCGAACCGATCGTGGTGCGCGCGCCGATCGTGACGTGCGGGCCGACGATCGCGTACGGGCCAATCTCGACCGATTCGTCGATCTGCGCGCCCGGCTCGACAATCGCCGTGGGATGAATCCTGGTCATGCGCCGTTGCCTCTCAGTGTGATAAGTCGCGTTGCGTTGCGATGCGTGCCGCGCCGCTCAGGGCGCCGCGTCGGCCGTCTTGACCGTGCACATCAGCTCGGCTTCCGCCGCGACCTTGCCGTCCACTTCCGCCACCGCCTTGAACTTCCAGATGCCGCGGATATAGCGCTCGAACGTCACGTTCAGAATCAGTTGATCGCCCGGCTCGACGACCCGCTTGAAGCGCGCACCGTCGATCCCGACGAAGTAGTACAGCGTGTTTTCCGGATCCTTCGGCTGCTCTTCCGAGAAGGTCAGCAGCGCGGCGGCCTGCGCGAGCGCTTCGAGAATCAGTACCCCCGGCATCACCGGCCGCTTCGGGAAATGCCCCTGGAAGAACGGCTCGTTGATCGACACGTTCTTCAGCGCTTTGATGCCCTTGTGCGGCTCGAGTTCGAGCACGCGGTCGACGAGCAGAATCGGGTAGCGATGCGGCAGCAGCGTGAGGATCTTGTGGATGTCGAGATTGATTTTTTCAGTGCTCATGATGGTTCGTCTCACGCAGAGGCTGCGCGGTGGTGAAGCAAATGCTGATGCGGGCCGGCGCCCGGCCCTGTCGATCGAACCGGGCGGTACGCGCTGTTCCTGCCCGGTTCATGATGTCGCATGGTGTTGGTTACGCGTCCGTGCCGCCGCCCTGGGCGGCGAGCGCGGTTTCGAGCGCCTTGATGCGGTCGCGCAGTTTGTCGAGGTTGCGCACGAGCGCGGCGCTCTTGTTCCAGTCGCCGTGCTCGACGGCCGGGAACGCGCTCGTATAGATGCCGGCCTTCGGCAGCGACTTCGACACGCCCGATTTCGCGGTGACGATCACGTAGTCGCCGAGCGTCACGTGGCCGGCGATGCCGACCGCGCCGCCGATCATGCAGTGGCGGCCGATCGTCGTGCTGCCGGCGATGCCCGCACAGCCGGCGATCACCGTATATGCGCCGATCCGGCAGTTGTGGCCGATCTGGACCTGGTTGTCGATCTTCACGCATTCTTCGATGACCGTGTCGGCCATCGCGCCGCGGTCGATCGTCGTGTTCGCGCCGATTTCGACGTCCGGGCCGATCGACACGCCGCCGACCTGCGGAATCTTGACCCAGCTGCCGGTGCGCGCGTCGCCGTCGCCGACGAAATCCGGCGCGAAGCCGAAGCCGTCGGAGCCGATCACCGCGCCCGAGTGGACGATCGCACGCGGGCCGATCCGGCAGCCGTGATAAACCGACACGTTCGGATACAGGTGGGAGCCGGCGCCGATCTTCGTGCCGCGGCCGACGAACACGTTCGCATCGAGCTGCACGCCGTCCTCGATCACCGCGCCCGCCTCGATCGTCACGTGCGGACCGATCACCGCGGTCGCGGCGACCTGCGCGGCCGGATCGATCGTCGCGCTCGGATGCACGCCTGCGGCGCGCGGCGGCGTGGCGAGGTCGATGAACATCTGTGCGACGCGCGCGAAATACGCGTACGGATTCGGCGTCACGATGAAAGTGCGCCCATTTGCGGCCGCGCCCAGCTTTTCCAGATCCTTCGGCGCGATCAGCACCGCGCCTGCCCGGGTCGTCTCGACCTGCGACAGATACTTCGGGTTCGCGAGGAACGCGAGCTGCTGGGGGCCGGCCTGATCGAGCGGCGCAAGGCCGGCGACCTGGCACTGGCGGTCGCCGGCGATCTCGCCGCCGAACCGCTTTACGAGTTCCTCAAGCGTTAATGCCATACGTCGTCTGCTCCGTTCAGTTTACCGAGCCGGACGCGAGCGCCTTGAGCACCTTGTCGGTGATGTCG
The DNA here is from genome assembly GCF_003854275.1 of Burkholderia sp. Bp8963. Taxonomy (GTDB): domain Bacteria; phylum Pseudomonadota; class Gammaproteobacteria; order Burkholderiales; family Burkholderiaceae; genus Burkholderia. Next base: position 24,606 of record NZ_QTQP01000006.1, read on the forward strand.
ATGCGCGGGCTGACGTACACGGCTTCCTGCACGATCAGGTCGTAGTTCTGCTGTTCGGCGATCTGCTTGATGACCTTGTTCGCCCGCTCGAGCACCGCCGCGAGCTCTTCATTGCGGCGCTGGTTGAGATCCTCGCGGAACTCGCGCTGCTTGCGCTGGAAATCGGTGTCGAGCTGGGCGAGATCGCGCTGCTTCTGCGCGCGGTCGGCCGGCGACAGCGATGCGCCGTTCTTGTCGAGCGAGTCCGACATCGACTTCAGGCGCGCCGCCATCTCCTGCAGATCCTTGTCGCGCTTCGCGAACTCGGCTTCGAGCTTCGTCTGCGCCGCCTTCGCGGGCACGGACTCGCGCAGGATCCGATCCGAATTGACCGCCGCGATGCGGGCGACGTCCTGAGCGTGCACCGTCGCCGCGCCCAAGGCCAGCGCAACGGTCAGCGCACACATCAATCGTTTCGAAAACTTACCGGTTAGCAAAATTACCCTCTCGTGCTGTTGTCATGAGCGTTCGTCAGAACGCCGTCCCGATCTGGAACTGGAATTTCTGGTACTGGTCGCCTTCGTGCTTCTGCAGCGGGAAGCCGAGGCTCAGCTTGAGCGGGCCGATCGGCGAAATCCACGCGAGACCGACACCGTAGCCGTAACGCAGGCCGTTCGCGCCCGTGCTGGTGCCGCCCGGCGCATTGCCCCAGACGTTACCGCCGTCGAGGAACGTGAACACGCGCAGCGTGCGGTCGTAGCCGGTGCCCGGCAGCGGGAACGTCAGCTCGATGTTGCCGACGAGCATCTTCGAGCCGCCGATCGGGTCGTTCGTCTTCGTGTCGCGCGGGCCCAGCGAGCTCGGCTCGTAGCCACGCACGGAGCCGATACCGCCCGCGTAGTAGTTCTTGAAGATCGGGTACGGGTTGCCGATGCCGTTGCCGTAGCCGCCCTGCAGGTTCATGCCCAGGATGAAGCCGCGCGAGAACGAGTAGTAATACTGCGCCTGCAGGTCCGCCTTGTAGTACTGGATCTTGCCGACCGGCACCCCGTACTCCATGTTCGCCTGCGTGAAGTAGCCACGGCTCGGGATCAGCGCGCTGTCGCGCGCGTCGCGCGACCACGCGACCGTCAGCGGCACCGTGTTCGACACGCGGCCGAACTGGTTCACGTAATCCTGGTAGCTCTGCGGCGTGTTCGAATCGACGTCGAGACGGTTCTGCTCGAAGCCCGCGCCAAAGTAGACGGTGTCGACTTCCGAGAACGGAATGCCGAACTTCAGGTTGCCGCCCGCGCTGACGATCTTGAAGCTCGAGCTCGTCGAATAATAGAGCGGCTGGTACGTGCGGTAGTAGACGTCGGTGATCCGCTTGATGCCGTCGACTGTAAAGTACGGGTCGACCTGCGTGACGGTCAGCGTCCGGTAGCTCTTCGCGGTGTTGACGTTCACCGCGAGGCTCGTGCCCGAGCCGAACACGTTGTCCTGCGACACGCCCGCCGACAGCACGACCTTGTCCGTCGACGAGAAGCCCGCACCCAACGTGATCGCGCCGGTCGGCTTTTCCGCGACCTTGACGTTCACGTCGACCTGGTCGTTCGTGCCTTCGACCGGCACCGTCGTCACGTCGACGTCGGTGAAGTAGCCGAGACGGTTCACGCGGTCCTTCGACAGCGCGAGACGGTTCGAATCGAACCACGAGCTCTCGAGCTGGCGCATTTCGCGGCGCACGACCTCGTCGCGCGTACGCGTGTTACCGACGACGTTGATGCGGCGCACGTATACGCGGCGGCTCGGATCGACGACGAGCGTCAGGTTCACCTTGTGGTTCGCCTGGTCGATGTCCGGCTGCGCGTTGACGGTCGCAAATGCGTAGCCGTATTCGCCGAGCTTGTCGACGATCGCCTTCGTCGTCTGCTGCAGCTTCTCGGCCGAGAAGCGGTCGCCCGGCTTGACCTTGACGAGTCTGGTCAGCTCGGCCTCGCGGTCGAGCAGGTTGCCCGCGAGCTTGATGCCGGACACCGTGTACGGTTCGCCTTCGTGCAGCGTGACCGTCAGGTACATGTCCTTCTTGTCCGGCGAGATCGACACCTGGGTCGACTCGATGTTGAACTCGAGGTAGCCGCGGTTCAGGTAGTACGAGCGCACCGCCTCGAGGTCGCCGGTCAGCTTTTCCTTCGAGTACAGGTCGTTCTTCGTGTACCAGGAGAACCAGTTCGGCGTCGACAGCTGCATCTCGTCGCGCAGCGTGCTCGTCTTGAATGCCTTGTTGCCGATGAAGTTGATCTGGCGGATCTTCGCGCTCGGGCCTTCGGCCACTGCGAACAGGATCGACACGCGGTTCGCGTCGACCGGCGTGACGGTCGTCTTGACCTCGGCCGCGTAGAAGCCGCGCGTCAGGTACTGGCGCTTGAGCTCCTGCTCCGCCTTGTCGACGAGCGCCTTGTCGTAGTAGCGGCCGTCCGCAAGACCGACCGCGCGCAGCGCCTTCGTCAGGTTGTCCTTGTCGAATTCCTTCGTGCCGGTGAAGTCGATCGATGCGATCGCCGGACGCTCCTGCACCTGCACGATCACGACGTTGCCCTGGGTGGCGATGCGCACGTCGTTGAAAAAGCCCGTCGCGTACAGCGCGCGGATTGCTTCGGATGCCTTGTCGTCGGTGAACGTGTCGCCTTGCTTGATCGGCAGGTAGGCAAACACGGAACCGGGTTCGACGCGCTGCAAGCCCTCGATCTTGATGTCTTGCACCACGAACGGTGCCGCTGCGTGCGCCGCGAGGCCGTGCGCAGCGAGCGCCGCCGCTGCGACTGTCTTAGGTACAAAGCGATGAGGTTTGAACAACATGCATCCCCAATATTTAGCTGCATCGAATCAGGCGGCTGCCCTGCGGCCGCCGCCTGACGCTTCAGAAATGGATTAACCGAGCCAGATCGTTGAACAGCGCGATCGCCGACAATGCGACGATGCAGATCAACCCGGCTCTTTGCAGAATCAGCTGCCAGCGCTCCGAAACGGCTTTCCCGGTCGCGGCTTCAACCAGATAATATAACAGATGCCCCCCGTCCAAAACGGGAATCGGCAACAAGTTAAGTACCCCAAGGCTAATGCTGACAAGGGCGAGGAACGACAGGAACGCCGACGGACCGAGCCGTGCGCTCTTGCCTGCGTAGTCGGCAATCGTCACCGGGCCGGACAGGTTCTTCAGCGATGCGTCGCCGGTGATCATCCGCCCGAACATCCGCAGCGAATACACCGAGATGTCCCACGTGCGGCGTGCGCCGAGCTTCAGGCTCTCGAGCGGCCCGTAGCGCACGTCGACGCTCGGGGTGTGCATTGACAGCGCGGCGCCGATGCGGCCGACCTGCTGCCCGGTTTCGTCGTCGCGCTGCACTTGCGGCACGATCGTGACCGTCTGCGTCGCCCCGCCGCGCCCGATCCTGAGCGTGAGCGGCTTGCCCGCATGGTGCTTTACTGCGTCGATGAAGCGCGACGCGCCGCCGATCCGCTCGCCGTCGAGCGCGAGCAGCGTGTCGCCGCCCTTCAGGCCGGCCCGCTCGGCCGCGCTGCCCGGCTGCACCGATGCGACCGACAGCGCACCGCCGCCCGTATCGAAGCCGAGCCGCAGCATGAAATCGTCATCGAGCGCGTTTTCCGGCACACGGCGCAGGTCGACGCGGAAATCGTACGTCGACGCACCGCCATCGCGGGCGCCCAGCACGACTTCCCGATGATCGAATGCGGCGGCGAGGAGCTTCCAGCGCAGGTCCGACCACGAGCGCACCGGTTGGGCGTCGCCGCCCTGCGCGTCGCGGATCGACACGATCGTCTCGCTGCCGTCGAAGCCGGCCCGGGCCGCGACCGTGCCGGCCGCCGGCGGCGCGATGATCGCCGCGGGTTCAGTCACGCCGGTGGCGAAAACAACGGAAAACAGTGCGATTGCGAGCAGGAAGTTGGCAATCGGCCCGGCCACCACGATCGCGATGCGCTTGCCGACCGACTGGCGGTTGAACGCCTGCCCGAGCTCTTCCGGCTTCACGCCGGGGCCTGGATCGCGCTCGTCGAGCATCTTCACGTAGCCGCCGAGCGGCAGCGCGGACAGCGTCCACTCGGTGCCCGTCCTGCGGCTGACCCACCGTGCGACCGGCTGGCCGAAGCCGATCGAGAAGCGGAGCACCTTCACGCCGCACCAGCGCGCGACGCGGTAATGCCCGTACTCATGCACGACGACCAGTACCCCGATCGCCACTGCAAACGCGATCAGTTCAACCAGCACGTTCATGAGCACCTCATTCAGGCAGTGCGCTCCACGCGTGGCGCAGGCGCTTTGGCAATGATCTCGGCGGCGAGGCGGCGTGCCTCGGCATCCGCCGCCAGGACGTCGTCGAGCCCGTTCGGTGCGCGGTTCGGCAGTGCGTTGAGGACTGCGTCGACCGTCGACGCGATCGCCATGAAGCCGATCCGGCGCGTGAGAAACGCTTCGACCGCGATCTCGTTCGCCGCGTTCAACGCGGCGCTCGCGATGCCGCCTTCGGCCAGCGCCTTCAGCGCGAGCGCGAGGCACGGGAAGCGCGCGTAGTCGGGCTTCTCGAACGACAGCTGCGCGATCTGCGCGAGGTCGAGCTGTTCGACGCCCGCGTCGACGCGGTCCGGGTAGGCAAGCGCATGCGCGATCGGCGTGCGCATGTCGGGGTTGCCGAGCTGCGCGAGCACCGAGCCGTCGCGGTACGACACGAGCGAATGGATCACGCTCTGCGGATGGATCAGCACGTCGATCCGGTCGCCCGGCAGCCCGAAGATCCAGTGCGCCTCGATCACCTCGAGGCCCTTGTTCATCATCGTCGCGGAATCGACCGAGATCTTGCGGCCCATCACCCAGTTCGGGTGCTTGCACGCCTCGTCGGGCGTCACGTCGACGAGCGTCGCCGGCTCGCGGGTGCGGAACGGGCCGCCCGACGCGGTCAGGATGATCTTCGCGATCCCGCCGTGCTCGGCCGCGTCGCGCGGCATGCACTGGAAGATCGCGTTGTGTTCGCTGTCGACCGGCAGCAGGATCGCGCCGTGGTCGCGCACCGCGTCCATGAAGATCGCGCCCGACATCACGAGCGATTCCTTGTTCGCGAGCAGGATGCGCTTGCCGGCACGCGCGGCCGCGAGGCTCGGTGCGAGACCGGCCGCACCGACAATCGCCGCGACGACGGTGTCGCACTGGTCGCTCTTCGACACGTCGACGAGCGCCTGCGGCCCGTAGGCTACCTCGGTCTTGCTGCCGGCCGCGCGCAGTTGCGCTTCGACCTGCGCGGCCGTCTCGGCATCGCCGACCACGGCCACTTCGGGCGCGAAGCGCAGGCACTGGGCGACCAGCTTGTCGCCGTTGCGGTGCGCAGTCAGCGCGTAAACCGAAAAGCGCTCCGGATGGCGCGCGACCACGTCGAGCGTGCTGTCTCCGATCGAGCCCGTGGAACCGAGCAATGTCAGGCGTTTTTGCATAACAGAAGTGTAGGTTTTAACCGTGAAACAGCAGCATCGCGAGCGGCAGCACGGGCAGCAGCGCGTCGACACGGTCGAGCACGCCGCCGTGTCCCGGCAGGAGCCCGCTCGAGTCCTTCACGCCGGCCTGGCGCTTCAGCAGCGACTCGAACAGGTCGCCGATCACGCTGTACGCGACGAGCAGCGTCAGTGCCGCCCAGGCGCCCGGCCCGCCGAACTGCGCGGCAAAGGCGGAAAAAAGGGTCGGCTCGAACAGGTGCGCGGCCATCGCGACGCTCGCGACGATCATCACGGCGAGCCAGCCGCCGACGGCCCCTTCCCAGCTCTTCCCGGGGCTGATCGTAACTGCGAGTTTACGCTTGCCGAAGGCCTTGCCCGCGAAATATGCGCCGATGTCGGCCAGCCAGACGACGAGCAGCAGCGACAGAACGAACGGCACGCCCTGCGCACGCGCGGCGACGAGCGCATGCCAGCAGGCCGCGAAGATCACGACGCCGGCCAGCAGCAGGAACGGCTGCCACACGCCGCCGGCGAGCACCGGCTTGCGACTGAGCGTGAACGGGCCGACCAGCAGCCAGAACACGCCGGCTGCCGCAAAGAGCGGACGGGATGTGGCGTCACCGACGCCGAGCCGCGTCGTTGCGAACAGTGCCAGCGCGGCAACGACCGCGTAGACGACCGGGCCGGCGCCGCGCAGCTTCAGCAGGCGCGCCCATTCCCACGCGGCGAACACCAGCACGACGCCGATCAGCGCGCCGAACGCCATCAACGGCGCGAACAGCGTCACCGGCAGCAGCACCGCCAGCAGCACGATCGCCGTGATTACACGGGTTTTCAGCATGAAAGGGAGTCGGCGTTCTGCGACTGCGACTCGACCTGCGCGCTCGTGCGTCCGAAACGGCGCTCGCGCTCGGTGTACGACGCCAGCGCGTCGGCCAGCGCAGCACCGTCGAAATCCGGCCAGTATTTGTCGGTGAAATAGAATTCGGCGTACGCGAGCTGCCACAGCAGGAAGTTGCTGATGCGCTGCTCGCCGCCGGTGCGGATGAAGAGATCGGGTTCCGGCGCGTAGGCCATCGCCAGGTGGGGCGCGAACGATGCCTCGCTGATTTCCACCTCGCGGCCCTCGCGCAATGCCTGCTCGACGAGTTTCTTCGTCGCCTGCAGGATGTCCCACCGGCCGCCGTAGTTCGCGGCGATGGTGAGCGTGAGGCGCGTGTTGCGCGCCGTCTTGGTTTCGGCGCGGCGGATCAGGTCGCGGATGCGCGGCTCGAAACGATCGAGATCGCCAACCACACGCAGGCGGATCCCGTTCGCATGAAGCTTGCCGACCTCGCGCTCGAGCGCGGTGATGAACAGCCGCATCAGGAACGACACTTCGTCGTTCGGCCGCCGCCAGTTTTCCGAGCTGAACGCGAACAGCGTCAGGTATTCGACGCCGGCGCGCGCGCAACCTTCGACGACCGCCCGCACGGCGTCCACGCCGCGCGTGTGCCCCGCGACGCGCGGCAGGCGGCGTTCGGTCGCCCAACGGCCGTTGCCGTCCATGATGATCGCGATGTGACGCGGCACGACGCCGACGTCAGGCACGCGAACGGTAGAGCTGGTATAGGTCATGGCCGTTGAGACTGTAATGCGGAAAGAAGGCGGCACGCGAGGACGGTCGTCAGACCGTCATGATCTCGGCTTCCTTGCTCTGCACGAGCTTGTCGACTTCGGCGACGTGCTTGTCGGTCAGCTTCTGCACGTCGTCGCCGGCACGGCGCTCGTCGTCTTCCGAGATTTCCTTGTCCTTCACGAGCTTCTTGAGCTGCTCGTTCGCGTCGCGGCGCAGGTTGCGGATCGCGACCTTCGCGGTCTCGCCTTCGCTCTTGACGACCTTCGTCAGCTCGCGGCGGCGCTCTTCCGTCAGCGGCGGCATCGGCACGCGGATCAGGTCGCCGGACGTCGCCGGGTTCAGGCCGAGGTCGGCTTCGCGGATCGCCTTCTCGACCTTCGCGACCATGTTCTTTTCCCACGGCTGCACGCCGATCGTGCGCGCGTCGACGAGCGTCAGGTTGGCTACCTGCGAGATCGGCACCATCGAGCCGTAGTAGTCGACCTGCACGTGATCGAGCAGGCCCGTGTGCGCGCGACCCGTGCGGATCTTCGCCAGATCGTTCTTGAACGCTTCGATCGAGCGCTGCATCTTCTGCTCTACGCCCTTCTTGACATCAGCGACACTCATTTCAACCTCCGAACCTTCAAATCTTCAATGAACGCGGGCCAGCGCGCGCCCGACGGCACCGCGCCGGTCACCCGCGCCGGCAGCCCGCATCCGCGGGAGTTTACACGTGGACGAGCGTACCTTCGTCCTCGCCCAGCACGATGCGCTTGAGCGCGCCCGGCTTGTTGATCGAAAACACGCGAATCGGCAGCTTCTGGTCGCGGCAGAGCGCGAACGCGGTCGCGTCCATCACCTGCAGGTTACGGCTGATCGCCTCGTCGAAGGTGATCGTCGTATAGCGCGTGGCGGACGGATCCTTCTTCGGATCGGCCGAATAGACACCGTCGACCTTCGTCGCCTTCAGCACGACCTCCGCGCCCACTTCCGAGCCGCGCAGCGCAGCGGCCGTGTCGGTCGTGAAGAACGGGTTGCCGGTACCGGCCGCGAAGATCACCACCCGGCCCTCCTCGAGCTGGCGGATCGCGCGGGGACGGATGTACGGCTCGACGACCTGGTCCATCCGCAGTGCCGACTGCACGCGCGCCTCGATGCCCGCGTGGCGCATCGCGTCCTGCAGCGCCAGCGCGTTCATCATCGTCGCCAGCATCCCCATGTAGTCGGCCGTCGCGCGGTCCATGCCGGCCGCGCCGCCCGCGACGCCGCGGAAAATATTACCGCCCCCGATCACCACCGCGAGCTGCGTGCCGAGACGCACGACTTCGGCGATGTCGGCCACCATCCGTTCGATCGTAGCGCGATTGATGCCAAAGGCATCGTCGCCCATCAGCGCTTCGCCGGAAAGTTTGAGGAGGACGCGTTTATAGGCATTGGGCATAGGGGCTTCCGAGCGACGAGAGGATGACAACCACGAACTGTAGGGGCGAAATACTGATTCGGGCAAGCGCCACCGGCCAGACCGGACCTGCCGGACAGCCGGCGGCGCCGCCGGCCGCGGCGGGACGGACGCCCGCCGCGGGTATTGCTGGATTACGACGGCTTACTGCTGCTTTGCTGCTGCAACTTGCGCGGCCACTTCGGCGGCGAAGTCGTCCTGACGCTTCTCGATGCCTTCGCCGACGACGAACAGCGCGAACTTCTGCACTGCAGCATTGGCTGCCTTCAGCATCTGCTCGATCGTCTGCTTGTCATTCTTCACGAACGTCTGGTTCAGCAGCGACACTTCCTTCAGGTACTTCTGGACGCTGCCGTCGACCATCTTCGCGACGATCTCGGCCGGCTTGCCCGATTCCGCAGCCTTCTGCTCGGCCACGCGGCGCTCCGTCTCGATCAGCTCGGCCGGCACGTCAGCCGACGACAGCGCGACCGGCTTCATTGCCGCGATGTGCATCGCGACGTCCTTGCCGACCTGCTCTTCCGCACCCGTGTACTCGACGATCACGCCGATACGCGCGCCGTGCAGGTACGTTGCGATCTTGTTTGCGGTTTCGAAACGGACGAAACGGCGGATCGAGACGTTCTCGCCGATCTTGCCGATCAGTGCCAGGCGCACTGCGTCGACCGTCGAGCCTTCGAGCGGCAGTGCCGACAGCGCTGCCACGTCAGCCGGGTTTTGCGTCGCGACGAGTTCGGCGACGGTCTTCGAGAATGCGAGGAAGTCGTCGTTCTTCGCGACGAAGTCGGTTTCGCAGTTCAGTTCGACGAGCGCGCCGGCATTGCCGCCGACGAACGATGCGACGACGCCTTCGGCCGTCACGCGCGATGCCGCCTTGCTCGCCTTGTTGCCGAGCTTGACGCGCAGCAGCTCTTCAGCCTTGGCCAGATCGCCGTCGGCTTCCGTCAGCGCCTTCTTGCACTCCATCATCGGTGCGTCGGTCTTTGCGCGCAGTTCTGCCACCATGCTTGCGGTAATTGCCGCCATCATTCGCTCCTTGAGTCTGTATTCACAACGCCGCCCGCTTTGACGCGAGCGGCCGGGATTCGTTTCCGGACCCGCGCCAACGCGGCGCGATCAGGTCCGGCGCACAAGCTTAAAAAAAGGGGGCCTGTTGAGAGCCCCCTTTTTGCGCCGGCTCGGGGCCAGTTACGCGTTTTCCTCGACGTACTCGTCGTCGCCGCCGCTGCGCACTGCCTGGACCACTTCGTTGACCGCGTTCGCACGGCCTTCGAGGATCGCGTCGGCCACGCCTTCAGCGTACAGCGCGACGGCCTTGCTCGAGTCGTCGTTACCCGGGATCACGTAATCCACACCTTCCGGCGAGTGGTTCGTATCGACCACGGCGATGACCGGCACGCCCAGCTTGTTCGCTTCGGTAACGGCAATCTTGTGGTAGCCGACGTCGACGACGAAGATTGCGTCCGGAATGCCGCCCATGTCCTTCACGCCGCCGATCGACTTCTGCAGCTTGGCGATTTCGCGTTCGAACAGCAGTGCTTCCTTCTTGCTCATCTTCTCGAGCTCGCCTGCCTCGACTGCCGCTTCCATGTCCTTCAGGCGCTTGATCGATACCTTCAGCGTCTTGAAGTTGGTCATCATGCCGCCGAGCCAGCGTGCGTTGACGAACGGCATGCCTGCGCGCTGCGCTTCCTGGGCGATCGTGTCACGCGATTGACGCTTCGTGCCGACGAACAGGATCGTGCCGCGGTTCGCTGCCAGCTGGCGCACGTACTTCTGTGCGTCCGTGAACATCGGCAGCGTCTTTTCGAGGTTGATGATGTGAATCTTGTTGCGGTGACCGAAAATGAACGGAGCCATCTTCGGGTTCCAGAAGCGGGTCTGGTGACCGAAGTGGACACCTGCTTCCAGCATTTGGCGCATCGTAACTGCCATGTAAATTCTCCACGAGGGTTGGGTCTTAAGCCGGCCGCCGTACCTGCCGCGCGAACGCGCCCCGAAAGGCTTGCCTCCCCGAAGGAGGCCGGATTCAGCGCGGCCGGCACCCTGGTTGCGCCGGCTTGCGATTCGGCACGTGCGGAATGCCCGTGCCGCAAGCCTGCACCGCAAACGCCGCCCCCGAATCGGAACGGATCGGGGCATGACAGGCATTTGAGTGTCGACTTAGCCAAAGAGTATAGCACGCCCATTTGTCGGCTCTCAAGTCGCCCGCCACTTTGCCGCACCGGTCGCCACGCGCACGGCAATCCGCAAAAACCCGCGTCCGCGCAAGCGCCCGGGGGCTGCGACGCACGGCATAAGGTGCGATAATTCGTCAATTCACCGCTTTCCAGGCACACCTCGATGGCTATTACGCTCAAAAACGAACACGATATCGCGCAGATGCGCGTCGCCTGCCGTCTGGCGAGCGAAGTGCTCGATTTCATCACCCCGCACGTCGTCGCGGGCATCACGACGGCCGAGCTCGATCGCCTCTGCCATGAGTACATGGTGAAGGAACAGGGCACGGTTCCCGCACCGCTGAACTACCAGCCGCCCGGCTACCCGCCGTACCCGAAGGCCACCTGCATCTCGGTCAACGACGTGATCTGCCACGGCATCCCGGGCGACAAGACGATCAAGAACGGCGATGCGCTCAACATCGACATCACCGTGATCAAGGACGGTTACTTCGGCGACACGAGCCGGATGTTCATCGTCGGCGAAGGCTCGATCCTCGCGAAGCGCCTCGTGCAGACCACCTACGAATGCATGTGGCTCGGCATCGACCAGGTCAAACCGGGCGCGCATCTCGGCGACATCGGCCACGCAATCCAGAAGCACGCGGAAGCGCAGGGCTACAGCGTCGTGCGCGAATACTGCGGCCACGGGATCGGCACGGTGTTCCACGAGGATCCGCAGGTCGTCCACTACGGCCGTCCGGGCACCGGCGTCGAGCTGAAACCGGGGATGATCTTCACGATCGAGCCGATGATCAACGCCGGCAAGCGCGACATCCGCACGATGCCCGACCAGTGGACGGTCAAGACGCGCGACCGCAGCCTGTCCGCGCAGTGGGAGCACACGGTGCTCGTCACCGAGACCGGGTACGACGTGCTGACGGTGTCCGCCGGCTCGCCGGCCCGCCCCGTGTTCGCCAACTCGGCCGCGGCGGTCTGAGCGCGTCCGCGCCAGCCCGCCCTGCCCGTCACCTGATCCGCCACCGATGAGCGCTCACGCCGCCCCCTCGACCGAAGCGCTGTCGCGGCGCGCCGAACTCAAGGCCGTCAAGACCGACCTGCTTGCGCGCTTTCGCAGCGCAGCGAACGTCGCATCGCTGATGCACGCGCTGTCGAAAGCGACCGACGACGCGCTGAAATGCGTGTGGGACGATTGCGGGCTGCCGGCGACGCTCGCGCTCGTCGCGGTCGGCGGCTACGGGCGCGGCGAGCTCGCGCCCTATTCCGACGTCGACATCCTCGTGCTGCTGCCCGACGGGCGCGACGCCGAGCTCGACGCGCGGATCGAGCGCTTCATCGGCATGGCGTGGGATCTCGGCCTCGAGATCGGCAGCAGCGTGCGCACGGTCGCGCAATGCATCGAGGAGGCGTCGCACGACGTCACGGTGCAGACGTCGCTGCTCGAGGCGCGCCGCATCGTCGGCAGCACCGCGCTGTTCGAGCGTTTCACGGTGCGCTACCACGAGGCGCTCGACGCCCGTGCGTTCTTCACCGCGAAGGTGCTCGAGATGCGCCAGCGTCACGCGAAGTTCCAGGACACGCCGTACAGCCTCGAGCCGAACGTGAAGGAAAGCCCGGGCGGGCTGCGCGACCTGCAGACGATCCTGTGGATCGCGCGCGCGGCCGGCTTCGGCAGCAGCTGGCGCGAACTCGACACGCGCGGCCTCATCACCGACCGCGAGGCACGCGAGCTGCGCCGCAACGAAAGCTTCCTGAAGACGCTGCGCGCGCGGCTGCACGTGATCGCCGGGCGCCGCCAGGACATGCTCGTGTTCGACCTGCAGACCCAGGCGGCCGAAAGCTTCGGCTACAAGCCGACGCCCGCCAAGCGCGCGAGCGAACAGCTGATGCGCCGCTACTACTGGGCCGCGAAGGCCGTCACGCAGCTCGCGACGATCCTGATCCAGAACATCGAGGCCCAGCTGTTCCCGGCGACGAGCGGCATCACGCGCGTGCTGTCGCCCGAGCGCTTCGTCGAGAAGCAGGGGATGCTCGAGATCGCCGCGGACGACGTGTTCGAGCGCCATCCGGACGCGATCCTCGAGGCGTTCCTGCTGTACGAGACGACGCGCGGCGTGAAGGGGCTGTCCGCGCGCACGCTGCGGGCGCTGTACAACTCGCGCGAGATCATGAACAACGCGTGGCGGCGCGATCCGCAGAACCGCCGCACGTTCATGCAGATCCTGCAGCAGCCGGAAGGCATCACGCACGCATTCCGGCTGATGAACCAGACGAGCGTGCTCGGCCGCTACCTGCTGAATTTCCGCCGCATCGTCGGCCAGATGCAGCACGACCTGTATCACGTGTACACGGTCGACCAGCACATTCTGATGGTGCTGCGCAACATCCGCCGCTTCGCGGTCGCCGAGCATGCGCACGAGTATCCGTTCTGCAGCCAGCTGATCGGCAACTTCGAGCGGCCGTGGGTGCTGTACGTCGCGGCGCTGTTCCACGACATCGCGAAGGGCCGCGGCGGCGATCATTCGCAGCTCGGGATGGCCGACGCGCGCCGCTTCTGCCGCGAGCACGGGATTGCCGCCGACGACTCGGCGCTCGTCGTGTGGCTCGTCCAGCATCACCTGACGATGAGCCAGGTCGCGCAAAAGCAGGACACGAGCGATCCGGAAGTGATCAAGCGCTTCGCCGACCTCGTCGGCACCGAGCGCCGGCTGACGGCGCTCTACCTGCTGACCGTCGCCGACATCCGCGGCACGAGCCCGAAGGTCTGGAACGCGTGGAAGGGCAAGCTGCTCGAGGACCTTTACCGCGCGACGCTCGCCGTCCTCGGCGGTGCGCAGCCGGACGCGCACTCCGAGCTGAAGTCCCGCCAGGAGGAAGCGCTCGCGCTGCTGCGCCTCGAAACCGTGCCCACGGACGCGCACCGCGCGCTGTGGGACCAGCTCGACGTCGGCTTCTTCCTGCGCCACGACGCCGCCGACATCGCGTGGCAGACCCGCGTGCTGTACCGGCACGTGAACGCCGAGACGGCGATCGTCCGCGCGCGGCCGTCGCCCGTCGGCGATGCGCTGCAAGTGCTCGTCTACGTGAAGGACCGCGCGGACCTGTTCGCGGGCATCTGCGCGTACTTCGACCGCAACGGGCTGTCGGTGCTCGACGCCCGCGTCAGCACGACGCGGCACGGCTACGCGCTCGACAACTTCATCGTCACGCAGACCGAGCACGACGTGCAGTACCGCGACATCGCGAATCTCGTCGAACAGCAGCTGGCGATGCGCCTCGCCGAGGCCTCGCCGCTGCCGGAACCGTCCAAGGGCCGGCTGTCGCGGCTGTCGCGCACGTTTCCGATCACGCCGCGTGTCGACCTGCGGGCCGACGAGCGCGGCCAGTACTACATCCTGTCCGTGTCCGCCAACGACCGGCCGGGCCTTCTTTATTCGATCGCGCGCGTGCTGGCCGAGCACCGGGTCGGCGTCCATGCGGCGCGGATCAATACGCTCGGCGAACGCGTCGAGGACATCTTCCTGCTCGACGGCGCCGGCCTGTCCGACAACCGTCTGCAGATTCAAGTCGAAACCGAGTTACTGCGCGCGATCGCAGTCTGAAAGCATTCCAGCGTTTATGCGCACCAAATTAACCGTCAAGAATCCGCGGCCGGCGTCGCCGACCCGCGCCCCCGTCCGTTCCGGCAGCCTCGTCGCCCGCAAGCCGGTGCGCGCCGCCGCGCCGGACGCGGCCGCCAAGCCGGCCCGCCCGAAGAAGGCGCTCGCGCCGAAGGAGGCCGGCGAGCGTACGTTCAAGCCGCGCGCCGCCGGTGGTGCGGAACGTCCGGGCGCGGATCGCGCGCCGGCGAAACGCCCGCCGCGTGACGGCGGCGCCGAGCGCAGCTACCGCGGCGGTGATGCGAAGCCCACCGGCCGCACTGAACGTGGCGCCGGCCGCCCCGGCGAAGGCCGTCCTGAAGGCCGCCCATACCGCGGCGCGGAAGGCAAGCCTGCTGCACGTGGCGAGCGCGGTGACACCCGTCCGTTTCGAAACGCAGACGCGAAACCCGGCGGCCGCTTCGAGCGTGGCGAGGGTCGTTCCGAAGGTCGTCCCGAAGGCCGTCCATATCGCAGCGCGGAAGGCAAGCCTACCGCGCGCGGCGAGCGTAGCGACACGCGTCCGTATCGCGGCGCAGACGCGAAACCCGGCGGCCGCTTCGAGCGTGGCGAAGGCCGCCCCGAAGGTCGCCCCGAAGGTCGTCCATATCGCAGCGCGGAAGGCAAACCCGCTGCACGCGGCGAGCGTGGCGAAGGCCGCGCCGGCGAATCCCGTCCGTATCGCGGCGCGAATGCAAGACCCTCGGGCGAACGCCGCAGCGCCGACGGCAAGTTCAGCCGCGGCAAGCCCGACGCACGTCCGGCCCGCCGCGACGACGATGCGCGGCCCCGCCGCGCGAACGCCGGCGCCGAAGGCGGCAAGCGCGCGGCCTATCGCGACGCGACGGGCGGCGAAGGCGCGAAGCGCAGCTTCGGCGACCGCCGCACCTCGTCCGAACGCCCGGCCCGCGCGCCGCGCGACGGCGAACGCTTCACGCGCAGCCCGGACGCTCCCGCCCGGCGCGGCAGTGCCGAACGGCCATCGTCCAGCGCAAGCTTCAAGACCGCGCAACCGGTGAAGCGCCGCGCGGCCGACGCTGATCACGGCGACGAATCGGGCCTGATGCGCCTGTCGAAACGCATGTCCGAGCTCGGCCTCTGCTCGCGCCGCGAAGCCGACGAATGGATCGAGAAAGGCTGGGTGCTGGTCGACGGCGAACGCATCGACACGCTCGGCACCAAGGTGCGGCCCGACCAGCGCATCGAGATCGACGAGCGCGCCAGTGCGGCACAAGCCGCGCAGGTGACGATCCTGCTGCACAAGCCGGTCGGCTATGTGTCGGGCCAGGCGGAAGACGGCTACGAGCCCGCGACCGTGCTGATCACGCGCGAGAACCACTGGAGCGGCGACCGCTCGGCGCTGCGCTTTTCGCCGCAGCATCTGCACTCGCTCGCGCCGGCCGGCCGGCTCGACATCGATTCGACCGGCCTGCTCGTGCTGACGCAGAACGGCCGGATCGCGAAGCAACTGATCGGCGAGCAGTCGGACATCGACAAGGAATACCTCGTGCGCGTGCGCTTCGGCGAACGGCTCCTCGACATCGACCAGCACTTCCCCGCGGAATCGCTCGCGAAGCTGCGCCACGGCCTCGAACTCGACGGCGTTGCGCTGAAGCCCGCGATGGTGAGCTGGCAGAACGGCGAGCAGCTGCGCTTCGTGCTGCGCGAAGGCAAGAAACGCCAGATCCGCCGCATGTGCGAACTGGTCGGCCTCGAGGTGATCGGCCTCAAGCGCGTGCGGATGGGCCGCGTGATGCTCGGCGCGTTGCCGCAGGGGCAATGGCGCTACCTGTCGGCCGACGAGACGTTCTGACGACGCGCGGCCGCGTCGCGCGCCGCTGTCGTGATAAAGCCCGCTTGCGCGGGCTTTTTTTCGTTTCGGCGTCTCGTCCTGACAATGGTCGGCACCGGGCCAGCCGCGCGCCCGTCAGTCGTCCTGCGCGTCGAGCCCCGGAAACAGCACGTCGGTGAACCCGAAGCGCGTGAAGTCGGTGATCCGCATCGGATACAGCTTGCCGATCAGGTGATCGTATTCGTGCTGGACAACCCGCGCATGGAACCCTTCGGCGATGCGGTCGATCTTCGCGCCGTGCTGGTCGAAGCCGCTGTAGCGCACTTTCGCATAGCGGCTGACGACGCCGCGCATGCCCGGCACCGACAGGCAGCCCTCCCAGCCTTCCTCCATGTCCGGCGGCATGTACTCGATCTTCGGGTTGATCAGCACGGTTTCCGGCACGGGCGGCGCTTCCGGATAGCGGTTGTTATTGCCGAAACCGAAGATGATCACCTGCAGGCCGACACCGATCTGCGGCGCCGCGAGCCCCGCGCCGTCCGCGTGGTGCATCGTTTCGAACATGTCCGCGACGAGCGCGTGCAACTCGGGCGTGTCGAATTTCTCGACCGGCCGGGCAATTTCGAGCAGGCGCGGATCGCCCATCTTCAGGATCTCGCGAATCATGGCGCGTGGCCCTCCAGGAGTTGGTGCAAACCGTCTTCGTCCAGCACGGGGATGCCGAGTTCCTCGGCCTTCGCGAGCTTGCTGCCCGCTTCCGCACCCGCGACGACATAATCCGTCTTCTTCGACACGGAACCCGCGACCTTCGCGCCGGCCGCCTCGAGCATTTCCTTCGCTGCTTCGCGCGTGAGCGTCGGCAGCGTGCCCGTCAGCACGACGGTCTTGCCGGCCAGCACGCCCTGCGGCGCCTTCGGCGCGGGCGGCCCTTCGGGCCACGTAACCTTGCCGGGCGCGCGCAGCTGCTCGATCACCGTGCGGTTGTGGTCCTCCGCGAAGAACTGGTGGATCGACTCGGCGACGATCGGCCCGACATCGTTGACTTCGAGCAGTTCCTCGATCGACGCGTCCATGATGGGGTTCAGCGAGCCGAAATGCTTCGCGAGATCCTTCGCGGTCGATTCGCCGACGTGGCGGATGCCGAGCGCGTAGATGAAGCGCGCGAGCGTCGTGTGCTTCGCCTTCTCGAGCGAATCGAGCAGGTTCTGCGCAGATTTCTCCGCAAACCGGTCGAGTTCGGCGAGCGTCGCGAAACCGAGGTTGAACAGGTCGGCCGGCGTGCGCACGAGGTTCAGCTCGACGAGCTGGTCGATGATCTTCTCGCCAAGCCCGTCGATGTCGAGTGCGCGCCGCTGCGCGAAGTGCCAGAGTGCCTGCTTGCGCTGCGCCGGGCAGAACAGGCCGCCCGTGCAGCGAGCGATTGCCTCGTCCGGCAGCCGTTCGATCTTCGAGCCGCACACCGGGCATTCGGTCGGCATCACGAATTCGGCCGCGTGCTCGGGCCGCCGGTCGAGCACCGCGCCGACGACTTCCGGGATCACGTCGCCCGCGCGTCGCACGATCACGGTATCGCCGATCCGGATATCCTTGCGGCGCACCTCGTCCTCGTTGTGCAGCGTCGCGTTGGTCACGGTCGCGCCGCCGACGAACACGGGCTCGAGGCGCGCGACCGGCGTGATCGCACCGGTGCGGCCGACCTGCACGTCGATCGCGACGAGCGTCGTGAGCGCCTCCTGCGCCGGGAACTTGTGCGCGAGCGCGAAGCGCGGCGCGCGCGACACGAAACCAAGCCGCTCCTGCTCGTCGCGCCGGTTCACCTTGTAGACGACGCCGTCGATGTCATACGGCAGCGACTCGCGTTTCTCGCCGATCTTGCGGAAGAATTCGAGGAGCCCGTCCGCGCCGCGCACGACCGCGCGCTCGCGATTCACCGGCAAGCCGAGCGCCTCGTACCAGTCGAGCAGCGCGCTGTGCGTGTCGGGCATCGCCGCGCCTTCAAGCACGCCGATACCGTACGCAAAGAACGACAGCGGGCGCTGCGCGGTGATCTTCGGATCGAGCTGGCGCAGGCTGCCGGCGGCCGCGTTGCGCGGATTCGCGAATTCGCGCTGCTCGGCGGCGCGCTGGCGTTCGTTCAGGCGTGCGAAATCGCGCTTGAACATCAGCACCTCGCCGCGCACGTCGAGCACGGCCGGCAGGTCGGCGCCCTTCAGCTTCAGCGGAATCGAGCGGATCGTGCGGACGTTCTCGGTCACGTCCTCGCCCGTCGTGCCGTCGCCGCGCGTCGATGCCTGCACGAATACCCCGTGCTCGTAGCGCAGCGAGATCGCGAGGCCGTCGAACTTGAGCTCGCACGCGTATCCGACCGGATCGGTCACGGTGCCCGCGAGGTCGGCGGCCTTGTCGAGTGCGTCGGCGACGCGCTTGTCGAACGCGACGATGTCCTCGTCCTCGAAGCCGTTGTTCAGCGACAGCATCGGCATCGCGTGGACGACCGGCGTGAAGCCGCTCGCGACCTCGCCGCCGACGCGCTGCGTCGGCGATTCGGGTGTCACGAGTTCGGGATGGTCTGCCTCGAGCTGCTGCAGTTCGACGAACAGCCGGTCGTACTCGGCGTCGGGCAGTTCCGGCTGGTCGAGCACGTAGTAGGCGTAGTTCGCCCGCTCGAGTTGGTCGCGCAGCCACGCGGCGCGTGCGTCGGGCTGGCTGGCTGGCGGTTCGGCTTGGGTTCGGGCCATGCTGGCGGCAGTGTGTTGCTGAGAAATTCGAATGCCAGATTATCTCAGTTTGGCGCCGCAGCGGGGCACCCGATGCGGCGCCCGAAGCGGCACCCGGCGCAGGGGCCGCCGGCCGGCTCGCCGCTGCGCAGGCGGCAGCTCGCCAGCCACGCCCCGCGCATCGCGTTACTGGCTGAACAGCCGGCGCGTGACCGGCGAGCCGGCCGGAATGCCGGCCTGTTCGAGCTTCGCGTACAGCTTCATCAGTTGCTGCTCGATCGCGAGCAGCGTCGACTCCGGCAGCGGCCGGCGCTGGTCGTCGACGACCCGCGCGCCGATCCGTTCGGACAGCGACTTCGCGTAGTCGCACATCAGCCGGAACGGCAGGATGTCCTCTTCCGCAACCGGCACGTCGAGCACCAGCGTGATCATGTTGCCGCCCTTGTACGTCAGGTCGTCGCGCAGGAAGTTGGTGTCGCCGAACTGCAGCATGAACACCGGGTTCTGCTTCGCGTCGAGCTTGACGAAGCGCGTGCCGTCGCGCGACAGCAGCAGGCCGTCCTGCGATGCGACCGCCTGCACATAGTTGGCCGACCACGGCGCGCCGTCCGACATCACGTTGATCGACAGCTGCGCGTCGCATTGCGCGGCGAAGCCGTCGAGCTCGCGCGCCATCGACACCGTTTCCATCATGTCCGGGAACTCGGGCGCGCCGTCGATCGCGTCGGCGAACTGCTGGACGCCCGTCACGAATTCCGAGAACTCGAGCTCGTTCAGCGGGCCGCCGCGATTCGCGAGCTGCGCGGCCGCGCGCAGCTCCTCGTAGCGCACGCCGTTCTGCAGCAGCTCCCAGTGGCCGCCCTCGGGCTTGCCTTCGATGTGGACCGGCTTGCTGCCTGCGCGACGCAGGCGCTGCGCGACCGGCAGGATCTTGTCGCCGGGCAGCGGCGACGCGAGGCGGATCGGCACGATGCAGTCAATGCGACGGTCGACAACCGTGGGCGGCGCCGATGAAATCGTCGTCGCGGCCGGCAGCACGGGCTCGACCGGCTCATTCGCGGCGGTTTCCCGGGTCGCTTCCGCCGCCTTGGCCGTTTTGGCCGTTTTGGCCACTTCCGCCGCTTCGGGCGATGCAACCGACTCGACGGACTCGTCGGCCGGCAGGTCGACCGACGTCGCCTCGGCCTGCAGGTCGGCCGGCATATCGGCAGGCGCCGCGCCACCCAGGGCGGCCCCACTGAACGTCGGCTCGACGCGTGCGGCTTCCGCCGCCGCGCCCGCTGCGGCCTCGGCGGCCGGCGCCGCCGGTTCACGGCGCGTCGGCTGGCGCACGGGCTCGATGAACGGCAGTTCATCGTCGCGCTCGGGGCGGTTCATCACATCCGCCGTCTCCTGCGGCATCGCACGCGGCATCTTGCGCCGCACCTTCGCGCCCTGCCACGCGTTATAGACCACGACGCCGCCTACCACGACCGCGCCCGCGCCGATCAAACCGAGTGTCAACTCGTCCATGCACGCTCCATCAGCAATTCTTTTTCGTTGGACTCGCGGGCGGGCGTCGATGCGTCGGGCATCGACCTGCCGCGCACCCGCGGGCCAGTGTCGTCAAACGTCAATTCTGCGCAAAACCCGCCGCGGTTTCCATGTCCACCGCGACGATCCGCGATACGCCCTGCTCCTGCATCGTCACGCCGATCAGCTGCTGCGCCATCTCCATCGCGATCTTGTTGTGCGAGATGAAGAGGAACTGCGTCTTGTTCGACATCGCGCGCACGAGGTTCGCGAAACGTTCGGTGTTCGCGTCGTCGAGCGGCGCGTCGACCTCGTCGAGCAGACAGAACGGCGCCGGGTTCAGCTGGAACATCGCGAACACCAGCGCGGTCGCGGTCAGCGCCTTCTCGCCGCCGGACAGCAGGTGGATCGTCGCGTTCTTCTTGCCGGGCGGCTGCGCCATCACCTGCACGCCGGCGTCGAGAATCTCGTCGCCCGTCATGATCAGCTTCGCCTGGCCGCCGCCGAACAGGCGCGGGAACAGGTCGCTGAAGTGACGGTTGACCTCGTCGAAGGTTCCCTGCAGCAGCGTGCGGGTTTCCTGGTCGATCTTGTGGATCGCGTCCTCGAGCGTCGTGATCGCGTCGGTCAGGTCGGCCGACTGCGCGTCGAGGAACACCTTGCGCTCGCTCGCGGCCTTCAGCTCGTCGAGCGCGGCCATGTTCACGGGGCCGAGCGCGTTGATCGCGTTGTTGAGTCGCGTCACTTCGCCCTGCAGGTACGACGGCTTCAGGTCCGGCGTGAGCTTCTCGCGCAGCGCTTCCTCGTCGACTTCCGCCGCCGCGAGTTGCTCGGCGAACTGCTCGACGGACAGGCGCGCGGCCTGCTCCTTCAGCTGCAATTCGGTGATGCGGTCGCGCAGCGGCTGCAGCGAGCGCTCGGCGACGAGACGCTGCTCGTCCGATGCGCGCAGCTTCGCGGTGAGGTCGTCGAGCTCGATGCGCGCGGCCTGCAGCGCCTCTTCCTTCACCGCGCGAATCTCGAGCGCATCCTGCAGCCCGGTGTGCGCGGTCTGCTCGTTGATCGTCTCGAGCTCGGCGCGCGCATCTTCCAGCGACGCGGCCACGCGCTCGCTCTGCTCGTGCGCGACCTGGATGCTGCGCTTCAGCTCGTCGATCCGGGTCACCGCATTGCGGGCCGCGAAGCGCGCGTCGTTCGCTGCGCGCTCGAGATCGCGCGCTTCCTGGCGCGCCTGCGTCAGCGACTCGTCGAGCGACTCGAACGCGAGCTGGTTGTCCTCGAAGCGCGCCTGCAGCTCCGCGAGCTCGCCGTCGAAGCGCTCGAAATTCGCTTCCGACTCCGCGCGCAGCGCACGCTGCTCCTCGATCTGCGCGCCGATTTCCTCGAGTTCCTCGCGAATCTGCGTGCTGCGCTGCGTATAGCGCTCGTGCGCCTGCGCGAGCTTCAGCACGTCCATCTGCAGCGCATGCACGCGCTGCGTCGCGCGTTCGGCCTGCGCGCGGACGTCGCCGAGCGCCTGGGCCGCCTGCGTATGCGCGGCTTCCGCGCGCACCACGGCCGACTTCGCTTCGTCCGCGAGCAGCGCCTGCGCACGCACCTGGCGCGTCAGGTTCTCGATTTCCTGCTGGCGAGCGAGCATCCCCGCCTGCTCCGAATCGGCCGCATACAGCTGCACGCCGACGCGCGTGACGATGTGGCCGGCCTTGACGACGAACGATCCGCCCGCCGGCAGCTGCGAACGCGTCGCGAGCGCCTGCGCGACGTCGTCCGCGACGTACACGTTGCCGAGCCAGTCGTTCAGCACCGCACGGATGCCCGCGTCGTCGATGCGCACGAGCGACAGCACCGCGCGCAGCCCGCTGACCGCCGCGGGCGGCTCGCCGGCCGGCGGCGGTGCGTAGAACGCGAGCTTCGCCGGCGGCGCGTCGGTCGCGAACGCCTTCACCCAGTCGAGATTCGACACTTCGAGCGCGGCGAGCCGCTCGCGCAGCACGGCCTCGAGCGCCGTTTCCCAGCCCGGCTCGACGTGCAGCTTCTTCCACAGGCGCGGCAGCGTGCCGAGCTCGTGCTTGTCGAGCCACGGCTGCACCTTGCCCTCGGTCTGCACGTTCTCCTGCAGTTGCCTCAGCGCGGCGAGACGCGCCTCGAGCTGGTGGATCTGCGCGCTTTCGGCCTGCACGCGCTCATGTGCGGCACGGCGCTCGGCGTCGAGGCGCGGCACCGTCTCCTGCGCGTCCGCGACGCGCGCCTGCGCGTCGGCGAGAATTTCTTCCTGCTCGGCGAGCTGCATGCGCAACTCCTCGAGCTGCGCTTCGTCCGGCACGTCGAGGCCGCCCGCTTCCGCCTTCAGGCGCTCGTGCCGCTGCTGCAGCTGCTGCAGCTGCTGGTCGGCGTTGCGCTGGTGCGCGGCCTCGAGCTTCAGCGACTGCTCGGTCTGCGCGATCCGGCCACGCTCGTCGTTGAGCTGCGCCTGCGCGTCGCGCCAGGTCGCCTCGAGCGCCGGCAGCGCGTCGTGCTTCGCCGCGGCGGCGTCCTCGGCGAGCGCGGCCTTCTCGTCGGCGACCGCACGCGCTTCCTCGGCTTCCTCGAGCTCGTCCTGCGCCTTGTCGGCCTGCGCGCGCCACTGCTCGCGCTGCGCATTCAGCGCGGCAATCTGCGCCTGCACGCGGTTGCGCGATTCGACAATGAACCTGATCTCGGCTTCCAGCCGGCTGACTTCGGCGTTCGCTTCGTAGAGCGCGCCTTGCGCGCCCTGCATCGCGTCGCTCGCCGCGTAGTGCGCAACGCGCAGCGTCTCGAGCTGCGACTCGACTTCGCGCAGCTTCGCGGTCTGCGCTTCGAGGTCGATCTGCGCCTGCTCGATCGCACGCTGCTGCTTCTGCTGCTCGCCGCCGGCCTCGTTCTTGCGCAGCAGCCACAACAGGCGCTGCTTCTCCTCGCCGTCGGCGACGAGTTCCTTGTACCGGGTCGCGACGACTGCCTGCGCCTCGAGCTTCTCGAGGTTCGCGGAAAGCTCGCGGATGATGTCCTCGACACGCGTCAGGTTCTCGCGCGTGTCGTGCAGCCGGTTTTCGGTCTCGCGACGGCGCTCCTTGTACTTCGACACGCCCGCGGCTTCCTCGAGGAACACGCGCAGCTCTTCCGGCTTCGCCTCGATGATCCGCGCGATCATGCCCTGCCCGATGATCGCGTACGCGCGCGGCCCGAGGCCCGTGCCGAGGAAGATGTCCTGGATGTCGCGGCGGCGTGCCGGCAGGTTGTTGATGTAGTAGCTCGACGTGCCGTCGCGCGTCAGCACGCGCTTCACGGCGATCTCGCCGTACTGGCCCCATTGGCCGGCCGCACGGCCGTCGGAGTTGTCGAAGATCAGTTCGACGCTCGCCCGGCTGCCCGGCTTGCGGGCGGTCGAGCCGTTGAAGATCACGTCCTGCATCGACTCACCGCGCAGCTCGGACGCGCGCGACTCGCCGAGCACCCAGCGCACGGCATCGATGATGTTGGACTTGCCGCAACCGTTCGGGCCCACGACGCCGACGAGCTGGCCCGGGACCTGGAAATGCGTGGGATCGACGAAGGATTTGAAGCCAGCGAGTTTGATCGAGCTCAGACGCACGGCGGTATCGGATGTGAAGAATGTGTGAAACGGACGGCGGCACGCCGCGCCGGACCAGCCGGCCCTTGCGCGCGGCGCGCCCCCGAATTCAAAAGCGGGGCCGCGCGCTTAAGCGTTGGGCCCCGCAAACGGCACCAATCATACCATCGCGCGTGCGCGGTCCCGACCGCTGCCCGGTTTGTCCTGCGCCGGACTCGACCGGTGGACCCGGCTCGACAGCAGCGTCGCGAGCACGATGCACGCGCCGCCCGCCCATTCCCGCGAGCTCGGCAATTCGTTCGCGAATACCCAGGCCGACAGCGCGGTGATCACGATCTCGAACAGCATGATGATCGACGCGCGGTTCGCCGGCACGCGGGCGAGCCCGTACTGGACGAGCAGGTTGTTCGACGCCATCGTCACGCCGATCCCGACGATGATCAGCGCCACGACGCCGAGCTGTCCGCTCGCCGGCACGGTCGGCAGCCCCTCGAACAGCGCGGCGATCGCGCCGAACACGGCCGCGCCGCCGAACAGCGTCGCGGTGCGCATCTCGGCACGCATGTCCGGCAGCTCGCGGCTCGCCTTGATCACGAGCACGTTGCTCATCGCGAAGCTCAGCCCGGCCGCGAGCCCTGCCCATTCGGCCGGGTTGGCCGGCAGCGGCACGCCGAGCTTCGGCGACCACAGCATCAGCATCGCACCGCAGATCGACAGCGCGGCGAGCCCCGCGCCCGCCCAGGTGAGCCGTTCGCGCAGCAGGAAGTGCGCGTAGATCGCGGTCCACGCGGGGGTCAGGTAGAACAGCAGCATCACGCGCAACACCTCGCCGTGGATCGTGCCCCACACGAAGCCGAGGTTCGTCACGCCGGCCGTCACCGCGATGCCGGGCAGCACCCAGTGCCAGCGCAGCGTCGCGATCGTGCTGCGCCGCGCGACGATCACGAACAGGAACGCGACGACGCTCGTCAGCGCGCTCGCCGCGGTGCCCGTCACGCCCAGCGACGCAAGGATCCGCAGCGGATACCAGATCAGGCCCCATACCGACGCGCCGACCAGGATCGCCAGCGTCGGCAGGCTGCCGCGTACTGCATTATTCATCTCGTTCGATACCCTCTATTTTTCGTGATCCGGCGGGCATCTGCGCCCGCCGTGCCCGCATTCCGTCACGCTATAATCGTCGGCTGCGACACGCGCCGCGCCGCCGGCGCCGCTTCGCAAGCGCGCGGCGCACGCCGCCCCTTTCGCTCCAACCGGCCGCGATGGCCGCTTCGCCCGTGAATCCACGACTCGACTCGCTCCAGCCCTATCCTTTCGAAAAGCTGCGCGCCCTGTTCAAGGACTTGACCCCCGCCGCCGGCCTGAAACCGATCAGCTTCGGCATCGGCGAGCCCAAGCACCCGACCCCGGCGCTGATCCGCGACGCCGCGGTGGCCGCGCTCGACGGCCTCGCCAGCTATCCGGCCACGGCCGGCTCGGACGCACTGCGCACGTCGATCGCGCGCTGGCTCGAGCGCCGCTACGGGCTGCCGGCGATCGACCCGGCGACCGAGGTGCTGCCCGCATCCGGCTCGCGCGAAGCGCTGTTCGCGCTCGCGCAGACGGTGATCGACCCGAGCCGGACCGAAAGCGGCAAGAAAGCGATCGTACTCTGTCCGAATCCGTTCTATCAAATTTACGAAGGCGCGGCGCTGCTCGCGGGCGCCGAGCCGTACTTCGCGAACAGCGATCCGGCCCGCAACTTCGCATGCGACTACGCGGCCGTGCCGGACGACGTGTGGGCGCGCACCCAGCTGCTGTACGTGTGCTCGCCCGGCAACCCGACAGGCGCGGTGCTCACGCTCGACGACTGGCGCGAGCTGTTCGCGCTGTCGGACCGCCACGGCTTCGTGATCGCGTCCGACGAATGCTATTCGGAGATCTATTTCGACGAGTCCACGCCGCCGCTCGGCGGGCTCGAGGCCGCACACCGCCTCGGCCGCGGCTTCGAGCGGCTCGTGATGCTGTCGAGCCTGTCGAAGCGCTCGAACGTGCCGGGCATGCGCTCGGGGTTCGTCGCGGGCGACCCGGCGCTGCTGAAGAAATTCCTGCTGTACCGCACCTACCACGGCGCCGCGCTGTCGCCCGTCTGGCAGCAGGCGAGCATCGCCGCATGGGGCGACGAGGCGCACGTGCGCGAGAACCGCGCGCTGTACGTGCAGAAGTTCAACACCGTGACGCCGAGGCTCGCGGACGTGATCGACGTGAAACTGCCGGACGCCGCGTTCTACCTGTGGGCCAACGTCGCGCGCACCGGGCTGTCGGACACCGAGTTCGCCCGGCGCCTGTACGCCGACTATAATGTGACGGTTCTGCCCGGCTCGTACCTCGCGCGCGACGCGCACGGCACGAACCCGGGCCGCGATTTCATCCGGATCGCGCTCGTCGCGGGCACCCCCGAATGCGTCGAGGGCGCGCAACGCATCGTCGATTTCTGCCGCGGCCTCGCGCGGTAATCGCGATCCCGATCAATTCCATCCATCTCCTGCGAAACCGAACATGTCGCAACAACTTCAGCAAATCATCGATACCGCCTGGGAAAACCGCGCCGAGCTGTCGCCGAAGGCCGCGCCCGCCGAAGTCCGCGAAGCCGTCGCGCACGCGATCGAGCGGCTCGACAAAGGCGCGCTGCGCGTCGCCGAGAAGATCGACGGCAACTGGACCGTGCACCAGTGGCTGAAGAAGGCCGTGCTGCTGTCGTTCCGCCTGGAAGACAACGTGCCGATGCCGGCCGGCGGCTACTCGCAGTTCTACGACAAGGTGCCGTCGAAGTTCGCGAACTACACCGCCGAAGACTTCGC
This sequence comes from Burkholderia sp. Bp8963, assembly GCF_003854275.1. Taxonomy (GTDB): domain Bacteria; phylum Pseudomonadota; class Gammaproteobacteria; order Burkholderiales; family Burkholderiaceae; genus Burkholderia. The sequence goes on from NZ_QTQP01000006.1 coordinate 51,399, forward strand.
CGCGGGCGGCTTCCGCGTCGTGCCGCCGGCCATCGCGCGCCGCGGCTCGTTCATCGCGAAGAACGTCGTGCTGATGCCGTCGTACACGAATATCGGCGCGTATGTCGACGAAGGCACGATGGTCGACACCTGGGCGACGGTCGGCTCGTGCGCGCAGATCGGCAAGAACGTGCACCTGTCGGGCGGCGTCGGCATCGGCGGCGTGCTCGAGCCGCTGCAGGCGAACCCCGTCATCATCGAGGACAACTGCTTCATCGGCGCGCGCTCGGAAGTCGTCGAAGGCGTGATCGTCGAGGAGAACTCGGTGATCTCGATGGGCGTGTACCTCGGCCAGAGCACGAAGATCTACGACCGCGAAACCGGCGAAGTCAGCTACGGCCGCATCCCGGCCGGCTCGGTCGTCGTCGCGGGCAACCTGCCGTCCAAGGACGGCTCGCACAGCCTGTACTGCGCGGTGATCGTGAAGAAGGTCGATGCGAAGACCCGCGCGAAGGTCGGCCTGAACGAACTGCTGCGAGGCGACTGATGGCGAAGCCGCGCACCGTGGTCGTGTACGGCATTCCGAACTGCGACACCGTGAAGAAAGCCCGTGTATGGCTCGCCGACCACGGCGTCGAGTTCGAGTTTCACGATTTCAAGAAAGCGGGCGTCAGCGCACCGCTGGTCGAGGACTGGCTGAAGGACGTGTCGCTCGACGCGCTCGTGAACAAGCGCGGCACCACGTGGCGCGGCCTGGACGACGCCATGAAGGCGGCCGCGGATACGCAGGCCGGCGCGGTCGCGCTGATGATCCACAAGCCGTCGGTCATCAAGCGCCCCGTGCTCGTCGTCAACGGCCGCGTGAAATCGCTCGGCTTCGCGGCCGACCAGTACGCGGCGCTGTTCGCTGCATAAGGGCGACCCGCGCAACAGGTGCCGTTTGCATGACGCCTGTTGCACGACGCCCCGAGATTCATCGCTGCCGGCCTGCGCGCCGGCATTTTTTATCGAAAGTGGTCCGAACCATGTCCGCCACCCTAGCCCTTACCGAACAGCTGATCGCCCGCGCGTCCGTCACACCCGACGACCAGCATTGCCAGCAGATCATGACCGAGCGCCTCGGCGCGCTCGGCTTCGACATCGAGACGATCGCGTCGCACGGCGTGACCAACCTGTGGGCCGTCAAGCGCGGCGCCGACGGCCGCGACGGCAAGCTGCTCGCGTTCGCGGGCCACACCGACGTCGTGCCGACCGGCCCGCTCGAGCAGTGGACGTCGCCGCCGTTCGTTCCCGCGCATCGCGACGGCAAGCTGTACGGCCGCGGCGCGGCCGACATGAAGACGTCGCTCGCCGGCTTCGTCGTCGCGGCCGAGGAATTCGTCGCCGCGCACCCGAACCACCGCGGCTCGATCGCCTTCCTGATCACGAGCGACGAGGAAGGCCCCGCAACGGACGGCACCGTGAAGGTCGTCGACCTGCTCGAAGCGCGCGGCGAGCGCCTCGACTACTGCATCGTCGGCGAGCCGACGTCGACCGCCGAGCTCGGCGACGTCGTGAAGAACGGCCGCCGCGGCTCGATGTCCGGCGAGCTGATCGTCAAGGGCGTGCAGGGCCACATCGCGTATCCGCATCTCGCGAAGAACCCGATCCACCTGCTCGCGCCGGCGCTCGCCGAGCTCGCCGCCGAACAATGGGACGAAGGCAACGAGTACTTCCCGCCGACCACCTGGCAGGTGTCGAACCTGCATGCGGGCACCGGCGCGACCAACGTGATCCCGGGCCATATCGACCTGCTGTTCAACTTCCGCTTCTCGACGGCCAGCACCGTCGAAGGCCTGCAGGCGCGCGTACACGCGATTCTCGACAAGCACGGGCTCGACTACGAACTCAACTGGTCGATCAGCGGCCTGCCGTTCCTGACGCCGCGCGGCGAACTGTCGAGCGCGCTCGAGGCGGCGATCCGCGCCGAAACGGGCCTCACGACCGAACTGTCGACGACGGGTGGCACGTCGGACGGCCGCTTCATCGCGCGCATCTGCCCGCAGGTGATCGAGTTCGGCCCGCCGAACGGCAGCATCCACAAGATCGACGAGCACATCGAAGTCCGCTTCATCGATCCGCTGAAGAACGTGTACCGCCGCGTGCTCGAACAACTGATCGCCTGACGGAGCCTCGTATGACGACGACACCTTTTGCAACAGTCCGCGACCTGCTGCGCTACGCCGTGACGCGCTTCTCGAAGGCGAAGCTTGCGTTCGGCCACGGCTCGGACAACGCTTACGACGAAGCAGCCTACCTGGTGCTGCGCACGCTCGACCTGCCGCTCGACACGCTCGAGCCGTTCCTCGACGCACGCCTGCTGCCGGACGAGCTCGACGCCGTGCTCGCCGTGATCGAACGGCGCGCGACCGAGCGCGTGCCGGCCGCCTATCTCACGCATGAAGCGTGGATGCACGGCCACCGCTTCTACGTCGACGAGCGCGTGATCGTGCCCCGCTCGTTCATCGGCGAGCTGCTCGACGACGGGCTGCAGCCGTATGTCGCCGACCCCGAGCAGGTCGGCGCGGTGCTCGAGCTGTGCACGGGCTCCGGCTGCCTTGCGATCCTCGCGGCAAGCGCATTCCCGAACGCGGAGATCGACGCGGTCGACCTGTCCGACAAGGCGCTCGAAGTCGCCGAGATCAACGTGCGCGACTACGGCCTCCAGGACCGCATCGCACTGCATCGCGGCGATCTCTACACGCCGCTGCCCGTGTTCCGCTCGACCGACCCCGGCGCGCGCTACGACGTGATCCTGACGAACCCGCCGTACGTGAATGCGGCGTCGATGGCCGCGCTGCCGCCGGAATACCGTCACGAGCCCGAGATGGCGCTGGCAGGCGGCGACGACGGCATGGACATCGTCCGACGCATCATTGCCGAAGCGCGCAACTGGCTGCACAACGACGGCGTGCTCGTCGTCGAGATCGGCAACGAGCGCGGGAACGTCGAGGCGGCGTTCGGCGGCCTCGAACTGAACTGGCTGTCGACCAGCGCGGGCGAGGACAGCGTGTTCCTGATCCAGGCGTCGGATCTCCCGCAGAAAGCCTGACGGCCGTGGGCCGGCCCCGACCGGCCCCGACCAACCGCGCGGCGCGGCACCCCGCTTCGCCGCGCGGTTCGGTAAGATGCGCGTACGCGGCGCCACGCCGCACGACTTCAGGAGTCCGTCAAGCGCCTATGACCCTCGACTGGCTACACCTTGGCACGCTCCTCCTCGCGATCCATGTGCTCGGCGTGATCGCGGCCTGCCACGCGATCCTGAATACCCGCACATCGCAAGGCGCGATCGCGTGGGCGGTGTCGCTTGCCGCGATGCCCTACCTGACGCTGATCCCGTATCTGTTCCTCGGCCGCAGCAAGTTCTCCGGCTACGTCGACGCGCGGCGTCACGAGGCGGAGGCGCTGCGCACCCGCACCCATCCCGTGCCGTGGCGCGACGGCGGCTCGACCGACGGCCCGCCCGCGGATGCACTCGGCGAGGCCGCGGTGCGCGCGCTCACGCGGCTCGGCGGCATGCCGTTCCTCGCCGGCAACGCGGTGCGCACGCTCGTCAACGGCGAGGCGACGTTCGCGGCGATCCTGTCGGCGATCGACAGCGCGCGCGACTACGTGATCGTCCAGTTCTTCATCATTCGCGACGACGCGCTCGGCCAGATGCTGCGCGACGCGCTGCTCGCACGCGCGGCGGCCGGCGTGCGCTGCTACGTGCTGTATGACAGCATCGGCAGCTTCGACCTGCCGCACGGCTATGTCGACGCGCTGCGGGCGGGCGGCGTCGAAGTCCACCCGTTCGCGACCAAGCGTCAGTTCGTCAACCGCTTCCAGCTCAACTTCCGCAATCACCGCAAGATCGTCGTCGTCGACGGCAATTGCGCGTTCGTCGGCGGGCATAACGTTGGCGTCGAGTATCTTGGCGCGAAACCGCGGCTGTCGCCGTGGCGCGACACGCACATCGAGGTGCGCGGCCCCGCCGTCGCGAGCATCCAGTACGTGTTCGCGGAAGACTGGCACTGGGCGACACAGAGGCTGCCGCCGTTCGCGCCGCCGCCCGCGGCGCTTCCCGACGCCGACATGCATTGCCTCGCGGTGCCGATGGGGCCTGCCGACAAGCAGGAAACCGGCTCGCTGTTCTTCGTCGAGGCGATCAACGCGGCGCGCGAGCGGGCCTGGATCACCACGCCGTATCTCGTCCCGGACGAAGCCGTGATCGCCGCGCTCAAGCTCGCGGTGATGCGCGGCGTCGACGTGCGCATCCTGATTCCCAGCCGGCGCGACCACTACGTCGTGTTCGAGGCGTCGAAGCTCTATGCGCGCGACCTCGCCGATGCGGGCGTCAAGGTGTTCCGCTACCGGCCGGGCTTCCTGCACCAGAAAGTCGTGCTGATCGACGGCCGCGCCGCCGCGGTCGGCAGCGCGAATCTCGACAACCGGTCGTTCCGCCTCAACTTCGAGATCATGGTGCTGACCGTGGACCGGACCTTCGCCGACGAAGTCGAGGCGATGCTCGCGGCCGACTTCGCGCTAGCGTATGAGGTCGATGCAAGCGAATACCGGAACTCGCCGGCGTGGCGGCGGGTCGCGATGCACATCGCGCGGCTGTTCGCGCCGATTCTCTAGGGCCCGCGCCGCCCTGCCCCCGCATCACAGCAGTTTTTCGACGTCGGCGGCGATTTCCTCGGGCTTGGTCGACGGTGCGTAGCGCTTGACGATCCGGCCGTCGCGGTCGACGAGGAACTTCGTGAAGTTCCACTTGATCGCCTTGAGCCCGAGGATGCCCGGCGCCTCGTCGGTCAGGTAGCGATACAGCGGGTGCGCGTGGTCGCCCTTCACGTCGATCTTCGCGAACATCGGGAACGTGACGCCGTAGTTGCGCTCGCAGAACGCGCCGATCTGCGTGGCGTCGCCCGGCTCCTGCTTGCCGAACTGGTTGCACGGGAAACCGAGCACGAAGAAGTCGCGCGCCGCGTACTGGTCGTAGAGCTTCTGCAGCCCCGCGTACTGCGGCGTGAACCCGCATTCGCTCGCGGTATTGACGATCAGCAGCACCTTGCCGCGATACGCGTCGAGCGACACCGGCGCGCCGGCGAGGGTCTCTGCGCTGAAGGAATACAGTGTGGACATCGGGCTCCCCCTTTCGAAATCGGACCGACGTGGAGTCTAGGCGAAATCGCGCCGGCGCGGGATCTCCCGAACGGCCAATGCCCGGTGTGCGGCCCGCAGTCTAGAATAGCGGTTTTGGCCAGCCATTTCCGCCGTGATCCGTTTCAATCAGTTCAGCCTTGCGCGCGGCACCAAGCCGCTTTTCGACGCGGCCTCGTTCGTGCTCAATCCCGGCGAGAAAGCCGGCCTGATCGGCGCGAACGGCGCCGGCAAGTCGACGCTGTTCGCGGTGCTGCGCGGCGAGCTGCACGCTGACGCCGGCGATTTCTCGATGCCGCCGTCGTGGCAGATCGCCCATGTGTCGCAGGAAACGCCCGCCGTCGACCGCACGGCGCTCGACTACACGCTCGACGGCGACGCGGCGCTGCGCGGGATCGAGGCGCGCATCGCGGCCGCGTCCGCCGCGCATGACGGCGCAGCCGAAGCGGAAGCGCATGCGGCGTTCGCCGACGCGGACGGCTACACGGCGCCGGCACGCGCGGAGGCGCTGCTGCTCGGCCTCGGCTTCACGCTCGCGCAGACGCGCGAGCCGGTCGCGAGCTTCTCCGGCGGCTGGCGGATGCGCCTGAACCTCGCGCAGGCGCTGATGTGCCGGTCCGACCTGCTGCTGCTCGACGAACCGACGAACCACCTCGACCTCGATGCGATCGTCTGGCTCGAAGACTGGCTGCACCGCTATCCCGGCACGCTCGTCGTGATCTCGCACGACCGCGAATTCCTCGATTCGATCTGCAACGTGACGCTGCACCTCGAGAACCGGCAGATCAAGCGCTACGGCGGCAACTACTCGCAGTTCGAAGTGCTGCGCGCGCAGCAGCTCGCGCTGCAGCAAAGCGCGTACGAAAAGCAGCAGAAGACGGTCGCCCACCTGCAGAGCTTCATCGACCGCTTCAAGGCCAAGGCCACCAAGGCCCGGCAGGCGCAGAGCCGGATGAAGGCACTCGAGAAGATGGAGCTGATCGCGCCCGCGCACGTCGCGTCGCCGTTCACGTTCGAATTCCGCACGCCCGACGCGGCGCCGAACCCGATGATGGTGATGGAAGACGTCCGCTGCGGCTACCACGGCGACGACGGCGCAGAGATCCCGATCGTCGAGCGCGTATCGCTGTCGATTCAGAACGGCCAGCGCATCGGCCTGCTCGGCGCGAACGGCCAGGGTAAATCGACGCTGATCAAGACGCTGGCCGCGACGCTCGAACCGCTGTCGGGCCACGTGCGCGAAGGCAAGGGGCTGACGATCGGCTATTTTGCGCAGCACCAGCTCGAAACGCTGCGCGAGGACGATTCGCCGCTCGCGCATCTCGGGCGGCTCGCACCCGACACCCGTGAACAGGAGCTGCGCGACTTCCTCGGCGGCTTCAACTTCTCGGGCGACATGGCGACGAGCCCGGTCGGCCCGTTCTCGGGCGGCGAGAAGGCGCGCCTCGCGCTCGCGCTGATCATCTGGCAGAAGCCTAACCTGCTGCTACTCGACGAACCGACCAACCACCTCGACCTCGAGACGCGCCACGCGCTGACGATGGCGCTCGCGCAATTCGACGGCACGCTGATCCTCGTGTCGCACGACCGGCACCTGCTGCGCGCGACGACCGACCAGTTCATGCTGGTTGCGAAGCACCGTCTGCAGCCGTTCGATGGCGACCTCGACGACTATCGCGACTGGCTGCTGCAGCACGCGGCCGAGCAGCGCGCCGCCGCGAAGGCCGACAGCGCGGCAGCGGCCGGCATGGAGCCGACCGTCAACCGCAAGGACCAGAAGCGCCAGGAAGCCGAGGCGCGGCAGCGGCTGTCGCACCTGAAAAGGCCGCTGCAGTCGCGCATCACGAAGCTGGAAAAGGAGATGGACACGCTGCACGCGGAAAAGGCCCGCCTCGACGCTTTCGTTGCCGATCCGGCGAGCTACGAGGCAGCCCGCAAGACGGAACTGACCGACGCGATCCGCAAGCTCGGCGACGTCAACGCGCGGCTCGAAACCGTCGAAGCCGACTGGCTCGCCGCACAGGAAGAACTGGAGCAGATCGGCTGACCGCCGCGTGGCGCGGCGCGCGCCTGCACGGCGGACGCGCCCGGCGCGTCCGGCGCCGATGCGGCCGATGGCGCCGATGCGCCGATGCGACAAGGCCGGGGGCCGGGGCCGGGTATGATGGCCCGGCCTGCCAGTCGTTCTCGGCGTGCAAGCGGGCGGCTCAACGCCGCGGCAGCGTGTCGCGCGGCATCTGCTCGTCGTCGCCCATCAGGTGGCGGCGCCCTTCGGTCGGCCGCTGGATCGCCGCGACGACTTCCGCCTCCGTCACATCCTCCGACACGACCCGGCGCGCGAGGCGCCCTTCCGCGTCGATCCATTCGACGATCCGGCACCCGCCGCCCCATGGCTGGCGGATCGGCTCCGACACACGGCAGCCGCGCAGGTTGTAAGCGCGTCCGCCTGGCGCTTGCCCAGACTGTTTGAACATAGGTCCCTTTCGCATGGCGCGGCATGGCGCGATTCGACAATCTGCCAAGGATAGGGAAATGCGATGTCCGGCGGGTTACATAAGCCTACAATTTCTTTACAGCGAATTACGCGACAGATCGCCGGAGGCCCGGCCCCCGGCGTCGCGTGACAGCGCTCACTCGAGCCCGCGCACCCGGTCGATCGCCTGCTCGATCCGCTCGACCGCCATCACCTCCAGTCCGTCGACCGGCTGCTTCGGCGCGTTCGCCTTCGGAATCAGCGCGGTCGTGAAGCCGAGCTTTGCGGCCTCGCGCAGGCGCTCCTGCCCGCGCGGAGACGGCCGGATCTCGCCGGCCAGCCCCACTTCGCCAAACACGATCAGGCCCTTCGGCAACGGCTTGTTGCGCATCGACGAGTGGATCGCGAGCAGCACCGCGAGATCGGCAGCGGGCTCGGCGATCTTCACGCCGCCCACCGCGTTGAGGAATACATCCTGATCGAAGCACGCGATGCCCGCATGGCGGTGCAGCACCGCGAGCAGCATCGCGAGCCGGTTCTGCTCGAGGCCGACCGCGAGGCGGCGCGGGTTCGGCACGTGCGCGGTATCGACGAGCGCCTGGATCTCGACGAGCAGCGGCCGCGTGCCCTCCTGCGTGACGAGCACGCACGAGCCGGGCACGATCTGCTCGTGTTGCGACAGAAACAGCGCGGACGGATTGGCAACGCCGCGCAGCCCGCGCTCGGTCATCGCGAACACGCCGAGTTCGTTCACCGCGCCGAAGCGGTTCTTGAACGCGCGCACGAGGCGGAACGACGAATGCGTGTCGCCTTCGAAGTACAGCACGGTGTCGACGATGTGCTCGAGCACACGCGGGCCGGCCAGGTTGCCTTCCTTCGTCACGTGTCCGACCATGATGATCGCGGTGCCCGACTGCTTCGCGATACGCGTGAGCTGCGCCGCGCACTCACGCACCTGCGCGACCGAGCCGGGCGCCGACGTGAGCGCTTCCGAATAGACGGTCTGGATCGAGTCGATGACCGCGACGTCCGGCCGCTCCGCGTCGATCGCGGCCTGGATCTTCTCGAGCTGGATCTCCGCGAGCAGCTTCAGCTCGGCCACCGGCACGCCGCCGTCGAGCAGCGCGAGCCGTTGCGCGCGCAACGCGATCTGCGCGGCCGATTCCTCGCCACTGATATAGAGCGTGCGCCGTTCGCTCGCGATGCCCGCGAGCGACTGCAGCAGCAGCGTCGACTTGCCGATGCCCGGATCGCCGCCGATCAGCACCACGCCACCCGCGACGAGCCCGCCGCCGAGCACGCGGTCGAATTCGCCGATCCCGGTCGAGAAGCGCGGCACATCGGCCGCCTCGATGTCGACGAGGCGCTGCACCGGCGCGCGCTTCGCGAGCGACTGGAAGCGGTGTGCGGCCGGCGACTCGGCAACCGATTCGACGAGCGTGTTCCAGGCCTGGCACGACGGGCACTGCCCTTGCCACTTCGGCGTCTGGCCGCCGCACTCGCTACAGACGAAAACCGTTTTCTGCTTGGCCACGCGGTGCGCCCTTATTCCGCGCGCACCGGCACGCGGCCGGCCACCGCGCACATCAACTCATAGCCGATCGTCCCGCAATGCGTTGCGACGTCGTCGATCGGCAGGTCGTCACCCCACAGCTCGACGCGCGCGCCGACGCCCGCCTGCGGACACGGGGTCAGGTCGACCGTGATCATGTCCATCGACACGCGGCCGACGATCCGCGTGCGGATGCCGTCGACGATCACCGGCGTGCCCTCAGGCGCGACGCGCGGATAGCCGTCCGCATAGCCGCACGCGACGACGCCGATGCGCATCTGTGCCTGCGCGGAGTATGTCGAGCCATAGCCGATCGATTGCCCCTTCGCGATCGTCTGCACCGCGATCAGCTCGGACGCGAGCGTCATCGCCGGCTTGAGGCCCGTGTCGGCGAGGTCGGCGGAGCGGCCGGACGGCGACGCGCCGTACAGCATGATCCCCGGGCGCACCCAGTCGAAATGCGTGTGCGGGTGCCAGAGCACCGCTGCCGAGTTCGCGAGGCTGCGCGCGCCGGCAATGTTTTCCGCACCGCGCTCAAATGCAGCCATCTGCTCGGCGACGCCGCGCTCGCTGTCGGCATCCGAAAAATGGGTCATCAACGTGATCTGGCCGATGCCGGGGCATGCACGCGCACGCTCCCACGCCGCGCGGTACTTCTCGGGCGTATAGCCGAGCCGGTTCATCCCGCTGTTCATCTTCAGCTGCACGTTGATGGGCTTCGACAGCCGCGCCGTCTCGAGCATCCGCATCTGCTCGTCGTTGTGGACGGTCGTGGTCAGGCTGTAGCGGTCGACCACGTCGAGGTCGCTCGAGCGGAAGAACCCTTCGAGCAGCAGGATCGGACCGGCCCAGCCGAGTTCGCGCAGCTTGACGGCCTCGTCGAGATCGAGCAGCCCGAAACCGTCGGTGCCGCGCAGGCCGGGAAACGCGCGCGCGAGGCCGTGGCCGTAGGCGTTCGCCTTGACGATCGCCCAGACCTTGGACTGACCGGCATAGCGGCGGACGACGGAGAGATTGTTCGCGAGAGCGGCGGTATGAATGGTGGCGGAGATCGGGCGCGGCATGGGAAATTTACGTAAAGACGCTTGCGAATCATCAGCTTACCGTGCCTTTTGGGCACCGAAGCCGACAACTTGCGGAACGATCGGGGAATCTTGCTAGTCCGAATCGCTGTATTTTCGTGTTATAAAGCCGTGCGCACAACCCATTTCGAACGGAATAAGCCGATCGCCTACCCGGCGGCCTACGCGGCCGGACCGCAGCGACGAAAGCATCGCATCAGATGAAAAAAGGTTTTTACACCATCATGGCCGCGCAGTTTTTCTCGTCGCTGGCCGACAGTGCGCTCCTCATCGCCGCCATTGCCCTGCTGAAAGACCTGAACGCCCCCAACTGGATGACACCGCTGCTGAAGCTGTTCTTCGTGTTGTCCTATGTCGTGCTCGCGGCGTTCGTCGGCGCCTTCGCGGATTCGCGCCCGAAGGGCCACGTGATGTTCATCACCAACTCGATCAAGGTCGCAGGCTGCCTGATCATGCTGTTCGGCGCCCATCCGCTGATCGCCTACGGGATCGTCGGCTTCGGCGCGGCGGCCTACTCGCCCGCCAAGTACGGGATACTCACCGAGCTGCTGCCGGCCGACCGGCTCGTCGCGGCGAACGGCTGGATCGAAGGCACGACCGTCAGCTCGATCATCCTCGGCACCGTGCTCGGCGGCGCGCTGATCAGTCCGCACATCGCATCGCACGTAATCGCGCACACGCCGGCGTGGATCGGCACGCCCGCCGAAGCCGCGATCGCGGTCATCCTCGCGATCTACGTGATCGCCGCGCTGTTCAACCTGCGCATTCCCGATACCGGCGCGCGCTATCCGAAGCAGCAGCACGGGCCGATCAGGCTGATCACCGACTTCGCCGACTGCTTCATGGTGCTCTGGCACGACAAGCTCGGCCAGATCTCGCTCGCCGTCACGACACTGTTCTGGGGCGCGGGCGCGACGCTGCAGTTCATCGTGCTGAAATGGGCCGAGGTGTCGCTCGGCATGTCGCTGTCCGAAGGCGCGCTGCTGCAGGCGGTCGTCGCGTTCGGCGTCGCGGCCGGCGCGATTGCCGCGGCCAACCGGATTCCGCTCAAGAAGTCGCTGAGCGTACTGCCCGTCGGCATCATCATGGGCATCGCGGTGATGCTGATGGCGTTCTACTCGCGCGATCTGATCCCGTCGAACTGGATCATCCATCTCAGCCACATCCGGCTGCCGGTCTACCTGATCATCGCGTACATCTTCCTGATGTGCGTCGGCGCGCTGTCCGGCTACTTTGTCGTGCCGATGAATGCACTGCTGCAGCACCGCGGCCACGTGCTGCTGTCGGCCGGCCACTCGATCGCGGTGCAGAACTTCAACGAGAACCTGTCGGTGCTCGTGATGCTGTGCCTGTACGCGGTGCTCGTGTGGCTCGACGTGCCGGTCGGCGTCGTGATCGTGCTGTTCGGCACCTTTGTCTGCCTGACGATGTGGCTCGTGATGCGCCGCCACCAGGCGAACCAGCGCCAGTTCGATTCGGTCGCGCTGATCGGCGAGGCGAAGCACTGACGCGCCCCTTCCCGTTTCCGCAAGCCCGCGCCGGTTCCCGAACCGGCGCTTTGCCATCATGACGCATCCGATCCCCAACGTCCTGACGATCGCCGGCTCCGATTCGGGCGGCGGCGCAGGCATCCAGGCCGACCTGAAGACCTTCTCCGCGCTCGGCGCGTACGGCGCGAGCGTCATCACCGCGCTGACCGCGCAGAACACGCGCGGCGTGACCGGCGTGCACGCGCCCGATGCCGCGTTCGTGACCGCGCAGCTCGATGCCGTGTTCGGCGACATCCGGATCGACGCGGTGAAGATCGGCATGCTCGCAAACGCTGAGATCGTCCGCGCGGTCGCCCATGCGCTGCGACGCTACGCGCCCCGCTACGTCGTGCTCGACACGGTGATGATGTCGAAAAGCTCGCACGCGCTGCTCGCGCCGGACGCGGTCGACGCGCTGCGCGGCGAGTTGCTGCCGCTTGCCACGGTCGTCACGCCAAACCTGCCCGAGGCCGCCGCACTGCTCGGCGACACGCCGGCCGTCACCGAAGACGACATGGTGCGCCAGGGTCGCGCGCTGCTGCAGACGGGCGCGCACGCCGTGCTGATGAAGGGCGGCCACCTGCCGGACAACCACGCGAGCCCCGACTGGCTCGTCGACGCGACGCACACCGTGCGGCTCGACGGCCCGCGGGTGCCCGTCACCAATACGCACGGCACGGGCTGCACGTTGTCGTCGGCGATCGCCGCGCTGCTGCCGCGGCATCCCGATCTCGAAAGCGCCGTGCGCGAAGCGAAGACCTACCTGACCGGCGCGATCGCCGCAAGCGGCCGCCTCGACGTCGGCCACGGCGTCGGCCCCGTGCATCACTTTCACCGCTGGTGGTAAGCGCCGGCGCGCGTGCCCGTCAGTCGGCCTGCGCCGCGAACGCCTGCGCCCGCTCGGGCCAGTCGTCCGGCACGACGAACCCGCGCGCGGTTTCGTGCCACGCGCCGTCGCCGCCCCGCCCGTAGACACCGATCAGTGCCGGCGCCTCGCGGGCCGTCAGCACCGCCGGCAGCGCCGGCACTGTCGCGAGCGGCTCGGGCGTCACGGCGCCCGCGTCGATGCGCCTCGGCGCGAGCCACGCAAGCCGCGGCAGCACGGCCCACGCGGTATCCGCCGGCTGCGCGGCAGCCCACCCTGCCCACTGCGCGTGCGTCAGCCAGAAGCCGCGCGGATGTTCACGCGCAATCTCGTCTGCGACGTGCGGCAACGGCGCGCCGTGCGGATAGAACAGCCATCCCTTGATGAACATCTGCGCGTCGGCCGGTGCGCCGAATCCGAGCAGCGCGAACGCGTTGCGCCCGCTCAGGCGCAGCTGGTGGCTGATCAGCCGGCCGCGCTTGCGATCGAAGCGGTCGACGAGATTCGGGCCGACGAAATCGGCGAGCGTCGCCGCGCCGCGCACCGGTGCACACAGATAGCACTTCACCGCGAGCTCCCAATGCAGGCGCCGGCCGGCGGGCGTATCGACGAGAAAGTCCACCTCACCGAGCGTCTGGCCGTTGATGCGCAACGCGAGGTTGGCCGCAACGAGTCGCAGCGACGGTCCGTGCGTGAGGAAGTATTCGAGCAGGCATTCGGCGTAGCGGCCGAGCCTGACCGGGCGCAGCCCTTCGAGCGCATGGTGCAGCGGCTCGGGCGCCGCATCGAGCGCGGCCAGCCAGGCTTGTGCGTCGGCCTGCTCCGCGGCGTCGGACCACGGCTGCGCAAGCGGCGCGCCGGGCGCCGCCGTCAGCAGGCCCGGGCTCGACAGCAGCCACGCAAGATCGCGGACCGCGGCGTCGCGCAGCGTTTCGACGAACGATAACGCCGCGCGCGCCGTCATTGCTCGGGCCGCTCGCCAGCCTGACGGACGGCCGCCCCACGGATGGCCGCCCCACGGAACGTGTCGCGCGCGACGCACAGATCGGCCCACGCCTTCGACTTGTCCTGCAGGCTGCGCAGCAGATAGGCCGGGTGATAGGTGACGATCACCGGCACGCCTTCGTACGTGTGCACGCGGCCGCGCAGCGACGCGATGCTCGCGTCCGTCTTCAGCAGCGTCTGCGCGGCGAAGCGGCCGAGCGCGACGATCAGCTTCGGCTTCACGAGCGCGACCTGACGCTGCAGATACGGCTCGCAGCGCGCGACTTCGTCCGGCTCCGGGTTGCGGTTGCCGGGCGGCCGGCACTTGATCACGTTCGCGATGTACACGTTGTCGCCGCGCTTGAGCGACAGCGACTGCAGCATGTTGTCGAGCAGCTTGCCCGCCTGGCCGACGAACGGCTCGCCCTGCTTGTCCTCGTTTTCGCCCGGCGCCTCGCCGATCAGCATCCAGTCGGCCTCGCGATCGCCAACGCCGAACACCGTATTGGTCCGCTTCTCGCAGAGCCGGCAGCGCGTGCAGTCGGCCACCCGCGCGGCGAGCGCATCCCAGTCGAGTTCGGCCACCGGCGTTTCGGCAGCACGCAGGTCGGCGACCGGCACGGGATCGGCCGGCGGCGCGGCATCGAACCATGCGAAATCGTCTTCGTCGAGCGGGGGCGTGTCGTCGGGCGGTGCGAACGCGTCCGCGGGCGCGCCGGGCTGGTTCGCCGCGCGGCCGTCGGCCAGCGGACCCGCTGGCGCGCGCGCTCCGGACACCTGCGACGCGGCTGGCGCTCGCGTGCCGCGCGCTTGCGCCTGTGCTGCGTCGTCCTCGGCAGCCGGGACGCGCGCCGACTGCGGCAATGCGTCGGCCGACTTCACGTCCGGTTCATCCGCGTTCGCCGCCCTCTCCGCCGCCTCCGCCGTGATCGCCCGCGCGTCGACCGGCTGCGCGGCAGTCTGCGCAGCGGGAATCGCGTCGCGCACCACGGCCGTCTTGCCCGCCGTCCGTGCGACACGCGTTTCGGCCTGCGGCTCCGCCGTCTCCGCCACGGGTTCCTGCCCGGCCAGTGCCGGCACGTCGCCCGCGCGCAGCCCGCGCCGCACCCAGCGATGCGCGAGCCCCATTTCCTCGAGTGCAGCGTCAGCCCACGCCATGCGCGCCTCCGTCCTTGTTCAGCGTAAGACGCATCACGATCGCGTCTTCGCGGCTGTGATGCCGCGCCGGATAGTAGTTCTTGCGCCGCCCGATCGTCACGAAGCCAAAGCGCTCGTACAGATGGATCGCACGCGGGTTCGACGGCCGCACCTCGAGCAGCACGCCATCGAGCCGTTCCGCCTGCGTGATGCGCACGGCTTCGCGCAGCAGCGCGAGGCCTGCGCCCGTGCATTGTGCGGCCGGCGCGACGCACAGGTTCAGCAGATGCATCTCGTCGATCACGGGCATCAGCACGCAGTAGCCGACGAGCGTGCCCGTCACGTGGCGCAGGCACACGCCGAAATAGCCGTTGCGCAGCGAATCCTCGAAATTGCCGCGGCTCCACGGGAATTCATATGCGGCGTGCTCGATCGCGACGACCTCGTCGAGATCCGCATCCGTCATCGGCGACAGATACCGGTCGCTCAGCAGCACACCCGTCATTCCTTTGCTCCGCCCGCTTGCGCCGCGCGCGCCGCCATCCGCTCGGCGGTGGTCTGCGCGACCTTGTCGCGCACATACTCGGGCGCAGCCGCTTCGGCCGGCACCGTGCGCCCGGCGCGATACGCACGCAATGCCGCGTGCGCGACCGCCAGCGCATGCGGCATCGCGTCGCCGTCGATCGCCGCCGCATGCGCGACGGCCGGCAGTTGCGCGCCGAACGCAGCGGCCGCGTTGCCCGCGAGCGTGAACGGCGCGTTGGGCACGCCGACCGCGCCCGGCACGTCGAGCGCGGCCGGATGCAGCGTGCGCCAGTCGCCGGCGCCGTCGTCCCACGCAAACTCGGCCCAGTAGACCTCGTCCATCCGCGCGTCGAGCGCGGCCAGCACACGCGCGGTGCCCGGCGCGCGCAGCCGCGCGTGCTCGGCGCACGCGAGCAGCGTGCCGACCGGCACGACCGGCAGCCCGCGCCCGAACGCGAGGCCTTGCGCGATGCCGGTCGCGGTGCGCAGCCCCGTGAACGAGCCGGGGCCCGCGCCGAACGCGATCGCGTCGCAGTCGGCAAGCGTCAGCCCGGATTCGGCGAAGAGTTCCTGGACGGCCGGCAGCACGCGCGTGCTGGACACGGCGCCCGTCAGTTCGTGGCGGACCCAGCTTTGCAGGGAGGAAGCGGCGGATTCGGCCGTGGCCGAGCGCAGCAGCGCGACCGAGCAGTATTCGGTCGACGTATCGATGGCGAGGAGCACTGTTTGCGTCATGGCCGACATTGTAATGCGGCGCCCCGCTCCCACGGGCGATTGCGGCGGATCACACCGCACGTCGGGTGTCCGCGGCGGTTTGGAAGGATCGCTCGACCCCGCGCGCCGGTCCGCTTGTTAAGATCGCCCGACTCGAAACCCTTTCCGGAGACACCCGATGAGCGAAATCACCGCCCGATTCGACCAAGCCCAGATCGACGTCAAGCGACTGACCGAGCGTCCGGGCAACCTGACCCTGCTGCGCCTCTACGCGCTCTTCAAGCAAGCGACCGACGGCGACGCGCATGGTGACAAGCCGGGCTTCACCGATATCGTCGGCAAGTACAAGTACGACGCGTGGGACGCACTGAAGGGCACGTCGCAGGATGCGGCGAAGCAGCAGTACGTCGAGCTCGTCGAATCGCTGAAGAACGGCACCGCGTCCTGATCGCGACACATAGTCAAATCGGCAGTGGCGCAGCGCAGCAAAAATCACTATAATGCCGGCTGCGTCACTTCCGCGCTCGGCCCGTTGGCCGATCCGGCCTGACGTCTCGTAGCGTTAAGCTCCAATCCGGTTTAGAACCTGTCCCCTTCCTGCTTCGGCTCTAGCGGCCGTCAATTATCAGGCTGGCGGCAACGCTGTCATAGCACGCCGCACCCAAAACAGCTTCTAGCCTCATCCGCCTCGTGACTGGCGGATTGCACCCGTTTTCCGATTTGCTCGTTGAATCCGACAACTTGGGTATGCGCGATTGGCGCCGACGTTTCACCCACTGTGTTTCAAGGATTGTTATGACTTCGAGCATTTCCACCAGCCCCCTCAACGCGACCGCCGACAAGGCACTCGGTCTCGACGAAGCCGCGCCGGCCGCAGCCGCGCCGGCCGCCGACGAGCCGAGCTTCGCGTCGCTCGGGCTGTCGCCGGAGATCGTCTCCGCGCTGGAGGCCGCCGGCTACGTGAAGCCGACGCCGGTCCAGCAGCGCGCGATCCCGGCCGGCATCGCCGGCCGCGACCTGCTGGTGTCGAGCCCGACCGGCTCGGGCAAGACCGCCGCATTCATGCTGCCCGCGATCGAGCGTTTCGCGCAGCTTCAGAAGGCGCAGGCGCAGCAGCCGCGCGCTCCGCGCGAGCCGAACGGCGGCGATCGCCGCGGCCGCCGCCCGCAGCCGGTCGCGCGCCCGGGCCTCCTCGTGCTGACCCCGACCCGCGAACTCGCGATGCAGGTGACGACCGCCGCGTCGACCTACGGCAAGCATCTGAAGCGCCTGCGCACCGTCAGCATCCTCGGCGGCGTCGCGTACGGCCAGCAGCTGATGCTGCTCGCGAAGAACCCGGAGATCCTCGTCGCGACCCCCGGCCGCCTGCTCGACCACCTCGAGCGCGGCCGTATCGACCTGTCCGAACTGAAGATGCTTGTGCTCGACGAAGCCGACCGCATGCTCGACATGGGCTTCATCGAGGACATCGAGACGATCGTCGACGCAACGCCCGAGTCGCGCCAGACGATGCTGTTCTCGGCCACGCTCGACGGCAAGATCGGTTCGCTGACGAGCCGCCTGCTGAAGGATCCGGAGCGCATCGAGATCCAGCAGCGCCTCGAGTCGCGCGCGAACATCGCGCAGACCGTGCACTACGTCGACGACCGCGATCACAAGGACCGCCTGCTCGATCACCTGCTGCGCGACGACGCACTCGATCAGGCGATCATCTTCACGGCGACCAAGATCGACGCCGACCAGCTCGCCGGCCGCCTCGCGGACGCGGGCTTCGAGTCGGCCGCGCTGCACGGCGACCTGCCGCAGGGCGCACGCAACCGCACGATCCGTGCGCTGCGCGAGCGCCGCGTGCGCGTGCTCGTCGCGACCGACGTCGCGGCGCGCGGCATCGACATCCCGGGCATCACGCACGTGTTCAACTACGACCTGCCGAAGTTCGCGGAAGACTACGTGCACCGTATCGGCCGTACCGGCCGCGCGGGCCGCTCGGGCATCGCAGTCAGTCTCGTGCATCACGCGGAGCAAGGCGCGCTGAAGCGTATCGAGCGCTTCGTGCGCTCGCCGCTGCCGGTCAACGTGATCGAAGGCTTCGAGCCGCGCAAGGCGCCGCCGCGCAACGATCGCGGCTTCGGCGGCCGCGGCCGTCCGGGCGGCGGTAACGGCGGTCGCCGTTTCGGCGGCAAGCCGGGTGGCGGTAACGGCAACGGCGGCGGCCGCAGCTTTGGCGGCGGCAACGGCGGCAATGGCGGCTGGAGCGGCAAGCCGGGCGGCAGCCGCGACGGTGGCAACCGCCGCGGCGACGGCCAGCGCGGCGGCCCGCGACGCGGCAATTCGGCGTCGTAATGGCGCCCGGGCGGCCTCGCAGGCCGTCCGTCACCCGCCCCGCAACACGCAACCGGCGCACCCGCGCCGGTTTTTTTTCGCCCTCGCCGCCATTTCACGATGCGGAAAATTTTTTTGCGTCGTAAAAAATCATGCTGCGTGGCACAACCCGGTGTGTTGCAGGATGGGAAAATGCATTTCTTATCTCGAAATGAGCAACACAAGCGATTGATTTAAAACAATTAAAAATTTCAAAACTTCCTGAGAAAGCCTCTGTTTCGCGATCTGTGGTTTGCCTAGACTCTTATACAAGACTTCACGAAACGAAACGCGTCACTCCCCCGCTTCGTGAACAGCATCACCACCGTTCGATTCACTCCGATTCAGGCAACACCATTTCGAGGAGCACATCATGTCGCGTCAGCAACAGGCACAGGAACTGCAACAGCAATGGGAAGCCGATCCGCGCTGGAAGGGCATCAAGCGCAGCTACTCGGCTGAGGACGTGGTCCGCCTGCGCGGCTCGATCCAGGTCGAGCACACGCTCGCGAAGCGCGGCGCGGAAAAGCTCTGGACCCTGATCAACAACGAACCGTTCGTCAACGCGCTCGGCGCACTGACCGGCAACCAGGCGATGCAGCAGGTGAAGGCCGGCCTCAAGGCAATCTACCTGTCGGGCTGGCAGGTCGCGGGCGACGCGAACGTCGCGGGCGAAATGTACCCGGACCAGTCGCTGTACCCGGCGAACTCGGTGCCGCAGGTCGTGAAGCGCATCAACAACACGCTGACGCGCGCGGACCAGATCCAGTGGTCGGAAGGCAAGAACCCGGGCGACGAAGGCTACGTCGATTTCTTCGCGCCGATCGTCGCTGACGCGGAAGCCGGCTTCGGCGGCGTGCTGAACGCGTTCGAGCTGATGAAGGCGATGATCGAAGCCGGCGCATCGGGCGTCCACTTCGAAGACCAGCTCGCATCGGTGAAGAAGTGCGGCCACATGGGCGGCAAGGTGCTCGTGCCGACGCGCGAAGCCGTCGCGAAGCTTGCGGCGGCGCGTCTCGCGGCCGACGTGATGGGCACGCCGACCGTGCTGGTCGCGCGCACCGACGCGGAAGCAGCGGATCTGATCACGTCCGACATCGACGACAACGACAAGCCGTTCCTGACGGGCGAGCGCACGGTCGAAGGCTTCTTCCGCACGAAGCCGGGCCTCGAGCAGGCGATCTCGCGCGGCCTCGCGTATGCGCCGTACGCCGACCTGATCTGGTGCGAAACGGGCAAGCCGGATCTCGAGTATGCGAAGAAGTTCGCGGAAGCGATCCACAAGCAGTTCCCGGGCAAGATGCTGTCGTACAACTGCTCGCCGTCGTTCAACTGGAAGAAGAACCTTGACGACGCAACGATCGCGAAGTTCCAGAAGGAACTCGGCGCGATGGGCTACAAGTTCCAGTTCATCACGCTGGCCGGTTTCCATGCGCTGAACTACTCGATGTTCAACCTCGCGCACGGCTATGCCCGCACACAGATGAGCGCGTTCGTCGAACTGCAGCAGGCCGAGTTCGCGGCAGCCGACAAGGGCTTCACCGCAGTCAAGCACCAGCGCGAAGTCGGCACCGGCTACTTCGACGCGGTGACGCAGACGGTCGAGCGCGAAGCGTCGACGACCGCGCTGCACGGCTCGACCGAAGACGAGCAGTTCTTCGACGGCAAGAAGGTCGCTTAAGACGCCTCGCGGCGTCTGCCGATGCCCGCCGGTCATGCGACGGCGCGGCATTGGCACCCGTATCACGAACCAGCATCAGGGAGGAGACGGCAGGCGCGCGGCATCCATCGCGCGACCCGCCGCGCAGCCTGCGGGCTGCAGACGACAACGCGCGCCGGCCCTGCCCGGCGCGCATTCTTTTCGACTTCGGCCAACGGACCGGCTGCCGCACACTGCGAGTTGCGGGCTGGCGCCGGGCCTACCGATAGACGATCACCGGAATTTTCGTATGAGTCAGTACGCGCTGCGTCTCGCTGCCGATCAGCAGGCTGCCGAGCCCGCGGCGCCCGTGCGACGCCATGAAGATCACGTCGCAGCCGCCGCGTTCGGCCGCCTCGATGATGCCGAGGTACGGCGACGGATGCACGCTCGTCCAGGTGTCGCAGTCGACGCCCGCTTGCCGCGCGGCGGACTCCACCTCGTCGAGGTGCGTGCGTGCCTCGCGCTCGCTGCGCGCCCGGAAATCGGCGGGCGGCTCGATGATCACTTCCGAGAACGGCGAGTACGGATACTGCGGCAGGCACGCATAGGCCGTCACGCGCGCGCCGACCGCGCGGGCGAGGTCGATCGCGCCATCGATCGCCTTCTTCGACAGGTCGGAGCCGTCAGTCGGTACGAGGATGTGCTTGAACATCGCGCCCTCCATCGTCAGTCGCACCCGGCACGGCGCGCCGTCGCACGCCACGGCCGTCCCGCGTCCGGGGTGCCTGTCTCGATTGTAGTGTGCGATTCGGCGCGCCCGGCCCAGGCAGCGGGTTCGCCCTCATATCGGAAACACCCGGGCGGCGTCCCCGCGGCGTACCTCCGCACGCCGTCCAGGCCCGCCGCCGCCTTTGCGCACGCGGCATGCAGCGTCGCGTTCGAATCGCGCCTAGCCCCAGTAGCCGGGCCGTTCGTACGTATGCTTCAGGTAGTCGAGGAACAGCCGCACGCGCAGCGGCAAATGCCGGCGCTGCGGAAACACCGCGTGGATGCCGATCGGCGGCGCGGCAAACGCCTCGAGCACGCTGACGAGCCGGCCCGCGGCGATGTCCTCGCCGACTTCCCACCACGAGCGCCACGCGAGGCCGTGCCCGGCCAGGCACCACTCGTGCAGCACCGCGCCGTCCGAGCATTCCATCGTGCCGCTCACGCGGATCGACACGAGCTTGCCGTCCTCCTGGAACGCCCAGCCGCGCTGCTGGTTTGCATTGGCCGCGAGCGCGAGGCAGTTGTGCCGCGCGAGCTCCGCGAGCGTGGCCGGCGTGCCGCGCCGCGCGAGGTAAGCGGGCGACGCGACGCACACGCGGCGGTTCTCGCCGAGCTTCAGCGACACGAGCGACGAATCGGGCAGTTCGCCGAGCCTTACCGCACAGTCGAAGCCCTCGTTGACGAGGTCGACCATCCGGTCGGACAGGTCGAGCGTGACCGACACGTCCGGATGGGCGCAGCTGAACTCGGGCACGAGCGGCGCGACGTGCCGCCGGCCGAAGCCGGCCGGCGCGGAGATGCGCAGGTGTCCGCTCGCCTTCACGCCGCCCGCCGACACGCTCGCCTCCGCGTTCTGCATGTCGTTGATGACGCGCTGGCAGTCCTCGAGGAACGCCGACCCTTCGAACGTCAGCGTGAGCTTGCGCGTCGTGCGCACGAGCAGTTTTACGCCGAGCCGCTCCTCGAGCGCATCGAGGCGGCGGCCGATGATCGCGGGCGCGACGCCTTCCGCATGCGCAGCCGCCGACAGGCTGCCTTTCGCCGCAACCGCGGCGAAGGTTTCGATCTGTTTGAACCGGTCCATGAATCGTCCGGACAGCGGCAGCCGCCGGTCACATTGAATGAAGCAGCGACAGATTAGGTAGATGAAAGTAAAAGATCAAGTGATGTTTAGCGTCTTTTTTAGCACCGACGATCACGAATAGAATCGTTTCCGACCTCTGAAACTGGAGCGCAAGGCTATGTCGGCCACAACGACACTCTCTCCCAATGCCATCCTCTTCGACGCATACGGCACGTTGTTCGACGTGCACGCGGTCATGGCCGCGGCGGAGCAGATGTACCCCGGTCAAGGGGAACGCTTGTCGCAGCTGTGGCGACGCAAGCAGATCGAATACTCGCAGCTGCGCACGCTCGCCGATCCGGCCGGCGCCCGCTACCGCCCGTTCTGGGACGTCACGCTCGACGCGCTGCGGTTCGCCGCGCGCTCGCTCGGCCTCGCGCTCAACAGCGCTGCCGAGAAGCGCCTGATGGACGAATATGCGTGCCTGTCCACCTATCCCGACACGGTGCCCGTGCTGCGCAAGCTGCGCGCGCTCGACCCGCGTCCGCAGCTCGCGATCCTGTCGAACGGCAACCCGCAGATGCTCGACATCGCGGTGAAAAGCGCCGGCATGAACGGCCTGTTCGATCGCGTGCTGTCAGTCGACGCGGTACGCGCGTACAAGCCGTCCCCCGCCGCCTATGCGCTCGGCACCGCCGCGTTCGGGCCGAACCCGCGCGACATCGTATTCGTGTCGTCGAACGGCTGGGACGTAACGGGCGCCGCCTGGTTCGGCTACACGACGTTCTGGCTCAACCGCACGGGTGCCCCGGCCGAGGAGCTCGGCACGCCGCCCGACGGCACCGGCACGGGCATGGCCGACCTGCTCGCTTTCCTCGCCACCCCGGCTCCGTCCGGCAGAAACGCAAGCCGCGCGCGCCCCGGCCCGGGCACGTAACGCACGCGTGGCTGCCGGCCACTTCCCCCTTCACCGAAACCGCAACTGACCGACCAAGGAGATTAGACTCATGACCACCACGCTCACGCTGCCGCAAGGCATGGCGATTACCGGCGAGATCCGTCCGGGCTACGAAGCAATCCTGACGCCCGAAGCGCTCGAACTCGTCGCGGCACTGCACCGCACGTTCGAGCCGCGCCGCCAGACCCTGCTGCAGGCACGTGCCGAGCGCACGGAGCGCCTCGACGCCGGCGAGCGCCCCGATTTCCTGGCTGAAACGAAGGCCATCCGCGAAGGCGACTGGAAGGTCGCGCCGCTGCCCGCCGACCTGCAATGCCGCCGCGTCGAGATTACCGGCCCGGTCGAGCGCAAGATGATCATCAACGCGCTGAACTCGGGCGCCGATTCGTACATGACGGACTTCGAGGATTCGAACGCGCCGAGCTGGACGAACCAGATCGACGGCCAGATCAACCTGAAGGACGCGATTCGCCGCACGATCTCGCTCGAGCAGAACGGCAAGTCGTACAAGCTCAACGACAAGGTCGCGACGCTGATCGTGCGTCCGCGCGGCTGGCACCTCGACGAGAAGCACGTGACGGTCGACGGCCAGCGCGTGTCGGGCGGCATCTTCGACTTCGCGCTGTACCTGTTCCACAACGCGAAGGAACTGATCGCGCGCGGCTCGGGCCCGTACTTCTACCTGCCGAAGATGGAAAGCCATCTCGAGGCGCGCCTGTGGAACGACATCTTCGTCGCAGCGCAGGAACAGGTCGGCATCCCGCGCGGCACGATCCGCGCGACCGTGCTGATCGAGACGATCCTCGCCGCGTTCGAAATGGACGAGATCCTGTACGAACTGCGCGAACACAGCTCGGGCCTGAACGCCGGCCGCTGGGACTACATCTTCTCGGCGATCAAGAAGTTCAAGAGCGACCGCGACTTCTGCCTCGCGGAGCGCTCGAAGATCACGATGACGGTGCCGTTCATGCGCGCGTACGCGCTGCTGCTGCTGAAGACCTGCCACAAGCGCAACGCGCCGGCGATCGGCGGGATGAGCGCGCTGATCCCGATCAAGAACGATCCGGAAGCGAACGACAAGGCGATGGGCGGCGTGCGCTCGGACAAGCAGCGTGACGCGACCGACGGCTACGACGGCGGCTGGGTCGCGCACCCGGGCCTCGTGCCGATCGCGATGGAAGAGTTCGTCAAGGTGCTCGGCGACAAGCCGAACCAGATCGAGAAGCAGCGCGACGACGTGCAGGTCGAAGGCAAGAATCTGCTCGACTTCCAGCCGGAAGCGCCGATCACCGAGGCCGGCCTGCGCAACAACATCAACGTCGGCATTCATTACCTCGGCGCCTGGCTCGCGGGCAATGGCTGCGTGCCGATCCACAACCTGATGGAAGACGCGGCGACGGCCGAAATCTCCCGCTCGCAGGTGTGGCAGTGGATCCGCTCGCCGAAGGGCGTGCTCGACGACGGCCGCAAGGTGACGGCTGAACTCGTGCGCGGCTACGCGAAGACCGAGCTCGAGAACGTGAAGCAGTCGGTCGGCGGCGACACGCATCCGTACGAGCGTGCTGCGGCGATCTTCGAGCAGATGTCGACGTCGGAAGGCTTCACCGAATTCCTGACGCTGCCGCTTTACGAGGAAATCTGATCGAGCGGGTCAGGTGCGGCCGGTCAGGTGCGGCCTGCCGTGTTCGGCCGACCCCGCACGGCGACGCGAAGCGCGGTCGGCTTCGCGTCGCGGCCCGATGCGATGAAAAAAGGCGCGCTGCGAACCGAATCGCAGCGCGCCTTTCGTTTATGTACGGCGATGATCGTTACGCGCACAGGCGTTTGCGCTCCCGCCGATGCTGGACCCAGTCGCCCGACGCGATGCGCAGCTTGTCCGACACAGCGTGCGCCGCGACCGGGTAATACAGGCACGCATACTGCCGGCCGCCGAGTTCGAGCGTCACCGTCTCGGGCTTGAACAGGCTGTCGACGCCCGGATAGACACGCTCGATCTCGTCGAGCACGGGCACGAGCCGCTCGTCGACTTCATACACGTCGCCCCAGACCAGCGTCTTGCCGTCGGCCGCGGCGACCATCCCCGGGTAAGAGCCGAAATCGTACAGTTCGCCCGGCAGCGCAGCGGCGCCGACGAGCGTCGGCGCGGCGATGCCGTGCCGCACTGCCGCGTTGCCGATATCGTTGGCTTCTCCCGCTCTCAACGTGCCATAGACGAATACGTAGCGCATCGTGTTTCTCCTTCTTCGATTCGTGTGTTGCCGTATCAGGTCAACGGCGTCGCGCTGACGAGCACGCCGTCCTCGTCGACGTAGATCCATTCGCCGGGTGCGATACGCGTGCCCAGCACCGTGACGGGAATGTCCCGCTCGCCGGCGCCGCGCTTGTCGCTCTTGCGCGGATGCGTCGCGAGCGCCAGCACGCCGACGTTGCACGCACGCAGTTCCGCCGCGTCGCGCACGCATCCGTAGACCACGATGCCGGCCCAATGGTTCTTCTCGGCCAGCGCGCCAAGGTTGCCGCCGACGAGCGCGCAACGCTGGCTGCCGCCGCCGTCGACGACCAGCACGCGGCCGGCGCCGTCCTGCTCGAGCGTCGCGCGCACGAGCGAGTTGTCCTCGAACAGCTTGAGCGTCGCTGCGGGCCCCGCGAAACGCGCGGCGCCGCCGTACGGGCGCAGCGCCGGCTCGAGCACGCGCAGGGTGCCGGCAGCGAGCTGGTCTTCATGGGCATCGCAGAGATCGGTTGTTGCAAACGTCATGTCATCGGCTCCTGTCGACCGGTCTTGTCGCTTCAGCGCTTAGACCGGTCCCATGCTTCGCGGACGACCAGGGTGTGCGCCATCGCTCGGACTCTGTCCGAAGCTTTGCGGCCCGGTCCCATACAAAATTCATTTGAAGCGTGCATTATCGATCGAAAAAACCGCCGCGTGCGCTCACACGGCCCCTTCTACAATAGCGGCATCGCCGCCGCGCGCCCGAACATCCATGAATTCGTCCGCCCACGCCGACGCATCCTCCCATTACGACGTCATCGACATCCCGCCTGAATTCGCGCCGACGCCCGTCCACCCGATGCGCGTGCGCGCGCGCCAGCTCGCCGCCAGCGTGCGCATACCGCGCCACACGCATGCGTGGGCGCAGCTCGCATATGCATCGCGCGGCGTGCTGCGCGTGGCGACGGCCGGCACGACATGGATGGTGCCGCCGTCGCGCGCGATCTGGGTGCCGCCGCACGTGACGCACGAAGTCGTGATCGTCGAGGAAGCGTATCTGCGCACGCTGTACATCGACGAGTCGATCGTGCCGGGCGGGCTCGACGCATGCCGTGTCGTCGAAGTGACGGGATTGCTGCGCGAGCTGATCGTCGCACTCGATGCGCGCGACCTGAGCGCGACCCGCGAACGCATGCTCTGCGGGCTCGTGCTCGACGAAATCGGTCACGCCGAGCCGCTGCCGCTCGCGGTGCCGATGCCCGAAGAGAAGCGGTTGCGCACGCTGTGCGAGGCGGTGCTTGCGCAGCCCGCGCATGCGGAGTCGCTCGAGCACTGGGCGAGCGAGGTTGGCGCGAGTACGCGCACGATTTCACGACTGTTCAAGCAGGAACTGGGGGTGAGCTTCTCGCAATGGCGGCAGCAGGCGCTGCTCGCGCGCGCGATTCCGCTGCTCAACCAGGGGCGCCCGCTGTCGCATATCGCGCGCGAACTCGGCTACCAGAGCCAGAGCGCGTTTTCCGCGATGTTCCGGCGCGCGTTCGGCGAAAGCCCCCGCGCGTTCATGCTGCGTGGTCACGAACACCGCGGTGCGGAGGGCCTGACGACCGAGGACGGTGCACGCGACACGCCGCCGGACGCCGGCGACGCGAACGGTACGCCGACCTGACGACCTGACACCTGAGCCAGCGCGTCAGACCGGGCGCACCATGTGGCGGATCGAACCGAGCTGCGCGAGCCGCGATCCGGCGACGCGATAACCCATGCGCAGGTAGAGCCGCGCGGCCGGATTGTCGACGAACACGCGCAACTGCAGCTCGTTCAATCCGCGCGCCTTCGCCCAGCGGTGCGACATCTCGAGCAGATAGGTGCCGGCGCCATGCCCGCGATGGCCGGCTGCGATCTGCACATCGCGGATATGCAGCGAGTCGCCCTCTTCCGTTACGCGCAGTACGCCGATGCGCTCGCCGTCGGCCTCGAGAATGAAATTTTCCGATTCGCGCCAGCTCGCGTAGAACAGGTCGCTGCGCCATACGAGCCCGTGACGCTTGTAATAGCCGCCCATGTTGCCGTGCGTCAGCGCTTCGGCAAACGGGAAATCGCCAGGCTCCGCGGGACGGAGCTGATACAGGATTCGCAGGTCGGTGGGATCGAGCATCGCACGATGATCAAGGGCGCATTTCGCCACGATAGCGCAGTCCGGCCCGGATGCAATCGCGATTTTCGCGCATTGTCTGGCGAAGAAACGAAGATGCCCGCACAAGGCGGGCACGAACGCGCTACAAACGAAAATGCCCGCACGAGGCGGGCATTTTCTTTTTTGGCGGAGCGGACGGGACTCGCCCACATCCTGCCGGCCGCGGATGCGCGTGCACGCGCATCCCTTCGAGTCCCGCCGGAAGCCGCGCAGGCGGCTTCCTCCGCTCCGCAGCCAGTGCCCGCCAGCGGGCACGAACGCGCTACAAACGAAAATGCCCGCACGAGGCGGGCATTTTCTTTTTTGGCGGAGCGGACGGGACTCGAACCCGCGACCCCCGGCGTGACAGGCCGGTATTCTAACCGACTGAACTACCGCTCCAGTCTTGCTTCTTGCCTGGCAGGCGTCGGTCGCTTCCTGCCGGCGCATCGTTTGTTCGAACGACGCCGAAATCTGGCGTCCCCTAGGGGATTCGAACCCCTGTACTCACCGTGAAAGGGTGATGTCCTAGGCCTCTAGACGAAGGGGACAACGTACTGCCTACATCTCTAATACAAAAGCCCGCTCAAATGACGTCTTGAACGGGCTTCGTTCTGGCGGAGCGGACGGGGCTCGAACCCGCGACCCCCGGCGTGACAGGCCGGTATTCTAACCAACTGAACTACCGCTCCAGCTTTCTGCACCCTGACCCGCAGACGTCGATGACACTTCTGCAAGCCTTGCGACACTTCCAACGAAACGCCGCTGAATCTGGCGTCCCCTAGGGGATTCGAACCCCTGTACTCACCGTGAAAGGGTGATGTCCTAGGCCTCTAGACGAAGGGGACAACGTACTGCTTACACCTTTAATACAAAAGCCCGCTCAAAAACGTCTTGAACGGGCTTCGTTCTGGCGGAGCGGACGGGACTCGAACCCGCGACCCCCGGCGTGACAGGCCGGTATTCTAACCGACTGAACTACCGCTCCAGCTTTCTGCACCCTAACCCGCAGGACGTCGGTTACGTTCCCGCAAGCTTTGCGACACTTCCAACGAAACGCCGCTGAATCTGGCGTCCCCTAGGGGATTCGAACCCCTGTACTCACCGTGAAAGGGTGATGTCCTAGGCCTCTAGACGAAGGGGACAAAATCTTTTCAGATCTGTCTGACTTACGCTATTAATTTTTCATCAACAGCGAAGGCCGAAATTCTAACTGCTTTAAATCGTTTTGTGAAGCATTTTTTAACTACCCTGCTTCGCGAAGCGATTTGTTTGTTCTGTTGGTGGAGGTAAGCGGGATCGAACCGCTGACCTCTTGCATGCCATGCAAGCGCTCTCCCAGCTGAGCTATACCCCCTTGCAGAACAGAAATGAGATTATATGGACCAACTTTGAGCTTGTAAATACCCTTTTTGCGATTCGAGCAAAATTTTTTGCGAAGCCGCCCTCCGACGGCTTCGCGAATACTCGAACCTCAGGCCAGCACGGCCTCGATGCGCGACACGACAGCATCACGGCCGAACAGCATCAGCACCGCGTCGATCGACGGCGTATGCGTCGTGCCCGCAACCAGCAGGCGCACCGGCATCGCCAGTTGCGGCATCTTCAGCTTGTGCGCAGCCAGCGCCGCCTTCAGCGCGGCCGAGATTGCTTCCTTGGTCCACTCGGCCGTCTTCAGCGCGGCCGCAAGTTCGGCCAGCGCCGGACGCACGGCGTCGGTCACGTGCTGCGCGAGCGCGTCCGCTTCCGGCGCCGGTACGCGGTAGAACATTGCCGCGCCCTCCGCGAGCTCCTTCAGCGTCGACGTGCGATCTTTCATCAGGCCGATCACCGCTTCGAGATCGGGGCCACCCGCGAGCGCCGCGTCGTCGATGCCGGCCGCCGCGAAGAACGGCTTCGACAGGCCCGCGAGACGCGCGTTGTCCGCTTCCTTGATGTAGTGGTTGTTCAGCCAGTTCAGCTTGTTGTGGTCGTACTGCGCCGGCGACTTGCCGAGATGCTCGAGGTCGAACCATTCGACGAACTGTTCGCGCGAGAAGATCTCGGCGTCGCCGTGCGACCAGCCGAGGCGCGCCAGGTAATTCACGACCGCTTCCGGCAGATAGCCTGCGTCGCGATACGCCATCACGCTCATCGCGCCATGACGCTTGCTCATCTTCTCGCCCTGCTCGTTGAGCACGGTCGGCAGGTGCGCGTACACCGGCACCTCGCCACCAAGCGCGCGCAGGATGTTGATCTGGCGCGGCGTGTTGTTCACGTGATCGTCGCCACGGATCACGTGTGTGATCCCCATGTCGAGGTCGTCCACCACCACGCAGAAGTTGTACATCGGCGTGCCGTCCGGACGCGCGATCACGAGATCGTCGAGCTCTTCGTTCGAGATCTCGACGCGACCCTTCACCGCATCGTCCCACGCGACGGTGCCCGTCAGCGGATTGCGGAAGCGCAGCACCGGCTTCACGCCCGCGGGCGGCTCGGGCAGCACCTTGCCCGGCTCCGGACGCCACGTGCCGTCATAGCGCGGCTTCAGGCCCGCTTCACGCTGGCGCTCGCGCAGCGCGTCGAGTTCCTCGGTCGACATGTAGCACGGGTACGCGAGGCCCTCTTCGAGCATCTTCGCGAGCACCTCGCGATAGCGGTCCATCCGCTGCATCTGGTAGAACGGGCCTTCGTCGAAATCGAGGTCGAGCCACTTCATCCCTTCGAGGATCGCGTCGACCGCTTCCGCCGATGAACGCTCGACGTCGGTATCCTCGATGCGCAGCACGAACGTGCCCTTCATCTTGCGGGCGAACGCCCACGGATAGAGTGCGGAGCGGATGTTGCCGAGGTGGATGAAGCCGGTGGGGCTCGGCGCGAAGCGGGTACGGACAGGACGGGTCATAAACGGTAACTCGAACGCCTGGGGCGCGTGAATGATTCGACGCGGGATCGGCGGCGGCTGCCCGGATGCTGCAACGGGGCCGGCGATGCCCGGAACGGAAATGAAGCAGGAATTATACTCGCGCCGCCCTTCGCGCCAAGCGTGCCGCTTGCTTTATGATGTGCGCGCCGCGGCCGCCTGCCGGCGCCGCGCCGGCCGCGCGGAACTGCCGCGCCGTCGCCCGGAACATACCGGCGTGGCGGGCCCTTCGCCCGCCACCCGCCGCCCGCAGCTGGAGAACTTTCGATGTCGTCCCCTCGCCTGTCGCGCCGTCAATTCACGATCGCCGCCACTTCCGCCAGCGTCGCCGCCAGCCTCGCCGCGTGCACGTCGCTTGGCGGCAAGAGCCGCCCCGACAATGCCGCCACGGCGGTCCAACCGCACGAGAAGCCGGTGAAGATCGGCATCGCGCTCGGCGGCGGCGCCGCACGCGGCTTCGCGCACATCGGCGTGCTGAAGGGGCTCGAGGCGCGCGGCATCCCGGTCGATCTCATCGCCGGCACGAGCGCGGGCTCGGTCGTCGGTTCGCTCTACGCATCGGGGATGAACGCGCTGCAGCTCAACAAGCTCGCGCTCGACATGGACCAGTCCGCGATCAGCGACTGGGCGCTGCCGTTCCGCTCGCGTGGACTGCTGCAAGGCATCGCGCTGCAGAACTTCATCAACAAGTCTCTGAACAACCGGCCGATCGAGAAGATGACGAAGCCGCTCGGCATCGTCGCGACCGACCTGCAGAACGGCCAGCCGCTCCTGTTCCAGCAGGGCAACACGGGCCTCGCGGTGCGCGCGTCGTGCAGCGTGCCGTCGGTGTTCGAGCCGGTGAAGATCGGCAGCCGCGAGTATGTCGACGGCGGCCTCGTGAGCCCGGTGCCCGCGTCCTACGCACGCAAGATGGGCGCGACCTTCGTGATTGCGGTCGACATCTCCGCGCGCCCGGACGGCGCGGCGACCAACAACCCGATCGAGATGCTGCTGCAGACTTTCACGATCATGGGCCAGACGATCAAGACCTACGAGCTCGACAAGTACGCGGACGTCGTGATCCGCCCGAACCTCAACGCGATGGGCGGCAGCGACTTCAACCAGCGCAACGCGGCGATTCTCGCCGGTGAGGAAGCGGTCGCGCGCATCATGCCCGAACTGCAGCGCAAGCTCGCGGCGGCCCGCGGCGTCGCGGCGGCGTAAGCGCGCAGCGCGGCACCCGGGGGCGCCGGCTCGCAGAAAACGGCGCCCCGTGCCGCTTTGCTTCGGCCAGCCCCAAAGCAAAACCCCCTGTCGCCTTTCGGCGGCAGGGGGTTTTGCGTTTCGATCCGACTGCCTGCGAATGTCAGTTGCTGCCGTTGTTCGCCGCGTCGTCGCCGATCGTCGCGCGCACGCGCTGGCGCAGATCGTCAGCCTTCATCGGGAACTGCGACTCGATCCGGCGCGCGCCGGTGAAGCGCTTTTCCCAGTAGCCGCTATCGAGATCGTCGACGCGCACGGTGCTGCCCGTCGACGGCGAATGCACGAACTTGTTGTCGCCGATGTAAATGCCGACGTGCGAGAACGTGCGGCGCATCGTGTTGAAAAACACGAGGTCGCCCGGCTTGAGGTTGCTCATGCTCACCTTCTCGCCGACGCGGCTCATCTCTTCCGCGCGGCGCGGCAGCGACATGCCGAGCGTGTCCTGGAACACGTAGCGCACGAAGCCGCTGCAGTCGAGGCCGGAATCCGGCGAGTTGCCGCCCCAGCGATAGCGGACGCCGATCATGTTCAGCGCGCTGACGACGACGTCGCCCGCCTTGCCGGCCATGCCGGACAGGAACGACTTCGCGCCGCCCGTCGAAGCCGACGGCTGGACGCTGGTTGCGGAACTCTGCGAGGAATTCGACCCGGATTGTGTCGAAAATGCGGCATTCTGGTTAAAACTGCCGACTTCGTCGGCGAACGCGCCGGAAGTCGCAGCGAACAGGACGCCGATGAACATCCCGGCGACGGCGCGCGCGCATGCCTGGGTGAGGGATCGGTGCTGCATTGGTCGATGGATTATGCTTAAAAATCAGCTGATTGGCGGAAAATTTCGGTCGATACTAGCCAGCGCGTATCCGTTTGTCAAAACAAATTAAAAAATACAATCGAGATAGTCAGATCATTGGCGCCCTATCACGCTTTCCAGACCGCTTTCAATAGCTTTTGTGTGTAAGGATGTGACGGTTTCGTGAAGATGTCGGCGACCTCGCCGGACTCGACGATCGCCCCGCCCTGCATCACCGCGACGCGGTGCGCCATCGCGCCGATCACCTCCAGGTCGTGGCTGATGAACACGTAGCCGAGGTTGTATTTCTGTTGCAAATTCGCAAGCAGCTTCAGCACCTGCTGCTGGATCGACACGTCGAGCGCCGACGTCGGCTCGTCGAGGATCAGGATGCGCGGCTCGAGCACGAGCGCGCGGGCGATCGCGATCCGCTGGCGCTGCCCGCCCGAGAACTCGTGCGGATAGCGGTGCATCACGGTGCGGTCGAGGCCGACTTCGCGCAGCACCGCGAGCGACTTCGCGCGCCGCGCGTCGACCGACAAGTCCGGACGATGCAGCTCGAGCCCCTCGCCGACGATCCGCTCGATCGTGTGGCGCGGCGACAGCGAACTGAATGGATCCTGAAATACGACCTGCATGTTCGAGCGCAGCGCGGTCTGCTCGCGGCCGCGGTAGCTCGACAGCGCGCGCCCCTGGAATTCGATCTCGCCGTGCGCGGTCTTCTGCAGCCCGAGCAGCGCCATCGCGAGCGTCGACTTGCCGGACCCGGACTCGCCGACGACCCCGAGCGTCTCGCCCTGTCGCACCGACACCGACACGTCCGCGACCGCGGTCACGCTCGCCGACCGGAACCAGCCCGCCACCCCCGGCCGCTTGTGCGTGAACTGCACGGTCACGTGGCGCGCGTCGAGCAGCACGGGCGCGATCGGCATCACCGGCATCACCGCACGCTGCGGCCGGCTGTTCAGCAGACGCTGCGTGTACGGGTGCTCGGGCGCCGCGAAGATTCGCTCGACCGGCCCGCTTTCGACGAGCCGGCCGCGCTCCATCACCGCGACGCGATCGGCGAAATGCCGCACGAGGTTCAGGTCGTGCGTGATCAGCAGGATCGCCATCCCGCGCTTCTCGGCTTCCTCGCGCTGCAGTTCGAGCAGCAGTTCGACGATCTGCGCGCGGATCGTCACGTCGAGCGCGGTCGTCGGCTCGTCGGCGAGCAACAGGCGCGGGCGGCACGCGAGCGCCATCGCGATCATCGCGCGCTGCCGCTGGCCGCCCGACAGCTGGTGCGGATAGCTGTCGACACGCTTGTCCGGCTCGGCGATGCCGGTGCGCGCGAGCAGCGCGATCGCCCGCTTGCGCGCGTCCCCGGCCGCCACCCTGTCGTGCAGCATGATCGTCTCGCCGATCTGCGAGCCGATCGTGTACAGCGGATTGAGCGCCGTCATCGGCTCCTGGAAAATCATCGCGATGTCGGAGCCGCGCAGCCCGCGCATCTCGCGCTCGCTGCAGTCCGCGAGATTCCGGCCGGCGAAGCGGATCGAGCCGCTCACCTGCGCATCGCGCAGCAAGCGCAGCACCGACAGCGCGGTCACGCTCTTGCCCGAGCCCGACTCGCCGACGAGCGCGACGCGCTCGCCGCGGCCGATCGCGAGCGTCACGTCCTCGACCGCGACGGTATCGCCGAAGCGCACCTGCACGCGCTCGAGCGACAGCAGCGGTTCGTCCGGCAGCAGTGTCGACGCGCTCATAGCTGGCCTCCCGCCGCCCTCACGGAGTCGGCCATCCGCGTGTCGAGCGCATTGCGCAGCGCGTCGCCCATGAAGGTCAGCAACAGCAGCGTCGCGACTAGCACGCCGAACGTCGACAGCGAAATCCACCATGCGTCGAGATTGCCCTTGCCCTGCGCGAGCAGCTCGCCGAGGCTCGGCGTCGGCGGCGGCACGCCGAGCCCGAGAAAGTCGAGGCTCGTGAGCGCGAGAATCGCGCCGCTCATCCGGAACGGCAGGAACGTGATCACCGGCGTCAGGCTGTTCGGCAGCACGTGGCGCCAGATGATCTGCCAGTTCGACAGCCCCATCGCGCGCGCCGCACGCACGTAGTCCTGCGTGCGGTTGCGCAGGAATTCGGCGCGCACGTAGTCGGCAAGGCCGATCCAGCCGAACAGCGACAGCAGCACGATCAGCAGCAGGAAGCTCGGCTCGAAGATCGACGCGAAGATGATCAGCAGATACAGCTCGGGCAGCGAACTCCAGATCTCGATCAGGCGCTGCCCGACGATGTCGATGCGGCCGCCGAAGAAGCCCTGCACCGCGCCCGCGGCAATGCCGAGGATCGTGCCGATCAAGGTCAGGATCAGCCCGAACTCGACCGACACGCGGAACCCGTAGACGAGCCGCGCGAGCAGGTCGCGCCCCTGCGCGTCGGTGCCGAGCCAGTTCTCGCGCGACGGCGGTGCGGGGTTCGGCACCGTCGAGAAGTAATTCAGCGTGTCGTAGTGGTAGCGGTTCGGCGGATGGACGACGAAGTTGCCGGGCGCCTGGAGGCGCTTGCGGATATACGGATCGAGGTAGTCGGCGGGCGTCGGGAAGTCGCCGCCGAAGGTCGTCTCCGGATACGCATGGAACAGCGGGAAGTAATAGTGGCCGTCGTAGCGCACGACGAGCGGCTTGTCGTTCGACCACAGCGGCGCGGCGAGGCTCGCCGCGAACGCGACGACGAAGATCACGAGGCTCCAGTAGCCGAGGCGCTGCTGCGTGAAGCGCCGCCATACGCGGCGCGCGGGCGACGGCGACACGCGCGCGCGCGCGGCGTCGATGCGGGACGACACGGTGGCCTGGCTCATGCGCGCCCTCCGCGAGCCGTCCATGGTGCGTCGAAGCCCCGTCGGGAACGCGAGCGTGGGGGCCGTTTCATGTCAGCCTCCGCCGGGCCGCCCCAAGGGCGTAGCAGGGAATTCGCGGAGCAACGCTCTGCGCCTGCTCAGCCGGCTGGCTTTGCAAAGCCAGCCGTGGGCGGCTGACCGCCCCCTCGGGGGGCAGCGAGCAACGCGAGCGTGGGGGTCGTTCCATATCAGCGCTCCAGGGTCTCGAATTGAATGCGCGGGTCGACCCACACGTAGCAAAGATCGGAAATCAGCTTGGTCGCGAGCCCGATCAGCGTAAACAGATACAGCGTGCCAAGCACGACCGGGTAATCCCGCCGCACGACCGATTCGTACGACAGCAGCCCGAGGCCGTCGAGCGAGAACAGCGTCTCGATCAGCAGGCTGCCGGTGAAGAACGCGCCGATGAACGCGGCCGGGAAGCCGACGATGAGCGGCAGCATCGCGTTGCGGAACACGTGCTTCCACAGCACGGTGCGCTCGGCAAGCCCCTTCGCGCGCGCGGTCAGCACGTACTGCCGACGGATCTCGTCGAGGAATGCGTTCTTCGTCAGCATCGTGATGACCGCGAAGCTGCCGACGACCGACGCGGTGATCGGCAGCGCGATGTGCCACAGATAGTCGAGGATCTTGCCGATGAGCGACAGGTTCGCGAAGTTGTCCGACGTGAGCCCGCGCAGCGGAAACAGCTGCCAGAACGACCCGCCACCGAACAGCACGAGCAGCAGCACGCCGAGCACGAAGCCCGGAATCGCATAGCCGACGAGCACGACGAGGCTCGTCGCGACGTCGAATGGCGAGCCGTTGCGCACCGCCTTCGCGATGCCGAGCGGCACCGAGATCAGGTAGGTGAGGAAGAACGTCCAGAGCCCGATGCTGATCGACACGGGCAGCTTCTGCACGATCAGCGACCATACGCTCTGGTGGCGGAAATAGCTGTCGCCGAGGTCGAAGCGCGCGAAGCGCTTCAGCATCAGCACGTAGCGCTCGAGCGGCGGCTTGTCGAAACCGTACAGCGCCTTCAGCTGCGCGATCTGCTGCGGATCGACGCCCGTGTGTGCGCGCATCCCGAACGGCACCGCGCCCTGCTCCACCGCGCCCTTGCGCAGTTCCTGCACGGCCTGTTCGACGGGGCCGCCCGGCACGAACTGGATCACGACGAACGTGAGCGTCAGCACGCCGACGAGCGTCGGGATCATCAGCAGCAGGCGTTTGAGGATGTAGCTCCACATAGGCGTCGACTCGCGATCGATAGGCAATGGTTGGACGTAGGCCGGCCCGGCCGGCAGGCGCGCGCCGGGCTCAACTGCCCGGCTTGACCCACCAGGTCGACACGACCCAGCCCTCCGCCGAATAGTACAGCGGCAGCGTCTGCGGATACGCGAGCGTGCGCTTGTACGCGATCCGGTGCGTCGTGCTGTACCACTGCGGAATCGCGTAGTAGCCGTGCATCAGCACGCGGTCGAGCGCATGGGTCGCATCGAGCAGCTGTTCGCGGGTCTGTGCGGCGCCAAGCGCATGCAGCAGCGCATCGACGGCCGGCGACTTGAGCCCGATCACATTGTCGGAACCCTGCTCGTCCGCGAACTTGCTGCCATAGCGCGCGAACTGCTCGGCGCCCGGCACCTGCACGCCCGGATAGCGGATCGTCGTCATGTCGTAGTCGAACGCATCGAGACGCTTCTGCAGCAACGCGTAATCGGCCGTGCGGAACCGTGCATCGATGCCGAGCTTCGCGAGATTGCGCTGGTACGCGATCACGACCGGCTCGAAGGCGGAGCCCGCGTCGTCGAGGATCTCGAACGTGAACGGCTCGCCCTGCGCGTTGCGCAGCGCGCCGTCGCGATAGGTCCAGCCGGCTTCGGCGAGCAGCGCGCGCGCCTTCAGCAGGTTCGCGCGCAGCGAGTTGGGCGGATTCGTATTCGGCTGTACCACCATCGGGCCGAACACCGCCGGGTCGAGCTGCGCGCGCAGCGGCTCGAGCAGCTCGAGCTCGCCCGGGCCCGGCGTGCCGGTCGCCTGCAGGTCGGTGTCGGCAAAATAGCTGTCGAGGCGCGTGTAGCCGCTGTAGAACAGCTGCCGGTTCAGCCATTCGAAGTCGAACGCGAGATCGAGCGCCTTGCGCACCCGCACGTCGCGGAACCATGGCCGGCGCAGGTTCAGCATGAAGCCCTGCATGCCCGCGCCGTTGTGCTGACGGAACTCGCGCTTGACCAGCTCGCCGCTGTCGAAGCGTTTGCCGACGTCGCGCCGCACCCAGTTGCGAGCGATGTACTCGACGAGCACGTCGTACTCGCCGGCCTTGAATGCCTCCAGACGCGCGACGCCGTCGCCGTACAGCTTGTAGACGATGTGCTCGAAGTTGTTGGTGCCGACCCGCACCGGCAGGTCGGCGCCCCAGTACGCGGGATTGCGCCGGTACGTGATCGTGCGGCCGTTGTCGTAGTGCTCGATCAGATACGGCCCGCTGCCGATCGGCTGCTCGAACGCGAGCTGGTCGAACGGGATCCGGGTGCCGTCCGCGCGCAGCCCCCATTTATGCGAGAACACCGGCACGCCGCCCGCGATCAGCGGCAGTTCGCGGTTGTGCTGGCGAAACTCGAAGCGCACCGTCGCGGGGTCGACGATCACCGCGCGCGTGATGTCCGCGAAGTACGCGCCGAACTGCGGCGCCGCCTGCTTGCTTTTCAGCGTGTCGAACGAATACTTGACATCCGCCGCCGTCACCGGGTCGCCATTCGAGAAGCGCGCGCGCGGGTTCAGGTGGAACGTGACCGACAGCCTGTCCGGTGCGATCGCAATGTCGTCGGCCAGCAGCCCGTACGCGGAGGCCGGCTCGTCCGAGTTGCCGGTCGTCAGGCTCTCGAACAGCAGCTCGATGCCGGGCGCGATGTTGCCGCGCATCGTATACGGGTTGAACTTGTCGAACGACGTGAGCCGGCTCGGGTTTGCGAGCACGAGCGTGCCGCCCTTCGGCGCGTCCGGATTCACGTAGTCGAAATGCTTGAAGCCCGGCGGATACTTCGGCTCGCCGTACTGGGCGATCGCATGGACTGCATGCGCGGCCGTCGCGGCAAGCACGGCCTGCGTCAGCAGCACGGCTGCCACGCGGCCGGCGGCGCGCATGGCCCGTGCCGCGCCGGAACGGGCACGCGTGGCGGCTGCCCGGGGCGAACCCTTCGTCATAGAGGCCCTGTCGGTCGATTGAGGGGGGCAATGTCCGAGGATTCTACCCATTCAAAAGGCATTACAGTCGATCGCGCGGGCCCGACAGCCGCGCGACGCCGGCGAACGCAAGAAAAAAACCGCCCGTCAGGGCGGTTTCATCGACGCCATCGACGCGCGGTGCCCGCGCGATCGATGCCAGTTGCGCTCAATGCCAGCCGTTATGCCGGCCGCGATCGTGATCATGATCCCAGCGGTCGCGATCCCAGCCGCCATGATGGCGATACCAGTCGTCGCGGCCCCAGTAGCGGCGGCCATCCCAGTAGCGGTCGCCGTGCCAGCCGATCACGATCGCCGGCGCGGGCGCCACATACACGGGTGCCGGCTGGTAGACGACCGGCGGCGGAGGCGGCGGTGCATACACCGGCGCAGGCGCGACGTAGACCGGTGCCGGCACGCCGACGTTGATCCCGACATTGACACCCGCCATTGCTGCGCCCGACACGAGCAAGGCTGTGACTCCGGTCATGAGCGAGGCAACACGCAAGGTCTTCATGGATTCCTCTTCTGGTTGTTTCGTGGATGAATCGACTATAACGGCATGCGGCACTCAAGCATATTTCCACTTTGTAAGAACTGATGCGCAGGATCGCAACGCAGCCGCGCCGCTAACGTCTTGTAACATTCGGCGCCCGTCGGGGCCGCATCATGCGCGGCCGCGCACGGGTCGCCCCGTGAAACAAGACAAAACCCCTCGTTCCGAAAAACGAGGGGTTCGTCAGCAGTCTGAAGCGGCACTTGCGCGCCGCTTGTTTCGTTTGCAGCGATGCCGGGTGGTGTCCCGCGATGCCGCTTCAGCGCGACATCATGTTCATGCTGACGTTGTGCATCACCCACAGCGTGCCGATGATCAGGATCGCCGCAGTCAGCACGGTGTAGCTGAACGCCATCACGTTCCAGCGCTGCCCCGACGAGCCGTTCATGTGCAGGAAATACACGAGATGCACGACGATCTGCACGAACGCGAGCGCCGCGAGCGCGACCAGCGACGCGTGCGGCGACAGCACGCCACCCAGCACGAGCCCGAACGACGCGGCCGTGAGCACGACCGACAGGATGAACCCCGCGACATAGCCGCAGACGCTGCCGTGCCCTTCTTCAAGTTGAGACGAATGCGACTGGGCCATTTAGATCACGCTCGCAAGATAGACAAAGGAAAACACGCAGATCCACACGATGTCGAGGAAGTGCCAGAACAGGCTCAGGCACGTCAGGCGCCGGATGTCGCGATCGGTCAGCTCGGGCCGCGCGACGATCTGCGCGACCAGCACGATCATCCACACGAGGCCGGCCGTCACGTGCAGCCCGTGCGTGCCGACCAGCGTGAAGAACGACGACAGGAACGCGCTGCGCTGCGGGCCCGCGCCTTCCGCGATCAGGTGCGAGAACTCGCGCAGTTCCATCGCGAGGAACGCCGCGCCGAGCACGAACGTCACCGCGAGCCAGCCGAGCGTTGCGCCGCGCTTGCCGCGGTACGCGCCGAGCATCGCGAAGCCGTACGTGATGCTGGACAGCAGCAGCGCCGCGGTCTCGACCGCGACGCCCGGGATGTCGAACAGGTCTTTTCCGGTCGGCCCGCCCGCGAACTGGTGGCCGAGCACCGCGAACGTCGCGAACAGCGCCGCGAAGATCACGCAGTCGGTCATCAGGTACAGCCAGAAACCGAACACCGAATGCGACGGCGGATGATCGTCCGCGTGATCGTGCACGTGCAGGTTCACGTCCAGGGTTTTCTGCAACATCAGTTGGCCTCCAGTTCCACGTCGTCGACACGCGCGGCCACGCGCGTCTTGCCTTGCTTCTCTTCGATCCGCCGCACGGTTGACGCGGGGATGTAATAACCATCGTTGTCACGCGAGCTGTAGATCGCGAGCGTCGCAACGATGCCGACCAGCCCGGCGATCGCGAGCCACCAGATGTGCCACACGAGCGCGAAGCCGAGCGCGAGGCTGAAGATCCCGATCACGAGGCCTGCGCACGTATTCGACGGCATGTGGATGTCGCGCAACGTCGCCGGATTCGGCCGGCCGTCGCCGCGCGCCTTCATGTCGGCATACGCATCGAGCGAACGCACTTGCGGAATCGCCGCGAAGTTGTACGCCGGCGGCGGCGACGTCGTCGCCCATTCGAGCGTACGGCCGCCCCACGGATCGCCCGTCGAGTCGCGATACTGCGGCAGGTTGCGGTTGCGGATGCTGACCACGAGCTGCAGCAGCTGGCAGCCGATGCCGATCGCAATCAGCACCGCGCCGAACGCGGCGACGAGCAGCCACGGATGCCACGCCGGGTTGTCGTAATGGTTCAGGCGGCGCGTCATGCCCATGAAGCCGAGCACGTAGAGCGGCACGAACGCGACGTAGAAGCCGACCTGCCAGAACCAGAACGCGGCCTTGCCGAGCGTCTCGTTCAGCTTGAAGCCGAACGCCTTCGGGAACCAGTAATTGAAGCCCGCGAGATAGCCGAACAGCACGCCGCCGATGATCACGTTGTGGAAGTGCGCGATCAGGAACAGGCTGTTGTGCAGCACGAAGTCCGCGCCGGGAATCGCCATCATCACGCCGGTCATCCCGCCGAGCGTGAACGTGACCATGAAGCCGATCGTCCACAGCACCGGCGTCGTGAATTCGATCCGGCCGCGGTACATCGTAAACAGCCAGTTGAACACCTTCACGCCGGTCGGGATCGCGATGATCATCGTCATGATCCCGAAGAACGCGTTCACGTTCGCGCCCGAGCCCATCGTGAAGAAGTGATGCAGCCACACGAGGAACGACAGCACCATGATCGCGCAGGTCGCGTACACCATCGTCTTGTAGCCGAACAGCGGCTTCTTCGCGAACGTCGCAATGACTTCCGAGAAGATCCCGAACGCCGGCAGGATCAGGATGTACACCTCCGGATGCCCCCACGCCCAGATCAGGTTCAGGTACAGCATCGCGTTGCCGCCGGCTTCGTTCGTGAAGAAGTGCATGCCGAAGTAGCGGTCGAGGCCGAGCAGCGCGAGCGTCGCGGTGAGGATCGGGAACGACGCCATGATCAGCACGTTCGTGCACAGCGCGGTCCACGTGAACACCGGCATCTTCATCAGCGTCATGCCCGGCGCGCGCATCTTGATGATCGTCACGAAGAAGTTCACGCCCGTCAGCAGCGTGCCGACGCCGGAAATCTGCAGCGCCCACAGGTAGTAGTCGACGCCGACGCCCGGGCTGTACTGCAGCTCGGAGAGCGGCGGATACGCGAGCCAGCCCGTCTGCGCGAATTCGCCGATCACGAGCGAGATGTTGATCAGGATCGCGCTGACCGCCGTCATCCAGAACGACAGCGAGTTGATGAACGGGAACGCGACGTCGCGCGCGCCGATCTGCAGCGGCACGATCAGGTTCATCAGGCCGACCATGAACACCATCGCCATGAAGAAGATCATGATCACGCCATGCGCGGTGAAGATCTGGTCATAGTGATGCGGCGGCAGGAAGCCGGGCGCGTTGTACGACAGCGCGAGCTGCAGGCGCATCATGATCGCGTCGGCGAAGCCGCGCAGCAGCATGATGAATGCGACGATGATGTACATCACGCCGATCTTCTTGTGATCGACCGACGTGAGCCATTCGCTCCACAGCCATTTCCACCGGCCGGTGATCGTCAGCGCGGCGAGTATCCCCAGCACGACGAGCCCCATGAAGGCGCCCGCCCCCATGATGATGGGCTGATCGAACGGGATCGCCGAAAGTGTCAGTTTGCCGAACATGCGTTATCCCTTCGTTCCGCAGGCGGCGTCCTTCAGGTCGAGGACGTGGCCATCGTTGTATTTCGCGATGATGTTGTGGAAGAGCTTCGGATCGACCGACGAGAAGTAGCGCACGGGCGCCTTCTCGCTCGGCTGTGCGACCGTGCCGTACGCGGTCATGTCGAGCCGGTCGGACGACGCCCTCACCTTCTGCACCCACGCGTCGAACTGCTCGCGCGGCTCGGCGAGCGTGCGGAACT
Source organism: Burkholderia sp. Bp8963 (assembly GCF_003854275.1). GTDB lineage: Bacteria > Pseudomonadota > Gammaproteobacteria > Burkholderiales > Burkholderiaceae > Burkholderia. The sequence goes on from NZ_QTQP01000006.1 coordinate 93,627, forward strand.
TCATGTCGGAGAAGCCTCGGCCGCTGAAGTTCGCGGACGTGCCCGCGTAATCGCCCGCTTCATCGGCGATCAGGTGCAGGCGCGTCTGCATGCCGGCCATCGCGTAGACCTGGCCGCCGAGCTGCGGGATGAAGAACGAGTTCATCACCGAATCCGACGTGATACGGAAGTTCACCGGCGTGCCGACCGGAATCGCAAGCTGGTTGACCGACGCGATGCCCAGCTCCGGATAGATGAACAGCCACTTCCAGTCGAGCGCGACGACTTCGACATCGATCGGCTTCACCGACGATTCGAGCGGCTTGTACGGGTCAAGCTCGTGCGTGGTCTTCCACGTGAGGACGCCGAGGAACAGGATGATCAGCGTCGGCACCGTCCAGATCACGACTTCGATCGCGGTCGAGTGCGACCACTCGGGCGCATAGGTCGCGTTGCGGTTCGACGCGCGATAGCGCCACGCGAAGTAAAGCGTGAGCAGGATCACCGGCACGACGACGATCAGCATCGCCCACGTCGACGTCGCGATCAGCGACTTCTCCGCGGCGCCAATGCTCCCTTTCGGATTTAGTACATCTAAGTTACACCCTGAAAGGCTCAATGCCGCGCCGACTGAAAGCAGCGCCGACAAGCCTCTTGAAGCTCTTCTATTCATTACACAGCCTGGTCGTCATTGAATCCGTTGCGTATGCCCGATGCACAATCGATCCACGAAAGTGCCCGAATCATACGGCGAGCGGATTGTATGAAAATCAACACTAGAGGAAAATCATCATTTCAGTTTTTACGCTGAGTCAGATTGTCGCGGGGGTGCGTCGCATGCGCGCACGCGAGCCCACCGCGCGCGGCAGCGAACAGGGAGCGAATGCGCGCGGCAACGATCAGTCGTGCGCGGACACCATGTAGGCCGGCTGCGCGGGCGCGACGCCGTCCGCTGCCGGCACCTTCGAGTGATCGGCTTCGTCGATCAGGCGCGCGACCGTCGGATCGATCGCATCGGTGAACGGCTTCGGATCGATGCCGACCATCAGCACGACGAGCGCGAGCGACGCGAACATCACGATCTCGCGGCGGCTCAGGTCGGCAAGCTGCGCGATGCGCGGGCTCGCGATCTTGCCGAACACCACGCGCTTGAGCATCCACAGCGTGTACGACGCGCTGAAGATCAGCGTCAGCGCGGCGAGCGCGCCGATCCAGAAGTTGAAGCGGATCGCGCCCATGATGACCATGAACTCGCCGACGAAGCCCGACGTGCCCGGCAGCCCGATGTTCGCCATCGAGAACAGCAGCGCGAACGTCGCGAAACGCGGCATCACGTTCGCGACACCGCCGTATTCGGCAATCGCGCGGGTTTTCGTGCGGTCGGCCAGCACGCTCACGCAGAGCAGCATCGCGCCGGCGACGAAGCCGTACGACACGAGTTGCACGATCGCGCCTTCGACACCAATCCGGTTGAACAGGAACAGGCCGAGCGTGACGAGCCCCATGTGCGCGACCGTCGAATACGCGAGCAGCTTCGCGAGATCGGTCTGCGCGAGCGCGAGCAGGCTCGCGTAGACGATCGCGAACAGCGACAGCGCGATCACCGCCGGCGCGAAGAAGTGGCTCGCGTCCGGCGTGATCGGCAGCGCGAAGCGCAGGAACCCGTAGCCGCCGAGCTTCAGCATGCCGAGCATCAGCGCGGCGCCCGTCGGGCCGTCCGAGTACACGTCGCGCAGCCACGTATGCACCGGCCACATCGGCACCTTGACCGCGAACGCCGCGAAGAAGCCGAGGAACACCAGCAGTTGCGGCGCGAAGCCGAGCTGCAGCGTGCGCCAGGCCGTCATGTCGAACGTATGCGATTGCGCGTACAGGTACAGCATCGCCATCAGCAGCAGCAGCGAGCCCGCGAGCGAGATGAAGAAGAACTTCACCGCCGCATACACGCGTTGCTCGCGGCCCCAGGTGCCGATCAGTAGGTAGAGCGGAATCAGCGTCGCCTCGAAGAAGATGAAGAACAGCAGGCCGTCCTGCGCTGCGAACACGCCGACCATCAGTCCCGACAGGATCAGGAACGACGCGAGGTATTGCGCGACGCGCACCGTGATCGACTCCCACGACGCGATCACGATCACGAGCGTGGTGAACGCGGTCAGCACGACGAGCCACAGCGACGCGCCGTCGATGCCGAGGCGCCAGCCCGAATCGAATGCGGCGAGCCAGTTGCGGTGCTCGACGAATTGCAGCGCGGCCGAATGGGTATCGAAGCCCGTGACGAGCGGCACGACGGCCGCGAACCCTGCGAGCGCGCCGGCGAGCGCGATCAGCCGCGTGCGGCGTGGATGGCGGTCGGAACCGGCGCGCAACAGGCACACGCCGAACAGGATCGGAACCCAGATCGCCAGGCTCAGATAGGGGAAATCATGCATGTCAGTCAAACCTTGAGAGGGTCGTGCGCTGGATCGGGGGCAGGCGCGACGAAAGGAACGAAATGGAATCGACAGGTAGATTTCGTGGATCGCCGGCGTCGGGCAAATGTAAAGCGGCATCAAGCGGTAACTTGACGCCGCGCAAATGCTGCCGGGTTAACGAGCATAAGGCGGTTGATTATTTTTTGCAGCGCAGCAAATGCGTTTTTTCGCGAATCAGCAACATGCACATGATTTTTATGTGTAATTTTGCGTCATGAACAGGTGCGATCTCGATCGATTATCGATGCAACGCCGCATTTTTGACTCGACCGGCCGGTGTCGCTCATGCGACGACATCGCTTGTCAGTCGCCACATCGCAGCTGATGATGGCTGGCAATGCTTACAGAATTCCTTACGATTAAATATCAGTCATGCTTTCCACGTCACTGGCTGGCAGGCAAATCGCGTCGATTGGTGAACGCCGCGCCTGCCCCCTTCCATCCGGTTGCCCCGCTACAGCAACCCACATCGCTTGCGCGCAAATCCGCGCACACGGAACTATTCGGCTCCGGCAGCGATCATGTTAACTACCACCACCGCAGTCCTCGACGGGCCACCGCCCTGGCGCGCGCCCGCATGTCACCCATGCGACACCTCCTGCTCGGCTCGCTGCTCGCCCTATTCGTCATCACCGCCGATGCGGCTCCCCCTTCACCGGCTGGCGCGTCGGCCGCTTCCGGCGCCGTGCCTGCGCTGACGCCGCAGCAGGCGCAACAGGCGCTCGCCGTGCTCGAGAATCCGCACGAGCGTGCGCAGGTCGAAACGACCTTGCGCGCGATCGCCGCCGCGGGCGCGCTGAGCACGCCCACGTTAGCCGCGAATTCGGCGGTGCCGGCGAGCGCCGCATCTACGGCCGCATCAACGGCTGCGATGCCGCCTGCGCTCACGTCGAACGGCCTTGCGTCGATGCTCGTTCGTCAGGGCTCGCGCTGGGCAACGGAAATCGGCAGCGCGCTGAGTGAGTCGCTGCAATCGCTGCACGACGTCGGCTCGGTCGGCACCTGGTGGCGCAACACGCTGGTCCGCGCGGACGAACGTGCCGATCTCGCGCACGCACTGTCGATCATCGTCGCCGTGCTGCTGCCCGCGCTCGTCGTCGAATGGCTCGCGAGGCGGCTGCTGCGACGCACGCTGACCGCGCTGGCCGCGCGTCGCGCGGGCATGTCGCGCCGCAACGCATCTGGCCCGCAAGCGTCCGACGACGATCCGGATACGGCCGATGCAACAGATGCAGCCGATGCGGCCAACGCGGCGCAGCCGCCGGATTCCCCCGATGCGACACGGGCATCGTTGCGGGGACGCGGCCACGCGCAGCTTCATCGCACGCTGCTGTACCGGATGCCGCGCGCAATCGCCAGCCTGCTGCTGCGTGCGGTGCCGCTGCTCGTGTTCGTCGGCGCCGCGAGCCTGACCACGTCGCTCCTCGCCGCCAACGGCACGCCGGCCGAGACCGCGCTCGAATCGCTGATCGACATCTACGTGATCTGCCGCCTGATCGCGATCGTGAGCCAGCTGTTCTTCCAGCCGGACGCGCCGCAATTGCGCCTGCTGCATATCGGCGACCGGTGGGCGGGCTTCGCGCAGCACTCGATCGGCCGCATCGTGCTCGTCGTCGGTGGCTGCACGGCCGTCATCGAGATCGCCGCGAACTTCGGCCTCAGTGAAGCGGGCCACGTCGCGCTGCTGAAGACCGTCGCGCTCGTCGGCCATGTGATGGTGTCGGTGCTGATCCTCCAATGCAGCCGCCCCGTCGCCGCGCGGATCCGTGCGCTCGGCGCGGGCCGGCCGTCGTTCGCGGTCGCCGGCAATGCGCTCGCGGACGCATGGGCGCCCGCGGCGGTCTTCGTCGTGATGGCGCTGTGGTTCGTGTGGGCGCTCGACGTCCACCACGGCTACCGCGTGCTGATCACGCTCGGCGGCCGCTCGATCGCCGCGATGGTCGGCATGCGTATCGTGTCGATCGTCGTGTTCGGCGCGCTCGCGCGCGTGTTCGAGCGCGAAGACGACCACACGCTCGTCCATCGCCACGCGTACCGCTACTACCCGCTGCTGCGGCAACTGGTGTCGGCCTTCATCGGCATCGTGACGATCGTGCTGCTGCTGCGGATCTGGGGCGTACCGGTGTTCCGCGCGTTCGAGTCCGGTACGATCGGGCACCGTCTCGCGTCGGCGCTCGCGACGATCGCGATTGCCGCCGTCATCGCGCTCGTCGCGTGGGAAGCCGCGAACATCGCGATCGAACGGCGCCTCCAGCAGTGGACCCGCGACGGCAACCTGATGCGCGCGGCGCGGCTGCGCACGCTGCTGCCGATGATCCGTTCGCTGCTGTTCGTGCTCATCGCGCTCGTCGTCGTGCTGACGGGCCTGAGCGAGCTCGGCGTGAACGTCGGCCCGCTGCTCGCGGGCGCCAGCATCTTCGGCGTTGCGCTCGGCTTCGGCTCGCAGAAGCTCGTGCAGGACTTCATCACCGGCATCTTCCTGCTGATGGAGAACGCGATGCAGGTGGGCGACTGGGTCACGCTCGCCGGCGTATCGGGCACGGTCGAGTACCTGTCGATCCGCACGGTGCGACTGCGTGCCGGCGACGGCTCGCTGCACACGGTCCCGTTCAGCTCGGTGACGACCGTCAACAACACGAATCGCGGGCTCGGCAACGCGGCCGTCAAGGTCAGCGTCGCGTACGGCGAGGACATCGATCGCGCGATCGCGACACTGAAGGAAATCGGCGCTGCGTTACGCGACGATCCGAAGTACCGCGACGACATCCTGTCGGATTTCAGCTATTGGGGCGTCGACCAGGTCGACGGCGCGGCGATCGCGCTGAGCGGGCAGATGCAGTGCAAGGACACGACGCGCTGGGGCGTGCAGCGCGAATTCAACCGGCGGATCGCCGATACGTTCCGCGCACGCGGGATCCGGATCGCGAATCCGCAACGCAGCCTGGTCGCGCGCGAGGAGGATGCGTCGGGGGATGACGACAGCGACGGCGCACGCAACACGGCGAACGCGCCGACGAGGCCCGGCACGCGCCCGCCCAGGCCCAATTGACGAACGGGACGAACCGGAAAAAGAAAAGCCCCGCAAGTCCTGGAACTTGCGGGGCTTGTTCCGCCATTTCTGGCGGAGACGGAGGGATTCGAACCCTCGATCCAGGTTTTGGCCCAGATGCTCCCTTAGCAGGGGAGTGCCTTCGACCTCTCGGCCACGTCTCCCAAACTTTCGCTCGCACCAGGGAGGCAGTGCGACGAGAACGAAATAATATAGGGTTTCAAACCGCGCGTCAATTTCCGTGATGCATTTTCTTCGATGCATCACGAAAATTTCATTACGCCTGGTCGAGTTCGAATGCCTTGTGCAGCGCGCGGACGGCCAGTTCCATGTACTTTTCGTCGATCAGCACCGAAATCTTGATTTCGGACGTCGAGATCATCTGGATGTTGATGCCCTCTTCCGACAGCGTACGGAACATCTTGCTCGCGACACCGACGTGCGAACGCATGCCGACGCCGACGACCGACACCTTCGACACCTTCGGGTCGCCCTGCACCTGCTCGGCGTTCACGTGGCCCTTGACCTGGTTGGTCAGGATGTCCATCGCGCGCTGGTAGTCACCGCGGCCGACCGTGAACGTGAAGTCCGTCTTGCCTTGCACGCTCTGGTTCTGGATGATCATGTCGACGTCGATGTTCGCGTCGGCGACCGGGCCGAGGATCTGATACGCGATGCCCGGCTTGTCGGGCACGCCCATCACCGCAATGCGTGCTTCGTCGCGCTGGAACGCGATGCCGGAAATGACTGCCTTTTCCATGGTCTCGTCTTCTTCAAAAGTAATCAGGGTGCCCGAGCGCATTTCTTCGTCGAGCGCAATCAGCGGATCGGTCAGGCTCGACAGCACACGCGTCTTCACCTGGTATTTCCCGGCGAATTCGACCGAGCGGATCTGCAGGACCTTCGAGCCGAGGCTCGCCATCTCCAGCATCTCCTCGAACGTCACGCGATCGAGGCGGCGCGCCTCTTCGACCACGCGCGGATCGGTCGTGTAGACGCCGTCGACGTCCGTATAGATCAGGCACTCTTCGGCATCCAGCGCAGCCGCGACCGCCACCGCCGACGTGTCCGAGCCGCCGCGGCCGAGCGTCGTGATGTGGCCGTCCGGATCGACGCCCTGGAAGCCTGTGATGATCACGACCTTGCCGCCGTTCAGATCGGCCTTCACGCGCTCGTCGTCGATCGAGTGGATGCGCGCTTTCGTGAAGGCGCTGTCGGTCTTGATCGGCACTTGCCAGCCGGCGTAGCTCACGGCCTCGACACCGATTTCCTGCAGCGCGATCGACAGCAGGCCGACGCTGACCTGCTCGCCGGTCGACGCGATCATGTCGAGCTCACGCGGGCTCGGCTGGCTCGAAATCTCTTTCGCGAGACCGAGCAGACGGTTGGTTTCGCCGGACATCGCGGACGGCACGACCACCATCTGGTGCCCGGCCTGATGCCATTTTGCGACGCGTTTCGCGACGTTCTTGATGCGCTCGACCGAGCCCATCGAAGTGCCGCCGTATTTATGTACGATGAGTGCCATTGTCGTTCTGAACTGGAGGAGAGACCGCACGGGAGCGCTGGGCAGACCGCGTTGCCGTTCAGTCACGCGGCTTGTGGCTGTGGACGGACGACGAGGAGAGCGGCTGGGACGCAGCACGCAGACGTGACGGATTTGCCCGGAAGGCGGATCAGCCCGCGCAAACCGGGTACGTCACGCGGAAAACCTGCACAAAAAGCTCAAAAATCGAGCCGAGCAAACGACCGAGCGTACCCGATCAACGCCCGGTTGACAAGCCGCATGCCGCGCCGGCACGCGTTCCGGCGCTGTTTACCAAATGGTGAAAATGAGCGCGGCGTCGTTGCACGCGCGTTGTGCCGGAGTTGCGCTCGGGTTGCGCTCGGGTTGCGCATGATTCCGCCCGAATTACGCGATCAGCAGGTCCGGGCGCCATTCGATCCGGCGCCATGCGCCGATGCCGGGCGCACCGTCGTCGCGATTGACGCCGAGCCGCGGCACGAACAGCAGGCGCTCGCCCGCGAACAGCAGCGGCACGTCGCGCTGCCACGCCGGCACGCCGCGCTCCTGGAACAGGTTCTTCAGCGTGCGGCCGGGCCCGCCCGGCGCCGTGCGCATCCGTTCTCCGCCCGCGCGGGCGCGCGCGATCAGCGGCGCGGCGCGCAGCGCCGCCTCGGGCACCGCGTCCGCATCGCCCGCCGCGGCCGGCGCGAACACGAACGAGCCGCGCCACCCCGGCAGGTGCCAGACTTCCTGGCCGTCCCATGTACAGGTGCTGTCGGGGCGCGGCGCCCCACTGCCGTCGTCGGCCGGATCGGCACTGTCGCCGGCTTCCCAGGAAACGACATCGCGATAGAGCCGCAGGCACTGACCCGCGTGATCGACACGCAGCGCATGCGCGTCGTGCGCGGCGCGAAGCTGCCGCATCATGTTCGCGAGCCGCGCGGCCGACGCGCCCGGCAGGCCGAGCGAGCGCATCCAGAAACGCAGCAGGTTCGCGCCGCGTGCGTCGTCGAGCGCGACGAGCGCGGCGCGCGACAGCGCGCGTCCTTCGTCGCGGGCGGCGCCAGCGAAATCCAGCTCGGCGAGATCGTCGAGCAGCCGCTGCGCTGCCGCCGCATGTTGCGCGGCACGGCCGAGCGCATCACGAAACCCGGGGAAATGCACGGCCAGCGCGGGCAATACGTCGAGCCGCAGCGCATTGCGCGCGAATCGGGTGTCGAGGTTCGATTCGTCGTCGATCCATGCAAGGCCACGCTCCGCCGCGTAGCGCTCGAGCTGCGCGCGCAGCAGCCGCAGCAGCGGGCGCACGCGTTCGACCTGCGCCGCCGCCGGACGATAACGCGGCGCCATCGCCGCGATCCCGGCAATACCGGCGCCGCGCAGCAACTGCAACAGCACCGTTTCAGCCTGGTCGTCGGCATGCTGCGCGAGCCACAGCACGGCCGCGCCGTGCCGCTCGCACATCGCGTCGAGCGCCGCATAGCGGCTTTCGCGCGCGCTCGCCTCGAGGCCTGCGCCACTGTCACGCGGCACGTCGACGCACATCGAATCGAATGCGACGCCGAGCCTTGCCGCGGTCGCCTCGGCTTGCGCGGCCCATGCGTCGGCGTTCGCGCTCAGCCCATGGTGCACGTGCAATGCAATGCAGCGCGACGCGCCGGCGACGCGCACGGCCGCATCGAGCAGCACCGACGAGTCGAGGCCGCCGCTGTACGCGATCGCGATGCGCGCGCCGGCCGGCACGTCGGCAAGCGCAACGCCGACCGCGTCGAGGACGACACGGTCGGCGGAGAATTCGCTCGGGGGAATCACGATGTGACGGCGCGCCGTGCGGCCCGCGTCGATGAACGCACGCCGCGCATCATGCGCCCGGCGTGGTTTCCTTGAACTTGCCGTAGGCCATCAGGCGCTCGAAGCGGCGCTCGCGCAACGCATCGATGCTCATGCCCTGGAACTGGCGCAGCGAATCGGCGAGCGCACGGCGCAGCAACGCGGCCATGCCCTTCGGATCGCGGTGCGCGCCGCCGAGCGGCTCGTTGATGATCTTGTCGATCAGGCCGAGCGCCTTCAGGCGGTGCGCGGTCAGGCCTAGCGCCTCGGCCGCCTCGGGCGCCTTCGCGGCGCTCTTCCACAGGATCGATGCGCAACCTTCCGGCGAGATCACCGAATAGGTCGAGAACTGCAGCATCATCACGGTATCGGCGACCGCGATCGCGAGCGCGCCGCCCGAACCGCCCTCGCCGATCACCGTCGTGATGATCGGCGTCTTCAACTCGGCCATCACGTACAGGTTGCGGCCGATCGCCTCCGACTGGCCGCGCTCTTCCGCGCCGATGCCCGGATACGCGCCCGGCGTATCGACGAACGTGAAGATCGGCAGCCCGAACTTCTCGGCGAGTCGCATCAGGCGCTCGGCCTTGCGATAGCCTTCCGGACGCGGCATCCCGAAGTTGCGCGCCGCGCGCTCCTTCGTGTCGCGGCCCTTCTGGTGGCCAATCACCATGCACGGATGGCCGCCGAAGCGCGCGAGCCCGCCGACGATCGACAGGTCGTCCGCGAACGCGCGGTCGCCGTGCAGTTCGTGGAAATCGGTAAACAGTTCCGCGACGTAGTCGAGCGTGTAAGGACGCTGCGGATGCCGCGCGATCTGCGACACCTGCCACGGCGACAGGTTTGCGTACAGGTCCTTCGTCAGTTGCTGGCTCTTCTTCGACAGACGCTCGATTTCTTCCGAAATATCGACAGCCGAGTCGTCCTGCACGAATCGCAGCTCTTCGATCTTGGCCTCGAGTTCGGCGATCGGCTGTTCGAAATCCAGAAACGTGGTCTTCATGTGTTCGAATCCTTGGGTCTTGCGGCAGCGCGTATTCTACCCGCGCGGGCGACGCTCAAAACCGGCTCACAACTATTGATGTTTAAAACTCGATAGCCCGAATCATTCGCCGGCATCGAGCGAATCGAGGCTGCGCCACATGTACCAGGTCGCGACGGTGCGCCACGGTTCCCAGTTGGCCGCCACTTCCCGCGCTTCGCTGCGCGTGACCGGCTCCCCGCTGAAATAATTGACGCTGATCGCGCGGATCAGGCCCGGATCGTCGAGCGGCAGCACGTCCGGCCGCGACAGGTTGAAGATCAGGAACATCTCCGCGGTCCAGCGGCTGATGCCGCGAATCTGCGTGAGTTCCGCGATCACGTCCTCGTCGTCCATCGACGTCCACTTGTCGACGTGCAGCGCACCCGACACGAAGTGCTGCGCGAGATCGAGGATGTACTCCGTCTTGCGCTTCGACAACCCGCATGCGATCAGCTTGTCCGGACCGAGCTTGATCACCTGCTGCGGGGCGAGCTTCGGGCACGCTGCCTCGATCCGGCCCCATACCGCCTGCGCGGACGCGACGGAAATCTGCTGGCCGACCACCGAGCGCGCCAACGTGACGAACGGATCGCCGCGCTTCACGAGATGCGCGGGACCGAATTTCGGGATCAGCTTCTTCAGGATGCGGTCGCGCTTGACGAGGTCGGCGCATGCCTTGTCCCAGTACGCGGGACGCACGACGACGTCGACGCCGTCGAACACCGCCGACGCTGCCCCATCGACCGCCCGCGCCGGCTTGGCCGCCGGCTGCGCATGACCGTCGAGCTCGCCGTTCGGCACGGCGCGCTTCGCGTCCGCCTTCGCCGTCGGCGCGCGCTTGGCTGCCGGACGCGTGGCGACCGCAGTCGCACGCCTGACCGGCGCTTTTCTGGCCGTTGCCATCTTGCCTCCTACCTGACGAATCGGTCAGTGGAACGCACCGCGCTCATACGCGACGCCATTCGGTCGATCCGCCCGGTTTGTCTTCAAGCGCGATACCGGCGTCGAGCAGTTCCGCCCGGATCCGGTCCGCTTCGGCATAGTCTTTCGCTTGCTTCGCCGCGACGCGCGCGGCGATCCTCGCTTCGATCTCGTCGGCCGTGAGGCCGCCTTCCTGCGCGGCACCCGCCGCCTGCTGCAGGAACGCGCGCGGCTCGCGGCCGAGCAATCCGAGGAGCCCCGCGAGCTGCTTCAGCTGGCGTGCGAGCGTCGCGTCGCGCGTGCGGTTCACTTCGCCCGCGAGCTCGAACAGCACCGACACCGCGAGCGACGAGTTGAAGTCGTCGTTCATCGCGGCCGCGAAGCGTTGCGCGTGCGGTTCGTCCCAGTCGAGCGCCGCCGAGTCGGGCACGACATCCTTCAATGCGGTGTAGAGCCGCGTCAGCGACGCGCGCGCATCGTCGAGATGCACGTCGCTGTAGTTGAGCGGCGAGCGGTAATGCGTGCGCACGATGAAGAAGCGCATCACCTCGGCATCGTACTTCTCGAGCACTTCGCGGATCGTGAAGAAGTTGCCGAGCGATTTCGACATCTTCTCGCTGTCGACCTGCACGAAGCCGTTGTGCATCCAGTAATTGACGAACGTCTGGCCGGTCGCGCCTTCGCTCTGCGCGATCTCGTTCTCGTGGTGCGGGAACTGCAGATCCTGCCCGCCACCGTGGATGTCGAAATGATCGCCGAGCAGCGTGCAGCCCATCGCCGAGCACTCGATGTGCCAGCCGGGACGCCCCGGGCCGTACTTCGAATCCCACGACGTGTCCGCCGGATCTTCCGGCTTCGCGCGTTTCCACAGCACGAAATCGAGCGGATCTTCCTTCGCGTCGTTCGCGGCGACGCGCTCGCCGGCGCGCAGGTCGTCGAGCGACTTGCCGGACAGCTTCCCGTAGTTCGCGAACTTGCGCACCGAATAATTGACATCGCCGTCGGCCGCCTGGTACGCGTAGCCGTTCGCCTCGAGCGTCTCGATCATCCCGAGCATCTGCGGAATGAATTGCGTCGCACGCGGCTCGATGTCCGGCCGCTCGACGCCGAGCGCGCCGATATCGTCGTGCATGGCCGCGATGAAGCGATCGGTCAGCGACTTGATCGTCTCGCCGTTCTCGACCGCGCGGCGGATGATCTTGTCGTCGATGTCGGTGATGTTGCGCACATACGTGACCCGGTAGCCGAGCGCGCGCAGCCAGCGCTGCACCAGGTCGAACACGACCATCATGCGCGCATGGCCCACGTGACAATAGTCGTAGACGGTGATCCCGCATACGTACATCCGTACTTCGCCGGGCTGGCGCGGCACGAAAACTTGCTTGTCACGCGCGAGCGTGTTGTAGATGCGCAGTGAATCCATAGAGATGAACCGTGAGCCGAAGGAAACCGCCCTGGCGAAGCTCGCCCTGCATGCGAAACGACCGGACCAGCACCGCGGCGTCCTCGATATCACATGGGGCGGTCAGGCTGCAAGCACAGCGGTGACGGCCACGAGAGGCAGAAAGAAAGACTGCCTGCGGCTCGCCGGAACGCGCAGACGTTTTGTTAGAATGGCTCGGAGTATAACATTCCGATTTACGCCTATGAAATCTCCTCGCGGCCGCGCGCCGAGCGCTGCGACCCTCGTTGCGACCGCCGTCATGGGCGTCGCGCTGACGCTCCTGCCGGCCGCCGCGGCCCATGCTCAGAAGGCGCCGTCCGCCGCCGATGGCACCCCCGAGATCGATGCGACGATCGCCGGCAAGCAATGGAAGCAGGCGCTCGCACAACTCGACGCACGCATCGCCGCGAACCCGCACGACGTGCAGGCACAGTTCAAGCGCGGCACCGTGCTCGTGCGCCTGAACCGCGACGACGACGCGATCCAGCAATTCGTCGCGATCACGCAGGCGTACCCCGAACTGCCCGAGCCGTACAACAATCTCGCCGCGCTCTACGCGAAGCACGGCCGTTACGACGAAGCGCGCACCGCGCTCGTCACCGCGACGCAGGCGAACCCGAGCTACCCGCTCGCGTACGAGAACCTCGGCGACCTGTACCTGCGCCTCGCGGCCGAATCGTACAAGCGCGCGCAATCGCTCGGCCGCACGAGCGGCGCGACCGCGCAGCGTCTCGCCGACCTGCAGAAGATCATCTCGCCGCCGAAACCCGCTGCGGGCACGCGCGCCGCACCGTCGACGCCCGACTACGCGGGCCGCGCGACCGCGAACGTGTCCACCACCACGCTGCCGCTGTCGCCGACGTTCCAGTTCGGCGGCCCGTCCGGCGCAATGGCGGCGCCCTACGTCGCGCCGTCGCGTTGAGCGGCGCGAGGCACTTCTTCCATCCAACCAGAGGATCGCAATGAAACGTCTGTTGCTGGCGCTTGGCGGCGCCGCCCTTCTCGCGAGCGCGCCCGCGTTCGCGCAAACGGCCACCGCACACCCCGTCGTGCAGATGAAGACCTCGCAGGGCGACATCCGTGTCGAGCTGTATCCGGAGAAAGCGCCGAAGACGGTCGCCAACTTCCTCGACTACGTGAAGGCAGGCCAGTACAACGGCACGATCTTCCATCGCGTGATCAAGGGCTTCATGATCCAGGGCGGCGGCTACAAGACCAACTTCGACGAGAAGCCGACGCGCGCGCCGATCGCGCTCGAGAGCCGCAATGGTCTGAAGAACGTAACGGGGACGATCGCGATGGCGCGCACGGGCGACCCGAATTCGGCGACCGCGCAGTTCTTCATCAACACCGTCGACAACGCCGGTCTCGACTATCCGAACCCGGACGGCAACGGCTACGCGGTGTTCGGCAAGGTCGTGTCGGGGATGGATGTCGTGAAGAAGATCGAAGCCGTGCCGACGACGTCGCGCGGCCCGATGCGCGACGTGCCGGAACAGGCCGTCGTGATCGAATCGGCGAGCATCGTCTCGAAGTAATCCGGCCGGATCGTTCCGGCGCCTCACGCGGCCGCGTCGCACGACCGGCCGCGTGCCATTTAAACCGTCCCATCGAAGGAATTCATCATGGTTGAACTGCATACGAACCACGGCGTGATCAAGCTCGAACTCGACGCCGCGAAAGCGCCGAAGACGGTCGAGAACTTCCTGAACTACGTGAAGAAAGGCCACTACGACGGCACGGTGTTCCATCGCGTGATCAACGGCTTCATGATCCAGGGCGGCGGCTTCGAGCCGGGCCTGAAGCAGAAGCCGACCGACGCGCCGATCGACAACGAGGCGAACAACGGCCTGAAGAACGACAACTACACGATCGCGATGGCACGCACCAACGATCCGCACTCGGCAACCGCCCAGTTCTTCATCAACGTGAACGACAACGACTTCCTGAACCACTCGTCGCCGACGCCGCAAGGCTGGGGCTACGCGGTGTTCGGCAAGGTCGTCGAAGGCCAGGACGTGGTCGACAAGATCAAGGCCGTGAAGACGGGCAACGCCGGCTTCCACCAGGACGTCCCGACCGACGACGTCGTGATCGAGAAGGCCATCGTCGTCTGACGATCGGATACGGAGGCACTTCGATGCTGCAGGAGACTCCGCCGCGAAGCGTCTCCGCGGGCGTGCCAGGCGAGCGCGAATATGCGCAGGCCGCACGCCCGTTCTTGTTCATCTCCGATCTGCACTTGAGCGACGCGATTCCGAAGACGGTCGCCGCGTTCGAGCATTTCGTGAAATACACCGCCGACAGCGCCGACTCGGTGTTCATCCTCGGCGACCTGTTCGAATACTGGATCGGCGACGACGTGCTCGACGACGATCCGTTCGCCGCGCGCATGACGGCGCTGCTGCATACGTTCTCCGAACGCGGGATTGCGCTGTACGTGATGCACGGCAATCGCGACTTCCTGCTCGGCAAGCGCTTCATGAAGGCGGCCGGCGCGATGCTGCTGCCCGACCCCGCGCTGATCATGGCGTTCGGCCAGCGCATCGTGCTCGCGCATGGCGATGCGCAATGCACGGCCGATCACGGTTACCAGTTCTTCCGGCGCTTCGCCCGCAACCGTGCCGCGCAATGGCTGTTTCTCGCGTGGCCGTTCCGCTGGCGCCGCGCGATCGCCGAACGGATGCGCTCGAAGAGCGAGGCCGGCCGGGCTCGCACGCCGCATCCGCGCTACGACGTCACGCGCGCAGGTGTCGCCGCGCTGTTCCGTGCCAGCCGTGCGAGCGTGATGATTCACGGCCATACGCACCGCCCCGCGCGCCACCTCGAACCGGGCGGCGTGCGCTGGGTGCTGCCCGACTGGGATCTCGACCACGGCAAGCCGCGCGGCGGCTACCTGCGCATCGACGCGGAAGGGATCCACGCGCTGCCGCTCGACTGACCGCCGCAACCGCGGCGGCCCGCCATTCGCCGGCTCAGGGCTGGCGCTCGACCGCCTTGCCTTCCAGTACCGCCGACAGGCGGCGCAAATCCAGGCGCGCCGCATCGGCGCCCTGCAGCGTTTCCAGATGCGTGCCGAGCCGCTCGAGCGCCGCGACGATCTCGTCGACGCGCCGGCTCTCCTTCGCCGCGTGGTCGATCAGCCCATGGATCGCGAGCGACATCGGGTCGTCCGCGTTCGGCGTGATGCCGTACGCGCAGAACGCCGCGCGTTCCGGTTGCGGCTTCGGCTGCGCGGGCATCACGATGCGCGCCGGGTTGCCGACCGCCGTGCCGCCTGCCGGCACCGGCTTCACGACCACCGCGTTCGAACCGATCTTTGCGCCCGCACCGACCGTGAAGCCGCCGAGCACTTTCGCACCCGCGCCGACGATCACGCCGGCCTCGAGCGTCGGGTGACGCTTCGCGCCGCGCGTCAGCGACGTACCGCCGAGCGTCACGCCCTGGTAGATCGTGCAGTCGTCGCCGACGATCGCCGTCTCGCCGATCACGACGCCCATCCCGTGGTCGATGAACACGCGCCGGCCGATCGTCGCACCCGGGTGGATCTCGATACCCGTCAGGAAGCGTCCGGCCTGCGACGCGAAACGCGCGAGCCAGTAGCGCTTCGCGCGCCAGCATGCGTGCGCGAAACGATGCAGCACGAGCGCATGCAGCCCCGGATAACAGGTCAGCACTTCCCAGGCACTGCGAGCGGCGGGATCCCGCTCGCGAATCGTCGCAACGTCTTCGCGCAGTCTCGTGAACATGATCTGATCCGGGGAAAGGGCCGGCGCGCACCGCCGGCAATGGCCGGCCTTTATCGCGCCGGCTGCTTTGTATATGACGTTTGGCGATTGTAGGTCGAGTCGCGCACGCCCGCACAGCGCTGCGCGTTCACCCCGGAGCCGGCGCGGGTATTCGCGCCGACGAGCATTACGCGTCGCCGTGCGGCGTGCGCGACTTCAGCAGGATGTGCTTCGCGATCCCGCGCAGGATGTTGACTTCCTCGCGCTCCAGCCCCGTGCGCGCGAACAGGCGCCGCAGCCGCGGCATCAGTTTCTTCGGGTTGCGCGGGTCGAGAAAATCGAGCGCGATCAGCGCGTTCTCGAGGTGCATGTACATTCGCTCGATCTCGTCGCTTTGCGCGAGCGTGCCGGCTTCCGCCTGCGGCTCGGGCGCGCTTGCGTGGTCGAGGAACGCGATGCGCAGCTCGTAGGCGAGCACCTGCACCGCCTGAGCCAGATTCAGCGAGCTGTAGGCCGGGTTCGCCGGAATGTGCGCGAGCGCGCTGCACTGCTCGACGTGCTCGTTCGCCAGGCCCGTGCGCTCGTTGCCGAACACGAGCGCGATGTCGCCGGCGCCGACCTGCCGGCAAGCCTGCTCGGCGGCCGCCCGCGGCGCGAGCCGCGGCGGGCCGTATTCGCGCGAGCGCGCGGTCAGCGCGATCGACCAGTGGACGCCGGACAGCGCGTCGCCGAGGGTCGGCACGACATGCGCGGACGCGAGCACGTCGTCCGCGCCGCTCGCCATCGCGATTGCGTCGGGATCGCTCTGCACGTGCGGCACGCGCGGCGCGACCAGCACGAGCCGCGAGAAGCCCATGGTCTTCAGCGCGCGCGCGGCTGCGCCGACGTTGCCGGGGTGGCTCGGCTCGACGAGCACGAAACGGGTGGACGTAAAGCCGCCGCGCAGCGGCCCGGACGACTGCGCCGCGCCAGGCGCGGACGACGCAGCGGTGTTCTGCAAGGTTTCCAATACCATACGACTCGATTTCCAGAATGGCCGTATGGTATCGCCAACGCGGGAGCAAACCCACCTGTCCGGACGGCCAGTGGGGTTTCCCCGCATCAGGGCCACCTAAAACCACCGAAAGTCGGGTAAAATCATGCCCTTATGCGCGCCCGCAGCGGCGCGCGTCGTTCCCGCTCTTTGTCAATTCGCGTCTCATCTCGCCCGTGCGCGCCGTTCCGGGCGGGTCGTTCCACTTTCGTGGCGGCTCTCGCCGCCGGCTACAGGATCCAGGCTCATGCATCCCATGCTCAACATTGCTGTCAAGGCTGCGCGCCGCGCCGGACAGATCATCAACCGCGCGTCCCTCGATCTCGACCTGATCGAGATCCGCAAGAAGCAGCATAACGACTTCGTCACCGAAGTGGACAAGGCCGCAGAAGACGCGATCATCGAGACGCTGAAGACCGCCTACCCCGATCACGCCATCCTCGCGGAAGAATCGGGTGCATCCGACAATGAATCCGAATTCCAGTGGATCATCGATCCGCTCGACGGCACGACCAACTTCATCCACGGCTTCCCGTACTACTGCGTGTCGATCGCGCTCGCGCACAAGGGCGTCGTCACACAGGCCGTCGTCTACGATCCCAACAAGAACGACCTGTTCACGGCCACGCGCGGCCGCGGCGCATACCTGAACGACCGCCGCATCCGCGTCGGCCGCCGCGACCGCCTGTCGGAGTCGCTGATCGGCACCGGCTTCCCGTTCCGCGAGAAGGACGGCCTCGACGCGTATGCGCGCCTGTTCACCGAAATGACCCAGGCCTGCACGGGCCTGCGCCGTCCGGGCGCTGCGGCGCTCGACCTCGCGAACGTCGCGGCGGGCCGTCTCGACGGCTTCTTCGAGCAGGGCATCAACGTGTGGGACATGGCCGCGGGCAGCCTGCTGATCACCGAGGCGGGCGGCCTCGTCGGCAACTACACGGGTGACGCCGACTTCCTGCACCGTCATGAGATCGTCGCGGCGAACCCGAAGGTCTACGCGCAGATGATTCCGATCCTGAACCGCTACAGCCGCGTGCACCCGGCCGCGGAATAACGCCGCCGCGCGCAGCGCACGAACGGCCCGAGTCCGCCTGAGCGCGGCCCGGGCCGTTGCCTTTTCCGGCGGCGGATGGTCACATTGGCCGACCGGCCGACTCCCCGTCCGCCACCGACGCGGTAAACTCACCTCCAATTTTCGGACACGCAACCTTTCGCACGATGGCCATCCAGACCGACGACGCACTCTCCGCCGGGATCGCTCAGCACACGCCGATGATGCAGCAGTACCTGCGCATCAAGGCCGACCATCCTGACACGCTTGTCTTCTACCGGATGGGCGACTTCTACGAGCTGTTCTTCGAGGACGCCGAGAAGGCCGCTCGCCTGCTCGACCTGACCCTCACCCAGCGCGGCGCGTCGGGCGGCAACCCGATCAGGATGGCGGGCGTACCGCATCACGCGGTCGAGCAATACCTCGCGAAGCTCGTCAAGATGGGCGAGTCGGCCGCGATCTGCGAGCAGATCGGCGACCCGGCCACGTCGAAGGGTCCGGTCGAACGCAAGGTCGTGCGTGTCGTCACACCAGGCACGCTGACCGACGCCGCACTGCTGTCCGACAAGAACGACGTCTACCTTCTCGCGATGTGCACGGGCCACAACAAGCGCGGCGTCGCGGTCAACGTCGGCCTCGCGTGGCTCAACCTCGCGAGTGGCGCGCTGCGCCTCGCCGAGATCGAACCCGACCAGCTCGGCGCCGCGCTCGAGCGCATCCGTCCGGCCGAAGTCCTGACCGCCGACGGCGCGACCGATGCCGCGCTGGTCGGCGCGGGCGCGCTCAAGCGCGTGCCGGCCTGGCATTTCGACATCGCGTCGGGCACCCAGCGCCTGTGCGACCAGCTCGATGTCGCGAGCCTCGACGGTTTCGGCGCGCATTCGCTGACGAGCGCCTGCGGCGCGGCCGGCGCGCTCCTGCTGTACGCTGCGGCCACGCAGGGCCAGCAGCTGCGGCACGTGCGCAGCCTGAAAGTCGAGAACGAAACCGAATACATTGGTCTCGATCCGTCCACACGCCGCAACCTCGAACTGACCGAGACGCTGCGCGGCACCGAATCGCCGACGCTGTGCTCGCTGCTCGACACCTGCTGCACGACGATGGGCAGCCGCCTGCTGCGCCACTGGCTGCATCATCCGCCGCGCGCGTCGGTCGCCGCGCAGTCGCGCCAGCAGGCGATCGGCGCACTGCTCGACGCGCCCGCGAACGCGAGCGTCGACGCGCTGCGCAGCGCGCTGCGGCAGATCGCCGACGTCGAACGGATCACCGGGCGTCTCGCGCTGCTGTCCGCGCGTCCGCGCGACCTGTCGAGCCTGCGCGACACGTTCGCCGCCCTGCCGGCGCTGCGCGAGCGCATCGCGCCGATCGTCGGCAACGCGGATGCGCTCGCCCGCCTCGACGCCGCGCTCGTCCCGCCCGGCGAATGCCTCGACCTGCTGACGGGCGCGATCGCGCCCGAACCCGCGGCGATGGTGCGCGACGGCGGCGTGATCGCACGCGGCTACGACGCGGAACTCGACGAGCTGCGCGACATCTCGGAAAACTGCGGGCAGTTCCTGATCGACCTCGAGGCGCGCGAGCGCGCCCGCACCGGCATTGCGAACCTGCGCGTCGAGTACAACAAGGTGCATGGCTTCTATATCGAAGTCACGCGCGGGCAGACCGACAAGGTGCCCGACGACTACCGGCGCCGCCAGACACTGAAGAACGCCGAGCGCTACATCACGCCGGAACTGAAGACCTTCGAGGACAAGGCGCTGTCCGCGCAGGAGCGCGCCCTGGCACGCGAGCGCGCGTTGTACGACGCGGTGCTGCAAGCGCTGCTGCCGTTCATTCCCGAGTGCCAGCGCGTCGCGTCCGCACTCGCGGAACTCGACCTGCTCGCAGCGTTCGCCGAGCGCGCGCGGGCGCTCGACTGGGTTGCCCCGACGTTTTCCGACGAGATCGGCATCGACATCGAGCAAGGACGGCATCCGGTCGTCGAGGCGCAGGTCGAGCAGTTCATCGCGAACGACTGCAAGCTCGGCACGGATCGCAAGCTGCTGCTGATCACCGGTCCGAACATGGGCGGTAAGTCGACGTTCATGCGCCAGACGGCGCTGATCGCGCTGATGGCCTACGTCGGCAGCTACGTGCCGGCCCGGTCGGCCTGTTTCGGCCCGATCGACCGGATCTTCACGCGGATCGGCGCAGCAGACGATCTCGCTGGCGGCCGCTCGACGTTCATGGTCGAGATGACCGAGGCAGCGGCGATCCTCAACGACGCGACCCCGCAAAGCCTCGTGCTGATGGACGAGATCGGCCGCGGCACGTCGACGTTCGACGGCCTCGCGCTCGCGTGGGCGATTGCACGGCACCTGCTCGCGCACAACGGCGCCTATACGCTGTTCGCGACGCACTATTTCGAACTGACGCAGTTGCCGGCCGAATTCCCGCATGCGGCCAACGTCCACCTGTCGGCGGTCGAGCACGGTCACGGCATCGTGTTCCTGCATGCGGTCAACGAAGGCCCCGCAAACCAGAGCTACGGGCTGCAGGTCGCGCAGCTCGCGGGTGTGCCGGCGCCGGTGATCCGCGCGGCACGCAAGCATCTCGCGTATCTCGAGCAGCAATCGGCCGCGCAGCACACGCCACAGCTCGACCTGTTCAGCGCGCAGCCCGCCGCCGACGATCTCGAATGCGCCGATGCGCCCACGCCGCCGAGCGCGCCGCACCCGGCGCTCGAGCGGCTGCGCGAGATCGATCCCGACGACCTGAAACCGCGTGAAGCGCTCGACCTGCTGTACGAACTGCGCACGCTCGTCCAGTCGCACGATGCCGACGGGCACGCGTAAGCGCACGTCGTCCGCGCCGCGGCTGCGTTGCGCGCTCGCGCTCGCGATCGCGGCGGCGCTCGCAATGTCGCAGCCGGACGCACGGGCGGCGCCCGCCAAGCGCGCCGGCGCGCCCTATTCGTTCGCGGTCGTCTCCGGCGTGATCGGCTCACCAGCCGACGAAACCGCCGCGCAGCGGATGCTCGAAGCGATGGCGCGCGAACGCAACCTCGCGTTCGTCGTGTATGCGGGCGATCTGAAGGGGCCGAAGGAAGCGTGCCAGGACACGCTGTACATGCAACGCGGCGCGATTCTCGACGCGGCGCGCGTGCCGCTCGTGTTCGTTCCCGGACACGACGACTGGGTCGCATGCAACACCGCGACGGGCGGCGGCTACGATCCGGTCGAGCGCCTCGACTACCTGCGTCAGACGCTGCTCGCCGATGCGGCGCAGCCCGATCCGGGCGCGCTGCAGATCACGCGCGAAAGCGAAGTCGCACGCTTTCGGCCATACCGCGAGAATGCGCGCTGGATACGCGACGACATCGTGTTCGTCGCGCTCAACGCACCGGCACCGAACAATCATTTCCTGACGGCCGGCGGCCGCAACGGCGAATTCGAGGACCGGATCATCGCGAACGGCTTCTGGATCGATCATGCGGCCGAATACGCGAAGCGGCGCGACGCGCGCGCGATGGTGGTGATCTTTGAAGGCGATCCGCACTTCGACCGCTACGAGCGTGCAGAACGGTTTGCGTGGCTGCGCTTCAACCGGCCGCGCGTACGCGACGGCTTTCGCGAGCTGAAACGCACGCTCGTGAAGGCTGCGACGGCTTACCGCGGCCCGATACTCGTGATCCATGCGAGCGGCGAACCGCTCGCGAACGGCTTCGTCATCGACCGTCCGCTGCGTGCGGATAACGGGGAACTCGTGGGGAACGTGACGCGAGTCGCATTCGGACCGCGCCAGCCTGCGAATCAATGGGTGAAGGTCAGCGTCTCGCCGGCCCGGCAGACGCTCTTCAACATCAGTTTGCAGGATGTGCCGAAAAACCTGCCGGTGCCGCCGGCACTGCCGGCCGCCCCACCCGGCGACATCCCGGTGCCGCAGATGCCGGAAATCCCGGCGTTGCCGGCGCTGCCCGATTCGTCATCGGTCGCGCCGCCGCTGCCGGGCGACAGCGTGGCGCCGTACGGCTCATCGGCGCCGGCGCCGCCATCCGGCCTGGCGCCGAGCTTGCCAGCGAGCTCAGTGCAGCGTGCGCCCTGACGGTTCGCCGTCTTCGTCGTCCTCATCCTCGTCGACGATCTCGAGCCCTTCCGCGCCGTGTGCGTGCTCGTGTTCGATTTCGTCCTCGGTCGCTTCGCGAACGTCCTTCACGGTCAGCGAAAAACGCAGCGCCATGCCGGCGAGCGGATGGTTGCCGTCGAGCACGACCTTGTCTTCGGCGATGTCGGTCACCGTGTAGATCAGCGAGTCGACTTCTTCGTCGCCGTCCTCCGGCGTGCCTTCGAACTGCATGCCAACTTCCAGCGGTTCCGGGAAACGATCGCGCGGCTCGATCTTCACGAGTTCCGGGTCGTAGTCACCGAACGCGTCCTGCGGCTCGAGCTGAATCTGCGCCTGGTATCCGGGCTCGTGGCCATCGAGCTGTTCCTCGATCTTGGGGAACGTGCCATCATAGCCGCCGTGCAGATAGACCATCGGCTCGTCGCTTTCCTCGATCAGGTTGCCTTGCGCATCCGACAGCTTGTAAGTGACCGACACGACGGTGTTTTTTGCGATTTTCATCCAATTCTCCCAAATACAAGTCTCATTATACGATGCGCAAACGGTCTCAAGCCGAACCGCGGAACGACACCGCCGCCGCGCTCGGCGCGCCGCCCCCCGATCTTCCCACGCCGCTGCTCGGCGGACTCACTCCGGCGCAATTCATGCGCCGCTACTGGCAAAAGAAACCGCTGCTGATCCGTCAGGCGATCCCTGGTATCCAATCCCCGGTTTCGCGCGACGCACTGTTCGAGCTCGCCGGCGACTACGACGCCGAGTCGCGGCTGATCACGCATTTTCGTAACAAGTGGCAACTGGCACACGGCCCGTTCGACGCCGATGCGCTGCCGCCCGTCACGCGCAACGCATGGACCCTGCTCGTACAGGGGCTCGACCTGCACGTCGACGCGGCCCGCGCGCTGCTCGAGCGTTTCCGCTTCGTCCCCGACGCGCGCCTCGACGACCTGATGATCTCGTACGCGACCCACGGCGGCGGCGTTGGCCCGCACTTCGATTCGTATGATGTCTTCCTGCTGCAGGTCGAGGGCAAGCGCCGCTGGCGCATCGGCGCCCAGCAGGACCTGTCGCTGCAGCCAGGCGTGCCGCTCAAGATCCTCGAGCACTTCGAGCCGAGCGACGAGTGGGTGCTCGAGCCTGGCGACATGCTCTACCTGCCGCCGCACATCGCGCACGACGGCGTTGCCGAAGGCGAATGCATGACCTGCTCGATCGGCTTCAGAGCCCCGTCAGCCGGGGAATTGAGCGCCCAGTTCCTGTACTACCTCGCCGAGCGCGGCGGCGTGCGCAGCGGCGCCCGCAGCGACGACCTGTATCGCGATCCGAAGCAGCCCGCCGTCGATGCGCCCGCGCAGCTGCCGCCGGCGCTGGTCGAACGGGTCGCCGCGATCGTCAACGGCATCAAATGGCGCGAGCGGGACGTCGCCGAATTCCTCGGCTGCTACCTCAGCGAACCGAAGCCGAACGTCGTATTCGACCCGCCGGCGCGCGCGCTTTCCGAAACGAAGTTCGCCGAGCAGGCGGCCCGCCATGGCGTACATCTCGACAGACGCGCCGCATTGTTGTATAACCCGCGCTCGTACTTCATCAACGGCGAGGAAGGGCCGCTAGATCAGGTTGCCAAATGGCTGCCCGAACTGGCTAATCAGCGCCAGATGGAGGCGAAACGGTTTGTAACACTATCCCGGGATCCCTCAATGACAGCTTTGCTGCACGAATGGTATTGTGCCGGCTGGATACGGGTCGGAATCCTGGATTAATGTCACCTGCCCGTACGCCCATGCGAATCAAAATTTGTATGGGAAAGACAACGTATTGACCCCGCATTTGTCGACGGTCGATAGGAAAGTGCATATAATTTCCGCCCAAGCCGTAGGGAAGATTCACGCTCTAGAAGTGCGTCTCCACCAGCGGCCCAGGTCGGTGTTGGAGCACATTACCGGTATTGTTTCGCGCTGTTGCTTACCTTTAACCATAAAAGGACGTGATCATGAAGAAATCCCTCCTCGTAGCTTCCCTGTTGGCTGCTGTTGCACTGGCTGCTTGCAACAAGAGCGCTGACCAAGCTGCATCGCCGGCTGCTAGCGACGCTGCTGCTGCCGCTTCGTCGGCTGCTTCGGCAGTTGCTGGTGCTGCGAGCGACGCGACGGCTGCTGCATCGTCGACGGCTGCTGCTGCGAGCGACGCAGCTGCTGCTGTGGCGTCGGCTGCTTCGGCAGCGACGGCTGCTCCGGCTTCGGGCGCAAGCCAGTAAGCCTCAGCATCAGCTGAAAAAAAACCGGCCTGCGGGCCGGTTTTTTTACGTCTGTGCGTTTCGTTGCCTGTCGTTGTGCTTCGTCGCGCCGTTCAGCGTCAGGGACGGGCCAAACGGCCGCCCACGGCCCTCACAAGCCCAGCCAGTCGAAGCCCTCGTCCTGCGTGGCCACGATCACGTCGCTTCCGTCCGTGCCCAGCACGGCCGCCAGCGCGCCGCGGGCCAGCTCCGGCCGGTTGTTCTGCTGGCTCAGGTGGGCCGCCACGAGGTGCCGCAGGCGGCTGCGCTCGAGCGACGCGAGGATGTCCGCGGCCGCGCCGTTGCTCAAGTGGCCATGGCTGCCGCCGATCCGCGCCTTCAGCGACTGCGGATAGCGGCTCTTCGCCAGCATCGCGGTATCGTGGTTGGATTCCAGCACCAGCGCGTCGCAGCCACTCAGGACGGCCGTGATGTGCGGCGTGGACGTCCCGACGTCGGTCAGCACGCCGAGGCGGTGGCAGCCGTCCATGAAGACGAACTGGAGCGGTTCCCTGGCGTCGTGCGGCACCGTATAGGGCAACACGGCCAGATCGCGAATCGGGGCCGTCTCGTCGCCCCACAGCACGCGGAGATCGACATCCGCTTCGTCCGCGCCGACCGCGCGCGCGGTGCCCCAGCTCATGTACAACGGCAGCGACGCGCGCCGGGCGAGCGTCAATGCGCTGCCGACATGGTCGCTGTGTTCATGGGTGATCAGGATCGCATCGAGATCGTCGACGCCGAGATTCAGGCGGCCGAGCCGGCGCTCGACCTCCTTGGCCGAAAAGCCGCAGTCGAGCAGCACGCGGGTCGTGGTCGTGCCGCTCGCGGCTTCGACGACCAGCGCATTGCCCTCGCTGCCGCTTCCGAGACTGGCGAATCGCACGCGCTCAGTTCAGCTGCGCGTGGAGCAGCGAAATGATCCGCTGGGCGTCCGACGAGTTGTCGACCTGTCCGTTCGCGTCGACCACCGCGACCTGCGTGCCGCCGTTGCTCTGCGCACGCACGTTGACGACGTATTCCTTGCCCGGCTTCGCCGCCGTCGGGCCGCCGTAGAACAGCTTGCCGAACAGGCCGTCGCGCTTGAGCTCTTCCATCGAGTTCGCGAAACGCACGTAGTACAGGCCCTTTTCGCGATCGCGGTTGTCGACGGTGAAGTTGGTGCGGTCGAGCGCGAGGCCGACGCGCAACCACGCGCGGTCGAACGACTCGGCGAGCTGCAGCGTCGCCGCACCACCGCTCGCGCCGCTGACCTGCGCCGGCGCCGTGGCCGGGCGCGCATCGGTCAGCAGCTGCTTCGCCTGCGCTTCGGTCAGGCCGAACTTCTGCATCAGCTTGGCCAGGAACACCGCTTCCAGCACCGGGTTGCGCGGACGCTCCTCCCAGCGCGACGACGTGCCGCCCTGCGGGCCGACCATCATCTCTTCCATCGCGCTGTGCGTGATCGAGATGTCGGTGTCGCCGTTCGCCGTGCGGTTCACGAGCGTGCGGAACTGGTCGCGCGTGCCCGACGAGTAAGCGAAATCGATAACCCTGCCGATCGTGCGGCGGAACCAGTCATCCGGAATGTTCGCGCGGTTTTCCGCCCAGTCGGTCGTCATGATGCCCGTCGACGGCGCGTCGGTCTTCAGCGAGAAGCCGTTGTCCTGCCAGAACTCCCTCAAGAGCGGCCAGAGCTGCTCCGGCGTGCGGCCGTCGACGACGAGCCAGCGATGGTCGCCGTCGCGCTCGATGTGCATGCCGAACGGATCCTGCGCGGACGGCACGCCGTCGGTCGCCGTGCCGGCGGCCGTCTGGGCCCGCGGCGGCAGCGTGCCGAGCCCCGCGTTCGACGGCGGCGCAACGAACTGCTGGCTCGTCGGCACGGGCTTCAGATCGCTCGGCACCGCCAGCGGCGGCGCCGAGCCGGTGTTCTTGTAATTGACCTTGTCAGGGGCCAGGTAGTCGTTCAGCGTATCGCAGCCGGCGAGCGCGCCCAGCGCCAGCGCCACCACCGAAACCTGGATGGCGCGAGGGGAAAAGGCGAAACGTTTCATGAAATCCTTCGTCTTGCTAAAACGCTCGTCACGAGCGGCGCCGGACGGGCCGGCCGGTGCGGGTTGATCAGGGAATGACGGCCGCCGGGCGCGGCCGTCGCGACATCAGGCGAGGATGCCGCCTTCGATGAGTGCCGAGCGCACCGCGTCGTGGCAACGCTCGTCGAGCGGCGTGAGCGGCAGGCGGATGCCGCCCTGCATCTTGCCCATCACCTGCAGCGCCCACTTCACCGGGATCGGATTGGCCTCGATGAACAGGTTCTTGTGCAGCGACAGCAGCTTCATGTGCAGCTCGCGGGCCGTCTTCACGTCGCCCGCGAGTGCCGCGCGGCACAGCTCGCTCATCGCGCGCGGCGCGACGTTCGCCGTCACCGAGATATTGCCGTGGCCACCGAGCAGCATCAGCGCGATCGCGGTCGGATCGTCGCCGCTGTAGATCGCGAAGTGCTTCGGCGCGGCCTTGATCAGGTGCGCGGCACGGTCGATGTTGCCGGTCGCTTCCTTCACGCCCGCGATGCCCGGCACCTGCGCGAGACGCAGCATCGTCTCGTTCGCCATGTCCGCGACCGTGCGGCCCGGCACGTTGTACAGGATCACCGGCAAGTCGACCGCTTCGGCGATCGTCTTGAAGTGACGATACATGCCTTCCTGGGTCGGCTTGTTGTAGTACGGCACGACCTGCAGCGTCGCGTCCGCGCCGACCGCTTTCGCGTGCTTCGTCAGCTCGATCGCCTCAGCGGTCGAATTGCCGCCCGCGCCCGCGATGATCGGGATGCGCTTCGCCGCGTGCTCGACGGCGGTGCGAATCATCAGGATGTGTTCTTCGACGTTGAGGGTCGCCGACTCCCCGCTCGTACCGACTACGACCAGCGCATCGGTGCCTTCTTCGATGTGCCAGTCGATCAGCTTGCGAAACGCCGGCAGGTCGAGACTGCCGTCTTCGAGCATCGGGGTGACGATCGCGGGGATGCTGCCGCGGATTTGAATGCCGTCTTGAGTGCCGTTAGCCATGAAACGCGATTGATTAGGAATCGGTAAACGTTGAGATTGTAGCGGATTAGCCGGGCAGTTCGTAACGCGGAATACCCGTCTCCGCCAATAGGGTCGCGCCCTCGCGCACCGCGCAGATACGCTGGACGAATGCTGCGCGCGGCGCGGCGACGAAGCCGTCTTCGTAAGCGACCACCCGCAGCCGGCCGCGCACGGCCTCCAGCAGCTCGCCCGGTGCGAGCAGGAACGCGGGATTGGACGGCTTGCCGACCGTTTCGTTTCCTTGCGCGAAAGTTTCGTACACGAGCACGCCGCCCGGCGCCAGCGCATCGAGCAGATGGGGCCAAAGCGGCCGATGCAGATAGTTCGTGACGATCACGGCCGCAAACTGCTCGCCGGCCGGCAGCGGCCACGGCGCGCCTTCGAGATCGGCGTCGCGCGCGTCCACGCCCGGAATCGCGCGCAGCGCGGCGAGCGCGGCCGGATCGCGCTCCAGCGCGACGACCGGATGAGCGCGCGACGCAAACCAGCGCGCATGCCGGCCGCCGCCCGCGGCGACATCCAGCACCGCCCCGCCCGCCGGGACGAGCGCCGACCAGCTCGCCACCCAGCGGGACGGTTCGGCAAGTCCGGCATGCGTGCCGGCCGCGGCGATCAGCGATTCGCGCATGGGGCTCAGGTGTACGACAGGCCCATCGCGTCGCGCACGTCGCGCATCGTCTCCGTCGCGTACTTGCGCGCCTTGTCGCAACCGTCGGCGACGATTGCGCGCAGCAGCGACGGATCGTCCATGTACTTCTGCGCACGCTCGAGCATCGGCTGCTGTTCGCGCAGGATGCCTTCGACCACCGGCTGCTTGCAATCGAGGCAGCCAATGCCCGCCGAGCGGCAGCCCTTCTGCACCCACTCGTGCGTCGACTCGTCCGTGTAGACCTGGTGAAGCTGCCACACCGGGCACTTGTCCGGATCGCCCGGATCGGTGCGGCGCACGCGCGCGGGGTCGGTCGGCATCGTGCGGACCTTCTTCGTGATCGTCTCCGCGTCCTCGCGCAGTCCGATCGTGTTGCCGTACGACTTCGACATCTTCTGGCCGTCGAGACCCGGCATGCGCGACGCTTCAGTCAGCAGCGCCTGCGGCTCGACGAGGATGATCTTGCGCGCGCCTTCGAGATAGCCGAACAGACGCTCGCGGTCGCTCATCGACAGGCTCTGCGATTCCTGCAGCATCGCACGCGCCTGCTCGAGCGCCTCGTCGTCGCCTTCCTGCTGATACGCGTTGCGCAGTTCGTGGTAAAGCTTCGCGCGCTTGCCGCCGAGCTTCTTCGCGGCTTCGAGCGCCTTCTCCTCGAACCCAGGCTCGCGGCCATACAGGTAATTGAAGCGGCGCGCGATCTCGCGCGTCATCTCGACGTGCGGCACCTGGTCCTCGCCGACCGGCACGAGCGAGCCGCGGTACAGCAGGATGTCCGCCGCCATCAGCACCGGATAGCCGAGGAAGCCGTAGGTCGACAGATCCTTGTCCTTCAGCTTCTCCATCTGCTCCTTGTAGGTCGGCACGCGTTCGAGCCAGCCGAGCGGCGTGCTCATGCCGAGCAACAGCGCGAGTTCCGCGTGCTCGGGCACCTTGCTCTGGATGAACAGGGTCGCCTGCGCCGGATCGATGCCGGACGCGAGCCAGTCGATCAGCACGTCCCACACGTTCTTCTCGATCACCTCGGGCGTTTCGTAGTGCGTCGTCAGCGCGTGCCAGTCGACGACGCAGAAGAAGCACGGGTACTCGGACTGCAGCTTCACCCAGTTTTTCAGCACGCCGTGGTAGTGGCCGAGGTGCAGCGACCCGGTGGGTCGCATGCCGGAGAAAATACGATCTGGGAACATGATTGTCGTTAGAAAAGCGAGGCGAAAGGAGACAGGATGGCGTTCAGGACGTCGACACCGACGTTCACGAGCGGACGCAGCCAGAAGTTCGTCAGCACGCCCGTCGTGACCAGCACGAGGACGATGATGAAACCGTACGGCTCGATGCGCGACAGCGCGATCGACTGCTTCGGCGGCAGCAGCGCCGCCAGGATGCGGCCGCCGTCGAGCGGTGGCAGCGGAAACAGGTTCAGCACGCCGAGCACGAGGTTCACGCTGATGCCGGCCGTCGCCATGCCCAGGAAGAACGGCTCGTCGACGCCCGCGCCGTGCAGCGCGATGCGGAATACGCCCCACACGAGCGCCTGCACGAAGTTGCAGGCGGGTCCGGCCAGCGACACCCACAGGCTGCCCCAGCGCGGATCGCGCAGATTGCGGAACGCGACCGGCACCGGCTTCGCATAACCGAACAGGAACGAGCCGCCGGTCAGGAAATACAGCGCGAGCGGAATCGCGATCGTGCCGATCGGGTCGATGTGGCGCATCGGGTTGAACGACACGCGCCCCATCATGTACGCAGTGTTGTCGCCGAGCAGGCGTGCGGCATAGCCGTGAGCGGCCTCGTGCAGCGTGATCGCGAAGATCACGGGCAGCGCGTAGACGGCGATGGTCTGTATCAGGGAAGCGTCCATATCGCGTTATTGTAACAAGCGCAATCGTGCGGAATCGGAACGATGCGGGCTCAGCCCGCCGTCAGCCCGAACGGCTCCAGCGGCCCGCGCCCGGCGCGCACGAGCTGCGGTTCGTCGCCCGTCAGGTCGATCACCGTCGACGATTCGGCCGGACACGCGCCGCCGTCGATCACGAGGTCGACCCGCTTTTCGAGGCGCGCACGGATATCTTCCGGATCGTTCAGCGGATCCGTCTCCGGCGGCAGGATCAGCGTCGTGCCGAGCAGCGGCTGGCCGAGCGTTTCCAGCAGCGCGAGCGTGATCGCATGATCCGGCACCCGCAGCCCGATCGTCTTGCGCGACGGGTGCGACAGCCGCCGCGGCACTTCCTTCGTCGCCTGCAGGATGAACACGTACGGGCCGGGCGTCACCGACTTGATCAGCCGGTACTGCCGGTTGTCCACCATCGCGAAGTTCGCGAGTTCCGACAGGTCGCGCACCAGCAGCGACAGGTGCTGTTTTTCGTCGAGGCCGCGGATGCGGCGCACGCGCTCGACCGCGTCCTTGTCGTCGAGGTGGCACGCGAGCGCATAGCTCGAATCGGTCGGCATCGCGATCACGCCGCCCTTGTTGACGATCTCAACCGCCTGCTTGATCAGGCGCGGCTGCGGATCATCCGGATGAATCCTGAAGAACTGGGACATGGGGACGGGTCAAGATGGGGTGTACGTGGGGTGTACGGAGGCACGCCGTACCGGCGGCGCACACGGCTCGCGCCCGCGGGGCGTCAGAGCCAGCGTTCCCAGACGGGTTTCAGGTCGGACGGCAGCGGCGGCAAGCTGCCGAGCTCGATGCGGCCCTCACCGGGCGCGTGGAAATCGGAACCGGCCGACACTTCGAAGCCGAAACGGCGCGCGACGTCCGCATATTCGCGGTACTGGTCCGGCGTGTGGCTGCCGGTCACCACCTCGATCGCCCGCCCGCCGAAATCGATGAATTCGCCGAAAAATGCGTCGAACTCGACCGGCGTATAGCGATAGCGGCCCGGATGCGCGATCACGGCCTCGCCGCCCGCACCGCGGATCCAGTGCACCGCGTCGGACAGCTTCGCCCAGCGGTGCGGGACGAAGCCGGGCTTGCCGTCGCCGAGGATGCGGTCGAACACGTCGGCCGTCGATTCGGCATGGCCGCTCTCGACGAGAAAGCGCGCGAAGTGCGTGCGCGAGATCAGGTCGGGGTTCGACACGTATTTCAATGCGCCGTCGTAAGCGCCCGGAATACCGAGCTTGTCGAGCTGGGCGCCGATCGCCTGCGCGCGGGCCGCACGGCCATGGCGCGTGCGGTACAGGCCGTCGACGAGCGCCGGGTTCTCCGGATCGATGTTCAGGCCGACGATGTGCACGGTGCGCGATGCCCAGGTCACGGAAATCTCGACGCCGTTCAGGTAGCGCATGCCGAGCGCTTCCGCCTCGCTGCGTGCCGCCGCCTGGCCGCCCACCTCGTCGTGATCGGTGAGCGCCCAGAGGGTGACGCCGCCCGCATGGGCACGGCGCGCAACGTCAACGGGCGACAGTAACCCGTCGGAAACATTCGAATGGCAGTGGAGATCGGCGTTCATTGTCGGCATCGGAAATGAAGCTTCATTCTACTGCAATGCGGCATTCCGCCGCCGAGCGCCGGCCACCGCGGACGGCGGCTCGCGACCACTCGCGACCACTCTCACCCATACATACCCGCCGCGCGCTACGCGCAGAACGCCTCGATCAGCGCGGCGATCTGCTCCGGCTGGTCGTGGTGAACCATGTGACCGGCATCCTCGACGAGTTTCTCGCGCCAGTCGGCGAACGCGCTGAATCGCGCCTTGAATTCCGGCACCGGGATGTCGCCAGCCAGGTACGCGAGCGTCGGCGAATTGACCGCCTCGACGTGCAGCACCTTCGCACGCACCTGCGACCAGGTCGCCATCACCTCGTCGAGCCGGTACAGCAACGGCCCCATCATCTTGTGCGCGGGATCCGCCAGCAGATGGAAGCGCCCGTCGTCGCCACGCTTCGACCAGTGCGCGGCCAGGAACGCCGCGCGGCGCGGATCGAGCCGCGGGTTGGTCTTGATCAGGCGGGCGGCCACGTCGTCGAGCGACGCATAGGGCTTCAGCGCCGGCGGCTCGCGCAAGTCGTCGAGCCAGGCGCGCAGCCGGCGCGGAGCCTGCTCGGCCCGCGCGGGCGCGAGGCCAAAGCCCTCGAGGTCGACGACCCGCCGCACGCGCTCCGGCCGCGCACCCGCATACAGGCACACGACATTCGCCCCCATGCTGTGCCCGACCAGGTTGACCTCGCCAGTCGGCGCATAGTGGTCGATCAGCGCATCGAGGTCGCCGAGGTATTCGTGGAACCAGTAATTGCCGCCGCCTTGACGCGCGACCGGCCAGTCGGACAGGCCGAAACCGCGCGCGTCCGGCGCGATCACCTGCCAGTCGCCCGCGAGCGCGTCGACGACGAACTGGAACGACGCCGCGACATCCATCCAGCCATGGAGCATGAACAGGATCGGCGCGTCCCGCCGGCCCCAGCGCCGCACATGCAGCTTGACGCCACGCACCGTGACGAAATCGGAAACAGAACTCGACGCAGTCATTGCAGCCGCCAAAAAAGAATGATCGTTCGATTATAGCGATGCCGCGTCCACCGCGCGGGCATGCCCCGGCAATCGGCTCGCGTATCGAG
Organism: Burkholderia sp. Bp8963; assembly: GCF_003854275.1. Lineage (GTDB taxonomy): Bacteria > Pseudomonadota > Gammaproteobacteria > Burkholderiales > Burkholderiaceae > Burkholderia. The sequence continues at coordinate 126,311 of NZ_QTQP01000006.1, forward strand.
GCACTTCTCTAGGGCCTGTTCACGCTAATAACGAGCCCTAGGCCGGTCGCGCAGCGCCGTCGCCGGCAGCGTCCTGCGCAGCCAGCGCGTCCAGTTCGGCCGGTTCGAAGCCGGCGCTGCGGCGCGCATCGAAATTGAACGGCCCGCGCAAACGCGGAGCGCGATACTGTTCGGCCAGTTGCCGGTAGGCCGGCACCGGATCTCGGCCCGCCTCGTCGCACAGATGGCGGAACCAGCGGTTGCCGATCGCGACGTGGCCGATCTCGTCGCGCAGGATCACGTCGAGAATCGCCGCCGATGCGTGATCGCCGGCCTGCGCGAGCCGCGCGCGGATCGGCGGCGCCGCATCGAGCCCGCGCGCCTCGAGCGTGCGCGGCACGAGCGCCATGCGCGCGAGCACGTCGCCCGCGGTGCGCTCGCACATCTCCCACAGGCCGTTGTGCGCGGGGAAATCGCCGTATGCATGCCCGAACTCGCCGAGCCGGCCGGCCAGCAGCGAAAAGTGATACGCCTCCTCGGCCGCGACCGTCAGCCAGTCCGCATAGAACGCGTCCGGTTGGCCCGTGAAGCGCCACACCGCGTCGAGGGCCAGGTTGATCGCGTTGAATTCGATATGCGCGAGCGCGTGCAGCAGCACGGCGCGGCCCTCGGGCGAACGCATGCTGCGCCGCTCGAGCTCGCGCGGCTCGACCAGCGCGGGACGCGCGGGGCGCCCGGGCAGGCCGGCGGGCTCGGCGAGGACGAGCGCCGCGTCGATCGCGGCCTGCCCTGCCCGCTGCGCGTCATGAAGCGCGCGCACCTGCGCGGCCTTGGCCGCCGGCTCGGGCTCGCGCAGCGCATCGAGCGCCGCACGGCGCACGCAGATCGACACATCGGGAGAGGAAGAAAACACCATGCTCATAAACGGGGACACTACGGGGGACACCACGGAATGCGCGGCAGGAGCCAGCGCCCGCATCGGTTTACAATACGCGTCTGTGCATCGGCGGCGAACGCCGGGCGAAACGCGCCATTTTACCGGCGCCCGTCGAACGACACCGCAATGCACGGGATCGAACCAGGCGCTGAAACGCCAGGTCCGGTCGACCTCAACGCATGGGACCGAGCCACGCGCTGAAGCGCCGGGATCGGTCGACCAAGGAGACAATGTGACGATCTACAAGCTGGGCGACACCACCCCGACCATTCACGAAAGCGTATTCGTCGCCGATACGGCGGCCATCATCGGCAAAGTCGTGCTCGAGGAAAATTCGAGCGTGTGGTTCGGCGCGACGATCCGCGGCGACAACGAACCGATCACGGTTGGCGCGGGCAGCAACGTGCAGGAAGGCGCAGTGCTGCACACCGACCCCGGCTGCCCGCTGACGATCGCGGAAAACGTGACGATCGGACACCAGGCGATGCTGCACGGCTGCACGATCGGCGAAGGATCGCTGATCGGCATTCAGGCGGTGGTCTTGAATGGCGCGGTGATCGGCCGCAACTGTCTGGTCGGTGCCGGCGCGGTGGTGACGGAAGGCAAGACGTTCCCGGACAATTCGCTGATTCTCGGCGCACCGGCGAAAGTGGTGCGTGAGCTGTCGGCAGAAGACGTCGCACGGCTGCGCGCGAACGCGCAGACCTATGTCGAGCGGCGTGCGCATTTCAAGGAGCAACTCGTGCGGATCGGCTGATCCGCGCGATTTTCAAGGAAGAAGAGTGAGCGACCAGTTACAGAAATTCATGTTCAACGCGGCGCCCGTGCGCGGCGAGATCGTTTCGTTGCGCAACACCTGGCAGGAAGTACTGACCCGCCGCGATTACCCGGCCCCTGTCCGCACGGTGCTCGGCGAGATGATGGCCGCATGCGCGCTGCTGTCGGCGAACCTGAAATTCAACGGCACCCTCGTCATGCAGATCTTCGGCGACGGGCCCGTGAAGATGCTGGTCGTGCAATGCGGCTCGGACCTGTCGATGCGCGCAACCGCGAAATTCTCGGGCGACGTCGCGCAGACGATCGGCGACGACACGCGCTTCGCGGAGCTCGTCAACGCGAGCGGTCACGGCCGCTGCGTGATCACGCTCGATCCGGCCAACAAGCAGCCGGGCCAGCAGCCGTACCAGGGCATCGTGCCGCTGAACGGCGAACACGGGCCGCTGGAATCGGTGTCGCAGGTGCTCGAGCATTACATGCACCATTCGGAGCAGCTCGACACGCGCCTGTGGCTCGCCGCCGATCGCGATCGCGCGGTCGGCATGCTGCTGCAGAAGCTGCCCGGCGACGGCGGCATCGTGCCGCGCGCCGCGCAAACCGATGCGGACACGTGGGAACGCGTGTGTACGCTCGGCGGCACGCTGTCCGCGCAGGAGCTGCTCGAGGTGGAGCCGGAAGTCGTGTTCCGCCGGCTGTTCTGGCAGGAGAACGTCCAGCACTTCGAACCGGCCGGCACGCGCTTCCAGTGCACGTGCTCGCGCGAGAAGGTCGGCGCGATGCTGAAGATGCTTGGCCAGGAGGAAGTCGACGGCGTGATCGTCGAACGCGGCCACGTCGAAATCCATTGCGAGTTCTGCAACCAGCGCTACGAGTTCGATCCCGTCGACGTTGCGCAACTGTTCACGGCGCCCGAGCATGCGAGCGGCGTGGCGCCCGCATCGGAACAGCGTCACTGAGCGCCGCACGCTCGCGTGCGGACGCATAATGATGCACGGGCGTCGGGCGCACCATCAGCGCGCCGAAGGCCACACCTTCGGCGCCAGCCTCTTCGGTCGCCGCCGCCCCGCTGGAGAAGGACATGAACCACCTGTTACGCACCATCGTCATGACGGGCGCCGCGGCCGGCACGCTCGCCCTCGCCGGCTGCGCAGTGCAGCCATCCTCCACGATCCTGAGCCGCCTGCCCGAGCCGGGCGCGGCCGGCGGCCAGCCGCATGCGCTGACGTCCGCGGAGCGCAAGCGCTACGACGAAATCGACAAGCAGGTACTGCGCGAGCAGAACGATGCGATGGCCGCGGAAGCCGCCGCGCGCGCATGGTCGTATTACGCGCCGCCGCCGGTCACGGTGTATGGCGGCTACTACGGCGGCGGCTGGGGGCCCCGTTGGGGAACCGGCGTCACGTACGGCTATCCGGGCTGGTGGTGGTAACGGCCAGGCCCGTTCGATTGCCGATCGTCAGGAAATAAAAAAGCGCGGTATTTCCCGCGCTTCTTCAATGGGCGTTCACTTGCTGCAATCAGTGGTGAGCCGCCTTGCCTTTCTCGCCGCCGTGATGCCGCGACGGCTTCGCGATCGACTGCGGGTTCGGCACGACGCGCACCGGCGAAGCCGAGACTTCGCCACGCGTCGACGTGTTCGGCGACATATTGCTGGCCGGCGTGGCGGGCGCGTTCGGCGACACGAACTGCACGAACACTTCGCCGTCCTTCACCATCCCCATCTCGTAGCGTGCACGCTCCTCGATCGCAGCGGTACCGCTCTGCAGATCCTGCACTTCGCCGGCGATCCGCTCGTTGCGCAGCTTCTCGTCGGCGTTTTTCTGCAGTTGGCCGTCAAGCTGCTGACGCAATTCGTGCACCCGCAACCAGCCGCCATGCCCCCACCAGAGGGGAAACTGAATAAGCGCCAGCAAGGCAATCAGGACGACAGTGACAAGGCGCATGTACGAAACGCAGATATAAGAAGCGCCGCTCCACGCATCACGCAGAGCGGCGTCGTTTGGGGACTAGCCGGATGGTAGCGCGTTAGCGCAGGTTATAGAACGCCGACTTGCCCGGGTAGCTTGCGATGTCGCCGAGATCTTCCTCGATGCGCAGCAGCTGGTTGTACTTCGAGATGCGGTCGCTGCGCGACAGCGAACCCGTCTTGATCTGGCCGGCGTTCAGGCCGACTGCGATATCCGCAATCGTCGAATCTTCCGTTTCGCCCGAACGGTGCGAGATCACGGCCGTGTAGCCGGCGCGCTTCGCCATCTCGATCGCCGCGAACGTTTCGGTCAGCGTGCCGATCTGGTTGATCTTGATGAGGATCGAGTTCGCGATGCCCTTCTCGATGCCTTCCTTCAGGATGCGCGTGTTGGTGACGAACAGGTCGTCGCCGACCAGCTGCACCTTCTTGCCGAGACGCTCGGTCAGCAGCTTCCAGCCGGCCCAGTCGCCTTCGTGCATGCCGTCCTCGATCGACACGATCGGGAACTTGTCGGCGAGCGTCGCGAGGTAGTCGGTGAACTCGGCCGACGACAGCTGCAGGCCTTCGCCCGCGAGCTGGTACTTGCCGTCGTGGTAGAACTCGGACGCCGCGCAGTCGAGCGCGAGCAGCACGTCTTCGCCCGCACGATAGCCGGCCTTTTCGATTGCCTGCAGGATCGTCGACAGGCACTCGTCGTTGCTGCCGAAGTTCGGCGCGAAGCCGCCTTCGTCGCCGACTGCCGTGCTCATGCCGCGGTCCGACAGGATCTTCTTCAGCGCGTGGAACACTTCCGCGCCGCAACGCAGGGCTTCACGGAACGTCGGCTGGCTGACCGGGACGATCATGAATTCCTGGATGTCGAGGCTGTTGTTCGCGTGCGCGCCGCCGTTGACGATGTTCATCATCGGCACCGGCAGCTGCATCGCGCCCGAGCCGCCGAAGTAGCGATACAGCGGCAGGCCGGCTTCTTCAGCCGCGGCCTTCGCGACGGCCATCGACACGGCCAGCATCGCGTTCGCGCCGAGGCGCGACTTGTTGTCGGTGCCGTCCAGCTCGAGCAGCGTCTTGTCGAGGAACGCCTGTTCCGACGCGTCGAGGCCCATGATGGCTTCGGAGATTTCGGTGTTGATGTGCTCGACCGCCTTCAGCACGCCCTTGCCGTTGTAGCGACCGGCTTCGCCGTCGCGCAGTTCGATCGCTTCACGCGAGCCGGTGGACGCGCCCGACGGCACCGCCGCGCGGCCCATCGTGCCCGATTCGAGCAGCACGTCGCATTCGACGGTGGGGTTGCCGCGCGAATCCAGAATCTCGCGGCCGATGATATCTACGATTGCACTCATGGGTTTCCTCTGAGAATGACGATGGATTCTTCATACTGCGACGGCGCACGCGCGAAAGCCGCTTTCGCTACAGACGCGCGAAGCCGCCGCAGGTTCATACGTTCTTAGTTGAAATCGTTTTCCAGGAACGGGCTGCGCTTCACGGCCTGGTCCAGCGTGACGAGCGTCTCCAGCAACGCGCCCATCCGGTTCAGCGGCACCGCGTTCGGGCCGTCCGATTTCGCTTCGGCCGGCTTCGGGTGCGTCTCCATGAAGAGGCCCGCGACGCCCGTGGCGACCGCCGCGCGCGCGAGCACCGGCACGAATTCGCGCTGGCCGCCCGAGCTCGTGCCCTGCCCGCCCGGCAGCTGCACCGAGTGGGTCGCATCGAACACGACGGGGGCGCCCGTCTCGCGCATGATCGCGAGCGAACGCATGTCCGACACGAGGTTGTTGTAGCCGAACGAGACGCCGCGCTCGCACGCCATGAAACGGTCTTCCGACAGCCCCGCTTCGCGGGCCGCTTCACGCGCCTTGTCGATCACGTTCTTCATGTCGTGCGGCGCGAGGAACTGGCCCTTCTTGATGTTGACGGGCTTGCCCGAGCGCGCGCACGCGTGGATGAAGTCGGTCTGGCGGCACAGGAACGCGGGCGTCTGCAGCACGTCGACGACCGACGCGACGGGTTCGATCTCGTCGATCGAGTGCACGTCGGTCAGCACCGGCAGGCCGAGCTGGCGCTTCACTTCCGACAGGATGCGCAGCCCCTCGTCCATTCCGAGGCCGCGGAACGACTTGCCCGAGCTGCGGTTCGCCTTGTCATAGGACGACTTGTAGATGAACGGGACGTTCAGCTTCTCGCAGATTTCCTTCAGGCGGCCGGCCGTGTCGATCGTCATCTGTTCGGATTCGACGACACAGGTGCCCGCAATCAGGAAGAACGGCTTGTCGAGACCGACCTCGAAATCGCACAACTTCATGCTTTCACTCCGGCGCGCGCCTGCTGGCTGACCAGCGCGGCTTCGACGAACGACTTGAACAGGGGATGACCGTCACGCGGCGTGGACGTGAATTCCGGGTGGAACTGCACGCCGACGAACCACGGGTGCATCGAGCGCGGCAGCTCCATCATTTCCGGCAGGTCCTCGCTCGGGGTACGCGCGCTGATGATAAGGCCGCCGCTTTCGAGCTGGGGCACGAAGCGGTTATTGACTTCATAACGGTGGCGGTGACGTTCGTTCACGTCCTTGCCGTAGATCTCTTCCGCGAGCGTGCCGGGCTTGATCGGGCAGCGCTGCGAGCCGAGACGCATCGTGCCGCCGAGATCGGACTCCTCGGTGCGCTTCTCGACCTTGCCTTCGCGGTCGTACCACTCTGTGATCAGCGCAACGACGCGTTCCGGCGTCTCCTGGTCGAATTCGGTGCTGTTCGCCTGCTTCAGGCCGACGACGTCGCGCGCGAACTCGATCACCGCGAGCTGCATGCCGAGGCAGATGCCGAGGTACGGCACCTTTGCTTCGCGTGCATAGCGGATCGCCGCGATCTTGCCTTCCGTGCCGCGACGGCCGAAACCGCCCGGAACGAGCACCGCATCCAGGTGCTTCAGGCTGTCGACGCCGTTCGCCTCGATCTCTTCCGAGTCGATGTACTCGATGTTGACCTTCGTCGACGTGTGGATCGACGCATGGCGCAGCGCTTCGATCAGCGACTTGTACGACTCGGTCAGGTCGACGTACTTGCCGACCATGCCGATCGTCACTTCGTGCTTCGGGTGCTCCAGCTTCTCGACGAGCTCGGACCACATCGAGAGGTCGGCATCCTTCGGCGACAGCTTCAGCTCTTCGCAGATGATCCGGTCGAGGCCCTGGTCGTGCAGCATCTGCGGGATCGTGTAGATGCTGTCGGCGTCCCACACCGAGATCACGGCGTCTTCGGGCACGTTCGAGAACATCGAGATCTTCTTCGATTCGTCGTCCGGAATCCGGCGATCCGCGCGGCACAGCAGCACGTGCGGCAGGATGCCGATCTCGCGCAGCTTCTGCACGCTGTGCTGGGTCGGCTTCGTCTTCAGCTCGCCGGCCGTCGCGACGTACGGCACGAGCGTCAGGTGCACGAAGCACGCGCTGTTGCGGCCGAGGCGCAGGCTCATCTGACGCACGGCCTCGAGGAACGGCAGCGACTCGATGTCGCCGACCGTGCCGCCGATCTCGACGATCGCGACGTCCGGCTCGCCGCAGGTGGCGGATGCCGCGCCGCGCTCGATGAACGCCTGGATCTCGTTCGTGATGTGCGGAATCACCTGCACGGTCTTGCCGAGATAGTCGCCGCGGCGTTCCTTGCGGATCACCGATTCGTAGATCTGGCCGGTCGTGAAGTTGTTGGCCTTGCGCATCTTCGTGCTGATGAAGCGCTCATAGTGGCCGAGGTCGAGGTCCGTCTCCGCGCCGTCTTCCGTCACGAACACTTCGCCGTGCTGGAACGGGCTCATCGTGCCGGGGTCGACGTTGATGTAAGGATCAAGCTTGAGGAGGGTGACTTTCAGACCGCGCGATTCGAGGATCGCGGCGAGGGAGGCGGCGGCAATACCCTTGCCGAGGGAAGAAACTACGCCGCCGGTGACGAAAACATATTTGGTCATCGCTGGATGCTCGCGGGAAAAACGGATTATACCGTAAAGCCCGCGCTTCTCTCAGCAATTGGCGCGATGATCGTGCCCTTTCCACCCGCCGCCCGCGCACCGCGCCAGACGGACGGCGACCGGCGGTCCGGTCGGATCGTGCCCTGCCGTGCCAATCTCGCACCAATCTCGCGCCGATCTCACCATACACCGGCGCACGCGGCCGCGCGGAACGACGCGCTGCCGCCGATGACCCGCGTGCCGTTGCGATCCGCGCTTCAGGCGCTCTTCGCGAGCGGCGCGACGCTCTCCTCCGCGCGCAGCGCATTCAGCATCCGCTGCACCGCGCGGGCCGTCTCGAGCGGCCGCTCCATCGGGAACAGGTGGCTGCCCTCGAGCCACTCGATGCGCCCGCGCGTCGCCCGCCGCGTTGCATCGAGGCCGACCTGGCGCACTTCGCGCGAACGCGTGCCGGCCAGGAAGCCGAGCGGCACCGGCGCGCCGTGCGCGAGCCGCGGGCCGAGCGTGTGCGGCAGCGTCCGGTAGATCAGGTATTCGACCTGCCGGTCGAACGCGAGCGAGCGCGCGCCATCGGACGCCGCCGGCGGTATCCCGTAGTCGATGTAGTCGGCCAGCATCCGTTCGTCCCAGCGCGCGAACGCCGGTTTTTCGTGGAAGTGGCGCCACACATCGTCGCGGCTCGCCCAATGCGTGCGGCGGTTGCGCGTCGCCGCGGCCGGCGACAGCCGCTCGTCGAGCCCCGCCCACTGGCTCGCGCGCAATGCGCTGCTGCGCCAGCCGGCGATGATCGGCGAATCCAGCATCACGACGCCGCGCACCCACTGCGGCTTCTTCAGCGCGGCCATCAGCGACAGGTAGCCGCCGAGCGAATGGCCGACGAGCCACACCGGCCGCTCGTAGCGGCTGCCGATATCGTCGAGCAGTTGCTCGACGAGATGCGGCCAGTCGCGCGTGACGGGATAGCGGCGGTCGTGCCCGATCCGTTCGATGTAGCGCAGCTCGTAGTCGTCGGCAAGCTCGGCGAAGATCGTCCGGTACGTCGATGCCGGAAAGCCGTTCGCATGCGAAAAATGCAGGATGTCCTTCAAAAGCACGTGTCTCCTGTGCGATCGGATGTCGACCGGGGCCGGCGCCTCGTCAGTTGCTCCGGTCCACGCAAAGCGATCTCCCGCGCGATCCGTCAGCGGTCCATCCAGTAGCGGTGCTGCGCATCGCGATGACGTTCGAGCGCGAATCCGCCGTCCGCCGGCGCGACGTCGAACCGTACGGCGCCATCGTGATCGGTGCGCGGCAGCGGAATGCCGCGCGCCGCGTAGCGCGCGAGGACGGTCCGGTGCGGATGCCCGAATCGATTGCGATAGCCTACAGGAAAAGCCGCGACGCGCGGCCCCACCGAATCGAGGAAAGGCTCGATCGACGACGTGCGGCTGCCGTGATGCGGGACGATCAGGATCTGCGCGGCGAGCGCGTCGCGATCCGCAGCGACGAGCGCGCGCTCGACGCGCGCGTCGATGTCCCCCGTCAGCAGCGCCGACGTGCCGCCCGCGTCGACGCGCAGCACGCACGACTGCCCGTTCGTCGCGCCGGCGCCGGGACCGCCGCGCGGCCACAGCATCGTGAAGGTCACCGCGTCCCAGGTCCAGCGCTGCCCGGCCGCACACGGCACGCGATCCGCCACACCGGCTGCCTGCGCGTCGCGCCACAGCCGGCTCTCGGCCGGTATTCCGGCCAGCAGCTGACGCACGTCGACGGCCGCATAGACCGCGCCGGCCCCGCCCGCATGATCGGCGTCCGCATGACTGAGCGCGAGCGCGTCGAGCGTCCGGATGCCGCGGGCGCGCAGGAACGGTGCGACGATCCGTTCGCCGGCATGAGTCGATTCCGCGCCCGGCCCGGCGTCGAACAGCAGCGTCCGCCGCGCGGTCTCGATCAGCACCGCGGCACCCTGCCCGACGTCGAGCACGGTCAGCCGGAAGCCGCCCTCCGGCGGCCGATCGGGCGCCGGCGCGACGAGCGGCAGCCAGGTGAGCGGCGCCGCCCAGCGCAACGGCCAGCCGCGCGGCAGCAGCACCCAGACCACACCGACGCACGCGAGCACCAGCACCGGCCAACCCGGCATCGGCAGCCAGAACACGCTGCGCGGCCAGTCTGCGAGCCACGCGAGCGCCGACATCATCGGCTCGAGCAACGCATGCGCGAGCCGGAACGCGTGAACATCGAGCGGCGCGGGCAGCACGATGCCGGCCAGCACGACGGGCGTGACGACGCTGCTGACCCACGGAATCGCGAACGCGTTGGCGAGCGGCCCCGATACGGAGATCTGCGCAAACCATGCCGCCGTCAGCGGCGCGAGCCCGATCGTGACCGCGTACTGCACCCGCGACGCGTCCGCCAGGCGGCGGGCTGTGCGCGAGAACCACGTGCACAGCCGCTCGCAGATCCCGTCGTCCGCCGGGTCGGCGCGTGCTTCGCGCACCGCGCGCCAGCCCGCGACGGCCAGCAGGATCACGGCCACCGCGCCGAACGACAGCCAGAAACCGGCCGACAGCACGGCCCACGGATCGGCCAGCAGCACGCCGCCGAGCGCCACGCACAGCACCGATGAAGCCGGCACGCTGCGCCCCGCCAGATACGCGACGCCGCCCGCCGCGATCATCCACCATGCGCGCTGCGCCGGTACGTTGAAGCCGGCAAGCGCCGCGTAGCCCAACGCCCCTGCCAATGCCGCCACCGCAGCGACACATGGCGCCGGCACGACGAGCACGGCCGCCCGACGCCGCCAGCGGATGCGACGCCAGACCGCCGACGCGAGCCAGCCGGCGATCCCGCCGACCAGGCCGACGTGCAGGCCCGAGATCGCGACGAGATGGCTGGTGCCGGTGTCGCGCAACACGCGCCAGTCGTCGGCGCCGATGCCGGACTGGTCGCCGATCGCAAGCGCGGTCACGATGCCGCGGTGCTGCGCATGCGTCCCGAGCGTCGCGGCGATGCGCTCCCGCAGCGCATCGCGCACGCGGTCAATCGACGCCTGCACGCCGCGCGAGCGCGCATCGAGCAGCACCGCCCGCTGCGGCGCGCTCACGTAGCCGAGCGCGCGAATCCCCGCGCCGAGCCACGCCGCCTCGCTGTCGCGCACCCCGGGATTCGCTTCGCCGTGAGGCCGTTTCAGGCGCACCGTCAGGCGCCAGCGCTGCGCGGCGCGCAGGTCGGGAATCGCCGCCGCTGCCGTATGGTCGCCTCGGTCGCCTCGGCCGCCTCGGCCACCGTAAGTGCGCCATGAAAGGCGGATCAGCGGCGGGAAATCGGCGAGGCCCGCGTCGTTCGACTCGACCGCGAACAGGAACCGGGCGCCCGTGTCGTCGACCACCGGCAGCCCCCTGATCACGCCCGTGACCGTCATCTCGCGCCCCTCCGATGCGGCAGGCAGGTGATCGCGCAGCCGCCATTCGGCCCGCGCGGCCGCATACCCGAATCCCGCCACACCGGCCGCGGCCGCACACAACGCCCAGCCGAGTGCGACGCTCGCCCGCGTCCGCGGCCGACATCGCACGCACGCGATGCAAGCCGTCGCGAGCACCGCCAGCGCCGCGGCGCCACCGAACCATCCCGCCGCGCCGGGCAACGCCGCCTGCCGCTGCAGCACGACGACGCCGAGCGCGAATGCCACCCACCACACACGCATCCCGCCTCCCCGCAAACCTGGCGCAGCGCTTGCTGCCGCCGAGCCGTCCGGAAACGATTATGCGGACGAAAGCGCGAGACGAGGCAGCGCGGCACGCGCGTTAGCCGAAGTGCATAGGGCCAGCGTGGCCGCATCGACGCCGCGCAGCTCGGCGAGCACATCGCCGATGCGGGGCACCTGATCGGGCGTGTTGCGTGATTTGTACGCCCACTCGGGCGCGATGTCGGGCGCATCCGTTTCGACGACGAGCGCGTCGACGGGCAGTTGCGTCGCGAGCCGGCGGATCTGCAATGCGCGCGTGAACGTCACGTTGCCGCCGAAGCCGAGATGGAGGCCCTGCGCTAGATACGCTTGCGCCTGCTGGAAGCTGCCGTTGAACGCATGCGCGATCCCGCGCCGCACGCCGAAGCGCCGCAGCCCCGCGAGCACGCGGTCCTGCGACTTGCGGACATGGCACAGCACCGGCAAGTCGAACTCGCGCGCGAGCTTCAACTGGCCCTGGTAGAAGAACTGCTGCCGGTCCTCGTCGAGCCCCGGCACGAAATAGTCGAGGCCGATCTCGCCGATCGCGACGAAGCGCGGATCGTCGACGCTCGCCTCGATTTCCATGCGCAGCAGGTCGAGATCGCCGTCGCGCGCATGCGGCGTATACATCGGATGGATGCCGAGCGCGTAGACGGCGCCCGGCGTGCGGTGTGCGAGCTCGCGCACTGTCGCGAAGTTGTCGCGCCCGACGCTCGGAATCACGACGCGCGCCACGCCGGCGTCGCGTGCCGCTTGGGCGACCGCGTCCCGATCGGCATCGAACTCGGCGGCATCGAGATGGCAATGCGTGTCGATCCACATATCAGACCTCGCCGGGCCGCCCCGCCCGCTGCGGCACCCGATGCAAAGGCTGCCGGCGCGCGGGGCGCGGATGAGAATTTCAGACCGGTACGGCCGGCTCTTCGTGCAGCAGCCCGTCGCGCAGGCGCATGATGCGGTCGCAGCGCGCGGCGAGATCCGGATCGTGCGTAACGATCACGAAGCTCGTGTTCAGCGTTTCCGACAGCTCGAGCATCAGGTTGAACACCGTGTCGGCGGTCGTGCCGTCGAGGTTGCCGGTCGGCTCGTCGGCGAGCACGCACGCCGGCTTCGTCACGAGCGCGCGCGCGATCGCGACGCGTTGCCGCTCGCCGCCCGACAGCTCGCCCGGGCGGTGCTTCGCGCGCGGGCCGAGCCCGACGCGCGCGAGCATCGCATGCGCCTCTTCGCGCGCAGCCTCGGCCGTCATCCGGCGAATGCGCAGCGGCATCGCGACGTTGTCGAGCGCGGTGAACTCGGGCAGCAGGTGGTGGAACTGATAGACGAAGCCGAGCGCGCGATTGCGCAGGTCGTTGCGCTCGCGCTCGGCGAGCTGCGTGAACGGCTTGCCGAGCAGCGACACCTCGCCCGCGCTCGGCTCGTCGAGACCGCCCAGCACGTGCAGCAGCGTGCTCTTGCCGGAACCCGATGCGCCGACGACCGCCAGCTTCTCGCCGCGCCGCACCGACAGCTCGGTGTTGTTGAGCACCTGCACGTTGAAGCCGCCCTGCACGAATGCCTTCGTAATGCCGCGCGCCTGAAGCACGTATTCCTGCATACCTGCCGAATCCTGTTTGATGGGTTGTCGTGAGTCCGCGAATGCGGTCGCGCGGTCATTCATAGCGCAATGCCTCCGCCGGTTTCACCTTCGCGCCGCGCCAGCTCGGATAGAGCGTCGCGACCGCCGACAGTGCGAACGCAATGAGGCCGATCTTGATCACGTCGCTCGCGACGAGTTCGGACGGCAGTTCGCTGATGAAGTACACCGACGGCGGCAGGAACTGCACGCCGAACAGATGCTCGATCATCGGGATCAGCCACGGAATGCTCCACGCGATCAGGCAGCCGAGCGCAACGCCCGTCGCGGTGCCGACGAAGCCGATCGTCACGCCCTGCACGACGAAGATCTTCATGATCGAGCCCGGCTGCGCGCCGAGCGTGCGCAGGATCGCGATGTCGGCCTGCTTGTTGGTGACGGTCATCACGAGCGACGACACGAGGTTGAACGCCGCCACCGCGATGATCAGCGTGAGGATGATGAACATCATCCGCTTCTCGATCTGCACGGCCGAGAACCAGGTCTTGTTCTGCTGCGTCCAGTCGCGGATGTACAGGCTGCCCGACAGCGAATGCGACAGCTCGACGGCCACCTCGGGCGCCTTCTGCATGTCCTGCACCCGCAGCCGCACGCCGGTCGGCGCGGGCAGCCGGAACAGCGCCTCGGCATCCTGAATGTTGACCATCGCGAGCGTGCTGTCGTATTCGTAGTGGCCGGACTCGAACACGCCGACAACCGTGAACTGCTTCAGGCGCGGCATCATGCCGGCCGGCGTGATCGTGCCTTCCGGCGCGACCAGCGTGACCTTGTCGCCGACCGTCACGCCCAGATTGCCGGCGAGCGCGTCGCCGAGCACGATGCCGAACTGGCCCGGCACGAGCGCCGTCAGCTGGCCGGCCTTCATGTCCTTGCCGATATCCGACACCTGCGGCTCGAGCGTCGGCTCGACGCCGCGCAGCATCACGCCGCTCACCGCGTCCTGGCGCGTGAGCAGCGCCTGCGCGTCGACATATGGCGCGGCGCCGGTCACCGACGGGTTGCGGCGCACCTCCTGCGCGGTCAGTTGCCAGTCGGGCATCGAGCCCGTCGGCGAGAACACCTCGACGTGCGCGAGCACCGACAGCATGCGGTCGCGCACCTCCTTCTGGAAGCCGTTCATCACCGACAGCACGACGATCAGCGCCGCGACGCCGAGCGCGATGCCGAGCATCGACACGAGCGCGATGAACGAAATGAAGCCGTTGCCGGTCGTGCGTTTGCCGGCGCGCGTATAGCGCCAGCCGATTTGCCATTCGTACGGAAGTTTCAAGCGAATCCTTTCTGCTGGTTGCGGCATGGGTGGCGGCCCGCGAGTCCGGTCGCCGCCCGCCCGGGCGGGGACAAAACCGGCCGCCGGGCGCGAGCGGGCCGCAGGCCCGCCCGAATACGCGCGCAGTTTGCCATACAATGCGCAGCATCATGCACGACCGACGCCTCCATTTTCTCGTTCCGTTCGCGCTGCCGTCGGCGGCCGATGCGGCCTCGTCCCTGCACACGCTGGACAGTCCTGCGCTCGAAAAGTTGCTGTCGCGCGCCAGCCTCGTCGAGCGGGTGGCCGGCGAGGACTTCCAGCGCACGCTGCCGCACGAGCGCTGGCTCGCCCGCCAGTTCGGCGCGGCCCAGGGTAATGCCGCCGACGAGGCGCCGCTCGCGCCCTACATGCTGCTCGCCGACGGCGGCGACCCGGGCGACCAGGCCTGGGCCTGCGTCGAACCCGTGCATGTCGAGATCGCGCACGACCATCTCGTGCTCGTCGATCCGGCCGCACTGGCGCTCGAAGACGGCGACGCGGCCGCGCTGCTCGCCGTCGCGCGCCCGCTGATCGAGGAACTCGGCGTGCGGCTCGAAGCCCCGCGGCCGAGCCGCTGGTACCTGTCGAGCGAGCAGCTTCGCAACCTGGCCGGCGCCGCACCGTTGCGCGCGAGCGGCCGCAACATCGAGATCTGGCTGCCGCACGAGGCGCACACGGGCGAACGCTCGCGGATGTGGATGAAGCTGCAGAACGAAGTGCAGATGGCATGGTTCCAGCATCCCGTCAACGAAGCGCGCGAGGCCCGCGGCCTGCCCGCCGTCAACTCGATCTGGTTTCACGCGCAGGGCGCGCTGAAGCCCGTCGGCCAGCCGTTCGCGCGCGTGCTGTCGGCGTCGCCCGCGGCACTCGGCCTCGCGCACGCCGCGCGGGCCGCCGCCGGCACTCCGCCCGCCGCGTTCGACCAGCTCGCCGCCGCCGACGGCGCGACGCTCGTCGAACTGTCGGCGCTCACGACCCCATTCATCGAACAGGACTGGGCGCGCTGGCACGACACGCTCGCCGCGCTGGAACGCGACTGGTTCGCGCCCGCCCTCGCCGCGCTGCAGCGCGGCGAACTGGCGAGCGTCGACGTCACGCTGTGCGGCGACACCAGCTCCGCGACCCTGCGCGCGACGCGCGGCGACCTGCGCAAGTTCTGGCGCCGCCGCGCGCTTGCCTCCCTGTTCGAATAAAACGACCCAGCATGACCCGCATCGTTACCCGTTCCGTCGCGCCCGCCGACGCCGAAGCGCTCGCGCGCCACGGCCTGCACCCCGTGCTCGCGCGCCTGTATGCCGCGCGCGGCGTGCAATCCCCGTCCGACATCGAGACCGCGCTCGCGCGCCTCGTTCCGCCCACCGAACTGAAGGGCTGCGCCGACGCCGCCGCGCTGCTCGCCGACGCGATCGCCGACCGGCGCCGCCTGCTCGTCGTCGCCGACTACGACTGCGACGGCGCGACCGCCTGCGCGGTCGCGGTGCGCGGGCTGCGGATGTTCGGCGCGCAAATCGACTACCTGGTGCCGAACCGCTTCGAGTACGGCTACGGCCTCACGCCCGAAATCGTGGAACTCGCGGCCGCGCGCAAGCCCGACCTGCTGATCACCGTCGACAACGGCATCGCGAGCGTCGCGGGCGTCGAAGCCGCAAACGCGCGCGGCATCGACGTGCTCGTGACCGACCATCACCTGCCCGGCGACGCACTGCCCGCCGCGCGCGCGATCGTCAACCCGAACCAGCCGGGCTGCGGGTTCCCGAGCAAGCACATCGCCGGCGTCGGCGTGATGTTCTACGTGCTGCTCGCGCTGCGCGCCGAGCTGCGCCGCCGCGGCGCGTTCGCCAGCAAGGAGGCCGAGCCGCGCCTCGACGGCCTGCTCGACCTCGTCGCGCTCGGCACCGTCGCCGACGTCGTGCGGCTCGACGGCAACAACCGCGTGCTCGTCGCGCAGGGGCTGCAACGGATCCGCAACGGCCGGATGCAGCCGGGCATCGCCGCACTGTTCCGCGCGGCCGCCCGCGAGGCCCGCACCGCGTCGGGCTTCGACCTCGGCTTCGGACTCGGTCCGCGGCTGAACGCCGCCGGACGGCTGTCCGACATGTCGCTCGGGATCGAGTGCCTGATCACCGACGACGTCGGCCGTGCGTGGGAGCTCGCGCAACAGCTCGACACGATGAACCGCGAACGCCGCGAAATCGAGGCCGGGATGCAGCAGCAGGCGCTCGCCGATCTCGCACACGTCGATCCGGCCGACGCGTGCACGATCACCCTGTTCAATCCCGAATGGCATCAGGGCGTGATCGGCATCGTCGCCGGGCGCCTGAAGGAGAAATTTCACCGGCCGTCGTTCACGTTCGCGCATGCGGACGAGCAAGGCGCGCGCGTCAAGGGCTCCGGGCGATCGATCCCCGGTTTCCACCTGCGCGACGCGCTCGATCTCGTGTCGAAGCGCGAACCGGACCTGATCGTCGCCTTCGGCGGCCACGCGATGGCGGCCGGCATCACGCTCGACACCGGGAACGTGCCGCGCTTCGCGGCCGCGTTCGAGGCGGTCGCACGCGAATGGCTGTCGGACGACGCGCTCGCCCGCGTGATCGAGACCGACGGCGAGCTCGAGGACGCGTACTTCACGCCGCAGTTCGTCGGGCTGCTCGACGAGGCCGTCTGGGGCCAGGGCTTTCCGGCCCCGCTGTTCTCGGGCGAATTCGACGTCGTGTCGCAGTCCCTCGTGAAGGACAAGCACCTGAAGCTGCAGCTCGCGCGCGGCCGCCAGCGCTTCAATGCGATCTGGTTCAACCACACGGAGCCGCTGCCGGCAAGCGCGTTCCTCGCGTATCGCCTCGTCGCCGACACGTGGAACGGCGTCACGCGCGTGCAGCTGATCGTCGAGCACGCGAGCGCCTGATCCGGCACCGGAGCTCGCACTTGAGCGCGCCCGGGACCACGCACCGCACCGCACCGCCTCGTCCGGCGGGGCGCGGACGAGCGTCGCCCCCTGCCGGCGCCACCGGGACGCCGCCCCGATCGGCTATAATTCCGCTTTTTTACGAAGCACGAAAAGCGAAACGATCATGGAAGCGGAACGTCTCAACGCGATCGAAAGCTCCCTGCTCGACCTGCGCAACCGCGCGGGCGAGCTTCGGGGGTATCTTTGACTACGACGCCAAAGCTGCGCGTCTGACCGAAGTCAACAAGGAACTCGAAGACCCGAACGTCTGGAACGATTCGAAGAACGCCCAGGCACTCGGCCGCGAGAAGAAGCTGCTCGAAGGCGTCGTCACGACGCTGACGGTGCTCGATAGCGACCTGCGCGATGCGCTCGACCTGTTCGAGATGGCACGCGAGGAAGACGACGAGGACACCCTCGTCGCATCCGAGGAAGACGCCGCGAAGCTTGCAGCGCGCGTCGGCGACATCGAATTCCGCCGGATGTTCTCGAACCCGGCCGACCCGAACAACTGCTTCATCGACATCCAGGCCGGCGCCGGCGGCACCGAAGCGTGCGACTGGGCGTCGATGCTGCTGCGCCAGTACCTGCGCTATTGCGAACGCAAGGGCTTCAAGGCCGAGGTGCTCGAAGAATCCGACGGCGACGTCGCCGGCATCAAGAACGCGACGATCAAGGTCTCGGGCGAATACGCATACGGCTTCCTGCGCACCGAAACGGGCATCCACCGCCTCGTGCGCAAGTCGCCGTTCGACTCGTCGGGCGGCCGCCACACGTCGTTCTCGTCGGTGTTCGTGTATCCGGAAATCGACGACTCGATCGAAGTCGAGGTCAACCCGGCCGACCTGCGCATCGACACGTACCGCGCATCGGGCGCGGGCGGCCAGCACATCAACAAGACCGACTCGGCGGTGCGGATCACGCACATGCCGACCGGCATCGTCGTGCAGTGCCAGAACGACCGCTCGCAGCACCGCAACCGCGCGGAAGCGATGGCGATGCTGAAGTCGCGCCTGTACGAAGCCGAGATGCGCAAGCGCCAGGCCGAGCAGGACAAGCTCGAGTCGAGCAAGACCGATGTGGGCTGGGGTCACCAGATCCGCTCGTACGTGCTCGACCAGAGCCGCGTGAAGGACCTGCGCACGAACGTCGAAATGAGCAACACGAAAGCGGTGCTCGACGGCGATCTCGACGACTTCATCAGCGCGAGCCTCAAACAGGGCGTGTAAGCGCCGCGGCGCGGCCGGTCCAGGTCGCGCCCCCTTGCCCTCCCCGTTTGCGTTGCCGCACCCACCCCGAATCCCGACCATCATGAACGAATCGACCCAAACGCAGCCCGCCGTCGCGGCGGACGAAAACCAGATCATCGCCGAACGCCGCGAGAAGCTGCGCGCATTGCGCGAGCAAGGCGTCGCCTACCCGAACGATTTCCAGCCGACGCATCACGCGGCCGACCTGCAGGCGAAATTCGCCGATTCGGACAAGGCGGCGCTCGAAGCGAACCCGTTCGAGGTCGCGATCGCAGGCCGCATGATGCTCAAGCGCGTGATGGGCAAGGCCAGCTTCGCGACGGTGCAGGACGGTTCGGGTCAGATCCAGTTCTTCGTGACGCCGAACGATGTCGGCGCGCAGACCTACGACGCGTTCAAGAAGTGGGACCTCGGCGATATCGTCGCCGCGCGCGGCGTGCTGTTCCGCACCAACAAGGGCGAGCTGTCGGTCCAGTGCAAGGAGCTGCGCCTGCTGTCGAAGGCGCTGCGCCCGCTGCCGGACAAGTTCCACGGCCTCGCCGACCAGGAAATGCGCTACCGCCAGCGCTACGTCGACCTGATCGTCACGCCGGAAACGCGTGACACCTTCCGCGCGCGCACCAAGACGATCGCGTCGATCCGCAAGTTCATGGATTCGGCCGAGTTCATGGAAGTCGAGACGCCGATGCTGCACCCGATCCCGGGCGGCGCGGCCGCGAAGCCGTTCGTCACGCACCACAACGCGCTCGACATGCAGATGTTCCTGCGCATTGCGCCGGAGCTGTACCTGAAGCGGCTGATCGTCGGCGGCTTCGAGCGCGTGTTCGAGATCAACCGGAATTTCCGTAACGAGGGCGTGTCGCCGCGCCACAATCCGGAATTCACGATGATGGAGTTCTACGCCGCGTACACCGACTACCGCTGGCTGATGGACTTCACCGAGCAGCTGATCCGCCAGGCGGCGATCGACGCACTCGGCACCGCGACGATCCAGTACCAGGGTCGCGAGCTCGACCTCGCGAAGCCGTTCCATCGCCTGACGATCACGCAGGCGATCCAGAAGTACGCACCGCAATACACCGACGGCCAGTTGACGGACGATGCGTACCTGCGCAGCGAACTGAAGCGCCTCGGCGTCGACGTCACGCAGCCGGCGTTCCTGAACGCGGGCCTCGGCGCGCTGCAGCTCGCGCTGTTCGAGGAAACCGCCGAAGCGCAGCTGTGGGAGCCGACCTACATCATCGACTACCCGGTCGAAGTATCGCCGCTCGCGCGCGCGTCGGACACGGTGCCGGACATCACCGAGCGCTTCGAGCTGTTCATGACGGGCCGCGAGATCGCGAACGGCTTCTCGGAGCTGAACGATCCGGAAGACCAGGCGGCACGCTTCAAGAAGCAGGTCGAGCAGAAGGACGCCGGCGACGAGGAAGCGATGTTCTTCGACGCCGACTACATCCGCGCGCTCGAATACGGGATGCCTCCGACGGGCGGCTGCGGGATCGGCATCGACCGTCTCGTGATGCTGCTGACCGACAGCCCGACGATTCGCGACGTGCTGCTGTTCCCGCACCTGCGCCGCGAAGACTGACCGCCGGCCTTGGCTCCTGCGCGCCGCACTCTGCGGCGCGCAGGCCTCGGCTTTGTAACCGCGCGTAAATCCCGCCTGTCGGCGCCCGCCGGCAAATGATCCGCCCCCGTTTTATCTCCTCGTCGCACCAGCCCTCCGCGGGTTTTCCCTGCGTTGCCGGGAAATTTTCCACTGCGAATCGTTACAACTTGATACGGCGCGGTGCTCGCGTCTGGACGACACTCCTTTTGCAAAATAAACGCACGATCGCGTGCGCCAGCTTTGCAAGTGACCCGAATCGGCGCTGAAGCGTCAGCCCGGGTCGACAGGAGAGCAAAAAATGGACAACCAGAACCAGACCACGCCGCAAAAGCAACGCCTCCACCCGCTCGTCGCCACCGCGGCGGGCGCTGTCATCGTCGCGAGCCTCGCGGCGACTGCAGCCATCACCGGCCTGATCCCGAAGGCTACCGGCAACAATGAGCAGAACGGCCAGACTCAGGCCGCGCTGATCGCGTCGCAACCGGCGGTCGACACGGCAGCGGCGGGCAGCGCGGTACGTGCCGCGCAAGCGCAGCAGCTCGCGGCCGAGCAAGCTCCGCAACAGCAGGCGCCGGTCGCCCAGGCCCAGCCGCAACCCGCACCGCGCCCGGCGCCGGTGCACCATCGCCACCACGCGTCGACGGCCCCGCAACCGCCTCAGTACGCGCAGCAAGGCGGCAGCTATTCGCAGCCTTCGCAGCCATCCACGTCGTACTGCCAGACCTGCGGTACGGTCGTTGCGGTCAACCAGACGCGCACGCCTGGCCAGAGCTCGGGTATCGGCGCGGTCGGCGGCGCCGCGGCAGGCGGCCTGCTCGGCAACCAGTTCGGTCGCGGCAACGGCCGGACCGCCATGACGCTGCTCGGCGCGCTGGGCGGCGGCCTTGCCGGCAACCAGGTCGAGAAGCAGGTGCGGGCGGAAACCGACTACCAGGTGCAAGTGCAGATGGAAAACGGCACGACGCGCACGTTCACGTACCACAACCCGCCGCCGTTCGGCCAGGGCCAGCGCGTGCGGATCGAGAACGGGACGCTGGTCGGCGCATGACCACATGACCGCCCGGCTGCCCGCGTGCGATGCGCGGGCAGCCTGACGCAACAACGGAAAACGGCTCGTGATTGCTCACGAGCCGTTTTCCGTTGCCGGGGACGGGAATCGCACACGCGGTGCGACGCGCCCGGTGTTCAGTCTTCGTCGTCGAAGTCCGATTCGTCGATCCAGTGCGCCTGGATCGCTTCGAGAATCTTCTCGCCGGAGTGCGTCGGATCGTCGTCGAACCCGTCGAGTTCGAGCACCCACTGACGCAGGTCGACGAAATTGATCCGCTGCGGATCGATGTCGGGATGCTTGTCCGCCAGCGCGATCGCGATCTCGCGCGAATCAGTCCATTTCATCGCTTGCCCTCCGGTCCGATGCAAAGCCGTCAGTGATTTTCTTTCGCGTGATTGATCGAGTACTTCGGAATCTCGACCACCAGGTCCGAATCTTCCTGCACGATTGCCTGGCACGACAGGCGCGACGTCGGCTCGAGGCCCCACGCCTTGTCGAGCAGGTCGTCCTCGTCCTCCTCGGACGGTTCCAGATCGTTGAAGCCCTCGCGGATCACCACGTGGCAGGTCGTGCACGCGCACGACTTCTCGCAAGCGTGTTCGATCTCGATGCCGTTGTCGAGCAGGTTGTCGCAAATACTCTTGCCGGGCGTCGCGTCGATCACCGCGCCGTCCGGGCACAGTTCGACGTGAGGCAGCACTACCAGTTGAGGCATGTCCGTTCCGTCAGTCCAGGTGCGGCGGCTTGCGCCGCACGATTCATCATAGCGCCGGCCGTCGCCGGCCGGCGTGCGTGTGGTGGTTCGCTCAGTTCGTTCAGATCTCGTCGAGCCGGCGGCCGGCCAGCGCACGCTTGATGCTCTTGTCCATCCGGCGCGCGGCGAATTCGTCGGTGCCTTCCGCGAGCGACTTAGTCGCCGCCTCGATCGCGTCCGTGTCATCGCCCTGCGCGACCGTGCGCAGCGCCGCGACACGCGCGTCGACATCTGCGCGCTCCGCGTCGTCGAGCAGTTCGCCGTCCGCGGCAAGCGCCGCTTCCGTCGCCTCGATCATCCGCTCGGCCTCGACCTGCGCCTCGCGCAACGCGCGCGCGCGCATGTCGATCTCGGCGGTCTTGAAGCTCTCCTCGAGCATCTTCGCGATGTCGTCGTCGGCAAGGCCGTACGACGGCTTCACGACAACCGACGCCTCGACGCCCGAATGCTGTTCGCGCGCGAACACCGACAGCAGGCCATCCGCATCGACCTGGTAGGTCACGCGGATGCGCGCGGCACCAGCCGTCATCGGCGGAATGCCGCGCAATTCGAAACGCGCGAGCGAACGGCAGTCGGCCACGAGCTCACGCTCGCCCTGCACGACGTGGATCGCCATCGCGGTCTGGCCGTCCTTGAAGGTCGTGAACTCCTGCGCGCGCGCGATCGGGATCGTCGAATTGCGCGGAATGATTTTCTCGACGAGGCCGCCCATCGTCTCGACGCCGAGCGACAGCGGAATCACGTCGAGCAGCAGCCAGTCGTCGTTGCCACCGCGGTTGCCGGCGAGCAGGTCGGCCTGGATCGCCGCGCCGAGCGCGACGACCTGATCCGGATCGAGATTCACGAGCGGCGGCTGGCCGAAATGCTTCGCGACCGCGTCGCGGATCACCGGCATGCGCGTCGCGCCGCCGACGAGCACCACGCCCTTGATGTCGGCCGGCGTCACCTGCGCGTCGCGCAGCGCCTTGCGGGTCGGCGTCAGCGTGCGCTGCACGAGCGGCTCGACGAGCGCGGCGAACGTGTCGTGCGTGACCGTCTGCGCGAGCTGCGCGCCGGTCGACAGCGTGACGTCGAGCGACGCCTGCGGCGCCGCCGACAGCGCTTCCTTCAGCACCCGCACGCGATCGAGCAGCAGGCGCACGTCCTCGGGCGCGAGCGTCGCCGGATCGATGCCGGCTTGCGCGAGCACGTGACCGAACAGCGCGTGGTCGAAATCGTCGCCGCCGAGCGCCGAATCGCCGCCCGCGGCGAGCACTTCGAACACGCCCTTCGTCAGCTTCAGGATCGACAGGTCGAACGTGCCGCCGCCGAGGTCATATACCGCGTACAGACCTTCGGCCGCGTTATCGAGGCCGTAGGCAATCGCCGCCGCGGTCGGTTCGTTCAGCAGGCGCAGCACGTTCAGGCCGGCGAGACGTGCGGCATCCTTCGTCGCCTGGCGCTGCGCTTCGTCGAAATAGGCCGGCACCGTGATCACCGCGCCGACCAGCTCGTCGCCGAGCGTGTCTTCCGCGCGCTGGCGCAGCGTTGCGAGAATCTCGGCCGACACCTCGACCGGGCTCTTCACGCCATCGACGGTGCGAATCTGCACCATGCCCGGCGCGTCGACGAATTCGTACGGCGCATTCGCCGCGCCTTCGACCTCGGCCTTGCCGCGGCCCATGAAGCGCTTGACCGACACGATCGTGTTGCGCGGGTCGGTCGCGGCCTGCTCCTTCGCGTCGTGGCCGATCCGGCGGCCGCCCTTCTCGAGGTAACGCACCACCGACGGCAGCAGCACGCGGCCCGCGTCGTCCGGCAACACTTCCGGCACGCTGTTGCGCACGGCCGCGACGAGCGAGTTCGTCGTGCCGAGATCGATCCCGACGGCGAGCCGCCGCTGGTGCGGCGCCGGCGCCATGCCCGGTTCGGAAATTTGCAGTAAAGCCATCTTGGTTCGTTCGGGCGCTCACGCCCGTTTGCTGCGCGTGCTGCGACGCACGCGGTTAATGTTCGAGCCGCTCGATCTGCGCGCTCACTTCCGCCGCGACCCGCTCGATGAACATCATCTGGCGCACGGCCTCGGCGGCGGGCTGGTCCGCGCCGCTGTCGAGCAACGTGCCGAGACGTTCGAGACGCGCGCGCTTTTCGTCGCGCAGTTCGGCAAGCAGCGCGTCGAGCGCATCGACGTTGCGCGCCGCCGCGGCATCCTCGATGCCTTCGCGCCATTCCATCTGCTGCATCAGGAACGCCGGCTCCATCGCTGTGTTGTTCTCCGCACCGATATCGATGCCGCGCAGCAACAGCAGATAGGTCGCCCGCTTCAGCGGATCGCGCAGTGTCCGGTATGCCTCGTTCGCGCGGGTCGCCCATTGCATCGCAATGCGTTTCTGCGCGTCGCCCGCCGCCGCGAAGCGGTCGGGATGCACCTGCGTCTGCACGGTCCGGTACGCGGCGTCGAGCGCCGCATCGTCGATCGCGAACTGCGCCGGCAGGTGGAACAGGTCGAAGTGGCTGTCTTTCAGCGAGACCATCATCGCGTTCAATTCCAGTTCGTCGCGCGGCGAACGCCGCACATCAAAAAGGCGGCATGTGCCGCCTCTTGCCCGCATCGCGCGGTCGTCACACGCGGAACGATTCGCCGCAACCGCACTCGTCCTTCACGTTCGGGTTGTTGAACTTGAACCCTTCGTTCAGGCCTTCGCGCGCGAAATCGAGTTCGGTGCCGTCGATATACGCGAGACTCTTCGGATCGACGATGACCTTCACGCCATGGCTCTCGAACACCTGATCCTCGGGTGCGAGCTCATCGACATACTCGAGCTTGTACGCGAGGCCCGAGCAACCGGTCGTGCGAACGCCGAGCCGCAGGCCCAGCCCCTTGCCGCGCCGGCCCAGGTACTTCTGGACGTGCTGCGCTGCTTTTTCGGTCAGTGTAATTGCCATGATGTCCTTGCCGCGGCGCGCCGATCGCGGCGCGTCGCGTTCCAGCTAGTCGCTCGATGCCGCTCAGGCAGCTGCCTGATCGCCTTGCTCGCCGTCGTGGCGCTTCTTGTAGTCGGCCACCGCCGCCTTGATCGCGTCTTCCGCGAGGATCGAACAATGGATCTTCACGGGCGGCAGCGCCAGCTCTTCGGCGATCTGCGTGTTCTTGATCGCGAGCGCCTCGTCGAGCGTCTTGCCCTTCACCCATTCGGTCACGAGCGAACTCGACGCGATCGCCGAGCCGCAACCGTACGTCTTGAACTTTGCGTCCTCGATCACACCGTCCGCACCTACGCGGATCTGCAGCTTCATCACGTCGCCGCAGGCCGGCGCGCCGACCATACCGGTACCGACTGCGTCGTCGTCCTTCGCGAACGAGCCGACGTTACGCGGGTTTTCGTAGTGATCCAGAACCTTGTTGCTGTAAGACATGACTCAGACTCCTTGACTCGTTACGTCTGCGTGCGCCAATCCGCCCGCGTGTGTATTCAATGCGGTGTTCAGTGCGCGGCCCATTCGATCGTCGACAGATCGATGCCTTCCTGGTGCATTTCCCAAAGCGGCGACAGTTCGCGCAGCTTCGCGATCTTGCTGTTCAGCAGATTGATCACGTAGTCCACCTCCTGCTCCGTCGTGAAGCGGCCGACCGTGAAGCGGATCGAGCTGTGCGCGAGTTCGTCGTTGCGGCCGAGCGCACGCAGCACGTACGACGGCTCCAGCGACGCCGACGTGCACGCGGAGCCCGACGACACCGCGACGTCCTTGATCGCCATGATCAGCGACTCGCCTTCGACGAAGTTGAAGCTGATGTTCAGGTTGTGCGGGATCCGGTGTTCCATGTCGCCGTTCACGTACGTTTCCTCGATCTGCGACAGGCCGCGCAGCAGCTTGTCGCGCAGCATCCGGATCCGCTCGTTCTCGGTCGCCATTTCTTCCCTGGCGATCCGGAATGCCTCACCCATGCCGACGATCTGGTGCGTCGCCAGCGTGCCCGAGCGCATCCCGCGCTCGTGGCCGCCGCCGTGCATCTGCGCTTCGATGCGCACGCGCGGCTTGCGGCGCACGTACAGCGCGCCGATGCCCTTCGGGCCGTAGGTCTTGTGCGCGGAGAACGACATCAGATCGACCTTCAGCTTCGCGAGGTCGATCTCGACCTTGCCGGTGGACTGCGCGGCGTCGACGTGGAAGATGATGCCCTTTTCGCGACAGATCTCGCCGATCGTCTCGATGTCCTGGATCACGCCGATCTCGTTGTTGACGTGCATCACCGACACGACGATCGTGTCCGGGCGCAACGCGGCCTTGAATGCGTCGAGGTCGATCAGGCCGTTATCCTTCACGTCCAGATAGGTGACTTCGAAGCCGTCGCGCTCGAGCTCGCGGCAGGTGTCGAGCACGGCCTTGTGCTCGGTCTTCACCGTGATGATGTGCTTGCCCTTGCCCTGGTAGAAGTTCGCGGCGCCCTTGATCGCAAGGTTGTCCGACTCGGTCGCGCCCGACGTCCAGATGATTTCCCGCGGATCCGCGTTCACGAGCGCGGCCACCTGCTCGCGCGCCTCTTCGACCGCGCGTTCCGCGTCCCAGCCGTACGCATGGCTGCGCGACGCCGGATTGCCGAACTGCTCGCGCAAGTACGGCACCATCTTGTCGACCACGCGCGGATCGACCGGCGTCGTCGCGCTGTAATCCATGTAGATGGGCAGGTGGAGAGTCTCTTGGGTCATCTGTCGCTCCGGATATTCTGTGCAGGGGCTATGTGTTGGATGTCAGCGGGCCGTGTCGGCGCTCACGAACTGGCGATGTTGAACACCGAATTCGGACCGAGCGGCATCGTGCGCACTGGCTCGGCGGGCGCGGCGGCGGGCTCCGGCGAGCGGCGGTCGCGCAGCACCGCGGGCGCGCCTTCGCGCGTGCGCTGCTGATCGACGAGATCCTGCAGCGACACCGAATCGAGGTATTCGACCATCTTCTGATTGAGGGTGGCCCACAGCTCGTGCGTCATGCAGTGGCCGTCCGGCTGCTTCGAGCCGTCGCACGTGCCTTTGCCGCCGCACTGCGTGGCGTCGAGCGGTTCGTCGACCGCAATAATAATGTCGGCAACGGTGACGTCCTGCGCGCGGCGCGCGAGGTTGTAACCGCCGCCCGGACCGCGCACGGATTCGACGATTTCATGTCTGCGCAGCTTGCCGAACAGCTGTTCGAGGTACGAGAGCGAAATCCGCTGGCGCTGGCTGATGCCTGCAAGCGTCACCGGGCCCTGCTCGTGGCGCAGTGCCAAGTCAATCATCGCCGTGACGGCGAAACGACCTTTAGTGGTGAGTCTCATGGTGTCTAGGGGACTGCAATCTTGACGATTTTGGTCAAGTATAAATATTTGACGAATTTAGTCAAGTATCCCTGTCTTCAACAGGGTATTCGCAAAGCAGTTAACAGAACCGCTTCGGAACTCAACTCGACACGCGCTCGCGCAACGTATCCAGAAGGCCGCGGCAGGCGTCCTCGCACTGGTCGAGCACCTGTTCGAAACCCTGCGCGCCGCCGAAATAAGGGTCGGCGACCTCGGTTTCCGGCGCCTGCGGCGCGAACGCCATCAGCAGCCGCAGCTTGTCTCGAAATTGCGGCGGGCAGCGCCGGCGCAACTCCGCGAGATTGGCCTCGTCCATCGCGAGCAGCAGATCGAAGCGCTCGAAATCGGCTGCGCCCACCTGCCGCGCGCGCAGCGCCGACAGGTCGTAGCCGCGTGCGCTTGCGGCCGTCTGCGCTCGCGTATCGGGCGGCTCGCCAACGTGCCAGTCGCCGGTGCCGGCAGAATCGATTTCGACGCGATCCGACAGCCCGGCAGCGTCCACCTGATGGCGCATCACGCCTTCCGCGGTGGGAGAGCGGCAGATGTTGCCGAGACAGACGAAACAGATCGCTACGCGGGTCATCACGCTACCGGAAAGCCGCGGCGGACCGCGCATGGAGAGGACGCGCCATTATACAAAGGCACACGGATTCGCGCCGCCGCGCGATGCGACGGTGAACTGCGTCAGAGCGCCTTCGGCACGGCGAGCGCGACGTCGCCCGACGCAGCAGGCAGCGATTTCGCCGTATCGCCGACGAGACCGAACGACACGGTGCGCGCCAGCTCGGCCGATGCCTGGTGAACCGCGAGCGGACCGCGCGACGGCGCACCACCGATCGAATGCAGATAAGCGGCTGCCGCGAGCGGCACGACGATCGCCAACGGCCAGTACATCGATATTGTCCTTTTCATGATGCGACCTCCTTGACCTGATGCCCCGAAACCCTCTTCCGGGGACTACAGGGGTAATTCTATAGATCGCATCTATCGGGATAAATACGTAAATAGCGAACGCAGTGTTGCGGCCCGATGAACAGTCGCGCGCGGTCAGCCGAGATGGCTGCGGGACGCCGCATACAGCTCCCGGAACGTGCGCCCCGTCGGTACGGGCAAGTCGCGCGTATCCATCCAGCCGCCCATCATCGGCAGGCGCCGCAGCATGCCGCCATCGCCGCCCAGCCGCTCGAGAATGCGCACCGCGAGTTTCGTCGTGAGCGCGTACAGCATCGGCCGGCGCGCGACGAAGCCCCACACGGCGAGCGCCGCCCGCTCGCGCCATGGCCGCAGATGCCGCTCGACCTGCTTCTCGCGCAGCGTGCGCAGCAGGTGCGACAACGGAATGCCGACCGGACACACGCTGTCGCACTCGCCGCACAGCGTCGCCGCCTGCGGCAGGTCGAGCGCACGGTCGAGCCCGACGTAGCTCGGCGTCAGCACCGAGCCCATCGGCCCCGGATAGACCCATCCGTACGCATGGCCGCCGACCTTCTGGTATACGGGGCAATGGTTCATGCACGCACCGCAGCGGATGCAGCGCAGCATCTCCTGGAACTCGCCGCCGATGAGGCCCGTGCGGCCGCCGTCGACGAGCACCACGTAGTTGTGCTCGGGGCCATCCTCGTCGCCTGGCTGGCGCGGCCCGGTCAGCAACGAGAAATAGTTCGACGCCCTCTGACCGGTGGCCGAGCGCGGCAGCAGGCGCATCGCGGTCGCGAGATCCTCGAGCGTCGGCAGCACCTTCTCGATGCCCGTCACCGCGACGTGCACGCGCGGCATCACCGTGCACATCCCCTCGTTGCCCTCGTTCGTCACGAGCGCGACCGAGCCCGTCTCGGCGATCACGAAGTTGCCGCCCGTCACGCCCATGTCGGCCGACATGAAGTGCGGACGCAGCATCTCGCGCGCCTCGCGCGTCATGTCGGGGATCTCCGACAGCCTTTCGCGGTGATGGGTGCGCGCGAACAGGTCCGCGATCTCGTCCTTGTCCTTGTGCACGACGGGCGCAATGATGTGGCTCGGCGGCTCGTTGTCGTTGATCTGCAGGATGTATTCGCCGAGATCCGTCTCGATCGACTGCACGCCCATCTCGCCGAGCACCGCGTTCAGGCGCATTTCCTCGGACACCATCGACTTGGTCTTGATGACCTTCTTCACGTCGTGACGGCGCGCGATGTCGGCAACGAGCCGCGCGGCGTCGGCCGTCGTCTCCGCGAACAGCACCGTCGTGCCGCGCCGCGTCGCCTCCCGCTCGAACGCTTCGAGCCAGACGTCGAGGTTCTCGAGCGCACGGTTGCGGCGCGCCTTCAGCGCCGCGCGCGTCGCCGGGAAGTCGATCTGCGTGATCGCGTCGGCGCGTGCCGACACGAATTTCGTCGACAGCTTCTTCAGGTTCTGCTGCAGGCGCTGGTCGGCGAGCTTCTGGCCGGCGCGCGCCTTGAAATGCATCGATTGGACTTGCATCGCGGTCTCGGGGAAAAGTGAGCGGAACCGGGCGTCAGACGTCGCCCGCGAGCACCTGCGCGACGTGCAGCACGCGCGTGTCGCGGTCGCCCGTACGGCGCAACCGCCCTTCGATGTTCAGCATGCAGCCGAGATCGCCGAGCACGACGGCGCCCGCGCCGGACGCGCGCACGTTCGCGCATTTCTCGTCGGCGATCGCTGCCGAGATGTCGCCGTACTTGACCGCGAACGTGCCGCCGAAGCCGCAGCAGTGCTCGCAATCCTTCATCTCGGTGATCGCGACGCCGCGCTGCGCGAGCAGCGCGCGCGGCTGCGCCTTCACGCCGAGCTCGCGCAAGCCCGAGCACGAGTCGTGGTACGTGACCGGGCCCGCGAACTCGCCCGGCTCGAGCTTCACCCTGGCGACATTCACAAGGAAGTCGGTCAGTTCGTAGACCTTTTGCTGGAACCGGGAGAAACGCCCCATCAGCTCGGGGTCGTCGCGGAACAGGTCGCCATAGTGCGTGCGGATCATCCCGCCGCACGACCCCGACGGCGCGACCACGTAGTCGAACTGCTCGAACTCGCGCAGCGTCTTCTCCGCCAGGTCGCGCGCGAGCGCGCGGTCGCCGGAGTTGTACGCCGGCTGGCCGCAGCACGTCTGCGCCGGCGGCACGAACACCTCGAAGCCCGCGTCGCGAATCAGCTTGAGCGCGGAAAAGCCGATTTCGGGACGCATCAGATCGACCAGGCAGGTCACGAACAAACCGACTCGCATATGCGCTCCTTCGAGAAAACGGCCCTCATTATCCGCCGTTTGCCCGGCAAGACCAACGCCGCCGCGCAACGCGCCCCGCCCGGCGCGGAAACGAGGACTTCCTCGAACGCCGTTCGCTTTTTTCACGATACGAGATACAATCGGCGGAACAGCGTTTGACGCATCAACGGATTCCCCGACATGACCAACCCGACCCCGGATTCCAAAACGTCGATCCAGGTGATCGAACGCATGATGCGGTTGCTCGACGCCCTCGCCGCGCACAGCGACCCCGTCAGCCTGAAGGAACTCGCGCAACGCACCGAGCTGCACCCGTCGACCGCGCACCGCATCCTCAACGACATGGTGACCTGCCGCCTCGTCGACCGCTCCGATCCGGGCACGTACCGGCTCGGCATGCGGCTGCTCGAGCTCGGCAACCTCGTGAAGGCACGCCTGTCGGTGCGCGACGCGGCGCTGATGCCGATGCGCGAACTGCACCGCCTCACCGGACAGACGGTGAACCTGTCGGTACGCCAGGGCGACGAGATCGTCTACATCGAGCGCGCGTATTCGGAGCGTTCCGGGATGCAGGTCGTGCGCGCCATCGGCGGCCGCGCGCCGCTGCACCTGACGTCGGTCGGCAAGCTGTTCCTCGCGGCAGACGAAACGTCGCGGGTGCGTGCGTACGCGACGCGCACCGGGCTCGCTGGCCACACGCAGAACAGCATCACCGACATTGCGAAGCTCGAGCGCGAGTTGACGATCGTGCGCCAGCAATCGTGCGCGCGCGACAACGAGGAGCTCGAACTGGGTGTGCGCTGCATTGCGGCGGGCATCTACGACGACTCGGGCAAGCTCGTCGCGGGCCTGTCGCTGTCGGCGCCGGCCGACCGCCTGCAGGACGCGTGGCTCGGCCAGTTGAGCCGTACCGCGCTGACCATCTCGGAATCGCTCGGTTACCGGCCCGAGAACGCGAAGGACGTGAACGGCCTGCAGCGGCAGGCCTGAGCGGCCGCTGCGCAACCCAGACGAACGAAAAAAGCCCCGCGAAGCGCGGGGCTTTTTGCTGGCTTCGCCACGGCGGTGCCGAAGCGCCGCCGGAAGCACGATCAGGTACCGCCGTTCGGCGAATTGGATGCCGTCAGGCGCTCGCCGCCGCCGGCGTCGAGCCAGTTGCGCAGCCGTGCCGCATCGGCGAAGCGCGAATACTTGCCGTACGAGTCGAGCAGCACCATCACCATCGGACGGCCATGGATCGTCGCCTGCATCACGAGGCACTCGCCTGCTTCGTTGATGAAGCCGGTCTTCTGCAGGCCGATGTCCCACGAGCCGTTGCCGCGGATCAGCGCGTTCGTGCTGTTGTAGGCGAGGCTCCGCTTGCCCGTGTACACCTCGTAGCTGCGATCGGTCGAGAACTTGCGGATCAGCGGGTACTGGTACGCCGCGTCGACCATCTTCACGAGGTCGCGCGCGCTCGACACGTTCGAGCTCGACAGCCCGGTGGAGTTCTCGAAGTGCGTATCGGCCATGCCGAGCGCCTTCGCCTTTGCGTTCATCGCCGCGATGAACGCCGGACGGCCGCCCGGGTAGTAGCGCGACATCGACGCCGCCGCGCGGTTCTCGGACGCCATCAGCGCGATGTGCAGCATGTCTTCGCGCGACAGCACCGAGCCGACCGACAGGCGCGAGCCGGTGCCCTTCTCGTAGTCGCGATCCTCGTCGGTGACTTCGATCTGGTCGGTCAGCGGCAGCTTCGAGTCGAGCACGACCATCGCCGTCATCAGCTTCGTGATCGACGCGATCGGCACGACCGCGTGCGAATTCTTGTCGAACAGCGGCTCGCTGGTGTTCTGGTCGACGACATAGGCAACGCTCGAGCGCAGCGCGAGCGCGTCCGGCGTCTCGTGCAGGCCGAATGCCTGGCCGACCGACGGCTGGCGCGGCTGGAACGCGACCCGGCGCACGGCGCCGTGGTGGCCGCGCACGTTCGCGGCGAGCGTCGCGCGCTTGCGCGTCGATTTTGCACGCGGTGCGTCATCGGTGGCGGACGCCGATTTCACCGACTTCTTCGCGGACGAAGCAGTCGCTTTCTTCTTGGCGGCTTGGTGAGTCTTCGCAGTGGCGGCAAAGGCGTCAGCGGGCGCAACGGTGGCAGTGGCCGCCAGCAAGGCGACGGCGACCGACACCGCTGTGCCGAGCGCCATGCTCTGCAACATTCTGCGCGGTGAAAACGATTCGGCTTTCATTGGGGTCTGGACAAAGCGGCGGGAGTTTCCGCAAGTGTAGTTAAGGCTGAAAAAAGAAGCAATATTAGGCACTTACCGATCGTCTTTAAACCGGATTGTAAGCGTCGTCGTAAACGCAATCGATCGACACCCCTGCTCCCATCAAAAAAAATCATGACGGGCGCACAGCCTCACAGTGCTCGCCTCCCGATTACCACTCGGTTAATTGAGATAACGTCACTTTGAGCGTGTTTTAAAGCGGGGAAACTACGTATCCGGCGCTCGGCGGGCCAAGCGGCACGTGTCGGCGCAACGGCGGTGGCACATCGCTGCGGCGCGAATCGAAACGGCGCGCTTTTCGACAAGAACAAGAGGACAACGTTCCAACCCCCTGTCAGGTTTACCTGCGCGCGATCATGGTGCGTCGCACGTGCCCGTCAAGCGTGCGCAGCATGTGGGACAGCACGCGTGCGCAGCGCCTGAAACCGTTTCCGAAACCGCCAGATAACTCGTTGTTTTGTCGATAATTTATCGGCATTGTGCGACGCACAAAAAGTCCTTGACATCGGCTTTGTCTGCCCTAAAATAAGCTCCATTGCTGCGTCGCACAAAGCGCGCACAACCGAGGTTCCCCATCGTAGTGCCCACTACTATCCTGCGATCGTCGCGATCGCTTTTCAGGAGCTTGACATGTCCTTGCTGACCCCCGAGCAAATCGCCGCCGCACAAAAAGCCAACCTCGAAAGCCTGTTCGGTCTGACGACCAAGGCATTCGAAGGCGTCGAAAAGCTGATCGAACTGAATCTGCAAGTCGTGAAGTCGACGCTCGCGGAATCGCAGGAAAACGCGCAGCGCCTGCTGTCGGTGAAGGATGCACAGGAACTGATCGCGCTGCAGACGAGCCTCTCGCAGCCGGTCGCGGAAAAGGTGCTGTCGTACGGCCGTCACCTGTATGAAATCGCGTCGGCCACGCAAGCCGAGTTCGCGAAGGTTGCCGAAGCGCAATTCGAAGAGCAGAACAAGAAGGTCCAGGCTCTCGTCGACAACGTCGCGAAGAACGCCCCGGCAGGTTCGGAAACGGCTGTCGCCGCGCTGAAGTCGGCGCTGAACGCCGCTAACACGACGTACGAAACGGTGCAGAAGGCTGCGAAGCAGGCCGTCGAGATCGCCGAGACGAACTTCAACGCCGCCGCTGCCGTCGCGACGAAGGCTGCCAGCGCAGCTGCTTCGCGCCGCACGACCAAGCCGGCCGCGTAAGCGCTTCACGCGTTCCGAAAAAGCCGCGCCCTGCGCGGCTTTTTCTTTTGCAGCGGCACGCAGCCGGTGATCCGGCCCCGCACTTCGCATCACTGATCGCGCACTGGCGCGCAGCGCCGCGCAAAAAACCAAACGCCGCTTCCCGGTTGCCCGGGAAGCGGCGTTTTTCGTGGCCGGCGCTCGCGCGCCGGCGGCAACGACGGTCGAACTTACTTCTTGCGCTGCGGCGGCAGGTCCGTGCAGACGCCTTCGTACAGCTCCGCCGCCATGCCGATCGATTCGCCGAGCGTCGGGTGCGGATGGATCGTCTTGCCGATGTCTTCCGCGTCTGCGCCCATTTCGACCGCCAGGCAAACTTCGCTGATCAGGTCGCCCGCGTTCAGGCCGACGATCCCGCCGCCGATCACGCGATGGGTTTCCTCGTCGAACAGCAGCTTCGTGAAGCCTTCGTCGCGGCCGTTCGCGATCGCGCGGCCCGATGCCGCCCACGGGAACACGGCCTTGCCGTACTTGATGCCTTCGGCCTTGCACTGCTCTTCCGTCTTGCCGGCCCATGCCACTTCCGGATCGGTGTACGCCACCGACGGGATCTGCAGCGCATCGAAGTACGACTTCTCGCCGTGCGCCGCCTCCGCTGCGACGTGGCCTTCGTGCACGGCCTTGTGCGCGAGCATCGGCTGGCCGACGATGTCGCCGATCGCGAAGATGTGCGGCACGTTCGTGCGCATCTGCTTGTCGACTTCGATGAAGCCGCGATCCGTCACCGCGACGCCGGCCTTGTCCGCGCCGATCTTCTTGCCGTTCGGGCTGCGGCCGACTGCGACCAGCACGAGGTCGTAGCGTTGCGGCTCAGCCGGCGCCTTCTCGCCCTCGAACGTCACGTAGATGCCGTCTTCCTTCGCTTCGGCACCGACGGTCTTGGTCTTCAGCATCACGTTGCCGAAGCGCTTCGCGTTGTACTTCTCCCAGACCTTGACGAGATCGCGATCCGCGCCGTTCATCAGGTTGTCGAGCATTTCGACGACGTCGATCTCGGCGCCCAGCGTCGCGTAGACGGTGGCCATTTCGAGGCCGATGATGCCGCCGCCGATCACGAGCATCCGCTTCGGCTGCTGGCGCAGTTCGAGCGCGCCGGTCGAATCGACGATGCGCGGGTCTTCCGGCAGGAACGGCAGATTCACCGACTGCGAGCCTGCCGCGATGATCGCCTGCTTGAAGCGGACGACCTTCTTGCCGTTTTCGCCCTGCACTTCCATGTGATACGGATCGACGAACGCGCCGACGCCCGTCACCACTTCGACCTTGCGCGCCTTCGCCATGCCGGCGAGGCCCGTCGTCAGTTTCTTGACGACGCCGGACTTGAAGTCGCGCAGCTTGTCGAGATCGATTTCGGGCTTGCGGAACTTGATGCCGTGCGATTCGAGCGCTGCTGCTTCGTCGATGACGAGCGCGGTGTGCAGCAGTGCTTTCGACGGAATGCAGCCGACGTTCAGGCACACGCCGCCGAGCGTCGAATAGCGTTCGACGAGCACGGTCTTCATGCCGAGATCGGCTGCGCGGAACGCGGCCGAGTAGCCGCCGGGGCCGGCGCCGAGCACGAGCATGTCGCACTCGACATCGACGGCGCCGGCATAGCTGCCTGCCTGCGGCGCGGCCGCCGGAGCGGCTGCGGGCGCGGCGGCCGGTGCTGCGGGTTTGGCCGGCTCGGCGGCATTCGCCGGTGCTGCGGCAGCGGCCGACACTTCGACCAGTGCGATCACGGTGCCTTGCGAGACCTTGTCGCCGGCCTTGACCTTGATTTCCTTGACGGTGCCGGCGACGTCGCTCGGCACTTCCATGGATGCCTTGTCCGATTCGAGCGTGAGGAGCGTCTGCTCCTTTTCGATCACGTCGCCCGGCTGAATATTGACTTCGATGACATCGACGCCGCTGAAATCGCCGATATCCGGTACTTTGACTTCGATGAGACTCATGTACTGTCCCCTTCTTGATTGGCTGCTGACAGACGGAAAAGGCTCGAACGCTGAACTACGGCCTGACTGGAGAACGGGGGACTTGGGCAGGACCACCTTTGCCGTCCGCCCAAGGACGCGCCTTTCTTTTGGTTACTTTTCTTTGGAAGACAAAGAAAAGTGACCGCCGCCCCGCGCAGGGGCGACGCTAATAGACCGTTAGCAATACAGATTCAACGACGAGGCGCGGATCGCCGACAGACAACCCACGCCCCCGCGAGCCCCAACGCTCATCAAAGAATGACGCGCCGGAAGTCGCCAAGCAGCGACCCCAGATATGCATTGAACCGCGCCGCTTCCGCGCCATCGATCACGCGATGGTCATACGACAGCGACAGCGGCAGCGTGAGGCGCGGCACGAACTGCTTGCCGTCCCACACCGGCTTCATCTGGCCGCGCGACAGGCCGAGGATTGCGACTTCCGGCGCATTGATGATCGGCGTGAAGTTCGTGCCGCCGATCCCGCCGAGCGACGAGATCGAGAAGCAGCCGCCCTGCATCTGGTCCGGCTTCAGCTTGCCATCGCGCGCGGCCTTCGACAGCTCGCTCATTTCCTTCGCGATCTCGACGAGGCCCTTCTTGTCCGCATCGCGGATCACCGGCACGACGAGGCCGTTCGGCGTGTCCGCGGCGAAACCGACGTGGTAGTACTGCTTGAACACGAGGTTGTCGCCGTCGAGGCTCGCGTTGAAGGTCGGGAACTTCTTCAGCGCGGCGACGACTGCCTTGATCACGAACGCGAGCATCGTGAACTTCACGCCCGCCTTTTCGTGCTCCTTGTTAAGTTGCACGCGCAGCGCCTCGAGATCGGTGATGTCCGCTTCGTCGTTGTTCGTGACGTGCGGGATCATCACCCAGTTGCGGTGCAGGTTCGCGCCCGAGATCTTCTTGATGCGCGACAGCGGCTTCGCTTCGAACGGGCCGAACTTCGCGAAGTCGACCTTCGGCCACGGCAGCAGGTTCAGCTCGCCGCCGCCTGCCGGCGCGGCTGCCGCGACCGGCGCCGCGCGCTGGCCCGTCATCACGCCCTTCACGAAGTTCGTGACGTCTTCCTTCGTGATGCGGCCCTTCGGACCGCTGCCCGCGACGCGCGCGACTTCGACGCCGAGTTCGCGCGCGAACTTGCGCACCGACGGCGATGCGTGGCTCGCGCGGTACTCGCCGGCTGGTGCAGCGGCCGGTGCGGGCGCCGCAGCCGGAGCCGGTGCGACTGCCGGTGCCGCCTTCGGCGCGGCAGCCGGGGCAACAGCAGCCGGCGCGCTCGCCGGTGCGCTTGCCTGCGGCGCGGCGGCAGCCGGCGCGCCGGCTGCGTCGAGCAGCACGATCAGCGTGCCTTCGGACACCGCGTCGCCCACCTTGACCTTGATTTCCTTCACGACGCCGGCGGCCGGGCTCGGCACGTCCATCGTCGCCTTGTCCGACTCGAGCGTGACGAGCGACTGTTCCTTCTCGACCGTGTCGCCAACCTTCACGCCGATCTCGATCACCGGCACGTCCTTGTAGTCGCCGATATCCGGCACCTTCACTTCGAGCGTGCCGCCACTTGCGGCCGATGCGGCGGCCGGCGCTGCTGCGGGCGCCGCCGCCGGTGCGGCCGGTGCCGCAGCAGGCACTACGGCAGGCGCGGCCGCGCCGTTCGGCTGCGCCGCGGCGCCGCCTTCGAGCAGGATGATCAGCGAGCCTTCCGACACCGCGTCGCCGACCTTCACCCGCACTTCCTTGACCGTGCCCGCCGACGGGCTCGGGACGTCCATCGTCGCCTTGTCCGATTCGAGCGTGACGAGCGACTGCTCGGGCTCGACCGTATCGCCCGCCTTCACGAGCACTTCGATGACGGGCACGTCCTTGTAATCGCCGATATCCGGCACCTTCACTTCGATCGCTTGACTCATCTTTTTGTGTCTCCAGAGCCGCGCGCGCCCCTCCCGGAAGCGGCGCGCGGCATCATACGGCGCGTGGGCGTTAAACCGTCATCGGGTTGGGTTTGGACGGATCGAGGTTGTACTTCGCGATCGCGTCGGCGACGACCTTGCGCTCGATCGTACCCTCGTCCGCGAGCGCGTTGAGCGCCGCGACCGTGACCCAGTGGCGGTCGACCTCGAAGAAGTGACGCAGCTTCGCGCGGGTGTCCGAGCGGCCGAAGCCGTCGGTGCCCAGCACGACGAAGCGGCGATCGATCTGGCCGCGGATCTGGTCGACCAGCGCGCGCACGTAGTCGGTCGATGCGATGACCGGACCTTGCGTATCCTTCAGGCACTTCTGCACGTGCGACAGGCGGCGCTCCTCGCTCGGATGGAGCAGGTTCCAGCGCTCGACTTCGTGGCCTTCACGCGCGAGCTCGGTGAAGCTCGGCACGCTCCACAGGTCGGCGGCGACGCCCCAGTCGTTCTTCAGCAGGTCGGCAGCAGCGATCACTTCGTTGAAGATCGTGCCCGCGCCGAGCAGCTGCACGCGCGGTGCCTTCTTGTCGGCGTCGGCCTTCTTGAACGCGTACATGCCCTTGATGATGTCGGCCGCCACGTGCTCGCCCTGCGGAATCGCCGGGTGCTCGTAGTTCTCGTTCATCACCGTGACGTAGTAGTACACGTCTTCCTGGTCCTGCACCATGCGGCGCAGGCCGTCCTGGATGATCACCGCGAGTTCGTAGCCGAAGGTCGGGTCGTAGCTCACGCAGTTCGGCACCGATGCCGCCCACAGCAGCGAGTGACCGTCTTCGTGCTGCAGGCCTTCGCCGTTCAGCGTCGTGCGGCCCGCGGTGCCGCCGAGCAGGAAGCCGCGCGAGCGCATGTCGCCCGCGGCCCATGCGAGGTCGCCGATCCGCTGGAAGCCGAACATCGAGTAGAAGATGTAGAACGGCACCATGATCTCGCCGTGCGTCGAATACGACGTCGCCGCCGCGATCCAGTCGCACATGCCGCCCGCTTCGTTGATGCCTTCCTGCAGGATCTGGCCGGTTTGCGATTCCTTGTAGAACATCAGCTGGTCGGAATCTTCCGGCACGTACTTCTGGCCTTCCTGGTTCCAGATGCCGATCTGGCGGAACAGGCCTTCCATGCCGAACGTGCGCGACTCGTCCGGGACGATCGGCACCACGCGCTTGCCGAGCGCCTTGTCCTTCAGCAGGATGTTCAGGATCCGCACGAACGCCATCGTCGTCGAGATCTCGCGGCCTTCGCCCGTGCCCTTCAACAGCGGCTCGAACGCGTCGAGCGCCGGCACCGGCAGCGACGTCGCCTTCTCGCGGCGGTGCGGCAGGTAGCCACCGAGGTCCATGCGCTGCTTGCGCATGTATTCGAGCTCCTTCGAGCCTTCCTCGAACTTGAGGTACGGCACGTCGGCGATCTGATCGTCCGTGAGCGGCAGGCGGAACTGGTCGCGGAACTTCTTCAGTTGCTCGACCGGCAGCTTCTTCTGCTGGTGCGTGATGTTCATCGCCTGACCGGACTCGCCCATCCCGTAGCCCTTGATGGTCTTCGCGAGGATGACGGTCGGCGCGCCCTTCGTGTTGCTGGCTTCGTGGAACGCCGCGTAGATCTTGTGCGGATCGTGGCCGCCGCGGTTCAGCGCCCAGATGTCGTCATCGGACCAGTCGGCGACCAGCGCCTTCAGTTCCGGCGAGTTGAAGAAGTGCTCGCGGACGAACGCGCCCGATTCCGACTTGTACGTCTGGTACTCGCCGTCGACGACTTCCATCATGCGGCGCATCAGCGCGCCCGTCTTGTCGCGCGCGAACAGCGCATCCCAGCGGCTGCCCCAGATCACCTTGATCACGTTCCAGCCGGCACCGCGGAATTCCGATTCCAGTTCCTGGATGATCTTGCCGTTGCCGCGCACCGGGCCGTCGAGACGCTGCAGGTTGCAGTTGATCACGAACACGAGGTTGTCGAGCTTCTCGCGGCTCGCCATGCCGATCGCGCCGAGCGATTCCGGCTCGTCGGTCTCGCCGTCGCCGAGGAACGCCCAGACCTTGCGACCCTGCGTCTTCGCGATGCCGCGCGCTTCGATGTACTTCATGAAGCGCGCCTGGTAGATCGCCATGATCGGGCCAAGGCCCATCGACACGGTCGGGAACTGCCAGAAGTCCGGCATCAGCCACGGGTGCGGGTACGACGAGATGCCGTTGCCGTCGACTTCCTGACGGAAGTTGTCGAGCTGCGCTTCCGACAGGCGGCCGAGCAGGAACGCGCGCGAGTACACGCCCGGCGACGAGTGGCCCTGCACGAACACGAGATCGCCGCCGTGCTGGTCGGACGGCGCGTGCCAGAAGTGGTTGTAGCCGACGTCGTAGAGCGTCGCGGCCGATGCGAACGACGCGATGTGGCCACCGACGTTGGTGTCCTTGCCGGCGCGCAGCACCATCGCGAGCGCGTTCCAGCGCGTGTACGAGCGGATCTTGTGCTCGATTTCCTGGTCGCCGGGAATCTTCGCCTGGGCTTCGACCGGAATCGAGTTGATGTACGGGGTGTTCGCGGAGAACGGCAGATGCTCGCCGCGCACACGCGCGAATTCGATCTGCTTTTCGATCAGGTAATGCGCCCGGCCGGTGCCGACGGAGGAGATCACGCCGTCGAGCGACTCGAGCCATTCAACGGTTTCCTGCGGATCGTCGTCACGCTCGGCGGCAACATACTTCATCACTTCGTTAGGTACAGCGGACATTCTCGTCTCCTGGTCCGGAAATGTGAGGATCGCTCTCGATGCAGACGACGCGGCGCGGCCGGCTGCGGGCAAGCTCCAGCGGATTGTAATGAGCGCGTCGGGCAGCACGCAACAAAATTTTCGAATCGTGAGATCTTTTCTCGTAATGCGGAATATTGCTGCGCTGCACCCTTGTTTCGGGGCATTCAGGCGCGTCGCCGCGCGGTAAATCCGTTTCGGTTCAACATATCCGGTATAGGTTTTCCATCAATTGCGCTGCGCTACAATCCTGCCATGTTGACCGATCGGCTTTTCGCACGCTCGGCGCGACCGTCGGGCCCGCCGGCGGAGTCGCAGCCGTCCCGTTGGCACCACGGACCGTGGTGGTCCAATTCCTATTTGCTGACGCCGCTGCTGTCGATCCTCGTGTTCCTCGTGGTGATGAGCCTCATTCTGTGGAGCCTGAACCGCCGCGAGCAGCAACAGCAGGAAGACACGCTGTTCCGCAACGTCGCGTGGGCCCAGCAGCAGATCCGGCTGTCGATGACGGGCGCGCAGGAACAGCTGCAGGCGCTGTCGCGCGATCTCGCGTCCGGTCGCCTCGACCAGAACGCATTCCAGATGGCGGTTGCGGACGTGATGCAGACGCATCCCGAGATCCTCTACCTGAACTGGTACACGGCCCCCGGCACCCAGCGCTGGCCGACCGTGCATCCGCCGCTGCTCGGCCAGCGTCTCGCGAAGCCGAACGACGCGCAGATGCAGGACGCGGTGCGCGGCGCCTACGACGACGCGCGCAATTCGCGCCGCCAGGCCTACTCGCCGCTGATCTACGACGACTTCGGCAACGGCTACATCACGCTGCAGACGCCCGTGATGCGCGGCGACCGCGAATACCTCGGCGCGATCGCCGCGGTGTTCTCGGTCGAAGGCATCCTGAAGCACGACATCCCGGCCGAGCTGTCGTCGAAATACAAGATCTCGATCACCGACTCGAACAACCGCGAGCTGTCGTCGACGTCGTCGCGCCCGCGCCTGCCGCGCGACTCGCACTACGACCTGCCGCTCGACCCGCCCGGCCAGGGCCTGACGGTGCGCGTGTACGCGTTCCCGCAGCTCACCAACCTCACCAACAATACGCTCGTCTGGCTCGTCGCGGGGCTGTCGTGCTTCGTGCTGTGGAGCCTCTGGAGCCTGTGGAAGCACACGCGCCAGCGCTTCGAGGCGCAGCAGGCACTGTACGCGGAGGCGTTCTTCCGCCGCGCGATGGAAAACTCGGTGCTGATCGGCATGCGCGTGCTCGACATGCACGGCCGCATCACGCACGTGAACCCGGCGTTCTGCCGGATGACCGGCTGGGACGAGAGCGATCTCGTCGGCAAGGTTGCGCCGTTCCCGTACTGGCCGCGCGATTCGTACCCCGAGATGCAGCGCCAGCTCGACATGACGCTGCGCGGCAAGGCGCCGAGTTCGGGCTTCGAGCTGCGCGTGCGCCGCAAGAACGGCACGCTGTTCCATGCGCGCCTGTACGTGTCGCCGCTGATCGACAGCTCCGGCCGCCAGACCGGCTGGATGTCGTCGATGACCGACATCACCGAGCCGAAGCGCGCGCGCGAGGAACTCGCCGCCGCGCACGAGCGCTTCACGACGGTGCTCGAGAGCCTCGACGCCGCGGTGTCCGTGCTCGCGGCCGACGAGGCCGAGCTGCTGTTCGCGAACCGCTATTACCGCCACCTGTTCGGGATCCGCCCGGACGGCCATCTCGAGCTGTCCGGCGGCGGCTTCGACCGTGCACAGGCATCGTCGGACTCGATCGACATGGTCGACACGTTCGCCGGCCTGCCCGCCGCCGCGCTGACGAGCAGCACCGCGGACGCGCAGGAGGTGTACGTCGAGAGCATCCAGAAGTGGTTCGAGGTGCGCCGCCAGTACATCCAGTGGGTCGACGGCCACCTCGCGCAGATGCAGATCGCGACCGACATCACGACCCGCAAGAAGGCGCAGGAGCTCGCGCACCAGCAGGAAGAGAAGCTGCAGTTCACGAGCCGATTGATGACGATGGGCGAAATGGCGTCGTCGATTGCTCACGAATTGAACCAGCCGCTTGCGGCGATCAACAACTACTGCTCGGGCACGCTCGCGCTCGTGAAGAGCGGCCGCGCGACCAACGAAACGCTGCAGCCCGCGCTCGAGAAGACCGCGCAGCAGGCGCTGCGCGCGGGGATGATCGTCAAGCGGATTCGCGAATTCGTGAAGCGCAGCGAGCCGAAGCGCCAGCCGGCGCGCGTCGCGGACATCGTCGCCGACGCAGTCGGACTCGCCGAAATCGAGGCCAGGAAGCGCAGGATCCGGATCGTCACGGAAATCCTCGCAAGAATGCCTATTATTTATGTCGACCCCGTGCTCATCGAGCAGGTACTCGTGAACCTGATGAAGAACGCCGCCGAAGCGATGGCGGACGTGAAGCCGGCAGCGGCCGACGGCGTGATCCGCGTCATCGCCGACATCGAGGCGGGTTTCGTCGACATCCGTGTGATCGATCAGGGGCCGGGCGTCGACGAAGCGACCGCCGAGCGCCTGTTCGAGCCGTTCTACAGCACCAAGTCCGACGGCATGGGCATGGGGCTGAACATTTGCCGCTCGATCATCGAATCGCATCGCGGGCGTCTGTGGGTGGTGAACAATGTCGAGACGGATGGCCGCATCTCCGGCGCGACGTTCCACTGCAGCCTGCCCATTGGGGAACCCGCTGATCTCGGCCAAGGGGGGTCCGAGGTATCGGCATCAAATACCGTTACGGGAGAACTATGAATAGCCCTGTCACCACCACTCAGGAAACCGTCTTCGTCGTCGACGACGACGAGGCCGTACGGGACTCGCTGCGCTGGCTGCTGGAGGCGAACGGCTATCGCGTGCAATGCTTCTCGAGCGCCGAGCAGTTCCTCGATGCGTATCAGCCGGCCCAGCAGGCCGGGCAGATCGCGTGCCTGATCCTCGACGTGCGGATGTCCGGCATGAGCGGCCTCGAGCTGCAGGAACGCCTGATCGCCGACAATGCCGCGCTGCCGATCATTTTCGTGACGGGTCACGGCGACGTGCCGATGGCCGTGTCGACGATGAAAAAGGGTGCGATGGACTTTATCGAGAAGCCGTTCGACGAGGCGGAACTGCGCAAGCTCGTCGAGCGGATGCTCGACAAGGCCCGAAGCGAAAGCAAGAGCGTCCAGGAACAGCGCGCCGCGAGCGAGCGCCTGTCGAAGCTGACCGCCCGCGAGCAGCAGGTGCTCGAGCGGATCATCGCCGGCCGCCTGAACAAGCAGATCGCCGACGATCTCGGCATCAGCATCAAGACGGTCGAGGCGCACCGCGCGAACATCATGGAAAAGCTCAACGTCAACACGGTGGCCGACCTGCTGCGCCTCGCGCTGTCGAAGAAGCAGGCGTAAGCTTCGTCGCGG
Organism: Burkholderia sp. Bp8963; assembly: GCF_003854275.1. Classification (GTDB taxonomy): domain Bacteria; phylum Pseudomonadota; class Gammaproteobacteria; order Burkholderiales; family Burkholderiaceae; genus Burkholderia. Next base: position 170,271 of record NZ_QTQP01000006.1, read on the forward strand.
CCCGGTGAGCCTGCCGGGCGCGCGCCCCGCCCCGCGCGACGCGGCCTGATCGCGGGGCGGCGACTTTGCATTCGACCGGGCCGGCGATCCGGCGGGCGGCATCCGTCAGCAGGCGATCCGGTGGCCGGTGGCCGACGCTCCGGCGGCCCGCCAATGACGCTTCCCGCGCATTCGCTGTCGGACGATGGCAGGCGGACGGTATAATTCCATGCTTTGCTGCGGCGCACCCCGACGCGCCGCACGCCCGCATTCCAACTTCCGCAGAACCCACCACCATGACAGCCCTCCTCATCGACGGCAACGCCCTTTCGAAGACCCTGCGCACCCAGGCCGCCGAACGCGCCGCCGCGCTGACCGCCCGCGGCCACCAGCCCGGCCTCGCGGTGATCCTCGTTGGCGACAACCCGGCCAGCGAAGTCTACGTGCGCAACAAGATCAAGGCGTGCGAGGACAACGGCTTCTTCTCGCTGAAGGACAGCTACCCGGCGACGCTGTCCGAGGCGGACCTGCTCGCGCGCATCGACGAACTGAACCGTGATCCGAAGATCCACGGGATCCTCGTGCAGCTTCCGCTGCCGAAGCACATCGACAGCCACAAGGTGATCGAGGCGATCGCGCCGGAGAAGGACGTCGATGGCTTCCACGTCGCGAACGCGGGCGCGCTGATGACCGGCAAGCCGCTGTTCCGCCCGTGCACGCCATACGGCGTGATGAAGATGTTCGAAGCACACGACATCCCGCTGCAAGGCGCGAACGCGGTCGTGATCGGCCGCTCGAACATCGTCGGCAAGCCGATGGCGATGCTGCTGCTCGAAGCGGGCGCAACCGTGACGATCTGCCACAGCAAGACGCGCGACCTTGCCGCGCACACGCGGCAGGCCGACATCGTCGTCGCCGCGGTCGGCAAGCGCAACATCCTGACGGCCGACATGGTGAAGCCGGGCGCAACCGTGATCGACGTCGGCATGAACCGCGACGACGCGGGCAAGCTGTGCGGCGACGTCGACTTCGCGGGCGTGAAGGAAGTTGCCGGCCACATCACGCCGGTGCCGGGCGGCGTCGGCCCGATGACCATCACGATGCTGCTGATCAACACGATCGAAGCCGCCGAGCGCGCTGCCGCGGCTGCTTGATCGCTGCCTGATTCCGCCTGCCGGCGCGCGCCCGCGCGCCGGCGCTTCTGCCGTTCCTCCGCCACCCTCCCGCCGGGCATCCAGCTCCCCGTTCGCCCCCACCCCAATCGCGCCGTTAGAAACTAACGATTGGAAAGCGCGCGTTGCGCCCCAATAATGTCGTTATCGGGCGCCGCCGCGCCCTACCCTCATTACCCCGGTTCATCCGGCAACAGACAGGGAGTCCTATGTCCGCAAGCGCCAATACCAATCCGCTCCTCGATTTCTCCGACCTGCCCCGCTTCGGCGAGATCCGCCCGGAACACGTCACGCCCGCGCTCGATACGCTGCTCGACGACGCCAATCGCGCGGTCGACGCCGCGAGCGCGTCTGCGACGCCGGCGACCTGGGCGGACGTCGTCGAGACGGTCGAGCGCGCAACGGAGCCGCTCGGCCGCGCATGGGGCATCGTCGGCCACCTGAACGCGGTCGCCGACACGCCGGAACTGCGCGCCGCCTATGGCGAGAACCTGCCGCGCGTGACCGAATTCTGGTCGAGCGTCGGCCAGAACCTCGCGCTGTATGAGAAATACAAGGCGATCGCTGCGAGCGCCGAATACGCGACGCTATCCGTCGAGCGCAAGAAAATTCTCGACAACGCGCTGCGCGACTTCCGCCTGTCGGGCGCCGAGTTGCCCGAGGACCAGAAGCCGCGTTTCGCCGAGTTGCAGGAACAGCAGGCCGCGCTGTCGAAGTCGTTCTCCGACCACGTGCTCGACGCGACCAACGCGTACGCGTACTTCGCGAAGGACAAAGCCGAACTGGCCGGCCTGCCCGGCGACGCGATCGAGGCCGCCCGCGAAGCCGCGCAGAAGGACGGCAAGGACGGCTGGAAATTCACGCTGCACTTCCCGTCGTATTTCCCGGTGCTGCAGTACGCCGACAACCGCGCGATGCGCGAGACGCTGTATCGCGCATACTCGACGCGCGCATCCGAACTCGGCCCGCAATACGGCGGCGGCAACGCCGAGTGGGACAACACGGCGATCGTCGCCGACGAACTGAAGCTGCGCCGCGAAGAGGCGCAGATGCTCGGCTACCGCAACTTCGCCGAAGTGTCGCTCGCGCCGAAGATGGCCGAGTCGCCGCAGCAGGTGATCGCATTCCTCGAGGATCTCGCGACGCGCGCGCGTCCGCATGCGGACCAGGACTGGGACGAGCTGCGCGCATTCGCCGCGAAGGAACTCGGCCTGACCGAGCTCGCGCCGTGGGACATCGCGTATGCGGCCGAGAAGCTGCGCGAGCAGCGCTACGCGTTCTCGGAAAACGAGGTCAAGCAGTACTTCCCGGAACCGGCTGTGCTGAAGGGCCTGTTCACCGTCACCGAAACGCTGTTCGGCGTGCAGATCAAGGCGGACGACGCGCCGGTCTGGCACAAGGACGTGCGCTTCTTCCGCGTCGAGAACCGTGACGGTTCGCTCGTCGCGCAGTTCTATCTCGACCTGTACGCGCGCGAAGGCAAGCGTGGCGGCGCGTGGATGGACGATGCGCGCTCGCGCGCGAAACGCGACAGCGGCGTGCAGACGCCGGTCGCGTACCTGACCTGCAACTTCTCCGCGCCGGTCGGCGGCAAGCCCGCGTGCTTCACGCACGACGAGGTGATCACGCTGTTCCACGAGTTCGGCCACGGCCTGCATCACATGCTGACGCGCGTCGACGAGCTCGGCGTGTCGGGCATCAACGGCGTCGAATGGGATGCGGTCGAGCTGCCGTCGCAGTTCATGGAGAACTTCTGCTGGGAATGGGACGTGCTGTCGTCGATGTCGTCGCACGTCGACACGGGCGCGACGCTGCCGCGCGACCTGTTCGACAAGATGATCGCCGCGAAGAACTTCCAGAGCGGCCTCGGCACGCTGCGGCAGATCGTGTTCTCGATGTTCGACATGCTGCTGCACGTCGATTTCGATCCGGCAGGCGCGCTCGGCGTGAACGCGTTCGCGCGCGAGATCAACGAGCGCTACCACGTGATCCCGCAAGCGCCGTTCTCGCGCTGGCCGAACACGTTCAGCCACATCTTCGCGGGCGGCTATGCGGCCGGCTACTACAGCTACAAGTGGGCCGAAGTGCTGTCCGCGGATGCGTACGCGGCATTCGAGGAAGCCGCCGAGGCCGGCGGCAGCGTGCTCGATGCGGCGACCGGCACGCGCTATCGCCGCGAGATCCTCGAGGTCGGCGGCAGCCGTCCGGCGATGGATTCGTTCAAGGCGTTCCGCGGCCGCGAACCGCAGATCGACGCGCTGCTGCGCCATAACGGGATGGCAACGCCCGCGCACTGAGCACCGTTTCCACCCTTTCCGTTTCTCATCTCGATGACGACGGCGCCTCGTTTTGCGGCGCCGTTTTTCATGGTGCGAGCGGGTCGGGCTCCGATTCGAACAGCGCAAACTGCCCGTGCCGCTCGGCGGTGTCTTCGTCGATGCGCACGCCGACGCCAAGCAATCGCACGGGCTGCGCGCGCCGCATCAGGCCCTTCGCGAGCAGCGCGACGGCCGTATCCGCGTTCGTCGCGTCGGCAACGCATTCGACCGTCGTGCGCTGGAAATCGGCGAAGCGGATCTTCACATACAGCTTGCGAATCGACCGCGCGGCGCCCGCGCGCGCGATCCGCGCGTCGAGCTGGACCGTCAGCTTGCGAATCTCGGCCGCGCACTGGTCGAGCGTCGTCAGGTCGGTCACGTAGGTTGTCTCGACGCTGACCGACTTGCGTTCCTGGTCCGCCTGCACGGCCCGCTCGTCGATGCCGCGCGACAGCTCGTAGAGACGCCGCCCGAACGCGCCGAATTCGCGATGCAGATCGATCAGCGACCAGTCGCGCAGTTGCGCGCAGGTCTGGATGCCGAGCTGGTCGAGACGCGCGGCCGTCACCTTGCCGACACCGTGCAGCTTGCGCACCGGCAGCGCCGCGACGAACGCGTCGACTTCGTGCGGGCGCACGACGAACAGGCCGTCCGGCTTGTTCCAGTCCGATGCGATCTTAGCGATGAACTTGTTCGGCGCGACGCCCGCCGACACCGTGACGCCGACCGTCTCGAACACCCGCTGGCGGATCTCGCGGGCGATCAGCGTCGCGCTGCCCTGGCAGCGCTCGGAGCGGCTGACGTCGAGATACGCCTCGTCGAGCGACAGCGGTTCGACGTCGGGCGTGTAGTCGCGATAGATCGCCATGATCTGGCGCGACGCGGCGCGGTACTTGTCCATCGCCGACGGCAGGATCAGCAGATCGGGGCACTTGCGCATCGCGAGCGCCGACGACATCGCCGAATGCACGCCGTAGCGCCGCGCCTCGTAATTGCAGGTTGCGATCACGCCGCGCTGGTCGGGGCGGCCGCCGACCGCGAGCGGACGCCCGCGCAGCGACGGGTCGTCGCGCATTTCCACCGACGCGTAGAAGCAATCGCAGTCGCAGTGGATGATCTTGCGCACACGCGGCGGCGCGTCGCCCGGTGGTGGCGTGCTCGAATCGGCTGGCGGAATGGTGGTCGGGCTCACGGTGCCGATACTGTACAAAAACACAGTGCCGGTTTCAACTGCCCCGTGCTGCCATATACGGCCGCGCCGTACCGGCCCGCTTCGCGCGAAGCGTACCGCCGGGTGTACGCTCGCACGCCTATACTCGCGGCGATATGGTTAGCGGAAGGGTTGCAGATGAAAACGATCGGACTGATCGGCGGGATGAGCTGGGAATCGTCGGCGGAATACTATCGGATGCTAAATCGGTATTCGAAGGCGCTGCATGGCGGGCATCACAACGCGAAGAGCGTGATGGTGACGGTCGATTTCGCGGAGATCGAAGCGCTGCAGCGCGCGCACGACTGGCCCGCGCTTGGCGCGCACATGGCTGCGGCCGCGCGGCAACTCGAAGCAGCGGGCGCGGAGCTGATCGTGCTGACGACCAACACGATGCATCGCGTGCACGACGCGATCGAGGCGGCGGTCGCCGTGCCGTTCCTGCACATCGCGGACCCGACGGGCGAAGCGCTGCGCCATGCGGGTGTGGAACGTGTCGGCCTGCTCGGCACACGCTATACGATGGAATTGCCGTTCTACGCGGAACGGCTGCGCGAGAAGTTCGGGCTCGACGTGCTCGTGCCGGACGAACGCGAGCGCGCCGACGTGCATCGGATCATCTATGACGAGCTGTGTCATGGCGTCGTCGATGCGGGGTCGCGCGCGACGTATGTGCGGATCATCGAAGGGCTGGCGACGCGCGGTGCGCAGGCCGTAATACTTGGCTGCACGGAGATCACGTTGCTGATCGGCGCGGAGGATTCACCGTTGCCGGTGTTCGATACGACCGCGTTGCATGCGAAGGCGGCGGTGGAATGGGCGGCGGGTTGACGCGCAGAAAACAAAAAACCCGGCATCGAGCCGGGTTCTTGTTGGCGAGGTGCGCATCGGTCACTTGCGCTGCACATCGCCAGATGTGCTTGGTTGCGGGGGTAGGATTTGAACCTACGACCTTCGGGTTATGAGCCCGACGAGCTGCCAGACTGCTCCACCCCGCGTCAGAGAAATAAATTATAGGGTGCGTAGGCACTCACGTCAACACTTTTGTCATCTTTCTTTCTTGCGCGTACGCTAGCCGCGTCACACCAGCGGCGTGCGATGCATCGCATCGCACGCGACCGCACATCACGCTCGCGGTAAGATGGCGGCCTTCGAATACACGCCGCAACCGCACCCGTCCATGAAGATTGCCACCTGGAACGTCAACTCGCTCAACGTCCGCAAGCAGCACGTGCTCGACTGGCTCGCGCAAAGCGGCACCGACGTGCTGTGCCTGCAGGAACTGAAGCTGCCGGACGACAAATTCCCGCGCGCCGATCTCGAGGCGGCCGGCTATCGCTGCTGGTTCACGGGCCAGAAGACCTACAACGGCGTCGCGATCCTCGCGCGCGATACGCTGCCGTTCGACGAATCGGACGTGACCCGCAACATCCCCGGCTTCGACGATCCGCAACAGCGCGTGATCGCGGTGACGATCGGCGGCGTGCGCATCATCTCCGCGTATTTCCCGAACGGCCAGGCGCCCGACTCCGATAAGTTCGTCTACAAGATGCAGTGGCTCGACGCGCTGAACGCGTGGCTGCGCAGCGAACTGCAGCGTTACCCGAAGCTCGCGCTGCTCGGCGACTACAACATCGCGCCGGAAGACCGCGACGTGCACGATCCCGCGAAATGGGAAGGCCAGAATCTCGTGTCGCCGCAGGAGCGCGCGCACTTCGCGGGCCTCGTCGAACTCGGGCTCGTCGACGCGTTCCGCCGCTTCGAGCAGCCCGAAAAGACCTTCACGTGGTGGGACTACCGGATGATGGCGTTCCGCCGCAACGCGGGGCTGCGCATCGACCACATCCTGCTGTCGGCGCCGCTCGCCGAAACCTGCGCGTCGTGCGAAGTCGATCGCACGCCGCGCACGTGGGAACAGCCGTCCGACCATACGCCGGTCGTCGCCGTCGTCGGCTGAGCACGCTGCCCGCGCGCGGTTAGTGATGCGCGGTTAGTGACGCGCAGTTAGCGACGCGCGGGCGCGGGCCCAAGATGGGCCCACAGGAAACCGAATTCGGCCGCGTCGGATTCGGCACGTTCCAGATCGTCGGCGCTGCCGTGGCCGCCGTCGGTGTTCTCCCAGTACCACACCCGTTCGTGACCGAGCGCGTGCATGCGCGCGGCCATCTTGCGCGCATGCGCGGGATGCACGCGATCGTCGCGCGTCGACGTCGTCAGCAACAGCGGCGGATACGTAACGCCTTCGCTCACGCGGTGATACGGCGAATACGCAGCCAGCGCCGCGCCCTCGCGCGGGTCGTCCGGGTCGCCGTACTCGTCCAGCCAGGCGGCGCCCGCGTGCAGCTTCGGATAGCGTCGCATGTCGAGCAGCGGCACCCGGCAGAGCACTGCGCCGAACAGCTCCGGCCGCTGCACCATGCACGCGGCGACCAGCAGCCCGCCGTTGCTGCCGCCCTCGATACCGAGTTGCGCGGCCGTCGTCACGCCCGTCGCGATCAGATCCTCGGCCACCGCGATGAAGTCGTCGAACGAACGCTGCCGGTGTTCGCGCTGCGCGTCGACGTGCCAGCGCGGCCCGAACTCGCCGCCACCGCGGATATGCGCGAACGCCGCGACGCCGCCGCGCTCGAGCCACCCGATGCCGAGCGCATCGCTGTAACCGGGCAGGTTCGGCAACGCGAAGCCGCCGTAACCGGACAGCAGGCATGGCCGCGCGACGCGTGCGGCACCGTCGGGCACATCGCCGTCGAGCACACCGCCGTCGAGCGCTTCACGCGGCCCGATCAGCGTGTACGGCACCACGGTGCCGTCGCGCGAGCGCGCGCTCGCGCGGCGCACGACGAGCCCGGCCGCGTCGAACTGCACCGGCGGCCGGTCGAGCAGCACGCGGCGCGACGCAGCATCGGCCGCACGATCGGCAAGATCGGCCAGCCAGCATTCGGGCGGATCGAGATAGGTGTCGACGTCCACGTACACATCGTCGTTCAGCGTCGACTCGACGGGCTCGACGTCGATCTGCGCATCGCCCGGCCAGTCGAACGGCCGCGCATCCCAGGTCCACGCGCCGTCGTCACCCAGCCGCGGCTGCCACAGCATCGTGCGGTTGTGCACGTCGTCGAGCCAGCTCGCGATCAGCGTATGGCGCGTATGGGTCCACGTGCACGCGGACGTCGACGGCCCCGGTTCGAACAGCGTCGTGAAATCGCGCGAGCCGGCCAGGAACGCGTGCTCGCGGATCGCAAGCAGCGAGCCGCCCGCGTGGAGCACGCCGCCGCTGTCCCAGTCGAGCCGCGGCTCCAGCACGAGCCAGCCCTCCCAGAAGCCGATCTCGACGTGCGTCGGCGCATCGTAGCGCGCCCACTCGCCCGCCTCCGTCAGCCGGTACGCATGCGCATCGAAGAAATCGACGCTGCGCCACGCGACGTGGCGGCCGTCGATCGGATCGAACCACGCGCCCGCGCTGATGTCGTCGGGCTCGCCGCGAAACACGACGGGCGCATCGGCGAGCGGCGTGCCGCGCACCCAGCGCCGCGCGTCGTACGGATAGCCGGCCGCGGTCGAATGCGCTTCGCCGCGATCCCAGCTCACGTAGACGGTATCGCGATCGATCCAGCCGATCATGTGATGGCCCGGCTCGTCGATCGTGAAACCCGCATCGACGAAACGGCGCTGCACGAGATCGAATTCGCGCACGACGACCGCGTCGGCGCCGCCCGGCGACAACGACAGCAGCGCGCGATCGCCGTCCGGGTACAGGATCGCGTCCTGCTCGAATACCCACGACTCGCCCTCTTCCGCGCCGAGCGCGTCGACGTCCAGAAGCGTTTCCCATTCCGGCCGGCCCGCGCGCCAGTCGTCCCAGCGCGCGCGGCGCCACAATCCCTTCGGATGCAGGTCGTCCTGCCACAGGTCGTATGCCCAGTCGCGCCAGCGGGTCGGAATCACCGGGCGCTCGCGCGGCAGATAGGCTTGCGCGAGGCGCGCGACGAGCGCGCGATACGCGTCGTCGTCGCGCAGCGCGACGCGGGTGCGCGCATTCTGCTCGTCGACCCACGCGCGGGCGCGCGCACTGTCGAGCGCTTCGAGAAAACGGAACGGGTCGGCCCCGGCGGGCCAGCGGAAGGAATCGGACATGGCGGATCGGCGGAATGGCAAACTGCGGTCAAACCGCGATTATGTCCGATCGCGGCATGCGCGGCGCCCGCGCATGCCGCACTGCGCGCTCAGGGCTCCAGATGCAGTTCCTGGATCTTGCGCGTGATCGTGTTGCGGCCGATGCCGAGCCGCTCCGCTGCCTCGACCTTGCGGCCGCGCGTGAAATCGAGGGCCTCGCGGATCACCGCGGCCTCGAAGCGGCGCGCGAGTTCGTCCATCACGTCCGCCGAGTTCTCGCGCAACAAACGCGCGACTTCGGTGCGCAACCCGTGCTCCCACATCGGATAGCCGGCCGGGCCGCTGCCCGGCGCGGGCGCGACGGACGCGACGGCTGCGCCGAGCGCGGCCGGCGGCAGCGCCGCCGGCTCGCCGACCGCCACATGCGCATCGCCGCTGTCGCCGGTGGCCGCCACCGCCGCGCCGGACGGCACGAGATCGGGCGGCAGGTCCTTGACTTCGACCGTCTGCGCAGGGGCCATCACGGTCAGCCAGTTCGCGAGGTTCTCGAGCTGCCGCACGTTGCCGGGAAACGGCAGCGAGCTCAGGTACGCGAGCGCTTCGTCCGACACGCGCTTCGGCTCGACGCCGAGATCGCGCGCGCTCTTCTGCAGGAAGTGGCGCGTGAGCAGCGCAATGTCTTCGCTGCGCTCGCGCAGCGGCGGCAGCCGCAGCCGGATCACGTTGAGCCGGTGATACAAGTCCTCGCGGAACAGCCCCTGCCGCACGCGCGATTCGAGGTTCTGGTGCGTCGCGGCGATCACGCGCACGTTCGCGCGCAGCGGGCTGTGGCCGCCGACGCGATAGAACTGGCCGTCCGACAGCACGCGCAACAGCCGCGTCTGCAAATCGAACGGCATGTCGCCGATTTCGTCGAGGAACAGCGTGCCGTTCTCGGCCTGCTCGAAGCGGCCCTGGCGCGTCGTCTGCGCGCCGGTGAACGCGCCGCGCTCGTGGCCGAACAGTTCGGACTCCAGCAGGTCCTTCGGGATCGCCGCGGTGTTCAGCGCGATGAACGGCCCGTTCGCACGCGGGCTGTGACGGTGCAGCGCACGCGCGACGAGCTCCTTGCCGGTGCCCGATTCGCCGGTGATCAGCACGGTCGCGGCCGAATGCGACAGGCGGCCGATCGCGCGGAACATGTCCTGCATCGCCGGCGCCTGGCCGAGCATCTCGGGTGCCTCGGCAATGCGGTCGTCCGCGGGCGCGCCGCCGCGCAGGCTCTCCTCCACCGCACGGCGGATCAGCTCGACCGCCTTGTCGACGTCGAACGGCTTCGCGAGATACTCGAACGCGCCGCCCTGGAACGCCGCGACGGCACTGTCGAGATCGGAGAACGCAGTCATGATGATCACGGGCAGGCCCGGCATCCGCTCGTGCATTGCCTGCAGCAGCTCGAGGCCCGAGCCGCCCGGCATCCGGATGTCGGACACGAGCACCTGCGGCGTCTCGTGATCGAGCGCGTTGAGCGCATCGCGCACGTTCGAGAAGCTCTTCGTCGCGAAGCTGTCGCGGGCGAGCGCCTTTTCGAGCACCCAGCGGATCGATTGGTCGTCGTCTACTATCCAGATCGGCTTCATAGGTCGGTCAGATATCGTGGTGTATCGCGAGTCGCCGCTCAATGGTCGAGCGGCAGCAGAATCTGAAATTCGGTGCGGCCGGGCCGGCTTTCGACCTCGATCATCCCGTCGTGCTGCTGCACGAACGTCTGCGCGAGCGTGAGGCCGAGGCCGCTGCCGTCCTCGCGCCCGGACACGAGCGGATAGAAGATCCGGTCGCGGATCTCTTCCGGAATGCCGGGCCCGTTGTCGATCACGTGCAAGTCCAGTGCCAGCTTGTACAGGCGCTTCGCGATCGTGATCTTGCGCGCGATCCGCGTGCGCAACTCGATGCGCGCATCGCCCTGCGCGATCCGCTCGCGCAGGGCCTGCGCCGCGTTGCGCACGATGTTCAGCAACGCCTGGATCAGTTGCTCCTTGTCGCCGCGCAGGTCGGGCACGCTGACGTCGTAGTCGCGCTCGATCGACAGCCCGCGCGGAAACTCCGCGAGCATCACCGCGCGCACGCGCTCGCACACTTCGTGGATGTTCACGTCGCCGACGATATGCGGATGCCGGTGCGGCTCGAGCAACCGGTCGACGAGCGTCTGCAGGCGATCGGACTCCTTGATGATCACCTGCGTATATTCGCGCAGCTCGCCGCGCTCGCGCTCGCCGAGTTCGAATTCGAGCAGTTGCGCGGCACCGCGGATCCCGCCGAGCGGGTTCTTGATCTCGTGCGCGAGATTGCGGATCAACTGCTTGTTAACCGCGGTCAGGTCGTGGATCCGCTCCTCGCGGTCGGTCCGCGACTGGCGCTCGTTCTCGAACAGCTCGACGAGCACGAAGTCCGGCGCGCTCTCGAGAAAGCCGACGATCGCATGCACGTGCAGCGGCTCGCGGCCGGGCCGGTCGAGCACCGTGTCGAGGTGCGTCGCATGAAAGCGCTCTTCGCCGATCGCGGTGATCGTCGACGCGAGCTCGTTCGCGTTCGGGAAGATTTCGCCCCACGGCCGCTGCGCGAGCTGCCGGCGCGAAATGTCGAGCATCGCCTCCGCGGACGGATTCGCGAACGCAATCTTCAGCGTCTTGCGGTCGAGCACCAGCACGACAGTCGGCAACGCCTCGAGCCCCGCGAGCAGCCCCGAGCGCGCGAGCCGGTCGTCGTCCGTCAGACGCTCCGACTGCCCCGTTCTCGCCTTGATCAGATTCTTCAGAACCATCTTGCGTCTAGTCGCGCCCAGAATGTGGCAAAAGTGAGCATTCGGCGGAACAAAAAAGGGACGGCTGGGCGCCGTCCCCTTTTCAGATTCCGTTGCTTGCGCCGGGAGCTGCGCGGCGGAAGCGAACCTGCGTGGCGGCGCTTCGCCCGCTGATGCGTCGAAGCGCCATCGCCGCTTACAGCGAGTAGTACATCTCGAACTCGATCGGATGCGTCGTCATGCGGAACTTCGCCAGTTCCTGCTCCTTCAGCGCGAGGTACGCATCGATCATGCCGTCCGTGAACACGCCGCCGCGCGTCAGGAACTCGCGATCCTTGTCGAGCGCTTCGAGTGCCTGGTCGAGGCCCGCGCAGACGGTCGGGATCTTTGCATCCTCTTCCGGCGGCAGGTCGTACAGGTTCTTGTCGGCAGCTTCGCCCGGATGGATCTTGTTCTGGATCCCGTCGAGACCGGCCATCATCAGTGCCGTGAAGCACAGGTACGGGTTCGCCATCGGGTCCGGGAAGCGCGTTTCGATGCGGCGGCCCTTCGGGTTCGACACGTGCGGAATGCGGATCGATGCCGAACGGTTGCGCGCCGAGTAAGCGAGCTTGACCGGCGCCTCGAAGTGCGGAACCAGACGCTTGTACGAGTTCGTCGTCGGGTTCGTGATCGCGTTCAGTGCGCGGGCGTGCTTGATGATGCCGCCGATATAGAACAGCGCCAGTTCCGACAGGCCCGCATAGCCGTTACCCGCGAACAGGTTCTGGCCGTCCTTCCAGATCGACTGGTGAACGTGCATGCCCGAACCGTTGTCGCCGACGACCGGCTTCGGCATGAACGTTGCCGTCTTGCCGTACGAGTGCGCGACGTTGTGGATGACGTACTTCGACCATTGCGTCCAGTCGGCGCGCTCGACGAGCGTCGAGAACTTCGTGCCGATTTCGTTCTGGCCCTGGCCCGCCACTTCGTGGTGGTGCACTTCGACCGGGATGCCGAGCTGTTCGAGCAGCAGGCACATTTCCGAACGCATGTCCTGGAACGTGTCGACCGGCGCGACCGGGAAGTAGCCGCCCTTCGTGCCCGGACGGTGGCCCGTGTTGCCGCCTTCGAATTCCTTGCCCGACGACCACGGTGCTTCTTCCGAGTTGATCTTCACGAAGCAGCCCGACATGTCCGTGTTCCACTGGACCGAGTCGAAAATGAAGAATTCCGGCTCCGGACCGAAGTACGCGGTGTCGCCGATGCCCGTGCTCTTCAGGTACGCTTCGCCGCGCTTCGCGAGCGAACGCGGATCGCGCTCGTAGCCCTTGCCGTCGGCCGGCTCGACCACGTCGCAGGTCAGCACGAGGGTCGACTCTTCATAGAACGGGTCGACGAATGCAGCGTTCGGGTCCGGCATGAGCAGCATGTCCGACGCCTCGATGCCCTTCCAGCCCGCAATCGACGAGCCGTCGAACGCATGGCCGCTTTCGAACTTGTCTTCGTCAAATGCCGAAACCGGCACCGACACGTGCTGTTCCTTGCCGCGCGTGTCCGTGAAGCGGAAATCGACAAACTTGACGTCCTCGTCCTTCACGAGCTGCATGACGTCGGCGACGGTTTTACTCATAACCTCTTCTCCTGATTGAACAATACCGGCGGACTGGGACCGCCTCGTTTATCGAGCTGCTCGGGGCCAGGCTTTCGCGCAGCGTGCCCCGATTGGACCGAATTCTATAAAGCAGCTTCCGTGCCATGCATGCGCCGGATTGGCGCGAATCGCGCCGAGGCTCGCCGCGACAGGGCTTCGCCGCGCGATTTCGGGGCCTCGCATGCAACCGCCACTCCGGCGCGCGCACCCCGATGGTGCAATCCACGTTGTCAGGCAATCGGAAGGAATCGTTTTGGTGCATTCGCGCCATTCTGCACCTTATTGGTGAGCGTGTGTGCGGTGCGCGTGCCACGCTGCGCACGGACATCGGGCGGCAGGCGGCGCGCTAGAATGCTCGTTTGATCGATTACTTTGCATGAGATCAGCGTAAGCGCCGAAGCGCCGAAGCGCCGAATCTGATCGACACGGAGACCTCCTGCCATGAGTACGCTCGAACAACTTTATGCCAAGGCCGACGAACGCCGCGCGCAAGGCTCGCTCAACTACGCCGGCGCGCTGCTGCCGGCCGAGGCATTCGAACTGCTGCAGCTCGATCCGTCTGCGCGTCTCGTGGACGTGCGCACCCGCGCCGAACTCGACTGGGTCGGCCGCCCGCTCGTCGGCGACGGCCAGTACCTGCATCTCGAATGGACCCGCTACCCCGGCGGCGTGCCGAACGCCGAATTCGTCGACCAGTTGACGGCGGCGCTCGAACCCGGCGTGCCCGTGCTGTTCCTGTGCCGCAGCGCCGCGCGCTCGAAACTCGCGGCGGTCGCCGCCGCGCAGGCCGGCTTCACGAAGGCGTTCGACCTGCTCGAAGGCTTCGAGGGCGCCAAGGATGCCGAAGGCCACCGCAAGACCGTCGACGGCTGGTGCTTCCGGAAACTGCCGTGGATCGGTGCGTGACGACAATCGCGCGCCGCACCCGGGGCTTGTGCCATCGTCGAGCCGGGCGATGACATGCCGATGACGGGCCGCACACCAGAACGGCGGCGGCCCGTTGCTTTTGGAAGTACCGGCTGTTGGAAATACCCGCTTTAGGAAATACCGAACGCGCGGCGCTCAGCCGCGCGGCGCGTCGGGCTCGACGATGTCGCCGCCGAGCAGGTGAACACCCTCGCGCAGCTTCACGAACGCGGCCGCGACCGCTTCCGGCTCACCCTTCACGCCGAGGTCGATGTGGCGGCGCGCATAGATCCCGCCCCGCTCTGCGTCGCCAACGCTCGGCAGGCTGAACACCCGCACGCCGGGGAAGTCGTGCTCGATCTTCTCCATCAGCGGCGTGAGCGTCGATTCCGGCAGTTCGAACACGTACAGCGACCGCTCCGCATGCGGCGTCGCGTGATGCAGGTGCGCGTACTGCGTGTCGAGCACCCATTCGATCATCGGCCAGGCCATCACCGGGAAGCCCGGCACGAAATGCAGATCGCCGACCGAGAAGCCCGGAATCCGGTTGTAACCGTTCGGGATGATCGTCGCGCCGCGCGGAAACACGCCCATGTTGAGGCGGTGCTGGTTCTCCGGCGACTCGAAGTCGACCGGCTTCTCCGGGTCGGTGTGGGTCTCGCGGATGCGCTCCTGAATGAGCAGCTTCGCATCAGGATGCAGCTCGAGCGGCACGCCGAGCGCCGCAGCCGCGCATTGTCGCGTGTGGTCGTCCGGCGTCGCGCCGATCCCGCCCGTCGAGAACACGATGTCGCCCGACGCGAGCGCGCGCGCGAGCGTCGTGGTGATGCGCGCCGGATCGTCGCCGACGTACTCGGCCCAGTCGAGCGCGAGGCCGCGCGCGCCGAGCAGCTCGATGACCTTCGCCAGATGCTTGTCCTGCCGGCGGCCCGAAAGGATTTCGTCGCCGATGATGATGATGCCGATACTCATGCCTGCCCCATGTCGATTGTGGTGGCGCGCGGCGTCGCGCGCAGGTCCTCGAGCGCGCGCAGGCAGTAATGACCGAACCACAGCGCCGAGAACACCAGAATGAATGCATAAACCCAGATCATCGCCGCCGCGACGAACGGAAACAGCACCATCATCCAGACCGACGACACCCAGATGAAGGTCGGAACGGTGCCGAGCAGCCCGGTCGCGATGCCGATGCCGATCAGCGGCCAGCGGTGCTGCTGCACGAGCGCGCGGCGTTCGTCGCGGCTCGCGTGCTCCGCAAGCGCATCGTAGGTCATCACGCGATACGTGATCCAGCCCCCGATCACTGGCGGCAGCAGCGCGAAGAACGGCGGGATCAGCCACAGCGGCAGCGTGACGACGAGCAGCACGACACCGGCGAACGCCGTCCCCAGCGCGTTGAACACGCTGCCGAAAAACGTGCCGCCCCGCTTCATCTCGAGCTCGGCGAAGCGGCGGCTCGACAGATGCTTGACGACGACCGGCATCGAGATCGACGCGATCAGCAGCAGCACCGTCAGCACGATCAGCGGAACCGCGAGCGACACGACGACGAACGGCGCGACCACCGCATGCAGCTGCGACATGCCGATCATGTCGAACACCCGGTAAAGCGCCGCCGTCAGCGCGAAGCTGTCGAGCGCGCCGCGTGCGGTGTCGACGAGCATCTGCCACGCAAACCACAGCAGCACGCCCCAGAACAACGCGGACACGACGAACGGCATCAGGGTGAGCCACAGCATGCGCGGGTGCAGCGCGCTCGCGAATGCGCGGACGAAGGAACGCAGCAAGTCGTTCATGCGGACCTGTTTCAACGGAGAAAAACGGGGAAAGGATAAACCACGCGGCCCGCATGCGCCAAAACGCATGCGGGCCGCGGGAAAGAGGCACCCGGCGAGGACGCCCGGCGCAGGAACAGGCATCGCCGGGCGCGGAGGAATGGCGGACGCCGTGCTCAGGCCGACGCCGCGCCACGCTTCGCGGGGACGAGGCGCCGGAAGATCCGCACGAACGCAAGACCGTGCTGCGCCCAGAAGCCGTCGCCGTACGACACGCCCTCGATCTGCTCGCGGATGCCGGTCGGCTCGACCGTGCGGTTCCACGACGCGGTGCCGAACATCATGTCCCACCACGGGAACAGCACGCCGAAGTTGCAGCCGTATTTGGTGCCTTCGTGACCGTAGCCAACCGCATGATGCCGGCGGTGGAAGATCGGGCTCACGAGCAGGCGCTCGCCGAGCCAGCCGAACGACAATAGCGCATTCGTGTGCTGAATGCTCTGCGCGAAGTTGGTGAGCGCGGTCAGCACGACGAACTGCGATGGCGACACGCCGATCACGAGCGCGATCGCCGCGAAGAAGCACGACTGGATCACGTCGTCGAGCAGGTGATTGCGGTCGTCGCACCACAGCGACATCTGCCGCTGGCTGTGATGCACCGCGTGCAGCTCCCACCAGACGCCGATCTTGTGTTGCCAGCGGTGATACCAGTAGCCGGCGAAATCGAGCACGACGAGATAGATCGCGAACGTGACGATCGGCTTCGACGTGACGCCCGGCCACAGGTAGTCGAGGTTGAAGTTCGCAATGCCGTTCAGGCGCAGCCAGGCCTGAAACTTGTCGAACAGCGGCTGCAGCGCGAAGAAGAAGAACAGCGAGTAGATGCCGAGCTTCGCGATCAGCGTGTAGATCACGTCGACCCGCACGGCCCGGCGGCTCTCCCACTTCTCGACCGGCCGCAGCGCCTCGAGCGGGCGCAGCAGCACGAACATCGCAACGATCTGCAGCGCGCCGACGATCACCCAGTACAGCGCGTCGTAGGTGTCCTCGTCATAGTCCATCAGGTTGAACTTGAAGAGGAGCGGCTGCACGATGCCGACGTACAGCCAGGTCTGGATGTCCGACACGAACGCATCGATCAGGTGCAGCATCGTTTGCCCCCGAACGTCACGCGCCGTTCGCGGCCTTCCACGGCGCGCGGTCGTAGAAGTAGATCCCGTGCGGCGAGCGGCCGACGGAAATCGTCTGCACCAGCTTGCGCGACGGCAGGTCGATGATGCCGACCTTCTTCGCGAAGCGGAACGTCACCCACAGCGTCTTCTTGTCGGCGGACAGCTCCATGTCGTCGGGGCCGGGCAGCAGGCCCGTGATGTCGCCGACGTTCGTGAGCGTGTTCTCGTCGATGATGCTGATCGTGTTCGCGACCCGGTTCGTGACCGCGACGTGCGTGCCGTCGGCGAGCGAGCGGAAGTTGTGCGCGCCCTTGCCGGTCTGGATCGTCTTCACGACCTTCTGGTTGCGCCAGTCGACGACCGCGACGTAATCGGCGCCCGTCATCCCGACCAGCAGGTACTTGTCGTCAGGCGTGAGCCACAGGCCCGCCGGCACCTTGCCGACCGGCATCTTCCACTTGACCGTCTGCGTCGCGAGGTCGACCGCCGCAATCTCGCCCGACACCTGCAGCGACACCAGCACCGTCTTGCTGTCCTTGGTGAATGCGAGGTGGCTCGGCATCGTCGCTAGCGGCAAGCGCTTCGCGATCGTCACATCGCGACCGTCGTAACTGTAGATGTCGAGGCGATCGAGACGCAGGCCGGTCGACACGAACCACTTGTGATCGGGCGAGAAGCCGAGCTGGTACGGATCCTCGATCCCTTCGACCGTGCGCTGCAACTTGCCCGTCTTCGGATCGACGAACATCAGGCTGTTCGACACCGAATTCGCGACGATCAGCGACGAATTGTCGGGCGTCGCCATCAGGTGGTGCGGCTCCTTGCCGGTCGGCATCGTCGCGACCACCTGGCGGGTCTGCTGATCGATCAGGGCAAGGGTGGCTTCGGCCGAATTGAGGATGATGACGTTATTCGCGTGGGCGACGGGCGCCAGCGCAACTGCGGCCAGCACGAGCGTGCGGCCGAGGGAAAGGAAAGTGGGCATGAAGACTCACGTCGAGGAACAACCGTCATTGTAGAACGGACGACCCACCCCACCGGTTGACGGGAGCGGGAAATGCGCCACTTGGACGCAGGGGCGGCGCGCCGCGTTCCCGCCCGCTGCGTCTTTATTTTGCGTTGGCGTTTGCGTCGGCGTTCGCATCGGCGTTTTGTCCCTGCGGCGCCCGGCGGCAGCCGCCCCCGCGCGTCGCACCTAGCGCTGCATCGACTCCCAGACCTTGTGCAACCGCTTCACCGACACCGGCATCGGCGTGCGCAGCTCCTGCGCGAACAGCGAAATCCGCAGCTCCTCGAGCAGCCAGCGGAATTCCGCGAGCCGCGCATCGGCGACGCCGCCACGCTGCGACACCGCACGCTGGTACTGCTGCGAGAGCGGCTGCAGCTCGGCGAGCTGCTTCGTATCGCGGGCCGGATCGGCCTTCAGCTTGTCGATCCGCAGCGCGATCCCCTTCAGGTAGCGCGGGAAATGCGCAAGCTGCGCGTAAGGCGTGTCGATCACGAAGCGCTTGCCGACGAGTGCCGTCAGTTGTTGCTGCAGGTCCGCGTGCGCGGACGCGAACGGTTTCGCCTGCGCAAGCTTCTTCGCGAGCCCCGCATATTCGGCGAGGATCTGCCCGACGAGCCGCGCGATTTCCTGTGCGAGCAGGTTCAGGCGGTTGCGGCCCTCGTCGCGCCGCGCGTGGAAACTCGCGTCATCGTCGGGCAGCGGATCCTGCAGGCACGCGCGGTCGAGCGCGGTGTCGATCAGCTGGTCGCGCAGCTCGTCCTGCGTACCGAGCGACATGTACTGCATCGCCATCTCGCGCAGGCCCGGCAGGTTCTTCTCCAGGTACTTGATCGGTTCCTTCAGCTGCAGCGCGAACAGCCGCCGCAGCCCCGCGCGGTGGATGCGCGCGGCTTCCTCCGGCGAATCGAACACCTCGACGTCGCAATGCGTGGTGCGGTCGACGAGCGCCGGGTAGCCGAACAGCGTCTGCCCGCGCCGGCGGATCTCCAGCAGCTCGGGCAGCTTGCCGAAGTTCCACGTCGTCAGGTTCTCGTACAGCGCCGTCGCGCCGGCTTCCGCCGGGGCGGCGGTCTGTGGCGGCACGCCCTTGCCGCCCTTGCCACTCGTGGCGCCTTTGGCGGTGGCCGCTGCAGTGCCCGCGACCGCGGACGGCGACCCAGACGGGGACGCATCGACAGCATCGCCGGCGCCGGCCGTGATCGTCGCCGCCGCGGCGATCTTCTGGAACTGCTGCTGCGCCTGCGCGCCGAGTTCCTGGCGCAGCTGCGCGAGATTGCGCCCCATCGCGAGCTGGCGGCCATGCTCGTCGATCACCTTGAAGTTCATGAACAGGTGCGCGGGCAGCGTCTCGAGCTTGAAGTCGCTCGTCTTCATCATGACCTGCGTCTCGTTGCGCACGTCGGCGATCAGCGCCTCGACGAGCCCGCCCGCGCCAAAGCGCTCGCGCCCCATCCGCTCGACGAAGCCAGCCGCGTATTCGGGCAGCGGCACGCAGTGCCGGCGCAGCTTCTGCGGCAGCGACTTCAGCAGCAGCTGCACCTTCTCCTTCAGCATCCCCGGCACGAGCCACTCGCAGCGGCGCGCATCGACCTGGTTCAACGCGTAGAGCGGCACCGCGAGCGTCACGCCGTCGCGCGGCGTGCCCGGCTCGAAATGGTAGGTGAGCGCCATCTCGACGCCCGCCATCGTCGCGCGCTTCGGGAACAGGTCGGTCGTCACGCCCGCCGCCTCGTGGCGCATCAGGTCGTCGCGCGACAGGTACAGCAGGCGCAGCTTGTCCTCCGGCTGGCCGCTCTTCTTCGCCTCGTCGCGATACCAGCGCTCGAACGCGGCACCCGTGTGGATCCCTTGCGGAATCGCCTGGTCGTAGAACGCGTGGATCAGTTCGTCGTCGACCAGCACGTCCTGGCGGCGCGACTTGTGCTCGAGCTGCTCGATGTCCGCGAGCAGCTTGCGGTTGTGCGCGAAAAACGCCAGCTTCGTGTCGAACTCGCCATCGACGAGCGCGCCGCGGATGAACAGCTCGCGTGCGCGCGCCGGATCCTGCTTGCCGAATGCGACGCGCCGCCGGTGGTAGACGGGCAGCCCGTACAGCGTCGCGCGCTCGAACGCGCTCACCTGCGCCGGGCGCTTTTCCCAGTGCGGCTCGGACAGCGACTTCTTCAGCAGGTGTGCGCCGACCTTCTCGATCCACTCGGGCTCGATCTTCGCAAGGCAGCGCGCGTACAGCCGGCTCGTCTCGACGAGTTCGGCCGCCATCACCCAGCGCCCTGCCTTCTTCGCGAGCGCGGAGCCCGGCCACAGGAAGAACTTGATCCCGCGCGCGCCGAGATAGTGCGGCTCGTCCTCGGCCTTCAGGCCGAGGTTGCCGAGCAGGCCCGTCAACAGGGCCAGATGGATCTGCTCGTAGGTCGCCTCGGCTTCGTTCAGGCGCCAGCCGTGCTCGCGCACCACCGTCAGCAGTTGCGAATGCACGTCGCGCCACTCGCGCAGCCGAAGATGCGACAGGAAGTTCGCGCGGCACGCGTCGATCAGCTGGCGGTTCGACTTCTTGTGCGCGACCGCTTCCTCGAACCACGCCCAGATCTTCAGCCACTGCAGGAATTCGGACCGCTCGTCGGCGAACCGGCGGTGCGCCTGGTCGGCCTGTTCCTGCGCTTCGATCGGCCGGTCGCGCGGATCCTGCACCGATAGCGCGCTCGCGATGATCAGCACGTCGCGCAGCGCCTGCTGGTCGCGCGCACCGAGGATCATCCGGCCGACCCGCGGGTCGAGCGGCAGGCGCGCGAGTTCGCGGCCGAGCGGGGTCAGCGCGTTGTCGTCGTCGACCGCGCCGAGTTCATTGAGCAGCTGGTAGCCGTCCGCGATCGCGCGGCCCGGCGGCGGCTCGAGGAATGGAAACGTTTCGATCGCCGTCAGGTGCAGCGACTTCATCCGCAGAATCACCGACGCGAGCGACGAGCGCAGGATTTCCGGATCCGTGAAGCGCGCCCGCGCCTGGTAATCGGTTTCCTCGTACAGGCGAATGCAGATGCCGTCCGCAACCCGGCCGCAGCGGCCCGCGCGCTGGTTCGCGGCGGCCTGCGAGATCGACTCGACCTGCAGCTGCTCGACCTTGTTCCGGTACGAATAGCGCTTCACGCGCGCGAGGCCTGTATCGACGACGTAGCGGATGCCCGGCACCGTCAGCGAGGTCTCGGCGACGTTCGTCGCGAGCACGATGCGGCGCGCATTCGACGGCTTGAACACCTTGTCCTGCTCGGCCGCGGACAGCCGCGCGAACAGCGGCAGGATCTCGGTGTGCGGCGGATGATGCTTGCGCAGCGCCTCGGCCGCGTCGCGGATCTCGCGTTCGCCGGGCAGGAACACCAGCACGTCGCCCGAGCCTTCGCGGCACAGCTCGTCGACCGCGTCGACGATCGCGTCCATCAGGTCGCGCTCGGCTTCGCGCGCGGTCTTCACGCGGTCACCGCGGTCACGACTGGCCGTGCCTTCGGCATTCTTGACGGCCGGACGGTCCTCGGCCACCGGGCGGTAGCGCATCTCGACCGGATACAGGCGCCCGCTCACCTCGATCACCGGCGCCGGCCGTTCGTCGCTGCCGAAGTGGCGCGCGAAGCGGTCGGCGTCGATCGTCGCGGACGTGACGATCAGCTTCAGGTCCGGACGCTTCGGCAGGATCTCCTTCAGGTAGCCGAGCAGGAAGTCGATGTTCAGGCTGCGCTCGTGCGCCTCGTCGATGATCAGCGTGTCGTATGCCTTCAGCAGCGGATCGGCCTGCGTCTCGGCGAGCAGGATCCCGTCCGTCATCAGCTTGACCGACGCGCCCGGCGCGAGATTGTCGGTGAAGCGCACCTTGTAGCCGACCACTTCGCCGAACGGCGTGCCGAGCTCCTCGGCGATGCGGCGGCCCGTTGACGACGCGGCGAGCCGGCGCGGCTGCGTATGGCCGATCAGGCCCGTGCCGCCCGCGCCGAGGCCGCGGCCAAGGTCGAGGCAGATCTTCGGCAGCTGCGTGGTCTTGCCCGAGCCCGTCTCGCCGCAGACGATGACAACCTGATGACCGGCGATCGCGCGCGCGATCTCGTCGCGCTTGCCCGACACGGGCAGGCTTTCCGGGTACGTGATCGGCGGAACGCGATTGGGGGTAACGGCGGCGCGCGGCGCGCGCTCACGGCGCGGCCCGCGTGCGTCGGGCGCACCATCCAGGTGCCGGCCCGACGGCGCGTTGGCCCGCGTCGGCGCGGGACTTTTAGGTACATTCGACATGGGGGCGCATTATAATCCCGGCCATGAATTCCCAAACCGACCTCCCCACCGCCCAGTCCGGCGCCGCGAACCCCGCGACGTCCGACGACGCCGCGAGCCACGCCCAGTTCGTCGACTGGATGCGTTCGGTCGCGCCCTACATCCACAAGTTCCGCAACAGCACGTTCGTCGTCGGCTTCGGTGGCGAAGTCGTACAGCAGGGGCTCCTCAACGCACTGGTGTCCGACATCGCGCTGCTGCAGGCAATGGGCATCCAGATCGTGCTCGTGCACGGCTCGCGACCGCAGGTCGAAGAGCAACTGAGCCTGCACGGTGTCGAATCCGAGTTTTCGCACGGGCTGCGCATCACCGATGCACGCGCGCTCGAATCCGCGAAGGAAGCGGCGGGCGAAGTGCGCCTCGATATCGAGGCCGCGATCAGCCAGGGCCTGCCGAACTCGCCGATGGCGCACGCGCACATCAGCGTCGTGTCCGGCAACTTCGTGACGGCGCGGCCGGTCGGGATTCTCGACGGGGTCGATTTCGCGCACACGGGCATCGTGCGCAAGATCGACGCCGAGTCGATCCGCCATTCGCTCGCGAGCCGCAAGCTCGTGCTGCTGTCGCCGCTCGGTTTTTCGCCGACGGGCGAGGCGTTCAACCTGTCGATGGAAGACGTCGCGTCGGCCGCCGCAATCGCATTGCGCGCCGACAAGATCATCTTCCTGACCGAAGGGCCCGGCATCGTCGACGAGGAAGGCGAGCTGGTGCGCGAAATGTCGCTCGACGCGGCGGCGGAACTGCTCGACTCCGGCAACGTACAGGGCGACGACGCGTTCTTCCTGAAGCATTCGATCCGCGCGTGCCGCGGCGGCGTGACGCGTGCGCACCTGATCCCGCAGACGCTCGACGGCAGCATGCTGCTCGAGCTGTTCCTGCACGACGGCGTCGGCACGATGATCTCGTACGAGAACCTCGAGAGCCTGCGCGAGGCGACGCCGGACGACGTCGGCGGCATCCTGTCGCTGATCGAACCGCTCGAGACGGACGGCACGCTGGTGCGCCGCGGCCGTCACCAGATCGAACGCGACATCGACCATTTCTCGGTGATCGAGCACGACAGCGTGCTGTTCGGCTGCGCGGCGCTGTATCCGTACCAGCAGGAAAAGATCGGCGAGATGGCATGCCTGACCGTGTCACCGGAGGCGCAAGGCTCCGGCGACGGCGAGCGGCTCCTCAAGCGCATCGAGCAGCGTGCGCGCGCGCGCGGGCTCACGCACATCTTCGTGCTCACGACGCGCACCGAGCACTGGTTCCTCAAGCGCGGCTTCGTCAAGGCGACCGTCGACGACCTGCCGGAAGACCGCCGCAAACTCTACAACTGGCAGCGCAAGTCGCTCGTGCTGATGAAGCAGCTCTGAGCACCGCCGCCCTCCCCCAGAACGCTTACAGGAGAAGTACACGATGGCTCGAATGGTTCAATGCGCGAAGCTCGGCAAGGAAGCCGAAGGTCTCGATTTCCCGCCGCTGCCGGGCGAGCTCGGCAAGCGCATCTACGAAAGCGTCTCGAAAGAGGCGTGGCAAGGCTGGCTCAAGCAGCAGACGATGCTGATCAACGAAAACCGCCTGAACATGGCCGACCCGCGCGCGCGCCAGTATCTGATGAAGCAGACGGAAAAGTACTTCTTCGGCGAAGGCGCGGACCAGGCATCGGGCTACGTGCCGCCGTCGCAGGGCTGATACTGCGCGCTCGGCTTGAACCGCCGCTCCGGATTCCAGCCCGACCAGCCGCGCCGGGCTTGCCACGCGATCAAAATCGCGTATCATTCCGCCGGCGCTCAAGCGCGCCGGCTCGACGTGATCGAGCCGTTGTCAGGCGGCTGAAGAACTTCTGCGACGGAAAGTAAAAAAATTTGCAGAAAGTGCTTTACGAAGTCGAAAAGCTCTGACATAATTTCATCTTCTTTGGGCGGTTAGCTCAGCGGTAGAGCACTGCCTTCACACGGCAGGGGTCACTGGTTCGATCCCAGTACCGCCCACCAAAGAATTCAAGGCCCTGCGTCTCACGACACAGGGCCTTTTCGTTTTCCCGGTGCAGATGCGCACACCGGTTTCCCGGCCTGCGTCCGACGCCGCGCTACACCACCATCGCGCATCACCGCCCCACTCGCTCCGCAGTCGCATCGAACGCACGCTTCGCCTTCTCGACGATCTCGTCGACCTCGGCCTCGCCGATCACGAGCGGCGGCGACAGCAGCATCCGGTCGCCGGTCGCGCGCATGATCAGGTTGCCGTTGAAGCAGAAGTCGCGGCAGATCGAGCCCACCTCCGCGCCATTGTCGAATCGCATGCGCCGCGCCGGGTCGCGCGCGAGCTGCACACCCGCGACGAGCCCCGTGCCGGCGATCTCGCCGACGAGTGGATGTCCGCCTAGCGTATCGCGCAGCCGGCGCTGGAAATACGGCCCGATGTCGCGCTTCACGCGCGCGACGATCCCGTCGTCGCGCAGCAGCTTCAGGTTCGCGACCGCGACCGCCGCCGCGACCGGGTGGCCCGAATACGTCATCCCGTGATTGAACTCGCCGTGCTCGATCAGCGCCTGCGCGACGCGGTCGTGCAGCGCGACCGCCCCCATCGGCACGTAGCCGCTCGTCAGCCCCTTCGCGAGCGTCATCAGGTCCGGCTCGAAGCCGAAGTACTGGTGTGCGAACCATTCGCCGGTACGGCCGAACGCGCCGATCACTTCGTCCGCGACGAGCAGGATGTCGTACTGGCGGCAGATCCGCTCGATTTCCGGCCAGTACGTCGACGGCGGGAAGATCACGCCGCCCGCGCCCTGGAACGGCTCTCCGATGAACGCGGCGACGTTCTCCGCGCCGAGCTCGAGGATCTTCGCCTCGAGCTGCTGCGCGCGTGCGAGGCCGAACGCTTCCGGCGTTTCGCCGGCCTGCGCTTCGCCGAAGAAATATGGCTGATCGACATGTACGACGTGCTCGACCTTCGACGACATCTGCTCGTGCATGTAGTCCATCCCGCCGAGCGTCGCGCCCCCGATCGTCGAGCCGTGATAGCCGTTCCTGCGCGAGATCACGTATTTCTTCTGCGGCTGGCCGAGCACGCGCCAGTACTGGTGCACGACGCGCAGCACCGTGTCGTTGCCTTCCGAGCCGCTGTTGCAATAGAAGAAGTGGTTGAAGCCGTCCGGTGACACCTCGGCGAGCAGCGCCGAAAGTTCGATGACCGGCGGATGCGTCGTCTTGAAGAACGTGTTGTAGAACGGCAGCTCGCGCATCTGGCGCGCGGCTGCGTCGATCAGCTCCGCGCGGCCGTAGCCGACGTTCACGCACCACAGGCCGGCCATCCCGTCGATGATCCTGTTGCCGTCCGAATCCCACAGGTAGACGCCGTCCGCCTTCACGATCACGCGGCTGCCCGCGCGATTGAGCGCGCCCATGTCGGAGAACGGATGGATGTGATGCGCGGCGTCGAGCGCACGATACTGCGCGGTCGTGCGCGGCGTGGTGCCCGGGTGTGCGAAGTGGTCGGTCATGCTGTCCTCCTGAATGCCGGAATCCCGGTGCGAAGCATGCAGCGTCGCGTGTCACACGTGCAGCAGCAGATGCCTGCGCTCCCACGAACTGATCACGCGGAAGAACGCTTCGTACTCCGTTTCCTTCAACGCGAGATACGCCTTCACGAACTTGTCGCCGAGAATCCCGGAAAGCGGCGTGCACGCCGCCATCAGCGAGATCCCCTCCTCGAGATTGCGCGGCAACTGGTACGGCAGGTCGTAGCCGTCGGACGCGATCGGCTCGGTCGGCTCCAGCCGCTGCGTAATGCCGAGATAACCGGCCGCGAGCGTCGCCGCGAACACGAGATACGGATTGCAGTCGACACCCGGAATGCGGTTCTCGATGCGCCGCGCGACGGGGCTCGCCTGCGGGATCCGGAAACCGACCGTGCGATTGTCGTAACCCCACTGCACGTTGATCGGCGCGGCCATGAAGCGCGACAGCCGGCGGTACGAGTTGATGTACGGCGCGAAGATCGGCATCAGCGCCGGCGTGTATTTCTGCAGCCCGGCGAGATAGCCGCGAAACAGCGGCGTTGCGTTGCCGTTTGCGTCGGAGAACAGGTTCATGCCCGTCTGCGGATCCGCGAGGCTCTGGTGAATGTGCATCGCGGAGCCTGGCTCGTTTTCCATCGGCTTCGCCATGAAGGTCGCGTACATGTTGTGGCGCAGCGCGGCCTCGCGCACCGTGCGCTTGAACAGGAACACCTGGTCGGCGAGCGACAGCGCATCGCCGTGCACGAAGTTGATCTCCATCTGCGCGGCGCCGACTTCATGGATCAGCGTCTCGATGTCGAGCCCCTGCATCTCGCAGTATTCGTAGATGTCCTCGAACAGCGGATCGAATTCGTTGACGGCCTCGATCGAATACGACTGGCGCCCCGTCTCCGCGCGCCCGGTGCGGCCGACTGGTGGACGCAACGGCAGGTCGGGATCGGCGTTCATGTCGACCAGGTAGAACTCGAGCTCGGGCGCCACGACAGGCTGCCAGCCTTTCGCCTTGTACAGCTCGAGCACGTGCCGCAGCACGTAGCGCGGCGAGATTTCGACGGGCGAGCCGTCGAAGTGCACGCAGTCGTGGATCACCTGCGCGGTCGGATCGACGGCCCACGGGATCAGGCAGATCGTCGACGGATCCGGCACGCACACCATGTCGGGATCGGTGACGCCGGTCAGCGTGCCGTCTTCCGGATAGTCGCCGGTGACGGTCTGCACCATCACGGCCTGCGGCAGGCGCATCGATTCGCCGGACTCGAACTTGTTGCGCGGAATGATCTTGCCGCGCGCGATGCCGGCCATATCCGGAATGATCGCCTCGACCTCGGTGATGCGATGCTGTCTCAGGAATTCGCCCAGTTCGGGTTGCATGATCGGCCTCTTTCAGTGGACGTCGGATGGGTCAGGCGGCGCCATCGCGCAACGTCGGGCCGCATGGAAACGATGCGTCATGCGCGCGCGGCACGCCGCGCCGAATGCCGCGAAGATGTCGCGCGACAGCGGCTGCTCGGCGAACCGCCATTCGGGATGCCATTGCACGCCGAGCGCGAATGCACGCGCGCCGCGAACGCTCACGGCCTCGATCAGCCCGTCGGGCGCGGTCGCCTCGACCGCAAGGCCCGCGCCGAGCCGCGCGATGCCCTGGTCGTGCAGCGAATTCACCGTCGCTTCGTGCGCGCCGCGCGCGATCCGCTGCAGCAGGCCGTCGGTCGCGAAATGCACGACGTGCGCGGCACCGTACTGCGACTCGAGCGGATCGGACGACCGCTCGCGATGGTCGGCAAAGCCCGTGGTCGCATGCAGCCGCTGATGCAGCGTGCCGCCATAGACGACGTTCATCTCCTGCATCCCGCGGCAGATCGCGAGCACGGGCACACCGGCATCAATCGCCGCGCGCATCAGCGGCAGCGCGGTCGCATCGCGCGCCGGATCGTGCAGCGTGCCGGGCGCGCTCGCGGGTCCGCCGTAACGGTGCGGCTCGACATTCGAATAGCTGCCCGTGAACAGCAGCCCGTCGATCGCGGCGACGAGCGCATCGACCGGCTGGCGCACGCCGAGCGCAGGCAGCACGAGCGCGAGCACGCCGGCGCCGTCGACGAGCGCGGCCAGGTATTTTTCGCCCGCAATATGACTCGGATGCGCGCCGCGCATCGTGCGGTCGGCGGTCACGGCGACGACAGGACGCGCACGCATCATCGTCCCTCCTCCCGCGCCGTATCGGTCGTGCATCGCGCTGCTGGACGGCATACGTAGCACACACAGCACGCTCGGCACGCACGCGACCGGTCACGGAGCACGCCGCGCTCGCCACCGCCGGTGCGCCGCGCGCACACGCATGTCACCGCATCGCAGGCACGACGCTGCGGAGCACGGTACGACCTGGAACGGACGATGCAAACGAAGCTAGGGCAACAGCGACGCGCTGCCGTCGCACTGAACCGCGCTGAACGCGCGTGTGAAAACGAGATTGAAGCGGCGCAGGCCGCGGCGGGAAATGACGATGACGCGAGGCTGGCTTGAGTGGGCGGACCGCGCACCGCGATCGGCATGCCGGACAGGACCGGTGCGATGCGGCGCGCCCGCCGACGGACTTCGCGTCCGGCGTATCGAGGGGCTTGCGGCTTTCACGATCGAACTCGACTGACTGTTTGACGTAAGTACGTGTCGAGTGAAACCGATGCGGCCGATGCCGCGCAACGACACGTCGGCAAACCGTCACGGTGCGGGCCTGGGCGCACGGCGCAGCAGTACGCGAACGCGTTCGCCGCCGGCTCGTATGTGACGACTACCTGACATTCAGCTTATATCACCTAAAAATTGCGTCAAATTTCAGGTGCCGACGCCGGTATTAACCCTGAGCAAAACAAAAGCGGCATCGACCTGCAGAATCGATGCCGCTTTTCGTCAGATGACACAACACACGGCACCGTTGCGCGCGCGGGTGAAGCCCGTTCTGCGCGCGGCGCCGCATGCCGCACTCAGGTGTTCAGCGATGCGCGAGCGCGGTTTCGACGAGCGTCTGCAGCAACTGCGATACGCGCGCGGCGCGCGATTCGTCGTACGCGTAAGGACGCGTCTCTTCCATGTAGGTGATCTGCGCGAGTTCGAGCTGCACGGCCTGCACGCCCGTGTCGGGCACGCCGTAATGACGCGTGATGTAGCCGCCCTTGAAGCGGCCGTTCGCGACCGCCGTATAGCCGCCATGCTCGATCACGCGTGCGGCCAGCGTTTCCGCGAGCCCCGGCGTTGCGCTTGCACCGTTCGCAGTGCCGAAGTTGAAGTCCGGCAGCCGTCCTTCGAAGAAGCGCGGCACGTGCGAGCGGATCGAGTGCGCCTCCCAAACGAGCGCGCGGCCATGCTCGCGCTTCAGGCGCGCGACCTCGCCCTGCAGCGCGTCATGGTACGGCCGCCAGTAGCGGTCGCGGCGTCGCAGGATCTCGTCGTTGTCGGGCAGCGCGCCGGCCGGATAGAGCGGCGCCTTGTCGAACGTATCGACCGGTACGAGCCCGGTCGTGTCCTGCCCCGGATACAGGTTCTCGTTGTCGGGCGGCCGGTTCAGGTCGACGACATAGCGCGCGTGCGACGGCACGATCACCGATGCACCGAGCGCGACGGCGAAGCCGTACAGGCGCTCGAGGTGCCAGTCGCAGTCATCGACGAAGCGCGCGTCGGGCGTCATCGTCGCCGCGATGTCGTCCGGAATGAACGTGCCCGCGTGGGGAATCGAGATCAGCAGCGGCAGCGTGCCCTGCTTCAGCGTGAATACAGCCGGTTGGTCGGTCATGTCGGTTCACCGTATCGTTCGAACGGCGCGCGCACCGTGGCGCGCGCCGGATGCCGCGCGTCAGCGCAGCAGTTGCGCCAGCGCGGCGCGGTAATCGGCATACGCGGCCGCTTCGTCGCGATGGCGGCGTTCGCGCACGACGCACTCGCCGCCCGTGTAGACGTCGCGCACCGGCGTGTCGCCGTGCTCGGCGAACACCGCGCCGGACAGCCACGCGGCGCTGTCGTGCTCGGCAATCGCCGGATGGTCGGGGTCGAGCACGAGCCAGTCGGCGCGGCAGCCCGCGCGCAGCGCGCCGATACGCCGCCCGCTCGCCTGCGCGCCGCCTGCGAGCGACGCATCGAACAGGCGGTCCGCGACGTACGCCTGGGTATCGCTCGCGAGCACGTTGCGCGCGCGATGCACGAGCCGCTGCCCGTATTCGAGCAGGCGCAGCTCGGCGCGCCAGTCGACCGACGCATGGCTGTCGGAACCGACGCCGATCACGCCGCCGTGCGCCAGATAGTCGACGGCCGGGAACACGCCGTCGCCCAGGTTCGCCTCGGTCGTCAGGCACAGGCCCGCCACCGCACGGCGCTTCGCGAGCGCCTCGGTCTCGGCCGCGTCGACATGCGTCGCGTGCACGAGGCACCAGCGCGCATCGACGTCGAAACGATCGAGCAGCCATTGCACGGGGCGCGCGCCGTAAGCGCGCACGCAGTCGTCGACCTCGGCCGTCTGTTCGGCGATATGGATGTGCACGGGCGCATCGTCGGGCAGCCCGTCGAGCAGCACGCGCAGCCCGCTTTCGGACACCGCGCGCAGCGAGTGCGGCGCGACGCCGTAGCGCAGCGTGCCGTCTTCCGGCGCGACGCCGCGCATCGCGTCGAGCAGTTCGAGCAGGCCTTCGGGCGTATTGATGAAGCGACGCTGGTCGTCGCGCGGCGGCTTGTTGCCGAAGCCCGCGAACTGGTACGACACGGGCAGCATCGTGATGCCGATGCCGGCCGCGCGCGCCGCGTCGATCACGCGCGTGCCGAGTTCGGCGAGCTGCGGATAGCGCGAGCCGTCCTGCGCGTGATGCACGTAGTGGAATTCGCACACCGACGTATAGCCGCACTTCAGCATCTCGACATACAGCCAGCGCGCGACCGCCGCGAGCGCGTCGGGCGTGATCTTCAGCGCGAAGCGGTACATCAGGTCGCGCCAGCTCCAGAAGCTGTCGGACGGGTTCGCACGGTATTCGGTGAGCCCCGCCATCGCGCGCTGGAACGCGTGCGAGTGCAAGTTCGGCATGCCGGGCAAAACGGGGCCCGCCGCGCGCGCGACGCCGGCCGGCGCGTCGGTGTCGGGCGTCACCTCGGTCAGCGTGCCGGCCGCGTCCCAGCGCAGCAGCACGTTGCGGCGCCAGCCGTCAGGCAGGTAGGCATGGTCTGCGAACAACATTGAATCGGTCATCGTTGATCCTGTCATCCGTTCGTACGACGAAACACGGTCGTCCCGCCGCGCACGACCTGCTCGCACAGCGGGCGGCCGATCCAGTAAGCGAGCTCCGCGAGCGAGCCGACCGACCACACCGCGAAATCGGCCTGGCGGCCGGCTTCGAGCGCGCCGTGGCGATCCGCGCGGCCGAGTGCCGCCGCAGCATGGCGCGTCACGCCCTGCAGCACTTCGGGCACCGTCATGCGGAACAGCGTGCAGCCGAAGTTCATCGTCAGCAGCAGCGATTCGAGCGGCGACGTGCCGGGGTTGTGGTCCGTCGCAAGCGCGATCGGCACGCCGTGCTTGCGCAGCAGCTCGAGCGGCGGCAACTGCGTCTCGCGAATGAAGTAGTAAGCGCCGGGCAGCAGCACGGCGACCGTGCCGGCCGCCTTCATCGCCTCGATGCCGGCTTCGTCGAGAAATTCGAGGTGGTCGGCGGACAGCGCGCGGTAGCGCGCGGCGAGCGCGGTACCGCCCGCGTTCGACAACTGCTCCGCGTGCAGCTTGACGGGCAGCCCGCGGCGCGAGGCCGCTTCGAACACGCGTTCCGTCTGCGCGAGCGAGAAGCCGATGCGCTCGCAGAACACGTCGACCGCGTCGACGAGCCCTTCGTCGGCCAGCGTCGGCAGCATCCGGTTGCAGACTTCGTCGATGTACGCGTCCGCGCGACCCGCATATTCCGGCGGCAACGCGTGCGCGCCGAGGAAGGTCGTATAGACCGTCACCGGGAAGCGCTCGGCGAGCTGGCGCGCGACGCGCAGCATCTTGCGCTCGCTCGCGAGGTCGAGCCCGTAGCCCGACTTGATCTCGATCGCGGTCACGCCCTCGGCGAGCAGCGGCTTCAGGCGCGCGGCGGCCTGCACGAACAGCGTCGCCTCGTCGGCGTCGCGCGTCGCGCGCACCGTCGACACGATCCCGCCGCCCTGCCGCGCGATCTCCTCGTAGCTGACGCCCGCGAGGCGCTGCGCGAATTCATCCGCGCGCGTGCCGCCGTACACGAGGTGCGTATGGCAGTCGACGAGCCCCGGCGTGACCCACGCGCCGTGCAGGTCCTCGCGCGTCCAGTGCGCATAACCGTGCGGCAGCGCGGAGAACGCGCCGAGCCAGACGATCGTGCCGGTTTCGTCGACGGCGATCGCCGCATCGTCGATCGTCTCGTCGGGATGGCCGTGCGGACACAGCCTCAGGTGATGCCAGACAGTCGGTTTCATGCGTTCAGTTCGTATCGGCAGCCGCAGGTGACACGACAAGCGACACGGCGAGCAGCGCGCCGTCGCCGCTCACCGCGACGTCAAACGCACGCTGCGGCCCGTCGAGCCGCAGCGTGTCCAGTTCTTCAAGCGTATGGGTTGCGCCGTCGAGCACGACTTGCACCGTACCCGTCGCGCAGAACAGCAGCATGGTGTCCGTACGCTCGACGCGATGCGTGCCGGCGCGCCACGCGGCGACCGACCCGCGCGTCGTCGCGCGGCGCGTCATCAGGTTGAAATCGCGTGTCGCGCCGTCGTGCAGCGTCGCGTCGATCGCCGTCTCGCCCGCGAAATCCACGCGCGCGAGCGGCGCATCGAGCACATGCTGCGCGCCACCTTCTTCGGCGAGCGTCATGCCGGCGCCCGACAACAGCACCAGCGTGCGGTCGATGCCGGGAAAACGCGAGAACGGCCCCGCCTCGCCGACGTCCGCGACGCTCACGCGCCACGCGAACGCGTCGAGCGCCGCGCCAGGCGGATGTGCGGCGATCTCGCGCGTCACGCCGCCGCCGTTTTTCCACGGCGACGCGACGAGCGACGACGCGCGAATCAGCGTCGTGCCCGCCGCGCCTGCCGGCGCCTGATCGAGCGCCGTCATCGCTTAGCGGCCGAGCATCGGCAGCTTCAGGCCGGCTTCGCGGGCCGTCTGCTGCGCGAGTTCGTAGCCGGCGTCCGCATGGCGCATCACGCCCGTCGCCGGGTCGTTCAGCAGCACGCGGCCGAGACGCTCGTGCGCTTCAGCAGTGCCGTCGGCGACGATCACGACGCCCGAGTGCTGCGAGAAGCCCATGCCGACACCGCCGCCGTGGTGCAGCGACACCCACGATGCGCCGCCTGCGGTATTCAGCAGCGCGTTCAGCAGCGGCCAGTCGCTGACGGCGTCCGAACCGTCCTTCATCGATTCCGTCTCGCGGTTCGGGCTCGCGACCGAACCCGTGTCGAGGTGGTCGCGGCCGATCACGATCGGCGCCTTCAGTTCGCCGTTCTTCACCATCTCGTTGAACGCCTGGCCGAGGCGATAGCGATCCTTCACGCCGACCCAGCAGATCCGTGCCGGCAGGCCCTGGAACGCGATGCGCTCACGCGCCATGTCGAGCCAGTTGTGCAGGTGCGGATCGTCGGGGATCAGCTCCTTCACCTTCTGGTCGGTCTTGTAGATGTCTTCCGGATCGCCGGACAACGCGACCCAGCGGAACGGGCCCTTGCCTTCGCAGAACAGCGGGCGGATGTACGCCGGCACGAAGCCCGGGAAGTCGAATGCGTTCTCGACGCCCATTTCCAGCGCCATCTGGCGGATGTTGTTGCCGTAGTCGAGCGTCGCAGCACCACGCTCCTGCAGCGTCAGCATCGCGCGCACCTGCACGGCCATCGACTGCTTCGCGACCTTCACGATGCTTTGCGGATCGACCTTCTGCGCCTCGCGCCATTGCGCGACGGTCCAGCCTTGCGGCAGGTAGCCGTTGATCGGATCGTGCGCGCTCGTCTGGTCGGTCACGCAATCCGGCGTGATGCCGCGGTTGACGAGTTCCGTGAACACGTCGGCCGCATTGCCGAGCAGGCCGATCGACACGGGCTTGCCGGCGCGCTTCGCTTCCTCGATCATGCCGAGCGCCTCGTCGAGCGTCGTCGCCTTCTTGTCGACGTAGCGCGTCTTCAGGCGGAAGTCGATGCGCGTCTCGTCGCATTCGACCGCGATCATCGAGAAGCCGGCCATCGTCGCTGCCAGCGGCTGCGCGCCGCCCATGCCGCCGAGGCCGCCCGTCAGGATCCAGCGGCCCGACGGGTCGCCGTTGAAGTGCTGGTTCGCAACCGAGAAGAAGGTTTCATAGGTGCCCTGAACGATGCCCTGGCTGCCGATGTAGATCCAGCTGCCGGCCGTCATCTGGCCGTACATCATCAGGCCCTTGCGGTCGAGCTCGTTGAAGTGGTCCCAGGTCGCCCAGTGCGGCACGAGGTTCGAGTTCGCGAGCAGCACGCGCGGCGCATCCTTGTGCGTGCGGAACACACCGACCGGCTTGCCCGATTGCACGAGCAGCGTTTCGTCTTCGTTCAGGTCCTTCAGCGACGCGAGGATCTGGTCGTAGCATTCCCAGTTGCGCGCTGCGCGGCCGATGCCGCCGTACACGACGAGCGCGTGCGGGTGCTCGGCAACTTCCGGATCCAGGTTGTTCTGGATCATCCGGTACGCCGCTTCGGCGAGCCAGGTCTTGCAGACCTTCTCGCTGCCACGCGGCGCACGGATCGTGCGCGTCGGATCGAGACGGGGATCGATGTGTTTCGGATGGTTCATGACGACTGCTCCCGAAGGAAATGGATAATCAATAGGATTCAGAAATGCCCGGTGAAGCGATAACGGCTGCCGGGATGCCACAAATTCGCCACCGAGGCGACGACGCCCTGCGACCAGGTGCGCCGATGTAAAACCAGACACGGTTCGACGTCGTCCATCCGAAGCTGCTCGCGCATCTGCTGCGCGGGTGCGGCCGCTTCGATCCGGTACTCGACGCGCTGCAGCGGTGCCGCGCGCATCAGGTACTGGTTCGGCGTCGTGTTCGTGAAATCCTGCTCGGCGTAATCCGGCGCGACGGCCGGATTCACCCAACGTTCTTCGAGCTGCACCGGCTCGTCGTTCTCGAAATGCAGCACCTGCGAATGGAACAGCTTCGCGCGCACCGTGACCTGCATCTCGTCCGCGAGCGCCTCGTCGGCCTTCACCATCGCGAGGCCGAGCACGCGGGCGTGATACGCATGACCGCGCGCCGCGACTTCCTCGGAGATGCTGCGGATCGCCACCAGGGTCGACTCGTACTTCGGCCGCGCGACGAACGTGCCGGCACCCTGCACGCGCGTGATCACCTGCTCGGCCGTCAACTCGCGCAGCGCGCGGTTGACGGTCATGCGCGCGACCTTGAACTCGCGGGCCAGCTCGTTCTCGGACGGCACCTGGTCGCCTTCCGCCCAATCGCCGGCGTGAATGCGAGCCAGGATGAAGTCCTTGATCTCCTGGTAGACCGGTGCGCTCATCGCGTTACTGTTCCGACGCGAACGAGAACGGGCTGTGCTTCGCGAACGCACGCTCGTCGACCAGCTTCGCGATCACCGCGATATCCGGTGCGAAGTAGTGGTCGAGCTCGTAGTGCGCGACCTTGCCGCGGATCGTTTCCATCACTTCCGCGAGCTTCGGGCTCGTGTGGTGCGGCGCGCGCAGGTCGACGCCCTGTGCGGCGGCAAGCAGCTCGATCGCGAGGATGTGCTTCGTGTTGTCGGCGATGTCGGCGAGCTTGCGCGCGGCGAACGTCGCCATCGACACGTGGTCTTCCTGGTTCGCCGACGTCGGCAGCGAGTCGACCGATGCCGGGTGCGCGAGCGTCTTGTTTTCCGACGCGAGCGCGGCAGCCGTCACGTGGGCGATCATGAAGCCCGAGTTCACGCCACCATCCTTCACGAGGAACGGCGGCAGGCCCGACAGCGTCGCATCGATCAGCAGTGCGATGCGACGTTCGGCCAGTGCGCCGATTTCCGACGCGGCGAGCGCGAGGTTGTCGGCCGCGAACGCGACCGGCTCCGCGTGGAAGTTGCCGCCCGACAGCACTTCGCCCGTGTCCGGGAAAATCAGCGGGTTGTCCGACACGGCGTTCGCTTCGACGAGCAGCACGTTAGCCGCATGGCGCATCTGGTCGAGACACGCGCCCATCACCTGCGGCTGGCAGCGCAGGCTGTACGGGTCCTGCACCTTGCTGCAGTCGCGGTGCGACAGGTTGATCGCCGAACCTTCCAGCAGCGTGCGGTAGGACTCTGCCGCGTCCATCTGGCCCTGGTGGCCGCGCAGTTCATGGATGCGCGCGTCGAACGGCTTCACCGAGCCGGCCGCCGCGTCGACCGACAGCGCGCCCGCGACCAGCGCGGTGCGGTACAGGTCTTCGATCGCGAACATGTTGTCGAGCGCCAGTGCGGTCGATGCCTGCGTGCCGTTCAGCAGTGCGAGGCCTTCCTTCGCCTGCAGCGTCAGCGGCGCGAGGCCCGCGACGCGCAGGCCGTCGACCGCGCTCGCGCGCTCGCCGCGGATGAACACTTCGCCGACGCCGAGCAGCACGGCCGACATGTGTGCGAGCGGCGCGAGGTCGCCCGATGCGCCGACCGAGCCCTTCACCGGGATCAGCGGCAGCACGTCGGCGTTGAACAGCTTGATCAGCGCGTCCATCACTTCGCGGCGGATGCCCGAGTGGCCGCGGCCGAGGCTCGACAGCTTCAGCGCGATCAGCAGACGCACCGACGAGCGCGCCATCGGCTCGCCGACGCCGACCGCGTGCGACAGCACGAGGTTCTTCTGCAGCAGCTCGAGCTGGTCGTGCGGAATGTGCGTGCTGGCAAGGCGGCCGAAGCCCGTGTTGATGCCGTAGGCCGGCTCGCCCTTCGCGGCGATGTCGGCGACGGCCTTCGCGCCTGCGTCGATCTTCGCGAAGCTTGCCGGGTCGAGCGCGAGCTGGACGGGTTCGCGGGCGATCTTGCGCAGTTGCGGGAGGGTCAGGTGGCCGGGGGTCAACGTAATCATGTGAGCAATCCTGTCTAGACAAGTTCGGGATGGATGCAGTGTAGTGACCCGAACTTGTATAGACAAGTGGTTTTTCACCGATTTCGACTTGGGAGTTTCCCTGATGCCCGGAATCGCCCGCCCGGTCGCCTGACCGACATCCCGGCTTATCACACGTTGTATTTAAGTTGTTCCTGACAACACACGAATCACTCCTCCGTCGCCGGAGAAGCGGCGTGATCAACGCGCGCTACGCGGCGCCGAAAGATGCGCCGAACGACACGCCACTCGAATGAGCGGCTGTCAGCCGCGCGTCCACGCGACGCACGCCGCGTAGCCGGGCGCCGCGTCGAGCCACGCGGCGTCGAACGCAGCTACGCCGGCCGCGGGTGCGGCTGGCGCGACAACCTGCATCGACGGCGTTGCCGCATCGCGCGGCGGCACGACCGCGAACGCGCGCAGCCCGCCGGCGATGCCCGTGCCGAGCGCCTTCAGCAACGCTTCCTTCGCGGCCCACACGCGCATGAACGCAGCGGCGCGCGCGGGGTCCGGCAGGCTGTCCAGATACGCGGCTTCGGCCGGCGTGCAGACCTCGCGGGCCAGCGCGCGCCAGTCGATCGCGCGGCCGCTGCGCTCGATGTCGACACCGACGCGGCAGGCCGCGGACCACGCGATCAGCGCGTGATCGCCCGCGTGCGACACGTTGAAATCGAGCGACGCGCGATGCGCGGGATCGAGCGCCGGGCGGCCGGACTCGCCGACGACGAGCGCCACCGCATGCGGCGCGACGCCGAGCTGCGGGCCGAGCACGTCGCGCAGCGCGGCGCGCGTCGCGGCGCTGCGCACCGTGTCCGCCCATCTGACGAAGCGGCCGGCCCGCTCGCGCTCGGCATCGCTCAGCGCCGCGTAGGCAGGCGACGCGAGCGGCTCGCGCCAATCGAAATCGATACGTACGACCTGCACGCCCGCGCGCCGCGCGGCCGGCGGCACGTCGAGCGCTTGCGCGCGATACGCGTGATACGCGCGCTGCGCGCCGGCGGAGGAATCGGGAACGGACGGGGTGGACATCGACACGTGGCCTGCGGGGCAAAGCGTCCGATGTTAATCGATCAGCCGTTCACCGCCGCACTGGCGTGCCCATGCCGCGAGCGCGCCGCGGGATGGTGCGCATGGACCGCACCCGGCGCATCGGCCGGCAGCGCGCCGTGCTGCAGCCAGTGCAGCGCGACAGGCCACAGCGTGTCAGTGAAGCGGCTGTGGAAGAACGCGAAGTGCCCGATCGCGGCGACGCCGATATCGCGCGGCGCGATCCGCAGATGCGTGACGTCGCTGCCCGTGTAATAGCCGACGAGCCGCTCGATCGCGGCGACGGTGCCGAACGCGTCGTCCTCGAGGCCGATCGCGAGCATCGGCGCGGACATCGCCGCGAAGCGCGCGGGCAGTCCGGCGCGGGTCTCGACGCTCTCCGCATGCGGGCCACGCGTATAGCCGTCCTCGAAGCGCGGCTGCGAACGCGCCCATGACAGCGCGACGCCGCGCGGCGTGTCCTCCATCCAGCCGAACCGCTTCGCGGGCACATAGCCGCAGACCGCCGCGAGCGCCGGCATCGCGACGTGCCACTTCCACCACATGCGCCGCCGCTCGACCGGCAAGTAATCGCGCCAGTACGCGTACTGCGCGCCGACCGTCAGCACGTGTCGCACGTATACGTTCGATGGCGCGAGCCCGAGCGCGAAGCCGCCGATGCTGTGCGCGACGACGTCGAGCGGCTGGCCGGGAAAATGATCGCGCGCGTACTGCAGCGCGGCCTCGCAGTCGAGCCGCCCCCAGTCGAGCCAGTTCGCGCGCAGGCCCGCGAGCCGCGCGGGGCGCGATCCGCCGATGCCGCGATAGTCGTAGGCGAGCACGTCGTGCCCGTGCGCGTACAGCCACGCGGCAAACCGGAAGTAATAGTCGCAGCGCACCGACGTCGCGCAGTTCACGACCGTGACCGGCCGCCCGGCCGCGGCCGCGCGATGCCGCCATACATGGCCGCGCAGCGCATAGCCGTCCGCCGCGTGCAGCGTCACCGGCTCCGGCGGCAGCGGGCCCGCGGTGCGCTCGTCGCGCTCATCGCGCTCATCGCGCCGTTCGCGGGCCGTCTGGTTCGAATTCGTCATCTTGTCTCCACGCTCGGGCCGGTTGCCCGGCTCATCCCGGCTGCGTCGCGCCACCTGCGCGCGCGGCCCCGTCCGCCTCCATTGAACTTGACGCGCCGCGCGAACTCAACCAATCTTGCTGCTCCGTTCGCATGAGTCCAACGCATGTCAACGCCTCTCGTCCGTCTTCCGTCGCTGGATCTCGTGCGCGGCTTCGTCGCCGTCGGCCGCCGCATGAGCATCACGCTCGCCGCGCAGGATCTGTGCGTCACCCAATCCGCGGTCAGCCGCCAGGTGCATGCGCTCGAGGCGCACCTCGGCGTCGCGCTGCTCGAGCGCGGCTACCGGAAGATCGCATTCACGCCCGAAGGCGAACGCCTGTTCCGCGTCGCCGACGCCGCATTGCGCAGCCTGCAGGACACGGTCGGCACGCTCGCCGCCGCGCGCGAGCGCCAGCCCGTCACGATCACCGCGAGCATCGGCGTCACCGCGCTGTGGCTGCTGCCGCGCCTCGGCCGGCTGCAGGCGCGCCTGCCGGAGATCGACCTGCGCGTCGCCGCGAACGACAAGGTACTCGATTTGCGCGCCGAAGGCATCGACCTCGGGATTCGCTACTGTCCGCGCGATCGCGCGCCCGCGGGCGCACGGCACCTGTTCGACGAGACCGTGGTGCCGGTCGCGCATCCGGCGCTCGCCGCGCGGCCGATCGCCGATGCGGCCGCGCTGGCGGGCCACGTGCTGCTCGAATTCGACGGGCCGCCACAGACGCAGTTGCGCTGGCTCGATCATCTGCAAGCGACCGGGCTCGGCGACGCGCGCCCGAAAGGCGTGCTGCGCTTCAACCAGTACGACCAGGTGATCCAGGCGGCGATCGCGGGGCAAGGCATCGCGCTCGGGCGGCTCGCGCTCGTCGCGCCGATGCTCGCGGACGGCCGTCTCGCGGTGCTCGGCCCGCGCGGCACCGCGCCGCCGAACCGCTACGGATACTGGCTGTTCCAGCGCGATCCGGCGCCGCGGCGCGAAGTGGCCGACGTGCGCGACTGGATCTGCGCGGAAGCCGCCGAATGCGATGTGGTGATGCGCGCGCAGGATCCCGCGAACCCGTGAGCGGACCGGTGGCCGCACCGTCGGCGATCCGGCGCACGGGAACGCGCATCTCCGCTGCATACCGCTGCATACGGCCGCATAACCGTACCGCCGGCCCGTCACATGCGCAGCGCGCATGCGAACCCGACCGAATGATCGCTTGAGCGCCGCCGCGCGCGGGCCGTCTAATCGGGCTGTCTGCGCGCCCTTTCCGCCGCGCGCCGCCGATCTTCCGGAGACGCCCGATGCCCCCGCTCAAGTACGAATTCCGATATCGCTGGCTACCCGTCCTCGCAGGCGGACTGATCATGGGCGTGGCGCTCGGCATCCGCCACGTCCAGGGCCTGTTCCTCGCCCCCGTCACGCTCGACCACGGCTGGTCGCGCGAAGCGTTCGGCCTCGCGCTCGCGCTGCAGAACCTGATCTGGGGCATCGCGCAGCCGTTCACGGGGATGATCGCCGACCGCTTCGGCTCGGCGCGCGTGATCGTCGCCGGGATGCTGCTCTATGCGCTCGGGCTCGTGACGATGGCGCACGCGGGCTCGCCCGCCCTCTTCACGGTCGGCGCGGGGCTCGTGATCGGCATCGCGCTGTCCGGCTCCGCGTTCGCCGCGATCTACGGCGCGCTGAGCCGCATGTTCCCGGCCGAGCAGCGCGGCTGGGCGCTCGGCGTCGCGGGCGCGATCGGCGGGCTCGGCCAGTTCTGCATGGTGCCGGTCGCGCAGGGCCTGATCGGCGGCATCGGCTGGGGGCATGCGTTCGTCGCGCTCGCGCTCGTCGCCGTCGTGCTCGCGCCGCTCGCCGTGCTGCTGCGCGACCGCCCCGCGAGCGCATCGGGCACGCATGAGCACGACCAGTCGATCGCCGACGCGGTGCGCGAGGCGTTCTCGCACCGCGGCTTCTGGCTGCTCAACGCCGGCTTCTTCGCATGCGGCTTCCAGCTCGCGTTCATCGCGACCCACCTGCCTGCGTACCTGCTCGATCACGGCCTGCCGGCGCGCCACGCGAGCATCGCGCTCGCGCTGATCGCGCTGACCAACGTCGCCGGCACCTATGCGTGCGGCCACCTCGGCGGACTGCTGCGCCGCAAGTACGTGCTGTCCGTGCTGTACCTCGTGCGCTCGCTCACGATGGCCGCGTTCGTCGCGGCGCCGCTGTCGCCCGCGAGCGTCTATGCGTTCGCGGCCGTGATGGGGTTCACGTGGCTCGGCACGGTGCCGCTCACGAACGGCGTGGTCTCGCAGGTGTTCGGCGTGCGCTACATCGCGACGCTGTTCGGCTTCGTGTTCTTCGGGCACCAGCTCGGCAGCTTCTTCGGCGTATGGCTCGGCGCGATCGTCTACGACGCGGTGCATTCGTACATGCCGCTGTGGATCGGCTCGATCGTGCTCGGCATCGTCGCGGCACTGGTGCACCTGCCGATCAACGATGCGCGCGTCGCCCGGCCGGCACCGGGCAAGCCGGCATGGGCATGATCCGTGCCGCGCTCGCGGCCGGCGCGCTCGCGTTCGTCGCGTGGTGCGGCGCTGCGTACTTCGATTCGAGCGTCGCGTTCGCGATGCTCGAGCATGTAGCGTTCTGCAACTGAGGGCGCGTCACCGGCCTGACGGCGCCGCGGCCAACGCTTCGTCAGGCCGCGCGACCACGCGTACGGCGCGGCGGGATCGTCGCCCCCGTTACTATCTTCGCTCCCCGATAATCGGGGATTTGGCCAGCCAGGCCCGGCATGATTCCCGCCCCCAGTCGCTTCAATGATCCGGGGGGTGCTGTCACCGGGCCTGGTGGGTGGCTGGTGATC
>NZ_QTQP01000069.1 GCF_003854275.1 Burkholderia sp. Bp8963
GCGGCGTCGCGCGACGCCCTTTGCAAAAGGGTGAAAAACTCGGGCCGCGGATCCATGAACAGCTTGAAAAAATTGGGCAAGACCCGAAGCTCGTCCGCGCGTTCTTCAGACATCCATCTGTCCGCTATATTTCTGACCTATGAGTAACTATTCACGAAACGACTGTCTGGAGCCAATACCCATGTTCAGTAAACAGATGCGTGCTGTGTTTCTCGGTGCCTTGCTCGCGACGACGGCGCCGGCCGGCCATGCGCAATACACGACCGACTGGCTCGCGAACACGTTCGGCACGCTCGCACAGCACGTCGGCAACGGCGCGAGGTCGATGTGGGTCGCGCCGGAGGGCGTCATCTATACGTCGTCGCGCTGGGATGAGAACGCGGGCGGGATGGCGATGTACCAGAACGGGCAGGGCCTCGGCACGATCGGCATCCATGACGAGTTCCAGGGCGGCGCGATCACCGGCAACGCGTCGTCGATCTTCGTCGCGCTCGGCTACAACCGGACGTTCGGCAGCGGCTCGGTCGGGCGCTACAACCGCTCGTCGAACACCCGCGACCTGCGGATTCCGGTCAGCACATGGACGGGGGTCCAGTATGCGGACGTGATCACCGGGCTCGCGACCGCCGGCACGCTGCTCTACGTGAGCGACTTCTACGCCAACCGCGTGCGCGTGTATACGACCAACGGCGTCTGGCAGCGCGACATCAGCGTGTCGGGCCCCGGCGCGCTCGCACTCGACGCCGCCGGCAACCTGTGGGTCGCGCGCAAGAGCGCGAGCGTGGTCGTGCAGTTCAGCCCGACCGGCATGCAGATGAACACGATCCAGATGGCGTCCACGTCGCGGCCGTCCGCGCTGTACTTCGATGCGTCCACCGGGCAGTTGCTGGTCGGCGACGAAGGGCCTGACATGAACATCAAGAACTACAGCCTGATCGGCGTTCCGCAGCAGATCGGCACGTTCGGCGTGCTGGGCGGCTACCTCGACACGACGACGGGCATCAAGGGGCAGGTCGGCGACAAGCGCTTCACGCGCGTCGCGGGGATCGGCAAGGACGCGGCCGGCAACCTGTACGTGCTGAACAACGCGTGGGGCGGCGGCTGGGACCTCGGACGCAACGGCAGCACCGACCTTCATTCATATAGCCCGACGGGCGCGCTGCAATGGAAGCTGCAGGCGCTGAACTTCGAGGCGATCGCGGCGCCGGATCCGGCAACCGACGGTGCGTTGTTCTACAGCGGCAACAACGTCTACACCGGCACCGCGGGCGGCACGTTCGTCGCGAACACGATCGATCCGTTCTCCTACCCGAAGGATCCGCGGCTCGACATGAAGGACTACCAGCGCGGCCAGCACTTCGGCCAGCTCGTGACCGTCGGCGGCAACCGGATTCTGGTCGCGTCGGGGCAGAACCCCGGCAACTTCAACTTCTATTACTTCAACGCGGCGAGCGGCTACATCGCGATTCCGGCCGGCTCGATTCCGGGCAAGCCGTTCAACACGACCCTGAAGGTCACCGCGGGCTTCACGATCGACGGCAACGGCGATGTGTGGGCCGGCCTCAACGGATCGAACGTGATTTCCCGCTATCCGATGACGGGCTTCGACGCGACCGGCAAGCCGTCATGGGGCAAGCCGGTGACGACTCCCGTGCCGGGCACCGTGTCGCCGGTCACGCGCATCATCTACCAGGCGGACAGCGACACGATGATCC
Organism: Burkholderia sp. Bp8963; assembly: GCF_003854275.1. Taxonomy (GTDB): domain Bacteria; phylum Pseudomonadota; class Gammaproteobacteria; order Burkholderiales; family Burkholderiaceae; genus Burkholderia. Next base: position 1,716 of record NZ_QTQP01000069.1, read on the forward strand.
TCGCGCAAGGCCTCGCCGGCAACTGGGACTGGACCGCGATGAACGGGCACATCGAGGTCTATCACGGCTGGAAGGCCGGCAACACGACCGCGCCGAACCCGGTGATCAACCTGACGAGCGCGAATCCGAAGTCGATCGCGGCGGCCGGCCACTACCTGTTCGTCGGCTACGTGCACACCGTGCCCAACATCGACGTGTTCGACCTGAACACGGGCGCCCTCGTCACGACGCTGACCAACTCGAACACGTCGGCGATGGACGTCGGCAACGACGTCGACTCGATGTACGGGATCCGCGCGTACCTGCGCTCGACCGGCGAGTACGTGATCACGAAGGACAACTACAACGGCACCAGCATCGTCGTGTATCGCTGGCATCCGTGATCGCGTCCGCGCGGTCGCGTTACTGCGGGCCGGGTGCGCCGAGCACGCGGCCGTGTACGGTCCGGCCGTACATCGAATCGGGCGTGTTGTGGAAGCGCTCGCGCGTGGCCTCGACCGATCCCGCGAAGCGCGGGTCCTGTGGCCGTTCGTGGCTGTCCATGAACGTCGCGACGTCCCACGCCTGCTGGTCGGTCAGCGTACCGCCGAGGCCGAGCGGCATGTTGGCCTTGATGAAGCCCGCCGCGTTGCGGATGTCGCCCATGCCCGCGCCCCAGTTGAACGACCGCGCGCCCCACAGCGGCGGGAACACGGTCTTGCCGCCGCTCGACTGACCCTGTCCGTCGGCGCCGTGGCACAGCGCGCAGTGCTGCGCGTAGACGGCGCCGCCGCGTGCGTAGTCGGCCTTCTGCGCGGGCGGCGACAGCTTCGGGAAGCCTTGCCCGGGCAGCTTCTCGCCGATCGGCGCACCCTTCGCGAGCCAATACGAATACGTTTCCAGCGCGACCAGGATCGGGTCGCCGTTTGGCGGCGCCTTGCCGTTCATGCTGTAGCGGAAACAGCCCTGCAGGCGCTCGGCGAACGTGTTCACGTGCCCGTTCTTGCTCCGGTACGCGGGGTACAGCGGATAGGCGCCCCACATCGGGCTCGAATCCGCGCGGCGGCCGGCGTCGAGGTGGCAGCTCGCGCAGGTCAGCGGGTTGCCGACATACTTGCCCGCGAACTCGGGCGTGTGCATGAAGATCTGTTCGCCGAGCTTCACCGTCTTGCCGAAGTCGTCGGTCGGAATTGCGGATTCGGCGGGCGGCGTGAACGGCTTCGCGGGCGCCGGCGTTGTGGGGCCGACACTGGGTGTCGGTGCGGGTGCGGGCGTGGATGCGCCCGGCGGCGCATCGGCCGCCGCGAATCCCGGTCCGCTGGCGGCCACGGTCAACAGCGTAACCAGCGCGCGGCGATACAGCCGGAGTCGATCGGTCATGGCGTGGCCCCTTGCGATGCCGGACCGGCGAGCGGCGTGCCGGTGCGGGCGTAGTAAGCGGCCACCGCTTCGATGTCGGGGCCGGACAGCTTGCTGGCGATCAGCGGCATCAACCCCATTGGTCCGGGCGGACGCGTGCCGTGTTTCCAGCCGTTCAACTGGTTCGCGAGATAGGCGGCCGGCTGGCCGGCCAGCGGTGGAAACGCGGTGCCCACGCCGATTCCGCCAGGCCCGTGGCATTGCGCGCACGCGGGCAGCCCCTGCGGCCAGCGGCCGCGCGTCGCGATCCATGCGCCGGTGTCGGACGGTGCGGCCGGCGTGTCGTCTTTGGTTGCGATGCCGGGCGGCGCGGGCAGCGACGCGAAGTACGCGGACACGGCTTCGCGCTCGTGCGCGGACAGCAGTTTCGCGAGCGGCTGCATGACCGGGTTCTGGCGGCTGCCGTCCGCGAACGCGGCCAGTTGCGCGGACAGGTAGGCGGCCGGAACGCCCGCAAGCCGCGGGAAACCGGCCGCCGCATTGCCTTCGCCGTTCGCGCCGTGGCAGCCGATGCAGGCCGCGACGCCGGTGGCCGTGCCTTGTGTCGCGATGGTCTTGCCGGGCGTCGCATCGTCCGCGCATGCGGCGGCCGCGACCGACAGCAGGCCGGCCGCGGCCAGCCACGCGGCGGCGAAGCGGCGACGCGGCTTCACGATCGAATCGTTCAAGTCTCCTCCTGGGTGGGGGCGCGTTTCGTTGGTTTTCGTTGGTATCTGCGCGACGCGCGGGCTCAGCTCGCGTCGGCTCGTTCGCGCGGCGTTGCTTGCGCGCTCGTGCCCGTATTCTCGCTCGTGCTTGTGTTCGTGGTCGTACTCGCGTTCGTATTTGTGTTCGCGCTCGATCCCGGCGCGCCACCCGCCGCGTCTTCACAGCGACCGAAGCCATATCGCTCGAAGATCCGGAACGCTTCCGGCGACCGGATGAACGCGAGCCACTGGCGCGCCGCTTCAGCGTGCGGCGCGCCGTTGACGAGCGCGCCCGCGTAGATCGCGGTGGTGTTCTGGTCGGCCGGGATGTCGACGTGGCTCAGCGGATGCCCGGCCTGCTCCTGGAACATCGCCTCGGACTTCCACAGCACGCCCGCATCGGCGCGCCCCTGCATCAGGAACAGCGCGGTCTCGCGATGGTGGATGTGGGTCAGCTCGGTCGTGCCCGCCCGCACCTTGTCGTCGTAGACGGTGCGCGCGAGCGGCTCGCCGCCCGCCTTCAGGAGCGACGCCTTGATCTGCCGCACGACGCCTTCGAATTCGGGGTTCGGCATCGCGAGCCGGAGGCCCGGTTTCGCGAGATCGTTCAGCGATGCGACGCGTTCGGGGTTGCCCGCGCGCACCATGATCGTCAGCTGGTTCGTCACATAGGGCACGGCGGGGCCCGTCAGCGTGCCGTCGGCGATCAGCGCGTCGACTTTCGCGAGGCCTGCGAAATATGCATCGGGCTTGACCGTCCACGTCATGTTGCCGACGGTGATCTTGCCGCCTTCCTTGATCTGCGTGACGAGCAGGCCGGGCGGAATCGTTTCCCAGTAGATCCGTCCGCGATATTCAGGATGATCCTCCTCGAACTTCGCGACGAGCGGCGCCATCGCGAAGAAGTAGTTGCCGCCGACGAACAGCACCAGCTTCGGCGCGGTCAGGTCGCCGTGAAAATCGGCGAGCACGTCGACTTGCGGCACCGTGAATTCGAGGCCGCGGTTCGGCGCGTCGTTGTTCCTGCCGTGTTGCCAGGGCGGGAAGGTGTCGGCCGGCGCTGCTGCCGACGCGGGCGCCGCGAACGCGACGTGAGCGGCGATGCCAAGCCAGCCCGCCAGCGCCGCATGCAGGAAGCGGCGAATCCGGCGGATGCTGCGGGATTGCGCCGGCATGTGGGTCGATGCCATGTCGATCCTTATTTGGCGTATGAGAAACCGGCGTGCTGCAGTTCAGGCAGCGTGCCGACCGCGCCGGGTGTGATGATCGCGCTCGGAATCACATGGTTGGTCAGGTCGGCGGCGAGTGCGTCGAGCGGCAGCTTGTCCGGATTCGCATTCGCGCCATCGAGCCGTTCCGCGAGTTCCCAGATCGCGTTGTGGCATGACAGGAACACGACGCCGCGCTGCAGCAGCGCCGCGATGCTGTTGTCGTGCGCGGAAAACGCGCCGTCGGCGCTTTCGTGATCCTGCGCGCCTTTCGACTGGGCGGGCTTCGGATCGAGCAGCGTGTTGGTCGCAAACTTGTCGCCGGCCAGTTTCGCGAGCCCGTACTTGTCCCACGCGGTCTGGTCGTACAGCGCGAGGTGTGCGGAGCCGTGCGTCGCCGACACGACCAGGAAATCGGGGTGCCGGAACGACCAGATCTGCGCGTTCAGCGCATTGCGCATCAGGTTCAGCCACGGCCCGCCGAGCTCGGTGTTGTCCCAGACCTGCTTCGGGCCGCCGCGATAGCCGATCACTTCGGTCAGCGCCGCGTTGTCCCATTGGTCCGGATGCTCGAGGATCATCGGCATCGTCTTGAAGTCGCGACGCCTCGGCGTGGCGGCGAGCCGTCGTGTGAGGTCGGCGAGGCGGGTGGCGCCACCGGGCAGCAGCGATCCGGTGTCGGACTGCGCCGCATGAGATCGGCCCGCGGCCGCCAGGATGGCCGTGCCGGCCGCGAGGCCGAAGGTCTTCAGCGCGCGGCGGCGCGCATGCCGGTCGGTCAAGGCGAGTCTCCTGTCGAGGTTGTTGTCCGGCAGTCGTCGTGCGGCCCGGCTGCATGCATTCGCTTGCTTGCGGGCGCGATGTTGCTATGTCGCGTGGCGACGCGGCCGTCGTGATTGCTCGATCAGTCTAGAGGGGTGCGTTCGACAACGGAAATCGCGATATCGGATGGGAGGTATTCGAGGGTCTGATGATTGATCGGGCGAGTGGCACGCGATGCTTGAGGAAGCGGCGGTCGGGTGCGTGCCGCGCGCGGTGCGTGGCCGCTGCAATGACGTCATGCGAACCCGCCGCATGACGACAGCGTTGGACTGTCGGCGGCGCGCTACTTCCTGCCGACCAGGTACTGCACGCCGGCCGGACCGTAGCGTTCCGCATGCGGAAGGTTGGCGGGGAGGTGGAAAGTGTCGCCGGCGCGGTAGCACCGTTCTTCGTCGCCGATGCGGATATGGATCTCGCCGGACAGGATCAGCGCTTTCGCTTCGAACGGATGCGCGTGCTCGTCCAGTTCGCCGGCCTCGCGCGTCACGGTAACGAATTCGGTGAAGCCCTCCTGCTCGAGGGCTGCGACAAATGCTTCGCGTTGCATGCGGGCCTCCCCGATCTGCGGCGTCGAACGACGAAACGTCAGTGGCGCAGGTTTGCGGGGCGGATGCATGGGGCCGGCGCCTGCCGCGCATTCCGTACGAACAAGCCCGCCAGCACCGCCCCGACCAGCGCGATCGCGCCGGCCAGCACGAACGCAGACGCGAACGACCCGCTGCGTTCGACGATGAGTCCGGTCACGGCCGGCCCGACGACGCCCGACAGGCTGCCCATGCAATGCAGGAAGCCGCTCACGCCGCCGACGCGTTCCGGGTGCACGACGTCCTGCACGATCGCCCAGTAGATCGCGCCCGTCACGTACAGGAAGAACAGCGACACGGACATCAGCGCGACCGCGCCTTGCGTCGATTGCACCGTTCCCGCCACCGCGACGCAGGCGCCCGCGCCGAGCAGGCAGGTGACGAGCACGATCCGCCGCGACAGCAGCAGGTTGCCGGTGAGCCGGTAGAGCGCGTCCGAAATCGCGCCGCCGCACGCGAGGCCGACCGTGCCGACCAGCCAGGGCACGACGGTGGCGACGCTCATCTCCTTGATGTTCAGGTGATGCGCGCGCACGAGGTAGCTCGGGAACCAGCTCAGGAAGAAGAACAGCACGTAGTTGTAGCTGAAGAACGCGACCGCGGTCGCGAGAATGCGCGGCTGCCGGATGTAGTGCGACAGCGTGAGCGCGGGTGCCGGCGCGCCGTCGGCCGAGCGCGGCGTGCCCGTCGGCGCGACGTTCACTGGCGTCGCGGGCCGGTCCGACGTCCCGATCATCCACACGACGACCCACGCGAGCCCGATCGCGCAGACGATCCAGAATGCCGGCCGCCAGCCGAATTGCGTGGCCAGCAGGCCGACGATCGGCCCGGCGATCGCGCCGCCGAGCGGCGAGCCCGCACTGAGGAGGCCCATCGCGGTCGCGGCCGCGTCGCGCGGCAGCCAGTTGTTCACCATCTTGTTGGCGGCCGAGCACAGCGGGCCCTCGGCCATACCGAACAGCAGCCGCACGATCAGCAGGCTCACGAAGCCGATCGTGAGCGCCGTCATCCCGCAGAAGATCGACCAGAGTCCGACCGCCAGGACATAGACGAGCTTCGGCCCGAGCCGGTCCGATGCGATACCGCCGATGAAGTTGAACAGCGCGTAGCCGACGAAGAACGTGCTGAATACGATCCCCATCTGCGCGGCATCGATGCCGAGATCCGTCTGCACGATCGGCGCGACGATCGACAGCGCAACGCGGTCGAGATAGTTGATGCCGTATACGAGGAACAGCAGGAATACCGTGAACCACGCCTGCGTCTTCTGCTTCATGCTTGTCTCCTTGATGCCGGTGGGCCGGCTGTCATGTGTTGTCTGTCTGTCGTCCGCCGCGCCGGGGCGATGTGACGGTGTGCCGGTGTGCAGCGCGCTCATCCGGTCCGCGCCGGCGGCGTGCCGGTCGCGCCATCGATCAGCGTACGCACAACGGCGCGAGCAGCGCGTCGGTGCCGCGTTCGCGCAGCGTCGAAAGATGCACGCCGATGCGCCGGACCAGCGCGTCGGGCCACGCGGCCGGCCCGGCGAGCGCGGGGCCGGACAGCGCCGCCTGCGCCGCGGCGGCCGCGTCGCCCGCGGATTCGAGCGTTGCCGCAAGCGCGGCCGCGCCCGGATCGCTGAGCGTCAGCGCGTCGCCGGTTTCGCTGCGCGCGGTTGCAACGTAATGCAGCCAGATCGCGAGCGCGCGCTCGAGATACGGGCGCTCGACACCGGCCGCCGCGCTCTCGGCGAGGGCGGGCAGCCAGCGCAGCGGCACCTTCTGCGTGCCGTCCATCGCAATCTGTTCGGTGCGGTGCGCGAGCGTCGGATTGCGGAAGCGTTGCGCGAGCGTCGCGCAATAGCCGTGCGCGTCGTAGCCGGACGGCACGGCGACGGTCGCGAGCAGGTCGTGCGTCATCACGCCGTCGACGAACGCGGCGATCAGCGGATCGGCCATCGCATCGGACACTGTCGACCGGCCGCGCAGCTGGCCCGCATACGCGATCGCCGAATGCGAACCGTTCAGCAGGCGCAGCTTCATCGTCTCGTAGGGCCGCACGTCGGTCGCGACGAGTGCGCCGGCGTCCTCCCAGCGCGGGCGGGGGCCCGCGAAGCGATCCTCGACCACCCATTGCGAAAACGGCTCGCAGACGATCGCCGCCGCGTCGCGCGCGCCGACGCGCGCTTCGACCCAGTCGAGCGATTCGGGTGTCGCGGCCGGCACGATCCGGTCGACCATGCTGTTCGGAAAGCCGACGTCGTCGCGGATGCGCCGCGCGAGCGCGGCGTCGATCCGCTCCGCATAGTCGATCAGCAGCGCGCGCAGCGTGTCGCCGTTCGACGTCATGTTGTCGCAGCAGACGACCGTGAGCGGCGCACCGGCCGGCCGCAGCCGCAGGCCGGCGGCGATCACGCCGAGGGCGGTGCGCGGCGCGTCGGGCGTCGCGAGGTCCTGGCGGATCGCGGGATCGTCGGCGTCGAGGCCGCCGCCGGGGCGTCGGTAATAGCCTTTCTCGGTGACGGTCAGGCTGACGATCGCCACGCCCGGGTCGGCAATCAGCCGTAGCAGCGCCGGCAACGATTCCGGCGCGAACAGCGCGCGATGCACGGCGCCGACGATGCGCGTGCGCGCGGTGTCGCCGTCACGCTCGGTGACGGAATACAGATGGCCTTGCGCGGCGAGCAGGTCGACGGTATGGCGACGGCGCAATTCGACGCCGGCGATGCCCCAGCGCGTATCGCCACGTTCGAGCGCGGCTTCCGTATAGAGCGCCTGGTGCGCGCGGTGGAACGCGCCGAGGCCGAGATGGACGATCCCGGTGCGCACGGCACGCCGGTCGTAGCCGGGGCGGATCGTGCCGGGCGGCGCGGCGGGCAGGAAGTCGGATGAACGAAGCATGACGGTGGGTTACGCCTTGTACCATGGTAGATGAGAGGTTGTATGCAGGTTATCCCCGGAATTTCGATGAAGTTATTGGTGTAAACGCGATATCAACAAAAATTCGGCGCTTGTGTACCATGGTAGATATACGGAATTTGATCGGATCATTCGACACATGAGCGACACAGCAGCATTGACGGAAGACATCGTCGTCACGGCGTTGCAAGGGTTCACGCTGGACGAGGGCCAGTCGTATACGCAACAGGTGCATGCGCTGCTGCGCAGCGCCATCGTGCGGGGCGCGCTGCCGCCGCGCACCGCGCTGTCGGAGGCCGTCATCTCGACGACGATCAAGGTGAGCCGCACGCCGGTGCGCGAAGCGCTCGCGCAGCTCGCGGACGAGCGGCTCGTGCAGATCTACCGGAAGGTCGGCACGCTCGTCGCGCCGATCTCGGTGTCGATCCTCGAGGAAGGGCGTTTCGCACGCAGCACGCTCGAATGCGCGAACCACGTCGAGCTCGCGCAGAAGATCACGCCCGCGCAACTGGCCGAGCTCTCGCGGCTTGTCGACGCGCAGCGCGATGCGGTGGACGCGCATGACGTCGATGCGTTCTTCTCGCTCGACGAGACGATGCACGGCCGCATGTTCGAGTTTGCCGGGCGGCCGCACGTGTGGGAAATGCTGCAGCCGATGAAGCGCCAGTTCGACCGCGTGCGCTGGCTGCTGCTCGACCGCGTCGAGGATCACGCGCGCCGCGCGCTGCAGGAGCACGAGCAGATCCTCGCGCACATTGCGTCGCGCAACATGGCGCTGCTCGGCGCGTCGGTCGCGGTGCACGTCGATCGCATCAGCACGCATCTGCCGGACGTGCGCAGCCGCGCGCCCCATTACTTTGTCGACTGAATTTGTCAACTGACTCGCCCGCTGGAGGAGCGCAGTGAAAATCGAACGCTTGCAGACCATCGTCACGTGCCCCGGCCGGAACTTCGTGACGGTGAAGATCGTGACCGACGAAGGCGTGTACGGCCTTGGCGACGCGACGCTCAACGGGCGCGAGCTCGCCGTGCGCGCATACCTGGAAGACCACGTGTTCCCGTGCCTCGTCGGCCGCGATCCGCGCAACATCGAGGACATCTGGCAATACCTGTACCGTGGCGCGTACTGGCGGCGCGGGCCCGTGACGATGACGGCGATCGCCGCGATCGACATGGCGCTGTGGGACATCCTGGGCAAGCTCGCCGGGATGCCCGTCTACCAGCTGCTCGGCGGCAAGAGCCGCGACGGGTTGATGGTGTACGGCCACGCGAACGGGCGCGACCACGAGGAAGCGGTCGACGCGGTGCGCGAGCATATCGAGGCCGGCTTCCGTGCGATCCGCGTGCAGTCGGGCGTGCCGGGGCTCGAGAAGGTGTACGGCGTTGGCAAGATCGCGGGCGCGTACGAGCCCGCCGAGAAGGGGCTGCCGCCCGAGGAACCGTGGGACACCGCGCTCTACCTGCGCCATACGCCAGAGCTGTTTCGCAAGGTGCGCGACGCCGTGGGCGACGCACCGCACCTGCTGCACGACGCGCATCACCGGCTGACGCCGATCGAGGCCGCGCGGCTCGGGCGCGATCTCGAGCCGTATCGGCTGTTCTGGCTCGAGGACGCGACGCCCGCGGAGAACCAGGACGCGTTCCGCCTGATCCGCCAGCACACGACGACGCCGCTTGCGGTCGGCGAAGTGTTCAACTCGATCTGGGACTGCAAGGACCTGATCCGCGACCAGCTGATCGACTATATCCGCGCGACGATCGTGCATGCGGGCGGGATCACGCACGTGCGGCGCATCGCCGATTATGCGGCGATGTACCAGGTGCGCACCGGCTTCCACGGTGCGACCGATCTGTCGCCCGTGTGCATGGCCGCGGCCGTGAACTTCGGCCTGTGGGCGCCGAACTTCGGCATCCAGGAACTGATGCCGCACAACAAGCTGACCGACGAAGTGTTCCCGCACAGCTACCGCTTCGAGGACGGCTACCTCGTGATGGACGACGTGCCGGGCCTCGGCGTCGACATCGACGAGACGCTGGCCGCGAAGTATCCGTACGAGCGCGCGTACCTGCCGGTCGCGCGGCTGCGCGACGGGTCGATGTGGAACTGGTGAGCCGCGAGAATCCGAAGGAGAGAACCGAAATGTTGAGTGTCGTTGTCGATCGTCCGAACAGCATGGGTGTGCGCGAGGTGCCGATGCCCGTGCCCGCCGCCGGCGAAGTGCGCGTGAAGGTCCGCTATGCGGGCATCTGCGGATCGGACCTGCACATCTTTCATGGCAAGAACCCGTTCGTGTCGTATCCGCGTGTCATCGGCCACGAATTCGTCGGAACCATCGACGCCGTCGGCGCAGGCGTCGATGCGGCGCGGCTCGGCGAGACCGTCGCGGTCGATCCGGTCATCAGTTGCGGCCATTGCCATGCATGCACGATCGGCCGGCGCAACGTGTGCCGGCACCTGACCGTGCTCGGCGTGCATCGCGACGGCGGATTCAGCCAGTACACGTGCGTGCCGGCCGGCAACGCGTACCGGATTCCGCCCGGGATCGCCGAACCCTGCGCGGCGATCGTCGAGCCGTTCGCGGTGGCCGCGAATGCGACGTCGCGCACCGGCGTGCTGCCGGGCGACGTCGCGCTGATCTACGGTGCGGGGACGGTCGGGCTGACGATCCTGCAGGTGCTAAAGCGCGTGTACGGCGTGCGGGCCTTCATCACCGACCGGCTCGACGCGCGCCTGCAACTCGCGCGCAAGTGCGGCGCGGCGGAAGACGAGGTCATCAACACGAGCGTCGAGAACCTGTCCGACGCGCTGCAAAAGCGCGGCGTGGATGGCGGCCCGACGCTGATCTTCGACGCGGTCTGCCATCCGTCGATTCTCGAGGAAGCGGTGCGGCTGGCGGCGCCCGCCGGCCGGATCGGCGTGCTCGGCTTCTCGTCGGAGCCGTCCGCGATCGTGCAGGCCGAGCTGACGAAGAAGGAGCTGACGCTCGCCGCGTCACGGCTCAATTGCGCGATGTTCCCGCAGGTGATCGACTGGATCGCTCGCGGCCTGATCCAGCCCGAGCATATCGTCACGCACAAGGTCGGCTTCCGCGATGTCGCGCAGGCGTTCGAGATGGCCGAGCAGCAGCCCGCAGAAAGCTGCAAGATCCTGCTCGACTTCGCGGGCGGCTGACACCGGTTCGGTTCAGCCGCCGGGGGGCGTCGCGTGCCCGACGGATAGTGGGCCTTGTCGAGCAGGTTCTTCACGTTGAGCTCGAGCCGGATGAGATGTCACGGGCATAAACCGATTAAAAGACTTTGAAACGCCCGAAAGACGGATTGAAAGTGAATGAATCACGGCGGAAACGCCGCATCGGGATTCAAGCCGCCGAATCAGTGCGGCTTTGTCCCCGACAGACCGATATTGCACACCAGCCCCCCGTCTGCTACCGTAGCGCGCAAAATCAAACGCAGTTAAATCAATGAGAGATCAAAGAGAGCCGGGGGCCGCGCGATGTCATTTTCCTGTCACGTCATAATCGACGCGAAGCCGCGCACCGTATGGCCCGCGCAGGCGGCGGGGTGATCGCAGCCGTTTTTCGCCGTTTGAAATCGCCATTTGAGCGATTGATAAACCGGCAGTGAATTCACCGGGCGTTTTTCCGGGAATCCGGCGAAACGCCGTCTTTAACCACCAAGCCTGACGAGACCATACAATTGAAAAAACTTTCCGCGTCGTTCGCGACGGCCGCGCTCGTGGCGTGCGCCACGCTGGCGGGCATTCCGCAGACGAGTATTGCCGCACCGGCCGACGAACCCGCGATCGCTGCGCGTTACGGCGCAGTCATCGACGCCTATACGACCAACATGTCGGAAGCCAAGGCGAAATACGACGGCAAGCGCCTCGCGTTCGAAGGTGCGGTGATCCGGATGGGCAGCGACCCCGACGGCACGTACTTCGGTGCGCTGACGAACGACGGTGCGCAGTTCGACACCCACTTCGACGTGGCCGACCAGGCCGCGCTGAAGAGCAAGTTCAAGGGGCAGGAGATCAAGCCGTTCGAGGCATCGGCGTTTTTCCGCTTCAGCTGCCTGAACGAAGGCTATATCGACGCGCCGGTGCTGCCCGGCCTGAAGCTCACGCATTGCCGCGCGAGCCAGTGAAGTAGGGCGGCGGCGCGCGCCGCTCAATCGCGCGTGCCGCCGCCTTCCAGCCGCCGCATTGCCTCCGCCACCTCGTTCCTGAACCGCACGAGCGCCGCGCGTTCCGGCGCCGGCGGCTGCACGGCGGCCCACAGCATGTCGATCAGTTGCGCGGCCGTGGTTTCCGTATCGAGTTTTCGGCGCCCGAGTATCGCGTCCCACAGCACATGCTCGATCGGCCCGAACACCATCGAGCGCAACAGGCTCAGCGGCAGGTCGGTCCGCACCTGTCCGGCCGCCTGCCCGCGCGCGAGCACGTCCATCAGCGGCGCCGTGTAGCGGCGCTGCAGCGCGGTCAGCTCGTCGCTGAGCGCGTGCTGCTTCGCACGCCCCTCCGACAGCACGAGCGCGCACAGCCCGGTGCCGCTCACGAGCATCAGCCGCAGGTGCGTGCTGACGACGAACGCGAACTGCTGGTCGACGGGCGCGCCGAGCGGCATGCCGCTCTCGAATACGGTGATGTTCTCGTCGTACCAATCGGCGATCACACGCGCGCACAGCTCGCGCTTGCCGCGGAAGTAGCTGAACACGGTCGCTTCGGACACGCCGACGCGCTGGGCGATCTCGGCGGTCGTCGCGTGTTCGTAGCCCTTTTCGGCAAACACTTCACGTCCTACGCGCAGGATGTCCTGCACACGCTGCTGGGATTTGCGGCCGGCGGGCGCGCGGGGCGCGTCGGCGCGGTCGGCTTTGACGGTGTCGGTCATGGTGTCGGATGCACGGCTGTCATCCGGAAATGATATCTGAGTATCACTCAAAAAACTATTGACGACGGCCCCCGACGAGCGCGACACTACGCACAATTTCCGCAGTATTGGCTAACGAATCGGCGCAACATCCGGTTTTTGAGCAAAACTCAGAAAACGGTGCGCGCAACGCACTTTCTGGAGACGGAGGAGACATGAGCAACCTGCCCGGCGTGCAATTCATGCTCGGTGAAGACATCGAGATGCTGCGCGACGCCGTCGCGAACTTTGCGGCGAAAGAAATCGCGCCGCGCGCGGCGGAAGTCGATCGTACCGACCAGTTCCCGATGGATCTGTGGAAGAAGTTCGGCGATCTCGGCGTGCTCGGCATGACCGTCGCCGAAGAATACGGCGGCGCGAACATGGGCTACACCGCGCACATGGTCGCGATGGAGGAGATCTCGCGCGCGTCCGCGTCGATCGGCCTGTCGTACGGCGCGCACTCGAACCTGTGCGTGAACCAGATCCACCGCAACGGCACCGAAGCGCAGAAGCAGAAATACCTGCCGAAGCTCGTGTCCGGCGAGCACATCGGTGCGCTCGCGATGAGCGAGCCGAACGCCGGCTCCGACGTCGTCAGCATGAAGCTGCGCGCGGACAAGCGCGGCGACCGCTACGTGCTGAACGGCACGAAGATGTGGATCACCAACGGCCCCGATTGCGACACGCTCGTCGTCTACGCGAAGACGGACGTCGAAGCCAACGCGCGCGGCATCACCGCGTTCATCGTCGAGAAGGGGATGAAGGGCTTCTCGGTCGCGCAGAAGCTCGACAAGCTCGGCATGCGCGGCTCGCACACGGGCGAGCTCGTGTTCCAGGACGTCGAAGTACCGGAAGAGAACATCCTCGGCCAGCTCAACGGCGGCGTGAAGGTGCTGATGAGCGGCCTCGACTACGAGCGCGCGGTGCTCTCGGGCGGCCCGACCGGCATCATGGCCGCGTGCCTCGACGCGGTCGTGCCGTACATCCACGACCGCAAGCAGTTCGGCCAGGCGATCGGCGAATTCCAGCTGATCCAGGGCAAGGTCGCCGACATGTACACGACGTTCCAGGCGTGCCGCGCGTACCTGTACGCGGTCGGCCGCCATCTCGATACGGCCGGCAGCGACCACCTGCGCCAGGTGCGCAAGGACTGCGCGGGCGTGATCCTCTACACGGCCGAGAAGGCGACGTGGATGGCGGGCGAGGCGATCCAGATCCTCGGTGGCAACGGCTACATCAACGAATACCCGGTCGGCCGCCTGTGGCGCGATGCGAAGCTCTACGAAATCGGCGCCGGCACGAGCGAGATCCGCCGCATGCTGATCGGCCGCGAGCTGTTCGCGGAAACGATGTAACGCCCACGTCAAGCGAACGGAGCCCCGTCGATGCCGATCATCGAATCCAAACTGAACCCGCGTTCGGAAGAATTCCGCGCGAACGCCGCGGCGCTCGAGGCGGTCGTCGCCGACCTGCGCGCGAAGATCGAACAGCTCGCGCAGGGCGGCGGCCCGGCCGCGCGCGACAAGCACCTGTCGCGCGGCAAGCTGCTGCCGCGCGACCGCATCGCGCAACTGCTCGATCCGGGCACGCCGTTCCTCGAGCTGTCGCAGCTCGCGGCGAACGGCATGTACAACGACGACGCGCCGGGCGCGGGGATCATCACCGGCATCGGCCGGATCGCGGGCCGCGAATGCGTGATCGTCTGCAACGACGCGACGGTCAAGGGCGGCACCTACTATCCGGTCACCGTGAAGAAGCACGTGCGCGCGCAGGAGATCGCCGCGGAAAACCGGCTGCCGTGCGTGTACCTCGTCGATTCGGGCGGCGCGAACCTGCCGAACCAGGACGACGTGTTCCCCGACCGCGACCACTTCGGCCGGATCTTCTACAACCAGGCGACGATGTCGGCCGCGGGCATCGCGCAGATCGCTGTCGTGATGGGCTCGTGCACGGCCGGCGGCGCCTACGTGCCGGCGATGAGCGACGAGTCGATCATCGTGAAGAACCAGGGCACGATTTTCCTGGGCGGCCCGCCGCTCGTGAAGGCTGCGACCGGCGAGGAAGTGAGCGCCGAGGATCTCGGCGGTGGCGACGTGCACACGCGCCTGTCGGGCGTGGCGGACCATCTCGCACAGAACGACGCACATGCGCTGTCGATCGCACGCAACATCGTCGATCATCTCGCGCCGAAGCTCCCGCTTCCGGTGACGCTGCGCGACGCGAAGCCGCCGCGCTACGATGCGCAGAGCCTGTACGGCGTGATCCCGGCCGACACGCGCAAGCCGTTCGACGTGCGCGAGGTGATCGCGCGCATCGTCGACGATTCCGAATTCGACGAATTCAAGGCGCGCTACGGCACGACGCTCGTCACGGGGTTCGCGCATATCTGGGGCCATCCGGTCGGGATCGTCGCGAACAACGGCATCCTGTTCTCGGAATCGGCGGTGAAGGGCGCGCATTTCATCGAGCTGTGCTGCCAGCGCAAGATCCCGCTCGTGTTCCTGCAGAACATCACGGGCTTCATGGTCGGCCGCAAGTACGAGAACGAAGGGATCGCGCGGCACGGCGCGAAGATGGTGACGGCCGTGTCGAATGCGAAGGTGCCGAAGTTCACGGTGATCATCGGCGGCTCGTTCGGCGCCGGCAACTACGGGATGTGCGGCCGCGCATTCGGGCCGCGCTTCCTGTGGATGTGGCCGAACGCGCGGATCTCGGTGATGGGCGGCGAGCAGGCCGCGTCGGTGCTCGCGACCGTGCGTCGCGACGGCATCGAGGCGAAGGGCGGCGCGTGGTCGGCCGACGACGAGGAAGCATTCAAGCAGCCGATTCGCGACCAGTACGAGCGCCAGGGGCATCCGTACTACGCGAGCGCGCGGCTGTGGGACGACGGCGTGATCGACCCCGCGCAGACGCGCGACGTGCTCGGCCTCGGGCTCGCGGCGTCGATGAACGCGCCGATCGACGACACGCGTTTCGGCGTGTTCCGGATGTAAGCAGACACCAGGAGCGGACGATGCGATACGAAACCATCAAGGTCAACGAAGCGAACCGCGTCGCCACCGTCACGCTGGCGCGCCCCGACGTGCGCAATGCGTTCAACGAGACGATGATCGCCGAGCTGACGACCGCGTTCGAATGGCTCGACGCGCACGCAGGCGTGCGCGCGGTCGTGCTCGCGGCGGAAGGCCCCGCGTTCTGCGCGGGCGCGGACCTGAACTGGATGAAGAAGATGGCCGGCTACTCGGACGACGAGAACCGTGCCGATGCGCGCAAGCTCGCGCGGATGCTCGAGGCGATCCATCGCTGCGGCAAGCCGGTGATCGCGCGCGTGCATGGCGATGCGTATGCGGGCGGCGTCGGCCTCGTGGCCGCCGCCGATATCGCGATCGCCGTGGAGGGCGCGAAGTTCTGCCTGTCCGAAGCGCGCCTCGGGCTGATCCCGGCGACGATCGCGCCGTATGTGGTGCGCGCGATGGGCGAGCGCGCGGCGCGGCGCTACTTCACGACCGCGGAAGTGTTCGACAGCGCGCGTGCGGCGGCGCTCGGCTTCGTGCACGAAACGGTGCCGGCCGATGCGCTCGACGAGACGGTCGCGAAGCTCGCGGCGGCGCTGGACGCGAACGGGCCTGACGCGGTGCGCGCGTGCAAGCGGCTCGTTGCCGACGTCGCGGGCCGTCCGCTCGACGCGGCGCTGATCGAGCAGACCGCCGAGTGGATTGCGCGGACCCGCGCGGGCGCGGAAGCGCGTGAGGGCATCGCCGCATTCCTGGAGAAGCGCACGCCGTCATGGCGGGCCTGACGTAACCGATTGTGGTAACCGACTGCTGAAGCTGACTGCCGAAGCTGACTGCCGAAGCTGACTGCGCTAACCGACAGCGGCAGCCGACGGCGCTTCGCATTGCGTGATACGCGAGCGAAGCGCGAACCCCATCCCTTACCGGACGACATCGAAGCCATGTTCGACAAGATTCTGATCGCCAACCGTGGCGAAATCGCGTGCCGGGTCGCCGCGACGTGCAAACGTCTCGGCGTCGCGAGCGTCGCCGTCTATTCCGACGCGGATGCGCATGCGAAGCACGTCGCCGCGTGCGACGAGGCCGTGCATATCGGCGGATCGGCGGTTGCCGACAGCTACCTGCGCATCGAGCGCATCATCGAAGCCGCGCGCGCGACGGGTGCGCAGGCGATCCACCCCGGCTACGGGTTCCTGTCGGAGAACGAGGATTTCGCGCACGCGTGCGAGAAGGCCGGCATCGTGTTCATCGGGCCGCCGGTCGACGCGATCGCCGCGATGGGCTCGAAGGCCGCGGCAAAGGCGCTGATGCATGCGGCGGCGGTGCCGCTCGTGCCCGGCTATCACGGCGACGAGCAGGATGCGGCGCTGCTGCATCGCGAGGCTGATGCGATCGGCTACCCGGTGCTGCTGAAGGCGAGCGCGGGCGGCGGCGGCAAGGGGATGCGCGTCGTCGAGCGTTCCGGCGATTTCCCCGCGGCGCTCGCGTCGTGCCAGCGCGAAGCGGCAAGCAGCTTCGGCAACGACCGCGTGCTGATCGAGAAATACCTGACGCGCCCGCGTCACGTCGAAGTGCAGGTGTTCGGCGACACGCACGGCAACACCGTCTACCTGTTCGACCGCGACTGCTCGGTGCAGCGCCGTCACCAGAAGGTGCTCGAAGAAGCGCCCGCGCCGGGCCTGGCCGAAGACGTGCGCCGCGCGATGGGCGAGGCGGCGGTCGCGGCCGCGCGCGCAGTCGGCTATGTCGGCGCGGGCACCGTCGAATTCATCATGACGGGCGACGCGTTCTACTTCATGGAGATGAACACGCGCCTGCAGGTCGAGCACCCGGTCACTGAGATGGTGACGGGCCTCGATCTCGTCGAGTGGCAACTGCGCGTCGCGGCCGGTGAGCCGCTGCCTTTGAAGCAAGAGCAACTGCACGTGACGGGGCACGCGATCGAGGCGCGTCTTTACGCGGAGAACCCTGCGCGCGGCTTCCTGCCGTCGACCGGCACGCTGAAGCATCTGCGCCTGCCGGACGGTGTCGAGTTCGCGATCGGCGCGCCGGTGCGTGTCGACAGCGGCGTGCGCGAGGGCGATGCGATCACGCCGTTCTACGATCCGATGATCGCGAAGCTGATCGTGCATGGCGCGAACCGCGACGAAGCGCTCGGCCGGATGATGCGCGCGCTGCGCGAATGCGAGGTGGTCGGTCTGTACACGAACGCGGCGTTCCTGCAGCGGATCGTCGCGTGCAAGCCGTTCGCGACGGCCGATCTCGATACGGGCCTGATCGAGCGCAATCACGACACGCTGTTCGCGCCGCAACAGCCGCCGCGCGCGGCGCTCGCGCTTGCCTGTGCGGCGTTGCGCGCGCGCGAGCGCGATGCGCTGACGGACCGCCGATCGCCGTGGGCCGCGTTGTCGAACTGGCGCTTGAACGCGAGCTTCGGGCGCACGCTCGAATGGCGCGCGATCGAGCGCGACGCTGACATCACGGTCGCGTTCGAAGAGGATGCGGCCGGCAAGCGGCTCGCGATCGGCGATGCGCCCGCGCAGCCGTTCGCGTGGGCGCGCGGCGCGAGCCCGCTCGACTTCGAGGTGACGCTCGACGGCGTGCGCAGCAGCGGCCGCGTGTATGCGGACGGCGACACGTTCCATGTGTTTACGCAGGGCGCGTCCGAATCGTTCGAATGGCGCAACCTGCTCGCACATGCGGGCGACGCCGAGCACGGCGGCGGGCGTCTGACCGCGCCGATGCCGGGCAAGGTGATCGCGGTGCTGGTCGAGGCCGGACAGGCAGTCGAGCCGGGCACGCCGCTGATCGTGATGGAAGCGATGAAGATGGAGCACACGATCGGCGCGCCGAGCGCGGGCGTTGTCGCGGAAGTACTGTATGGCGTCGGCGACCAGGTCGCGGACGGCGCGCAATTGCTCGTGATGGCGGAGGCCTGAGCGTGACGTCGGGGATGGCACGGCTTCGAGTCGTAAGCCCCATCCCCGCCGACAACATCAATCTGCTCGTCGCTGGAATCTGATCGAGCAGTCGGGCAGAATTTCGCCGTCGGCGGTATCCCGGCCGATCGCGAGCGTCACACGCAACACGCCACACTTTCATGTGGAGTTTCGAGTGCGCCTTGCGCCAGCCAAGGCGCTTCGAGTAGCCGTGTTGGCGCCCCCTTTTTTCTCTTCGCCGTCGACCTTCAGGCCCATGCCGTCGATTACCAGGCGCAGTGACTAGCCGCTTGCGATGATCGGTACCAGCAAAACTGGCTAAAAGGCCAGAGTTCGCAAACTTTGCTCGAAGCCCTGAAATCGGCGCGGCGTTCGGCGAATCTGCGAGTTCGGCTTTATCGATTCACATCGCCAACTCGCCTGCATCGATCTGGGTGGCGTTGTAGGCCGGCCAGTTCCGAACGAGGCCACGCTCCTTGCACTTATGCGTCGTGTTCGCATCTTTACGCATCTTCTCGGTCGGCAGAAACCGGGAATCCATTCATCGTTCAGGATTTTTAACAGTTAACGGAATGGTTTTTCTTGCTGTTGTGCGTGAGCGTCTACGAACTGTGTCCTCAGTCGTTTCACGAGACAGCGCCTTCAAGAACCACGGATCGCTCACGCCCAGTGCGGATTCGAGCCGCTTGTTGCGCATGATTTTCCTTCTTCTCCCTATGTAAGACCGGGGCGATTCCACCTGCTCGACCCTCCACTGGGACATATTTCAATTGCTTGACAGTCCACGCTGATGTTCGTAGCATCATTTGCGAATGCGAATCATTCGCGTTGTGGATGGTGCGTGTTCCTGGGTTTTTATGTGTTCATTTAATATATTTATTGAGGAATACTATGAGAAATGGTGCAAGCAAGGAATCGTTCGAAATCGCGCGCGTCGGGGGTGTCGACGTCGTTACGCTGAAGCAGGACGCCTGCAAGGCGACCATGGGCGGAGACGGCGGCATCGCCGAATACTTCAACAGGCCGATGCATATTTATGATTGGCAGATCATGGATTCGGGCTACTACGGCTGATCGATCAGGAGGGCGGCGAGCTCCGTTCGCGGGTCGCCGTCCGTCTTCCGATATGGAATTTCGTCACATCTGATGCACGGGATGGCCGTATGCGTTACGCGTTGAGTCAGCACGCAAGATTGGCTTATTACGAGGATGACCTGATCATTCTCACTATTTACGACAACAGGTTTCATCTGATCAAGGACATCTCCCGGGATGCCGTGGATGCCCTTTTCGAGCCTATGGCCGGGCAGAGGGGTTCTGGCTTGCGCGACGCATTGCGGATCATGGGTGTGCTGGAAGAGTCGTGCGATCGCGCGGATACTCCGCCGGCCGGATTGAGGCCGCAGAGCTATGTGGAGCAACGCTGGATGATGCCTTTGACGCGTCATGCACCAGCCACCTTTTTGGGTATCGCCGCATCGCTCGCTGCCCTTTATCGGGCGACGCTCATGATCAAACTGGGAGGATTCAGGCGCATCGTTTCGATGAGAAAAGGGGCGGCAAGAATGGCACCCGGACCGATCGACGTCGACGGAATCGTGCAGGCCTCCATGGCCAATTTGAACCGGGTGTTTGCCTGCGATGTCAGCGGTAACCGATGCCTTACCTATTCCCTCGCACTGACGCTTCTGTTGAGACGGAAAATTTCCAATGTGGTACTGGTTGTCGGGGTGAGAACGCGCCCGTTCTTCAGTCACGCCTGGGTCGAGGTCGACGGCAGGGTTGTGAGCGACGCAGTCGATTTGCGCAAAAACCTAGCGGTTATCCTGGAGGTTTGATGTTCATTGCTTACCCGGAAAACATCGCAGAGCACCTGGAACGCGTCATTGGCGAATGGGCGAGAAGAAATCGGTTGTCAACACATCTTCACGGAAAATTCGTTGTGCGATGTTCAGATCGGTGGACGGTTTCAAAGTGGGGGAATGTCATCGAGTTCTTCGAGGGTGTGGCATATGAGTGGCCGACCTGTCAGACTAGGTCCGCACCAGAGAGACACGCTCGCCTTTCGAATTCGATCGGCTATTTCACGTCGATCCTGTTGGGTTTGGAAACGCTAGAGGTGGTCAGAAGCCTGTATCGAGCCACTGATCTTTTCTATACCGAATTGGACGGCATGATGCTCGTCTGTAGCGAACTGGCTGCCATCGTCGCCTTGCGTGGCGGCTTCGCAAGTCAGCGCATCGATGTCGGCTACTGCCACGATTTCATAGCACATCAGCAACAATTCGATGGGCATACGTCGTTCGAGAACATACGCGAGGTCATGCTTGGTGAATGTATCAGGATGTCGACATCTGAAATCGTAAGTGCGGCGTTCGTCAACCAGCCGATCGTTCCGAACGGCGATATCGTCGACACGTTGCGCGATACTCTGGCCGCATTCACGCCGCCTTTCGACAGTACCGTGCTGATGTTTTCCGGCGGTCTGGACTCGAGCACCTTGCTTTGGACGCTGCTCGCAAACGGCACGAAACCGCTTGTGCTGCATAGCGAATCGGATCCCGACGCGAGGGACAGTGAGTATCAGGACGCGGCGGCGGTAGCATTGGATCTCGGCTGCGAGATCCAACGGTTCGTGCCTGAGCGGGAGGATTTCAGTCGGGCATTCACGATTTCAACTGATAGCTCGTCCTCATCTCCCAACGATGTATCAATTTTTCGATCCCGATCTCCAACTCGTTCCAGTCCGTCGATCGACGAGACATCATTGCTTATAACAGGGCATGGAGGGGATCACGTATTCATCCAGAATCCCGAGAACAATTCGTGCCTGGCGGCGTTGCAGGCAGGGCGGGTACTCGAGTACGTGCGAACCGTACGAAAATTGTCCAGGCTAAAGGGGCGGCGCGGTGTCGAGATCGTTTGTCATAATCTCCGTCTCCTGACGGGAGCGCGCTCACTTTCAGGTTCATTTCCTGGCTGGCTGCCGAGACCGAGACATCGGTCGGCACGTCGAACCGGTCACTATCTGATACGGGATCTGGATCGCCGCACGGCGAAATACAGCCACCTCTCAGCCATCCTGCAGGCGCTGCAGTCAACATGCATTCCACGCAACGGACCGCCCATGCTCGCTCCGTTGCTGTTGCAGAACGTTATCGGGCACATGATAGGAATTCCCGTTCCGGATACCTTCACGGAGACTCATGACCGTGTCACGCTGCGCGAATCCATTTACAGAAAGTCCGGGAAATCGTTCGCATGGCGGCGGACGAAACGTGCATCGTCAGCGTTTCTATTTGACCTCCTGTCCCAATCTGAAGCGAATATTACCGATCTGATCGACCGTTCGCACTTCGTGACGCTTTTACATATCGACCGAGACGCGCTTCTCGCAGAAGTGCGGCAAAACTGTCGAATTGCATTGACCGAGAACTTCAAGCACATCGTCAACCTGTACAAGATCGAAGCGCATCTTCGGTCGATCGAACATCAATCTGCAAGTCTGACCAGACCATGAAACGCTGGATCGAACTTCATTCGGAAATCGGGCGCCATCTGCGGGGACGGGAATGTCATTTCATCGTCGCAATCCTGTTCTGCACGCTTGGATCTGCGACCTCGATGGCGATGTCACCGGTTATCCTGGGGCGGTTGACCGACAGCCTGCTGGCGGCGGATCTCCAGAGGCAGGCTTACGTCGTCTATCTCGCGGCGAGCTACCTGATCGCCATCGCGATACCCAGGCTTCTCGGCACCGTCGATCTCTATCTCCAGAGCATGCTTCGCCTTCGTGCAAACCGCTCGCTCCTTGCGGGTTACTTCAACTACCTTTGCCGGCAATCGGAAAGTTTCTTCGTCAGCAAGAATTCCGGGGAACTGACTCAGGAGATCACCCAGGCATCGAATGACCTCTACGTCATCGTCCGCAATCTCTGCGCTTCGCTCATCTCTCCGATCGTCCAGATCTGCATTGCCGTTGTGGTTCTGGTGTCCAATCGTGATCTGCTGGTAGCCGGAACGATCGCGATCTACGTCGTGCTCTTCGTGGCGAATAACGTGATACACGGCAGGAAGCTCGTCGAACTCAAATCCCGTTGCATGGACGCCGGCAGAAAATCCTATGCGACGTTGACGGATTCGATCACCAACATTCAGGTGGCACGCCAGTTCAACTGCTATCCCTTCCTGCTCTCCCGCTACCAAAGGGTGCTCGACGAAGACCGGCATACGCAAGGCTACTATTGGAAAATCAGCTTGCGTATGCAGTGCTTCAACGCTTGCCTGTTCGTCGGCCTGTTTGGCGTAACGTTCCTGATGGCCCTGCACGAAGTCGTGACAGGATCACGTTCGGTCGGCAATTTTGTGCTGGTGGCGGCCTACACGGTGACGCTGCTGTCACCGATCGAAATCCTGGGCAATATGTTCACGGAAATCAATCAATCGCTGGTCACGTTCGGCGGATTCGTCGATAAGCTGTCCGCCGCCACGAGACCGGTGCCGCGGCTCGATCCGAAACCAGTGCCCCATCCAGCCGCGCCGGCAATCGAATTCGAACGCGTTTGCGTGACTTACCCGGGAGCTGACCGGCGGGCCTTGAGCGATATTGGTCTCACTGTCGATTCGGGGCAGCGAGTCGCCATCACCGGGCCAAGTGGCGCGGGGAAAAGTACGCTGGTCAAGGTGCTGACGAAACAGCTCGTCGCGGAAGTCGGGGTGATCCGGATCTTCGGGGAAGACCTTTTGCGTATCGACGCACAGACATTGAGTGAGCGTATCGGTTGCGTTTCCCAGGACGTTTTCCTGTTCAAGGACACGCTGCGCTTCAATTTGCAGATCTCGCGCCCGGACGCATCTGATGCGGACATGATCACCGCGCTCGAATGCGCCGGGTTGAAGGATCTGCTCATCGGCATGCCGGCGGGTCTCGACACGATGCTCGGCGATCGCGGCGCCACGCTTTCGGGCGGCCAACGGCAACGACTTGCGTTGGCGAGGCTGTTTCTGCGCGCGCCTGATATCGTGCTCGTCGACGAGGGAACGTCGTCACTGGATCTCGTCACAGAGCAATACGTGCTCGACAAGATCTTCGAAATCTTTTCGGGAAAGACAATCGTCATGATCACACACCGGCCCAGTGCGATGACGAAGGTGGATGCGGTGATCGTCATGTCCGACGGCCAGATTGACGACCACGCCGACCCCGATGTGCTCCGATCGCGGAACCCGTTCTTTGCCCGAGTGATCGAATCCATTTCCTCCCCATGAAGGCCACTACCAGCGATCCCTGTCGCGCGGAACGCCTTGGCCGGCAACGCGCTTTATGCGACTGCCCCGGGGATGGTTCGCAGGCCCTGAACACTCCCTGACAGTCGGGCGACCGGAAGTCCGCTAGACTGTCTGCTTGCGCGAGAGCGCTCAACTCAGCGCTACACAGCACCCTTCAACCTCCCATCCTCGCCGACGATGACGTCCCCTGTCCTGAACGGCCTGCGCATCGGCATCACGATCGGCCTGCGCGCCCCCGACGAAAGCCTGTGGATCAACGGCATCAAGCAGAACGCGCTGTTCCTCGCGAAGCTGTTGATCGCGTCGCCGCACGGCTACCGCGTGACGCTCGTCAATACGACCGACGTGCCGCTGACTGACGCGCTGCCATGGGATCGCGCGGTGTACGACACGCGCGCGTTCGCGGACGCGAAGGACGCACTCGACGTGCTGATCGAACTCGGCGGGCAGATCGACGGGGCGCAGACCGCGTACCTGAAAGCACGCGGCACGAAGATCGTCAGCTACTGCTGCGGCGTCGAATACATCAACGCGATGGAGTCGATCCTGTTCGGCCGGCGGCTGTGGGATACGCTGTTCATCAACCGCGGCTATGACGAGGTGTGGGCGATTCCGCAGATCGCGCCGTCGTCGCTGCCGTTCCTGCAGTCGTTGCGCCGCTGCCCGGGGCGCGTCGTGCCGTTCGTCTGGGATCCGATGTTCCTGACCGAGCGCGCCCGCACGCTGCCCGGGCATGGCGAATACCGGCCGAGCGGCGCGCGCGCGAAGCGGCTGACGGTGATGGAGCCGAACCACGACGTCGTGAAGTTCTGCGTGTATCCGCTGCTGATCATCGACGAGGCGTTCCGCCGCGATCCGGACGCGATCGCGTTCACGCACGTGACGAACGCCGATCGCCTCGCGCACGACAGCCAGGAGTTCGTGATGCTGATGAACTACCTGGAGATCGTCCGGGCCGGCAAGGCGAGTTTCGTCGGCCGCTTCGACACGCCCGTGTTCCTCGCGGAGCTGACCGACGTCGTCGTATCGCACCAGTGGGAGAACCCGCTCAACTACTTCTACTTCGACGTGTGCTGGCAAGGCTATCCGCTCGTGCACAACGCGAGCCTCGCGCCAGATCTCGGCTACTACTATCCGGACAACGACGTGCAGCAAGGCACGGACGCGCTGCTGGATGCGCTGCGCAAGCATGACGACGACTGGGAAGGATACGCGCGGCGTCAGCGCGAGATCCTGCGGCGATATACGTCGGCGAACCCGGCGCTCGTCGCCGAATATGACGCGCTGCTCGCGCAGCTTGTCGGTGGGGCGGCCGGGTAACGGCGCGCCGCCGCACGATGACGGGCGGAAATCGAATCAATGGGCGTGTACGGACAGGATTCCGCGATCGCGTGCGGCATATTCGGCAGCGTCGAACAGCGCAGCCACGCGAGCGGCGCGCGATTCGGCCGCGCGCGGCGGCGCATCTTCGCGTCGCTGGTGCGCGTGGGGTGGCGGCACGGTCAGACGTTCATGGCGTCGTGCGGGCGCCTGGTTTGCCAGTAGCCGGTGCGGCGCGTCATGCGTCGCGATAGAGCGCCGCGAGCGCGTCCGTATAGGCAGCGACGTTATCCGGATTGTAGATGCTGACCGAGTCGAGCACGTGCTTCGACTGCTCGCGGTATGCGTCGAGGTTCGCGTCGTGCTCGGCGAAGGCCTTCAGCAGCGCGCGGCCGCCCGCTTCGCAATCGAAGTCCGGATAGAAATACCCGGCGTTGCCAAGGAACGGCGAGTTGTGGATCAGCGGATAGTCGCCATACAGCAGCTCGTAATACAGGTAGTTCTGCGCGTTTTCCCACGTGTGCGATACGACCGCATCGCCGTACGCGGCCATGAACTCGTACACCGCGTAACGGCTTTCGAAGGTCGTGATCCCGTGCTCGACGATGTCGAGGCTCTTCGCGAAGTGGACGAACGTCGTGTGATCCTTCAGGTGCAGCGTGTTGCACACGCGCACGACATCGACGAACTCCGGCTTCGCGCGATAGGCTTCCTCGGTCACGAGCATCGGGATGATGCTCGTCTTCACCATGCAGATGTTCGGCTCGAACATCGTCACGCGCCAGCGCGGCTTGGCCGGTTGGTAGCCGAATTCGAGGCCCGGCCCGAGCGTGGCGCGTGCCTTGTCGAACAGCATCGGATGCCAGATGTGCGGGACGATCGTCACCGGCGCGCGCAGGCCGGTCTGGTAATAGTGCAGGCACGAGCGCTCGAACTCGGGAATCGTCCACACCGCGTCGTACGGCGCGCCGGAGAACAGGAAGCCCGATGGCTTGCTGAACATCGCGCGCTCGATGTCGATCACGTAGTCGTTGCCGACCCGCATCGTCGCGACCTTGCCGCCGCGATCGCGGAACGCACGAATGTACTCGGCGCCAAATTGCGCGCTCATCTCGACGAGCACGTCGCAGCGCTGCATCGCTTCGTCCATCGACAGCAGCGGCACGTTCCATTCGCCGAGCATCATCTGCGGATCGGCGACCTGTTCGCCGCCGTTCACCATCACCGCTTCCGCGACGAGCGGCGACTGGCGCAGCAGCAGGATCAGCAGCAGGCAGTTCTGGAAGATGCCGTTTTCCCACAGCGACTGGCCGGCGCCGCGCACATGCAGCGACACGCCGACGACGAGCCGCTGGCCCTCGCCGGGCGCTTGACGGGCATTGGAGTCCGACATGCGTGTTCTCCGGTTCAGGCGACCAGACGCGCGACGAACGCGTCGAGGTTCGCGGGGTTGTCGATCGAGACCGACTGCAGCAGCCGGTCGGCTTTCGCGCGGTAGTCGTCGAGGCGCGCGTCGTGATGCTGCCACGCGTCGAGCAGCGCGCGGCCGCCGGCCGCCGCGTCGAAGTCCGGGTAGTAGTAGCCGGCGTCGCCGAGCAGCGTCGAGTTGTGGATCAGCGGATAGCCGCCGTACAGCACGTCGTAATACAGGTAGTTCTGCGCGTTCTCCCACTGATGCGACACGACGGCGTCCGCATGGCGTGCCATGAAGCCGGGCAGGTCGATGCGCGGCTCGAAGGTCGCCTTGTTCTGGCGCACGAGGTCGAGGTTGCTCGCGAAGTGCAGGAACGTCGGGTGATCCTTCAGGTGCATCGCGTTGACGACGAACAGGTGATCGACCGCTTCCGGCCGTGCACGAAAGAATTCCTCGCTGGCGAGCATCGGGTAATGGCAGGTCTTCACGACGGAGATGTTCGGCTCGAGCGTCGCGAGCCGCCACGCGGCCCGGCCCGGCTGGTAGCCGAATGTCGCGCCTTCGCTCGCGAGCGCGGCGACGCGCCGCTCGAGGAAATACGGCGACCAGATGTGCGGCACGAGATGCACGGGCGCGCGCAGCAGCGTGCGGAGCATCGGCGCCGCGGTCTTGTCGTACTGCGGCAACAGCCACGCCTCGTCGAACGGGCCGCCGTTGAAGATGTGCCCGGACGGCTTGTCGAAGATCGGCGTTTCGCACAGGCCCGCATACATATGCCCGCAGAAGAACACGATGCGCTTCTTGCCGAGCGCCTTCATGTGCTTCAGCCATTCGACCGGCAACTGCGCGCCCATTTCGATCACGACGTCGAGTTCGTGCGTGACGTCGCCCGGCTGTACGAGCGGCACGTCGAGCCCGTCGAGGTCGAGCCCGGCCGGCAGCGCGCGTGCGTCGCCGCCATTCAGGAAGTAGACGGGGCCGACGCGGTCGGAGCGCTTCAGCATCATCGCGAGGAACGCGATGTTCTGATGGATGCCGTTTTCCCAGATCGCCTGGCCGTCTCGCGCGAACAGCGAGATGCCGACGGCCGGGCGGTCGTTGCGGGCGCCGCGCGAGGCGGCTTGAATGTTGTCCGTCACCAGCTTTGTCCCTCTGCGGCACCGGCACTCCGGTGGTCGCGGTTCGCTCCGCTGCACGGATCCGGTTTGCCGTTGTTTGTCATATGTGCGCCTGTGGCGACGCGCCGCGCGGCGCATCCGGCCGGCCCGGCGGCTTGCGGCGATTGTGGCACGGAAATCGCCTGTGTTGGAGTCGGCGCCGGTTGTTCGCGCGGCCTTTCGCGGTCGCGTGGGAGGCGACCGGATCGGCGCAGGGGGAAAAGGTCGAGCGTGCCGCGCGACTGCTGCTGCGGACCATGTAATTTTTACTTCGTGGGCGGACGTCAGCCACCGCCGCTGGCGGCGACGGTGGCGATCATTTCCAGAAGAAGCGCAGCGCGAAGCGCGCAATGCGCGGGACGAACGTCGGGCGCAGCAGCCGCTTGTCGTAGCCGGCCATTCGCCGGTCGTTCTCGGCGAGGCAAAGCTCGATCAGCTCGCGCGGATCGAGCGCATCGCCGACGGCCGCAGTCCCGGTCCTCGAGAAATTCGCGTCGTGCGCGACGCCGTCGGCGTCGATGCCGCGCGCGATGCCGATCCGTTCCCAGATCAGGAACGCCCACACCGCGGCGACGCGCGCGAAGAACCACGGCCGGCGCCACCACCGCATATTGCGCCAGTACCACGCGTACCAGTTGACGAAGAACAGGATGTGCCGCCCTTCCTCCTGGATCACCGGCTCGAAGGTCTCGACGAGTTCGGGCGGGAAATAGCCGGAACGCTGCGCAGAGCGGAACAGGCCGAATGCGAAGAAACTGTCGATGCACTCGCTGAAGCCCGTCACCATCCACGCCCATTCGGCGTCGTTCGGGGCCGGATACGCGGGCTCCGGCGCGAGCGTGATGCCGTAGGCCTCGACGAGCTTCGACAGCACGACCTTGTGGCGCGCTTCCTCGCCGCCGTCCATGTCGAGCGCCTCTTTCAGCAGCTTGTCGGTCACGGTCGACGCGAACGTTGCGACGCGAATCGACGCGCGGCCTTCGGTTTGCACCGCGATGTCCCAGATCGGCAGCGACGTGAGCCGCTCGAGCGCTTCGGGTTGCAGCGGCGGCCAGCCGATCACGGCCGGCTTGTACGGGTTATGGGTGTCGAGCAGCATGCGGCAGAACATCTGCTTGTGCGCATCTGAACCGATTTTTACCGGACCTTGCCTCTCGAAAGTCCAGTTGCGCATTGAGTGATCTGCTGCTGCGTGCTCATCCCGCAGCGTATCAGTCATGGCTATTGTTATCGTGATGACGGAGCGAAAGATTGTCCCACGGCTCCGGATTTCACGTATTTTCGTGCTGCCTGATGCGCGGCGGCGTGACGCAGGTCAAGCGTTCGCGTCGACCCAGAGGCGGCCCCAGCGGGACGCATAGGCGAGCGCATGTTCCTCTTCGAAGAAGAAGTCGATCGCGTCGAACGAGACGGCGCGCGACGGGCCGCCGCTTGCCTTCTCGATGGTCAGGTTCGCGGCGAACAGCCCGTTCGGCAGACGCGCAGCGGCCGGAGCGACTTCGTAGCCCTTGTAGCGGATCGTGCGATTCATGGCGGGTGCGGAGAAGGATCGGGCTTTCAGCGTACGAAAACCCGCGCGCCGTGTGAACCAATCTTTCGGCCAATGCAAATCATTCAGCGGACCGAATCGTTATCGACAGTCAAATGCGGGGGCGCGGCGGCGCGCGAATGTGCGCCGCCCGCGCGGCGAACGACACCGGACGCGGGCGGGACGGAGTGAGAGAGGGCGGGGTTACTTGGAGTTACTAGGGGTTACTGGTTGGCGATCTTCAGCACCGGCGCGAGCGCGTCGACCGAAGCCGCGTGCGACGCTGCGCGATGCGACGCGAACGCCAGCGCGAATTCGGCAGCCTGCGTGCCGACTGTCTCGAGCTGCGCGACGACCTTCGGATCCGAGCAGCTGTCCGCGCTCTCGAAGCGCGTTTCGAGCGTATTGACGGTCGCGCCGAACGGCGTCGGCCAGCCGCGCAGCGCGTGGACGATCGAGCGCAGCGACGTCAGCACGGTGCCGGCCGCCTGCCAGCCGTACGCGGTCACGATCAGGCCGACCGCGCGGCCGTCGAGGTACGGGCGTTCGTCCGCGCGCAGTTCCTCGAGCGTGTCGAGCGCGTTCTTCACGAGACCGGAGACGCCGCCGTGATAACCGGGCGTCGCGATGATGATCGCGTCGGCCTGCCGCACGGTGTCGATCAGGTCGCGCTGCGCGTCGGTCAGCGTCTTCTGTTCGGGCGCGTAGTGCGGCAGCGTATGCAGGAACGGACCGTCGAACAGCCGGGTGCGGGCGCCGGCCGCCTGCGCGCCGCGCAGCGCGAACGACAGCGCGCGCTCGGTCGACGAGGCCGCGCGGGTGGTGCCGCCGATGCCGACGACGAACGGCCGGCGATGTTGATCGAATGCAGTCAAGGGGGCGCTCCTGGGAGATGGGTTGCCCGGCTAAGCACAGGCTTACTCATAGGTCAGAAATATAGCGGACAGATGGATGTCTGAAGAACGCGCGGACGAGCTTCGGGTCTTGCCCAATTTTTTCAAGCTGTTCATGGATCCGCGGCCCGAGTTTTTCACCCTTTTGCAAAGGGCGTCGCGCGACGCCGC
>NZ_QTQP01000070.1 GCF_003854275.1 Burkholderia sp. Bp8963
CAATATGCGCATCTCTTCAAGCGTGTTGTGAGCCAGGCTCCGGCCGTCTCGTTTCATGAGCGATCCTGTCAATAGCTGTCGCTCAAGCATAGACCATTTGTCCGCTAAATTTCTGACCTATGAGTAAATCACGGAACATGAAACGTCGGTGATTGCGGCAAGCATTTCCGGCGCGCTCAGCATGAATTGTGAGCGACACACACGCGGCCATGGCAGCCTTTTTCTTCAAGCATTGTCATTGCCCGTTGCGGCTCGGCACGCAAGCGTTCACGCATGCCGCCGGCTCGGCATTTTCTTCCGCTTTCTTTACGCAGACGGGTCATTTTTCCGCATGGCCTGGCATTGCATTTTTCTTTCAGATTAATTCGCGCCATGATTCCAAAACAGAAATCGAAATGAAAGCAAAAATTAATCTTTCAGCAATGCGTTTTTTCGGAAATGCGCCGGTCACGGTGTGTGACCGGGCGTCGCTGCGGCGGGATCGCGCGCCTGGTTTCAGGCGCGATGGGGGAAGGGAGAGGCCGACGACGGAACGTCAGCGAGTTGTCGGCGAGTTGTCGGCGAGTTGTCGGCGAGAAGCGCGCGAACGCTCAGCGCGTTTCGTCGAGCGTCGGGCCGTCCCAGCCGTCGAGGTATTTCGGCAGAGGATCGACGACGTCGATCACCCGCTGCCGGTAGAACAGGTGCATCGTCGGCTGCAGGTCGTCGGGCAGTTGTCCGGCATGCGCGCGGGCGGTCAGGCTGTTGGGCACGACGCGCATCCCGAGCCGGTTCGTGCCGAACACGATTTCGCCGCACGACGCGCAGAAGGTGCGCGACATCGCTTTCGACGGATGCGGAAACGTCGCGTCAACGCCCGTCACCGCGACTTGATCGCTGCCCCAAGCGGTCGCGGACAGCATCGATGTGCCGTAGAAATCGCGGCACGACTGGCAATGGCAGTTCGCCCTTGCAGCGGGTTCGCCACTCAGCGTGACGGTCACCGTGCCGCACAGACAGCGGACGGAACGCTCTCGAGTCATCTGGCCTCCTGTGAAGAGGCCCTAGTATAGAGACAAAGCGGGCGGCCTTTGCGCCGCCCGCTTTGCATCAGAACCGCTGACGCATGCCGACGCTGACGATCGCCTGCGACCGCGCATCCGACGAATGCCCGTTCGCCTTGTCGGACACCGACGCAGTCGCGGGCACCGGACGGCCGAGCGCGTCGAGCGTCATCCCCGACGCATGCTGGTAGGCGCCGAGCAGGTATACGCTGGTCCGCTTCGACAGGTCGTACGTCACGCCGAGCGTCACGTTGTGATACTGCGCACGCTCGTCGAGACCGTTCACGTCGCTGCCGCGCGTGTAGCTGTAGCCCGCAAACAGCTGCGTCTGCGGCTGCACGTTCCAGCGCGTGAACACGCCCGCGACGTTGAAGGTCGCGTGCCCCGAGAACAGCGAACCTGCGCCGCTGCGGTACTGCACGTTGCTGTAGTTCACCCCGACCACCGCCGGGCCGAAGTCGTAGGTCGCACCGGTCGCGATGATCTGCTGCGACTGCGCGCTCACGTAGCCTTCGTTGATCGACGAATTGAACAGGCCGTCGTCGGTGCCCTGCCACTTGCCCGTAGTCGGGTCGGCCGCGCCGCTCTTGCTGTTGTCGGCGCGCTCGTAGCCGACGCCGACCCGCAGCGGTCCCGCCGCATAGGCCGCGCCGACGCTCCACGTGTTGCGCTGCTTCAGGCTGCCCGGCTGGCCGCCGAAGCCGTACAGCGCGCCGAACGTGAAGCCTGCGTAGTTCGCGCTCGTGTACTTGATCGAATTGTCGACGCGCGCGGTCTGGTCGAGATCGTCGATGTCGCCCGGATGCGCGCCGAACCCGCCGATATACGACGACGGCCCGACCGGGCTCACGAAGTCGTCGAGCGACGTGTACTGGCGGCCGAGCGTCACCGTGCCGTAGCGGTCGCTGCCGAGGCCGACGACCGCCTGACGGCCGAATTGGCGGCCGCCCTGGCCGGATGTGCCGTTGGTGATGTCGAAGCCGCTCTCGAGGACGAACAGCGCGCGCAGGCCGCCGCCGAGATCCTCGGCCCCCTTGATGCCCCAGCGGCTGCCGGACAGGTTGCCGGTCGTGAGCCCGACGCTCGAGTGTCCCGTGGAGTTGCCGGCGGTGCCGACCCGTTCGTTGCTGCGATAGGTGACGCCCGCATCGACGATGCCGTACAGCGTGACCGAGCTTTGCGCGGACGCGAGACCGGCGAGCGAGAGCAGCAGCGGCGCTGCGACGAGATGTTTGTTCATGGTATTGGCTTGTCTCCGGGCGTGAAACCCGTTGTTCTAGGTGGGAGTTGCGAGTTGGACGAGTGGCCGGCGATGCTTCGCCGCCGGCTTGCTTGCACCGGACGGCGCACGTTGCGACAGCCCGTCGCGGCCGCCGATGGTAAATGGAACCGGTTTCAGCGGAAAGCGGAATGGCGAAAACAATTTATTGCTAAAAATGAGATAGTCGTTCGCGCACTGATCTGCACGCGCGTCGGCCACCCGCCGTCGAGCGACTGACAGCCGGCCGATTCCGGTGATGTCCGCCTCACGTCCGCTGAATAAATCCAATGCTTCTACGCTTGAGCCTGACGTAACGTCATGATTTATGGTTCATGACGGCGGAGGAATAGCGATGTCGTTAAAAATCGGCAAGCTCGCAAAACGGGCGGGCCTGACCGTTCGAGCGCTTTCTGGGCGCCGGGCTGGACACTTATGCCTATCGCCAGAACCATCAGGCGCAACGAATCTTCGAGGTTGATCTTCCTGCGACACAGCAATGGAAGCGAGAATGCCTGAGCGCCGCCGGCATTGAAATCCCGGCATCCCTGACGTATGTGCCCATTGATTTCGAACACGACACTTTGGCACGAGCGTTGTCTCAAGCCGGATTCCGCGCAGACGAGCCCGCATTTTTTTCATGGCTCG
Organism: Burkholderia sp. Bp8963; assembly: GCF_003854275.1. Taxonomy (GTDB): domain Bacteria; phylum Pseudomonadota; class Gammaproteobacteria; order Burkholderiales; family Burkholderiaceae; genus Burkholderia. Next base: position 2,950 of record NZ_QTQP01000070.1, read on the forward strand.
GCGTCTCGATCTATCTCGACGAAGAAGCGGTGCTGGAGACTTTACGATTCATCGCGTCGTGCGCTGCCGGAAGCGCTGTAGTCTTCGATTACGTTGTAACGCCGTCGTTGCTCACACCAATGGAGCGATTAGGCATGGAACTGGTACGCGCGAAAGTTGCGGAAAGTGGCGAGCCGTGGAAAACCTGTTTTGATCCGGCATCGCTGGCCGACAAGCTTCGCTCGCTCGGATTTGGCGAAGCGAACAACGTCAGCCCGGAAAACCTGAACGACATCTATCTGACTGGACGCAAGGATGGTTTTCGGATGGGGAACACGTTGAGATTGATGCACGCCATTGTCTGAACAACCTTCTACGCTCCTGACACTTCCAGTCAAAATGACCTCATACAATCAGACTTCGACGCCAATGCCGGCAGGCGGGAACGGGCATGCACATTCGCCTTCCCCAGAGTGGACCGCAGACAAAGTGCGGTCACTGTTCGACCTGCCCCTCCTCGATCTGACGTTTCGTGCGCAGCAGATCCACCGTGAGCACCACGCACCCAATGCCGTACAACTTTCGACGCTGCTTTCGATCAAGACCGGCGGCTGCCCCGAGGACTGCGGGTATTGCTCGCAATCGGCGCACCACGATACGAAGCTGAAAGCCGAAAAACTGATGGCGCTCGACGACGTGCTACAGGCCGCGAAAGCAGCCCAGGCCGACGGAGCAACGCGCTTTTGCATGGGGGCCGCGTGGCGTGCCCCCAAGGATCGCGATCTGCAAACGGTGAAGCGGATGATCAGCGGCGTCAAGGCGTTAGGCCTCGAGACCTGCGTGACGCTGGGCATGCTCGATGCTCACCTGGCGCGACAACTCAAGGACGCCGGGCTCGACTATTACAACCACAACCTCGACACGTCACCGGCGTTTTACGGGAAGATCGTCAGCACCCGCAGTTATGAAGACCGCCTTGCCACGCTCGCTCACGTACGCGACGCAGGTCTGCGAGTTTGCTGCGGCGGTATCCTGGGTCTCGGCGAATCGCGGGCCGACCGTGCGAGCCTGATCGCACAACTCGCGGCACTGAGCCCATATCCCGAGTCGGTGCCGATCAACCATCTGATTCCAATACCCCGCACACCGCTCGCGGAAACCATGCCCGTCGATCCGTTCGAGATCGTGCGTACGGTTGCGGCCGCACGCATCACGATGCCGAAAGCCGTGGTGCGTCTCACGGCTGGCCGCGAGCAGATGAATGACGCAGAATCCGCAAATCGAGCGCGACCGGGCCCTGATGAGCCGGCTAGGCCTCGAACCGACGTGACAATGACCATCAAGCACACATGGCGAGAACAAGATGCACATTGATCATCTAGTACGACATCCTGAATTCATTCCGACAGTTGCGACATGGCACCACGAAGCGTTTGGTTATCTGAACCCTGCCGTGACGCTCGACCAACGCGTGGCACGCCTTGGTCAACATGCTGACGATTCGTTACCCATGACGCTTCTGGCGTTGTCAGACCACGGCGATGCACAAGGAATCGCAAGCCTGGTTCAGAGTACGTTGACGCACCAGCATCTTGGTCCGTGGCTATCAGCGGTGTTCGTTCCACCCGTTCATCGCGGTAAAGGCATCGCTTCGGCGTTGGCGATACGCGCGCGTATCGAGGCGTCACGAATGGGGCACCGCAAGATCTTCCTGTTTACGCCCCGCAATGAATCCTTGTACGCGCGCCTTGGATGGCGAACGATAGACACGGCGCAGATCGGCGCCACTTCAGCCGTGGTGATGGAGGCGGACACCGGCGCATGATGGGACAGGCCGAGCATCGTGGAAGAAGCGCTTTTCTGAAGCGTCCGGGATGCTCGGCACAATGCCGAATCAACTGTCGAGTTGCAGATACTCGAATACCTTTTCATCCGGATGACGGACAATGAAGCGCCTTCCGGTGGGAACATGCTCCGGCGCAACGATAACGTCGACATGCGCCTGCACGCGATTCCAGTAGGCATCCAGATCGTCGACGACATAAATGCCATGAACCGATCGCGGGATCTGCAACGCGGATTCATCGCGGGAATCGAGTATGATCATCGGCCGCATGACAGTGACACGAAAGCCCAATTGCACGCTTTCAAAATCGGACGTCACCGGAAGGTCGAGCACATCCCGGTAAAAATCCAGCGCGCGCGTGGCACCGGCGGGAACGGTTGGAACCAGGACATCAAGTATTTTCATGAGTTGAAATACTACGCCGTTTTGGATTGATAGAAACACCTTCCATCACGCAGTATAGATAGACCATCCGAATTTCAGCTCACTCATTCACGAGTGAGCTGCAGACCTTTAAACAAGGTGGCAATATGCGCAAAATCCGAGGCTCGACGTTCAAGAATGAGCAGAAACTCCAGCAGGCCTGCAGCTTGAACGCCCTGATGCTTCGCCTTGGGCGTCGCTGGAAGCTGCAGGTCCTCTACTTCATCCATCGCGACCACGATACATTCGGGAAGCTGAAGCTGGCTTTGTCCGGCATATCCGACCAGATACTCGCGCTACGACTTCGCGAGCTGATCAACGAGGGATTGGTGACAAAGGATTGCAACAATCCGAATATCGCCGGGAACGGGATCTACCAAACCACACAGAAGGCGGAAAAGCTGCTTGTTCTTATGGAAAATCTATGTGAATGGGAAAGATTTCACGGACCAGCCGTGAGTTCTTGAATTTCATCCCGCATCAGGAACACCCGGCGCGAACGACGCCCGCGCCGCCACCCTATCGCTTCAGTCTCAAAGGGAATCAACACGCCATGCCGGTTCCATCGCAACTGCTTTTCCTGCCGGGTGCATCGGGCAGCACCGCATTCTGGCAACCGCTCGCCGACCAGCTCGTCCACCCCGCCGCGCGGCAGATCGTCGCCTATCCGGGCTTCGGTGCGGAACCCGCCGATCCGGACATTCGCGACTTCGACAGCCTCGTGCAACACGTGCTGCGGCACATCGACCGGCCGACCGCGGTCATCGCGCAATCGATGGGTGGGGTGATCGCGCTGCGCGCGGCGCTCGACAAGCCCGAACTCGTCACGCATCTGGTGCTGACGGTCACGTCCGGCGGGCTCGACATGCAGGGCCTCGGCGCACAGGACTGGCGCACCAGCTTCGTCGCCGCGAACCCGCATCTGCCGGACTGGTTCGTGACGTTCCGTGCGGATCTGTCCGACGAGCTGGGCCGCGTCGCGCAGCCGACGCTGCTGCTCTGGGGCGATGCGGATCCGATCAGCCCGGTCGCGGCCGGCCGGCGTCTTGTCGAGCGGCTGCCCGATGCGCGGCTGCATGTCGTCGCGGGCGGCCAGCACGATCTGGCCGCGGTGCATGCGCGCGTACTCGCGCCGCTCGTCGACGCGCATCTGCAGCGCGCGTGATCACGCGCCCGGCAAGCGCTAAGCAGTCGCCCCGCACGCACTACGCGTCGATAGCGAGGCTGCGCAGCTCGAGCCGCGCCTCGAGCCCGCCTTCCGGCCGGTTCCGCAACGTCAGCACGCCGCCCATCGCGAGCGCGAGCTGCCGAGCGATCGCGAGCCCAAGCCCGGTTCCGCCCGTTTCGCGATTGCGCGACGTCTCGATGCGCCGGAACGGTTCGAACACCGCTTCGAGCAGATCGTCCGGAATCCCTGGCCCGCTGTCGCGCACCGCGACGATCGCGCCGCCGTCAGGCGCAGCCGTCACGGCGATGTCGGCCGCGCCCGCGAATTTCAGCGCGTTGTCGACGAGGTTTCCGACGATCCGGCGCAATGCCTGCGGGCGCGTGACGAGCGCGATCGTCACGCGGCTTTCCAGCGTGACCGCCTGCCCCGCATCGACGTAATCGCAGACGATGCTGTCGAGCAGTGCGTCGAGATCGATGCGGCGCGCCGCTTCCGCGCTGCCGTGCAGCGTCCGCGCATACGCGACGCCCTCCTTCACGAGCGTTTCCATCTCGATCAGATCCTGGCGCAGCTTCGCGCCCTGCGTGTCGTCTTCCATCACGTCGACGCGCAGCCGCATCCGCGTGATCGGCGTCTGCAGGTCGTGCGAGATCGACGCGAGGATCTGCATGCGCTCGGCCATGTATTGCGCGATGCGGTCCTGCATCGCATTGAACGCGCGCGCCGCGCGCGCAACTTCCGACGGGCCGTCCTCGCTCAGCCGCTCGGCCTTCAGGTCGGGGCCGAGCGCGTCGGCGGCCTGCGCGAGCTGCTTCAGCGGCCGCGTCGCGAGCCGCACCGCAAGCCAGCAGCACGCGGCAAGCACCGCGAGCTGCAGCGCGAGCACGAGCGGCAGCCAGCCCGACATCGGCACCGTCGACATCGGATGGACGTCGATCGTCAGCGGCGAACCGTCGGTCAGGCGCAGATGCACCTGAAAATGTTCGCGGTCGCCGGGAATCGCGTTCGCGGTCAGCGGATACTCGCTGCCGATGCCGTCCGAGATCGACTGCTCGACGCGCGCCGACAGCAGCGCGTCCGGCGGCGTGCCGGTCTCGCCCGGCCCGAGCATGAACCGGTAGCTGCGTCGCGCGAGGCGCGGCAGCCACGCGGCGCGCTCGCCGGCCGGCAGATGGTCGAGCAGCGCGACCGAGCTCGCGACTTCGCGCTCGATGTAGCCCATCATCATGTTGGTCGTCGCCTGGTCGCGCTCCGTCACCGTGAGCCAGAACGACAGCGTCTGTGCGAGCGCGAGGCCGACGCACAGGATCAGCGCGAGCCGCGCGAACAGCGTGCGCGGCCACTGCCACATCGCGCGCGGCGTCATGGCGTATCCTCGACGACGGAAACCGCCGCCGAGAACACATAGCCCTCGTTGCGCAGCGTCTTGATGTAGCGCGGCTCGCGCGCGCCGTCGCGCAGGCGCTGCCGCAAGCGGCTCACGAGCAGGTCGATCGAACGGTCGAACGGGTCGGACTGCCGTCCTTGCGTGAGGTTAAGCAGCTGGTCGCGCGTCAGCACGCGCTGCGGATTGTCGAGGAACACGCGCAGCAGCCGGTATTCGGCGCCACTCAACGCGACCAGCGTACCGTCGGCGTCGAGCAAGTGGCGCCCCGTCGTATCGAGCCGCCATTCGCCGAAGCCGAGCATCTCGGCTGTCTCCGTCACCTGCATGCCGGGCGGCAGCATCCGCGTGCGGCGCAGCACCGAGCGGATGCGCGCGAGCAGTTCGCGCACCGCGAACGGCTTCGCGAGATAGTCGTCGGCGCCCATCTCGAGGCCGACGATGCGGTCGGTCTCTTCGCTGCGCGCGGTCAGCATCAGCACCGGCACCGAGCGGAACTTGCCGACGCGCAGCTCGCGGCACAGCACGAGGCCGTCCTCGCCGGGCAGCATCAGGTCCAGCACGATCAGGTCGGGCGCGCCGCTGTCGAGCACGGCACGCATCTCGCGCCCGTTCGCGGCCAGCGACACGCGCATGCCGTTCTTCTCGAGATAGCCGGCGATCAGCTCGCGGATGCCGCGATCGTCGTCGACGATCAGCACGTGGTCGGTCTTGTCCATGGCAGGAATCTTACTCGCGGCATGTGCCGCACAAATGTCCGGTCGTCAGGTGGTCGGTTGTCCGGATGCCACGCGGCGCCGGACAGGCGATGTTCGCTTTATACCGCAGCCCGACCGACCATTTGTATCCCAACGTATCCGGCCCGGCCGCGGATACACGACATTGCACACGGGTGGTTTCGCGGACACATGCGGGATACGTCCGCGCGGCTCAATACGGTCTGTCGAAACCGCGAACGTCCGCCGCCGGCACCGGCCGGCAGCGGCGCCGCTCCCCGGAGGAACCTGTCATGTTCACCACGCGCCTCAAGACCGCCGCCGTCGTCACCGCCCTTGCCGCCATTGCCGCCACCGCCGCGCTGGCCGCGTTCGCCGACACGCGGGGCCAGACCGTCTCGCCGATGCCGGACGCCGGCGCGGCGGCCCCCGAACTCGCCGGCATCGAGCGCTGGCACAACAGCGCGCCGCTCACGCTCGGCCAGTTGCGCGGCAAGGTCGTGCTCGTCGATTTCTGGACGTACTCGTGCATCAACTGCATCCACACGATCCCGCACGTGAACGACTGGTACCGCAAGTACCGCGACCAGGGCCTCGTCGTGATCGGCGTGCACACGCCCGAATATCCGTTCGAGCGCGACGCGCACAATGTCGCGGACGCGATCGGGCGCTTCGGGATCCGCTACCCGGTCGCGCAGGACAACCGCTATGACACGTGGAACGCTTATGGCAACCGCTACTGGCCCGCGATGTACCTGATCGACGGCAACGGGCGGATCGTCTACACGCGCTTCGGCGAAGGCGAGTACGACAAGACCGAAGCCGCGATTCGCGACGCGCTCGCCCAGACAGCAAAAACCGCTGATACCGCTAAAACCGCGCAGAGCGCGGCCGGCCCGCGCGACGCCATGCGCGCACAGTAGTTGCCCGACACACGCGGGCGTCATTCCGGCTTCGCGTCGGCCTCCGCGAGCATCGCATCGCCAATCTGGCGGTTGCCGAGCGCGACGAGCGCGTCGCCCGCGCCGCGAATGTCGTCCGCCGCCTTGTTCTGGCTGAGCTTGCGCTTGCCGACGAGCCGCGTGATCTCGATCTGCAGCCCGACGATCGACTGCAGCATCGTGTCGAGATAATCCTTCGGCGCATCGCCCATCTTCCACGGCTCGGGCTGCGATGCCTCGTGCGTGCGCGTGAGCCGAGCGACCAAGCCGCGCACGAACTTCTCGTCGTCGCGCACGGTGATCCGGCCGTGTGCATGCACGACGACGTAATTCCACGTCGGCACCTGCCGGTGCGTCGCATGCTTGCTCGGATACCAGTTCGGCGACACGTATGCGTCGCCGGCGCGGAAGATCACGAGCACCTCGTCGCCGTTCGCGATGTCCTGCCAGACCGGATTCGCGCGCGCGACATGCGCATGCAGCTCGCCGAGCCCGCTGTCGCCCGCGATCAGCTCGAACGGGATGTGATTCGCGTCGAGCCCGCCGCGGCCATGCGTCACCAGCGTGCCGAACGGAAATTGCGCGATCAGCGCGTGCAGCGTATCGATGCGTGATTCGTCGAAATGGGCGGGGACGTACATGAAAGCTCCACGGTCAGGCAAAGGTCCAGAGGCACACGGGTTCGAACCCGTCATGCGGAAATTGTGGCTGCAAACTGGTTTATGCTACAGAGCCGGTTTGAAACATTTTCAGTGAACCAGAATCATGGCGAGGACTGCCCGGAACGTCGAAATCCCGTCCCTTGGCGCGCTCGACCGCGCGGCCGGCAACCTGAGCCGTCAGCTCGCGCAGGGGTTGCGGGAAGCGGTCCGCCACGGCGAGATCCGGCCCGGCGATGCGCTGCCGTCCACGCGCGTGCTGGCGGCGGCGCTGCAGGTCGCGCGCGGCACGGTCGTCGACGCATACGCGCAGCTGATCGCCGAAGGCTTCCTGGAGTCTCGTGGCGGCGCCGGCACGCACGTCGCGCACGCGCTGGCCGAGCCGCCGGCACCCGCCGCACCGCCTGACGCGCGCGGCCGGCCGGCCCGCACCGCGCTGCCCGAGCCCGCCGCGGCATTCGCGCGGATCGCGCTGGAATTCGCGCCGCTGCCGGCGGTGCCGTTCGCGATCTCGGTGCCCGTCGGCCTGACCGCGCCCGACGACATCTGGCGCCGGCTCGGCAACCGGCTGCGCGCGCGCGGCGCCGGCGCGCCATCCGGCTATGCCGATCCGCAAGGCGCGCTGCCGCTGCGCGAAGCGATCGCCGACTACGTGCGCAAGTCGCGCTCGGTGCGGTGCGAGCCCGGCCAGGTCATCGTCACCAGCGGCACCCAGCAGGGGCTCCATCTCGCCTGCCAGGTGCTGCTCGGCGCCGACGACCGGACCTGGGTCGAAAACCCCGCGTACCGAGGGATCACCGCGCTGCTGGAAAGCACGGGCCGGCGCGACGCGATGGTGCGCGTGCCGGTCGACGACGAAGGCATCGACGTCGACGCCGGGATCCGGAGCGCGCCGGATGCCCGCGCCGCGTTCGTCACACCGTCGCACCAGTACCCGCTCGGGATGCCGATGAGCATGGCGCGGCGCAACGCGCTGCTCGCGTGGGCACGCACCAGCCGTGCGTGGATCGTCGAGGACGACTACGACAGCGAGCTGCGCTACGAAGGCTATCCGTTTCCGTCGCTGCAGGGGCTCGATCCCGACCGCGTGATCTACCTCGGCACGTTCAGCAAGATCCTGTTCCCGTCGCTGCGGCTCGGCTACGTGATCGCGCCCGACAATCTCGTCGCGGCGTTCTGCGGCGCGCGCGTGCTGATGGATCGCCACGCGCCAACCGCCGACCAGCACGTGCTGGCCGCCTTCATGGCCGAAGGCCACCTCGACCGCCACATCCGCCGCGTGCGCGCCGTGTACGCGGAGCATCGCGCACAGCTGATCGACACGCTCGGCGCGCGGCTGCCGAAGCCGCTCGCGTGGCTGCAGCCCGGCGACCAGGGGATGCACGTCGTGCTGTGGCTGGCCGAGGGCATCGACGATCGCGCGGTCGTCGCGCGTGCGGCGCAAGCCGGCGTCGCGGTGCGCGCGGTGTCGCCGATGTTCGCGCCGGGCACCGGCCGCCCGGGGCTCGTGCTCGGGTTCGGCGGCTTCAGCCGCGCGCAGATCGACACGGCCGCGCAGCGGCTCGCCGACGTGATCGCTGCGGCCGGCGCGGCGCACGCGCGAGGTTGAGCGCGGCGCGCACATGACGTTCAGCGGCGCGCGTTCGACAGCCGCGCAGGCTCCCGATTCGTCAGTCGAATGGCCACACTAGCCGGCGCCACACGTTGTCGAACCGAAACAATCGTAATCGTCTGTAAATCCTGCAAGCGGGAGCCCGCTTCGGGCGCCGGCGCGCGGCGTCCGTTTGCTACGATCGCGCCTTTTCCGCCCGTGCTTTCTCTTCGTATATCGCCGTGAGTTGCCGTGAATCGCCGAATCGTGTCGTCCATCCGTGAACTGTGCGCTAGGTCGCTCGCCCGCGTCCGGCCGCAGGCGGCCGCCATCGCGCTGCGCATCCGCGCGCTGCTCGCGGCCGTGCTGCACCGGCTTCGGCACCCGACCCGCCGCGGCATCGCGCTGACGCTCGCCGCGGTGCCCGTGCTCGGCCTGCTGGCCCTGCTCGCGTTCATCCCGTTCACGCCGAGCATCGGCGACATCCGCAAGGCGCGCATCGACCGGCCCGCGCAGATCGTGTCGGCCGACGGCCAGGTGATCGCCGAATTCCGGCCCGTCAACCGCGAATGGGTGCCGCTCAGACAGATCTCGCCGCACATGGTCGACGCGCTGATCGCAACGGAAGACCGCCGCTTCTACGAGCACCACGGGATCGACTGGAAACGCACCGCGTCGGCTGCGCTGCATACGTTCTCCGGCGAGCGCCAGGGCGGCTCGACGATCACGCAGCAACTCGCGCGCAACCTGTACCCCGACGACGTCGGCCGCGCGCCGACGCTCACGCGCAAGCTGAAGGAGCTGATCACCGCGTTCAAGATCGAGATGGTCTACAGCAAGCCCGAGATTCTCGAGACCTACCTGAACACGGTGCCGTTCCTGTACAACGCGTACGGCGTCGAAATGGCCGCTCGCACCTACTTCGGCAAGTCGGCGAACGAGCTCGACATCCTCGAAAGCGCGACGCTCGTCGGGATGTTGAAGGGCAACAGCTACTACAACCCGGTGCTGAACCCCGAACGCGCGCTGCAACGGCGCAACACGGTGCTCGCGCAGATGAACCGCTACGGCAAGCTGCGGCCCGACGCATACGCGTGGCTGATCCGGCAGCCGATGCGCGTCGACTTCGAGCCGCAGACCGCCTCGCCGGGCCCCGCGCCGCACTTCGCCGCGCTGCTGCGCAAGTGGCTGATCGCGTGGGCCGACCGCAACGATTACAACGTCTATTCGGACGGGCTCGTCGTGCGCACGACGATCGACTCGCGCCTGCAGGAAATGGCGACGCAGGCGCTGGACGCGCAGACCGACCAGTTGCAAAGGATTGCGAACGACGCATGGCGCGGCCCCGGCGGCTGCGGCCTGCGCAACGACCTGTTCCGCACGTTCATCCGGCAGACGCCCGACTACCGGACGCTGCGCGACGCGGGCATGCCGGACCCGGCCGCGCTGCGCAAGCTCGGCACGGACCGCGCGTTCATGCGCGCGCTGTGCGACAGCAAGACCCAGGTGCAGGCCGGCTTCATCGCGATCGATCCGCGCGACGGCCAGATCAAGGCCTGGGTCGGCAGCCGCGACTTCGCCGACGAGCCGTTCGATCACGTGCAGCAGGCGCGCCGCCAGCCGGGCTCGACGTTCAAGCCGTTCGTGTACGGCGCGGCGTTCGCGGACGGCGCGCGGCCGACCGACACGTTCATCGACCGCAATGTCGCGATCCCGCTGTCGGGGCACGCAGTCTGGCGGCCGACCGACGCGGAGCCGCCGACGGGCCTGCCGATGACGCTGCGCGACGCGCTCGCGCATTCGCGCAACCGCATCACCGCGCAACTGATGCAGCGCGAAGGCCCCGCGAAAGTCGTCGGGCTCGCGCGCGCGATGGGCGTGCGCGAGAGTCCGCTCGACGCGGTGCCGTCGCTCGCGCTCGGCACGAGCCCCGTCACGCTGAAGGAAATGGTGTCCGCCTACGGCACGATCGCGAACCGCGGCGTGTACGTCGCGCCGCAAATGATCACGCGCATCGAGGATCGCAACGGCAAGGTGCTCGCCCAGTTCGGCAGCGCGCCGCCGGAGCGGGCGCTGCCCTCCGGCGCCGCGCTGACGCTCGTCGACGTGATGCGCGACGTCGTCGACTACGGCACCGGCGCGGACATCCGTGCGCGCTACGGGATCCGCGCGGATGTGGCCGGCAAGACCGGCACGACGCAGGACAATGCGGACGGCTGGTTCATCCTGATGCATGCGCAGCTCGTCGCCGGCGCGTGGGTCGGCTTCGACGACGGACACGTGACGCTCGGCAGCGATTACTGGGGCGAAGGCGCGCACAGCGCGCTGCCGATCGTCGGCGCGTTCTACGATTCGGCGCTGCGTGCGCGCATGATCGATCCGCGCGCGCAGTTGTCGCCGGATTTCCGGCCGCGCACCGCGCCCCCGCCGCCGAAACGGCATCCGCGCCCGGGTCCGGGTCTATTCGACTGGCTGAGGCTGTTCCGCTAGCCGCGTCGCGAAACCGGCGTCAGTGCGCGACGGCGTCCTGCAGCAGTTGCCGGGATTCAATCCGCCGTATCCCCACCCTTCGGCACCTTCGCCCATGCATTGCGGCCCGGCAGCGGCGACCATGCCGGCCGCGTCTTGCGCGCGCTATCGATCACGACCAGATAGCGGCCCTCGATCGGTGTCACGTCGCGCCGCGGATTCAGCACCCAGTACGATTTGCCGGTCTCGATGCGCGCCTCGTAAATGGCGTCGAGAATGCCATGCCGGTCAATGAATACGTTCAACGACGCCGGAATCCGCACACAGCCCTTCGAGTGGCGAATGCCTAGCAGCGGCTCGAGACGGTCCGGATCGGTCGCATGCAACTGGAAGCGCATCGGCGATTCGCCGCCCTTGCCCCAGCCGCGCTCGCCGTCCTCCCAGCCGAAGTCGTAGATCCGCATGTCGCGGCGCCCGTAGCCGCGAATGCCGTTGCCGTTCGTCGTGCCTTCCGCGCGGAAATCCATGTTGTCCGGCGTATGCGTGAACACGCCGAGTGGCGTCAGGAAGTGGTCGTACTTGCCCGGCAAGCCGGTCGCGACCGGCGACGCGCCGATCATGAACCACGCGTTCGCCGGCGTCGCGCGGAAGTAGATGAAGAGCGCCTGCACGGTTGGCGCGCGATCGACGAGCACCACGTATTCGCCCGCGAGATCGGCGAGATCGTCGGCCGCGAGTGCCTGCTGCAGGCGCAGCCCGTATGCGCGCTGCACGCTGACGGGCACGTTCAGCCGACGGGTCACTTCCTGCGCGAACCGCTTGCGCATGTCGACCGCGCGGGTCGTCGCGCTTGCGGCATCGGCCGGAGACAGCAGCGGATGCATGCGCGGCGTCACGGGTGCCGCTTCGCTGGCCGGCACGGCCGATGCGGCAGATGCGGCAGATGCGGCGCTGGCCGGTGTGGCGGGCGCTGCTGCGGCCGGTGTGGTGGACGGTGCAGCGGACATGCCACCCGACGCGTTCGATGGACTCGATGCAGCGGACGTCGGTGCGGCACCAGACATCGGCGATGTGGCGGACTCGGGCTGCCCAGCGAGGACGGAAATTGCCGGCGCCGCGGCACACGCGCACGCGGCCAGCGAAGCGGCAAGACGACGCGGCCACGCAAAGCGCCGCGTCAGACGAGGAAACTTCATACGATCGATGCCATCGGCCGTGTCGGCCATCGCATGTCGATCGCGGCACATGAGCCGCATGAGGCAACGACGCGTCGGGCGCTACGCGCACCCGGACGCCGACGCATCCACGCGGCACACCCGGCCGCGCGCGCCACGCGATCAGGCCGATGGGGGCCAGAGAGTCGTCTGACTTTTCATTCTACGCGCGCGCAACGCGCGGCGCTTGTGCGCCGCGCGGCCGTCACTTCGAGATCGCCTCGAGCGCGATGCCTTTCGTGCGCGGCCCCATCAGGCCGATCGATGCCATCACGATCGCCATCGCGCCCGCGATGAACACGAACACGCCGACGGTGCCGAAGCCCTTCAGCACCGCGGCGATCACGAACGACGTGAAGATCGCCGAGAAGCGGCTCCACGAATAGACGAAGCCGACCGCACGCGCACGGATCGCGGTCGGGAACAGCTCGGCCTGGTACGCATGGAAGCTGTAGGACATGATGTTGTTCGCGAGCGTGAGGCCGATGCCGAGCACGACCAGCAGCGCGGCCACGGTCGTCTGGCTGAACAGCAGCCCGCAGACGATCGCCGCGCCCGCCATCGCGACGATCACCGACTTGCGCTCGAAGCGATCAGCAATCAGAAGTCCGATCAACGGGCCGATCGGCGCGGCGAGCGCGATCACGCTCGAGTACATCAGGCTCGTCGTGATCGTGATGCCCTGCTTGATCAGCAGCGTCGGCACCCAGTTCGCGAAGCCGTAGAAGCCGACCGTCTGGAACACGTTGAAGATCGTCATCATGATCGTGCGGTTGCGGTACGGCGGCACCCACATGTCGCCGAACCGGCCGCGTGCGGGCACCGGCTCGGCCGGCGCGGGCGGCGGCAGCGGCCGGCCATATTCGGCTTCGACCTTCGCCTCGAGCGCACGCATCACGCGGTCGGCCTCGCCGAGCCGGCCCTGCTGCGCAAGCCAGCGCGGGCTTTCCGGCAGCGCGCGGCGGATCCACCAGACGAAGATCGCGCCATGCGCGCCGATCAGCACGACCCAGCGCCAGCCGTCGAGGCCGAGCGGTACGTGCGGGACGAGCAGATAGGCGAGGAACGCGACGACCGGCACCGCGACGAAGCCCACCGCCTGCTCACACGCGAACGCGCGGCCGCGGATCTGCTTCGGCACGAGCTCGGAGATGTACGTGCCGATCGTCACCATCTCGACGCCAAGGCCGAGGCCGACGACGAAGCGCCAGAAGTTGAGGCCCGTGGCGGTGTCCTGGAACGCCATCACGACGTTCGCGGCCGTGTACCACAGCAGCGACCACGTGAAGATCGCGCGGCGGCCGAAACGGTCCGCGAGAAAGCCGCACGCGATCGTGCCGATGAAGAGGCCCGCGAACAGCGCGGCGATGAAGCTCGCGACGCCGGTCGTGCCGAACAGCCCGTGCGTCGTCGCGGTGAGGACGCCGCTTTTCACGAGGCCGGGTGCGACGTAGCCGCTATACAGCAGGTCGTAGAGTTCGAAGAAGAAGCCGAGGCTCAGCAGCACGACGAGCTTCCACACGCTGCGGGTGGGCGGCAAGCGGTCGAGGCGCGCGGATATCGAGCCCGCGTCGATCGGTGAGGTGGGGGCGGCCTCCGCTGCGGCGAGCGGATCGTGCTGGGGCGAAGCCATGGTGGCGTGTCTCCGGAATCCTGATTGTTCTGGGCGCTGCCGAGCGGCGGATCGGCGGATCGGCGGATCGGTGGATCGGCGGGCGGATTCGGGCATTCTAGCGGGGACGGAAGGCGAGCACATCACCCGCGCCGGCGACCCTACCCCTTTTTGCATAGCCCCGCGCCCTGCGTGGAGATTTTGTAAATTCCGTAACGATCTGTCCGGCGCGCTTTCGCCGGCAGCGGGACGCAACGTCCGCCACACCGTGCCGCGCCGCCGGCCCCTGCGCAAACGACGTACCGACCCCGAAAGCGCCGGGGCCGCGCGCACGGGTAACATGCAGGCTGCCCACACATGGCATTCTTCCGACGATTCGCAGACGTCGAGCATGTCGGCCAATCGTAAACATTCCATGCAGATAAAACGACTTCTTCCATTCGCGCGCCAGTTCGCGCTGATCGCCCTGCTTCACCTGCTCCCGGTCGCAACGGCCTCGGCATTCCCGTCCGCGGCGTCCGCGCCGGGCGCAAGCGCCGTCGGTGCGCCCGTCGCCACGATCTCGCTCGCCGATGCGGTCGCGCAGCTGAAGCAGATGCAGGTCGAACAGGACCGCATCAAGCAGCAGACGTCAGCCGCGACGAACAGCAAGGAACTGGACGCGCTCGCCGACGCGACCGACGAACTGGGCGCGAGCGTCGAGAAGCTGGCCGCTGAACTTGGGCCGCAGCGCGCGCAGATCCAGGCGCAACTCGACGTGCTCGGGCCGCCGCCCGCGCCGGGCGCGGCGCCCGAAACGCCGGCCGTCGCACAGCAGCGCGCGACGCTGAACGCGCGCAGGACGCAAATCGATGCGGCGCTGAAACAGACCACCGACCAGAAAGGCAATCTCGCGAACCTGACCGAGCAGTTCGCGAAGCTGCACCGCGGCCTGCTGAAGAACCAGCTCGCGCTGCGCTCGGGCAGCATCTTCGGCGCGCAATTCTGGATGCCGTTGTTCAAACGGTCGCCTGACGACGCACAGCGGCTCGGTGCATTCGACGCGCAGCTCCGCGACATGCTGCATTCGGCATGGGCGCCGGGGCAGCGCGCATCGACCGCGCTGCTGCTGTTCGTCGCGCTGGCAATCTGGATCGTGGGCCGGCGGCTCGTCGAACGCGGGCTCGCATGGTTCTGCCTGAACCGCATGCCGGAAACGCGCCTGCGCCGCAGCGCGCTCGCGCTGTCGACCGCGCTCGCGACGCTGCTCACCACGGGCATCGCGGTGCAGATCCTCTACGTCGCGCTCATGCGCCACTACGAACTCACGCCGGCGCTGAGCGACCTGTGGGACCAGCTCGCGAAGCTGACGCTGACCTGTGCGCTGATCGCGGGCCTGGGCCGTGCGCTGCTGTGCACGAACCATCCGTCCTGGCGGCTGCCCGCGCTCGCCGACCCCGTCGCCCGCGCGTTGCGGCCGTTCCCGGGCGTGCTGGCCGCGCTGCTGCTCGTGTCCGGCACGCTCGAGGCGATCAACCACATCGTCGACACGAGCCTGTCCGTCACGCTGCTGGGTCGCGGCATCGTGTCGCTCGTCGTCGTGCTGACGATCGGTGCGGCGCTGCTGCGCGCGAATCGCGTGCGCAGCGCGCTCGCGGCGGCCGGCGAAGCACCCGAGCAGCGCTCGACGCTCGCCGGGCTGATCCACGCCGGCGTGTCGCTCGCGATCGTCGCGTCGCTGGCCGCGCTCGTGATCGGCTACATCACGGTTGCGCGCTTCATCACGTACGAGCTGGTGTGGTTCGAGATCGTGCTGTGCAGCGTCTACATGCTGACGCAACTGACGCGCGACGCGAGCGTCACGCTGTTCTCCGCGAACCTGTCGAGCGGCAAGCAGATCAAGCACCTGTTCGGGCTCGGCGACAAGCATCTCGAACAGGCGCAGACGGTGCTGTCGGGTCTCGGCACGAGCTTGCTGATGCTGTTCGCGGTGGTCGCGCTGGTGACGGGCGGATTCGGCACGACGCCGGGCGACCTGCTCGACAGCCTGGTTGCGATGGTCGGCGGCCAGCGGCTGCAGAGCCTCAACATCATGCCGGACCGGATCATCAACGCGGTGATCGGTTTCGCGATCGGCTTCTATCTGCTGCGCTCGGTGCGGCGCTGGCTCGACAACGAGTTCATGCCGGCGCTCGGCATGGACCCCGGCATGCGCGCGTCGCTCATCACGCTGTTCACCAACGTCGGCTACGTGCTGATCGTGCTGATGACGCTGTCGCTGCTCGGCGTCAAATGGGACAACCTCGCGTGGATCGTCAGCGCGCTGTCCGTCGGCATCGGTTTCGGCCTGCAGGAGATCGTGAAGAACTTCGTGTCGGGGCTGATCCTGCTGACCGAGCGGCCGGTGAAGGTCGGCGACATGATCAGCATCAGCGGCGTCGAAGGCGACATCCGCCGGATCAACGTGCGCGCGACCGAGATCCAGTTGAGCGACCGCTCGACCGTGATCGTGCCCAACTCGCAGCTGATCTCGCAGAACCTGCGCAACGTGACGATGGGCAACAGCACGCAGGGCGTCGCGACGCTGATGCTGACGTTTCCGCTGAACACCGACCCCGAGCAGGTGCGCGACCTGCTGCTCGACGCGTATCGCGAGCATCCGTCGATCCTGGAGAAGCCCGCACCGTCGGTGACGTTCAGCCAGCTCACGCCGGATGGCATCACGCTGAGCGTGACGGGCTATGTGCCGAGCCCGCGGATCGCGGGGTCGACTAAGAGCGACCTGCTGTTCGAGATCCTGAAGCGGCTGCGCGCGGCGGGGGTCACGCTGTCGACGCCGCAGATGCTTGTGGTGCAGAACATGCCGGCGGATACGTACGGGGAGGCGGGCTGACGGGCGATTGCGCGGCATGCGGACGCCGCGAAGCTGCTGCGGGTATGCTGCACCGTCGTCCGCTTGGCGCGTTACCGTACCGCCCATCGCCCCATGATGCCTGCACTGGCGAACAGGCGAAGCCGCGCCGACTCCCAGTCGGCAAGCGTGCGCACGCGCTCCTGACGCGCGTCGGAAAGGGCCGTTTGCGCCGACAGCAGCTCAAGAATATCCCCCGCTCCCAGCGCATAACGATTGCGCGCCGAAGCCAGTGCCGTTTCGGCGGCATCCAGCAGATGTGCGGACGCATCAAGGTTGCCGATGGCAGTCTCGGCGTCAGCATGTGCCTTCAGCACCTCGCGCAGTATCTGCTGTTGCGTGTCGAGCAGTTGCGCATGCGCCTGCTCAACCCGGGCCTGCGCCCCGCGAATCCGATAGGTGCGTGAAAACCCATCGAAGAAGGGAATCGTCAGGGTCAGGCCAACACTCGTCTGGGTCGAACGCAGTGACTGCAATCCTTGATTCGGATAACCGTTCCGGGAAAACGTGCCGCTCAAATCCAGCGTCGGCATGCCTTCCGACCGCGCAGTCGTCACCCTCGCCTTCGCGGCCTCCCACTGAGCACGCGCAGCCCTGATTTCCGGATGGGTGTGTTCCACCTCGTGAAGCCAGTCGCCCAGTTCACGCAACGCATCCGTCGCAACCGGCACCGCCGCATCCGTCACGTCGATCCGTGTGCCGGCCGGCAGCCCCATCGCGTAAACGAGCCCCGCCCGGGCCCGAGCCACGTCGCCGCCGGCCCGCCTCGCAGTCAGCCGCGCCTTCGCCAGCGACGTTTCCGCCTGTAGCGCGTCGCTGCGCGCCGCGACACCTCTGGTCATCCGCTGACGCGACGCGAGCAACGTCGATTCGGCAAGACCCGCGGATTCGGTGCGCGCCGCAAAGGCAGCTTGCGCGTTCTGAACATCGAAATAACTTGCGATGACATCTGCAACGACTTTCTGCATTGCGGCGTCGTGGCTCGCCAGCGCGGCCGTCAACAGCTGCTGCGCCGCGGCCCGGTTCGCGGCCCGCCCGCCGAAATCGAGCAGTCGCCAGTTCATGCTTGCATTCGAAGTCGTGCCGGTGCCACGGGTATTCATCGACGTCGCCTGCGGATAACGGCTTTGCGAAGTGAGCCAGTTCATCGATCCACTGAGCGTCGGAAGCCATGCCGACCTCGCCTCGCCCAGCGCCGCCGCCTGAATCTTGATCGACGCCCAGGCGACCTGGATTCGCGGGTTGTGACACAGCGCATGGTCGATGGCATCGCCAAGCGCCAGTGGCTGCGCCAGATCGACGGACGGCGGGCAAATGGCACGCGCGTCGTCGCCCGGAAGCCTTGCGCCCGAGTCCAGCACGGGGGGCCTCGTCAGCAGAGGATCGATCAGCACATCCGGAACGCCCGCCGCGTGAGCCTTGCAGGCAATCGCAACGAGCAATACGCCATGCAACCATTGGCTGCATTTGAACCGGCTCAAGATCCTAGCGCTCACGCAAACTCTCCCGGCCGTGCTGCAACAGCGGCGAAAGCACGTATTCGATCACCCGGCGCGTACCGGTCTTGATCTCGACGCTGCCCGACATCCCAGGAGACAGCCTGACCTCGCGGCCGTCCACGAGCAGCGTGGCGCGATCGAGCGTCACCTTGACCGCATAGATCAAACCCTTCTTCTCGTCCTCGATCGCATCGCGCGACACATGACTGACGGTCGCCGGCACAGTCCCGAATTTCGTGTACTCGAACGCATCGATCTTCACGCTTGCCGACTGCCCTTCGTTAACGAAGCCCACGTCCCGGTTTTCGATAAACGCCTCCATCTCCACCGCGCCCTCTCGAGGCACAATCTGCATCAGCGGCTGCGCGGCCGGCACCGCCGTGCCAACGGTATGCACCGCAAGCTGCTGCACGGTGCCGTCGACCGGCGCAGTCAGTTGCAGCAGCTCGCCGTGCGCCTCTGCCCGGCGCACATCCTGTGCGGACGCGTCCACGACTCGCTGCGCGTCGTTCTGCGCGTCCTGCGCATTTCTGCGCGCCTCGGCCACCAACGCCGCACGTTGGTGACGTGCATCGGCCAGTTGTCCCTCGATCTCGATGCGCTGCTGCTCCGCCTCGATCCATGCGTGTTCGGCAACATCATGCGTCTTCAGGAGTTCTGCGTAGTCCCTCGCGCGACGGGCGGCGAGCGGGAGCGCCTGACTGTAGCGACGAACTTCGCCATCGAACCGATCACGCCGTGCGACAAAATCGCGCCACTGATCCATCAGATGACGCTCGGCTTCACGTTGACGCTCGGCCAGCGCCCCTTCCATGCCCGACAGGCGGGGTTGCCGCCCCGTCTCGATCGCCTCGATCAAAGCGCGCGCCCGCGCAACCTGCAACGCCGCGTTCAACCGATCGCCATCCGCTTTCTGACGCTCCGCGTCGATGACGCGCGTATCGAGATCGATCAGCGCGTCACCGGCCTTCACCGTCTGGCCGTCGCGCACGTGCAGCGCCCGCACGCTCGCCACCTCGACCGCCGCCAACGTCTTGGTGCGCGAGGACGGGATGATCTTGCCGCTGCCATTGACGATGATGTCGATCCTGCCCAGACACGCCCATACGACAAGCGCTGCAACCAGCAGCATGAGAACGCGTGCAACCCATCGTCCCGTTGGCGACACGGGCGCCGCCCGGACGGCCAGGGCCGCCGGCAGGAATTCGGCTTCGTGTGCTTCGAACGTCGGCAGCGTCATCCGATGACGTCGTCGCCAGCAGTGAAGCCAGACATCCCGGTAGCGTCCGCACAGCTCGCGCCACGCCTTTACCCGTTGTCGCACACTCATGCGTGTGCTCCCGATACGTCGCGACCGTCCTGCTGCAGTGAGTGCAGGCGTGCGTAGATACCTCCCGGCGTACGCAGCAGTGCGTCGTGCGTGCCGCTCGCCACGATCTGTCCGCGCTCCATCACGAGAATCCGGTCCGCGTCGCGCACCGCCGACAGCCGATGTGCAATGATCAATACCGTGCGCCGTTCGCAAATGCGGCGCATATTGGCCTGAATGACGGCCTCGGACTCGTAGTCGAGCGCGCTCGTCGCTTCGTCGAATATCAGGATGCGCGGGTCCGTCATCAATGCACGGGCGATCGCGATGCGCTGGCGCTGTCCGCCGGAGAGCCCCGTGCCATGCTCGCCGACCACAGTGTCGTAACCTTCCGGCAGTTCGCAGATGAATTCGTGTGCGCCGGCCAGCTTCGCGGCCTCGATCACCGCGTCGATCGACGCCGTCGGTCGCGCCAGCGCGATGTTGTCCCGCACCGAGCGATTGAACAGCGTGTTCTCCTGAAGGACGACGCCAATCTGCTGCCGCAGGCTCGCCGTATCGATCACGGCGATGTCATGGCCGTCGACCAGTACCCTGCCGCGATCCGGCACGTAGAGGCGCTGCACCAGTTTCGTCAGCGTGCTCTTGCCTGACCCCGAGCGGCCCACGATGCCGATCACTTCGCCTGCCGCAATCCTGACCGAGACCTGCCGGATCACGTCGCTTGCGTCCGGTCGGTAGCGGAATGAGACCTGGTCGAATTCGATGGCGCCTTCAAGACGCGGCAGTCGCGTCTTTTTACCGGCTACTTCGGGCACAGCATTAAGGATATCGCCGAGCCGCCCCATCGAAATGCCGACCTGCTGAAAATCATTCCACAACTGGGCAAGACGCAGGATCGGACTGGATACCTGGCCGGCGAGCATGTTGAACGCGATGAGTTCGCCCACGGTCAATTTGCTGTCGATGACGAGCGTCGCTCCGAGCCACATGATCGCCGCGGTCACCAGTTTGCTGACCAGCGTCACGCCGCCGCTTGCAATGGTCGCGACATTGGTCGCCGACAGCCCAGCACTCACGTACGCAGCTAGTTGCCGCTCCCACCGGTCCGTCCATCTGGGCTCAAGCGCCATTGCCTTGACCGTGTCTATGCCGCTGATGGTTTCGACGAGGAACGACTGATTCTCGGCGCCCTTGTTGAACTTCTCGCTCAGACGCCGGCGGATGACCGGCGTAAACACGACAGACAGCAGCACATAAAGCGGGATCGAAGCGACGACGATCAGCGTGAGCCAAGCGCTGTACCAGAGCATCACCCCCAGGAAAACGACCGAAAAGGCCAGATCCATCACCAGGGTTACCGCATTGCCGGTGAGGAACGCGCGAATATTCTCTAGCTCGCGGATGCGCGCAACCGAATCGCCGACACGGCGCGCCTGGAACCAGGCCAGCGGCAACGCCAAAAGATGGCGGAAGAGCCGCGCACCGAGTTCGACATCGATCTTGCTGCTGGTGTGCGCAAAGACCCAGGTCCGTATCCCTGAGAGCACCGCTTCGAACAGCGTTGCGCAAATGAGGCCCACCGCGATCACGTTCAACGTCTTCATCGCGTGGTTGACCAGTACCTTGTCCATCACCACCTGGAAAAACAGCGGCGTCGCGAGACCGATCAGTTGAAGGACCAGCGAAATCACGAGCACTTCGCCGAGCAGCTTTCGGTAGGTCACGATCGCCGGAACGAACCAGCTGAAATCGAATCGCGCGAGCGTGCCGGCGATGCTGCTCTTGCTCGTGAAATAGACGAGCTCACCGGTCCAGGTTTCAAGCAGTCGCTCTCGCGTCAATACCTCCGGGGACTCGCCCGGGTACTGAACCAGCACCCGGGGTGACCGTGTGCCGTCACCGGCCTGATACTGGCCGACCAAAAAGTAGCCACCGTCGTCTTTTGCCTGCGCGACCGCCGGCAGCGGAGCCCGGTCGAGCCGTTCCGGATCCTGCTGGACGGTCCTTGCCATCATGCCGAGCAAACGCGCGGCTCGCAGGATCATATGAGTATCGAAACGGCCGAAACCGAATTCGTGCCGCAATTCGGCTTCGTCGGCGACGATGCCGTGCAGGCTTGCAATCGCCAGCACGACGGCAAGGCCGGAATCGGCCTCCTGCGTCGCGCGCGATGCAGCGAGCGGCGGGATAGGGCTATCCATAAGGGGAATAAACACAGGGCAAGGAGTGTGATGCGAACGGGAAGCACGCCGCCCGGCCGGACCTGATGCCCGACCAGGCGAGACAGCTTCCAAAGACGGGAGCTATCGCCAGTTGGCGGCCAGCGTCTGTGCAAGTGCTGCCTGCTGTTGCGGCGACAGCGTCACGGATCCCGTTGCCGGTGGCACCCAGGCCGCCATGGCCTACACCAGTTTCTCGACATCGGAATTGACGAGCGTCCGGCCATCGTCCGTCCGGATCTGCTCGATCTGATATCGAGAACCCAAGTACCAGTCCTTGACCGTGGCTGTATCGCTTGTGCCCAGAATGCTGATCTCGAGATCGTTGCCGACGTGCCGGAACCACAATTGATTCGCGGATACGCCACCGCCGACGCGGATCACATCGCTGTTGCCGAGCGTGTCGTCATCTTCCCGAATCGTGTCGCGTCCTGATCCGCGACCAAAGCGGTAGGTGTCGTTGCCGAGTCCGCCGACCAGAATGTCATTGCCGGCGCCGCCGTCGAGCACGTTGTTGCCACGGTTGTCGACGATCGTGTTATCGAGCGCATTGCCGGTGCCGTCAATATCCTCGTTCCACAGCTTCAGCGCCTCGGCGGTGTAGATCGCGTAGGCATTCGACACGTTGGCGGCCGACCTGAGCTCCTGAACGCTCACGTAGCGCGTCATATCGCTGATGCGCTGACGGCCCGAATCGGCGATGTAGAAGCCCTTGAGCTTGCCGTCGGCTTCTCCATACACCGCGCCGGTTACCGTCACGACATGGTTGACACCGCCGCTGTCCAGATAGGCGCCGTCCTCCCAGAGCCGGCCGGCATTCAACGCGAGAATCACGCCGCGGCCGCTGCGGATCAGATTGGCGATCGCGCGCTCGTCGTAGCCGGCAATCAGATTGTTCGCGATGCCGTAGCTGGTCAGAATCGCCTGTTGCTGCGCAAAATTCGAGCCGCCGCGCTGATAGTCCGTCGCCGCCGGACTCGTAACGGCCCACTTGTTGTCGATCGCGCGCCGAACCACCTCGCCTTCGGTCGTCGGCGTACCCGTCTGGGTCAGCAGATTGGCGATTGACGTCAGCGCGCAGGTTCCCCGGAACGTCGGAACCGCATCGCCTTGCATGTAATCCAGCTCGTTGGCCTTCGGGTAGCCGTACACCAGTACGGCCGCGCCATCGACCAGCCCTCTTTCGGCTTTGCCGAAATCCAGCAGGTTCAGGTTCTCGACATGGTCTCCCAGCCTGTAGCTGATCTTGCTCTGCACCGTGTCGATGCCTTCACCCGCCAGCTCGACGACCTGGTCACCGACGTTGTCTGCGTAATAGGTATCGTTGCCCTTGCCTCCGATCATCACGTCCGCGCCCGTGACGCCGTCCAGGATGTTGTCCTCGCTGTTGCCGACGATTCGATTGTTGAGCGCGTTGCCCGTGCCGTTGATCTTGAATCCTTCGACGAGACGCAGCTCCTCGACATTGGCGTTGAGAACGTAATTCGCGCTGCTGATGACCGTGTCGTAACCTGCGTTCGCATGCTCGAGGATGACGTCGTTCACGCTGTTGACGATATAGGTGTCGTTGCCTTGCCCCCCTTCCATGAAGTCGGCCCCCGCACCGCCATCCAGGTAGTCATCGCCCCATCCGCCGATGAGCGTGTCGCGCCCGTCGCCACCATAGAGGAAATCGTTGTCCGTCTCGCCCGGCGCAAGTGTCTGCTTAATGTCATTCGACGCCGTGAAGCCGACGAGGATGTCGTCCCCGGCACCACCGTACAGGATGTCGTCGCCTGCCTGGCCGAAAAGCCGGTCGTTGCCGTCGCCGCCATCCAGGAAATCGTTGTCGTTGCCTCCGTCGAGGTAGTCGTTCCCCAGCCCGCCATACAACGAGTCGTTGCCATTGCCACCGTACAACACGTCGTTGTCGGATTCGCCCCACGCCAACGTTTGCTTCGCATCGTTGCTTGCGGTGAAACCGACCAGCACATCGTCGCCGTCGCCCCCCAAATCACGTCGTCGCCGGCTTCACCGAAAATGCGATCGTGGCCGGCCTCGCCGAGCAGCCTGTCGTTGCCCTCGTTGCCGTGCAGTTCGTCGTTGCCGGCGCCACCGAACACCGTATCGTTCCCGTGGCCGCCACAAACGAGATCCGCACCATCGCCGCCATCCATGTAGTCATTGCCGAAACCGCCCCACATCCGGTCGTTTCCTGCGCCGCCGTACATGACGTCGTCGTCTGCCTCGCCCGGCGCGAGTGTCTGCTTGCTTTCGTTCGACGCGGTAAAGCCCATCATGACGTCATCGCCATCGCCGCCGTTCATGATGTCGTTGCCGGCCTGGCCGAACAGGAAGTCGTTCCCGGCGCCGCCGTCGAGCACGTCGTTGCCGGCGCCACCCTGAAGCTCGTCGTTACCTTCCTCGCCGTACAGCCTGTCGTCGCCGTCATAGCCGTACAGCGTATCGTTGCCCGTACCGCCCCACAGATTGTCGTTGCGCCAGCTGCCGCCCATCACGTCGTCGCCGTCACTGGCGAGGAAATTCACGAGCAGGTTGCTGTTGATCCAGTGGCCATATGCGGCATAGTAGTTCGCATCGAATACATCGTTGCCATCGGTGCCAATGAGGTAGCTGCGATTGGAATTGCTGACCTTGACCTGCTTGGGGCCGAAAAAGATGAAGTCGCTACCATTGATCCAGTAGACCTTCTCGTTGTCGCGCAGCGATCGGTAGTTCGAGAACGGTACGCTTGGCGCGAGATAGATTCTTCCTGGCTGGCCCGCGACGTCACTGCCTTTGGCTGGTGCTGCGACCGGCCCTGTCACATATCGACTGTTGCCACGGGTCAGGATGTCGTAATCGGTGGCCCGGATGTCGGAAATGCCCGCCTGGCCGAGAGTTCGGAATTCGCCCGCGTCGGCAATGCCGTCCTCGTTGGCGTCGATCCACACTTGCAGTCCGTTCAATTCCGCGCCGGAGAGTTTGCCGTCGCGGTTGGTGTCGAGCGCCCGAAGTGCAGCGGCGCTCAGGCCTTGTCGCTGGGCATTGAGCAACACCGGGGTCTTGCTCGCGATCGATGCCGCCGTGTCCAGTGCGGCGCTCTTCGCTTCGTAGAACGCGCCAATCGGGTTGTACCAGCCCGGCGGCATCGTGAACCCGTAATCGTTCTTTCCGCCGTAGGTCAGCGTTTTGGAGATGATTTGGCTCAGGTTCAGGTAACTCGTACCGCTCAGCAGTCCGGTTGCGCGATACCGCGACAATAGGCTGTCGGCAATGCTCGCGTCGCGCATGTTCGACAGGTCGTAGCGCTGGCCGTTGTTCACGACGAAATTGCGGTCGGTGATGCCGTCGCCGTTGGTGTCTTCGCGAACGATGCTTGCGCCGTCGCCGATGCGGGTTTCGGTCTTGATGTTGTCGGCCGTCCCATCACCGTTTGTGTCGGTACGGGTGATCTCAACATTGCCGGAAAATTCGATGGAGGTGCCGCCGAACATCTCGTAACGTGTGACTTGGCCATCGACTTCCGTGACCACGCCCGTGTCGCCAAAGTACTTGACAGTGGTGCCCCCCTTTCCGTCCGGGGTTCTAACGCTGATGGAGTACCCTACTTTTACTCTCTTAGCGCCGACAAATACGCTTCCCATTTCAATGCTTGGCGCATCCGGATAACGGTAGTTTGTCGCCGCCACCTCGACGCCATTGCTGTATGTGGTAATTTCCCACAAGCCTTCTGTACGTGTTCGCGTGACTGTGGCGCCGGTAGACGCGATGCCAGTCAGCCATTCGTACAAGGGTGTGACCAATTGGCTCACTTGCTCGCCATATTGGCGCACCGCATTGGCCGCATCCACGCCCATGGAAGTGAAGAACCCCGCTTTATCGATGCGCACCAAGGCATCGACAAAGTTCTGCAACTGGCGCCCTGACGCTACGCCAGGAGCATGTCGCAACCATTCGCTGGCCATCGCACGCACGGCCGGATGCGATGAGGTAGACGCCCCATACATCAGCGCGAGAACGGTTGTATTTGCTACGAGGGCATCTGCGTACGCTCCTCCAGTGCTCCTCAATATGGTCCAAAATTGCTCGAGCCGAGCCGGCCCACCCATTTGCTCGACCAGACGAAAGGGAATTTCGAGGGTCCAGGCTTCCGGCGGAAGGTTGTTTTCTTTAAAAACCTGCCTATGAAAGCGCCATACCTCTCTGGCGTTTATGTCCCTCGTAACAAATCCCGTCGCATCGGCCTGCCCCTTAAGGGTATCGAGATAGGCAGCCGCCATATCCTGCTTGATTTTCTCTATCTGCACCTTGGTCAACGGCTTGCCCAAATCCGCCGCGACATTGCTCATGTAGCTCAACGCCGCCGCACCTGCAATCGTGTTCGCGCCGGCAACGCCTCCTGCCCAGCCTGTGTAGCTGTAGCCGTAGCGTTCAATCAGGCTGTATACCTGCGTGGGAGTCAGTTGCCCAGCTTTGAATTGAGCTCGAATCTGCGCAAGTGTTTGCGCGGGAATTGCCTGAACCATAATCCTTTCCCCTATTTATTTAGCAATAGCAATGCCACACCTTTCTTATCCATCAGGTTGCACACGAAAATCAAGAATTAACCGACGAGCCCTGCTCTCATACTCCATCCATCGATGCAGCGACCTAGCGTCGTAGCTCAACGAGACTTCAGCCCTAATCTCAGGATAAGTTATGAATTCATGAGTACAATCGTTTCTAGGACTACCTTCAAAAGGGCTTCCATTCGCAAGGCACTTTATAAAAGTCACGTCGCCACCATCAACCTCATGAAAGAAGAGTCGATAGTTATAAAGATTCGCCTCAGCATCTTCAGGGAAGCCGATCGGCCGATATTCGATCAATCCATGACGGAGTTCGGCTTGCCTCCGATAACTAACATGTCGCGGAATTTCCTTAAAAATTGGATTTACAGGCCCCGCAAACCCCTCAATAATTCTCTCTCGATCGTATATCCTCCCTGTTTTTAGCACTTCATCCCTAACAAGGAAATTCTTTCCCGCACTTACACCAATCTCAAGCCATTCCTCTGGTTCACCGAATGTCCTTCTCGAACGGTAGTAGCTAGCCTCGTTCTCGACCGTTCTCGGTGCAAAATCCGGCAGATGTACCGTTAACGCCAACGAATTGATTCTCGACGCATAGGTACGTACCGGCGGCGTCCACTGACGCCGCTCCGGAGCGAACACATTCGGATCCCCATCGTATTCGGTCATAAGAAATGTATAGTTAATTGGCACGGATACTGGTGCACCTCCCAAGTTCCCGATAACCGGCTCGCTACTCTTGGGAAGCGAAAATGTGCTACTGAATTGCCTAGCCATGCGCACCCCCTCCACGATTCGATAGCCGACCGCCACTACCGCACCAATTGTCAGAATCAATACCACAACACTCAGAATTACAATTGCTCGACGCAATAGAGAAGCCGGAAATTTCACGATAATTTCGCAAACCCGTTAGTGATATCGACAGCGCTTCTCGCACATAATGCCAATTTGACTCACCTTTCATATCGAATCGCCATCACACGTGCGATCAACCTGGCATCCACGCGGCTACGATCACCGCTATCCAGCCATCGGATCATCGTGTTGCCAAGTTCATCAAGGTTCTCGCACCACGCGCGGAAGCGTCGGCGGACAATCCGGCCGCATTTTCCGAAATCACCCAAAATCAATCAATATGCATTCCTAATTTTTAAATCGGTAAATTGCATGAAAATCCACCACCAGCGACACGCCATCCATTAATTTTTTTCTCAACAGTACTGCACAGAAAGGGAAACGCTCCGTCAACGCCGACCACAACCGCTTCGAGAAAACACCAACGCATCAATGCGCTCCCGGGCAAAGACCAAGCAATCAGCGCACCCGCGAATCGATCAACAAGCGAAGGTTTTTTTGATCAGGCCGACAACACCCAGTCACAAGCGTATATTCACAAACATCACCTCATTGCCAGTTATCGATGCCATTTACATTACCTCCACGCTTGATTTTTTAAAATACCGATTCGATAAAGACAGCCACCATCACCAACACTGAAGGCAACTCGAGTCTCGGTGGCTTTATTGTCGTACACATACCCCCACCGAGCCCCGTGAGCTATTGGATATCGCTCGACATCACGAAACACACCAATAAAATCACATGGCGCAACACAAATAACATCCGAATTTATTGGCAACGATATTCTAGCCCTATAAAAATCACCCCCATTAGGTTGATAAATACCGTAATAGAAACTGCCATCTCGCGAATATTCTTTAGAGGATGCGTGGCGTGTCATATCGACCCCATAACCATCGACTGATTGACCGCTGCTATCGTAGACCGCTCCCCTTGCGCCACGTCGATATTCAACCCTTAGCCACCTGGAAACAAATTCGACGTTCTCTAGATCACCCGAATCCGCGACAACTTTGACATCGCTCAAAAACTGTTTTGGCGATCGGACTAGCAATTCTCCAACAGAATCGATCGCACACGCAGAAATAAGCCAATAAATTATAATTAGCAGTGCGATATTTTTCACACGAAGCCTCATCTCAATTTACTTCTGCATGGTCCCGCAAAATGAGTCGCACTACCTCATCCCCGAGCGCATTACTTCAACTTGTGCGAGCACCTGAGCGCACCCCAAGCGCACGTCCCAATACATTTCCCCATCTCAGGTATCGGCCACACACCTCATCTCTTCGCTTGATTTGCTACAAAAACTAACCCGATAAATACAACCATCACCACCATAATTAAAAATAACTCGAGTACCTACGCTTTTATTATCACGCACATACTCCCACAACCCATCTCGTTATACGCAAGTCTCGTCGCCGCCGTCGTCGCGCAATAAGCGTATGGTTTCCGCGGCGATATGAACTTTCGTGAGTCCCTTCCAGATGGTCTCTGCGCCGGGTTCGCCATCGCCCTTGCG
>NZ_QTQP01000071.1 GCF_003854275.1 Burkholderia sp. Bp8963
AGAAGCGTGCACTGACCTACAAGAACGGGCAGCTTCGCTTCAACGGCATCAATATCGGCTTGTGGGACTCCTACGGTCTTTCGAAGTACGAACTCGGTGCAGGCAGCTTCAACGAGGACTCGCGCGGGCGCTGGTACGTCAATATCGCCGTGAAAGTTAAGGTCGAAGAAAAGCGGGTGCCGGACGGAGCGTCGGTGCTCGGAATCGACCTGGGCCTGAAGACGATGGCTGCGTACAGCGACGGCACCGACTTCGATATGCCGAAGTGGTATCGGCAAGCCGAAGAGAAACTGGGCATCGCGCAGCGGGCGAACAAGAAGCGCCTGGTCAAGACGATCCATGCCCGTATCGCAAACCAGCGCAAAGACGCCATCCATAAGGAAACGACGGCGCTGGTTCAGAAACATGCAGCAATCTTCGTAGGCAACGTGAGCGCGAAAGCAATGGCTAAAACGAACGGCAAGTCCGTTCTCGATGCCTCGTGGACGACGTTCAGGACACAACTCAAGTACAAGGCCATTGGGCATTGCGTGGTGTTCGCAGAGGTCAACGAAGCGTTTTCAACCCAGTCGTGCTCGTGCTGCGGGACTATCCCGCCCAGCAGTCCGAAAGGTAGGGCCGCACTTGGAATAAGGCAGTGGACTTGCAGCAATTGCGGCACGGAACACAACCGCGACACGAACGCCGCAAGGAACATTGCCCGCACGGGACTTCGTGCGCTAGAAGTAGGAATCTCCGGTCTTTAGGCCGGAGAGGAAGTCAACCATTGCGAATAGCTGGACAGCCGCAGCGCCATCGCGGTCACGGCCGCGACCACGCCGGCGCTCGCTTCGCCGTGCATCCACAGATACAGCGCGAGCCCGGTCGAGCCGATCAGCAGCGCAGTGGTCATCAGGTGATTGACGATCTCGAACGCACTGACGAGCCGCATCTGCGCATAGCCGGTCGCCTTGAATGCCTCCATCGCGTGCCGCGCGTGGTCGGCCTCGCGCCGCGTGTGCGCGAACAGCTTCACGGTCGCGATGTTGGAATACGCGTCGGTGATCCGGCCCGTCATCAGCGCGCGCGCATCGGCCTGTTCGCTGCCGACCGCTCCGAGGCGCGGCACGAAATACCAGCAGGCAGCGGCGTAGCCGATCGCCCATACGGCGAACGGAATCATCAGCCGCCATTCGAAGCTGGCCGCGAGCAGCAGGATGCCGATCAGGTAGGCGACGACGCCGACGAGCACGTCCACCGTCATGAACAGCGCGTCGCGCACCGCCAGCGCGGTCTGCATGATCTTGGTGGTCACGCGGCCCGCGAACTCGTTCGCGTAGAACGACATGCTCTGGTCGAGCATCAGCCGGTGAAACAGCCAGCGCAGCCGCATCGGGAAATTGATCGCGAGCGCCTGGTGCTTCATCATCGTGTGCAC
The DNA here is from genome assembly GCF_003854275.1 of Burkholderia sp. Bp8963. GTDB lineage: Bacteria > Pseudomonadota > Gammaproteobacteria > Burkholderiales > Burkholderiaceae > Burkholderia. The sequence goes on from NZ_QTQP01000071.1 coordinate 1,418, forward strand.
GCTGACCAGCAACCCGCTGCCGGCGAGGATGCCCGCGTACGCGAGCAGCGTGCCGAGATGGCGCGCGCCGAAATCGGCAGGCGTGCCCGACTGCAACCAGTCGACGACGTGCCCCATCATCGCGAACAGCGCGGCCTCGTAGGCGGCGAGCGCGGCCGACGTCAGCGCGATCAGCAGCACCCAGCGGCGCGCGCCTTGCGTGCACGCCCAGATGAACGAGAAGAACCCCTTCGGTGGCGTGGCGGGATCGTCGAGCGGAAAGGTCGGCAGGTGCCGTTCGAACCACGAGAACATCAGTGCATCTCCTTGACGTGGCGCCGGCGTGCTTGCCGGGCCGCGAGTGGGAAGGCCGCCGGCGCGCTACATCGTGCGGCGGTGTGCCGGAGGAAAGCAGGTTACCGCAGACGGGCTTTGTTTTCAGTGAGGTTGGCCGGGGTGAACAGGTCGATCAGGTCAATGCGCTGTCCAGGCCGGATCGCGAGGCTCGGAAAGCCGATTCCGCGTATGCTTCAACCGCGATGAAACATCGGAGCCCGGGCACGCGCGCGCTGCGCCTGGCCCGGCAACGTACATAAACGAGGGCCTTTGAATGGATATCCGCGCAGTCATTTTCGATTTCGACCTGACATTGGCCGATTCATCCGCAGGCATTATCGACTGCACGCAGCATGCGCTGCGTGAACTCGGTTACGAGGCCGCGGCGAGCGAGCAGATTCACCCGGTGATAGGCCTGCCGCTGCAGGCGATGTTCCGTACGCTGACCGGCGACGACAGCGGCGAGCGGGCTGACGCGTTCGCCCGCGGCTTCGTGGCGCGGGCCGATGTCGTGATGGTTGCGTCGACGACGATCTATCCGGAGGTCCCGCGACTGCTCGCTCGGCTGCATGAACTGGAGATGGCCGTCGCGATCGTGTCGACCAAGTTTCGTTACCGGATCGAGGCGATCCTCGACGTGGCCGGGTTGCGCGAACGGATCGACGCGATCGTCGGCGGCGAGGACGTGCAACGCCACAAGCCGGATCCGGAAGGGCTCGCGCTCGCGCTGGAGCGCCTCGAGATCCCGGCGTCCGCGGCGCTTTACGTCGGCGATCATGCGGTCGATGCGCAGGCTGCCGAGCGTGCCGGCACGCATTTCGTCGGCGCGGTGAGCGGCACGACGTCGTTCGACGCGTGGTCGAGCGCCGGCAAGGCGGCGGTCAGGCGCGACCTTGGCGAGCTTGCCGAGTGGGTGCGGCAGCGGCGGTTTTGACGAACGCCAGCTCTGACGTCACGAACGCCATATCCGGCGGCGTCTTTCCCCTATATCAAGCAAGCCATGCTCTTCCGGTTGGGCGAGTTGGCTGGCACCACGGTGAGTCATGCTTACCTTGCCGAGCGGCATCAGCACCGTTAGCGAATTTCGATCGAGACAGCCCGGTCGTAAGTTCGATACCGGGATGCGATGTGATAGTCGACCTCGTCGTATCCGTGATAGTCCGCGTTCGGGATGTAATAGACAACCTTGCCGAGCACTGTCGTGCCGTCACACGGGGCCGCCATCGACGACGTATTGCTGAGTGGGAAAGACTCTTCTCTCACTTCGACGCGCCCATGTTCGGGCTGCCGCGTGAATGTCAGGTCGGGTGCCTTGCCGGCGACGCACTGCTTGTTCCATGTGGCGTGCCAGGACAACTTCACTTCGTTGCCCCGCGTCGTGGCAACCCGTTTCAATTCGCTGCCGGCCAGCGCTGAAGCGGCGGACGTCGCCGCAGTGTACGCCGGCTTCGCCGGCGGCGCGGCGAGCGATGGCGAGGGCGTGGCTCCGCCGGTATAGCTCAGTGTCTGGATTTCGGCCTGTGCGCTGTCCGGCCATACGAGCGATGGCGTCACATGTCCCACGAGCACGCCGAAGCCGACCGCCGTGCGTACGTAGCGCGTTTGGCCGGCCGCCAGGTCGAAGGTGATTTCCCGTTCGACCTCGGTCGACGTGGTAACGGTATAGGTACCCGGTGCTTCGTCCACGTAGAAGAATCCGCCCGGCTGTGAATGGCCGACGACTTGTCGGTTGATGCGTATTTCCGGTTGAATCGCGGCGCCAAATACCGACGCCGATCGGAGGAAGTAGATGCGGCCGTGGCTCGCGTCAAGCGTCGGAATCGACGCAGCGATGTCGCGGTAGGTCGGGCCCGTTGCGCAGGCGGCAAGCAGCATGAAACTACTCGCCCCGGCTAGCGTTCGGGAGGTTCGTCGCATGAAGAGATCCCCGTGTCGTTCTGTTGTCGTTTTGCCAGGTTCGATGCGTTGGCACGGCATTCTCGGCTACCGGTCCGTGCGACGCAACTGAAACCGTGGGAACGGTGTGGCTTGGTCGGACCGTGTCGCATGAACAAACTGTTACCAGAATGGGTGAGGCAACGTTTATGCCGATGCTATGCTTCGCCGCAAGCTCGTTGAAACGAATGCGGCCGACGGCGGCCAGTTCAGTGGGTGATAGCGAAGCGAGAGCATCGAATCGGTTTGAGAACAAGGAACAATACGGGTATGTGGAAGAAGATCGCTCCTACAATCGTCATCGCCGCGCTGGCCGGCGCGACCACGCTGCCGGCGGCAGCTAGCGACTTGAACAATGCGCTTGGCGGCGCGCTCGGCGGCGCGGCTGGCGCGGCGGTTGGCGGCGCGGTGGGCGGCAACACTGGCTCGGTCATCGGCGGCGCAATCGGTGGCGGCGCTGGCGGTGCAGTGACGGCGAACCGTCACGAGCGCACCGGCGCAATCATTGGCGGCGCGCTGGGTGGTGGCGCGGGCACTGCGGCGGGCAATGCGATGGGTGGCCGCACGGGCGGTGTTCTCGGCGCGGCAGTCGGTGGCGGCGCAGGCGCTGCGCTCGGCGGAAACCTGCAGCGCAACTCGAACAATGGCTACGATCGCGACTCTCGTCACCGGAAGCACCGCCATCACCGCCACGATGACTGATCGCGCTGGCCCATGAATCCCGGCACGCGGCACGCATCTCGCGTGCCGCGTGCGTTTATCGCGCTGGCGCGCCTCGAGATCCCGGCGTCCGCGGCGCTTTATTTACGTCGGCGATCGTCGCACGGAAGTCGAATCCGCTGCGCCCGCGTGCAACAGCATCAGTGCGTCCCGAACGAGATGCGCAAAACCGGCCGGCTGATGCCGGTCGCCGGACTGCTGGCCGCCGATCAGGCACAGGTGCGCGAGCCGGCCGACCAGTGCCGCCGTTGCAGGATCGTCGATCCGCGCGCGGCAAACCGACATCGCAAACGACAGCCGGGTGTCGTCGACGCGGCGCTGGAATTCGGCCACCAGCGGATCGCGGCGCGCCCACGCGCGGATCGCGACCTCCCGTTCGGGCTGCTTTTCCGCGGCGATCTCGATGCCAGGTTGATGGAGCACGCCGCACGCGCAAGCATGATCCATGCCTTCGGCGCTCCGCGTCGCCGCATGGCCGCCATCAGCCTCGGGGCCGCCGCCCCACGCATCCACCGAACTCCACTACACTCGCCGTTAACCGGCCCGCCTCGACGCGGCGCCGCAAAAACAGGAGACGCTGTGGATCTGTTTCAATCGATGGAAGCCTTCGTTCGCGCGGCCGAAGCGCAAAGCTTCGCCAACGCCGCGCGCCAGCTCGGCGTCGCGAAATCAGTCGTCACCGCGCGCGTCAAGCAGCTCGAGGAACATTTCGGTGTGCCGCTGTTCCATCGATCGACACGTGCGGTGCGCCTGTCGGAGCTCGGCGAATCGTATTACCGCGAGTGCAGCGAGCTCGTGAACAAGGTGCATGAACTGTCGGCGCGCTCGTCGAACGACCCGCAGGCGCTTGCGGGCACGCTGCACGTGCACGTGCTGCCGGGCTTCGCGCTCGGCCACTTCTCGCGCGTGCTGACCGATTTCCGCGAGGCGTATCCGCGCATCGAATTCGTCGTGACGGTGAACGACCGCGTGATCGATCCGGTGCAGGAGGGCTTCGATCTCGCGCTGCAGATCTACCCGGCGGCGTCCAACCTGCTGATCGAGCGGCGGCTGTTTCCGGTGCGCGGCACGTTGTGCGCGGCGCCCGACTACCTGAAGGAGGAGCCGCCCGTCGAAACCCCGCTCGACCTGCTGCGCCACGATTTCGCGTGCTATTCGTACTACCCGTGGGGCGACCGCTGGCCGCTGATGCGCGGCAACGAGTGTTTCGAGGTCGCGCTGTCGCCGGTGCTGAAGACCAACAGCGTGCATCTGCTGCTCGAGTTCGCGCGCGCGGGCGCCGGCATTGCGTACCTGCCGACGATGGTCGCCGCGCCCGACCTGCTCGAACAGCGGCTCGCGCGCGTGCTGCCCGACTATGCGGCGCCGCCGCTGTGGCTGTCGGCCGTGTACCCGGCCTCGCATCGGTCGACGACGAAGGTCAAGGTGTTCGTCGATTTCCTGCGCACGCGCTATGCGCGCGAACCGCAGTGGGACAAGGCGCTCGGCATCGCGACGGGCGAGGACGAGCCGGGCAGCGTCGACGACGAACTCGCATAGCGCAGCCGCCGGCCGCGCGGCTCGGGCGCGCGGCGACCCGCGATTCATCTGACCTTAGGTAGTTTCCCTAGCCGCCGATCGGCGCACGCGAGGTTCGCGAATCCCGAACCTCGGACCATTGCCGCGACCGGCTGCCTCCGCCTAATCTTCATGCCAACGGACACCAACGTTCAACGGACATGGAGACAGCAATGCAGCTCACGCAACTCGGCAGCCTCGACGATTACCGGAAGGGCTCCATCGAAATCATCACCGGCCGGCCCGAACACTACGCGATGTCGAACGTGTTCGAGGTTGCGAGCCGCTCGGCGCCGTACGAGAAAGTCGTCGTCGGCAAGAACCTCAAGTACGTGATCGAGACGCTGCGCGCGGAAGGCGTGTCGCCGTGGTTCGCCGCGTCGCACGACGAGTTCGCGATCGTGCTCGACGGCGAGATCACCGTGCATTTCATCAAGCCCGCGGCCGCGCTCGTGCAGCCGGACATCGAGGGCACCGTGCGGCTCGACGAAGAACCGCAGGGCGTCAGCATGGGCTACGTGCGGCTGCGCCGCGGCCACCAGGTGTTGCTGCCGGCGGGCGCCGCGTACCGCTTCGAGGCCACGAAGCCCGGCGTGCTGCTGCAGCAGTCGATCCTCGGTTCGTGCTCGGTCGAGAAGTGGGCCGACATCTGCATCCATTGACATGCGGCACGCCGTTTCCGCCACCGCCCAACGATTCCGACAGGAGCCCGTCATGCAATCCGCACCGCACCAGCAACACGTCACCGCGACCGACCCGGATTCGGTCACCGGCTATCGCACGTTCAGTCTCGGCGATTTCGAGTTCAGCCGCGACGCGTACTTCGTCACCGTCAAGTGGCCGTCGAAAGGCCAGCAGCGTTCGCACCAGATGCACGCCGACGACTTCCTGCGCGCGATGATGCGCGACGTCGCGTGGGGCTTCTTCTACGGCTGGGTGAACTTCGACGACGTGATCGGCACGCGCAACCACTACGGCCGCGTCGACATGTATGCAGGCGCATACAACGCGAGCTTCCGCGACGCAGGCGCCGACTACAGCGAACAGTTCGACACGCCGCTGATCATGGCGACCTTCAAGGCGATCCTGAAGGACTGGGTCAACGAAGGCTTCGATCCGTTCGCGGCGCCCGAGGAAACCGGCTCCGCGTTCGGCCCGAAGCACGGTGACAACATCGGCGCGATCGAGCGCACGCGCATCGCGACGAAGCGGATGCCGGGCCTCGAAGGCGATTCGCCGCTGCGCGACGACTTGCCGGTGAACCGCCAGTTCGTCGACGTCGAGCAGGACGAGCCGGAAGTTCACGCGGCGCCCGGCTTCGAGCACGAGCTGCACGCGTTCAACCTGTTCAAGTACCTGTCGCGCTCGGACGTCACGTGGAATCCGTCGGTGACGTCGGTGTGCAAGCAGAGCCTGTTCTGCCCGACCACCGAGGAGTTCGTGCTGCCCGTGTTCCATGGCAACGATCGCGTCGAGTGGTTCCTGCAGCTGTCCGACCAGATCATCTGGGATGTTGCTGACAAGGACACCGGCGAGCCGCGCGCGCGGATCACGATGAACGCAGGCGACATCGCCGCGATGCCGGCCGACATCCGCCACAAGGGCTACTCGCAGAAGCGCTCGATGCTGCTGGTGTGGGAGAACGCGACGCCCGACCTGCCGAAACGCTACGAGAGCGGCGAGCTGCCGCCTTACCCCGTCCAGATGTGACGCGTGCGGCGCATCGCGCCGCGCTCACCGGACGACTGAACCCCTGATGTTGCAGCGCACGGTGCCGGTCCGCCGGCACCGCAGGCGACGTGTTGCCTGCGAATCCGTGCCGGCACCACTCGATTAGCAGGACTGACATGCAAACCGAACTTTTCATCAATGGCCGTTTCGTGCCCGCCGCGAGCGGCGAGACGCTGCCGACGCTGAACCCGCACGACAACTCGGTGATCGCCAACGTCGCGATGGCGGGCCACACCGACGTCGATCGCGCGGTCGACGCCGCGCAGGCCGCGTTTCCCGCGTGGAGCCGGCTCGCGGCGATGGAGCGCGGCCGGCTGCTGCTCAAGCTCGCGGACGCGATCGACGCGAACGCCGACCGGCTCGCGCGGCTCGAATCGCTCGACACGGGCCACCCGATCCGCGACACGCGCAATCTCGACGTGCCGCGCACCGCAGCGACGTTCCGCTATTTCGGCGGGATGGCCGACAAGTTCGAAGGCTCGGTGATTCCGGTCGAGCAGGGCTTCCTGAACTACCTGCTGCGCGAACCGGTCGGCGTCGTCGGCCAGGTCGTGCCGTGGAATTTCCCGCTGATGTTCACGAGCTGGAAGATGGCGCCTGCGCTTGCGGCCGGCAACTGCGTCGTGATGAAGCCGGCCGAGCTGACGCCGCTGTCGAGCCTCGCGATCGCGGAGCTGATGGCCGAGGTCGGCTTTCCGGACGGCACCGTCAACGTGCTGCCGGGGTTCGGCCAGGTTGCCGGCCAATACATTGCCGAGCACCCGGGTGTTGGCAAGGTCGCGTTCACGGGTTCGACGGCGGTGGGCCGCAAGATCGTGCAGGCGTCGAGCGGCAACCTGAAGAAGGTGCAGCTCGAGCTCGGCGGCAAGGGCGCAAACGTCGTGTTCGCCGACGCAAACATCGATGCGGTCGTGCAGGGCTCCGCGTTCGGCATCTTCCACAACCAGGGGCAGGCGTGCATCGCCGCGTCGCGGCTGATCGTGCACGAATCGGTCGCCGACGAGCTGCTCGAGAAGTTCACCGCGCTCGCACGCTCGATCAGGCTCGGCGATCCGCTCGATCCGGCCACCGAAATGGGCCCGCTGACGTCGCGCCAGCATCGCGACCGCGTGCTCGCGTATGTCGACGTCGCGCGCGGCGAGGGTGGCCGCGTGCTATCCGGCGGCAAGGCGCCCGACGCGGCCGCGCTCGCGAACGGCTGCTATGTCGAGCCGACGATCGTCGCCGCGAAGCCGACCGACCGCGTCGCGCAGGAGGAGGTGTTCGGGCCATTCGTGACGGTCACGACGTTCCGCACCGACGAAGAAGCGCTCGCGATCGCGAACGGCACCGAATACGGTCTCGGCGCGGGCCTGTGGACCCGCGACCTGCAGCGCGCGCACCTGTTCGCGCGTAACCTGAAGAGCGGGATGGTGTGGATCAACTGCTACAAGCGGGTGAGCCCGGCGTCGCCGTTCGGCGGTGTTGGCGCGAGCGGCTATGGCCGCGAGATGGGCTTCGACGTGATGCGCGAGTACACGCAGGCGAAATCGGTGTGGGTGAACGTCGACGCGCAGATCCCGCCGTACTACCCGCGCTGAGTCCACTGCGCTGAGTCCATTGATGGAGCACATGGCGATGCAATCGTTCGTCTACAACGGCCTGCCGTCGCGGGTCATCTTCGGCGCGGGCAGCCTCGCGCAGCTGCCGCAGGAAATCGAGCGGCTCGGCGCGACGCGCGCGATCGTGCTGTCCACGCCCCCGCAGCGCGCGGAGGCCGAGGCGCTCGCGCAGCGGCTCGGCGAGCGCGCGGCCGGCGTATTCGCCGAAGCCGTGATGCATGTGCCGATCGAGACCGCGCGGGCCGCGCGCGAGTATGCGGCGCAGGTCGGCGCGGATTGTGCGATCGCGATTGGCGGCGGCTCGACGACGGGGCTCGGCAAGGCGATCGCGCTCGATTCGGGCTTGCCGATCGTCGCGGTGCCGACCACCTACGCGGGCTCCGAGATGACGCCGATCTACGGGCTGACCGAAGCGGGCGTGAAAAAGACCGGCCGCGACCCGCGCGTGTTGCCGAAGGTGGTGATCTACGACCCGGAGCTGACGCTGTCGCTGCCGGTGCCGATGTCGGTGACGAGCGGGATCAACGCGATCGCGCATGCGGCGGAAGGGCTGTATGCGCAGGACGCAAACCCGATCGTGAGCCTGATGGCGCAGGAAGGGATCCGCGCGATGGCCGCCAGCCTGCCGCGGATCGTCGCAAATGCAGTCGCCGATGCAGCCGCCGATGCGCGCGACCTCGACGCGCGCTCGGATGCGCTGTACGGCGCGTGGCTGTGCGGCACGGTGCTCGGCAGCGTCGGGATGGCACTGCACCACAAGCTGTGCCACACGCTCGGCGGCACGCTGAACTTGCCGCACGCGGAGACGCACACGATCGTGCTGCCGCATGCGCTCGCGTACAACCGCGACGCGGCGCCCGACGCGATGCGGCGCATCGCGGCCGCGCTCGGCGCCGACGATGCCGCGCAGGGCGTGTTCGATCTCGCGAAGTCGAGCGGCGCGCCGCTTGCGCTGAAGGAGATCGGAATGCGCGAAACGGACATCGACACGGTGCTCGATCTCGCGTTGCAGAACCCGTACTGGAATCCCCGTCCGCTCGAGCGTGCGCCGCTGCGCGCGCTGCTCGAAGCGGCTTACGAGGGGCGCCGGCCCGGGTAGGCGCACACGCATGCGCTGAGTGACTCCGCAGTCAAGAAGACGCAACCGATGCAACGCAACTAACGGTCAGTCGCAACCGCCGACCGCCCGACCGCGCGCCGGATTCCCGGCACGCGGTGCAAATTCGCGGCCAACCGCCACAGACGACCGGCGCCAGACCGGTCGGGACATTCAGGTTCAGGAGACAACGATGAAACGCCCACCCCACGACGGCACGCGCCGCCGTTTGATCACGCTCGCCGGCAGCGGCCTGCTGCTCGCCGCGGCCCCTTCGTTCACCCCGTTGGCGCGCGCGGCCGGCACGCGCACGCTGAAGATCGGCTACGTATCGCCGCAGACGGGCCCGCTCGCGCCGTTCGGCGAAGCGGACCGCTTCACGATCCAGCAGATGCAGGCTGCGCTGAAAAACGGCATCGCGATCGGCGGCAAGACGTTCCCCGTCTCGATCCTCGTGAAGGACAGCCAGTCGAACCCGAACCGCGCGGGCGAGGTCGCGAGCGACCTGATCCTGAAGGACAAGGTCGACATCATGCTGGTGTCCGGCACGCCGGAAACCGCGAACCCCGTGTGCGACGCGTGCGAGCTGAACGAGACGCCGTGCGTGTCGACGGTCGTGCCGTGGCAGCCGTGGTTCTTCGGGCGTAAGGGTGATCCGAAGAAAGGCTTCCGCTTCACGTATCACTTCTTCTGGGGGCTCGAGGACGTGATCGCCGTCTACACCGGCATGTGGCAGGCGGTGCAGACCAACAAGGCGGTCGGCGGCCTGTTCCCGAACGACGGCGACGGCAACGCGTGGGGCGACCCGAAGCTCGGCTTTCCGCCGGTGCTCGCGCAGAAGGGCTTCACGCTGAAGGACCCCGGCCGCTTCCAGAGCATGACGCAGGATTTCTCCGCGCAGATCGCCGCGTTCCGGCAGGCGAACACGCAGATCGTCACCGGCGTCGTGATTCCGCCCGACGCGAAGAACTTCCTCGTGCAGGCGCGCCAGCAGGGCTTCCGGCCGAAGGTGATCTCGATCGGCAAGGCGCTGCTGTTCCCGACGTCGATCGAGGCGCTCGGCGATCTCGGCAACGGCCTGTCGACCGAAGTCTGGTGGTCGCCGTCGCATCCGTTCAAGTCGTCGCTGACCGGGCAGCCGGCGCGCGCGCTCGCCGACGCGTACGAACAGTCCACCGGCAAGCAGTGGACGCAGCCGATCGGGTTCGCGCATGCGCTGTTCGAGATCGCCGTCGATGCGCTGAAGCGCGCGAAGGACCTCGATTCGAACGAGTCGGTGCGCGACGCGATCGCGGCGACGAAGCTCGACACGGTGGTCGGCCGCGTCGCGTGGGGCAGCGGCCCCGTGAAGAACGTCGCGAAAACGCCGCTCGTCGGCGGCCAATGGGTGAAGGGCACGAAGCACCGCTTCGACCTCGCGATCGTCAACAACCAGCTCGCGCCGGCCGTGCCGCTCACCGGCCCGCTGAAGCTGATCGGCTGACGGGGGCGCGCGATGGACACGCTGCTCAGGCTGACCGGGGTCTCGAAGCGCTACGGCGCGCTGACGGTCACCGACGACATCAGCTTCGCGGTCGCGCGGGGCGAAACCTACGGCATTCTCGGCCCGAACGGTGCGGGCAAGACCACGCTGTTCAACCTCGTCAGCGGCGACGCGAAGCCGGATGCGGGGCAGGTCGAGTTCGACGGCGCGGATATCGGCGCGCTGCCCGCGCACCGGCGCTGCGCGGCGGGGATCGGCCGCTCGTACCAGGTGCCGCGGCCGTTCGGCGCGATGACGGTGTTCGAGAACCTGCTCGTCGGCGCGACGTTCGGCGGCGCGCTGGCCGGCGATGCGGCCGACGCGCTGTGCGTCGACGTGCTCGAACGCACGGGGCTCAAGCGCCGCGCGAACCAGCTCGCCGGCTCGCTAACGCTGCTCGACCGCAAGCGGCTCGAGCTCGCGCGTGCGCTCGCGACGCAGCCGCAACTGCTGCTGCTCGACGAAATCGCGGGCGGGCTCACCGACGCGGAGACCCACGCGCTGATCGACGAGATCCGCGAGATCAAGGCGCGCGGCGTGACGATCGTGTGGATCGAGCATGTGACGCATGCGTTGCTCGCGGTCGCGGACCGGCTGCTCGTCATCAACTTCGGCAAGAAGATCGCCGAAGGCCTGCCGCGCGACGTGATGGCCGACCCGGAAGTCAGGCGGGTCTATCTCGGCTTGGAGGCGTGACATGACACACGACACACATGACGCACACGACGCACACGACGCACACGACGCACGCACCGGCGGCGCACTGCTGCGCACGGTCGGACTCACCGCGTTCTACGGCGATTTCCAGGCGCTCTATGGCGTCGACGTGACGGTCGCGCGCGGCGAGATCGTCGCGCTGATCGGCGCGAACGGCGCGGGCAAGTCGACGTTCCTGAAGTCCGTCGCCGGGCTGCTGCGCGCGCGATCCGAGCAGATCGTCTGGCGCGGCGAGCCGATCGGCGCCGCGCCCGCATCGCGGATCGTCGGCACGGGCATCGCGCTCGTACCGGAAGGGCGGCGGCTGTTCCCGAGCCTGTCGGTCGAGGAGAACCTGATGCTCGGCGCGTATTCGGGGCGGCCGGGGCGCTGGAACCTCGCGGCCGTATATGCGCTGTTCCCGGTGCTGAAGGAACGCCGCAACCAGCCCGCGACCGCGCTGTCGGGTGGCCAGCAGCAGATGGTCGCGATCGGCCGCGCGCTGATGAGCAACCCCGACCTGCTGATGTGCGACGAGCTGTCGCTCGGGCTCGCGCCGGTGGTCGTGCGCGAGATCTACGCGGCGCTGCCGTCGATCGTCGGCGACGGGATGAGCGCGCTGATCGTCGAGCAGGACGTCGCGCTCGCGCGCAGCGTGTCGGCGCGGTTCTACTGCTTCCAGGAAGGACGCGTGTCGCTGTCCGGCGTCTCGGCGGACGTCTCCGACGACGCGATCACGCAAGCGTATTTCGGAGTCGCCGCATGAACGCATTCGTCAACCTCGTGATCCAGGGCGTGCTGCTCGGCGCGCTGTATGGGCTGTTCGCGCTCGGGCAGTCACTCGTGTTCGGCGTGATGCGGCTCACCAACACCGCGCACGGCGATTTCATCGTGCTGCTGGCGTTCGTGCTGTTCGCGCTCACGGGCGTCGTACACGTGCCGCTCGCGCTCGCGATTCCGGCCGCGCTGGCGATCGCGTTCGCGGCCGGCTACCTGCTGCAGCTCGGCCTGCTCAACCGCGTGAGCGGACGCGATCCGCTGCCGTCGCTGATCGTCACGTTCGGGCTGTCGATCGTGATCCAGAACGTGCTGCAGCAGCTGTTCTCGGCCGACCCGCGCTCGCTGCCGATCGGCGGCTTCGAGACGCGCAGCCTGACGCTGCCGGGCGGCATCGCGGTCGGCTACCTGCCGCTCGTCACGCTCGCGGTGGCCGTGCTGCTGACCTTCGCGCTGCAGTGGCTGTTCGGCAAGACACCGCTCGGCCGCGCGCTGCGCGCGACGTCGGACGACCGCGAGATCGTGCAGCTGATGGGCGTGTCGCACCGGCGCATGTACGCGCTCGCGATGGGCATCGCGTTCGTGCTGATCGCGGCGGCCGCCGCGCTCTACGCGATGCGCACCGCCGTGTCGCCGTCGGACGGCCCCGGGTTGCTGCTGTATGCATTCGAGGCCGTGATCATCGGCGGGATGGGCTCGTTCTGGGGCACGTTCGCGGGCGGCATCGCACTCGGCATCGCGCAGCAGGCCGGTTTCGCGTTCGACCCGGGCTGGGGCATTTGGCTTGGCCACGTGCTGTTCCTCGCCGTGCTGGTCGCGCGACCGCAGGGCCTGTTTCCGAAGACGAAGACCGCGTAAGGAGTCACACGATGATCATGCAATTCAGACGCGCGCCGTCGTCGGCCGGCACTGACACCGGCACCGGCATGGAGCGCGGCCAGCCGGTGGATGCCGCGCGGCCGTTCGACGTGCGCCGCACGACCCGCGCGAGCCGCGTCGCGCTCGTGGCCGGCCTTGCGGTGGCCGTCGCATTCGCGTTCGCGCCGATGTGGGCCGGCCGCGACACGATGCACGACCTCACGCAGTTCGTCGCCTACCTCGTGTTCGCGCTGATGTGGAACCTGCTCGCCGGCTATGGCGGGATGGTGTCGATCGGCCAGCAGGCGTTCTTCGGAATCGGCGGCTACGCGATGCTGATTCTCGCGAACGTCTGCGGCGTGTCGCCGTTCGTCGCGGTGCCGCTCGCCGCGTTGATCGCGGCGGCGCTCGCGGTGCCCGTGTCGCTCGTCGCGTTCCGGCTCGAAGGCGGGTATTTCGCGATCGGCACATGGGTGATCGCCGAGGTGTGCCGGCTCACGTTCGCGAACGTGTCCGCGCTCGGCGGCGGATCGGGCACGAGCCTCACCGCGCTCGCCGACGTGCCGCGCGCGCTGCGCGACGCGCTGACGGTGTGGCTCGCGCTCGCGATCGCGGTCGCGACGCTCGGGCTGCTGTACGGGTTCCTGCGTTCGCGCGCGGGGCTCGCGCTCGGTGCGATGCGCGACAACGCGGTGGCCGCGGGCAGCCAGGGCATCGACGTGCGCCGCGTGCGGCTCGCGGTATACGTGGTGGCCGCGGCCGGTGCGGCGCTCGCGGGCGGCCTGTATTTCGTCGGCAACCTGCGGATCTCGCCCGATGCCGCGTTCTCGGTGAACTGGACCGCGTTCGCGATCTTCATGGTGCTGATCGGCGGGCTCGGCACGCTCGAAGGGCCGATCATCGGCGCGCTGCTGTTCTATCTGCTGAACAAGTTCCTGTCCGACTACGGGACGCTGTACCTGATCGGGCTCGGCGTGCTCGCGATCGTCGTGACGACGTTCTTTCCGCGCGGCATCTGGGGTTTCGTCGCGGAACGCTACGGTCTGCAACTTTTCCCGCTCGGCCGGCGCGTGGTGTTTGCCGACGCGCCGGCGTCGCCGGCCGAACCGCGCGCGACACCCGGTGGCGATGCCCGTCATGAAGACGGCGGGCCGGCCGCGCATCAAGCATGAAAAGGAGATGACATGACAACCCAATCGACTACGGATGACGCCGTGCACGGCATCACCGATACGGTGCTCGCGACGTTCGCGGGCTGTGACGACGCGCGGCTGAAGACGATCATGACCGCGCTCGTGCGGCACCTGCACGACTTTGCGCGCGAGGTCGAGCTGACGCCCGGCGAGTGGCGGCAGGGGATCGAGTTCCTGACTGCCGCAGGAAAGATGTGCGACGGCATCCGGCAGGAATTCATCCTGCTGTCGGACACGCTCGGCCTGTCGATCCTCGTCGACGCGCTGCATCACCGGCACGACAGCGGCGCGACCGACAGCAGCCTGCTCGGGCCGTTCTATCGCGACGGCGCGCAGGACGCGGTGTACGGCGCGCGGATTGCGCACACGGAAGGCGAGACGGCGGTGATGCACGGACGCGTGCTCGATACGACGGGCGCGCCCGTCGCCGGCGCGCTGCTCGAAGTGTGGGAGACCGCGAGCAACGGGATGTACGAAGGCCAGGATCCCGGCCAGCCCGAGAGCAACCTGCGCGGCCGCTTCCGGACCCGCGACGACGGCAGCTATGCGTTCGTGACGATCAAGCCGACGTCCTACCCGATCCCGACCGACGGCCCGGCGGGCGCGATGCTGATGGCGACCGGCCGGCATCCGATGCGGCCCGCGCACGTGCATTTCCTGATCGCGGCGCCCGGCTACGACACGCTGACCACCGCGCTGTTCGCCGCCGACGATCCGTATGCCGGGTCCGACGCCGTGTTCGGCGTGAAGCCGTCGCTCGTCGTCGACTACGTGCGCAACGACAGTGCCGACGACGCACGCGCGTGGCGCGTCGATGCGCCTTTCTTCGACGTGCGGCGGGATTTCGTGATGAGCGCCGCGCGTGAAGCACCGGCGCCGGAGCGGCAGGGATGAACGCCGAACTCGCGCGCGGCTGGCTCTGCGCGCTCGACGACGTGCCGGACGGCGGTGCGCTGTGCGTGGCGGGCGCGGCTCACGACGCGGCGCCCACTGATGCGGATGCCGGCTCGCCCGACAGCGCGGACGTCGTCGTGCTGCGCCGGAGCGACGAAGCGTGGGCGTACCGCAACGTCTGTCCTCATTTCTCGATCCCGCTGAACTACGAACCGGGCACGTTCTGGACTTACGACGCGCAATGGCTGATGTGCGCGCATCACAGCGCGATGTTCCGCTTCGAGGACGGGCGGTGCGTCGACGGCCCGTGCGAAGGCGCCGGATTGACCGCGGTGCCGGTGCGCATCGTCGGCAGGCAGGTATTTCAAAGCGACACAGAGGAGACATAGATGAAGAGCAACACGATCAAATGGACGTGCGCATGCGCACTGTCCGTGCCGGCGCTCGCGTCGGCGCAGAGCAGCGTCACGCTGTCGGGGCTGATCGACGCGGGCGTGACCTACGTGAACAACCAGCACGGCGGCGCGACGACGCTGTTCGACAGCGGCGTGTTCGCGCCGAACCTGCTGACCTTCAAGGGCACCGAGGATCTCGGCGGCGGCAACAAGGCGCTGTTCGAGCTGACGTCGCAGTTCGATCTCGGCAACGGCTCGACGATTCCGGGCGCGGGCCAGCTGTTCAACCGCACGTCGCTCGTCGGGCTGTCGAACGACCGTTACGGCACGCTGACGTTCGGTAATCAGTATGACTTCATGTTCGAGACGCTGACGCTCGGCCGGTTCGACGGCGCGTTCCTGTTCGGCGGCATCTACGACTTCCGGCAGGGGCCGTTCGCCGCGCTCGGCGTGCCGAACAACCCGACCGGGGCGTTCGACTTCGACCGGATGGCGGGCGCGACGCGCGTGCCGAACTCGGTCAAGTACCGCAGCCCCGCGATCGCGGGCTTCACGTTCGGCGCGTTGTACGGATTCGGTGGCGTGCCGGGCGCGTTCTCCGCGAATGCGACGACGAGCTTCGGCCTGAACTATGAGAACGGGCCGCTCGGCCTCGGCGCGGCTTATGTCGACGTCAAGTATCCGCAGCTCGGCAACGGCCATGAAGGGATCCGAAATTACGGGTTCGGCGCGCACTACCAGTTCCCGAGCGTGCTCGCGATGCTGCTGTACACGAACACGAAGAACACCGCGACCGGCGCGAAGATCGACGTCTACAAGGCGAGCGCGCTGTGGACGATCTCGGGGCCGTGGTCGGCCGGTCTCGACTACGCGTACATGCACGGCAACGCGGCGCTCGACAGCAACCGCGCGCATCAGGCGACCGCCGCGGTGCAATACCACTTCTCGAAGCGCACGTTCGCGTATGTCGAGGCGATCTACCAGCGGGCGAGCGGCGACAACGCAGTGACGCAGGCGTGGATCAACGCGCTGCTGCAGCCGGGCGCCGCGGCGAGCAACCGCTCGCAGACGCTCGCGCGGATCGGTTTGTCGACGCGGTTCTAGCGCGACGGGCGGCGGGCGCCGACCGACATTCGTACACCCCGCCAGACCGGAATCCGGTCGCTGCGCCGTCGCATCGAAACGCCATCAAGCGGCCGTACACGCGGCCACATCGCTGCGCGCCCCGTCCGGCGGGGCTTCGCCGCCTTCCACACTCCCGATTGATCGTCTGGCACGGTTGTTGCCTTTTGCCTGATGAGCCGACAGCGCGGATCGACCGTCAATGCGCGTCGAACCGAACGCGGCTCGTCACGACTTCAATCAATGGAGACATCACCATGCAAGGACTTTCGCAAGTCCAGGTGTTGGGCATCGATGCGGGCGGCACGATGACCGATACCTTCTTCGTGCGTGCGGACGGACGGTTCGTCGTCGGCAAGGCGCAAAGCAATCCGGAGGACGAATCGCTCGCGATCTTCAACTCGTCGCAGGATGCGCTCGCGCACTGGCAACGCGACGTCGACGACGTCTATCCGGAACTCGTCACCTGCGTGTATTCCGGCACGGCGATGCTCAACCGCGTCGTCCAGCGCAAGGGGCTCGATGTCGGCCTGCTCGTCAACAAGGGCTTCGAGCACGTGCATCTGATGGGGCGCGCGATCCAGAGCTATCTCGGCTATGCGCTCGAAGAACGCATCCACCTGAACACGCACCGCTACGACGAGCCCCTCGTGCCGCTGTCGCGCACGCGCGGCGTCACGGAGCGCACGGACGTGCAGGGCGAAATCGTCATTCCGCTGCGGGAGCGCGAAGTGCGGCAGGCCACGCGCGAACTCGTCGCGGCCGGCGCGAAGGCGATCGTCATCTGCTTTCTGCAGTCGCACAAGAACGCGACGAGCGAGCGCGAAGCGCGCGACATCGTGCGCGACGAACTGAGCGCGAGCGGCGTCGACATCCCCGTGTTCGCATCGGTCGACTACTATCCGCAGCGCAAGGAAAGCCACCGGATGAACACGACCGTGCTCGAGGCCTACGCGGCCGAGCCGTCGCGTCAGACGCTGAAGAAGGTCAGCGACCGCTTCCGCAAGCACGGCGCGAAATTCGATCTGCGCGTGATGGCAACGCATGGCGGCACGATCAGCTGGAAGGCGAAGGAACTCGCGCGCACGATCGTCTCCGGGCCGATCGGCGGCGTGATCGGCTCGAAACTGCTCGGCGAGGCGCTCGGTTACGACAACATCGCGTGTTCGGACATCGGCGGCACGTCGTTCGACATGGCGCTGATCACCAAGGGCAAATTCGCGATCGCGTCCGATCCGGACATGGCCCGCCTCGTGCTGTCGCTGCCGCTCGTCACGATGGATTCGGTCGGTGCGGGCGCCGGCAGCTTCGTGCGGCTCGATCCGTACAGCGGCGCGATCAAGCTCGGCCCGGACAGCGCCGGCTACCGCGTCGGCACCTGCTGGGCCGACAGCGGCCTCACCACCGTCTCGGTGTCCGATTGCCACGTCGTGCTCGGCTACCTGAATCCGGACAACTTCCTCGGCGGACAGATCAAGCTCGACGTGAATCGCGCCCGCGAGCACATCAAGGCGCAGATCGCGGATCCGCTCGGGCTGTCGGTCGAAGACGCGGCGGCCGGCGTGATCGAGCTGCTGGACCTGCAGCTGCGCGAATACCTGCGCTCCAACGTCAGCGCGAAGGGCTATAACCCGACCGAGTTCGTTTGCTTTTCGTATGGCGGCGCCGGCCCCGTCCACACCTATGGCTACACGGAAGGTCTCGGATTCAAGGATGTCGTGGTGCCAGCCTGGGCCGCGGGCTTCTCGGCATTCGGATGCGCGTGCGCGGACTTCGAATACCGCTACGACAAGAGCGTCGATCTCGCGCTGCCGCAACTCGTGCCTGACGCCGAGAAGGCGCGGGCCGCGCAGACGATTCAGCAGGCATGGTCGGAGCTTGCCGCCAAGGTGATCGAGGAATTCCGCATCAACGGCTTCAGCGAGAAGGACGTGATCCTGCGTCCGGGCTTCCGGATGCAGTACATGGGGCAGCTCAACGATCTCGAAATCGAATCGCCGATCGCCAGCGCGAACGACGCGGGCGACTGGGACCGCATCGTCGACGCGTTCGAGGAGACCTATGGCCGGGTGTATGCGAGCTCGGCGCGCTCGCCCGAACTGGGCTTCTCGGTCACGGGCGCGATCATGCGCGGCATGGTCATCACGCAGAAGCCGGTCCTGCCGGAAGACGCGTCAGGCGGCCTTACGCCGCCCGACGACGCGCGCGTCGGCACCCGTCCGCTATACCGGCACAAGCAATGGCACGACGCGACCCTGTGGCGGATGGAGGCGCTGCAGCCGGGCAACGAGATCGTCGGGCCCGCGATCATCGAGTCGGACGCGACGACCTTCGTGGTGCCGAAGGGATTTGCGACGAAGCTCGACAAGCACCGCCTCTTCCATCTCAGAGAAGTCAAGTAAGGAGACACGCGATGAACATGATGTCCAGCCAGGAGCTCGGGTTCGCCGATCTGCTGAAGAACGGCCAGACGCTCAAGCAATTCCGTGACGGTATTCTCGAGCGCACCGCGGAGTCGGGGCACTACAACGGCCTCGAGCGTCTCGAGTTGCGCGAGCGCGATCCGATCCGCTACGAAAAGATGTTCTCGAAACTGCGCGGCGGCCTCGTGCATGCGCGCGAAACGGCGAAGAAGATCGCCGCGAGCCCGATCGTCGAGCAGGAGGGTGAGCTGTGCTTCACGCTCTATAACGCCGCGGGAGACTGCGTGCTCACGTCGACCGGGATCATCATCCACGTCGGCACGATGGGCGCGGCGATCAAGTACATGATCGAAAACAACTGGGAAGCCAATCCGGGCATCCACCCCGGCGACATGTTCACCAACAACGACTGCTCGATCGGCAACGTCCACCCGTGCGACATCGCGACGATCGTGCCGATCTTCGCGCACGACAAGCTGGTCGGCTGGGTGGGCGGCGTCACGCACGTGATCGACACCGGCGCGGTCACGCCGGGCTCGATGTCGACCGGCCAGGTGCAGCGCTTCGGCGACGGCTACATGATCACGTGCCGCAAGACGGGCGTGAACGACACGCCGCTGCGCGACTGGCTGCACGAGAGCCAGCGTTCGGTACGCACGCCGAAGTACTGGATTCTCGACGAGCGCACGCGCATCGCCGGTTGCCACATGATCCGCGACCTGATCGAGGAGGTGATCGACGAGGAAGGCCTCGACGCGTACGAGAAGTTCGCGTACGAGGTGATCGAGGAGGGGCGGCGCGGCTTGCAGACCCGCATCAAGGCGATGACACTGCCCGGCAAGTATCGCAAGGTCGCCTTCGTCGACGTGCCGTACAACCATCCCGACGTGCAGACGTCGTCGGCGTTCGCGAAGCTCGACTCGATCATGCATTCGCCGGTCGAGATGGAGATCCGCAAGGACGGCTCGTGGCGTCTCGACTTCGAAGGCGCGAGCCGCTGGGGCTGGCACTCGTACAACGCGCACCAGGTCGCGTTCACGAGCGGCCTCTGGGTGATGATGACGCAAACGCTGGTGCCGACGCAGCGCATCAACGACGGTGCGTACTTCGGCACCGAGTTCCACCTGCCGAAGGGTGCGTGGATGAACCCCGACGATCGCCGCACCGGGCACGCGTACGCATGGCATTTCCTGGTGTCCGGCTGGAGCGCGATGTGGCGCGGCCTGTCGCAGGCGTACTTCAGCCGCGGCTATCTCGAGGAAGTCAACGCGGGGAACGCGAACACGTCGAACTGGCTGCAGGGCGGCGGGATCAACCAGGACGGCGACATCCATGCGGTGAACAGCTTCGAGGCGTCGTCGTGCGGCACCGGGGCCTGCGCGATCAAGGACGGCCTGAACCATGCGGCCGCGATCTGGAACCCCGAAGGCGACATGGGCGACATCGAGATCTGGGAGATGGCGGAGCCGCTGCTGTATCTCGGCCGCAACGTGAAGACGAACTCGGGCGGCTACGGCAAGTACCGCGGCGGCTGCGGATTCGAGACGCTGCGCATGGTGTGGAAGGCGCAGGACTGGACCATGTTCTTCATGGGCAACGGCTACATGAACAGCGACTGGGGCCTGATGGGCGGCTATCCGGCCGCGACCGGATACCGGTTCGAAGCGCACCGCACGGGCATCCAGGAGCGCATCGCGCTCGGCGAGAGCCTGCCGCTCGGTGGCGATACGAACCCGGACCTGCCCGACTATGAGAACCACCTGAACGCGGGCGCGCTCGTCAAGCGCGACCAGCAGTGCATGACCACGGAGGACTGCTACAGCAACTACGACCTCTATCTGAACTACCTGCGCGGCGGCCCGGGCTTCGGCGATCCGCTCGACCGCGAGATCGATGCGATCGAGCGCGACCTCAACAACGCGCTGCTGCTTCCCGAATATGCGCAGAAGGTCTACGGCGCGGTGGCGACCCGGGACGGCAACGGCATCTGGACGGTCGACGCGAAGGCCACCGCGCTGCAACGCATCGAGATTCGCAACGCGCGTCTCGCCCGTTCGCAGCCGACCCGCGAATGGATGAAGGGCGAGCGCGAGCGGATCCTGGTCAAGCACGCGTCGACGCAGGTACAGCACATGTTCGCGACGAGTTTCGGCCTGTCGACGAAATTCGAGCAGCAGTTCCGCACGTTCTGGGATCTGCCGGAAACGTGGACGCTCACGGAGGACGAACTGGACGTGCCGACGTATGGCTCGAAGTTCCGCATGGATCTGTCGAAGATGCCCGACGTCAATACCGTGGTGCTGGTCGAGGAGTAACCCGCGCCGGCCACCGTGCAACCAACATTGAGGAGTGGAGATGTCTACTTACACCAGAGATCAGATCCGGAACATGGTCGACGGCAAGCTCGACTGGGACACCACGTTGCGCATGCTGTCGATGCCGAAGGACGGCGAGCGCTTCCAGATGTATGTCGATGCGCTGCAGCAAAAGCTCGGCTGGCAGGACCGCATCGTGCTGCCGCTCGGTCCGCATCTGTACATCGTGCAGCAAAAGGCCACGAAGAAATGGGTCACGCAATGCGATTGCGGCCACGTGTTCTGCGATTACCGCGAGAACTGGAAGCTGCATGCAAGCATTTTCGTGCGCGACTCGGAAGAGGAGATGGACGAGGTCTATCCGCGGCTGATGGCGCCCGACACGCAGTGGCAGGTGTACCGCGAGTACTACTGCCCGACGTGCGGCGCGATGCATGACGTCGAGGCGCCGACGCCGTGGTACCCGGTCATTCACGACTTCGAGCCCGACATCGATGCGTTCTACGCCGAATGGGTGAAGCTGCCGATTCCGGAGCGGGCGGAATGATCTGAGGTTCGATGCCGTTGTCGAGGCTGCGTTGTCGAGGCCGATCCTGCCGGCCTCGCTTCGGCATCGCGTCTGGAAACCAGTCTGCAAGCGTTCGATTTCCGGCCGTTCGATTTTCGAACGGCCGGTTTGTTTTCGGTCGCCGTTACGAGTCGATGTGCACGACGTGCGCCGGGCCGCGCATTCGATCGCCGCGAACGAACCCTGGCGCGCACCTTGCTTGCCTGTGACTTGCCGCGGGTCCGCCGCCCGTGGCGGATCGGAGTAGGATAGGCGAACGCTCGTCGCCCGCTACGACCGAGCGATTCCAAACGTCAGGAAAGGGCCGCCACGACGGCCCCACGGTTCGCGCCCCACCGGACCGTCAGGAGACACTCATGCAACACAGAGGCACGCCGATGGACTGGTTTCCCAGTCCGCAGCATGACGCCAGCATCATGACCGCCTGGGAAAATCTGGTGACGGGAAGCGACTGGCGCTCGCCCGACGTGCGTGGCGTCGTCGACGATTCGTGGCAGCGATGCGTGGTTGGCCACGTCGATCCGGGCGTGCATCACGCGCCGCCGCCGCTCGACGAAGACCGCCTCGTGCAGTGGCGCATGTCGAATGCCCACCTGATCGATGCCAGCCTGCCGCTGATGCAGCACACGCGGGATTTCCTCGCGCAGACGGGCACGGTGATGCTGCTGGCCGATCCGGGCGGGATGATCCTCCAGCAGGAAGGCGACATGCGGATCGTCGAGCCCGCGCGCGAAGTCGGGCTCATTCCGGGCTGCGACTGGACCGAACTGAATTGCGGCACCAATGCGATCGGCACGGCGCTCGCGCTCAGGCAGCCGGTCCAGATCCACGGCGCCGAGCACTTCTGCGCGGGCATCAAGCGCTGGACCTGCTCGGCCACCGTGATCCAGGATCCGCGAGACGGGCACGTGCTGGGCGTGATCGATGTGTCGGGGCTCGCCGACACCTACAACCAGTACAGCCTCGCGCTTGCCGTGTCGCTCGCGGGCCGCATCGAAAGCCGGCTGGCGAAGGAAGGCATGGCGCGCCGGATGCGCCTGCTCGACCGTTGCGCATCGCGTTTCGGTGCGTCGCCCACCGACGCGGTGCTCGTCGTCGACGAAGATGGTCGGCTCGTCAAGGCGAATGCGCAAGTCGTCCCCGTGCTGCGCCGGCTCGGCTTCGATGTCCGGCTCGACGCCGGTTTCGTGTTGTCCGGTCTCGCGCTGCGCGGCGACGTCGTCATTTCCGCGGATGCGCCGGCGTGGCTGCGCTACGGCCATATCGAGGCCGTGCGCGAGGGCGCGGACGTGCTCGGCTACCTGATCGTGATGGCCGGAGTCGCGAACCCGCGCGGGGCCGTTCCGGTTGCGCGAGGGCGGGAGCGGCAAGGCGGCCCGCAGCACGCGTTCGAACGCATCGTTGGCGTCAGCACCGTGTTGCGCGCGGCCGTCGGCAGGGCTCGCCAGCTCGCGCCGTCCCGGGTGCCCGTGCTGCTGCTCGGCGAAACCGGCGTTGGCAAGGAGCTGTTCGCGCAGGGCATTCATCAGGCAAGCGATCGCGCCGACGGTCCGTTCGTCGCGCTCAACTGCGGCGGGCTATCGAGGGATCTGCTCGCCAGCGAACTCTTCGGTTACGCGGAAGGCGCGTTCACCGGCGCGCGCAAGTCCGGTGCGGCGGGCAAGATCGAGGCCGCCGATGGTGGCACGCTGTTCCTCGACGAGATCGGCGAGATGCCGCTCGATATTCAGCCGCATCTGCTGCGCGTGCTGGAAGAGAACGAGATCTATCGTCTCGGCGAGAATGCGCCGCGCAAGGTGAACTTCCGGCTGGTCGCGGCGACGCACCGCGCGCTCAAGGATGCCGTCGCGAAGGGCGCGTTTCGCATGGATCTGTATTACCGGATTGCGGTGACGACCGTGTCGATTCCGAGCTTGCGCGAGCGGCGCGAGGATCTGCCGGCGCTCATCGCGCATTGGCTCGCGCATCTGTGCGAGTGTTACGGCCTGCCGCCGAGGTCGTTCGATGACGAAGCGTACGCGCACCTGCTGAACTATTCGTGGCCCGGCAACGTGCGCGAGTTGCGCAACGCAATCGAAGGTTCGCTGCTGCTGTCCGATGGTCCGACGATCACGATCGACACGCTTCCCGCCGAGATCGGCGCTGCCGCGCCAGGCGACGTGTGCGCCGTGCCACCTGTTGCGGGCTTGCCGGTGGCGGCCGCCGGGGAGTCGTTGAAGACGGCCGAGGCGGAGTCCATTCGCCGCGCGCTCGCACGTCATTCCGGCAACCTGACGAAGGCGGCCGGCCAGCTCGGCATCGCCAAGAGCACCCTCTACGAAAAGATCCGAAAATATCAGTTGCTCGACGCGGTCAGCGATGTCCGCAAGCGTGGCCCGATGTGAGTTGCGTCGAAACCTCCGGCTGCTGCTACGTACCGATCTAGCATCGCTGTGTTGGTGTTGTCGGTTTGCCGAAGAGTCAATCGTCGTAACAATAGACGGATGGACTTCGGCCGCGAAATAAAAACGTTTGCTGTGGGTTAACTCTCGTACGTGCATACTTATAGAGTAGGTACTCTACATTGCACGCCTGAAAGGGCGTCCTCGTGCAAGAGCCTTGGCCCGCTTCATGCGGGTTCTTTTTTGGCAGGAACAAACCACTTCTCGCGCAGATCTTCCGCACGTAGCGGCCGTTGATAGCGATACCCTTGCGCGTATCGAACACCGATCTCACGTCACGCGTTGCGCTGTGCCACGAACTGACGATCGATTTTTACGTAGTCGAACATGTCGGTACTACATCTCATCCGCGGCAATCCGGCTGGGCAGCAAGGATCCGGTGCGCTCAAGAATCGGATAGGCGGCCGCGGCCACGATATGCGAGTTGATGAGCGTCATGTCGCGGAGCAGATCGAGATGCAGCGCGCTCGTCTGGGCCGTATCGATGCGCCCGGAGCGCAGCCGGTCAAAGTGTGCCGCCGTCGCAGTCGATTCCGCCTCCCGGAAGACCACTTTCTCGTCAGCCAGCATGCGTGCGGTACGTGGATCCTCGGTCATGAACAGCGACGCTGCCGTGCGCAGATTGGCCGTCAGGCGGTCCAGCATGTCCAGTAGTTCGGCTTCCCCTTCTTTCGAGAACGCGAGCCCGCGCTTCAATCGCTTGCTTGCATGCGGGAGCAGGTTCAAATCCACCACGTCGCCGGCCTGCTCGAGGTTGATGACGAAGGTCAGGATTTCGTGCAAACGCCGATGATCGTTTTCAGCGAGTTGCTCGGGGTCAAGCGACGTCAGGTAGGTCTTGATCGCGGTATTCAGGCTGTCCAGGATGTCGTCGCGCTGGCGGGTCTCCGCAATCAGCTTACGGTCACCGTCCACCAGGACTGCACGGGCGCCAGCCAGCATCTCGCTGAGCACATCAGCCAGTCGAAGTGCCTCACGTGCCGCGTTGCCGAGCGCCACCATCGGAATTTGCTGCGCGGCCGGATCCAGGTACAGTGGCCGCGACGGATCGGTGGGGTCCGCACGCTGCGGCAGCAACCGCCCTAACAGTCCCGCAAATGGCGTGAGGATTGGCAGGAAAAGACAGGCAAGAATCAGGTTGAACAGCGTATGAAAATCGGCCACCACCCGCGCATTGTCCGGCTCGATCGCAACCATGAAACGGCCGATCGGGTCCAACGCCGCGAGCGCCAGCACGACGCCCGCTACCCGCGAGAGCAGGTTGCCAATCGGCAAGCGCTTCGATGCGGGGTCGGTGGCTACCGTCCCCTCCAGCACCGGGTTGATAGCGGTGCCGAGGTTCGCACCCAGCACCAGTGCAAATGCGGTATCAGGCGGCACCACGTTTTGCGCACACAGCGACATGATGAGCAGAACGATCGCGACGCTCGAATGTGCGGCCCAGGTCAGCCCCGCCGCCAGCAGCACATCCACCAGCGGCACAGTCGATGCGACACCCAGCAGCATGCGGAAACTGGGCGCATCCTCGTAGTCCGTCATCAGGCCAAGCAACTGGTGCAGCGCGAGCAGCATCAGGCCCAGGCCGATCAGCACGCGGCCCAGGTCATGTGCACGCGTGTTCGACACCTTGCGGAACATCAGCACACCAACGAGTATCAGCGCGGGCGAGACCGCCGCAACATCGAACGACAGCACCTGCACGATCAGTGTCGTGCCGACACTTGCGCCGAGCATGACAGCAAGCGCAGGGACCAGTCCGACATGCCCGCCTGCAGCAAAGCCAGCCGTCATGAGCCCGGTCGCCGTACTGCTCTGCAATACCGCGGTGACACCCAGTCCAGCCAGGAAGGCGCGCAGTCGTCCGTGCAGAGCCCGTCCGAGCAGTGAGCGTAGACCGGCACCGAAGGCGCGCTGGATGCCTGTCTGAACCATATGGGTGCCCCACAGCAGCAGCGCAACGGATCCAGCCAGATCGATAAACGTGAACGTAAATGTCATGATCCAGAGCCCTCAATGCCGCGCGATTGCTCATATGACGTTCACCATGGGCGTGCCAGGTATACCGGCCCGTGAGTGCTTACGGGCCT
Source organism: Burkholderia sp. Bp8963 (assembly GCF_003854275.1). GTDB lineage: Bacteria > Pseudomonadota > Gammaproteobacteria > Burkholderiales > Burkholderiaceae > Burkholderia. The sequence continues at coordinate 27,664 of NZ_QTQP01000071.1, forward strand.
TGTTCGGTGTTCCTCGCTGCCCGGTGCTCAATCACGCAGGGCTTCACGCTCGAGTTGCTCCCGGGAAAGGTGGCGTACGTCCGTGCCCTTGGCGACGTAAATGACGCGTTCCGCCAGATTCGTTGCATGGTCCCCGATACGCTCGATGGCCGACGCGATGGACAGATAGTCCAGCGCAGAAGCGATGATGTTGCCGCACTCCGCATCAATTTCGACTTCCATCGCATTGAGTCGATGCTCCACGGCAATGACCTTATCGACCAACGCCAGGTCAAAGCGGCCGAGGGCCTGCATCGCATTGGTCAATTGTGACTCAACGAGCCCGCCCATCTCGAGTACCTTGAACGAAGCGTGGTGAAGGTCGGTGTCGAATTGGCCGGTTATGTGTTTGTCAGTCACGAGAATATCCCCCTTAACCGAAACCAGGAGCCGGGTGGATGCACTTCGTCAGCCGCCTGCCTGCGCGAACACAAGACCGGCCTAATGAGATCTTGGTGGCCGACCAGTCCTGACTCTTTCGACCGCCGACACGGCTGCAAGCAGGTGTTTCTTGGGCACGGACGCCAGCAGAATCAGGCCGGCCCGAAGCAGCTCACCCTTTTTCACCGATACGCCCGCATCGAGACACCGCTGGATCAGCAACGTGATTTTTTCGTAGTCCGATCGCGGCATCGTGAAGGTGTCGCGTACAACCTTCTCCTTCTTCAGGCGCTCCTTGCCCTGCGGAGCATTGTCCGCGGCATCTACCTCAATACGCGCGGTTCGCCTCTTTCCCGCCTTCGCTGGAGCGGATTGCCTCTCGGCAGCGGATTCCGGTATTTCCCCGTCGCAAGCACGCTTGCGCGACGACGGGGCTTCCCGGCCTTTTTCTGTGGTGGCCCGGTGCGTCATAGTTGCTCGCAATCTTGACAATACTGTACAAACAGTATAGTGATTTTTTGCGCGAAATGAATTCGGCCGTGGTCTGTACGGGGCAGGTCCGCCTTGCGGCAAAGCGTTTCAATTCTGAAACGCATTCGGTTGATTTTGCCATCCTCACTACCTGATTAACTTCGCATATCCCCGCAAAGCAATGAAATACCTAAGCAGGAACGATGCTTGCGTGACGAGCGCTGTCGACGACGCGCGACCAAACCTACTGGACCATTAGAGTATGTTTCTCCTGCGGGTGAGTTTTCTTCGCGGCAACAACATGCAGTCGGACTCACGTGTCCTTGAGGAACGTCGGCGCGTGCGAGTGGACGGCGGTACAAAGTAAGTTGCAATTGCAACCGGCCGGCGTCGGGGACCCGGAATCATGACATTCACGTTCACGCTGATCGATCTCGCTGGCTCGATTGCGCTGGTGCTGCTCGGCACGCAGATGCTTCAGACCGGCATGCAGCGCGCATTCGGCGCCGGCTTGCGGTCGCTGCTGGAAAGGGCACTTTACGGGCGACTCCCTGCCTTCTTCGGCGGGTTGGGCGTCACGGCGGTGCTGCAGAGCAGTGCGACGACCGCCGTCATGACGGGGGAATTCACCGCGCAGGCGCGTGTCGGCCTTGTCCCGGCGCTGGCCGTCATGCTCGGTGCGAACGTGGGTACGACGTTGATCGTGCAAGCGCTGTCGTTTGAGGTCGACAGTGTGTCGCCTGCGCTGATACTCGTTGGCGTGCTGATGTTCCGCAAGGTATCGAACACGCGCGCACATGAGTTGGGGCGCATGTTCATTGGTCTGGGCCTGCTGCTGCTTGCACTGCACCACCTGCAGCAGGTGATGACAGACTACGAGGATGCGCCGAGCCTTCGGATGCTGCTGGGCGACGCATCGACCGTGCCGCTGATCGACGTCTTGCTGGCAGCTGGCCTGACCTGGGCCGCCGATTCGAACGTGGCAATCGTTCTCCTGATCATGTCGCTCGGCGCGCAGAACGTCGTTCCGCCCGATACCGCCTTCGCACTCGTGATGGGGGCGAACCTGGGTGCTGCCATCCACCCCGTGCTGGAAGGGACGGCAACGCACGATCCGGCGTCCAGGCGCGGGCCGGTCGGCAATCTGCTCATTCTGTCGGCCGGCGTGGTGATTGCGCTTGCAGCACTCACGCCGATCGGCTGCGTGATGGTGAGGATCGAACCGGACAATGGGCGGGTGGTGGCGGATTTTCATACACTGTTCAACCTGTCACTGGCCTGCCTGTTCTTGCCGCTGCTGACCCCGTACGCAGACCTGTTGAACCGGCTGCTTCCTTCGCTCGTGAAGGTCTCGGACGCGCCGCGATCGCAGTACATTGATCCGCACGCGGCGCCGATGCCCGAGTTGGCACCTGATACGGCGGCCCACGATGTGCTTCCCGTCGTCGATACGCAATTCGGGATGCGCTCGCGAGCCCGTGCTGCATCGATCGGCCGTGCCGGAATGCCTTTAACGGATGCCCGTGCCCACGACGACGTTCTCGATAACGTCAGGATTGCGCCCCGGACACCCCTGGCATTTCCCGATGCCGGGCAACGTGCTGGCTACGATGGACGGCGCGGGCATGAAGGCCATGACTCGCTACAGGAGGGCGTGCAAGATCGCATCGAAATCCGGGAGTGCGCCGGCCATGCGCTCGAGCAGATCGCTGCCGATGGCAACGTGCAGGCGTACTACCCGGCGAAGTCGCTATGGCTGACGCTGCAGGATATCCAGGTTGTCAGGCGACTGGAGTCAGCAGGCGGGGCAACTCATTCGACGCTTGCGACCTATGTCCAGGGCACGGCGAGTCTGGACGATTGCTGTTTGTCGATCATTGGCGAAGGGCAGACCAACACGCGCACGGTACACATCACCTTCGCGGCTCGTGAGGTCGGCGTGACAGAACGGCGAGGTCTTCGTGAATTGCAGGACGAACTGGGCATCGCCTTTTCGGACGATCCGCTTGGCACGGCAAGGCTCGGCTACAACGAGTCCGATGATGAGATGCAGGAACCGGCTCAGTGGTGGGCATGGTGCGACGTGCCGGCGAGCAGCATGCAGGCGCTTGCCGACGGCGTTGAGGCGGGGCAGGTCACCGCTGTCAAGGCGGGGCTGTGTCTGCGGGGCGTCTACACGTCGATTCCGTCAGGTGCTGCGCCGGCTGGTGGATTCCACGCGTTCCTGAGACCCGGCAAGGATGGCAGCACACTGGAGGCGCCGGCAACTGCCAGCGGCTATGTCGTATATCTCGCCATCGATCTCCCTAAAGTCAGCCTGCCGGGAGATGGCAGCTTAGCGCCGGTGCCTGTGTGCACGGACGACAGGAATCCCGTCGGGATACTGACGGAAAAGCTCGACAAGGTGTTCACCGGCTTGAAGTGGCTCACTGCGCTGGTCGCGATCCTGGTTGTCGTGCTTGTGATCAAGGGGCGGTGACCACCTCGGTGGAGCCCAGGTCCGCTGTCAAGTTCTGACCGATTCAACCAACCGCTCCAGGTCACCGCACCGCTTACCAAATGTGCGGGAAGCCCCGGAGTTCAATCCGGGGTCGAGAGCACGGACGCCGCGGGCGTCCTTTAGAGACGGATTCAAAAAGGCTGCTCCGTCCGTCTGAAGATGTTCCAGCAGACGAGGCAGCAACCGAGTTTGAGAAATGCTTCGTGAATGTCGGCCCGACGTTCAAAGCGAATGCGAAGACGACGGAA
>NZ_QTQP01000072.1 GCF_003854275.1 Burkholderia sp. Bp8963
CCTGGTCCCAGACACGTCAGACCAACGGGTTCCTGGAAGCCATCAACGGCCTGTTTCAGGCCGCCAAACGACGTGCTCGCGGCTACACGAACTTCGAAACTATGCGCACCGTGCTGTTCCTGATCGCAGGCAAGCTCGACTTCACTTCGATCAACCCGCATACCGCATAACCCATTCAGATTTCAAAAGAGCCATACTACTCGACGCACTCCGCTACCCGAACGTAGATCGCGTGCGAACTGCTCCATCGCCTCGGCTGCACGGATCGCGCTCCTGCCGACCGTCGTGATGCAAACTTGCATCATACGATCAGCAATTCGCTGCGCGTCAAGCGGCGGCTGCACGACTACACTTTCGTCAATCGATGCAGCGAACGGGCGTGCCGCACGCCGACACGTTCGAGCGTGCCGGCGCGACTTGCCATTACCCCCATTTCGATCCACAACCGCTTATGACTAGCTCTCACTACTACTACGAACCGTCACAAGGCCACGGCTTGCCGCATGATCCATTGAATGCGATCGTCGGTCCCAGGCCCATCGGCTGGATTTCCACGCGCGGCAGCAACGGCATGCTCAATCTCGCTCCGTACAGCTTTTTCAACGCCTTCAACTACCATCCGCCGATCATCGGCTTCTCGAGCATCAATGAGAAGGACAGTCTGCGCAACGTACAGGAAACGGGGGAGTTCGTGTGGAACCTCGCCACACGCGATCTCACGGAAAAAATGAATGCGACGTGCGCAACGGTGCCCTATGAAGTCGATGAGTTCAATCTGGCCGGGCTGACCACTGCTCCGTCGCAGCAAGTCGCCGTTCCGCGCGTGGCGGAGAGTGCCGTCAACTTCGAATGCAAGCTCACCGACGTGATCCAGCTTCGCAATCACAAAGGCACGCCTGTTACCACCTGGCTCGTGCTGGGCGAAGTCGTCGCTGTTCACATTCGTCGGGACCTGCTCAAAGACGGTATCTTCGACACCTTCGGCGCAGGCATCATTCTTCGGGCAGGCGGCCCATCGGCCTATGCGCTCGTCACGCCCGAAAGTCGCTTCGATCTCGATCGCCCGACCACCGTGGATCACCCTGCCCCACGCTGACGCGTACACACGTCCGGATCAAGCGGCTGTTGACGCTCGGCTACGGAAGTGGGCGGCGGACGCTCGCCCCTCGGTCCCACACCAAACCGATGGACACATTCCGAAGCGCGCCTCCGTGCACGTTGCACAGTTGAAACATTCATGGAGGCTCGGCAGCAATTTATATGGTCGGATCCAATTTGCGCCGCCGATGCGCCGTTCCGCTTTTCCGGCCAATCCTTATCTGGCCTGGCATTCCGCCCCTCCGCGCCGGAAACCCGACGTTACACGATTGAAACAAAGCCGCACCCCAATGTTTCACCGCCCTATCGCCGGTGGCCGTGCTGCCCGGATCCATTGACATCTCCCGAACTGGTCCGCAACTTGCTGCGCTTGTCGTGCACACCAGAATCCGCACGGCCAGACGGCTCGATGCGGGCGACAAACAAACCTTCAGCGAGGTCGGGGAAATCATGTCCAAATACCTGTCGGCCGTCATGCGGCTGCTGTCTCGCATCACTGTTCCTGTCACTGTTCCTGTTACGCATTGCATGACGTTATCGGCGCGGCCACGCCTCGTCGAAGTCAGATGTGTCAACACGGTTCGCACATACGCCGAACGTCGCGAAGACTCTTGGCGATAGCCGAAAACCTGGAAGCCTGTTCAGGTAGCGCTCGGCCGATTGCGATCGGCCGATGCGGGTTCGTCCATTATCTCGGGGGAGGTCGACATGATGAACTGGATCAACCGTTGGTCGATGCGTCACGCACCCACGCCGGAAAAATCCGCTGCGTCGATGCTGGTGACTGCGCGCATGGAGTTGTTCACTGCGGAGCAGCGCGTCATCGATACGAAATTGCAAGCGGATTACTGGCGCACGCGCGTGGCGTTTCTCGAAGAAGTGCAGAAACTCGGCATCGAGCCTTGGGTAAGCGCACAGCCGTCGCATTGGACTGAGGGCGAGTCTGCTCCCCGCAACACGGGCCCGCGTCTCGCAGCCAGCACCTGATCAATCGAATCGTCACCAAACGACTCGAGTGTTGGGTAACGCTGCTTTGATCTCGTCGACGTTCCTCGCTCGGGTCCCATAGAGAACGAGCTCTCGCAACCCGGTCAGGCCCTTCAGCACATCGACGTCCTGCACCGGGGTGTTTGCGAGATAGAGCTCTTGCAAGCCGGTCATGCCCTTCAGCGCATCGATGCTTTGAACTTCGGTGCGAAAGAGATTGAGCGTTCGTAGGCCCGTCAGGTTTCTCAGCGCATCGATGTTATCGACATTCGTATCGCTGAGATTGAGCCATCGCAGGCTTGTCAGGCCCTTGAGCGCATCGATGTTCGTGACTTGCGTGCGGGCAAGAACGAGCGTTTCCAACTGGAGCAAATCCCGCACCGCCGCGATATTCTCGACTTTCGAACCGTCGAGCGCGAGGGTTTTCAGGGTGGGCATTCCGGCTAGCACGTCGATGTTCCGAACCGGGGTATTCGCGAGATAGAGCGCCTGCAGATCGTGCAGTTTCTTCAACGCATCGAGGCTCTCGACTTGCGTCTCGTTGAGATCGAGCGTGTTCAAGGTGGTCAGCTGGCGGAGTGGCTCGATGTTCCGGACATTCCTGGCGCCACCGAGCTTGAGTGTTTCCAGATGAGGCAATTTCTCCAGCGCATCGAGATCCCGAACCTGTGTGTCCCGGAGATCGAGTTGCCGCAGGTCGGTCAAGCCCTTCAGCGCACGGAGGTTCGAGACCCGCGTATCCCAGAGATTGATCGATTGCAGACCGGTCAATCCTTGAAGCGCATCGATGTTCTGAACCTGGGTGCGGTGGGCCACGAGTCGTTTCAGGGAACGCATTCCCTTGAGTGCGTCGATGCTCCAGACGCGAGTCCCCGTGAGGTCGAGCGATTCCAGACCATCGAGTCCGCTCAGCGCGTCGACGTTGTCGACTTCGGTGTCTGCCAGACTCAACTCGAGTCTGAGGTGGAGCTTTCGTAGATGCGGGAGTGCGGCGGCCAGCTGAGCGGTTGTCAATGCCGGCTTTGCCCGCAATGCCAGGCATCCGGGCTCGGGTGTGGTCGCGGGGGTGGTCGCTGCACCGCTACTGTCACCGCAGGCGTTCGTGGAAAATCCCAGGTCAACGAGCGCCCGTTCATCCAGTTTTTCCCGAAACGGGTTGAAGACGACCAACAGGCTCCCGACCAAAAGGCCGATGCCGCCGACAAGGGCCCATGGCCTGGCACGGCGCCAGACCGATGTACGCAAGCCTTCAGATGTTGGCTCTGTGCTTGGCGGTCGTGTTTCGGGCAAGGTGGACTCCGTTTGTCCAAGGTTGCCTCCTTTATACACGAACAGAGGAGCCGGGATTTCCCGGCTATCGAGTCCGGCTGATGTCGTAACTTCGTTCGATCAGCAAGCGTAGCGGCGGGCTGCGGCTAACCCAAGGGGCGGCTAGGGATAGAAACCCGAACCCACGAGGCCACGAACGCCATCGATCGTCACGGCCTTCACGTAGGTCCATTTCTGCGATGGCTGGGTTTGCCCGGGTTTCGGAGACATGTAGTCGACCCATCCCGATCCATTGGTCTTGGCCATCTGAATCATGGCGTCGTGAAACAACTTGCCATTGACGTCTTTCTGACCGGTAACCTTGGTTCCCTCGCGGGCCGGGATCCCGGTATTCAACAGTACATTGGACTCCAGGTCGTACACGAATACATACGTGTCACCGTGCAACCACTCGGAGTCCTTCACTCTGAACCGGGAAAAAGCCGCCTTGCCTTCACTGTCAATCAACGCGGCGGCTTTGTTGACGAGCGCCTCGACCTGTTTCGCCTGCTCGGAAGAAGGCGGAGACGATTGAGCAAATGTGAACGACCCAGCGCCATGCAAGCCAGCAAAGAACAAGACACCGAATAAGAAAGACTTCATCTTCATGGCATCGTCTCCAGCGCTCGACTGCTCGAGTGTACGCTTCTATGGGGACTCATGGACGCTGCACGACGGAAAGCGAACCGCCACAGTGTCGGTGAGTGGCAGGTTCGCGCTCAACAGTGTCGGCATGATCCGCAGGCTGTCGACGCTCGACATGGGCATCATCCTGATGCCGCAGGAAATCGTCTCCGATGAACTGGCCAGCGGGACGCTGCGGCGCATCATGCCGGCATGACATGGCACGCCGGTGCCTGTCTACGCCATCACCGAAACGCGGTTGCTGCCGGCGAAAACGCAGCGCTGCATCGAGTTTCTGAGGGACCGGTTAGGGAAGTCGTTCGCATGACTGACGGGTCATTTTCACCCGGGCGATCGCGCACGCAAGCCATCCGCTAAAACTCCATATCGAGCTCGTCGATATCTTCCTTCTCCGCCTTCGCCGCCTCGATCCATTCCGCGACGAACGGCTGTGCGAGCACGCGCATGCAGTACTCGGCGATATCGGGTTCGAGCTTCACGTCATAGGTCAGAAAGCGCGTGACGACCGGCGCGTACATCGCATCGGCAACGCTGATCTCGCCGAACAGCCAGGGCCCGCCATACTCCGCGAGGCATTCGCGCCAGATCGTCACGATCCGTTCGATGTCGTACTGCGCGCGCGACCAGATGCGGAAGTTCGGGAAATGCGCACGCAGGTTCATCGGCAACGCGGAGCGCAACGCACTGAAGCCCGAATGCATTTCGCCGCAGATCGAGCGGCAATGCGCACGCGCATGCCGCGCTTTCGGCAGCAGTTGCGCGTCGGGCCGGATCTCGTTCAGATATTCAGCAATCGCGAGCGTGTCCCACACCTTGATGCCCTCGTGCGTCAGACACGGCACGAGTATCGACGGCGACAGCAGCAGCAGCTCGGCACGCGACGCGGCGTCGATCGGCACCCTCACCGTCTCGAACGGCAGGCCGCTCAGCTTCGCGAGCAGCCACCCGCGCATCGACCATGTCGAGTAGTTTCGGTTGCTGATGGTCAGTGTCGTTTCGCCTGCGGGTTTCATCTCGTGTCCCCTATGAATCTCTGTCGTGCACGTGCACCAGAAACGATCGGACGTATCGCGCGCACCGCACCAGAGAGGTGCAGCTCGTGCACCGGCATCCGGCGGCAATAATCGGGCAAACAGCACCTTGCACCGGCGTGGCATTTTGCGGCACGCTATATGCAGCCGTCACGCGCCGAGCAGCCGCACACGCCGCCGCGCCCCATGACAGCGTGCAACGCGCGTGCCAGCGTTCGACTGGCACACGGCTTGCCTCGTTCAATAACTTATAGCGGCGAAAGGTGCGACGGTCATGAACATGCTTGCGTACCCCTTTTATCAGTGGTTTTCCGAATGCACGCGGCCCACGCGCGCGTGGGCCACGTACCTGCGCGCGTCGATGTCGATGTGGCCGCCGGCGACATCCACGGCGCAGGGCCGCACGCTCGACGCGTGGTGCGAACTGCTCGAATGCTGTGCGTTCTCGCATCGCCGTCCGCCGTTCGGCATCGACGCGGTCGACATCGACGGCGAGACGATGCCGGTGGTGGAGGAAGCCGCGTTCGGCACGCCGTTCGGCACGCTGCTGCATTTCCGGAAGACGCCGCCGGTTGCGCGGCAGCCGCGCGTGCTGATCGTCGCGCCGATGTCCGGGCATTTCGCGACGCTATTGCGCGGCACGGTGCGCACGATGCTCGCCGATCACGACGTGTATATCACCGACTGGCACAACCCGCGCGACATCCCGCTGCGGGCCGGACGCTTCGGCTTCGACGAATATGTCGAGCACGTGATCGATTTCATCCGTCATATCGGCCCGGACGCGCACGTGCTCGCGATCTGCCAGCCGACCGTCGCCGCGCTCGCGGCCGTCGCGCTGATGGCAGCCGCCCGCGACCCCGCGCAACCCGCGAGCCTGACGCTGATGGCGGGCCCGATCGATTGCCGCGTGAATCCGACGAAGGTCAACGAGCTCGCGACGAGCCGCCCGATCGACTGGTTCGCGCGCCATCTGATCAGCGTCGTGCCGTCGGGCTTTCCGGGTGCGCAGCGGCGCGTGTATCCGGGTTTCGTGCAGGTCGGCGCGTTCATGTCGATGAATCCGGATCGCCACGCGTCGTCGTTTTCCGACCTGTATTACGAGCGCGCGAAAGGCGACCCCGTGAAGGCCGACGCGCTGCGGCACTTTTACGACGAGTACTTCGCGACGACCGATCTCACCGCGGAGTTCTATCTCGAAACAGTAGAAAAGGTGTTCCAGCAATACGCGCTCGCGCGCGGCGAACTGACGGTCGGCGGCCGGCTCGTCGAACCGGCCGCGATCCATCGCACCGCGTTGCTGACGATCGAAGGAGAAAAGGACGACATCTGCTCGGTCGGCCAGACGGTCGCCGCGCAGGAGCTGTGCTCGGGGCTGCCGCCGTATCTGAAGACGCATCATGTGCAGACCGGCGTCGGACACTACGGCGTGTTCAACGGCAGCCGCTGGGAAACGCAGATCTATCCGATCGTGCGCGGCATGATCCACGACAACGAGCCGTACGATCGCACGGCGCGCAAGACCGACGCCGGTGCGGACACGGAGTATGTGACGTTGCATGCACTGCTCGAGGCGCGGACGGCTGGCAGTGATGCGGCGACAGGCGCGATTTCGCCTCATTGAATTGATGATCATCCATAGGAAAGCAATCCATTGGATGACGCTGGAAAAACAAAAGGCCGCACGAGGCGGCCGTTCCTTTCTTTGACGCTTACTTCAACCGCCCCGACAAAAACTGCCCCAACCGCTCGCTCTTCGGCGTGACGAGAATCTCCTGCGGATGCCCTTGTTCCTCGATCTTCCCCTGATGCAGGAAGATCACGTGATTCGACACGTTCCGCGCGAAGCCCATTTCATGCGTGACGACGACCATCGTCCGGCCTTCCTCGGCCAGCGCCTGCATCACCTTCAGCACTTCGCCGACGAGCTCCGGATCGAGCGCTGACGTCGGCTCGTCGAACAGCATCACCTCGGGCTCCATCGCGAGCGCACGCGCAATTGCCACCCGCTGCTGCTGCCCGCCCGACAGATGCGACGGATACATCCCTTCGACGCGCGCCGGCAGCCCGACCTTCTCGAGATACTTGCGCGCGCGCGACACGGCCTCGTCCTTGCCGAGCCCGAGCACCGCCATCGGCGCCTCGATCACGTTCTCCAGCACCGTCATGTGCGCCCACAGGTTGAAATGCTGGAACACCATCGCGAGCTTCGTGCGCATCCGCTGCAGCTGCTTCTGATCGGCAACGCGCAGCGAGCCGTTCTTGTCGCGCGCGGTCTGGATCGCCTCGCTGCCGATCGTGATCTGCCCCGAGCACGGCTGCTCGAGAAAGTTGATGCAGCGCAGGAACGTGCTCTTGCCCGAGCCGCTCGAGCCGATGATGCTGATCACGTCGCCGGCCTTCGCCTTCATCGAGACGCCCTTCAACACCTCGTTGTCGCCGAACTTCTTGTGCAGATCCTCAACGATGAGCTTGTACATGCTTGTGCTTCCTTTCGAATGCGCGGATACGTGAATACGTGATTGCGTGAATACGTCAATGGCCGCGGGGCGACAGGTACGCGAGCCAGCGCGCCTCGAGCTTGCGGAATCCCCAGATCAGCGCGAATACGACCGCCGCGTACAGCACGGCCGCGATACCGTAAGCCTGGAACGACATGTAAGTCGCCGAGTTCACGTCGCGCGTGACCTTCAGGACGTCCGGCACGGTCGCGGTGAACGCGAGCGTCGTCGCGTGCAGCATCAGGATCACTTCGTTGCTGTAGCTCGGCAGCGAGCGGCGCAGCGCCGACGGCAGGATGATCCGCGTGTAGAGCTTGAAGCGCGACATCCCGTATGCGAGGCCGGCCTCGACCTCGCCGGCCGCGGTCGACTTGATCGCGCCCGCGAAGATCTCCGTCGCATACGCACATTCGTTCAGCGTGAACGCGAGCAGCGTGCAGTTCATCGCGTTGCGGAAGAACGTGTCGAGCAGCACGTGCTCATGCACGACCTGCAGGCTGTAGATGCCCGTGTAGCACATCAGCAGCTGCACATAGAGCGGCGTGCCGCGGAACACATACGTATAGAGCCACACGGGCCCCGACACCCAGCGGTTGCTCGACGCGCGCGCGATCGCGAGCGGCACCGCGAGCGCGAAACCGAGCGCGATCGACACGACGAGCAGCCACAGCGTGATCGCGAGCCCGCTGAAGCGGTAGCCGTCGGTGTAAAGGTAGTTCTGCCAGTACTGGCTGATGATCTCGATCACAGTGCAAGCCTCCGGACGCCGACCGAATAACGCTTCTCGAGGTAGTGCAGCACGACGTTCGACACCGTCGTGATCGCGAGGTAGATCGCGCCTGCCGCGAGCGTGAAGAAAAAGAAGTTCAGCGTGCTCTTGCCCGCATCCTGCGACGCCTTCACGACGTCCGCGAGCCCGATGATCGACACGAGCGCGGTGGCCTTCACGAGCACCTGCCAGTTGTTGCCGATGCCCGGCAGCGCGAAGCGCATCATCTGCGGGAACAGGATGCGGCGGAACACGCGCCAGCCGCCCATCCCGTACGCGAAGCCCGCTTCGAGCTGGCCGCGCGGCACCGACAGGAACGCACCGCGGAACGTCTCGGTGAAATACGCGCCGTAGATGAAGCCGAGCGTCACGACGCCGGCCACGAACGGGTCGATGTCGATCTGATCCCAGCCGAGCATATCGGTCACGTTGTTCAGCAGGATCTGCATCCCGTAGAACAGCAGCAGCATCAGCACGAGGTCAGGCACCGCGCGGATCAGCGTCGTGTAGAACGTGCCGACCGCGGCAAACGCGCGGTTCGTCGACAGCTTCGCGGCTGCGCCGGCGAGCCCCAGCACGAGCGACGCGGCAAGCGACAGCACCGCGAGCTTCACGGTCTCGACCGTACCGGCCCACAGCAGCGGGCCAAATCCATGGAGGAACATGTGAGCGTATCCAGAAAGGCGCGCGGCGCGCGCGGCCGGGGCCGGGCGCGCCGCATGACGGTCAGCCGCCGTAGACGTCGAACGTGAAGTACTTCTGCTCGAGCTTCTTGTACGTGCCGTCCTTCAGCATGTCGGCAATCGCGTGGTCGATCTTCGCCTTCAGGTCGGCGTCGTCCTTGCGCAGGCCGATGCCCGCGCCATTGCCGAGCGTCTTCGGATCGTCGATGGCGTCGCCGGCGAACTGGAAGCCCGTGCCGCGCGGCGTCTTCAGGAAGCCGATGTCGGCCTGCACCGCATCCTGCAGCGCGGCGTCGAGACGGCCGGAGATCAGGTCCGTATACACGCCGTCCTGGTTCTGGTACGGCACGACCTGCACACCCTTCGGCGCCCAGTACGTCTTCGCGTAGGTTTCCTGGATCGTGCCCTGCTCGACACCGACCGTCTTGCCCTTCAGCGCTTCCGCCGTCGGCAGCACCGTCGTGCCCTTCTTCGCAACGAGGCGCGTCGGCGTGTTGAACAGCTTGTCGGAGAACGCGATCTGCTCGGCGCGCGCCGGCGTCATCGACATCGACGACAGCACGCCGTCGAACTTCTTCGCCTTCAGCGCCGGGATCATCCCGTCGAAGTCGTTCTCGATCCACACGCACTTCGCGTTCAGGCGATGGCAGATCTCATTGCCAAGATCGACATCGAAACCGACCACCTTGCCGCTGGTGTCTTTCGACTCGAAAGGCGGATAGCTGGCGTCGACGCCGAAACGGATCGTCGACCAATCCTTGGCATGGGCACCGACCGCGATGCATGCGAGAGCAATACTGAGCGCGAGCTTCTTCATGGTGTTCCTTCAATGGCGAACTGGGCGCCGGGCTCGCCGCCGGGGCGGGCGACGCCCGCGCTGCCGGCACGGCGTCTTACCGCCGCGAACCCGTCCAACCGGCGAACCATCGTATGAAGAGAACGCCTAAGTTGTACATACAACTTTGCCGTTTACCGTACGCTGCCAGCAATCCGTGTTTATCTCTAATTGTCGGTGGATTGTTTTCCTGAGCGAAATTTCCTTATATTTCAATTTATTAGACATTACGTCAGACTGAACGCGGGCTTTCATCGCGGGCGCGGCCGGCATGATCCTAGGGATTGACCTGTCTATACTTTGTTGTCCGATATGTGTAAGGACTTGGTTTTGGGCTGCAGCACGATGCTGGCCGGCGCACCCGCAAACCCGGTAAACTCCGGCCGGGCCCGCGCACCGGCCCGGCATGCGGGGCCAACGGCCGCCGTCTCTTGAACAGCGATCCCATGACCACACCGATCTACCAGGAAATCAAGGATTTCATCCTCGCGCGCATCCACGCCGGCGAATGGGCGGAAGGCGACCAGGTGCCGTCGGAGAACGAACTCGCGCGCGAATTCAACGTTGCTCGGATGACCGTCAACCGCGCGCTGCGCGAGCTGACGGCCGAGCAGGTGCTGACGCGCACGCGCGGCTCGGGCACCTACGTCGCATCGCCGAAATACGAATCGACGCTCGTCGCGATCCGCAGCATCTCCGACGAAGTCGCCGCGCGCGGCCACGGCTATCGCCCGCAGGTGCTTCACGTCGGCGCGACGGTCGCCGACGCGAAGCTCGCCGACGAGCTGCAGCTCGACACCGGCACCCCGATCTTCCATTCGCGCGTGCTGCACTTCGAGAACGACACGCCGGTGCAGCTCGAGGAACGCTGGGTCAACCCGGCCTGTGCGCCCGAATACGCGCTGCAGGACTTCACGACGACGACGCCGAACCAGTACCTGATGCGCGTCGCGCCGCTGCAGCGCGTCGAATACCGGATCGAAGCCGCGATGCCCGACGCTGAAACGCGCCGCCTGCTGGCGATGGACGAACGCGAGCCGTGCCTGATGCTGCACCGGCGCACGTGGTCGCAAGGCGTCGTCGCGTCGGCGGTCAATCTGTGGCATCCGGGCAGCCGCTACCGGTTCACCGGGCATTTCTGACGCGGGCATTCGCGCGCCCGCTCGCCCCCCAACGCTCGATCTCGGCAACAGCGCGCCGCACGCCGTGCTCTGCCGCGATGCGCGCGCCCAGTTCGGCCGCGCGCGCCTTCACGTCGTCGCGCGCGGCAAATGCGATGCCGCGCGCCAGGTCGGCAGCCCGCATCCGCTTGCCGGCTACCGGCGCGCCGGCGACACCGAGCCGCTGCAGCCGGTTCGCCCAGAAGAACTGGTCGCCCGCGAACGGCACGACGACCGACGGCACGCCCGCGCGGGCCGCCGAGTGCGTCGTGCCCGATCCGCCGTGATGAATCACCATCGACGTGCGCGGAAACAGCCAGCGATGCGGCGTATCGCCGACGACGAACACATGCCCGGGCAGCGCGGACGCATCGATCCCGCTCCACCCCGGATAGAACAGCGCACGGCGGCCCGCGAGCGCCGTCGTCAGCGCATCGGCGAGCGCCGCCCGATCGAACCCGGCCATGCTGCCGAAACCGACATAGACCGGCGGCTCGCCCGCGTCGAGAAACGCCGCGAGCGCCGGCGGCGGCGTCCACGCAGGATCGTCGACGCTCCATTGGCCGCAAGCGCACGCGTTGCCCGGCCAGTCGGCAGGGCCGGACAGCAGCGCCGGCGACACGCCGTACAGCATCGGATGGTCGGTCCACACGCGCTTGCGCGGCGGCAGGCCGCAAACGCTCGCGCGCGCCGCGTTGGTCGAGCGCCGGAACGCCTGCCACAGCATCGCATTCACGAACCGGTGGCTCGCGCGGTTGAGCCAGCGCGGCACCTTGTCGGGCGGCAGGAACGGCGACGGAAACCCGGCCGTCGGCGTGATCGGAATGAGGCCCGCGCCGATCGCGGGAATACCGCGATACTCGGCAACCGACAGGCCGACGAACGCCGCGAGCCCCGATACGACGATCGCATCGCATCCGTCCGACGCATCGGCGGCTTCGCGCATCCATGCAGCGGTATTCGCATTCGCGATCGCCGCGAGCGCCTTCGACGTGTCGCTGAAGCCACCCCGCCCGTACACCGCGTCCGACAACGCCTCGCCCGGTGCGAGCGCGTGGCGGATGTTGCCCGACAGCGCGGCCGACGGCACACCGAGCGCGGCAGCCGAACCGAGCGTCGCGGCGTCGGCCAGCAGCCGAACGTCGTGGCCGGCGTCGATCAGCGCGCGGCCGAGCGCCGCGAGCGGACGTGTGTCGCCTTCAGTGCCGTACGTGACGATGACGAGCTTCATGCTTGACTCCCTGAGCGCAATGCAGTGGAATGGCATCAAAAAAAATGCACGTCGTACACTAATGCCATTCGTACACTTTCTGTAAAGGCCTTCGCCATGGAACCCACCACCGACGATCCGGGCCGCCGCGCGCGCAAGCGCATTCAGATGCTGTCGCATCTCGCCGCGACCGCCGCGCAGTTGTTCGATGCGCACGGCTACGACGCGGTCACGATGGAGCAGATCGCCGCGGCGGCGGACGTCGCGAAGCGCACGCTGTACAACCATTTCCCGACAAAGGAAGCCGTCCTCGCGCACTGGCTCGAAGGCGAGCTGGCCCGCGATCTCGCGCATCTGCAACGCGACGTCGCGCGGCGGAAGACCTTCGCATCGCGCATCGCGTGCGTGCTCGACGCGTCGGCCGCGTGGTGCGAACTGCATCCTGTCTATCTGCTCGCGTATCTGCGGCATCGCTTCCTGAGCATCGGCGCGACCGGGCCGGACGGCGGTAGCGCAACCAGCAGCGATATCGCGCTCGTGTGGCAGCAACTGATCGCCGCGGGGCAGCAGTCGGGCGAACTGAACCGGTCATTGCCGGCCGACCAGCTCGCAACGTGGTTCCACCATCTTTATCTCGCGGCGATGCTGCGCTGGCTGAACGTGCCGGGGCTGTCGCTGAAACGGGAGTTTCAGGCGGTCGTCCGGCTGTTCGTCGAAGGAGCGGAAGTGAAAGCGTCGTCAGGCCGCGCGCGGCGCGCGTAATCGGCGCGGCATGCGGGCCGGGGGCCACGCATTGCCGACTGGTTGGCGACCGGTTGGCGACGGCATCGCAACCGCTGTACGGCAACCGTAAGCCGACGTGGCCATTGCGGTACACCCTCATTTCAAATTCACCGCACCGCAGTATGCTGATGACGTACGGCTGCGCCCAGTGCAACGGGCAAACCCTCCGATGTGCACGCTGGTGCGCCGCCGTTGCGATTGCAACCCTGTTTGCAAGGAGGAATGCCTGATGGCCACCACACATCATTTCCACCTCGAACTGCGGCACGCCAGCGCGCCCACTTATTTCGTCAGCTACCTGTTTCCCGCATTGCTGTTGGTGTACGAATTGATTCGCGTCGGCCAGTGGATCCGCGATCACGGGATGCACTTCGCGGGTTTCAAGGAGATGGGCTATGAGTATCTGCTGATGCTGCTGTTCGTCGGCCTGCAGATTGCAATCGAAGCGCTTTACCTGCTCGGCGCCGCGATGCGCAAGGACCGCGACTTCGAGCACCGGCTGCCGAACGTGGTCCTCGGCATCGGCTGTTCGATCGCACTGCTCGCGATCGATCTCGCGATTCAGCTCGCGTTCTGATCAACCCTTCCTCGCCGCCGAACCGGGCGCTCAAGCGCCCGAGCGGTGCAGGAACTCGCCGACCGCCGTCAGCACATCGGCCGTCCGCTCGCGGTGCGGCGTGTGTCCGCATTCCTTCAGCATCACGACGGACGACGCTCCGGCGACGCGCGACGCGATGCGGTCCGGGTGGACGGACGAGCCGTATTCGTCCTGCGAACCGTGGATCGCGAGCGTCGGACAGCGCACCTGCGGCAACACGTCGTCGAGGCTCCAGTCGCGAAACGCCGGCGACAGCCACGTATCGACCCACGCGCGCAGCACCCATTCCGCCTTGTCGCCGTGATACCGCGCGAGACGGTCGAGCTGACCGGGCTCCGCGAACTGGCGTTCGGCATCGCGAATGCCGGCCAGCGTGCGCTCCTCGACGAACGCCTGCGCGGCCACCGTCACGAGCGCGCGGCATCGATCGGCGTGCGCGGCCGCGCACCCCACCGCCATTCCGCCGCCGACGCTGTGACCGAATGCGACAAACGACTCGAAGCCGAGCTGCTCGCGCAGCGCGCGGAACGCATGGTCCGCCTCGTCGCGCACGAACGCCGGCAACAGTTGCCCAGGGTGTGGATCGGACTGGCCGAAGCCGAGCCGGTCGTACGCGATCACGTCGCGGCGCGTCGCCTGCGCAAGCTGCTCCGGAAAGTCTCGCCACAGCGCGACGCTGCCGAGCGAATCGTGCAGCAGCACGATCGGGCACGCGGCCGCGTCGGCTGCCGGCGCGCCGCGCCAGCGTTTCGCAAAGAGACGCCCTTGCGGCGTCTCGATCCAGGTCTCCTCGGTGAACGTATCGGTCATATCCGTGTGTCGTGTGTTTGAAAGAGGCCGCGGTCATGCGGCCCGGCAGGTTGCCGGCCATGTTGGCGCGGCGAGTCACTCCTGCTGCGGCGGCAGATAGTCCATCTTCGCTTCGTCGTAGAGCCGGTAGATTAGCGCCTGCATCGCGCGGATGTCTTCCGATTCGTCGAGCATCCGCATGCTCATGATGATCGGCGACACGAGGTTCGGATCGTCGAGCGCCTTATAGCTGACGTCATCGCGCTTCAGCCCGTACACGCTGTGCGGCACGACCGACACGCCCTCGCCCATCGCCACGAGGCCGAGCGCGATCTGCAGCTCGCGCGTCTCGTAGATGCGCCGCGGCTTCAGTGCGCGGTCGTGGAACGCGGCGAGCACCTGGTCCGCATAGCTCGGCCGGGGCGCCTTCGGAAAGATGATCAGCGTGTCGTTGACGAGGTCGTGCAGCGACAGCACCTCCTTCGCGTGCTCGAGCGGATGGCCGAGCGGCAGCGCGACGATCATGCGCTCCTCGCGCAACACGACGCGCCGCACGCTCGGATCCTCGTGACGGATGCGCCCGAACCCGACATCGATCCGCCCTTCCTTCAGCGCCTTGATCTGATCCATCGTCGACATCTCGTGCAGGCTCAGCTCGACGGCCGGGTACTCGTCCCGAAAGCGCCGGATGATCTTCGGCAGCATCCCGTACAGCGTCGAGCCGACGAAGCCGATCGACATGCTCCGTTCGATCTTGCCGATCCGCTTCGTCATCGACTCCAGCTCGGCCGTCTGCGCCAGCAACTGCACCGCGTGCGAATAGAAGAACCGCCCCGCGTCGGTCAGCTTCAGCGGCCGCGCGTTGCGCTCGAACAGCAGCACGCCGAGTGCCTCCTCGAGCTGCTGGATCTGGCGGCTCAGCGGCGGTTGCGCGATGTGCAACCGCTCCGCCGCACGCGTGAAATTCCGCTCGTCGGCGACCGCGACGAAGTAACGAAGGTGCCGCAGCTCCATTTCAATACCTCCTGGATATGGAACTGATACTAAATCAGTGTTGGACGACGTATTTCACGCGCAACTATCCTTCAACTGCCCGCTCGGAACCCCACAACTATACCTTCGGAGCATTAACACTCCAACCGGTCCGAAGCCGCGCAAGCCAGAGGAAAAGTCAGAGGAAATGTGCGAATCCCGCCGGATCGCCGCCCACCAGAGTCAGGAGAAGACAGTGACCCACAGTGACATCGAAGCCCTCGTCGAAGGGTTCATCGTCGGCGCCGCGCACGGCGAAGCCGATCCCCGCATCCGGCAGGTCGTCGTTCGCCTGACGAGCGACCTGTTCAAGGCGATCGAGGATCTCGACCTGACGCCGTCCGAAGTCTGGAAAGGCATCGAATACCTGTCCGAGGCGGGCGCGACGCAGGAGCTCGGCCTCCTCGCCGCGGGCCTCGGCCTCGAACGCTTTCTCGACATCCGGCTGGACGAAGCCGACGCGAAGGCCGGCCTGACGGGCGCGACGCCGCGCACGATCGAAGGCCCGCTGTACGTGGCCGGCGCGCCGGCGTCGATCGGCTTCGCGCGCCTCGACGACGGCACGGACGAAGCCGACGGCGACGTGCTGTTCACGCAGGGCACGGTGTACGGCGAGAACGGCGCACCGCTTGCGGGCGCGTCCGTCGAGGTGTGGCACGCGAACCTGCACGGCAACTACTCGTTCTTCGACAAGACGCAAAGCGCATTCAACCTGCGCCGCACGATCGTGACCGACGCGCACGGCCGCTACCGGTTCCGCAGCATCGTGCCGGTCGGCTACGGCTGCCCGCCCGACGGCACCACGCAGCGCCTGCTCGATCGGCTCGGCCGTCACGGCCGCCGCCCCGCGCACATCCACTTCTTCGTGTCCGCGCCGGGCCATCGCAAGCTGACCACGCAGATCAACATCGACGGCGACGCGTACCTGTGGGACGACTTCGCGTTCGCGAGCCGCGAAGGCCTCGTGCCGGCAATCGAACGCGTGAGCGCCGCCGCGGAACTCGACCGCCACGGCGTCGACCGGCCGTTCGCATCGATCGATTTCGATTTCCGGCTGAACGGCGAGCATGCCGCGGCGCCGGACGTTGAAGTGGCGCGCATCCGCGCGGCGGCCTGATTCGATTCAAGACACTGGAGACACCCGATGATCCCGATCTATCCGGACCGCGCGCCGACCGTCAGTTCGCTCGACGACTTCCTCGTCGAAGACAAGGCTAGCGGCGACTATCGCCTGCATCGCAGCGCGTTCACCGACGAGGCGCTGTTCGAGCTGGAGATGAAGCATATCTTCGAAGGCAACTGGATCTACCTCGCGCACAAGAGCCAGATTCCGAACGTCAACGATTACTACACGACGTACATGGGCCGCCAGCCGGTGTTCATCGCGCGCAACCGCCAGGGCGAGCTGAACGCGTTCGTCAACGCGTGCACGCACCGCGGCGCGATGCTGTGCCGCCACAAGCGCGGCAACAAGGCGACGTATACGTGCCCGTTCCACGGCTGGACCTTCAACAACAGCGGCAAGCTGCTGAAAGTGAAGGACCCGGAGGAGGCCGGCTATCCGGAGTGCTTCAACAAGGAAGGCTCGCACGACCTGAAGAAGGTCGCGCGCTTCGAAAGCTATCGCGGCTTCCTGTTCGGCAGCCTGAATCCCGACGTGCCGCCGTTGCAGGAACACCTCGGCGAAGCGGCGCGGATCATCGACATGATCGTCGATCAGTCCGCCGACGGCCTCGAAGTGCTGCGCGGCGCATCGACGTACACGTATGAAGGCAACTGGAAGCTGACCGCCGAGAACGGCGCGGACGGCTATCACGTGTCGGCCGTGCACTGGAACTACGCGGCGACGACGAACCACCGCAAGGAGCAGAACGAACGCGAGGACAAGATCCGCGCGATGGACGCCGGCAGCTGGGGCCGCCAGGGCGGCGGCTTCTATGCGTTCGAACGCGGCCACATGCTGCTGTGGACGCGTTGGGCGAATCCGCAAGACCGCCCGAACTTCAGCCGCCGCGACGAATTCGCCGCACGCTGCGGCAGCGCGAACGCGGACTGGATGATCCAGAACTCGCGGAACCTGTGCCTGTATCCGAACGTGTACCTGATGGACCAGTTCGGCTCGCAGATCCGCGTGCTGCGTCCGCTGTCGGTGAACCGCACCGAAGTGACGATCTACTGCATCGCGCCGAAGGGCGAGGACACCGATGCGCGCGCACGCCGCATCCGCCAGTACGAGGATTTCTTCAACGTGAGCGGGATGGCGACGCCCGACGACCTCGAGGAATTCCGCGCGTGCCAGCAGGGCTACGCGGGCATCGCGGTCGAGTGGAACGACATGTGCCGCGGCTCGACGCACTGGATCGACGGCCCGGACGACGCCGCGCGCACGATCGGCCTGAACCCGGTGATGAGCGGCGTGAAGACGGAAGACGAAGGGCTCTACACGGTGCAGCACCGCTACTGGGCCGAAACGATGAAGAAGGCCATCGAAGCCGAACGGAGCCACGCATGAACACGATTTCGATCGCCGACATCCAGGCGTTCCTGTACCGCGAAAGCCGCCTGCTCGACGACGAGCAGTGGGACGACTGGCTTGCCTGCTACCACCCGGACGCGCAGTTCTGGATGCCGTCGTGGGACGACGACGACACGCTCGTCACCGATCCGCAGCGCGAGATCTCGCTGATCTTCTATCCGAACCGGCAAGGGCTCGAGGATCGCGTGTTCCGCATCAAGACCGAGCGCTCGAGCGCGACGATGCCCGACACGCGCACGAGCCACAACATCGCGAACGTCGAGCTGGAGCAGCACGAAGACGGCGTCTGCACGGTGCGCTTCAACTGGCACACGCTGAGCTTTCGCTACAAGACCGTGTCGACGTACTTCGGCATGTCGCGCTACGTGATCGATTTCAACGGCACCGCGCCGCAGATCCTGAACAAGTATGTCGTACTGAAGAACGACTACATCAATCAGGTGATCGACGTCTATCACATCTAGCGAGGAGACAGCCATGGAACACACCATCGCCCTGCAATTCGAAGACGGCGTGACCCGCTTCATCGCGTGCCGCGACGGCGAAAAGCTGTCCGACGCCGCATACCGCCAGCAGATCAACATCCCGCTCGACTGCCGCGACGGCGCATGCGGCACCTGCCGCTGCCACTGCGAGTCGGGCAACTACGAGCTGCCCGAATCGAGCTACATCGAAGACGCGCTCACCGCCGACGAAGCGTCGCAGCGCTACGTGCTTGCGTGCCAGACGCGCCCGCGCGGCGACTGCGTGATCCGAGTGCCGGCGTCGTCGACTGCGTGCAAGACGGGCGCCGCGCGTCACGAAGGCACGCTCGCGGCGGTCGAGCAGCTGTCGGACTCGACGCTCCACTTCGCGATCGACCTCGACGCACCCGACCAGCTCGGCTTCCTCGCCGGGCAATACGTGAACGTCGAGATCCCCGGCACGACCTCGTCGCGCTCGTATTCGTTCAGTTCGCAGCCGGGCACGCCGCGCGTGTCGTTCATCGTGCGCAACGTGCCGGGCGGCAGGATGAGCGGCTATCTCGCGCAGGACGCCGCGCCGGGCCAGCGGATCGCGTTCTCCGGGCCGCACGGCAGCTTCTACCTGCGCGACGCCGCGCGGCCCGCGCTGTTCCTCGCGGGCGGCACCGGCATCGCGCCGTTCCTGTCGATGCTCGACGTCTGCGCAGCGCGCACGAACGGCCAGGCCGTGCGGATGGTGTACGGCGTAACAAACGACGCCGATCTCGTCGCGCTCGACCAGCTCGACGACGTCACGCGCCGCCTGCCGGGTTTCGAATACCGGACCTGCGTCGCCGACGCCGGCAGCACGCATCCGCGCAAGGGCTACGTGACCGCGCACGTCGATCCGGCGTGGCTCAACGACGGCGACGTCGACATCTATCTGTGCGGCCCCGTGCCGATGGTCGATGCGGTGCAGACGTGGTTGCGCGAATGCGGCGTCACGCCGGCCAACCTGTATTTCGAAAAATTCTCGTCGAGCAACGCCGCATGAACACGCGCCATCCGAACCGCTTCGCGGACAAAATCGTCGTCGTCACCGGCGCCGGACAGGGAATCGGCCGCGGCGTCGCGCTGCGCGCCGCGCAGGAAGGCGCGACGCTCGTGCTCGTCGACCGCGCGCCGACCGTGCGCGACGTCGCTGCCGAAATCGAGCAGGAAGGCGGCCGCGCGATCGCGGTGCTCGCCGATCTGGAAACCGCCGACGGCGCCGCGCAGATGACGCAGGCCGCGCTCGACGCCTTCGGACGGATCGACGTGCTGATCAACAACGTCGGCGGCACGATCTGGGCGAAGCCGTTCGACGCCTACGAAACCCGCCAGATCGAGGCCGAGATCCGCCGCTCGCTGTTTCCGACGCTGTGGTGCTGCCACGCGGTGCTGCCGGGCATGATCGCGCGCGGGCGCGGCGCGATCGTCAACGTGTCGTCGATCGCGACGCGCAGCATCCACCGGATTCCGTACGCGGCCGCGAAAGGCGGCGTCAACGCGCTGACCGCGAGCCTCGCGTTCGAGCAGGCGCATCACGGGATTCGCGTGAACGCGGTCGCGACCGGCGGCACCGAAGCGCCGCCGCGCATCGTGCCGCGCAATACCGAACGGCAGAGCGAACAGGAAGCGCAGTGGTACCAGGCCATCGTCGACCAGACGATCGCGTCGAGCCCGATGCATCGTTACGGCACGATCGACGAGCAGGTCGGTGCGATCCTGTTCCTCGCGTCGGACGACGCGTCGTATATCACGGGGTCGGTGCTGCCAGTGGGGGGTGGGGATCAGGGATGACGGGGCGACAGGGGTGCCCCTGAGCGCCGCGCATGCCGCCTTCGACGGGCGGCATCGACCGGCGCACGCGTACGGCTGCCCGGCGACAGGTCCGTACGCGGCACGGCCGCGCGCCGGGCGCGCGGCCATTTGGCATTACTTCAACATTACTTCAGCATTACTTCAGCTTGCTGTCTGCCGATTGTGCAGCCTGCGAATCGGCGGGCGCATACTTCAGTTCGCTGATCGCGGTCATCGCGGTGCCCGAATCCTCGAGCGACGGCACGACACGGCCGACGAGCACGCCGAGCGCCACGGACGTGCGCACGTACTTCGTCTCGCCCCCATCCAGCGCGAACGACACCGTCTTTTCCGTTTCGGTCGCGGTCGACACCGTGTACTGGCCCGCCGGCTCATCGACATAGAAGAAACCGCCCGGCTTCGACTTCCCGACCACCTGCCCGTTCAGCTTGATCTCCGGTTGCAGTCCGGCGCCGAACATGGAGCCGGAACGGAAGAAGTAGATCCGGCCATGGTCCGATGCCAGCGTCGGAATCGACGACGCCATTTCCTTGTACTGCGGCCCGGACGCGCAACCGCTCGCGAGCAACGCTACACCGCCGGCCAGCAGCAGCGCACGACACATTTTGATCATTGATGGTCTCCCAGTTGAAGTGGTACGGGTGGATCGAGCGGAGAGAAGTGCGTCTCTCCAGGCAGGTAGAAACCAACCAGCGCATCGCCGCTCAACACCAGGTAAGCCTCGTGCACCTGGCGCCCCTCGATGGCGAACACCGTGTTTACGGCCCGAAACACGCGGCCTTGAGGCAGCGACCCGACGTCGCGCCACTGCGAGCCCGCCGCAATCACGCTCGTGTAGCCAGTCGACAGCCGCACCGTCGCACCCTGCCTGACGACCTTGACCGGCGTGGTGCTTGCCGATGCAACGAGATGCGCGTCCTGCACCGGTACCGCCGGTGCGCATCCCGCGAGCGCGAGCGCCGTGCTTGCCGCTACTGTGACCGCCAGCGACGCGAGCCGCGCTGCCCGCCGCTTGTTCGAATCCATGCAGAATCTCCGTTGTCGTGATGCGCGAATTGTCGGCAGAATCGGCGCGGACTTGAATCCCGGCCATGCCGGCTGGCGCGTGCACACAAGAAAAACGGGAAGCGGCCGGCTTCCCGTTTCATCGCCCCCGCGTGTCGGCGCGGCGTTACGCCTCGGTCGCGAACAGTGCGTCGCGCTGGCCGGCGCTCAGCACGTCGAGCGGCACGCTCGTCTGCCGATAGCAGATCATCGCGCCGTAGAGTTCGGCGAGACAGTTGCTGCCGGCATCGAGCGCGTAGCCGTCCTCGCCGTCCGGGGCCGGCGGATACACTTCGCGCCACGCATTGATCGCGGCTTCGATTCGCACGATGGAGACGGGCTCGGCCGTCCGCTCGGCAGGTGATGCGCTCATGAATTCCTCTCGGTTGCGCGCCCCGCGCGCCGTGCCGGTCCCGGCGGGGCGATTGAAACACCGGGCGCCGGCTGTCCGGTGCGCTGCGTGCGCACCGGTGGCCGGTTTGGCCCGTGGCGGCGCGGACCGCGCCGACCGGCCCGCAGCCCGGGTGGGTCGGGAAATATAACCGGCTTTGACCCCGTGCCGAAAGGCATCGGAGAAAAAAAACAGACGTCGCTCAGGGAAGCCGCTCAGAAGAGCTGCGCGTAGGCGTTCAGATCAAGACAGCGGTATCCGGCTTTCTCGAGACCGGGTGTCTCTTGCTTGGAAAATGTTGGCGAAAATAGCACCTTTTCGACTTCCCAGCCGGTGAGCTTACGGCCCTCCGCTGTGGACATGAATCCCGCTATGTGATGCTCGAAGGCGGCCAGCGCCCCGTTATCGTGCGCACTGGCGCTTCGTTTGCAGGAGCCGAAACGCACACGCTTGTCGTCGCTGTTCAATGCCACGACGTCAAGCTCGATGAGTCGGTCGACTGAACGAGCACGGTTCCAGAAGCCGACCTCTATAGATGTGATGGGAAAGTCGCCCTTGCCCTTTCTTGAACACTCGACGTGCAACTGCCGGATGAGCTTCTCAAACGCAAAACCCTCGAGCGTTTCGCTACGTGGTTTTGCCTTTTCCAGCACCCGCTCGCGAAGTTGCATTCGTGCCGCATCCCGCGCGGGCCGGACAACCGCAATCCACGCCTGCAAGAAATTATCCGTCACGTAGTATCGGGCGTTGCGGCTGCGACTGTCCGAGAATACAGGGTGGCGCCGGTCAATCATCCCGTAGTTGTCGACCAGCTTCTTGAGCTGTGCGCCCAATGAACGGCCCGTGTCGGTCGGTGACTGCATGCTTGCTACGAGTTCATTGTGGCCGGTGCCCGGGTGGTCCGCCACGAAGTGCAGGATGGAGAGCAATTGCCCTTTCATCTCGCGCAGGAACGAAGTGTCCGCTTCTTCCGAAAGCGGGCTGCCTTCGCTCAGGAACAGGCGGACAAGAAGCTCGTTGCGCAGCTGGTCAGGCGAAACATCGAAAAGCCCTTGTCCGTAGGCATCTCTGTAAAACTTCGGTACGCCCTCGAAGTAGGCCCACAAGAGGAGCCACTGGTACGAGTCTTCCAGGCCATGGTCGCTGTACACGGTAAGCAGGTCTTCGAAATCCCAGTGGTCGAGGCGAAAGGAGTGGGTCAGTCTGCCGTACAGCGGAGCCGCCCGGTCGTCGAGCAGAGCGCTCATCTCGGATTGCAATGACCCCAGCACGAAGAGGCCGCCGCTTTTCGATTCGCGCAGGACGTCTACCTCGGCCTGCAGGAACGAGTTGAACGCGGCAAGCTGCGGAGAAGTGAAATACTGGAATTCGTCCAGAACCACGATGATGCCGGCGCGGTTCATCGTGGCTATTGCGCGTGCCATTGACGCGAAGTCGTGCACGTCATTTGCCAGTGCCTGGACCGTATTCGAGAGACTGTCTTGCAACGCGCGCCGGAACTGGCTAGAAACGTCTGCCTGGTCAGAGTCTGGAATTTGCACGTAGAAGAGACGCTCGGCAAGCGCTTCCTCGTCGCGCGCCAGTTCACGCAACAGCGTCGTCTTGCCAATGCGCCTCCGGCCCTGAATCCGGCAGAAGAACCATCGAGGCTGCTTGAGTAGTCCGCGCAATTGGTCCAACGTGCTGCGTCGTCCATAAAAACGCCAATCCGCCATACTACCCTCGATAAGTTAGCGTACTAAACTGTACGCTAACTGCGAAATCATTGCAACCAGTTGAATTTAAACGGCAAATCCGAGTCGACTCGTGTCCACCAACATCGGTTGCAGGGTGTGAACGTGCCGTCTCATCCAATTCGGGCCAACGCCTTAAAGTTAGCGTACTTCTCAGTACACTAACTTTATAGTGCTCGCATGCCATTGATTTTTATACAAAAAAACGTCAACCGGCGTGGCGGAGCTTCTTCGCAAGCGGGATGTTTGCTCTCAGACGGGCAGTCGACGGAAGGCATGGCAGCAGACGATTGCGATACTTGAGCAGATTGCCTGGTGCACAAATCAACGCGCACGAAATCTGGTACTTTTGTTAGATTTTTCGACCGACAGGCATAAAAAAGGCGGAGATCCTGGTCTCCGCCCTGCTATCAGCCGTGTCCCGCCTTGGAAGTCCATCAGCGCAAGGCTTCCCGTTTCGTCGCTCGTATGCGGCGCCCGTGCGCCGCACCCGTCACGCGACGTTTTCCGGCGTCGACACAGGCTGAACCTTCGTCCCGTGCTGCGCGTCCCGGCTCGCGGCCACCCACGGCGCGATCTCCATCTCGTCGTAGCGGACGAACCGGCACTTTTTCACGATCCGGTAGCCAGCCCACACCACGAAGAACAGCGGGATGCCGACGTAGGTCGCGAGCACGCCGATCCAGTCGATCTTGTTCGCGAGGAACGCCTGATAGTCCTGGCCGAGCGCGATCACGACACACAGCACGAACGCGAACAGCGGGCCGAACGGGAACCATTTCGACTCGTACGGGAGCTGGTCGAGCGTATGGCCCTGCGCGACGTAGCCCTTGCGGAACCGGTAATGGCTGACCGCGATGCCGAGCCACGCGATGAAGCCCGTCATCCCAGACGTGTTCAGCAGCCACATGTAGACCGTCTTGTCACCGTAGAGCGACGTCAGGAAGCACAGCGCGCCGACCGCGGTCGTCGCATACAGCGCATTGCGCGGCACGCCGCCCGGCGACAGCTTCGCGAACAGCTTCGGCGCGCGGCCTTCGGTCGCGAGGTTGTACAGCATCCGCGTCGACGCGTACATGCCCGAGTTGCCGGCCGACAGCACGGCGGTCAGGATCACCGCGTTCATCACGCCGGCCGCAAAGGCAAGGCCCGCGTGGCGGAACACGAGCGTGAACGGGCTCACGCCGATGTCGGTCACGTCGCTCTTCAGCAGGTTCGGGTCGGTATACGGAACCAGCACGCCGATCACGAAGATCGCGAGCACGTAGAACAGCAGGATCCGCCAGAACACCTGGCGCACTGCGCGCGGAATCGTCGTGCGCGGGTTTTCCGATTCGCCGGCCGCGACACCGATCAGCTCGGTGCCCTGGAACGAGAAGCCCGCGATCATCGCAACGCCCATCATCGCCGGCAGGCCGCCCGCGAACGGCGCGTCGCCGATCGTCAGGTTGCCCCAGCCGTTGCTCGGCGCGCCCTTCAGAATGCCGAAGATCATCAGCAGGCCGACGCCGATGAACGCGATCACGGTGACGACCTTGATCAGCGCGAACCAGTATTCGGCCTCGCCGAACCCGCGCACCGTGAGTGCGTTGAGCAGGAACATCACGCCAAGGAACGCCGCGCTCCACCAGACGCCCGGCACGTTCGGAAACCAGTAGTGCATCACGAGCTGCGCGGCGACCAGTTCGACCGCGATCGTCACCGCCCAGTTGTACCAGTAGTTCCAGCCGAGCGCGAAGCCGAAGCCTTCGTCGACGTATTTCGCACCGTAGGTCGCGAACGAGCCCGACACCGGCATGAATGCCGCCATCTCGCCAAGGCTCGTCATCAGGAAGTAGACCATCAGGCCGATCAGCATGTACGCGACCATCGCGCCGCCGGGGCCGGCCTGCGAAATCGACGCGCCGGACGCGACGAACAGGCCGGTGCCGATCGAGCCGCCGATCGCGATCATCGTCAGGTGGCGCGCCTTCAGCGCGCGATGGAGCTTGGGTGGATTGCCGGACGAACCGGGCCGGTCGGAATTCGGAAGTGCGGACATCGAAGACGAGAAAGACGAGACGAACGTTGGGCGGGCCGGCAGCATGTTGAGCCGGCGTCCGCGCGAAATCGGGGCGCGATGCGCGCCCGGACCTGCATTCGAGGCGGCTCCGGGCACGTCGCGTGCCGGGCGCCTGCGGCGAAGCGCGGATTCTACCTGATTCGCCCGCAAGACAGCGCACGCGAAGGCGTCCGGCGCGGCGCGCAGCCTTTGCAGAATCAACGGGTTGGATGCGCCGGCGCACAGTGCGGGCCTCGCGCGGCGCACGTGCGGAAACGCGGCCTTTTCCGCGGGCACCCGCCGGGCGGCCGCGATCCTGTCCGGAACCGACAAAGGCCGATTAATCGCGAAAATCGGTCAAAATCGCCTGCAATAATCAGACGGAGTGAAGCGGATCGTAAGATTGTTACAAAGCAAATTGCGTCCGCGTGATTTGGTAACGTTGCGTAACGGGTCGGATCTGTTTTAAATTCACAACCGGTTTGACGAAGTAGTCAGGCCGTTAAAATTCGCGAGATAATACGTATTGTTTTGAAATAATTACCGTGCGGAACCGTCATCAGGAACGCATTTCCGCCGCTCCCTCCCCCTACAAGGATGAAGCCATTCCCGCTGCTGGATACGTTGCGCCGCCATACTTCGTCGACGGTCGTGCGGATTCTGTCGCCCCGTGGCGTCATCGTCGCGGGCTTTCTGCTCGTGCTGTTCAGCTGGAGTTTGTGCGCGTCGGTATTAATCGAGGCCCATCGCGACGCATACGGCCATGCCGTCGAAAATGCACGGAACCTGATGCTGCTGATCGAGCGCGACATCTCGCGGAATATCGAGCTGTATGATTTGTCCCTTCAAAACGTCGTCGACGGCGTCAACGATCCGGAACTCAATGCGCTGCCCGAGCATTTGCGCCACCGGATGCTGTTCGACCGCGCGGCGACCGGCGCCTATCTCGGCTCGATTTTCGTGATGGATGCCAATGGCAATATCGTCATCGATTCCCGTGCGATGCCCGCGCGGCGCGGCAATTTCGCCGACCGCGATTATTTCACCGCGCATCGCGACGGCCGCGCGCAGGGCCTTTTCATCAGCCGGCCGTATGCGTCCCGGCTGCGCGGCGGCGCGCTGACGATCGCGCTCAGCCGCCGGATCACCCGGCCGGACGGCTCGTTCGGCGGCATCGTCGTCGGCACGCTGAGCATCGACTACTTCCGCGCGCTGCTCGACGGCATCGCGGTCGGCCAGCACGGGACGGCCGCGATCATCGAGGACAACGGCGCGCTCGTGTGCCGCCTGCCGTTCGATCCGGCGATCGTCGGCCTCGACCTGCACGACGCGCCGCTGTTCATCCGCGCGATGAAGCACCGTGAAGGCGTGCTGGCCGGCATGGCATCGATCGACGGCGTGCGCCGTATCTTCGTCTATCGGCACCTGAGCGGCCTGCCGCTGATCGTCAACGTCGCGCCCGCCGAGAGCGACATCTATGCGTCGTGGCGCGACCGCGCAGTCTGGGTGATCGTCCTGGTCGGCCTGTTCAGCGTGTTCATCGTCGGCGCGTCGCTGCTGCTGTCGCGCGAGCTGAGGCGCCGGCAGGTCGCCGAGTCGAAGCTGTACCGTCTCGCGCACACCGATGCGCTGACGGGCCTCGACAACCGCGGCAAGTTCGACGCGGTGCTCACGAAGGAAGTCCGGCGCGCGAACCGCAGCGGCCGGCCGCTGTCCGTGCTGTTCGTCGACGTCGATCATTTCAAGGCGTTCAACGACTACTACGGCCATCAGGCCGGCGACGACGTGCTGCGCGAGGTCGCGCAAACCGCGTCGCGCTGCCTGCGCCGCCAGGGCGACCACATCGCGCGCTACGGCGGCGAGGAATTCGTCGTCACGCTGCCCGACACCGACGCGCGCGGCGCGGCGGTCGTCGCCGAGGCGATCCGGCGGGCGATCTCCGGGCTCGAAATCGAGCATGTGCAGAGCCCGTACGGGTGCGTGACGGCCAGCATCGGCGCGGCGACCTCCGCCGACCACCGCGCGAAGAGCGCCGAAACGCTGCTGAAGCTCGCCGACGAGGCGCTCTATCGTGCAAAATCCGGCGGCCGCAACCGGGTGTGCGAGGCTGGGCGGTGCCAGGCCGAAGTGTGAGCGCGCAACCGCATGACGGCGTGGCCGCCGCGCCGGCCGCCCGTCGTGCGTGCACCGTGGACAGCCCGCGCACGTTCCGCTAGCGTTACGTCTGATCGCAGCCGCGATGCGCCGCCGGCCGAATCGCCGCCGGCGCGCTTTCCCGTCACCCGCTTTCCGTCATGACCGCCTCGCTCCACACCCGGCTGCCGACCGTCGTCCGTAGCGCGCTGCGCCCGCTGCTCGACCCGTATCGCCGCTACCGTCACGCAAAACTGATTCACGCTGCGCGCGTGTCGCTCGCGATCCTCGTGTCGATCGGCCTGTCGACCGGCCTGCGGATGCCGCACGGCGAATGGTCGACGATCACCGTGCTGATCGTCGTCGGCGGCCTCCAGCATCACGGCAACATCCGCAAGAAGGCGGCCGAGCGCGCGCTCGGCACGTCGATCGGCGCGCTCGCCGGGCTGCTGCTGATCCTGCTGCACTCGGCCGTGCACGCGCCGCTCGCGATCTACGCGGTGATGGCGATCGCGTGCGGGGTCTGCGCGTATCACGCGATCGGCAAGGCCGGCTATATCGCGCTGCTGTCGGCGATCACGATGGTGATCGTCGCCGGGCATGGCGACAACGAGATCGTCGACGGGCTGTGGCGCGCGGTGGACGTGCTGACCGGCATCGCGATCGCACTCGCGTTCTCGTTCGCGCTGCCGCTGTACGCAACCTATTCGTGGCGCTACAAGCTCGCCGACGCGCTGCGCGGCTGCGCCGCCGTGCACGCGCGGATCGCCGGCGACCGCCATGTCAGCGACGACGCGCACCTGAAGGACATGGCCGCGCTGAGTGCGCTGCTCGTGCAATTGCGTTCGCTGATGCCGTCCGTGTCGAAGGAACGCGAGATCTCGATGGCGCAACTCGAGGCGATCCAGCGCAGCCTGCGGCTGTGCATCAGCTACCTCGAAATCCTCGCGAGCGTGCTGCCGGCCCGCGACGACACGGCCGCCCGCGAATACCTGCGCGTCGCGATGAAGGCCACGCACCGGAACATCCGCGACACGCTCGTCGGCGCGAGCCGTGCGCTGAAGTTCGGCACGCCGAGCCGGCTCAGTGGAACGCGGCGGCGTCAGGATGTGCCGCAGCACGCGCCGCCGGCGCAGCTGTCGGGGTATGTGTCGATTTCGGCGAAACTCGCCGGCGAAGTCGATCAGTTGCGCGAGCGGCTGCTGGAATCCGCGCGGTCGTGGAATATTTGAGGGTCGGGGTACGCAGGCGCACCTGTTTGGTGCGGTCGATGTTGGCGCGATGTGGGCGACTCTTTGGCGAGTCGGGAAAGTCGTGTCCGTCTAGATATATTCGCCGGCGCGAAGCTTTCAATTTCATGACGCCATCGATCCGCCCCCTGAAAACCGGCCGCCGCCTGCGCTCGCCAACCAGCCCGCAAGCCCGCCCGGCGGCCCGGCACGCGGCCGCCGGGCCGAAATCAACCCTTGCCCCAACTTCCCGGACAGCCGATACTCGCATATTCCGCGAAATACGATCCCTCCCGGACTTCAATCCACGGTAATTCCTATGAGCACGATTCTCGAAAGCCTCCCGACCGGCCAGAAGGTTGGTATCGCCTTCTCCGGCGGCCTGGACACCAGCGCCGCGCTGCACTGGATGAAACTCAAGGGCGCCGTCCCGTACGCATACACGGCGAACCTCGGCCAGCCCGACGAAGACGACTACGATTCGATCCCGAAGCGCGCGATGGAATACGGCGCAGCGGGCGCGCGCCTGATCGACTGCCGCGCGCAGCTCGTGGCCGAAGGCATCGCGGCGCTGCAGAGCGGCGCGTTCCACATCACGACGGCCGGCGTCACGTACTTCAACACGACGCCGATCGGCCGCGCCGTCACGGGCACGATGCTGGTCGCCGCGATGAAGGAAGACGGCGTCAACATCTGGGGCGACGGCAGCACGTACAAGGGCAACGACATCGAGCGCTTCTACCGCTACGGCCTGCTCGTGAACCCGGACCTGAAGATCTACAAGCCGTGGCTCGACCAGACGTTCATCGACGAACTCGGCGGCCGCTCGGAAATGTCCGAATTCATGCGCCAGTCGGGCTTCGCGTACAAGATGTCGGCCGAGAAGGCGTATTCGACCGATTCGAACCTGCTCGGCGCGACGCACGAGGCGAAGGATCTGGAAAGCCTCGAGAGCGGCATCAAGATCGTGAACCCGATCATGGGCGTCGCGTTCTGGCGCGACGACGTGAAGATCGACGCGGAAGAAGTGACGGTGCGCTTCGAGGCCGGCCAGCCGGTCGCGCTGAACGGCGTCGAGTTCAAGGATCAGGTCGAGCTGCTGCTCGAGGCGAACCGCATCGGCGGCCGCCACGGCCTCGGCATGAGCGACCAGATCGAGAACCGCATCATCGAGGCGAAGAGCCGCGGCATCTACGAAGCCCCGGGCCTCGCGCTGCTGTACATCGCGTACGAGCGTCTCGTCACCGGCATCCACAACGAGGACACGATCGAGCAGTACCGCGAGAACGGCCGCCGCCTCGGCCGCCTGCTGTACCAGGGCCGCTGGTTCGATCCGCAGGCGATCATGCTGCGCGAAACGGCGCAACGCTGGGTCGCGCGCGCGATCACCGGCGAAGTGAAGATCGAACTGCGCCGTGGCAACGACTACTCGATCCTGAGCACGAAGTCGCCGAACCTCACGTACCAGCCGGAACGCCTGTCGATGGAGAAGGTCGCCTCGACGTTCTCGCCGCGCGACCGGATCGGCCAGCTCACGATGCGCAACCTCGACATCACCGATACGCGCGACAAGCTGCGCGTGTACACGCAAGTCGGGCTGCTGACGCCGGGCGAATCGTCGGCGCTGCCGCAAATCAAGGACGACGGCGACAAGTAAGCCGTCTTCCGTCACGGCCGGGCGGCGCAGGTCATGCGCTGCCCGCGCCGGGCAGGCTGCGCGCGTGTTCGTTGCGCGCGCAGCCTGCCGGTCTCTCCTCCCCCCTTTTTTCCTTCCACGGCCGAGCGTCGGCTCCGATCACCGTCGGACGCCACGGCGAGACCGGTCGTCGCGCAACATTTTTCGGCAGTATTTACCGCTTGCGAGCCGATACGGCGAGATGCCGCCACGAACGGCCTCTAATCGCCCAATCGACGCGCGCACGGTTACCTCACACTGGTAGCGAGACAGATCCGGAAGGTTTCGGTTGGCGGCTGCCAAGGACATGGCCGCAGGCTTCCGTCAGGTTCATCGAGGATTACCGGCGAACGCGGCAACGATGGCCGCGTTCGGTCATGCGGCATCGATCGGCGTAACACGCGAAGACACGTTCGGACATCCTGCCTACCCATACGCCGAATTATTACGGATGACTAATCGTGAAATCGAAGTCCCTCGTCGTGAGCCTTGTGGCCGGCCTCGCCCTCACCCTGTGCGGCAACGCCGCCGACGCAGCCTGCATCTCCAACCCTCCGGCCCAGTCCAACGCGTCGTTTCCGAGCGCGCTGACGGGCAAGCTCGTCTATCACAGCTATGTGTCCTACGGTGACGGCACGAGCCAGCTGTTCCTGTACGACTTCTCGGCGCGCACGCTGACCCAGTT
>NZ_QTQP01000073.1 GCF_003854275.1 Burkholderia sp. Bp8963
AGTGGGCGTTGGGAGCCGCTGCCGGGCATGGGTTCACTCGACGAAATGGCCGATGTGATCGTCACGCTCCTGCAGCCATATTTACAGCCCGATAATTATTAAACTTATTTGAGGGATGTTGTACTAGTATGCGCCGAACCGCTCGAAATCCCATCCCGCCGATGCGTTAACCCATCGGGGGTATTGATCTGTCGACTGACGCCGGTGCGGCGCGATTCATGCGTGCGGTCTGCGCCGCGCGTCAGGCGTCGATCTGTGCTTTCAGGAACAGCGAGAACAGCTCCGACTGCGAGTTGATGCTCAGTTTTCCGTAGATGTTCCGACGATGCACCTTGACCGTTTCGGCGGAGATCGCAAGCTTGCCGGCCACTTCCTTGTTCGAGCGGCCGCTGAGAATCAGCCGGACGACGTCGAGCTCGCGCGCGGTGAGCGGCGTGCCGAGCCGCGCCATCGCCAGTTCGAAGCGGCCCCGGGCGCCGGCCGCGCGAGCCGGCGCGGGCTCGGCCGGTTCGCGTTCGAACCCGAGGCGCTGGCGCATCAGCGCGGACACCCACGGCCGCATCAGGTCGAGCAGCGCGACCTGCTCGGGGCTGAAGCGCTGCTTGCTGCCGAGCGACAGGCACAGCGTGCGCGTGTCGTCGAGCCGCGCGTTGTACTGGACTTCGTCTTCGACGACGTTGTGCGTGAAGTAGCGCGTGTAGTAGTCGGTATCGCGGAAGCATTCGGGCGCAACGTCGGACAGCCGGAACAGGCCGCTTTGCGGCGCTTCGCGGTTCGCGATGTAGAACGGGTCCAGCTGTCGACCGGCACGTACGCGTCGATCTGCCGGATCAGCGCGAGCCAGAAGCCCGGCTGGTCGAGCGACTCGATGAGCCGGCCGGTCTGAATGGCGAGGCCGGCCGCGTCCGGCAGCGTGCGACGGCCGTCTGTTGCCGGGGATAGCGACTGCCGGGATAGCGACTAATATGAAAGGATTGACCAAAGGCTGTACATGATCTGGCGCGCGCGCCGCGACACCTCCGTCGCGGACGCGGGCGGGTGCCGGAAGGAGGGGCGGGAAATGCGGCGAATCTACGTGTTGTTGCCCAATGCGAAGAGCGCGACGCGCATCATCGACGAATTATTGCTTCGACGAGTCGAATGGCGGCACGTCCACGTGCTGGCGGCGCCGGGCGTGCAGACCGAAAGTCTTCCGCAAGCGACGCTCGCGCAGCGCAGCGACCTGCTGCCGGCGCTCGCGCGTGGCACCGCGGTGGGCTGGTTCACGGGAATGGTGATCGGGCTCGCGGCGCTGGTGTTCCATCCCGAGGGGCTCAAGATCGCGGCGGGCGCTGTCGTGCTGATCACGCTGATCAGCGCCGCATTCGGCGCGTGGACCGCGACGATGATCGGCGTCAACGTGCCGAATACGCGGCTCAAACGATTCGAAAACGCGGTCGAGAAGGGCGAACTGCTGATGATGGTGGACGTGAAGACCGATCGCGTCGACGAAATCGAGGCGCTGATCAAGAAGCACCATCCGGAAGCGGACGTCGAAGGGCACGACCCGACCATACCGGCATTTCCGTGAACGGCGCTGCCGTCGCCATGACGGCGCGGTGACGGGGCGGCGCGCCCGCGTGCCGTCCCTTTTTGGCGTTGTGCCACCTGCAGGACTGTGCATCGCGCGATCACGCGCGTGGTGGCGTGTGCTGCGCGGTCGCTGCCCGCCGCCCGCCCGTTGATCTGTCACTCCATCCTGATAAGCTATCGCGATTCCGAGGTGGAGAAGTCGATGACTCCCAGCGCCAGTACAACAACACCGCTGACGGGCCCCCAACTTGACAGGCGGCATGCGCCGCCCGCGCATCACACGTACAGATAGCGGACGAGGTGGAAGAACACCGGCGCCGCGAAGCAGATCGAATCGACACGATCGAGCATCCCGCCGTGGCCCGCGATCATCGAGCCCCAGTCCTTCGTGCCGAGCGAGCGCTTGACGGCCGACAGCACGAGCCCGCCGACGAAGCCCGCGATCACGATCGCGAGCGAGATGCCGAACGCCGCGCCGAAGCTGAACGGCGTCACGCGATACAGCGCCGCGCCGCACAGCGTCGCGAGCAGGCCGCCGCCGACGAAGCCCTCGATCGTCTTCGACGGCGACAGGCGCGGCGCGATCTTGCGGCGTCCGAACAGCTTGCCGACCACGTACTGCAGCACGTCGCTGATCTGCACGACGACGAGGAAGAAGAACAGCAGCAGCGCGTTCTGCCCCGTGTAGTGCGGAATGTCGAGAATCAGCACCGCGGGTGCGTGGCTCAGCCCGTACACGCAGACCATCAGCGCCCAGTTGATCTTCGCGTTGCGGCTCAGGAACTCGCGCGTGTCCTGCGTCAGCGCGGACACGAGCGACATCGCGAAGAACAGGTGAACGGGCACGAAGATCGAGTACATCCCGTACCAGTTGATCCCGAGCAGCAGGTACTGCACCGGAATCGCGACGAAGAACGCGATGAACAGCGTCGTGTGGTCGCTCGCGGTGGTCGGCGTGAGCGTGATGAACTCGCGCAGCGTCAGGTACGACAGCACCGCGAACACGAGATAGGTGACGTTGTTGCCGAGGCCGATCGCGATCGCCATCACTGCGATCATCGCCCACCACGCGCGGATGCGCTGGTTCAGGTTGACGATCGTCGCGCTCGTGCCGCCGCTGCGCGCGCCGAGGATCGCGCCGATCACGGTCGCGACGGTCAGCACGCCCGTGACGCCCGCGACCAGTTCCCAGAAAAGTGTTCGCATGTCGTTGTCCGGATGAAGGAGGGAAGCGCCGTGCTCAGCCCGCGGGGCGGTGCGGCGCGAGCGCGACGATCGCGTCGCGCATGCGGGCGAGGAACGATGCCTTGTCCTCCTGCTCGCCGCGCGCCTCGTTCGCGCCGAAGTGCACCTTGCAGATCAGCGGCACCGGCCAGATCGCGCCCTTCGGCATGATGCGCTGCAGGTTCTCGAGATACACGGGCGCGAGCGCGACGTTCGGGAACTCGTTCGCGAGATGGAACAGTCCGCTCTTGAACGGCTGCGGCAATGCATCCGCGCCGCGCGTGCCTTCGGGGAAGATGATGATCGAATGGCCTTCCTTGAGCGCATCGCGCACGGGATCGAGTGGGTCACCGCCCGATTCGCGGTGGCGGTCGATCAGTACGACGTTCAGCAGCTTCTGCGCGATGTGGCGCTTCATGTCGCTGCTGTCCCAGTAATCGCGCGCGGCGACGGGCCGCACGACCGCGCGCACGTGGCGCGGCAGCGCGGCGAGGATTGCGAGCGTGTCGATGTGGCTCGTATGGTTCGAGAAGTAGATCTTCTGCGTCGGGGACGGCGGCGCCTGATGCCAGACCGGATACGCGCCCGCGACGAGCCGCACGATCGTCAGCAGGAAATCGCGCTGCCACACATGCAGGATGTTCATCGGTGGCGTGCCTCCTGTTCGCATGCCCGCCGTGCCGCACGTGTGCGGCGGGCGGAATCCCGGTATGCCGACGCGGAACGTTGCGCGTCGGACGGCCCATGGTTACATTTTTTCAAATTCGTGAATGCCTGTCGCAGGTCCGCGATAATCAGCCGGTTTCGGGATAACCGGCGGGAATTAACCGCTATTGCACGAGCGCGCGAATGCGTTTCGAAACGATTGCCGGTTGCATTCGGGCCAGCGGATTATCGCGAGTTTCCGGGAAAAACGCCAGATTGCCGGGCGCCGCCCGTCCGGCGGGCGTGACGCGCATGCTTGACGCGTGCACCCGGCTCGGCGACGATTACGACCGCACAATGAAGTGCCGTTCGTCCGGCGAGGCAAATGCGGCGGAAACGGACCCGCAATTCGTGCGAATAAAACGATGAGCCCAATGAGCCCCATGAGCCTTTACGCACTCAAACCGAAATTCCAGAATCGCCTGCGGCCGCTCGCCAATTCGCTCGCCGCACGCGGCGTCACCGCGAACCAGGTCACGCTGTTCGCGGCCGGCGGCTCGATCGTCGTCGGCGCGCTTGCCGGACTCGGCGTATTTGCGCGCGCGCTGTTCCTGCTGATCCCGCTGTGGCTGTTCGCGCGGATGGCGCTCAACGCGATCGACGGGATGCTCGCGCGCGAGCACGGGCAGAAGAGCACGCTCGGCGCGTACCTGAACGAGCTCGGCGATGTCGTGTCGGACGTCGCGCTCGTGCTGCCGTTTCTTGCCGTATCGGCGTTTACGCAGGCCGACGTGTGGCTGTTCGCACTGCTTGCGGTGATCGTCGAATGCACGGGGCTGATCGGCCCGCTCGTCGGCGCGAGCCGGCGCTACGACGGCCCGTTCGGCAAGAGCGACCGCGCGCTCGCGCTCGGCGCGTTCGCGCTGTGGATCGGCCTCGGGCTGTCGGTGGGCGGCGTCGCCGCGTGGCTGTGGCGGCTGCTGATCGTGCTGTCGATGGTGACCGTCGCACGCCGCGTGCAGGCCGGCATCCGCGAAGCGGGCGGGTGAAGCGGGCGGGTGAAGCAGGCTGGTGAAGCAGGCTGGTGAAGCGGGAGGTTGACCCGCAAGGCGCCGGAGGGCGGCGCCGAAATGATTCGAATAACGAAACGAGAGAAAAACGCATGAACGCACGCATCGCCCGCGAGGCGGACTTCATCACGCACGACGGCGAGACGCTGTTCTATCGCCACTGGCCCGCAACGGGCACGCGCTGCCGCGGCGCGATCGTGCTGCTGCACCGTGGCCACGAGCATTCGGCGCGCGTCGCGCACCTCGTCGACGAGCTCGACCTGCCCGAATTCGCTTTCTTCGCATGGGATGCGCGCGGCCACGGCCGCTCGCCCGGCGCGCGCGGCTACAGCCCGAGCGCAGCCGCGTCGGTGCGCGACCTGCAGACCTTCGTCGAGCACATCCGCGACACGCACGGGATCGCGATCGAGGACATGGCGGTCGTCGGCCAGAGCGTCGGCGCGGTGCTCGCGGCAACTTGGGCGCACGATTACGCGCCGCCGATCCGCTGTCTCGTCGTCGCGTCGCCGGCGTTCCACATCAAGCTGTACGTGCCGTTCGCGCGGCCCGGCCTGCGGCTGATGCACAAGCTGCGCGGGCTGTTCTACGTGAACAGCTACGTGAAGCCGAAATTCCTCACGCACGACCCCGAGCGCATCGCGAGCTATGCGGCCGATCCGCTGATCACGCGGCCGATCGCGGTCAACATGCTGCTCGACCTGCACGACACCGCGCAGCGGATCGTCGCGGACGCCGCTGCGATCACCGTGCCGACGCAACTGCTGATCTCCGGCGCCGACTGGGTCGTCCATCGCGGCCCGCAGGACCGCTTCTACGAGCGCCTCGGCGCGGCGCGCAAGGAGCGCATCGTGCTGCCGGGCTTCTATCACGACACGCTCGGCGAGCGCGACCGCGCGCAGGCGCTCGCGCCGCTGCGTGCGTTCGTGCTGCGTGAATTCGATGCGCCGGGCCCGCGCGTGTCGCTCGCCGATGCCGACCGGCGCGGCGCATTCCACGACGAATACGCGGCGCTGTTGCAGCCGCCCCCGAATCCGCTCGCGCGCGTGTACTGGGCGATTACGCGGGCAGGGCTGAAGGCGGGCGGCGCGCTGTCCGACGGGATCGCGCTCGGGCTGCGGCTCGGCTTCGATTCGGGCTCGACGCTCGACTACGTGTACCGCAACCGCGCGCAGGGGCGCATGGGCGTCGGCCGGCTGATCGACCGCACTTATCTGGATTCGCCGGGCTGGGTCGGCATCCGCCAGCGCAAGGTGCACCTGCAGGAGCTGATCGGCACGGCGATCGCGCGGCTGCGCGGCGCCCGCGCGCCGGTGCGGATCGTCGACATCGCGGCCGGGCACGGCCGCTACGTGCTCGACGCGATCGCGTCGGTGGCCGAGCGCGACGGCGCCGTGCCCGACTGCATCACGCTGCGCGACTACAGCCCGCCGAACGTCGAAGCGGGGCGCGTGCTGATCGCGCAGCGCGGCCTCGAGCCGATCGCGCGCTTCGAGCGCGGCGACGCGTTCGACGAGGCGTCGCTCGCGACGCTCGAGCCGCGTCCGACGCTCGCGATCGTATCGGGCCTCTACGAGCTGTTCGGCGAGAACGCGCTGATCGAGCGCTCGCTGCGCGGGCTCGCGCAGGCGGTGCCGCCGGGCGGCTATCTCGTCTATACGGGGCAGCCGTGGCATCCGCAGATCGAGTTCATCGCGCGCGCGCTGAACAACCACCGCGGCGACGCGACCTGGGTGATGCGGCGCCGCTCGCAGGCCGAGATGGACGAGCTCGTCGCGCGCGCAGGGTTCCGCAAGCTCGAACAGCGGATCGACGAGATGGGCATCTTCTCGGTCAGCCTCGCGCAGCGGGTCGACGCGCAATGAGCGAGTTCGGCGGCGGTGCGCGTGGCCTGTCCGCACAAGCGGCGGCCGGCGCGCGCGATGCGTCGTTCGCGCTGCGCTTCGGCTGGCTCGCGGTGATGGGTGCGGTGTTCTTCTCGACCTACGGGTTCGCGAACTGGCTCGCCGCGCGGCGGCCGTCGGTGCCGACCTTCGCGTTCGGTTGGGAGCGCGCGATCCCGTTCGTGCCGTGGACGATCGTGCCGTACTGGTCGATCGACCTGCTGTACGCGCTGTCGTTCTTCTTCTGGACGCGTCGCGTCGACCTGCTCGATCACGTGAAGCGCCTGTTGACGGTGCAGCTGATCTCGGTTGCGTGCTTCATCGCGTGGCCGCTGCGCTTCGGCTTCGAGCGGCCCGACGCGGGCGGCGTGGCCGGCGCGCTGTTCACGCTGCTGATGGGCTTCGACAAGCCGTTCAACCAGGCGCCGTCGCTGCATATCGGCTTGCTCGTCGTGCTGTGGGCCGTCTATGCGAAGCATCTGCGCGGCCCGCTCGCGCGCGCCGCGCTGCATCTGTGGTTCGCGGCGATCGGCGTGTCGGTGCTGACTACCTACCAGCATCACGCAATCGACGTGCCGACCGGCGCGGCAGTCGGCTGCCTCGCGTTGTTCCTGTTTCCGCTGCGCGACGCGGCGGGCCGGCTTCCTGGCGCGGACGCGGCACCGTCCGCAACGAGCCGCGCGCTCGCGCGCCGCTATGCGCTTGGCGCGGCCGCCGTGGCGCTGCTCGCGCTCGTATGCATTCCGCGCGCGGCCGGCTGGGCGCTCGCCGTGGGGTGGGCCGCGCTGGCGCTCGCGTGCGTCGCGTGGGCCTACTGGCGCGGCGCGCCCGCCGCGTTCCAGAAGGGCGCCGACGGCCGCTTCCCGCCGTTCATCCAGTGGCTGCTCGCGCCGACGATCGCCGGCGCGTTCGTCAATTCGCGCGCGTGGACGTTCGCCATCCGGCGCCCGCGCGGATCGACGAG
Organism: Burkholderia sp. Bp8963; assembly: GCF_003854275.1. Taxonomy (GTDB): domain Bacteria; phylum Pseudomonadota; class Gammaproteobacteria; order Burkholderiales; family Burkholderiaceae; genus Burkholderia. The sequence continues at coordinate 7,356 of NZ_QTQP01000073.1, forward strand.
CGCGTGTCGATCGGCCGCACGCCGACCACGCGCGAGCTGCGGCGGCACGGTTTCACCGGCGTCGTCGACCTGACCGCCGAAATGCCGCGCTGGGCCGCGGCCGACAAGGCGCTCGCGTATGCGGCGGTGCCGCAGCTCGATCTGGTCGTGCCGACCGCGCGGCAGCTGCAGCAGGCGGTCGACGCGCTCGAACGGCTGCACGGCGAGGGCCGCGACGTGCTCGTCTGCTGCGCGCTCGGCTATGGCCGCAGCGTGCTGTGCGCGGCCGCGTGGCTCGCGGTGCGGCGTGGCCTGCACGATGCGCGCGACGCGCTCGCAGCAGTGCGCGCGGTTCGGCCGCGCGCGGTGTGGTCGGATGCGGGCGTCGCGGTGCTGCAGGACTGGATCGACCGACGGACGGCGGCAGGGGACGCGTGATGCGCGATCCGTCGGCTCCATTCCGGATTGCCGCGGCCCGCGGCGCGCTCGATGCGGGCGCGTGGGCGAGCGCGGTGGCGTTCGCCGCGGCGCTGGCCGGCGCCTGGGTCGCGGCGGGGTGGGCGGCAGCGCCGCTCGCGCGTGTGCTGCTCGCGACCGTCAGCACGGTAGCGGGCATCGCGGCGTTGTGGTGCGCGGTGCGAATCGCGATCGACCGGCGGCTGTTCGCGGCGCTGGCGCGCGCGTCGGCCGTGTCGGCCGCGCCGGACAGCGCCGGCGATGCGCTGGCCGCGCTCGACCGTGCGCTCGCCGACCTCGGCTGGATCGACGACGCGAAGGCGGGGCGCGCGCTCGACGCGCGCGTGCGCGGCGCAGTCAGGCTGTGCCGGAGCGCGCTGCTGATCGCGATTGCGCAGTGGCTCGCCGTCGGCGCCGCGATCGCGATGTCGGGGTTCTAGACATTCGTCGACGCACGAATTGATTCAAGTCAATTGTTCCGTTCGAAAAAGGCGGAAGGACGGCGCCGGAATGCGGTAGCATACGCGCCGCCCAAGCGGACGCGCGCCCGGCGGCCCGCAACGGGTCGCCGCCGACGATCGGTCTGTCGGGCCGGCGCCGGTCGCGCCGGTCATTGCGGCGCCAGCAGGAAGCCGTCCGTCATTGTGCCGTCCGGGGATATATCAGTGACAACGGCGCAATTCGTACCTCCAGCGCGCGCAACGCAGCATTTCTGACCACTTTTGCGAATTTTTTGCCTGACAGTTTCGAATAAGGATGCGTTTTCATCCATTTTTGAGATAGTGTGACGAATCATCGGATTCGCGCGTATGCCGCTGCCTGGCATGCGTGCAGCGTCGCGGGGGCGCCGCCATGTCCGATCGCGCTGTTTCGAGCAAGACCATCAAAATCTGAATACAAGGGGAAGCATGGGGATGTGCATTCGCCTGCCCGGCTGCGCTGCGTGCGTGGCCGCCGATATCGTCGTCAACCTGGCGAAGCGGGGCCGCGCATGAAGCCGGCCGTGTCGTTTTTCGTCTCGATCGCGGCGGTGGCCGGCACGCTCTATGCGGCGTGCCTGCCGGCCGCCACGCCGACGGCGCCCGCCACCGCGCCGGTGCCCGGTTCGGCGCCGGCCGCTGCCGCAGCGTCTGAGGCGTCAGTGGCGCCCGCCAGCGCGCCGGCCGCGAGCGGACCCGCCGCGACCGTGCGCATGCCGTTCGCGAAGCTCGGCGCATTCGATCCGCTGCGGCTGCGCGGCGCCGACGACATGCGCACGATCAACGCCGGCGTGCGGCTCGACCGTGTGGTGACCGGCGCGCGGCTGCGGCTGACCTATGCGTATTCGCCGTCGCTCGTGTTCCCGATGTCGCACCTGAAAGTGTCGGTCAACGGCGAAGTGGTCGCGACCGTACCGTTCGACCCGCCGCGCGCGGGCCGCACGGTCACGCAGGACATTCCGATCGATCCTCGCTTTTTCTCCGACTTCAACCAGATCGGGCTGCGCCTCATTGCGCACTACACGCTCGATCATTGTGAGGATCCGATGAACTCGGCGCTGTGGGCGGACGTGAGCCCGACGAGCGAGCTGATCCTCGACGAGACGCCGGTGCGCCTGCCGAACGATCTCGCGCTGCTGCCCGCGCCGTTCTTCGACCGCCGCGACAACGGGCGCGTGCTGCTGCCGTTCGTGCTGCCCGCGGCGCCCGACACGGCGACGCTGAGGAGTGCGGGCGTGCTCGCATCGTGGTTCGGCGCGCTCGCCGACTACCGGCACGCGCGCTTTCCGGTGTCGTCGACGCTGCCGAACGACAACGCGGTGCTGGTCGGCACCGCCGCAACACTGCCGCCGGGCCTCGCGCTGCCGTCCGTGAACGGCCCGCTGCTCGCGGTCGCGGACAACCCGGCCGCGCCCGACCGGAAGCTGCTCGTCGTCACCGGCCGCACCGCGGCGGAAGTCGACGATGCGATCGCGACGCTGGTGCTCGGCCGCGCGGCGCTGTCCGGCCCGTCGGCGACGGTCGCGCACGTCGACCTCGGCGCGCCGCGCAAGCCGTACGACGCACCGCGCTGGCTGCCGGTCGACCGGCCGATCCCGTTCCGCGAGCTGGTGGCGGATCCGCGCGAGCTCGAAGTGCGCGGCACGTCGCCGGACGCGATCCGGCTCAACCTGCGCGTGCCGGCCGACCTGCATTCGTGGAACGGCGCGGGCGTGCCGATCACGCTGCGCTACCGCTACACGGCGCCGATCGTGCAGGACAATTCGACGCTCGCGGTCGAGATCAACGAGCAGCTCGTGAAGTCGTACCGGCTCGGGCCGGCCCACGCCGAGGACGCGCACGGCCGCATGCAGCTGCCGATGCTGTCGGTGCCCGAAGGCCGCGTGACGAGCGACGTCGACATTCCGGCGTTTCGCGTCGGCAGCGGCAACCAGCTGCAATTCCGCTTCACGCTCGATTCGCAGAAGACGGGGCTCTGCTCGAGCACCGCGACCGAACCGCAGCGCGCGGCGATCGACCCCGATTCGACGATCGACTTCTCGCATTTCGTCCATTACGCGCAGTTGCCGAACCTCGCGTATTTCGCGAACAGCGGCTTCCCGTTCACGCGCTTCGCGGACCTGTCGCAGACGGCGGTCGTGATCGCGGACCGGCCGTCGCCGCAGGAGCTCGAGGCCTACCTGACGATGCTCGGTCATATGGGCGCATGGACCGGCTTTCCGGCACTGCGCGTGCAGGTCGCGCGGCCCGGCGACGTCGCCGCGCTGTCGGCCAAGGACCTGCTCGTGATCGACGGCGCGCGATCGTTTCCGCTGCTCGAGCGCTGGCGCGCGGCGCTGCCGCTGTCGCTCGGCGAGGAGGGCGGCGCGGGCGGCAAGCGCGTCGCGTTCACGGTGAAGGAGCGCTGGCGCAACGGTGTCGGGATGGCCGAGGGCGGCGCGCACATCGAGCAGGCCGGCTCGCTCGCGGCCTTGCTCGGCTTCGAGCTGCCGGGCAGCCGCGGCCGCAGCGTGGTCGCGCTGACGGCAACCGACGCGCCGCACCTGAACGACCTGCTCGACGTGTTCGAGAACGCCGGCCTCGTGTCGCAACTGCAGGGCGACCTCGCGCTGGTGCGGCCGGGCACGGTCGACAGCATGCGCATCGGCGAACCGTACGTGGTCGGCTTCGTGCCGTGGTACGCGCGGCTCTGGACGCACGCGGCGCGGCATCCGTTCGTGCTTGGCGTGGTCGGCGTCGTCGCCGGGCTGCTGCTCGCGCTCGGCGCGTTCAGCGTGCTGCAAAGGATTGCCGCACGGCGACGGGGGATGTGACGGATGACGCAGGCAAGGGCAGGGCGACGGTTGAACGGGCCGGCGCGCCGCGCGGGCATCGCGCTCGCGCTGACGCTGGTGGCGTCGGTGGCGTCGGTGGCGGCGCTCGCGGCGGGTAGCGCGAGCACTGTGGGGCCGCGTGACGCGGGCGCAGGTGCAGGCACGAGCGCAGGCGCAGGCGCGGGCTGCACGGCCGCATGGCCGCGCTGGGATGCGTTCAAGCGCGAATTCGTGTCGGCCGACGGCCGCGTGATCGACGTCGGCTCGGCCGATTCGCGCACGGTGTCGGAGGGGCAGGCATACGGACTCTTCTTCGCGCTCGTCGCGAACGACCGGCCTGCGTTCGACCGGCTGCTCGCGTGGACCGAGAACAACCTCGCGCAGGGCGACCTGAGCGCGCACCTGCCCGCGTGGCTTTGGGGCCGCGCGGCGGACGGCGCGTGGCGGGTGCTCGATACGAACGCCGCGTCGGATGCCGATCTGTGGATCGCGTATGCGCTCGTCGAGGCGGGCCGCCTGTGGCGCGAGCGCAGTTACACGGCGCGCGGCGCGCTGCTCGCGAAGCGCGTGCTCGACGACGAGACGGCCACGGTGCCGGGGCTCGGCGTCACGCTGCTGCCGGGGCCGATCGGCTTCCGGCTTGCGCCCGACCTGTGGCGCATCAACCCGAGCTATTCGCCACCGCAGGTGATTCGCGGGCTCGGCGCGCGGCTGCCGGACGATCGCCGCTGGGCGGCGCTCGCGGCGAGCACCGGGCGCGTGCTGCTCGACACCGCGCCGAAGGGCTTCTCACCCGACTGGGCGCTGTTCCGCGCGGGCACGGGGTTCGCGCCCGATCCGTCGACGCACGCGGAAAGCGCGTATAACGCGATCCGCGTGTACCTGTGGGCCGGCACGCTCGATCCGGCCGATCCGCTCGCCGCGCCGTTGCTCGCGCGCTTTGCGCCGTTCGCCGACCACATCGCCGCGCACGGCGCGCCGCCGGAGAAGGTCGACACGACGACGGGCACCGTCGGGCCGAACGACGGCAACGGCGGGTTTTCGGCGGCGGCCGTGCCGTTCCTCGACGCCCGCGGCCAGCGCGCGCTCGCGGATGCGCAGGCGGCGCGCGTCGACACGCTCGCGCGCCAGACGCCGCCCGGCTACTACACGAGCGTGCTGACGCTGTTCGGCCTTGGCTGGCGCGACGGGCGCTACCGGTTCGCTGCGGACGGCACGCTCGACGTGCGCTGGCGGGGGCAGTCATGCGCCGCCCGCTGATGCGCAGCGCGCCGCAGATGGCCGGGCTCGCATGGCTCGCGTCGTCGGTCTGCGCGGCGACGCCTGCGTCCGCGCAGAAGCCGGCGGCACCCGCGCCCGCCGCCCGTCTGCCTGCCACGACCGCCACATCCGGCCAGGCCGATGCGCAGCGTCTGCTCGCGACTGCGCGCATGTGGGGAATCAAGCACCGCGACGACCTCGCGCGCGACGCGCTCCGCAAGGGCCTGCTGATCGCGCCCGGCGATCCCGCGCTGCTGGCCGAGCAGGTGCGCGTACTGTTGCGCGTCGGCGATGCGAAGGGCGCGCAGGCCGCGCTCGCGCGCCTGAGGGCGCAGGCGCCCGGCGCGCCCGACACGCGGCGCGTCGACGACGAATACCGGGTCGCGACGAGCGGCCGCGAGGAGATGGCGCAGATCCGCCTGCTCGCGCGCAGTGGCCGGTCCGACGACGCGGCCCGGCGGATCGTCGCGCTGTTTCCGGACGGCGCGCCGTCGGGCGCGCTCGGCGCCGAGTACTACCAGATCGTCGCGAATGCACCGGGCGGACGCGAGCCGGCGATCGCGGCGCTGCGCCGCGCGGTCGCGGCCAATCCGGACGATGGCGACGCGGGCGTCGCGCTCGTGCGGCTGCTGAACCAGCGCAGCGACACGCGCCCGGAAGCGAACCGGATCGCGTGGGCGCTCGCGCGGCGCACGGACATCGATCACACGGCGGCGATGGAAGTCTGGCGACGCGTGCTGCAGTCGGCGGATACCGATCCCTTGTACGTCGACGCGATGCGTGCGTACCTCGCGCTCGTGCCGGACGACACCGAGTTCCGCGACAAGGTCGCGGCGATGGAGCAGAAGCGCGATGCGCAATTGCGGCTCGAGCGCGATCCGAACTACATCGCGCAGCAGCGCGGCCTGCAGGCGCTCGCGCGCGGCGATCTCGCGGCGGCCGACGCGCTGCTGAACCAGGCGGCACGCGCGCGCTCGAGCGACGCCGACGCGGTCGGCGGGCTCGGCCTGCTGCGGCTGCGCGAAGGGCGGCACGACGACGCGCGGGCGCTGTTCGTCCGCGCGGCGGCGCTCGCGCCCGACAACCGCGGCAAGTGGGACGGCCTCGCGCGCACCGCGCGGTTCTGGGGCACGCTCGCGCAGGGCCGCGCGGCGGCGGCCGCGGGGTGCCCGCAGGATGCCGAGCGCGCGGCGCGCGCCGCGCTCGCGATGCAGCCGGACAGCGCGGACGCGAAGCTGCAGCTTGCCGACGCGCTGCTCGCGCAGCGCGACTGGCAGCATGCGGAGCCGCTGTTGCGCGGGCTGCTGGCTGCCCGCACACCTGACCTCTCCGCGGTGCGCGGCACCGTGACGCTCTACGAGAACACCGGTCGCGCGGACCAGGTTGGCCCGCTGCTCGACGCGTTGCAGCAGCGGGTCGCGGGCGGTGGCGACCGGCGCGCGCTCGATGGCCTGCGCGCCGACCTGCTCGCGCAGCAGGCGCGCGCGCTCGCCGATCGCGGCGAACGCGGGCCGGCCGCGCAGCGCTACGAGGCCGCAGTGCGCGCAGCGCCCGACGCGCCGTGGACCCGCTTCGCGCTCGCGCGCCTGTATCGCGACATGGGGCTGCCGCAAATGGGCCGCACCGTGATGGACGACGGCCTCGCACAGGCCGACACGCCCGAAATGCACTACTCAACCGCGCTGTACCGCAACTCGATCGACGACGTCGCGGGCGCGCAAGCCGCGCTCGCGCCCATCGATGCGGCCCGGCGCACGGACGGGATGCGCGCGCTCGCCCGCAAGCTCGATGCCGAAAGCGCGCTCGCCGATGCACGCGGCGCGCTCGGGCGCGGCGACCGGGCGGCGTTCGAGGCGGCGCTTGCGCATGCGCAGGCGGCCGCCCCCGACGATCCCGACACGCTGGCTGCGGTCGGCGCGCAATGGATCGACGCGGGCGAGCCCGCGCGCGGCCTGGCGCCGCTGTCGGACTGGATCGCCACGCATCCGCGCGACGCCGATGCCGACGTGCGGCTGCGCTACGGCGACCTGCTCGGCAGCGCGGGCCGCAACACCGAACTCGTCGCGTGGCTCGATGCGATCCGCCACGAGCCATCGCTGACGGCCGCGCAGACCGCGCGGCTCGAGGACCAGTCGCTGCGGCGGATCCTGCGCGAAGCCGACGACGCGATCGCGCAGCAGGATTACCGGACGGCGCGCCGGCTGCTCGACGGCGCGAGCCCGGCCGGCAAGGCCGACCAGCGCTACGCGCTCGAAGTGGCCGATCTCGAGCGCGCGCAGGGCCATTTTGGCGCGGCACGCGATGCGCTCGCGCCGCTCGTCGCGCGCACGCCGGACGACGCGGACGCGCAGCTCGCGCTCGCGCGGATCGACGAGGACAGCGGCGATCGCGCCGCCGCGCTCGCGCGCGTGCAGGCCGTGCTCGCGCGCACGCCGGCCGACGACGTCGACACGCAACTGTCGGCGGTGCGTCGCCTGACCGCGCTGCGCCGCGCCGACGATGCCGCGCAGGTCACCGGCAGGCTGCAGGCGGTCTACCCGGCGCGGCCGGACGTGACGGTCGCGGCCGGGCGCGTCGCCGAGGCGCAGGGCCGCTACGACGACGCGGCGTCGCTGTACCGGCTGTCGCTGTCGCAGGAGCGCGAGGCGGGCATAACGCCGCGCCGCGACGGCCGCACGCCCGCGCAGGCGGCGTTCGCCGATCTCGAGCAGCGCCGCAACCCGGAAATCGAACTCGGCTGGCTGCCCGCGTACAAGTCCGGCGACGAGGGGATCTCCGCGTACCGCGCGCAGCAGGTGCCGATCTACATGCAGATGCCGGTCCGTTACGACGGGCATGCGTTCCTGCAACTCGACACCGTGCATCTGGACCCCGGCACGCTCGATACGCGCAACCCGAATGCGTATGCGCTGAATACGTTCGGGACCTACCCGGCGCTCAAGACGCTGAGTGCGCTGCTTGCCCCGTTCGGCTTGAATCAGCCGGTCGATTCGCTGATTGCGCATCCGCCGGGCTCGCTGCACCAGCAGACGACGGGCGTCGCACTGGGCGCCGGCTATCGCTCGGATGCATGGCGCTTCGATCTCGGCACGTCGCCGCTCGGCTTCCCCGTGCATTACCTCGTCGGCGGCGTGCGCTACCGCTTCGACGCGGGCCCCGCGAGCTTCACCGTGAACGCGTCGCGGCGGCCGGAAACGAGCAGCGTGCTGTCGTACGCGGGGATGCGCGACCCGTGGACGGGCGCGGTCTGGGGCGGCGTGCGTCGCGACGGCGTGAACCTGCGCACGTCGGTCGACGTCGGCCGCGCGAACCTGTTCGCGGAACTCGGCGCGGGCGTGCTGTCCGGCCGCAACGTCGAGCGCAACTCGGAAGTCACGCTGCGCACGGGCTTCACGGTGCCCGTGTACGAGCGCGCGACGATGAAGGTCAGCACGGGGCTCGTCGGCAATGCGTGGCACTACGCGGAGAACCTGCGCTACTACACGTACGGGCAGGGCGGCTACTACAGCCCGCAGCGCTACCTGTCGCTCGGCGTGCCGATCGAATGGGCGGGGCGGCGTGACGCGCTGTCGTGGGATCTGACCGTCACGGGCGGGATCTCGAACAGCTACGAGAAGGATTCGCTGTATTTCCCGACGTTCGCGGACCAGCGGGCCGCACAGGAGGCCGCCGGCTTCGTCTATGCGGGCAGCTCGACGCGCGGCGTGACGTTCTCGTACGGCGTGAACGGCATCGTCGAGTACCGCATGAACCCGCACCTGAGCGTCGGCGCGCAGTTGCACATCGATCGTTCGCACGACTACGCGCCGAGCTCGGCGCTCGTGTACCTGCGCTACGCGTTCGATGCGCGCGCGCCGCGCACCGGCCTCGTCACGCCGACGCCGGTGCAGCTGTATTCGGATTACTGAGGAAAGGAAGCACAAGCGTGAACACCGACTTCGAAGCCACTCGTCCCGCGCTCGGCGTCGCCGGCGTGTTCGGCCGCCTGCGCGCGCTGTTGCGCATGGGCCCGGCCGACGGCCGCGTGTCGTCGCTGAGCCGGCTTGCGATCGACGGGCTGCCCGACGAATGGACGCAGCTCGAGCCGGGCGGCCTGTATGCGGTCTACGCGGCCGCGCGCACGGCCGCCTGCGACGCGCTCGTGTGGGAGAGCGCGCGCCAGGCGCGCACGCGTGACGTGACGCTCGTGCTCGCACGCGAGCCCGAACACGTCGCCGCGCAGCTCGGCGAGCGTGGCTTCGCCGGCGGCGCGATGGCGCCCGGCTGGCCGCGCTACCTGAACGTGCTCGCGATGCCGCCGGCCGCGCCCGACGCCGCGGCGGAACCTGACGCTGAACCCGACGCGGCCCATCGCGCGGCGGCGGGCCCGTTCGCGCGGCTGATGGGCGGGTTTCGCGCGATGAAGCGCTTCGGCTTTCGCGCGCGCTCGCTGTATTTCGTCGAAGGTGCCGAGCGCTGGTTCAGCTGGGACGATCCGGTCGCGCTCGCGGAAGAAGGGCGCGCGTTTGCCGACTGGTGCCGGATGCACCGGATCGCGGTCGTGCTGCTGATGCATCCCGACGACGCGTACGCGGGCGCCGACGACGCGCTGACCGACGATCCGCCGCTCGTGCGCGAAGCGCGCCGCACGCGGCGCAGCGGCTTTCACAGCGTGTGCGCGGGCGTCGCGCAGTTGCAGCGCACGCACGGCGAGTTGCTGTGGGTCGTCGATTTCTGGCGTTCGGGCGACACGCTGGCCGCGGGCGAGGTGCGGCCGCTGCGCTTCGCGCCGAACGGCCGCCTGTCGGCGATCTTCGATGCCGACGCGGTCGCGGCGCCGCAACAGATGAAGCTCGCGAGCGACGAGGACCGCGTCGTCGTCAGCCGCGCGGTGGTCGAGCGCGAGCAGTGGGTGCCGAACGACTGGGAGATCGTCGACGACAACGCGGCGGTCGTCGCCGCGTGCGCGAGGGCGCAGGCCGCGACCGCCGTGCTCGTGTTCCGCACGCGCGCACAGCTCGAGGCGCTGTGCGCGGACGTGCACACGCTGCGGCGGCAGTGTGGCGGCGCGCTGAAGATCACGATCGTCGAGCGCGGCGAGGTGCTGCGTCATCAATTCGAGATGCTGGTGCTGAGCCTCGGCGCGAACAGCGTCGTCGGGCGCGACCTGCCGTTCTCGCGGCTGCAGGCCGCCGTGCGATCGCTGCACGGGCAGCTCCATGCGCGGCCGGTCGCGGCCGACTACCGCGCGGCGCTCGCCGCCGCGCTTGGCGACACGGTGCTCGGTTACCTGCCGGTCGGTTCGTTCTGCCTGCGGATCCGCGCGGTGCTCGATCGCGGCGAGGTGCTCGCGCTGCCGCACACGCTCGCGAAGATGACGCTGCTGCCGGGCGTCGCGCACGTCGATGCGCTGCGCTACTGCCAGCCGCGCCGCGCGGGCGACGTGGTGACGGCCGACGCGAAGCACCTCTATGTATTCCTGTTCGCGTGCGAACCCGCCGATGCGGACGAGGCGCTCAAGCGGATCTTCAGCGTGCCGGTCGAGACGGTGTCCGACCGGATCGTGCTGCTCGCGCAGGGCAGCATCAACGCCGAGCTGAACGCGCTGAAGACGGAGAACCGGCGCGCGCCGATCGCCGACTACAGCGACCTGTTCGCGGCCACGCACCCGCCGGCCGATGCGCTGGCCGTACGGGTGGCTGCTCAGGTGGCTGCACCGGCGGCGACGCTGCCGGCTGGCGCCGTGCCCGAGGCGTCCGCGAGCGAGGCTGGTGCACCGTCGGCCCAGCCGGCCGCGAGCGAGGCCGGCGCACCGTCGGTCCAGCCGGCCGCGCCGATCGAACGGCTGCCGTCGGCGCCGTCGAGTGCGACCGGCGAGCCTGCGATGCCCGACACACCCGACACGCTCGACACGCCAGCCGCGCCGCGCGCGCGCGGCGCCACCCGCAGTGCAATGCCGCTGCGCAAGCCGGAGGCCTCATGATCGCCGACATCGTCATCGGATTTTTCGTCGGCATCGCGATCGCGGTGCCGGTCTGGGTCGTCGCGCAGCACTTCGGCTTCGGCCGCAGCTTCCATGCGCCACGGCGGATCGACCGCCACGACGCGGTGCCGTGCGAGATCGTACCGATCGCGCTGCGCGGGCGGCTGTTGCCCGGCGTCGCGGACGCGGGCCGCGAGGACGCGCGATGAAGACGATCGCCATCACGTCGACGACGGGCGGCGCGGGCCGCACGACGCTCACGGCGGCGCTCGCCGTGCTGCTCGCGCGCCGCGGCCGGCCGGCCGTGGCCATCGAATTCGATCCGCAGAACCTGCTGGGCGCGTCGCTCGGCCTCGACACGGTGCCCGTGTCCGGCATCGCGCAGACCCTGCTCGGCGGCGCCGAGCCGTGGCACGCGCATACCTGGCGCAACGCGGACGGCGTGCTGTTCGTGCCGTACGGGCACGTCGATGCGGCGCAGGCGGCCGCTTGCGATGCGCACCTCGTGGCCGCGCCCGGCTGGCTGTCGCACGCGCTCGGCGAGATCGCGCTGCCGGCCGGCGGCGTCACGCTGATCGACACGGCCCGCTACCCGTCGCCGCAGGCGGAGCAAGCGATCCGCTGCGCGGACCTGACGCTCGTCGTCGTGCCGCCCGAGCCGGCCGCATGCGCCACCGTCAGCGCGCGGCTCGGCGCACTGCGGGCCGGCGGCGGCGCGCTGCAGATCGTCGTCAACCGGCTGAATCCCGCACGCGACCTGCAGCGCGACGCGCTCGCAATGCTGCGCGAGATCGCGGGCCCGGCGGTGATCCTCGACCAGCGGATCCACATCGACGCCGCGGTGCCGGAGTCGCTCGCGCGCGGCAGCTGGATCTTCGACGATGCGCCGTACTCGCAGGTGTCGCACGACCTGCACGGCGTCGCGAACTGGGTCGATGCCTGGCTCGACGCGGCGGCGGGGCGCGCAGGAGCGCGGCGATGAAGCCCGCCGGAATCGCAGCCACCGCTGCCGCCGCCGTTGCCACCGCCGTTGCCACCATCGCTGCCGCCGCCGCTGCCAGGTTGCGCACGGCGCGCCGCTGCGCGATCGACTGGCTCGCACGCGGGCTCGGGCTGCCCGCCGAGCGCACGCTGCTCGACTGGGTCGTGCGCCTGTTCTTCCACGTGCCGCCGCACGGGCGGCCCGACGCCGTGCGCCGTCATGCGCGTGCGCTATTCCTGCGGCTCGCGGCCGAGCTGGGTGTGCTGCAGCCGCTCAGCCTGCGCGAATGGCTGTGGCGCGCGTTCGTGCGCGCGCCGCGCCAGCCGGACGGCCGGCCCGCGCGCGACCCGCTCGCGTGGTTCGACAAGACGGTCGTGCCTGTCTACGTATTCGTGCGCGCAATCGGGCGCCGCTGCAACGCGGCGCTCGCGCGGCTGCCGTGGGACCGCTGGGGCGGCTGGATCGACACGCGCGCGAACCGCGTCGGCCGGCGCCCGTGGCTCGCGCCGGTGCTGCTCGCGGCGGGTGCGCTGATGTGGGCGGCGGCTGGGATGTCGCCGTTGATGCCTGCCGCGCAGTTCGCGTTCTTCGTGGCGGTCGCGGTGCTCGCGTTTGCGCTGCGCCGTCTGCCGGGCCATATGCCGACGCTCACGCTCGCGTCGCTCGCTCTGCTCGCGATGGTCCGCTACGTGTGGTGGCGCACGACCCAGACGCTCGACTTCCGCAGCCCGGTCGAGGCGTTCGCCGGCTACCTGCTGTACGCGGCGGAAGCGTATACGTGGCTGATCCTGCTGCTCGGTTTCGTCCAGACCGCGTGGCCGCTCGACCGGCCGATCGTGCCGCTGTCCGACGATCCCGACACGTGGCCGACGGTCGACGTGTATATCCCGACCTACAACGAGCCGCTGTCGGTCGTGAAGCCGACCGTGTTCGCCGCGCAGAGCATGGACTGGCCTGCAGCGAAGCTGCGCGTGTACCTGCTCGACGACGGCAAGCGGCCCGAGTTCGAGGCGTTCGCGCGCGAGGCCGGCATCGACTACCTGACGCGCGACGACAACCGGCACGCGAAGGCCGGCAACATCAACCGCGCGCTGCCGAAGACGCGCGGCGAGTACATCGCGATCTTCGACTGCGATCACGTGCCGACCCGCTCGTTCCTGCAGACGACGATGGGCGTGTTCCAGCGCGACCCGAAATGCGCGCTCGTGCAGACGCCGCATCACTTCTTCTCGCCCGATCCGTTCGAGCGCAACCTCGGCACGTTCCGCGAGATCCCGAACGAGGGCAACCTGTTCTACGGGCTCGTGCAGTCGGGCAACGACCTGTGGAACGCGACGTTCTTCTGCGGCTCGTGCGCGGTGCTCAAGCGCAGCGCGCTCGAGGAAGTCGGCGGCGTCGCGGTCGAGACGGTGACCGAGGATGCACATACGGCGCTCAAGCTGCATCGTCGCGGCTATACGTCCGCGTACCTGCCGACCGTGCAGGCGGCCGGCCTCGCGACCGAGAGCCTCGCGGGCCACGTGAAGCAGCGCACGCGCTGGGCACGCGGGATGGCGCAGATCTTCCGCATCGACAATCCGTTCCTCGGGCGCGGGCTCGGCTTCGTGCAGCGGATCTGCTACGGCAACGCGATGCTGCACTTCTTCTACGGAATCCCGCGGCTGATCTTCCTGACGATCCCGCTCGCGTACCTGTTCTTCCACCTGTACTTCATCAACGCGGCATCGGTCGCGCTCGCGAGCTACGTGGTGCCGTACCTCGTGCTCGCGAACATCGCGAACTCGCGGATGCAGGGGCGCTTCCGCCATTCGTTCTGGGCGGAAGTCTATGAATCGGTGCTCGCGTGGTACATCGCGCTGCCGACGACGGTCGCGTTCTTCAGCCCGAAGCACGGCAAGTTCAACGTGACCGACAAGGGCGGCAAGATCGAGGAGGGCTACGTCGACTGGTCGACGTCGAAGCCATACCTCGTGCTGTTCGCGGTGAACGTGTTCGCGATCCTGGCCGGCCTCTGGCGGCTGGTCGTGGACCAGGGCGACGAAGCGTCGACGATCCTGATCACGCTCGGCTGGACCGTCTACAACCTCGCGATGCTCGGTGCGGCGCTCGCGGTTGCGCGCGAGGCGAAGCAGGTGCGCGTCACGCACCGGATCGCGATGCGCGTGCCGGCGACGCTGCTGCTCGCCGACGGCACGACGGCCGCTTGCTTCACGAGCGATTATTCGGCCGGCGGCCTCGGGCTCGAGGCCATGCCGGGCCTGAAGCTCGCGGCGGGCGATACGCTGACCGTATGCGTGACGCGCGGCGACCGGGCGTTCCCGTTCCCGGTGCGCGTGTGCCGCGTGAGCCCGACGCATGTCGGCGTGAGCTTCGACGCGCTCACGCTCGAGCAGGAGCGACAGCTCGTGCAGTGCACGTTCGGTCGCGCCGATGCGTGGCTCGACTGGCACGAAGGCGAGCGCACCGACACGCCGCTGCGCGGGCTGAGGGAAGTGTTGCAGGTGGGCGTCGACGGTTACGTGCGCTTGCTGAAAGGGGCATCGAGCAGCGTGCAGGCGATGCTGGCGCTCGATCGGGCGCGCGAATGAAGCACGAATCAAGCACGAATCAAGCACGAATGAAGCGTGAAAGATGCGGGAAGCGGAGGCGGGCGCGCGGCGGCTGCCGCCGCTCATGACGGAGTAGTTTCGATGACGTTCTGGAATCTGTATTTCATCCTGAAGTTCGCGATGTTCGCGACGGGCCATCTGGAGCCGATGTGGCTCGCGAACCTCGCGTTCGCGGTGGCGCTCGCGGCCAGCGCGCCGATCCGGCGGCGCGCGTGGCGGATCGTCCGCCAGCTGGCCGCGATTGCGATCGCCGTGCCGCTGCTCGCGCGCGAGCTGCACGCGCCGCCGCTCGCGCGGCTCGCCGACGCGCTGCGCGAGGTCAGCACGTTCCGCGCCGACTACTGGATGGAGCTCCTGCCGCGCCTGTTGCCGCCGATGGTGCTGCTGACCATCGCCGGCGGCCTGATCGTGTACTTCGTCGTGAACCGCTGGCTGCGCGTCGCGACGTTCGTGCTGGCCGCGCTCGTCGTGCTGCCGCTGTGGCAGGCCGGCACCGGGATGATCGCGCGCGCCGGTGCGAATGCGCAGGCCCAGACGCAGCTCGCGGGCGCGGCGCGTGCCGGCCAGCCGGAGGATCACAATGCGGCGCTCGCCGCATTCCGCGCGCAGGAATCGCAGCGGCAGGTCGCGTTCGGCCATCTCGGCAGCGATCCGGCGACGCAGTTCGACGTGATCGTGCTGCACGTGTGCTCGCTCGCATGGGACGACCTCGATGCCGCGAACGTGCGCAATCACCCGATGCTGAGCCACTTCGACTACCTGTTCACGAACTTCAGCTCGGCCGCGAGCTACAGCGGCCCGGCGGCGCTCCGCGTGCTGCGCGCGAGTTGCGGGCAGGAGGCGCACGCCGACCTGTACAAGAGCGCGCCGCAGCAGTGCTACCTGTTCTCGCAGCTCGCGCGTGCGGGCTACACAGCGCAGTCGCTGCTGAACCACGACGGCCACTTCGACAACTTCCTGCAGATCATCCACGACAACCTCGGCGTGCCCGATGCGCCGCTCGTGTCGAACGCGGACGCGCCGGTCGCGATGCATGCGTTCGACGGCTCGGCAATCAAGGACGACTACGCGACACTCGCGAAGTGGTACGCGCAGCGCGCGTCGGTGGCGGGGCCGGTTGCGCTGTACTACAACACGATCAGCATGCACGACGGCAACCGCGTGGTCGGCAGCTCGCTGACGAGCATCGACTCGTATCCGCAGCGCGCGACGAAGCTGATGAACGATTTCGACCGGCTCGCGGACCTGATCGCGTCGTCGGGCCGGCGCGCGGTGATCGTGTTCGTGCCGGAGCACGGCGCGGCGCTGCGCGGCGACAAGAACCAGGTCGCCGGGCTGCGCGAGATTCCGACGCCGCGCATCGTGCATGTGCCGGTCGGCGTGCGGCTCGTCGGCTTCCAGGGCAACCACGGCACGACGACCGTGATCGACCAGCCGTCGAGCTTCCTCGCGCTGGCGCAGCTGATGTCGAACCTCGTGTCGAACAGCCCGTTCAAGCCCGGCGTGACGCTCGCGCAGTACGCGGCGGACCTGCCGCGCACGCGGATGGTGGGCGAGAACGAGGGCACCGTGACGATGCAGACGGCCGCGGGCTACGCGGTCAAGACTCCGGATGGCGTATGGATCGACGAAAAGTAACCGCGGCTGATGGCGGCGACGCCCGCCTTTCGCAGCCGAACGACGTGCTAGGCCTCGCGCGCCATCTGCCGGCGCTCGATCCCGAGCGCTATGTCGATGAGCAGGCGCGCCGCGCGTATGTCGAATCGCTCGAGCGCTGGCCGGTGCTCGCGAAGCTGATGGGCTTGCGGGAGTAGGTGCGGGCGACGCCGAATCGGCCGCGCTCCACATCGAGCCCGCGGCCGAGCGGGCCGCTCAGGCTGATACAGGCGGCCGAAACCGCGTTCGCCGGATCGCCGGCAGTCTCACTCAATGCGCGTTTCGCTCAGGCTGGCGCGTCCATTCGTCTTCTTCGCCGGGCACCTTGCCGAAGGTTTGCGCGGCCCATGCTTCGCGGGCCGCGGCGATCTTCTCGCGCGAGCTCGACACGAAATTCCACTCGATGAAGCGTTCGCCGGGCAGATGTGCGCCGCCGAGCAGCATCACGCGCGCGCCGTGCGCGCTCGCGAGTTCGACCGTTGCGCCGGGCTCGAGCACGGCCATGGTCGCGCTCGCGAGCGGCGTGCCGTCGATGCTCAGGTCGCCGTCGACGAGATAGACGCCGCGTTCGTCATGCTCCGCGTCGAGCGCGAGGCGGCCGCCGGCCGCGAATTCCGCATGCGCGTAAAGCGTCGGCGAAAACACCTCCACCGGCGACGCGAGCCCGAACGCGGTACCCGCGATCACGTGCACGGTCGCGCCGTCGCGCGTGAACGACGGCAGCGTGTCGGCCGGATGGTGGACGAACGCGGGCGCCGCGTCCTCATGGTCGACCGGCAGCGCCACCCAGGTCTGGATGCCGTGGATCGGCTGCTCGAGCGGCCGCGCGTCGTCAGGCGTGCGTTCCGAATGCACGATGCCGCGGCCGGCCGTCATCCAGTTCACGTCGCCGGGCACGATCTTCTGCCGGAAGCCGAGACTGTCGTGATGCATGAACGTGCCGTCGAACAGGTAGGTGACGGTCGCGAGGCCGATGTGCGGATGCGGCAGCACGTCGACGCCACTGCCGGCGGGCAGCACTGCGGGGCCCATGTGGTCGAAGAAAATGAACGGCCCGACGAGACGCGCGGCGCGTGCGGGCAGCACGCGGCGCACGACCAGGTTGCCGATGTCGCTTTCGCGCGGCGTGAGCAGGGTCTTGATCGAAGCGGACATGATGGAATTCTCGTGTGCGTGGTCGTTGCGAACGGTATCGGGCAACCGCGGTCGCGGCCAGGAATGGGGCCGTGAACCGGGCCGACCCCGTTCATCGGCGTGCGCGCCGATCGCGCAATGCGACGACGCGCGCATCGCGATGCGTCACGACGGCTGTCGGTCCCGAGAGGCCGGCACGGATGTCTGGGCGCCCGGCAGCGGGCCGAACATATGCTGGCTGCATTTTGCGTCGCGCCATGCGGCATTCAGCCGGTGGCCCGACAGCATCCGGCGCGCGACGGGAAGGATCTGCTCGCCGGCCAGCATGCCGAGCAGGCCTGTCAGCGCAATGATGGGCGGAGCCGGCGACGACACGCCGATCGCACCGTAGATGACGCCGGCAAGCACGCCGGCAAGAAGCGACAGGAGATAGGGTTTCATGATGCGGGTCTCGTGGTTGGCCGGCCGATGACGGGCAAGGCGCCGTCGCTGACGTGAAAGCGTAGCGGGTTTGCGTGGACAAGAAAAGAGCAGCCGGGCATGAAACGTACGCACGTATTGGAATCGGTTCGATTCCATTTTTTGGGTGCCCTTTCGTCGCGGATACGTGTCAAATGACACCGCCTGGCTGCCGACGCGCCAGCGCAACGCACACTGGGCTCCCCCCGTTCGCACGGCCGGGGTGGGCCTCCCATTTCTCCGGTTCAAGGGACGACACACGTCATGAGCAATCCGAAGCAAGAAGTACTCACTCCGCAGAACAGCCAGCTGATCTTCATCGACCAGCAACCGCAGATGGCCTTCGGCGTGCAGTCGATCGATCGCCAGACGCTGAAGAACAACGTCGTGGGGCTCGCGAAGGCCGCGCGCGCATTCGACATTCCGACCACGATCACGACGGTCGAGACGGAGAGCTTCTCCGGTTTCACGTATCCCGAACTGCTCGACGTGTTTCCGGACGCGAAACTGCTCGAGCGCACGTCGATGAATTCGTGGGACGACCAGAAGGTCCGCGACGCGCTGGCCGCGAACGGCCGCAAGAAGGTGATCGTGTCGGGCCTGTGGACCGAAGTCTGCAATACGACGTTCGCGCTGTGCGCGATGCTCGAAGGCGACTACGAGATCTACATGGTGGCCGATGCATCGGGCGGCACGTCGAAGGATGCGCACGACTTCGCGATGCAGCGCATGGTCCAGGCGGGGGCCGTACCTGTCACGTGGCAGCAGGTCGTGCTCGAGTGGCAGCGTGACTGGGCGCGCCGCGATACGTACGACGCGGTGATGGCGATCGTGAAGGAACACTCGGGCGCCTACGGGATGGGCGTCGACTATGCGTACACGATGGTGCACAAGGCGCCGCAGCGCACGGCCGTGCCGCACGAGGTGCTGGCGGCCGTGCCCGCGAAGCAAGCGGCGAAATAAGCGCCGCGCGCCGGCGGCGCGCTGCGCGTTCGCACGCCGCTCGCGGCAGCCGCATCTGCGGACTGCCGCCTGGCGTTCAACGCGTGGGCAGCGCCCACGGCGCATTCGCGAACTGCTCGGCGAGATAGTCGAGCAGCACCGTGACGCGCGCGGCGCGCAGCATGCCGGGCGGCGTGACGAGGTTCACGTTGATGTCGGAGATACGCCAGTCGGGCATCACTTCCTCGAGCTCGCCGCGCTGCAATGCGTCCCATACGAGGAATTCGGGCTGAAGGGCGAGGCCGTGGCCCGCGATCAGCGACGGCACGATCACGTCGGCGTTGTTGGTGCGGATGCGGCCGCGCACGGGCACCGCAACCTCGTCGCCTGAGCCCGCATGGCGGAAACGCCAGCATTCCGGCGTCGGCAGGTTCGTATAGGTCAGCGTCGTGTGCTGCTCGATGTCGTGCGGGTGCGTCGGGCGGCCGTGGCGGTCGAGATACGCGGGCGATGCGACGAGCGGCCGGCGCACTGCGCAGAGCCGGCGCGAGCGCAGCGTGGAATCGTTCAGCTCGGCAATCCGGATCGCGACGTCGAAGCCGCCCGACACGATGTCGACCAGATGGTCGGTAAGCACGAGATCGATGTCGATACTCGGGTAGCGCTCGAGAAACGCGGGAAGCACCGGCGCGAGATGCCGCATACCGAACGACATCGGCGCGTTCACACGCAGCAGGCCATGCGGCTCGAGCGCGTGCGCGGACGCTTCGTTTTCGATGAGCTCGGCGTCGGCGAGCAGCCGGATCGCGCGGTCGCGCAGCAGTTCGCCCGTCGGCGTCAGCGACAGCTTGCGCGACGTCCGGTACAGCAGCATCGTGCCGAGCCGTTGCTCGAGACGTGCGATCGCCTTCGACACGGTCGGCTGCGACGTGCCGAGCAGGTCGGCGGCTTTCGCGAACGAGCCGGTCTCGGCGACGCGCGCGAAGATGGCCCAGGCTTCGAGATCAGGAAGGTGTTGCATCGTGGATATGAAATCGATGATGGGGGTGGCGCGCCGTTTTCAGTGCCGGGAAAAACCGGTTCCGTCGGCGTGGCGACGTGCCGTGCCCGGCCGCGCTGACCGGGATGCGATGGCGCCCATTCTAATCCGACCGTGAGAGAGATCGTATGGAATCTTATCTATTTTCATTGGGCGCCGGCCTGCTGGTCGGCGTCGTCTACAGCGCGATCCGGGTCCGCTCGCCCGCGCCGCCGTTGATCGCACTCGTGGGCCTGCTCGGCATGCTGATCGGCGCGCAGGCGATCCCGGCCCTCAAACCGTTGTTCGGCTTCTAATCGCAGTGAGGATATGCCCATGAGCGCAACCGACATCCAACCCGATCTCATTCTTCACAACGGACGGATCACCACGCTGGACCGTTCGAACCCGATTGCCACCGCGGTGGCGATCGCCGGCGGCCGCTTTGTCGCGGTCGGCAGCGATGCCGACGTCGTGCCGCTCGCGGGCCGCGCGACGCAGGTCATCGATCTCGCGGGCCGGCCCGTGCTGCCGGGCCTGATCGACAATCACACGCACGTGATCCGCGGCGGCCTGAACTACAACATGGAGCTGCGCTGGGACGGCGTGCGCTCGCTCGCGGTCGCGATGGAGATGCTCAGGCAGCAGGTTGCGATCACGCCCGCGCCGCAGTGGGTGCGCGTGGTCGGCGGCTTCACCGAGCACCAGTTCGCGGAGAAGCGCCTGCCGACGATCGACGAGCTCAACGCGGCCGCGCCCGATACGCCGGTGTTCATCCTGCACCTGTACGACCGCGCGCTGCTGAATGCGGCCGCGCTGCGCGTCGTCGGCTATACGAAGGACACGCCGGAGCCGCCGGGTGGCACGATCCTGCGCGACGGCGCAGGCAATCCGACGGGCCTGCTGCTCGCGAACCCGAACGCGACGATCCTCTACGCGACGCTCGCGAAGGGACCGAAGCTGCCGTTCGAATACCAGGTCAACTCGACACGTCACTTCATGCGGGAACTGAACCGGCTCGGCGTGACGGGCGTGATCGACGCGGGCGGCGGTTCGCAGAACTACCCCGACGATTACGAAGTGATCCGCAAGCTGCACGATGCGGGCGAGATGACGGTGCGCATCGCGTACAACCTGTTCACGCAGAAACCGAACGCCGAGAAAGAAGACTTCGTGAACTGGACCAGGAGCGTCAGGTATCACGACGGCACCGACTACTTCCGTCACAACGGCGCGGGCGAGATGCTCGTGTTCTCGGCGGCCGATTTCGAGGATTTCCGCGTTGCGCGTCCCGAGCTCCCGGCCGGGATGGAGGACGAACTCGAAGGCGTCGTGCGCGTGCTCGCGCAGAATCGCTGGCCGTGGCGCATGCATGCGACCTATGACGAAACGATCAGCCGCGCGCTCGACGTGTTCGAGAAGGTCGCGAAAGACATCCCGCTCGACGGCATCAACTGGTTCTTCGATCACGCGGAAACGATCTCGGAGCGCTCGATGGACCGGATCGCGGCGCTCGGCGGCGGCGTCGCCGTGCAGCACCGGATGGCCTATCAGGGCGAGTACTTCGTCGAGCGCTATGGCGCGCAGGCGGCCGAAGCGACCCCGCCCGTCGCGAAGATGCTCGCGAAAGGCATGAAGGTGTCGGCCGGCACCGATGCGACGCGCGTCGCGTCGTACAACCCGTGGGTGTCGCTCGCATGGCTCGTGACCGGCAAGACGGTCGGCGGCCTGCGGATGTATCCGCAGCGCAACCTGCTCGATCGCGAGACCGCGTTGCGCATGTGGACGGAGTTCGTCGCGTGGTTCTCGAACGAGGAGGGCAGGAAAGGCCGCATCGCGGTTGGGCAGCTGGCCGACCTGATGGTGCCGGACCGCGACTTCCTTGCGTGTGCGGAAGACGACATCGTCGACACCACGTCGCTGATGACGGTGGTCGGCGGCCGGATCGTGTGGGGCGCGGGCCCGTTCTCGCGGTACGACGCGCCGATTCCGCCGGCGATGCCGGACTGGTCGCCGGTGCGCCAGTATGGCGGCTATGGTGGCTGGGGCGTCGCGCAGCGCGACGGTGCGCCGCTGCAGCGGGCTGCGGCCGCTGCGCTGTGCGGCTGCGCGAGCGCGTGCAACGTGCACGGCCACGCACATGCGAGCGCATGGGGCAGCGCGCTGCCGACGTCGGACACGCAAGGCTTCTGGGGCGCGTTCGGCTGTTCGTGCTGGGCGATCTGACATGACGACACTGACCGGCCGCGGCAATCCCGAATGGATCCGCGCGCTGCTTGCGCAGCCGTGGGTCCTGCCGCTCGCGCGGCTCGCGCTGGTGTCCGCCTACCTGATCGGCGGGGTCAGCAAGGCGCTGAACTTCGACGACGCAATCGCGGAGCAGGCGCATTTCGGCCTGCATCCGGCCGCGCTGTGGGCGGCGTTGGCGGTCGCGGTCGAGATCGCCGGCTCGCTGTGCGTGGTGTTCGGCCGCTTTACGTGGCTCGGCGCCGGCGGCCTCGGGATGCTGACGGTCGTCGCGATGCTGGTCGCGAACGATTTCTGGAACCAGAGCGGCATCGCGCGCTTCATGGCGCTCAACAGCTTTTTTGAGCATCTCGGACTGATCGCGGCGCTCGTGCTTGCGACCATGCTTGGCGATGCGAAACATGCGGCCGCGACAGCCGCACCTGATTGATCGGACAGCACGATGAAACAACAACGGAATCTCACGATGAAAGCCATTCGCTCAACCTTGCTGGCCGTGATGATCGCGGGCGGCCTCGTCGCCGCGCCCGCGTCGTTCGCGACGATGCCGGTAAGGACTGTGGCAACGCCGTCGGTTGCCGTCGGCCCGCAGTACGACACGACGCACGTGTACGTCGCGCCGGAAGACTTCGACCGCTTCACCGACAGCTTCGTCGCGACGTTCGGCGGCAGCAAGTCGAAGCAGGGCGTGTTTCAGGTCACGCCGACGCCGAGCCAGACGATGTCGCAGCTCGTGTTCACGCCGTCGGGCACGATCTCCGTGTTCGGCTTCAAGACGCCCGTGCCGTACCCGTTCGGCGCGGAGCGCACGGGCTACCTCGTGACCGACATGGACGCGGCGGTGAAATCGGCGCGCGCGCACGGCGCCGACGTGATCGTCGACACGTTCCCCGATCCGATCGGCCGCGATGTGGTCGTGACGTGGCCGGGCGGCGTGAACATGCAGCTCTACTGGCATACCGAGGTGCCGCATTACGATGCGCTGCAGCGCGTGCCCGAGAATCGCGTGTACGTGTCGCCGGAGCGCGCGGACACGCTGATCCGCAACTTCGTCGCGTTCTCGCACGGCAAGGTTGTGTCCGATGCACGTCATGCGCCGGGCGTCGAGATCGGCCGGCCGAACGACACCTATCGCCGCACGCGCATCGAATCGGGCTTCGGCAAGATGACGGTAATCGCGACCGACGGCCATCTGCCCTATCCGTTCGGGCGGGAACTGACGGGGTATGACGTGCCGAATCTCGCGGATACGCTGCAGAAGGCGCAGGCCGCGGGCGTGACGGTGCTCGTGCCGCCGTTCACGGCGGACGGGCGCGATGCCGCGATCGTCCAGTTCCCGGGCGGCTATATCGCCGAGATCCACGCGAGCGCGGCGAAATGAAATCCGAGGACACGATCCTTGCTGCGATCGCCGGCTTCGTCGATACGCTCAGCTTCGTCGCGCTGTTCGGGCTGTTCACCGCGCACGTAACCGGCAACTTCGTGCTGATCGGGGCCGGC
>NZ_QTQP01000074.1 GCF_003854275.1 Burkholderia sp. Bp8963
GGGCAATGCGCTTGCGCCACAGGCAGACCGTTTGCACCGAGACACCCAGCTCCCGCGCAATCACCGTATTGGAGTGACCCTCGTGGGCCCACAACGCGATCCGCGCCCGCATCACGTCTCGCTGCGTGGCCGTCTTCCGCTCAATCAGCGATCGCAGTTCCTGTCGTTCTTTATTCGCCAGCTTCACTGGCGTTGCATGTCGGCCTCGGCTCATCCAGATATGATAACCGAGGCAGTTATTTATTCAATCTATTTACGGGATGTTGTACTAGACCAAGGTGATGAACGCAGATCGGTTCGACCTGGCGTAATCCGGAACGCGGCATGGCCCCGCAGCGACAGTTCGCTGCGGGGCCATGCGCGTCAGCCTTTGTCGAGATTTCCCGCTGCTGGTGCGAGCGCCCAGTCGAGCGCGAAGTCGGCGACCTCCTCCCAGCCCTTCTCGCCGCAGGTGTAGTGACTTCGGCCTGCGAACAATTTGTATGCGGTGATCGCCTGCGATTGCTTTGCGTTCTTCTCGAAGTTCTCTTGCTGTACGGCCGGCGGCAGGATGTTGTCGTTGCCGCCGGCGATAAAGAGCAGCGGGGCGCGCTCGTTGTTCGCAAAGTTGTAGGTCGTCGCAGCGTTTGGGGTGACGTTCGCGAACCCGCCTTGAAACAGCATTCGCCCCGACACGGGAACGGCGTAGCGGTCGTAGACAAGCTTCGATTCTTCGACGCTCAGGTTGTTCGTAAACGCGTAGTGAAAATCTTCCTCGGTGATCGGCACGGCGCGATGCAGATTGGCGGGGTTGTGCAGGACCGGGAACGTCGCCTTGATCTCGCTGAACGGAAGCGCCCAAACCCCCTTCACCGCGGCACCGTCGATGGATACACCGGCTGCGCCGAAGCCGGCGTCGAGAAGGAGCTGAACAAAGGCCCCGCCGAACGAGTGCCCCATGATGATCGGTTTCGTGTCGAGCGCAGCGATGACCTCGGCCAAGTGATCGTAGACCTCGCGCACGCCCAGATCCGCCAGCGGCGACGGATCCCGCCGGAGTGCGTCGACGCCGGCAGTACCCGGCTCGATCCCCGGGTACCCAGGGGTAATCACCGTCATTCCGCGCTGCTCGTAACGGGCGACCCAATGCTCCCACGACAACGGCGTCATCCAGAGACCGTGGATAAGTACGACCGTGTCCGTACGCGCTTCTGGCTGCATATGCGTGCTCCCATGACCGTTAGGTTAGGACAACCGTGCCTGTGCTCATCGCGATTTTCGGAATCGCGCCTGATGTTATCACCGGCGTGACTGCCCGTTCATCAATGCTGCAGCCGAGTATCCCGACGGCGAGATTCGCGACGTCATCGACAAGCATGGGGCCTGGTTCCGCCAGAAGCTCGGTGCCGTCTGCTGGGGGCCTGGCCTGCGCTGGGGCGTGATGGGTCCGAACCGGCTGTTCCATCTCGGCGGCGGACATCTTTTCCGAGATGACTGCAGGTCGCTTCCGAAACGGTTTGCCACACACTAAACAAATCAGTATTGCAAATCATAAATACTTTGATTTCCCACGTGCCCCGGGACGGCTACGCAACCAGGCAGGCGAACATCACATGGAAAGTGCGGTGATGTCGATACTGCATACCGGCAACGACTGCGGAAAGATATGCCGCGTTGTCTTCGGCGGATACAGCACACGGGCCCGGGAACGCGCAACGATCTGCTCGCCGTCGACCCGAAAGTCCGGTCGCCGCGTCTCGACGCCGACCTGCGCGTAATCGAGCAGCACGCACGGCACGCGCTGCAGCGACAGACGCCGCGCTGCCGCCAGCCGGTGATGCCCATCCATCACCGCGAGGCTTCTGCGTTCGAGCACGATTGGCGCAGTCCAGCGGCCGCTGCGCTCGATGCTGTCCAGCACTTCGAGCACGCGTGTCTCGTCGTGTTCTTCGTTTGGCAGGATCTGTTCGGTTGGAATCAGTTCGATGGTCCAGGTGTCATGCTGCATGGCGCGATCCTTTGAAGTCGATGTAACGGAAATCAACCCGCGCGGCCCAGATACGACGACGCGATCTCACGCAGGTCGGGTGGTGCGAACAGGTCCGGATGCAAATGCGCGGCGGCCTCGGCCAGCACCGCATGACGCGCAATCGGACCAAACGATTCGATCCAGTGATCGCCGACTCGCACGATCCGCACGCGACGCACGGAGATCAGGTGGCGCCACACCGGGTTCGTTTCGAAGCCGCGCGGCCCGCCGTCGTCGTATACGAAGATCGTGTCCGGCTCCGCGATCAGCAGCGTCTCGAGGCTCATCTGGAACGCGGTGTTGTCGCGTCGCGACGGCAGCGGATTGCGTCCCGCAACGTTGACTCCGCCCAGCGCATTCAATAGCGAGCAGGTCATGTTCTCGTCGTAGAACGCCCACGGTGCGGAGCCTGCTCCCCAGACGAACAGGTACCGATGTGCGCGGCGCGACCCGATACGGGCGCGGAATGCCGCGCACACGCCGGCAAAGCGCCGGTTGAGTGCTGCGGCGGCCTCGGCCCGATCCAGTGCCGCGCCGACTAGCGCGACGCTGCGGTCGCTGTCCTCCCGGATCTCCAGGTCGAGCGCGAGATACGGCGCGATTTGTTGCAGCCGCGCGGCGTTCGCCTCGGTGTAGCGCCGAATCGCGATGATCAGATCGGCATGCGTGCTCGCCAGCAACTCGAGACTCGGGCTTGCGCGCTGGCCGAGGTCGATCACACGATCCATTCGATCGAGCAGATACGAGGGCCGGCGGCCGCGCACGAGGAACGTCGAAGCGACCGGCTGCACGCCGAGCGCGAGCGCCGTGTCGGCGCCGAAATACGAGATCGTCGCGAGCCGGCGTGGCGCAGCATCGAAGCGCAGCGACACGCCGCGATCGTTCAGCACGCTGTACGGGGCAGCCTGCGCCGCTGCACGAACAGGCCACGCCAGCATCGCCGCGAGCGATGCGGGAAACGCGAGCGCGAGCGCGCGGCGCTTACGATCGGTCATTGGACACCTTTGCGACAGGTTGTCGACGATGCGGCGCGCACCGTATCCAGGCGAGAGTTCGCGGGCAACGAGTGTCATCGGGAAGATCGGGAAAGCAGATAGAGAAAGAGCGGCGCACCGAAGAGCGCGGTGACGGCCCCCACTGGAATTTCGGCCGGAGCAATCACGACACGCCCCGCCAGGTCGGCGAGCGCCGTGATGAGCGCACCGCCGAGCAACGCGAACGGCGCCTGCCGCGCGAGCGGTCCGCCGACCGCGAGCCGTGCGAGATGCGGCGCAATCAAGCCGACGAACGCGATCGGGCCGGCAATCGCCACTGCGCAGGCTGCCGCGAAGCCCGCATACACGATCGCGACAACGCGCCAGCGCTCGACGTCGAGACCGACGCTCGCCGCCGCATCGTCGCCGAGCGACAGCACCTGCACCGCGGGCAGGATCGCCGGCAGCAGCGCGATCGTCGTGGCGGCCCATGGTGCGAGCAGCCACACGTGCTGCCAGCCGCGCGCGTACAGGTTGCCGGACAGCCAGGTGAGCAGCACTTCGACGCGGCTCGAGCCCCAGCCCGCAAGAATCGTCATCGCGACCGCATACAGTGCGGCGCTGACGGCGACGCCCATCAGGATCAGCCTGAATGGCGCCGTGCCGTTGCGCCACGCGAGCGCATGAACGCCGAGCGCCGCACCGACGCCGCCCAGCAGCGCGACGACCGGCATCCACGTCACGTCGTATGCGTCGAGCCGGCTGCTGTCGAGCGAACCGGAAAAGTTCGCGACGAGCAGCAGCACCATCACGCCGAGCGTCGCGCCGGACGACACGCCGATCACCCCAGGCTCCGCAAGCGGGTTGCGCAGCACAGCCTGCAGCACGAGCCCGCTCGCCGCAAGTTGTGCGCCAATCATCAGCGCCAGCAGCACACGCGGCATGCGCAGCTCCCACAGCACGAATGCGGCGTCGTTCGCGCCGTCGCGATGGATCAACGCCTGCACCGCGGCCGTCAACGGGAAGTCGGCCGCGCCGAATCGCACCGAGAGCATGATCGTGAGTGCCAGCGCCGCCGCCCCGCCCACGCCGCGCATGATTGCGCGCAGCCAGATCGAGCGTCGCGCGCCCGCGTCACGGTCACGTACCGACAGGTTCGAACCGCTCGTCATGACGATGCTCCTTCGTCACGCCGGATCATCGCGATCAGCAGCGGTGTCGCGACCAGCGCGGTCAGGAAGCCGACCGGCAGCTCGCGCGGCGCCGCAACCGTGCGCGCGACGAGATCGGCGGCCGCGACGAGCAGCGCACCGGCCAGCGCGGTAGCGAAGAGTGTTCGCCGATACCCGCCGCCGAGCGCGAGACGCGCCAGATGCGGCACGCACAGCCCGACGAAACCGACCGGCCCTGCAATCGCGACCACCGATGACGACAGTGCGACGGCGATACCGCCAAGTATCAAACGCCAGCGCATAAGATCGAGGCCGACGCTCTGCGCGGCTTCGTCGCCGAGCGCGAGCGTGTCGATCACGCGCGCACATGCGAACGCGGCGGCGAGGCCTGCGAACGTCCACGGCGCCACCATCGCGACCTGCTGCCAGCCGACGCCCGCGAGGCCGCCGGCCAGCCAGTAGAACAACGGGCCCGCCTGCGGGCCCGCCGCGATCATCAGCGAGATGACGCCTGCGCTACCGAGCGCGGCGATCGTCGTGCCGGCCAGCGAAAGGCGCAGCGGCGACAGGCGCGCGCGCCATGCAAGCGCAAACGTAAGCGTTGCCGCCCCGCCGCCACCGCCCAGTGCGACGAACGGCAGCGCGCCGGCCGGCACCGCCGGCGCCAGCACGGTCGCGGCGACGACCGCGAGCGACGCGCCGCTGACGACGCCAGTCAGCGTCGGGTCGGCAAGCGGATTGCGCGTGATCCCCTGCATCAGCGCGCCGGCCACCGCGAGACTTGCGCCGACCAGCAGCGCCGCGACGAAGCGCGGCAGCCGCAATGCATGGACGATCTGCGCGGCAGGCGAAGCGCCGCCCGCCAGTGCGTCGAGCGCGGCAGCCGGGCCGAGCACGAGGTTGCCCGCGCACAGGCTCGCGAGCGCGACGACACCCAGCCCGACGATCAACAGGCCCACGATCGTGGCGACGCGTACCCGCGGCTCATCTGACGCGCCGGGCGGCGAGTGTCGCGCGCAAAGGCCATCCGGCGGAGGTTCACTGGACACCCGCCATTGCGTCCCATCCCGCTCGTTCATGATTGACCCGCGGTCGCCTGTTTCGCCAGCGTGCCCAGCCGGTACTCGAACTTGCGCAGCAGCATCGTCGCCGTCGCGGCCAGTCCGATCGCGAGGCCGATCCAGATGCCGTAGATCCCGTAGCCGAGCATCACGCCCGCCGCCCACGCGACCGGCAGGCCGATCATCCAGTAGCCGACGATCGAGATCCGGAACGAGCTCTTCACGTCGCCGAGCCCGCGCAGGATGCCGACGCCGATGTTCTGGCTGCAATCGAAAATCTGCAGCAGCGCGGCGATCGTCAGCAGGCCCGTCGCAAGCCGCAGCACGTCCGCGTTTGCCGCCGCGCCGTGATCGAGGAACGGCGCGAGTACGTGAGTCGGTGCGACCAGATACGGCAACGCGACGATCAGCATTGCAGCAACGCCCAGCGCGAGCCCCGTATAGCCGAGGCGCCGCGCGCCACGATAGTCATGCTCCGCACACGCATGGCTGATGCTGATCGACGACGCGTGCGACAGGCCGACCGAGATCATGAACACGATGTAGATCACCTGGTTGACGATCGTCTGCGCGGCGAGCGCGTCGGTGCCGAGCGTGCCGATCACGAGCGTGAGCACGGTGAAGAACGCCGCTTCGGAACCGTAAGTCGCCGCGATCGGCAAGCCCATCTTCCAGGTACGTGCGAGCGCCTCCCGATCCGCTCGCCATGCGGCGAGCGACAGGTGTTCGGCCAGCTCCGCGCGGCGCTTTGCGATCGCGAGAAATGCGACGAACGACAGCAGGTACACCCCGCTCGTCGCACACGCAACGCCGGTCAGGCCAAGCTCGGGGAAGCCGAAGCGGCCGAACATCAGCGCGTAGTCGAGCGCCGCGTTGACGACAATCGACACGACGGTGATCGCGAGCAGCGGTCCTGGCTTGCGCAGCCCGACCGTATATTGCCGCAGCGACTGAAACCAGAGGCACGGCAGCATGCCAGGCGCGGCAGCCGCAAGATAGAACGCGGCCTGCCGTGCGACGGCCGGGTCCTGGCCGAGCCAGACGAGCGGCTTCTCGACGAACAACATCAGCAGCGCGAACGCGAGCGCTGCAAGCGTCGACAATGCAAAGCTCGCTCGCACGAGACGCATGATCTGCGTATGGTCTTTCTGCCCGTTCGCGAACGCAACAAGGTTGCCGGTGCCCGTCACGAGCCCCGTCCCCATCGTCCGCAACTGGTTGAAGATCGTCAGCGCGAGGCCGCCTGCGGCGATCTCGCGCGGACCGAGCATTCCCATCATCACGATGTCGGTGGTGGTCAATGCGACCTGTGCGAGCTGCGTGAGGATGAGCGGCCCGGCCAGCGCGCCGATATGCGTGGCGTCGAGCCAGAACTGTCGATGAAGCTTCATGCGGCGTTGTCAAAGATGGGATCGAGTTCGCGGGCGATGGAATCGTCGAGCAGGTCGCGCTCATGCATCCATTCGTCGTTGAATACGGTATCGAGGTATTTTTCGCCACCATCGCAGACCAGCACGACGAGCGTCGAATCGGGCGGCAGCGCGTCGAACATCTTCAGCGCGTGCCAGATCACGCCGCCCGCCGAGCCACCGACGAGCAGTGACTTCTTGCGGGCGAGGTAGCGTGCGGTGTTGAATGCGGCCGCGTCCGTCACCTTGACGCCCTCGTCGAGCAGCGCGTAGTCGACCAGCGCGCCGATTTCCGCGCCGGGCGGCGTACCCGTGCCCGATTGGTAGTACGAGCCGCCTTCGCCGCCGAACGCGATCGACCCGACCGGCTCGACACCCACCACGCGAGGCACCGGACCCGTCGCGCGAAGCTCGCGTGCGGTGCCGAACAGCGAGCCGCCGGTGCCGACCGAGCCGACCAGGTAGTCGATCCGCTCGCCGAGGGTGTCCCGCAGTTCGAGAGCAAGCCCGCGATAGCCGTTGCCGTTAGCCGGATTGTTGTGCTGCTCGGTCCAGATGCTGTCCGGATCGTCGGCTGCCATCCTCTCGGCAAGCGCCTCGCGGTCTGCCGTCGCAAGTGCATCGCCTTCGCTCACGTAGACGAGCTCGGCGCCGAACGCCTGCATCGCGCGCAGCTTGTCTTTCGACGCGTGGCAGTCGACCACCGCCGTAAACCGGTAGCCGCGCTCGGCAGACAGCAGCGCAAGGCCCATGCCGGTGTTGCCGGACGTCGATTCGATCACGCTCCCTGCCGGCCGAAGGCTGCCGTCCTGCTCGGCTTCGTCGAGCATCTGCCGCGCCATGCGGATCTTGGCGCTGCCGGTCGGATTCGTCGACTCGAGCTTGAGCAGAATGCGCGCGCCGTTGGCGCCGCGAATCAGCTCGAACAAAGGCGTGCGGCCAATGAGGTCCGATACTTTCGATACGATCGCCGGCACGGTGATCGTCGGTTGTTCACCCAGGAAACGCATATTCATCGTCAGGCTCCGGAAAACGGGGAAAGGCGATCGACGCGCCAACGCGGACGCGCGCCATCGAGGGTTACGACAAGCTTCGGGGGCAGCGGCAACTCATGGAACGGCGATTCGTTCGAATCCATCTGGTAGCCGGCCGTGTTCGGGTACAGCAGCAGGTCGCCGGGTTCGGGGCGCTGCGCGAACGCGACCTTGCGCCAGGTGATCATGTCCGAGTCGAGGCAGCTCGCACCGCCGACGCAGGCACGGTAAGGCCCGGATGCTCGGGGCGGCTGTTCGGGTTCGCGTGCGGCCGTCAGCAACTCGGGATCGGGCAGGAATTCGCTTGCGAACCATTGTTCGGAGACACTGAAGCTCGTGCCGTTCACGGTCGCAATACCGTAGTCGCCGCGATCCTTCACACCCTGCACGGCAAACACCGTGAACCCCGCCTGATCGAGCAGCGCACGCCCGGGCTCGAGCATGATTTGCAGTCCGTACTCATTCAACAGATCGCCTAGCGGCTTCGATTCGCCGTCCGGGACGCCGGCCAGAATGGCGTCGAGCATCTGCGCGCCGCTACACGCCGAGTGATACGGATAGAAGCCGTCGAACACCTTTTTCGCGTGGTAGTCGTCCGGACCCTGCGCCGCCTGGAACGCACGCCAGTCGTCCGAACTCGCGTACGACATCGCGAAGCCGCCGCCAATATTGATCGTGTGTGGCACGAGATCGAGCGCGCGCGCCGACACGCACGCGCGCACCGCGATCCCTGCCTGATTGCAGCGCGCCTGCGCGCCGTAGCCGGACAAGTGAAACGAAAAACCCTCGAACGCCAATGCCGAGCCGTTCGATGCACACATCGACAGCGCGGCGTCGAGCGCCGCAGCACTCAGGCCAAACCGGCTCCCGGTCTGCGCGGCCGGCTCCATACGCAGCAGCACACGCGCGATGCGCCCGGATTGCTGCGCAATCGCGATCAGACGACTGAGCTCGTCCGGACTGTCGATCGCGATCAACGCATCGTGCAGCACCGCGAGCCGGAGCAGATCGCTCGCCTTCGCGGGACCGGAGACGCCGATATCGGCGCCGCAGACGCCTGCGGCCAGTGCGTCTGCGAACTCACCCAGGCTCGCGACATCGACACCGATCTTGCACTCGGCGGCTGCACGCACGAAGCAGCGCGCCTTGTTCGCCTTCTTCGCGTAATACACGCGGCCCGGTACTTGACGCGCTTCAAGCACGCGTTGGAATGCCGCGACATTGCGCGCGAATCGCTCCGGAAACAGCAGGTGTATTGGCGCCTCGAACCCGTTCGCAAGTTCGTGGATCATCGCTTCATGCTCATCCACGAAATCGCGCAATGCCGGATCCCACAACGCGGGCAGGCGCGGAACATCGCTCACCATAGCTCGACCTCCTTGCCGAATCCCTTCGCACGCGCCGCGTCGGCCAGCACGCGACCGAGCGCAATGTCGGTCACGATCATCCCGCTGTTGAACGCGTACACGATCTCGTCATCCGCACGGCGTGCCGGCTTGCGGCCGAGCAGGATGTCCGGCAGCTCCGCATCGACGGGCGGCAGCTTGCCTGTCTCGTCGACGAGATCCACGCCGGTCACCTGCATCTGCGCTTCGCTCGTCGCGATCCGGTAGTCGGCGTAATGGAGCGCGTCGGCGTAAATGCCGTAGCCCACCAGCAGCGCCAGCGCGCCGGGCTTCAGCGCGGCGTGACGCACCGCTTCCGGCGCGCCTGCACCTGCCACGCCGAGCACGATGTCCGCCTGTCTTGCAGACGCGTCGAGGTCCGTCGACACCTCGATGTCACGGTCCGGGTGAAAGCGCTTCAGCGTGTTGCGGACCGCATCGATGCCTTCGTCGTAATGGCCGTGCACGATCACGCGCTCGACGTCCGGCAGCGCCGTCAACAGGAATGGCGCAGCCATCCGGCCTTGCGTGCCGGTGCCAACGACGAGCGCCGTTCGCGCGTGCGGCGCAGCCGCGCGCGCGATCAGCGCCGAGACGGCCGGCGTGCGCAGCGAGCCGACGAGGCTGCCGTCCATCATCGCGACCGGCAGGCCGGTCTCGTCGTCGAACAGCAGCAATGTCGTGTAGTACTTCTGCAACTCGCGGCTGTGATCGGGGTCGTGCTTGTACGAGGTCTTGAAGCCGACCGTCTTGCGTCCGCCGTCGCGCCCCAGCATCGAGTACGCGACCGAATGCTTGTCCGCAGGCTGGCTCATCAGCTTGCGCGGGTTGTCGGATTCGCCGGTGCCGAGACCGAGATACGCACGCTCCACGGCATCGAGCACCATCGCCGGGTCGTAATCGAGTTCGTCGATCACGCGCTTGCCAAGCACGAGCAATTGCGACGGCTGCGACGCGAGCCGCGGGCACACGTCCATGTTGGTTTCGGCCGCTTCGGTCATATCGAATGTCATCGTATTCATCCGTGCCTCACAGGATTTCGCGCGTCGTCGGCGCCTGCCGGAACGGCAGCGTCTCGCGCAGGTTGACGTGAACGTTGACGCGCCGCAGCCAGCGCTGGCGCGGTCCGTAGTTCGGGTGATAGACGGTGCGCCCGTGCACCGCGCGCTTGTTGTCGACCCAGACCATGTCGCCCGGCTGCATGACGACGCTGGTCTGGTGTGCATAGCAGGCTTCGATCAGCCAGCGCAGCGCATGCTCGGCCTCGCGATCACCGGGAAGCGCTGCCATGAACGCCTCGTCCACGCGCAGCCACGGCTTCGCACGCAGGCCAGACAGCGCCGGCACCGGCTCCGGGTTCTCGTGCATGCGACGGATGTGTTCGAACACGTGATCGTCGAGCCGCCAATGCTCGCTGACGTTCTGCTCGGGCAGGTGCGACTTGTCCGGCAGGATCGTGAAGCGCGGCGCGCTCAGCACACGCCACAGGTCGTCCGGGATCTCGATCTCGTCGATGCCGCAGAAGATCGTCTCGGCACGTTCGTCATTCCGGTAGCAGAGAATCGACAGGAAATCGGCGCGATGCTCGTGAAACGCCTCCTCGTTGTGCCACACTAGCGTCACGCTGCTGCCGCCACCAAGCTGCTCCGCATGGTCCCTCCTGATCGGCACGATGTGGCGCAGAAAGCGGCCGTTCTCCTGCGTGCGCCAGCCGAACATGTCGCCGAGCAGCGACGTCATCAGGCATTGCATCGCTTCTTCGAGAAGCGACGGCGGGTTGCGCCAGGATGCATCCCAGTGCGACGGCGACGGGCCGATGCGCGCGTCGTCGACCGGCATGCCGCGCAGCAGCAGCACGCTGCATGGCAGCTCGAGTTGCCGATAGCGCTGCGCGAGCGCGCGCAGCGAACGCGGCAGTTCCTGTGCGGCGAGCATGCAGTCGTGCGCGAACGACGTACTTTCGACGCTGTCGTGATGCGCGATCAATTCCTGCGCGACTTCCGTGAGGCCGGTGACCTCGTCGTCACGCAATTCGTAGATCGCAAGTGACTTCGAAACCGGCCGCAGACCGGATGGATCGATGCCTTCAGCAAGATTCATGCGTTTCCCTCGTATGAAAACGGGCGACGCCGTACCGGCGGTGCGGCGGATGCCCTGCGGACAACCTGTTTTCGTGGGGGGAGACGGCTGGCGTGCTCTGCGGCCCGTCCAATCGCCGTCGTCTCTCGTTCTGTCGATGCTTTGCGTTACATGTCGACCTGCGCGGACAGGAAGAATGTGCGCGGCTGGCCCGGCCAGACCGAGTTGTAGTTCGCGGCCGCCCAATAGCGCTTGTCGGTCAGGTTCTGCACCCCGGCGCGGAAGATCGTCGTGTGACCGCCGATGCGCGTCTGGTAGCGCGCGCCTGCATCGAAGCGCACGTACCCCGGCAGCGATACGGTGTTCGCCGCATCGAGCGGCCGGCTGCCGACGTAGTAGACGCCCGCGTCGACGTTGAGCCCGCGCACGGCCGCGATCCGGTAGTCGAGGAACGCGCTCGCCTGGAACGTCGGCACGTTCGCGGCACGTTTGCCGTTCGTCGCCGGGTCGCCCGTATCGTCTTGCGCGGTATGCAAGTACGCAGCGCCGGCCACGATCGACAGGTCACGCGTTACGCGGCCGTTCGCGGTCAGTTCCACGCCCGTATGGCGCTGCGTGCCGGCCTGCACGTAGTAGTTCGCCGCGTTCACGTACTGCAGTGTCTTCTCGATACGGAACACTGCGGCGTTGACCGTCAGGTCGCGGCCGATGTCGGCCTTCACGCCCGCTTCGTATTGCTTGCTCTTCACGGGTGCGAGGTTCTCGCCTGCGTTGAGCGTGTTGTACGGCGCGACGCCGCCCTGTTCGAAGCCTTCCGAATAGCTGACATAAGTCGACAGCGACGGCAGCGGCTTGAAGATCAGCCCGGCCGACGGCACGTTCACGCTCGTCTCATAGAGCGACTCGGTGCCCGACGGCGCATACGAGTCATCGCGGTAGCGCACGTGACGCAGGCCGAGCATCACGCTCCAGTGCGAGCCGATGTCGATCAGGTCGCTGATGAACACGCTCGGCTGGAAGTTTTTCGTGCGGGTCTTGCCCGGGAACGTCGTCGTCTGCGCCGGCGAATAGACCGGATTGAAGATGTTGCCGACGGTGATCGGCATCACGCCGAACCCGCCTTGCTGCGAATCGTAGTTGCGCGTCGACACGCCCGTCACGAGCTGGTGCGCAAGCGGTCCCGTGTTGAACTTGCCGGTCACGAACGTGTTCGTCGACAGCACGCGGAAGCTCTGGTCGGGCGACAGATAGATGTCGCCGCTCAGGATGTTGCCGTCCGCCGCGACCGAGTAGACATCCGGAAACGCCGCGTCGCGGTTGTTGTACGACTGCGCGACCTGCGTCGTGAAGGTCCAGTTGTCAGTCAGCTTGAAATCGAACTGGCCGCCAACGTTGAACGTGTTGGTCCGGTATTGCAGCCACGGCTGCCCGAGCAGCGTACGCGGGTCGAACTGCGGCGGCAGCGAGCCATCAGGCTGCGTGCCGATCACGGGCTGCGCGGCGAGCCGCTTGTTCTGGTAGTCGAAATTGAAACGCAGCAGCGCGCGCGGCGAAATCGCCCAGTCGAGTGCGCCACTCACAAATGTGCGGCGCAGGTCGCCCGAATGGCCGAAATTGCCGACCTTCTCGCCGGCCACGTTGAAGCGATAGCCGAACTGGCCGTCGCCGATCGGGCCGCCCGTGTCGACGGCGCCATAGTAGCCGTCGTAGCTGCGCACTTCGCTGGTGACGGTCGTGAAGCGGTCGCGGGTCGGGCGCTTGAGCACATAGTTGACCGTGCCGCCCGGCGAGTTCACGCCATACAGGAAGCCCGACGGCCCCTTCAGCACGTCGATGCGCTCGACGTTCTCCAGTGGCAGATCGTAGTAGGGCGCAACCGGCATCCCGTCGCGCCGCATCGTGTTGGTCCAGTCGACCGGAAAGCCGCGGATACTGATGTTGTCCATTGCACCGCCGACCGCGGTGTTCTGCACCGAGGGATCGTTCTTCAACACGTCCATCAGCGTGCGAGCGCGCTGCGCGTCGATCAGTTCGCTCGAGTAGGACGCCACCGACAGTGGCAGATCCTTCGGATCCTTCGCGCCGAGTGCGCCGACGTTGACGTCGGGTACCGCATACAGCGACGGGCGGCTGCCCTTGACGGAAATCGCATCGAGCGTCGCTGCGGCGGCAGTCGCCGCATCCTGCGGCGCAACACCTGACGCGGCCTTGTCCCGAGCGGTTTCCGCGCCCTTGCTCGCGCCCTCTTGCGCGTGGACATGCCATGATGCGAACGCCAGTGCGCACGCAAGAATCAACTTGTCCTGGCGACGCGCCGGCACTCGTCGTGCGACACACGCCGCCCCCTCCAAACCCTCTGCATTACTGATCAACAGCATCGCTCTGCTTCCGTTCTGTCTTATTTTGAAAATCGGTCAGCGCCCACTCGGCGATGACAATTCCGCTGAACTCCAGGTATCGCGTGTTCGATGTATCCGGGCGACATCGGAGCGACTGCGCGGCGCGCAGATTTACATCCTCGGCCCTACGATCCGTACGATCCGCCGCTCCAGTGTCCTGCGTCCGGAGCAAAGCCGGGCATCCCGTAGATCGAAATGAGAATTATTCCTTTTTGAGATAAAAAGTCAACTACAAACAACACATCCCCCCACCACCCCTCCCCCGTACCGGCAACCGTCAAACAAACTGTACCGGTACCGTACCGCCAACCGTCGCTAAACTGCCTCCATCCCCCGCTTCACCGATGGAGAACACCACCATGGAATTCCTCACGCTGAGCGCGCTGCCCGCCGGCATGCTGTTCGCGCTCGTCACGTCGATCACGCCCGGCCCGAACAACACGATGCTGCTCGCATCGGGCGTCAACTTCGGATTCCGCCGCACGATGCCGCACCTGTTCGGCATCAGCATCGGCGTCGCGATCCTGATGCTGTGCGTCGGTTTCGGCCTCGGCGAAGCGTTCAAGCGCGTCCCGGTGCTGTACACGATCCTCGAGATCGCAAGCGTCGCCTACCTGCTGTATCTCGCGTGGCGGATCGGTACGTCGGGCGAGGTTCGCGCGAACGGCGGCAAGGCGCGACCGATGACGTTCATCGAAGCCGCCGCGTTCCAGTGGGTCAACCCGAAGGCATGGATGATGGTGCTGACCGCCGCGACGACGATCCGGCTGTCCGCCGACTACGGGATGAACGCCGCATGGATGGCCGTCGTGTTCATCCTGGTCGGCTTCCCGTGCATCAGCCTGTGGGCCGCGTTCGGCCTCGGCTTGCGGCGCTTCCTGTCGAACCGACGCGTGCTGCGCATGTTCAACGTCACGATGGCAGTGCTGCTGATTCTGTCCCTGTATCCGCTCGTCGAGCACCTGCTGCCGCAGTGAGCGCACGCTAACGCGCGCCCGTTGAGATTCACCGTGTGCAGGCGTACGCTTGTATTCCGGGCGCGCAGAACCGCTACGCCGGTCGAGCCGCCACTGTCGGGAGACTACCGATGAAGCCAATGCTCAGGACGGGCGAACACATCGAAGGGATGCACTGGATCGCCGAATATCACCAGCTGACGCATGACATCCGGGTATTGCGCGAAGACATCGAGGTCGGCACGTATTGCGCGCCGCCGACCCTGTTCGGCGAAGAGGAGGACATGGGCGCCCCCAACCTCGCCGATCATCGCAGCCGCGATGCCGCGCTCCGCGCGTATCTGCGTCACTTCGTCAAGGAACACGACGCGGAAGAATAGCGGCGCGCACGTCGTCTGACTGCATCGCCGCCCGGCTGGCGGCAGCGCGAACGTGCTGCCGCGCCACCTCGATCAGTGTCCAAGCGTCTGCGCACCGGTCGGCGTCTGCTCGACCTCATGCGGCCGCGCCATCTGCTTGATCAGCAACGCAACGCACGACAGCACGCCAGCCACGGCAATCGTCGCGAACACGCCCGCGAACGTGAAATGGCGGCGCGTCAGTTCAGCGACGAGGAACGAACCCGCGATCCCGCCGAAGCGCCCGACACCGAGCATCCACGCGACGCCGGTGCCGCGCCCTTCCGTCGGATAGAACGCCGCGGCCAGCGCCGGCATCGACGATTGTGCGGTGTTCATCAGCACGCCGGCGACGAACACGACCAGCACGAGCAGCCCGACGTTGCCGGCAGCCTGCCCGATCGCGTAGACGCTGACGGCCGTCAGCGCATAGCACACGGCGATCACGCGATTCGCGTTGAAGCGGTCCATCAGCACGCCGCACAGCACGGCGCCGACGCCGCCGAGC
This sequence comes from Burkholderia sp. Bp8963, assembly GCF_003854275.1. Taxonomy (GTDB): domain Bacteria; phylum Pseudomonadota; class Gammaproteobacteria; order Burkholderiales; family Burkholderiaceae; genus Burkholderia. The sequence continues at coordinate 15,384 of NZ_QTQP01000074.1, forward strand.
GGGAACAGCGCCGAAATCAGCGTCGCACGCTGCGGCGACAGGCCCGCCTCCTTCAGCAGGATCGGCATCCAGTTGATCGACGCGTAGAAGATCACGAGGCCCATGAAGTACGCGAGCCACAGCATCACCGAACCGACGATGTACGACCGCGACAGCACGACGCCGAGCCCCTTGCTGCCCGTGTGCGGCGCGGTCTCGGTCATCGCGAACGAGCCGGCGTTCAGCGCATCGCGCGAAATGCGCACGAGCGTCGCGCGGATCCGCTCGACGGGCTGGCTGTTCGCGACCATGAAGCGCACCGATTCCGGCATCTTGACGAGCAGCAGCACACCGAGCACGAGCGGCGTCACGCCGCCGAGCATCAGCACGCTGCGCCAGCCGAAATGCGGAATCATCCATGCGGCGAGGAAGCCGCCGAAGGCCGCGCCGAGCGGAAAGCCGCAGAACATCAGGTTGATCACGGTTGCGCGGCGCTTGTCCGGGCAAAACTCGCCCATCATCGTGACCGCGTTCGGCATCGCGGCGCCCAGCCCGACGCCTGTAACGAAGCGCAGGACCGTGAGTTGCCCGATGCTCGTCGAGAACGCGGAGGCGAGACAGGCGACTCCGAACAGGAATACCGAACCGAGCAGCAGCGAGCGGCGCCCGAGGCGGTCGGACAGCGGGCCCGACACGAGCGCGCCGCATGCGAGCCCGAACAGCGCGGCGCTCAGCACGGGCGCGAGATCGGGCTTCGTCAGATGCCATTCGGTCAGCAGCGATGGCGCGATGAAGCCGATCGCGGCGGTATCGAAACCGTCGAGCAGCACGATCACGAAACACATCGCGAAGATGAGCCACTGAAAGCCGCCGAACGGCTGCTCGTTGATGAAGGTCTGTACGTTGACGACCGAGTTGCGATTCATCGCTAGTCTCCTGTCGACCAGAGTTAGCGCTTTAGCGCTTACTCTGGTCCCATGCTTCGCGGTCGACCAGCGTTGGCGCTTCCGCGCCTACTCTGATCCCGTTCGAAGCCGATCTGTAAACGGCGCGGCTCTTGGGCCGCGTCCTTCCTTTGTTTGCGCACCGCAACCGGTGCGCACCGCGCCGAAGCATCGCCGGCGCGGCTTTACATCATCGATCGCATGCCGCGACGTGTGTCGTGACATGTAACCAACCCGGCGTCAGCCGGCCGCACCCAGGCGGCCGCACCTAGGCGGCCCCATCCTGTTCCTTGAAAATCTTGTCCGCAAGATGGAACGCCGAGTTCGCCGCCGGCACGCCGCAATAGATCGCGGTCTGCAGCAACACCTCCTTGATCTCGTCGCGCGTCACGCCGTTGTTGCGCGCCGCGCGCAGATGCAGCGCGAGTTCCTCGCCGCGGTTCAGCGCGACCATCATCGCGATGGTCAGCAGGCTGCGCGTGTGGCGCGGCAGCCCGTCGCGCGTCCAGATCTCGCCCCATGCATAGCGCGTGATCAGGTTCTGGAATTCGTCGTTCACCTCGGTGCGGTTCTCGAGCGAACGGTCGACGTGCGCGTCGCCGAGCACCGCGCGGCGCACCTTCATTCCCGCTTCGTAACGTTGCTGGTCGTCCATCGCGGGCTCCTCAGGCGGTCAGGAAATCGAGCAGCGCGCGGTTGAAGCCGTCGGTGCATTCGATGTTCGAAATGTGCGCGGCATCGAATTCGACGTGCTGCGCGCCGGGAATCGCAGCCGCGAGCGCGCGGCCCTGGTCGGGCGGCGTCGACAGGTCCTGCGTGCCCGTCACGACGAGCACCGGCAGCGCGATGCCCTTCGCTTCCTCACGCAGGTCGGCCGCATCGAGCGCGTCGCAGTTCGCCGCATAGCCGTCCTTGTCGGTATGCACGAACGTGTCGCGGATCGCATCGATCAGGCGTGGCTCGCGCTCGGCGAACGCGTTCGTGAACCAGCGCGGCAGCACCGCATCCGCGAGCGCCGCCATCCCTTCGCTGCGCGCCTTCTGCGCGCGCGGCCCCCACACTTCCGGCGAGCCGATCTTTGCGGCCGTGTTCGCGAGCACCGCGCGCCCGATCCGCGACGGAAAGCGCGCGGCGAGCGCGGCGCCCGTCAGGCCACCCATCGAGATCCCGCAGAAATGCGCGCGCGCGATGCCGACGTGATCGAGCAGGCCGATCACGTCGCCCGCGAGCTGGTCGACCGTGTACGAGCCGGCCGGCGCGGCCGAGTGGCCATGGCCGCGCGTGTCGTAGCGCAGGATGTTGAAGTGCTGCGTGAGCGGGCGGATCTGCGGCGCCCACATCTGCAGGTCGGCGCCGAGCGAGTTCGAGAAGACGAGCCACGGCGCGTCGTCACGCGCGGCGCGATCGATCCGGTAGTGCAGTTGCACGCCGTTGACAGTGGCGAAAGGCATCAGTGTTCTCCTTGTGGAATCGCACTCGCACAAGCGGCGAGCACGGCGTCGACGTAGGCCTGCGCCTCGCCGACGTAATGTGCGGGATCCAGCAGCCGCGCGAGCGCATCGCGCGACAGATGGGCGGCAACAGCCGGATCGGCGGCGAGCACGTCGAACAGCGTCGCGCCGGTGCGCACCGCTTCCTTCGATGCGTGTTCGACGACGTGGTGCGCATCGAGCCGGCCGATCTTGTCGCCGAGCGCGAGCATCACCGCCTCGCCGAGAATCAGGCCGCGCGTCAGGTCGAGATTGGCGGCCAGGCGTTCGGTATTGACGTCGAGGCCCGCGACGATCTGCGCGATCTGCGCGAGCGCGCCGCCCGTCAGGCGCGCAAGGTCGGGCAGCGCGTCCCATTCGGCCTGCCAGCCGCCGAGCGCGCGCTCGTGCTCCTGGACCATCCCCGCGAACACCGTCGCGACGAGGCCCGGCGCACGCACCGCGGCGGTCAGCACCGCCGCGCAGCCAACCGGGTTGCGCTTGTGCGGCATCGTCGACGAGCCGCCCTTGCCGGCCGCGGCCGGCTCGCCGAGCTCGCCGACTTCCGTCTGCATCTGCAGCGACACGTCGCGCGCGATCTTGCCGAGCGTGCCGGTCAGCATGCCGAAGCACGCAGCAGCCTCGGCGATGCGATCCCGCTGCGTATGCCACGGCACATCCGGCACCGCGAGTTTCAGGTCGTCGGCAAGCGCTGCCGTCACGCCGCGCGCATGCTCGCGCAGGCTCGCGAGCGTGCCCGCCGCGCCGCCGAACTGCAGCACCAGCGCCCGCGCGCGCAATTCAGCGAAACGCGCGCGGTGACGCAGCAGCGCATCGAGCCATTGCGCAAACTTGAGGCCGAGCGTGATCGGCAACGCCTGCTGTAGCCAGGTGCGGCCGATCGTCGGCGTCGCGCGATGTGTGCGGGCGAGCTTGGCAAGCGATGCGCACGCGTCGTCGAGCATCGGTTCGAGCAGGTCGAGCGTGTCGCGCAGCTGCAGGACCGTCGCGGTATCGATGATGTCCTGGCTCGTCGCGCCCCAATGCACGAATTTCGCGGCGTCGGGGTCGTCGGCCTTCACGCGCGCGGTCAGCTGCCTGACGAGCGGAATCGCGAGGTTACCGCCGAGCGCGGCATCGCGCGCGAGCGCGTCCGCGTCGAGCCGGCCGGCATCGCACGCGCGCTCGATCGGCGCGACCGCGGCAGCGGGAATCACCTGCTGCGCGGCAAGCGCGCGCGCGAGCGCCGCCTCGACGTCGAGCATGCGCTGGAGGGTCGCGCGGGGCGACCAGATCCGGTTGAGCGGCTCGGTGCCGCAGATGAGGGAGGTCAGGCGGGCGCTGTCTTCGAGCATGGCGTCAGGATGGGAAACGGCGTGCGCCTATTGTCCACCGAAGCTCGCCGGCGTGCGCTTCGGCGCACACCGGCTGCTTCCGGTTCAGGCGGCGGCCTTCTGCGTTGCGTCGATGAGCGGCACGCCGGTCAGCTTCTGCAGCTCGTCGAACGACAGGTCGGTGAAGATCTCGGATACCGTGAGGCCGTCAGGCGTCACGTCGAGCACCGCGAGATCGGTATAGATGCGGCTCACGCACTGCACGCCCGTGACCGGGTACGAGCACTGCGCGACAATCTTGCTCTCGCCCTGCTTCGTCAGGTGCTCCATCATCACGAACACCTGCTTCGCGCCGATCGCAAGATCCATCGCGCCGCCGACGGCGGGAATCGCGTCGGGCGCGCCGGTATGCCAGTTCGCGAGGTCGCCCGTCGCGGACACCTGGAACGCGCCGAGCACGCAGTAATCGAGATGGCCGCCGCGCATCATCGCGAACGAATCGGCGTGGTGGAAATATGCGCCGCCCGTCAGCAGCGTCACGTGCTGCTTGCCGGCGTTGATCAGCTCGTCGTCTTCCTCGCCGGGCGCGGGCGCCGGGCCCATGCCGAGCAGGCCGTTCTCGCTGTGCAGAAAGATTTCCTTGGCCGGATCGAGGTGGTTGCCCACCAGCGTCGGCACGCCGATGCCGAGGTTCACGTACGCGCCTTCGGGAATATCCTGCGCGACGCGCTTGGCCATTTCATCGCGGGTCAGTCGTTTCATCTGGGTTCTCCTGTCGACCGGAGCCAGCACTTTGGCGGCTACTCCGGTCTCATGCATGGCTCGGGCGGTCAGTCGGCTTGGGACGCGGCGCGTTCTGCGGTGCGTTCGGCGGCCAGTTCGGCCGCATGCGCGGCCTGCGGCACTTCGACGATCCGCTGCACGAAAATGCCCGGCGTCACGATGTGTTCGGGGTTCAGCCCGCCGAGCGGCACGACTTCCGATACCTGGACGATCGACACCTTCGCCGCGCTCGCCATGATCGGCCCGAAGTTGCGCGCGGTCTTGCGGAACACGAGGTTGCCCCAGCGGTCGCCCTTGTAAGCCTTCACGAGCGCGAAATCGGCGTGGATCGGCTTCTCGAACACATAAAGCTTGCCGTCGATCTCGCGCGTTTCCTTGCCTTCGGCCAGCTTCGTGCCGTAGCCGGTCGGCGTGAAGAACCCGCCGATGCCGGCGCCCGCCGCGCGGATGCGCTCGGCCAGGTTGCCCTGCGGCACGAGTTCGAGCTCGATCTCGCCCGCGCGGTACAGCGCGTCGAACACCTGCGAATCGCTCTGGCGCGGGAACGAACAGATGATCTTGCGCACCCGCTTCGCCTTCAGCAGCGCCGCGAGACCCGTCTCGCCGTTGCCCGCGTTGTTGTTGACGATCGTCAGGTCGCGCGCGCCCTGCTCGATCAGCGCGTCGATCAGCTCGGACGGCATGCCGGCCGTGCCGAAGCCGCCGATCATGATCGTCGCGCCGTCGTAAACGTCGGCGACCGCCGACTGAAGCGAATCGAAAATCTTGTTGACCATGTCTCTTCCTGATACGTACCCGCGGCACGATGCGCGGCCTGTCGATGGAACACGCGTGGGTCGCGTGCCGCGCCGGGCCCGTATCCGGATCCGGCATTTGTTCGCTAATCGAACCTAGATTCGATTAGCGAACGATGGCCGATCATAGGGGCGCGCACAGCGCGTTGTCAAGGCGGGTTCTTTCGGAGGCCGCCTCGTCGTCGAACGGCAGGCCGACGTAGTTCTCGGCGAGCGCCTGCGCGGCCGCCCGGGAGCGCGTCACATACTTGAGCTCGGCGAGTTTCAGGCGATTGACGAACGGCGTGTCGTCCGCGGACGGGTGCAGCATGTTCGTCATGAAGTACGAGAAGTGCTCGGCGCGCCACACGCGCTCGAGGCAGGTGGCCGAATACGTGTCGAGCAGCGCCGCGTCGCCGTGCCGGTAACGCGCGCCGAGCGCGCGGGCGAGCGCACGGACGTCGGCGACCGCGAGGTTCATCCCCTTCGCGCCCGTCGGCGGCACGATGTGCGCGGCGTCGCCGGCGAGGAACAGGCGCCCGTACTGCATCGTCTCCGACACGAAGCTGCGCATCGGCGTCACGCTCTTCTGCGTGATCCGGCCCTCGGCCGGCGTCCAGCCCGTGTCGTTCGAGAAGCGCGTGTGCAGTTCGTCCCAGATCCGCGCGTCGGACCACGCGTCGAGGTTCTCGTCCGGCCGGCATTGCAGATAGAGCCGCGTGACGGTCGGCGAGCGCATCGAAAACAGCGCGAAACCGTGTTCGTGATGCGCATAGACGAGTTCGTCGAGCGACGGCGCCGCGTCCGCCAGGATGCCGAGCCACGCGTACGGGTAGATGCGCTCGAACGTGCGCTGGTGTTCGGGTGGAATCGTCTGCCGCGCGATGCCGTGGAAGCCGTCGCAGCCGGCGATATAGTCGCAGTCGATGCGGTCCGCGCGGCCGTCCGCGTGTGTAAAGGTCACGAACGGCTGGTCGCCGTCGATGTCGTGCAACGCGACGTCGCTGACCTCGAAATGCATCGCGTGCCCGTGCTCGACGCCGGCCGCGATCAGGTCGCGCACCACTTCGTGCTGGCTGTAGATGGTGATCGTGCGCCCGCCGGTGAGCCCGGTCAGGTCGATGCGGTGGCGTTGGCCCGCAAACAGCAGCTCGATGCCGTGATGCTCGAGCCCTTCGCGGCGCATCCGGTCGCCGAGGCCAGCCGCATTCAGCGTGTCGACCGTGCCCTGCTCGAGCACGCCGGCGCGGATCCGGTTCTCGCAATACTCGCGCGAGCGCGCTTCGACGAGGATGGAATCGACGCCTTGGAGGCGCAGCAGATGGGAAAGCAGGAGGCCGGACGGACCGGCGCCGATGATCGCGACCTGGGTACGCATGGTTCGTCTCCAGAACATTGGTTCGAGTAATGAAACGAATTTCAGCGCTTTCCCGACTATGCGGCAACGCGATTCAGGAGATAAGTTGTATACGTTCTGGCGATACCGGTGCCGCGATGGACGCGCTCGATCTAAACCTGATTCCCTACCTCGTCGCGCTCGACGACACGCGCAACGTGAGCCGCGCCGGCGATCTGCTCGGCGTGAGCCAGCCGCGCGTGAGCGCGGCGCTCGGCCGCCTGCGCGAATACTTCGGCGATCCGCTGTTCGTGCGCACGTCGCACGGGATGGAGCCGACGCCGCGCGCGCTGGCGCTGTTGCCTGCCGCGCGCGATGCGCTCGCGCAGATCGAACGCGGGCTCGTCGCGCCGCACGATTTCGATCCGGCGGCGAGCACGCATACGTTCTCGATCGCAATGTCGGACGTCGGCGAGATCGTGTTCCTGCCGAAGCTGCTGCAGGCGTTCGAGACGCTCGCGCCGAATGCGAACCTGCGCTCGGTGTCGCTGTCGCCCGATGAAATCGGGCGCGGACTCGAAGCCGGTTCGATCGATCTCGCGGTCGGCTACTTCCCCGATCTCGACGGCAACAACATCTTCCAGCAGCGGCTCTTCACGCACCGCTTCGTGTGCCTGATGCGGCGCGGCCACCCGCTCGAACAGGCGCGGCCGTTCACCGTCGAGCAGTTCCTTGCATGCGGGCATGCGGTCGTGCGCGCCGAAGGACGCAGCCAGGAAGTGCTCGAGAAATACCTCGCGAAGCAGCGGATGCATCGCCGCGCAGTGCTCGAGACGCCGCACTTCATGAGCCTGCCGTTCATCCTGAGCCGCACGGACCTGATCGCGACGGTGCCGCACGCGATCGGCTATGCGTATGCGGCCGAGCATGCGTTCATCACGCGCGTCGAACCGCCGCTGCCGCTGCCGCGCTTCGATCTCAAGCAGCACTGGCACCGCAAGTTTCACAACGATCCGCGCCTCGCGTGGCTGCGCGGCGTCGTCGCGTCGCTGTTCAATGACGAGCAGGACGAGTGGCCGAAGTAAGCGGGCAGCACGCGCATCGAAAGCATGAAACAATGCTCCCGATCGCGCCGCCGCAGGCGGCCGTACTCGATGGAGCGAATACATGGGTAAAAAATCCTCGCGGCCCGCGAAGGCCGCGTCCCGACCGAGCCGCGAAGAAGCCGAGGATGCCGTCCGCGTGCTGCTGCGCTGGGCGGGCGACGATCCGGCGCGGGAAGGCCTGGTCGACACGCCGGCGCGCGTCGTGCGCGCATACGAGGAATTCTTCTCCGGCTATACGCACGAGCCGCGCGACATCCTCGCGCGCACGTTCAGCGAAGTCGACGGCTACGACGAGATGATCGTGCTGAAGGACATCCGCTTCGAAAGCTACTGTGAACACCACATGGTGCCGATCATCGGCCGCGCGCATGTCGCATACCTGCCGAACCACCGCGTCGTCGGGATCTCGAAGCTCGCGCGGCTCGTCGATGCGTTCGCGAAGCGGCTGCAGATCCAGGAAAAGATGACCGTGCAGATCGCCGATACGCTGTTCGACGTGCTGCAGCCGAAAGGTGTCGGCGTGATCCTCGAGGCCGCGCATCAGTGCATCTCGACGCGCGGCATCCACAAGCCGGGCGTCGAGATGGTCACGTCGCGCATGCTCGGCACGTTCCGCACCGATCCGTCGACGCGGCGCGAATTCCTGTCGATCGTCGCGAATCCCTCTTCAGTGAACCTGACGAATACGTAAATGCAGCCTACGAAGCAAACGGCCGATGCGCCCGTGGTACTCGTGACCGGCGCCGCGCGCCGCGCGGGGCGCGCGTTCGCCGAGTATTTCGCCGCACAGGGCTATCGCACCGCGATTCACTACGATCGGTCGGCCGACGCCGCGCACGCGGCCGCCGCTGCGATCGCCGCACGCGGGCCGGATTCGGTGGCGCTGCAGGCGGATTTGTCCGACGCCGCGCAGATCACCGCGCTGATCGATGCCGCCTATGCGCGCTTCGGCCGCCTCGACGTGTTGATCAACAACGCATCGGTGTTCTGGCAGGACCATTTCCCGAGCTTCGACCTCGCCGCGTTCGACCAGGCGTGGAGCGTCAATTGCCGTGCACCGATCCTGCTCACGCGCGCGTTCTACGAGCGGGCGCGTGCGGCGGGCAAGCAAGGCGTCGTCGTGAACGTCGTCGACCAGAAGATCAAGGAAAACTTCCATCGCGACCACTTCAGCTACACGGTTGCGAAAGCGGCGCTCGGCAACCTGACGCAGATGCTCGCGCTGTCGGCCGCGCCGGTGCTGCGCGTGAACGCGGTGTTCCCGGGCCTGATGCTGCCGAGCGACGACCAGACCCAGGCCGACTTCGAACACGCGAGCCGTGCATCGACGCCGCTCGAGCGCATCGCCGGCCCGGACGATGTCGCGCGCGCGATCCTGCTGCTGACCGGCGCGGCATACAACGGCGTGGATTTTGTCGTCGACGCGGGGCAGAACCTGATCCGCGTCGATCAGGACGTGCTGTACAAGCACCGTTCGCCGACGGGCGAGCACTGACACCGGCGCCCCGGGTTTCGCGCTCCGTACGATTCGGCAATGACCGTGACACGGCGCGCATCCGGCGCCGTATCCGTGACCGTGTCGTGTCCGCGTCATGATCGCGTCATGATCGCGCCGTGTTCGCCCCGTGTTCGCCCCGTGTTCGGTTACTCGGCCGTTACGGCTTCTCCGCGCGGTCGCCTTCGCGCACCTTGCCCTGCGAGACGCTCGTGCCCGGCGGCACGCTGTGCGTGAGCCACACGTTGCCGCCGATCACCGAGCCGCGGCCGATCGTCACGCGGCCGAGTATCGTCGCACCTGCATAGATCACCACGTCGTCCTCGACGATCGGATGGCGCGCGTTGCCCTTGACGAGCGCGCCGTCACCGTCGGCCGGGAAGCTCTTCGCACCGAGCGTGACGGCCTGGTAAACACGCACGCGCTCGCCGATGATCGCCGTTTCGCCGATCACCACGCCGGTGCCGTGGTCGATGAAGAAGCTCGGCCCGATCTGCGCGCCCGGGTGGATATCGATGCCGGTGGCCGAATGCGCGATCTCGTTGATGAAGCGTGCGAGCAGCGGCACGCCGAGCTGGTACAGCGCATGCGCGAGCCGGTGGTGCATCATCGCGAGCACGCCGGGATAGCACAGCAGGATTTCGGTGATGTGCTGTGCGGCCGGGTCGCCCGCATACGCGGCCTGGATATCGCTGACGAGCAGCGCGCGAATCGCCGGCAGCTGGCGGCCGAATTCGCGCGCGATGCCGAACGCACGCTCCTCGAGTTCGGGAAACGGCGCATCCGAATGTTCGGGCAGGAACGTCAACGCACGGCGGATCTGTTCGGACAGGATGCGCAACGTGCTCTCGAGCGTATGGCCGACGTAATAGTCGACGCTTTCGTCGGTCAGGTCCGGTGCACCGTAGTGCGTCGGAAACATCGACGCACGCAGGCCGGTGACGATCTTGCATATCGCATCCCGCGACGGAAGTTCACGGATGCCGCGCGGATGGCGCGTACGATGCAGTTCCTCACGCGACTCGCGCAAACCGGCGACGATCTCTTCGAGGCCCCAATGACGGGCAAGCGATTTCGACATATGCAAAAGCGGGCGGCGGGCGCGATCTGCGCACGGCCGCAAATAAAAGTGACGGGTTTGGCAAGATTACCGCGTTTTTCGATCGGAAGCCGTTCCCGGCGGGTCGGCCGGACGGCCAACGCTGGCCTGCGCCGTCCGCATCAGGATCAGGATCAGGATCAGATCGTGATGCTGCTCGCGTCGATCCAGCGCACCGCCCAGTCGCGCGCATGCGCGATCGCAGCGCCTTCGTCGTTGAACTGGAGTTCCGACGGAAAGAAACGATTCGCGACGAGTTCTCCGTCGCTCGATCGTGAGATCACGACATAGGGTTTGAACGACCCGTCGCCGGCGCGCGCAGGCGCGCAGTTCAACAGATAACCGCGATGCGTGAAGGCTGATGTCGCTTGCATGAGTCCGTCACCTTAAGTCCCTTGTTTCTTGTTTACGTCACGTCTGTTAAGGGTGATGCGCCGCCTTGGTGCATGCGGAAGCGGCGATACTTCGTCCCCTGTCGCCGCTTCGCAGGAAAAGAATCATACTCTGTAGAAAACGGCTCTTCTAGGTGAAATAAATCACGACAAATCAGCGCGCGCCGCGCAGCCGCGGCGACTGCACGCGCGCCGTTTCCCGTCGTGTCCGGAACGGGACTTGAATCGATCCGGAGCACATCGCCGCCAGGAGATTCGCGATGGAATCGTCTGCACAAACGCGTGCCTCGCATCCGCGCAGCATCGAGTTGTACAACGACGACACGCACGACAGCACCGTCGATACGGACGGCAAGAACCGCGAGGCGGCGCGCCTCGCGCGCGGCGAACCGATGTCGCCCGACCAGGTGACGACGAGCAATGCGTCGCTCGACAACGCGATGCCCGAATCCAATGACGGCCTCGCCGGCTACGACAGCCGGCCGGGTGGCAATCACCCGGTGTTCGCGCTGCGCGCGGGCTACGTGATGATCGAAAAAGGATTCGACGCGCCGCGGCCCGTCGGCGATGAAATACTCGGCGTGGTGCACCGGATGTATGGCCGCGAACATTGGCCCGGCCACGCGCGGCGGCCGGAACGCGTGATCGAGCTGACCACGGTGCCGCGTTAGTCGCGGCGTTTGAAGCTAACGTTTGCGAAGCGGCACTTACGGGTGCATGCGGATGCTTCGGTGTGGATGCTTCGGTGCAGATGCCGGCAAAGGCCGGCTGTTCGGCCGAAGCATCCGCAGCACCGCCGGCCGTTTCGCATTGCATCCGCCTGTCATGCGACGCATGCGCGCCGTTTGCCGATCGACACCCATCGGCATGACGAGCACTGACTTCGACATCTTCCGTCCAAGCAGACGCATTGCGTAATCGGGCAGCGGTTCGACGACGTTGCGTATCACTCGCGTCGCTTGCCGATGTCTCGATCGGTTGATCAGAATCACTTCACGCTGCATCAGTTGCGCTTCAATGACGATGTGCCGGCACCGTCGATCCGACCGTTGCGCGAACAGAGCTATCCGATAACCATCCCGCCGGGCGAAGCCGCCGGCCGCTACGCTGCCGGCAACCCGTGCGCGTCCGTCCACGGTCGCGCAACCTGCGCCGTGAGCGCGGCCGCACGATGCACCACACGCGTCGCGGCATGCGGCATGCGGCGTCGCCGCGCTGCAAACGCGCCGGCATTCGTTTACTCTGCCTCGCAGCAGTGCGCCGCTCGACTGGCCATTCGGCCAGTTCCATTTCACCCCGCCTCTCGGAGACACTATGTACGGCTCTTTTGAAATCTGAATGGGTTATGCGGTATGCGGGTTGATCGAAGTGAAGTCGAGCTTGCCTGCGATCAGGAACAGCACGGTGCGCATAGTTTCGAAGTTCGTGTAGCCGCGAGCACGTCGTTTGGCGGCCTGAAACAGGCCGTTGATGGCTTCCAGGAACCCGTTGGTCTGACGTGTCTGGGACCAGG
>NZ_QTQP01000075.1 GCF_003854275.1 Burkholderia sp. Bp8963
AGTGGGCGTTGGGAGCCGCTGCCGGGCATGGGTTCACTCGACGAAATGGCCGATGTGATCGTCACGCTCCTGCAGCCATATTTACAGCCCGATAATTATTAAACTTATTTGAGGGATGTTGTACTAGTCAGTCGCCCACACATTCTCTTCATCCGGGACTTGAAACCGCCTGAATCACTGTATATATTTACAGTGCTTTTGACCATATGACCCGATTTCCGTCACTTTCGACGGACGGACCTTGTGAGGCGACCATGTTCCAGTCATCCGCTTTCGATCCCGAGCAACCCGGCTTCAATCCCGCCCACTTCGAGCGCGCCGCGCAGCGGGCGGTCGTCGACCTGCAGCGCGTCGTCGGCGCTCCCGCCCAGCGGGCGCTCGGCCTGCGCCGACGCACGCACCCGGCCGCGGTGCGCACGATGAGCTGGCAAGCGCTGCTCGACGTCGAGGAACTGGCATTCTCCAATACCGGATTTCTGAACCGGAACGATCCGATGGTAATCGACGCGTTCATCCGGCTGCGCGACAGCCGTCTGCTGGCCGCGGACGTCGAAGAGCCGGTCGACTGGCGCCGCGACGACGACGACCTGCCGGCCGTCTATCTGATCGTGAAGGCGATGCTCGACGCGGAAGCGGCGGAGCAGGCCGAAGCCGCCTGAGCGAAGCGCGGCGGAACCGCGGCGCACGCGTTACAACCGCGCCGCCAGCCGCGCGCCCTGGTCGATCGCACGCTTCGCATCGAGTTCGGTGGCCAGCTCGGCGCCGCCGATCAGGTGCACGGAGCGCCCCGCCGCCTGCAGCGGCTCGACCAACGCGCGCTGCGGTTCCTGGCCCGCGCACAGCACGATCGTGTCGACCTCGATCAGCTCGGGATCGCTGCGCTTCTCGCCATACGACACGTGCAGCCCGCGCGCATCGATCCGCTCGTAGTTCACGCCGCCGATCATCTTCACCTGCTTCATCTTCAGCGTCGCGCGGTGAATCCACCCGGTCGTCTTGCCGAGCCCCTTGCCGAGCGGCGCGGCCTTGCGCTGCAGCAGCGTCACCTCGCGGGCCGGCGGCGTCGCCTGCGCGCGCGTCACGCCACCGCGCGTCGCGGCCGGATCGGTCACGCCCCATTCCGCCTTCCATTCGTCGAGATCGAGCGCCGGCGACACACCATCCTGCACGAGGAATTCCGCGACGTCGAAGCCGATCCCGCCCGCGCCGACCACCGCGACCCGCTTGCCGACCGGCCGCTTGCCCGCGAGCACGTCGATATAGCTGAGCACGTTCGGCCCGTCCTGACCGGGAATCTTCGGGTCGCGCGGCGACACGCCGGTCGCGAGCACGATCTCGTCGTAGCCACCCGCGATCAGGTCGCTCGCGTCGACGCGCCGGTTCAGGTGGAGCTTCACGCCGGTCAGTTCGACCTGGCGGCCGAAATAGCGTAGCGCTTCATGGAATTCTTCCTTGCCGGGAATCTGCTTCGCCATGTTGAACTGGCCGCCGATCCCGGATGCCCCGTCGAACAGGTCGACGTGATGGCCGCGCTGCGCGAGCACGGTCGAGCATGCGAGCCCGGCCGGCCCCGCGCCGACCACCGCGATGCGCTTCGGTTGCTGCGCCGGCGCGTACGTCAGTTCCGTCTCGTGGCACGCGCGCGGGTTCAGCAGGCACGACGCGATCCGGTTCTTGAACGCATGATCCAGACACGCCTGGTTGCAGCCGATGCAGGTATTGATCTCGTCCGCGCGGCCCTGCGCGGCCTTGATCACGAATTCGGCGTCGGCGAGCAGCGGACGCGCCATCGACACCATGTCCGCGCAGCCGTCCGCGAGAATCTGTTCGGCGACTTCAGGCCGGTTGATCCGGTTCGTCGTCACGAGCGGAATGCCGACCTCGCCCTTCATCTTCTTCGTCACCCACGCGAACGCGCCGCGCGGCACCGACGTCGCGATCGTCGGCACGCGCGCCTCGTGCCAGCCGATCCCCGTGTTGATGATCGTCGCCCCAGCGCGCTCGACGGCCTTCGCGAGCTGCACGGTTTCGTTCCAGTCGCTGCCGTCCGGGATCAGGTCGAGCATCGACAGCCGGTAGATCAGGATGAAATCGCGGCCGACCGCCTCGCGCGTGCGCTCGATGATCTCGATCGGCAGGCGGATGCGGTTTTCATACGTGCCGCCCCATTGGTCGGTGCGCTTGTTGGTATGCAGCGAGATGAACTGGTTGATCAGGTAGCCCTCGGAGCCCATGATCTCGACGCCGTCATAGCCGGCCTCGCGCGCGAGCTGCGCACAGCGCACGAACGCGCGAATCTGCCGCTCGATGCCGCGCGCGCTCAGCTCGTGCGGCGTGAATGGCGAGATCGGCGACTTGATCTTCGACGGTGCGACTGCGAACGGGTGGTAACCGTAGCGGCCTGTATGCAGGATCTGCAACGCGATCTTGCCGTCCTCCGCGTGCACGGCGCGGGGAATCGTGCGGTGCCGACGCGCAGCCGCGGACGTCATCAGCGTGCCGCCGAACGGCTTGGTCCAGCCGGCCACGTTCGGTGCGAAGCCGCCGGTGACCATCAGGCCGACGCCGCCGCGCGCGCGTTCGGCGAAATACTCGGCGAGCCGCGGCAGCGTCTTGCGGCTGTCCTCGAGGCCCGTGTGCATCGAGCCCATCAGCACGCGGTTCTTCAGCGTCGTGAAGCCCAGATCGAGCGGCGCGAGCAGGTGGGGGAAAGTTGTCGTCATGATGGTCCTGCCGGTAAGCGATACGCGTCATCGTAGGCCGCGCGCTGCCTTGAACGTGAGGGGGCAAACAGCCATAATGCTTGTCATTTCCGGCCAAAACGACATGACCTCCCCGCCTCGTAAGGACCGCCTCGGCCTGCGCAGGCCGACGATTCCGGTCGCCTATACGCGCCTGCTGCTGCAGGCGCTGGCCGCGCGCGGCGTCGACCTGGCCGCGGTGCGGGCGGGCACCGGCCTGCGCGACGCGGTGCTGGCCGAACCCGATGCACGCATCGCGCCGTCGCAGTGGGGGCGGCTCGTGCTCAACGCGATCGAGGTCGGCGGCGATCCGGGCATCGGGCTTGCGTTCGGGCTGCAGTTGAAGCCGACCGTGCACGGCTTTCTCGGCTATGCGACGCTGACCGCGCGGGACATCCGCGAAGCGCTGCAGGTCACGCACCGCTACTTCCGGATGCGCAACCGCCAATACCGTCTGACCTACGACGAGGACGCACGCGGCGCGACGCTCGAACTGCACGGCGTGCAGGCGAGCCCGGTGCTGCAGCATCACGTGATGTTCGAATTCGTGCTGACGGGGCTCGCGCAGAATATCTCGCAGTGGTCCGGGCGCGCATCGCCGGCCATCTCGCTGCGGTTCGCATGGCCGGAGCCGGCCTATTTCGCGCGTTATCGCGACCAGTTGCCGCCCGTGGAATTCGGTTGCGTCGCCAATGCGCTATGGATCGCGCACGACGTGCTCGACTGGCCGCTGCCGCTCGCCGACGAAGTCGCGCACCGGCAGGCGCTCGTGCAGGTCGAGCGTGAATATGCGCAGGTGCGTCAGGACGAAGGCGATCTCGTCGAGCGCGTGCGCGCGGAGCTGGCGCGCACAGCGGGCGCGTATCCGGGGCCGGAAACGCTCGCCGATGCGCTGCTCGTGTCGACGCGCACGCTGCGGCGCCGTCTGGAGGAAGCCGGTTCGAGCTATCGGCAGTTGCTCGACGAAGCGCGGTTCCGGGACGCAACGCAGTTACTCGCGGCGTCGGATCTCGATCTGAAGACGATCGCCGAGCGGCTGCAATTCACCGATCCGGCGAACTTCACGCGTGCGTTCCGGCGCTGGGCCGGGCAGACGCCGAGTGCCTATCGGGAAGCGGCCGCCGCAGTCACGGGGCCAGCGGCCGCCGGGGGCTCGGTTCCCGAATGACGCGGGACGGTCTTGGCCGAACTCCTAGCGATGCGGATTCTCATCCCGCTCGCGATTGACACCCATGCGCGGTTCAACGCGCACCCGGGCATTCTGCGGACGAAGGGAGAACCAGCCTTGCGGCGTCACCGGCCCCACAATCGTGATGTCCCAGTGCTCGATCCAGTAAGCCAGCGATACAGCCAGGTCCATCATCGCCATTCCGGTACCGGGGCAAGCTCGATCACCGACGCCAAATGGGAAATACGCACCCTGCGGCCAGGTCGCGGCTTCCAGGAATCGCTCGGGCCGGAACGCATCGGGCTCGGGAAACCAACGCGCGTCGCGATGCGTGATCCAGCTGGAAATCATCACGATATCGCCGCGCGCGAGCGATGTTCCCGACACGGTCATCGCGCGCGATAGCCGGCGCGGCACCAGCGCATAAGCCGGCGGGTACAGGCGCAGGGTTTCCTGAATCACGGCGCGCAGCAACGGAGCCCGACGCAGGTCCTGCAGTTGCTTCACGTCGGACCAGTCGATCGTCGCGAGTTCCTTGCGTAGCGCGGCCAGCACCTCGGGATGCTGGGCCAGCAGCAGTTGCGCCCAAGCCAGCGTTGCGCCGGTGGCCTGGTGCGAGGCCATCAGCAGCGTGGCGAGATCGTCGCGATGCATGACCACCGGGCGTTGCGATTCCTTTGCTACCTGCTCGATCTGCGAACGCATCACGCGGAGAGCCCAACGCTTGCGCGGGCAAAGCTTGCCGGGAAACCAGTGACCAAGCGGAAGCCCCGTGCTGACTTCGAGCAGTGCGACGCGCGACAGGATACGCACGGCTTTCGCGATGGATACCGCGTTCGGACCAAGATTGATATCGAACAATGCATGGCCGGCCAGCGTGACGCTGTAGGCGGCCATTTCCAGATCCAGATCGATCACCTGGCCCGGCACGATATGCGCCGACCAGTGTCGGGCGATGCGCTGAATCTCCGGTACCGCAGGCGACTGAATATGCGGGCGCACCGTCTTGCGCTGACGACGTGCCGCTTCGCCTTCCTTCATCATGAAACTGGTGCCGTTCCACTGACGCATGATGCACAGGCTGGGTTCCCAGCGTTGCAGGTCGGCACGATGGGTGACCATCAGTTCATGGATCGCGTCGGGATGAAACAGACACCAGAGCCGCTTCGGCCCCATCCGCAGGCTCGCGAGATCGGGCGAGGCTCGATGCGTGTCGGCCAGCCACTTCAAAGGATCGCGCTGAATTTCCAGCCAGTTGTTCAGGCCGGTATCCGGGAGCTGCCAGTATTTGCGGCGGAAGGCCAGACGCTTGCGGATCGGGCAGGTCGTTACGGTTGAGGTGTCGTTGCTCATTCGACCGGTCCAGCGGAGGCGTTGTTGGATTTGTTAGCCGCCTCAATGGGACCGTGGGCGGGACGGTGGGAGGGGCGCCGCCAATTGTATTACAAAAGATTTGAGCAGCATGTCGCGGGGGCTACAGGCCAGATGACCAGGACTTGTCAGGCTCGCGAACACGATCTCGACGCAACGTGCATGACGCGCCCGTCTAGCGCTTCCCCGTCAAACTGAACAGCTCGTCGCGCAGCACCTTCGCGCGACCCTCACCGAACTGCGTCTCGAACTCGTCCTGCGCAGCCTGCCATGCGCGCTTCGCTTGACCGAACGTGCGCACGCCCTGTTTCGTCAGGTTCAGCGCATGCGCGCGCGTGTCGCGCTCGGATACGCCCGTCGCGACGAGCCCGTCGCGCTGCAGCGGCTTGAGCGCGCGCAGCAGCGTCGTGCGGTCCATCACCAGCGCGTCGGCGAGTTCGCTCATCATCACATCCGGCCGGCTCGACAGGATCGCCATGATCGAGAACTGCGCCGGCGTCACGCCGTGCGGGCTCAAGTGGCGTTCGTAGATTTGCGTGACGAACCGCGTCGCCTGACGCAGCGCGAAGCAATTGCACGCACCACCAATCTGAATATCGTCCATGAACGGCAATTTATATGTGCATATGCATAAAGTCAACGTATACTCCGCCGTATCGACTGGCCGCGGCCGGGCGGATCGCTGCATGCGTCCGGGGCCGGATCATCGCGCGCCGTCGACGGCCACCCTACTCCCCCGCCCCGCGTTCGAACCCGAGGACACGCACATGGACTACATCGACAAGCTGCGGCTTTTCCGGTCGGTGGTGGAGCAGCGCAGCTTCACCCGCGCCGCCGACATCCACGGTCTCGCGCGCCCGGTCGTGTCGCGCGCAATCGCCGACCTCGAAGCGCGTTTCGGCAGCCGCCTGCTGCACCGGACGACGCGGCAGGTCACGCTCACCGAAACGGCCGAGCGGATCTACGAACGCTGCGCGGCGTTGCTCGACGAACTCGACTCGCTCGAAGCGGAGGCCATCACGCACACGCGCGAGCCGGACGGCCTGCTGCGGCTCGTCGCGCATACGACCGTCGCGCTGAACCGGCTCGTGCCGCTGATCGCGGGCTTCAAGGCCACCTATCCGAAAGTCCGCCTCGACGTCACGCTGACCGAGCGCCCGGTCGATCTAGTAGGCGAAGGTTACGACATCGGCATCGTCGTGCCGTACATGCTGACCACCGAATCGACCGTCGTGCGGCTGCTCGAACGGATCCCCGTCGTGATCGTCGCGACGCCCGACTACCTGCGCACGCACAGCCGCCCGGACACGCCGGCCGAGCTGGCCGACCATCTGTTCGTGCCGCTGTCGCCGTCGCTGAGGCGCGCGGCGCTCGCGTTCCGCATCGACGGCGACACGCTGACCGTGCCGTACCGCTGCGACGTATCGTCGAACAGCCCCGTCTTCAACCGCGAGATGGTGCTGCGCCATTTCGGGATCGGCGTCGTGCCGAGGGCGCTCGTCGAACGGGAGCTGGCGTCGGGCACGCTCGTGCAATTGCTCGCGGACGCCGATCTCGTCGACGCGTTCGTCGAGATCAAGCTCGCGTATGCGAACCGCGCGCTGCTGCCGGCGAAGGTCCAGGCGTTCATCGACTATGCGGTCGCGTATGAGGAACACGTGGACACCGCGGAGATCGTTGCCGCGCCGCTTGATGCCGTTGTGCGCGGCGCTGACGATCGATAGCCGGGCTCGGTGCGGTGCGGTGCGGTACTGTGCGGTGCGGCCCGCGCCGGCGCAGCGCGAATTCAGCGCTCGCCTGCCGCCTACCCGAGCGATCGCCCGATCGCCGCGGCGAGGCCCGACGGGTTCTCCCAGGCCATCAGATGGCTTGCGCACGGCGAGCTTCCGAGCTCGGCCAGGACGCGACGTTCGCGCGTTAACTCCCGCGCCGATCAAGCCGCGCGATCACCTCATCCGATGTCGTGACTTCAGCGTATTCGCCGTCGAGTATCGCCAGCGTCAGGTCGTGGACAGTCGCCGCATCCCAGGATTTCCCGTCCTTTCCGACCACCGGCACGGCTGTCGTGGCGTCTGACGGCAAGATGATGCTGAATCCGAGCGCCTTGCCGACGCGAACCGTTGCATCCATGCTGTTGTGGACAACCACACCCGTCAGCACCAGATGACCGGCCCCCATGCCGCGAAGAACGCGCTCAAGATCGGTGCCGATGAACGCGCAGTTTTGATTTTTGATGATGACGGGCTCTCCCGTGAGCGGCGCGACTTCTTTCTTGATGGCGTTCCACGGGCCGTGAGTGTGATAGCTCGATGTCGGCGTCGGCTCGTCATGCTTGATGTGAAGAACCGGCCAACGATTCCGTCGCCAGTGTGCCAAAAGACGCTCGATCACCGCCAAATAGCCGGGATTGTTCTTCCCATTCCAGTTCGGCCGGTCGATGGCGTCTTGAACATCGAGGATGACAAGGGGAATAGCGCGAGGCTGAGCATTCATATGTCGGTTGGCGAGGCATTCGCTGGTAAAAGAAATCCGATCTGCTGACGCAGATTCGCGCGCTTGATGGTCGATGCTACAGCATTGAGCTTGGCTTGCGAATGCGCGTGCAGCGCATCCACTTTCCCATATGGACGGTTGCCGGAACGTCGGCGCGCCCTGGCGGACCGGGCGGCGGACCGGAGGCCGCCGCCCGTTGTGCTCACTGCAGCCCTGAGATTTGGCGGGTGAATTCGGCCGTTACATTGTGACCCGTGGCGATGCCGAACACCGGGTACACAGTCGCCGGCCCGCTAGCGGTCAGGCCCATGTAATCGCCGAGGAAATGACCACGCGCCACGGGAGCGTCAAGTATGTTGAACGAGGCGTTGGTCAGTCGCTGCTCGTTGCCCCAGTTGACGGGCTTCGTGCATCCGGCAGAGGTCGAGCAGAAGAGCGCGAAATAGTCGGTGCCCTCGAAGCCGACAGGCGTGTTCTTGTCGTTACGAAAGTCGTAGTACGTCACCACGACGGTCTTGCCGTCGCCCGACGCCACCACCGCCGGGATGAAAGCCTGCTGCCGGCACGGGTTCGCGGCATTCGTCGGCGTCTTGTTGATCATCATCGGCATCGACCAGGTGGCCCCGCCGTCGTCCGATTCGCTGAAAGCGATCCCGTCGATCGGGATCGAGCCAGTAGGCGTGGTGCAGGTGGCTGTCGAAAAACGATCGTCCTGCCACGCGAGATAGATTGCCCCATTGACCGGGTTCACAGCGACGCTATAGAGAATGGCGGCATCGCGGATCCGCTGGCCGGAGTCCGGCGTGACTACACCGACCACCTGAATATCGCTGGCGAACGCCGGCCCCGTCCAGTTTCCGCCCTTGTCCGTGGACTTGATGTAGCCGATGTTGAGAACCTGCGGTGTCACGTTGATTGCCGTGAAGAAATCGAGCAGGGTGCCATCGGGCAATGCGCGGACGATATTGTCGATCGTCTGTTTGTTCGTCCCCGGCTGGTAGATCGGGGCGGCCGTGCTCCACGTCACGCCATTGTCGATGGATCGCGAGAAGAAGGTCGGGCCGGTAAAGTTGAACTTGAAGGACGGGGCGCCGCCCTTGCACGGCGGACTCGTGAACGGCTCGCATACCGCAGATGCGCCCGCCGTGGAATTGAGCAATTGGCGCGCGATCGCGACGCCATCGTTGCCCGCGAGCAGCTGTGCAGCGTCTTTGCTCGGCGGGAAAACGCTCAGCTGATCCCACACCGCGTAGACGTAGCCGTTCGCGGTCGGATCGGCGGTGAGCGAGTTCTTGTCATTCAGCACGTGCGACGAGCTGTTGTGGATCAACTCGACGGGAGCCTGCCACGTTGCGCCGTGATCGACGGAGCGGCTGACCAGCATCCCGCTGCTTCGTGCACCGAATGGCGTCGTCGGCTGCATGGGGTCCAGCACCAGCGAGAAGAAGAAGGCCGTGCCGTCCTGCGCAAAGTCGACCCAGGGATCGGAGGCGCGGCGGAATTTGCCGCCGGTGCACTCGGTCACGCCGGTCGGGATCGAATTGGCCCAGCTGCTGCCCGCATCGCCGGAGACGACGCCGACGAGGCCGCGCGAGCCGCCGTCGCTCCAGCGGTCCTGCTGGTGGCCGGCGAGAAGGCGGGATGCGTTGGTCGGATCGGCCGCCACCCATGGCTCGATCGACGTGGCGGGATAAAGGACGCTCCCGAGCGAGGTCTCTTGCGCATGCACCTGGTCGGCGGTGCATCCGCTGAATGGGTCGCCCGCGGCCACCTGGACGAGTGGGCCGAGCACTTGCGCCTGCACGCCCGGCCCGAGCGTGGATGCGAGCGCGATGACGCCGCCGGCCGCGAGTCGCTGGGAAACGGAACGGGACAGGCATCTGCAGATGGAATTCATCTTGTACCTCCGATAAGCGGTATGACGCCTTTGCACGGCCGGCCGCACATCGCCGGCACTCCGCCTCTCGCACGTGAAAGCGATATGCGAAAGGACTTGCCCCCGGGTAAACCCAATGTCAGCAACAACGACATTCAGTCGCAAACCCGTCTCACGCGGCGCGCGCGATCAGTCTCGCTTGATACGTCCGAAGTGGCGGGAGATATCCCCGACGACTGACAACCTCAGACCTTGCCGGGAGATTGGGCGCGAAGCCGCGGATGCACGTGCTGCTTCATTCTTGATGTGATGCGCAGCCGCACGATTCGAGACCACTTCCAGATGGAACATGGTGAGCGTCATGTCCAACGGCACCTGGCCGAGCATGGCGGCGACGTCCGCCGTGCGCTGCAGGGCGGATTCGAAAATGTCGATGGTCAAGACTCCTGACTGAAGCCCGTGTCACGATGGACATCGATCCTCAAGCGACGAACTTTCGCGTCGCTATGCGCAGGCATCGCCACACTGACGCGGCGGCCTGCAGCTTGCCCGAGGCAGCCCGGATCGAGAGCCCTTTTACAACCGTTCTGGTTACCCGTGCAGTGTCTAACGTGGCCGAGAAAAGACAGTACCTAGCATATGCCGGGAAGCGCGGAAACGTACATGATCGAACATGTACGTATATTCAGCTTTACGGGCAGAAGCACCGGCAGCAGGTGGTAGCGATATCGTCGAACCCGTCGCTTTTGAGAGAAGAAGACAGCGCATCGAATGGCTGACCGGTATTGGACGAGCCGGCGACATCGCGACGGACAATTCAGCAGAAAGTATGTCGGGCGCGGTAGAGCTGGCGCGGTAGAGCTGGCGCGGTAGAGCTGGCCCGGGATCTCCATGTGGCCCGACTATTTCGGGATCGCCCGATTGGTACGCCCGCTGCACCAATCTGATCTAGTCCCGCGCATCGCTTCGCCTCACCGTGCCCACTAGCATGTGCACATGCACAAGTACACGCTCACCGATGATGACTGTTTCGCCGTGCGGCAAGCCGCACGCCGGATCTCGCAATTTTACGAGCGTTACCTGTCGCACGCGGGCGTCACCGCGTCGCAGTACAGCATCCTCGCGTTGCTGCGCGACCGTCCGGGCCTGACGATGGCGGCTTTATCGGCCGTGCTGGTGATCGAACGCACCGCCCTCTTGCGCGCGCTCAAGCCGCTCGTCGGCGCGGCGCTCGTCGCGGGCCGCTACGATGGCAACGGCCGGCGGCTCACGTACGCGCTGACCGGCGAAGGCGAAACGAAGATCGCGCACGCGCACACGCACTGGCTGGCCGCGCAGGAGGCGTTCGAACGGCGCTTCGGCCCGTCGGAAGCCGCGCGCCTCAGAGACGAACTGTTCCGGATCACGCACAACATTCCGGAGCGCTGAAGCAATCCCCCGATCGGCGCGTCGCGTCGATCGTTTCAATAAGTGCATATACATAGGTGAATCGATGGATACGACCCAGACTTCCGTTTCCCGAGAGGCGGCTCCCGTCGAGCACGCCGTGCGGCAACGCCGCCGCGTGCCGTGGATGGGGGTTGCCGTGCTGGCCGTGGTCGCGGTGGTCGCGTCCGCGGCGCTGTATTGGGATCTCGTGCTGCGCTTCGAGCAAAGCACCGACGATGCGTACGTCGGCGGCAACGTCACGGTGCTCGCGCCGAAGGTGAACGGCTTCGTCGACGAGATCCTCGTGACCGACAACCAGCGCGTGAAGGCCGGCGACGTGCTGGTCCGGCTCGACGCGCGCGACTACGACGCGAAGCTCGCACAGGCGACAGCGGAAGTCGACAGCGCGCGCGCCGCGGTGGCCGAGCTCGACGCGAAACAGCAGCTGCAATACGCGGTGATCGGCCAGAACACGGCGGAGAAAAGCGCGTCGGCGGCCGAACTGACCCGCGCGGCGTCCGACAGGGTGCGTTACCGCGAACTCGTGAAGTCCGACGCGGTGTCGAACCAGATCGTCGAGCGCGCCGACGCCGATTATTCGAAGGCGAGCGCGGCAGTCGAGCGCAGCGATGCCGCGCTGCTCGCCGCGAAACGGCAGCTCGACGTGCTCGGCGCGCAGCTCGTCGACGCGCGGGCGCGTGTGAACACCGCGCTCGCCGCGCAGAAAGTCGCGGCGCTCAATGTCGAATACACGACGATCCGCTCGCCCGTCGACGGCTACGTCGGCAACCGCACGGGCCGGGTCGGGATGCTCGCGAACGTCGGCGTGTCGCTGCTGACGATCGTGCCCGCGCAGGGCCTGTGGATCGATGCGAACTTCAAGGAAGACCAGTTGAAGAAGATGCGCGCGGGCGATCGCGTCGACGTATCGCTCGACGCATCGAGCGTGACCCTGCACGGCCGCGTCGACAGTCTCGCGCCCGCGACCGGCGCGACCTTCAGCGTGCTGCCGCCCGAGAACGCAACCGGCAACTTCACGAAGATCGTGCAGCGCGTGCCGGTGCGCGTGCATCTCGATCCGCAGCCGGGCCTCGAAAACGTGTTGCGCCCGGGCCTGTCCGCGGTCGTGACCGTGCATACCGATCGCAAGAACTGACGCGGAGCCGACGATGACCACCGCTTTCTCCGGCGACCCCGCGTCGCAACCGATGAAGCAGCGCGTGTTCGCGTTCGCGCTGATGTGCGTCGGGTTCTTCATGGCGACGCTCGACATCCAGATCGTCGCATCGTCGCTGCGCGACATCGGCGGCGGGCTGTCCGCGAGCCAGGACGAGCTGTCCTGGGTGCAGACCGCGTACCTGATCGCGGAAATCATCGTGATCCCGATGTCGGGCTGGCTGTCGAAAGTGCTGTCGACGCGCTGGCTGTTCGTCGCGTCGGCGGTCGGCTTCACGATCACGAGCATGCTGTGCGGCCTCGCGTGGGACATCAACTCGATGATCCTGTTTCGCGGGATGCAGGGCGCGCTCGGCGCCGCGATGATCCCGACCGTGTTCACCACCGCGTTCGTGCTGTTCCCCGGCAAGCAGCGGCTCGTCGCGTCAACGACGATCGGCGCGCTCGCGTCGCTCGCCCCCGCGATCGGGCCCGTGATCGGCGGCTGGATCACCGACCAGTGGTCGTGGCACTGGCTGTTCTACCTGAACCTCGTGCCCGGCATCGTCGTCGCCGCGCTGGTGCCGCGTTACGTGCATATCGACACGCCCGATCTCGGCCTGCTCAAGCGCGGCGACTATCTCGGCATCGTGCTGATGTCCGGCTTCCTCGGCTGCCTCGAATACGTGCTCGAAGAAGGCCCGCGCAAGAACTGGTTCAGCGATCACGTGATCGTCGCGTGCGCGTGGATCTCCGGGATCTGCGGCTTCCTGTTCATCGTGCACGCGCTGACCGCGAAGGATCCGATCGTCGATCTGCGCGCGCTCGCGGTCCGCAACTTCGGGATCGGCAGCCTGCTGTCGTTCGTGACGGGCATCGGGATCTTCGTGACGGTGTTTCTCACGCCACTGTTCCTCGCGCAGGTGCGCGGCTTCAATTCGCTGCAGATCGGTGTCGCGCTGCTGTCGGTCGGCGCGTTCCAGATGCTCGCGCTCGGCGCGTATGCGATCGCCGCGCGCTTCGTCAGCATGCGCGCGCTGCTCGTGTTCGGGCTCGTCTGCTTCGGCCTCGGCTGCTACCTGTACACGCCGATCACGCACGACTGGGGCTGGCAGGAACTGCTGCTGCCGCAGGCGCTGCGCGGGATCGGCCAGCAGTTCAGCGTGCCGCCGATCGTCACGATGTCGCTCGGCTCGCTGCCGCAGTCGCGGCTCAAATCCGCAAGCGGCCTGTTCAACCTGATGCGCAACCTCGGCGGCGCGATCGGCATTGCGGTCAGCGCAACGATGCTCAACGACCGGCTGAATTTCCATTACCTGCGGCTGAACGAGCACGTGACGGCCGGCCAGCCGCAGATCGAGTCGCTGCTCGACCAGCAGGCCGCGCACTGGCTGACCGTCGCCGGCGACACGCTGAACGCCGCGCAGGCCGGGCTCGCGAACCTGCATCACCTCATCTATCGCGAAGCGCTGACGCTCACCTATGCCGATGCGTTCTATGCGCTGTCGCTGTGTTTCGTCGTCGCGCTGGTCGCGGTGATGTTCTCCAAACCCATTTCGTTGAGCGCGCCGCCGCCGGACGCGCACTGAGAGATCGCCATGAAGAAGCTTCTTGTCGCCATCGCCGTCAGCGTGTTCGCCGCCGGTTGCGCGGTGCAGCCCGCGCAGCATCCCGCGCTGCACGAGTCGGTCGAATCGCTCGCGCTGGCTGCGTGGGACACCGACGTGCCGCATGCCGGTGCCGACGCCGCCACATGGTGGGCGCAATTCCGCGACCCCGTGCTCGACCAGCTGATCGCGACCGTGCTCGATGGAAACCTCGATTTGCAGGCCGCCGCTGAACGCGTGAAACAGGCGCAGGCGCTGACGGTGCAGAAACGCTCGGTGCTGCTGCCCGAACTCGATGCGACCGCGCACGCGTCCGACGCGCGCAAGAACACGCCGCCGCCGCTCGGCTACGTGAAGGAGGCCGGCGCGGGCCTCGTGCTCAGCTGGTCGCCCGACGTGTTCGGCGGCGAACGGCTCGACCTGCTCGCCGCGCAGTCCGAACTCGTCGGGCAGAAACACGCGGAGGACGCGATGCGGCTCGCGCTCGCGGCGGACACCGCGTCCGCGTATGTCGACCTGAGGTGGGCGCAGCAGGAGCTGCGGATCCTGCAGGACAACGCGAAGATCCGTGAGCGTGCGCTCGACCTTACGCACAAGCGGCAGGCATTCGGGCTGTCGACCGAACTCGACGTCGCGCGCGCGCAGAACCAGCTCGACGCGCTCGAAGCGCGCATCCCGCCGACGCAGGCGCAGATCGCGCATCAGTTGAACCTGATCGCCGTGTATTCGGGCCGCACGCCCGAGTCGGTCGACCGTCTCGTGCTCGCGCAGGCCGGCGACATTCCAGCGCCGCCGGACGGCACGCCGCAGACGCTGCCGTCGCAGGCGCTGCTGCGCCGACCCGACGTGCTGACCGCGTACGCGCAGGTCGAGCGCCGCGCGGCGCAGGTCGGCGTCGCGAAGGCCGAACGCTATCCGAAGTTCTCGCTGAACCTGACGGACGGCATCCTCGCCGCGTCGTACCTCGGGCTGCCGACACTGACCGATAACCTGTTCAGCGCGGCGCTGAGCGCGACGAGCCCGATTTTCAACGCGGGGCGCATCACCGCCGACATCGCGCAGAGCGAAAGCCGGATGCGTGAATCGGAACTCGGGTTGCGGCAGACGATGCTGCAGGCGCTGCGCGAAGTCGAGGACTCGCGCGCGAATCTCGTCAGCACGACGGCGGCGACGCAACGTCTGACCAGCGCGCTCGCCGCGTCGGACAAGGCGCTCGGTCTCGCAAACCAGCTCTACAAGGGGGGCGCGACGGATTTCCTGGATGTGCTGTCCGCGCAGGAGGTGTATCTGCGCGATTCGGATGCGCTCAATCAGGTGCGCCGCGAGCATGCGCTGTCGGCGGTTGCGCTGTATCGGTCGTTGGGCGGTGGGTGGAGCAGGAATGAGACGGCGGATGACGCGAAGGCGGAAGCTGTTGCTGCGAACTGATCGATCGGGGGATTGAAGCCGCGCAGGACGCGCGGCTTGCTGATGTGCGACGGGCCGTTCCGTGCTACCGGAACGGCCCGTCATGCGCCAAGCAGGTTACCGATCCAGCGCGAGCTTCGTGCCGAGACCGAGCAGCACCGTCCCCATCACCGCATCGATTGGCTTGCGCAGCCTTGCATAGCCGGTCTGCACACGGCTCGTCGAGAACAGCACGGCCATCGTGCAGAACCACGTCAGCGACACCGCGACGACGATCGCGAGCGTCGCGCCATGCACCCACGACGGCGCGTGCGCCGGCAGCAGCGTGACGAACAGGCTACCAAAGAACGCGGCGGCCTTCGGGTTGGTCACGCCGACCAGCAGGCCTTTCCGATACGCCTGCGCGCCGCTGCGGGCCGGCGCGACGGCCGGGTCCGGCTGCTGTGCGGACTGGCGCAGCCCCCACAGCGTCTTCACGCCGAGATAGATCAGGTAAGCGGCGCCGGCGATACGGATCGCCTCGTACAGCCACGCGAGCTTCGCGACGATCAGGCCGAGCCCGAAGATCGCCATCGCCGCCCATACCGCGTGCGACGTTGCAATGCCCAACGCCGCATGCAGGCCGGCGCGGCGATTGCCGAGCGCGTGGGACGTGACCGCGATCAGGTCGGGGCCGGGGCTCACACATGCAAGAAGCATCACGCCGCCGACCGCGGCGAGTTGGGGAATGTAGCTCATGTCGATTGGGTAGGGTTGAACGATGGAGTGAATCGGCGAGCTCACACTAGCACGCCGAAATCAGGCACGTGGCGCGCCGTGCCCTTTACTGCGCCGGACGCTTCAGCTTCACCCAGCGCTGCACCGACGGCCGTTCCCACTGCGCACGCGCGTAGTCCGCGAGGCGCGGCGGCACCGGATCGTCGTTCAGCACGAGACGGTTCAGCATCACCGCGAGATCGGTGTCCGCGATGCTCCAGTCGCCGAAGAGGTTCGCCGCGCCCGGCGCGAGCAGCTTGTCGGCGGCCGCGAACAGCTTCTGCGCGGCGGCCTGCGCGAGACTCGACAGCGGCTCGCTGGACGGCCCGTAAAACAGCACCTCGGTCGAGCGTTCGGTGCGGATCGGCATCAGGTCGCTGCGCAGCCACGCCTGCACCTGCCGCGCGCGTGCATGCAGGCGGCGGTCGGCCGGATACAGCGGCGTGCCGGGGAACGCGTCGTCGAGATATTCGGTGATTGCCGACGATTCCGACAGCGCGAAGTCGTCGTGAATGAGTGTCGGCACGCGCTGCGTCAGCGACGTCGCCGCATAGTCCGGCGCGAAATGCGCGCGGTTGCCGAGATCGACCGTCACCAGCTCGAACGGCAGCGATTTTTCCTGAAGCGCGACGTAGACCGACATCGCGTACGGGCTCGTGTATTCCGAGTCCACGTAAAGACGGAGGTTCCCGTTTTGCACTGCTCTCTCCTGTTTCATTTTCATTGGGATAGGACGCGAGCGATCTGCCGCCGCGCCCGAGGAAGCTGAGGAAGCCGGGGAAGCCGGGGAAGCAAATGGCAAGTGGATGGTGCAACCAGCCTGCAGCAGTGTAGCAATCCGCAGGCGAGCGCGTGCGACGGTTGTCGACCCGGACGCCCGCTATTCGGGCCACCGGTAGCCGATCACGGTGTCGAGCGGATACGCGAGCTCGCGCACTTCTTCGAGCTGGTTGCCGCCAAACAGATAGACCTTCTCGTGATCGTGGCGCAGATAGAAGCCGACGTGCCCTTTCCAGCTCGCCGGATCGTCGCGCGTCAGCACCGCGATACAGCCGTAGACAGGCTGCTCCAGCGCCCTGCCCCATTCGAGCCACGAGCGCGCGAGCGCGGAGCCGGTGCCGCGGAAGCCCGCGTGCGTCATGCACCAGTTGAGGAACGACGAGCACCACGAGATCTTGTCGTCATAGCCGACAAGGTTCGTGTGGTTGTTGTACTCGACGATGCGGGGATTCGTCTCGCCCGCGGGGAAACGACGCACGCCGCGTTCTCTCATCGCGACGGGCATCCATACCGGGTGGTGATCGACAGTCATGTGCGTCACTTCTGGTTGTTGTTTGCAAGGTTTGCGAAATCGTCGCCGATCTGTGTGCGGATGTCGAGGGGCGGGCCGCACACGCGCGGTGTCGTTTAGCGTCGTTTCGGGCCGCGAATGCGCTCGCACGCGCGACCCCGATCGGACCGTGCCAATCGTCGGGACAATGACCCCTCAACAGGTACGGATCATGCGGTCGCGTCGATGCGCGATAGCGGCAACGCATGACAGCGGCGCCACATCGGCGGCTGTGAAGCGTCGTGTCGGGTCGGAGCGCCACGGATACCGCCGGAGTTCGGCATGCGATGACCAAAATGCTCCGCCGCCAGATCGCGCCCAATGCTTTACAAACAGCCGACAACGAAAGCGGCGTAACTATGCAGTCACTTAACACGCGCGTTTTAGGGTCTCAAAGAAATCATCTTTTACACACACTTACAGTACCGCCCCGGCGCTTTCACTAGTCTGAATTGACTCGCAGCGCCTCTGCCAGACGTGCCGCGCAGACGCATGTGAGTTGTCAATACGTAGTTGCAAGACCACGTTCAACCGGTTCCGCGCAAGCGGGGCCAATCAGGTGGCCGGTGAAGCCGGCCCGTTCAGACAGTGTGTCGATCCGACGATGCTCGGAGCAGGTGCACTGCGGACAACAAACGACACAGGTAGGCCGGGATCGGCGCGCACGCGCTCGTGCGCAATGGCACCGGCTTGCCTTCGACGACGACGCCCAGGGCTGACGCCAGCACCGGGCTTGCGACGACTGACTTGCGTTCGCTCGTTCGCTCATTCGCGCGTTTGCCTTGCAGGAGAGCCTTATGTCTGACCAGCAACTCGACAACCGGTCGCCCGAGCACGTCCCTGGCGTGCACGCGCCGCCGCATGACGCTCCCGTCGCGCGCCGCCAGTCTGCCGTGGCGCGGCCGCTGTGGCACTTCGCCGTGCGCTCGATCGGCTACGGCGTCGTGGTGTTCGTCGCGTGGGTCGTGCTGACCATCATGTTCCCGAACATCTTCACGCGTTCGTCGGAGCGGGCCGTGGTCAACAGCCAGGTGTCGCTCGTCACGTCGCCGGTCGACGGGATCGTCACGCAACAGTACGTGGGGATCGGCAAGCCGTTCGTCGTGAACCAGCCGCTGATGACGGTCCAGAATCCGAACATCGATCGCGCGCTGCTGATCGACCTGACCGGCAAGGCCCTCGACAACCAGCAGCACTACGACGCCGCGCGCGCGCAGCTCGCGGGCGACGAGAACCAGCTCGCCACCACCGGCCACGACCTGCAGCGCTATCAGAGCGCGTCGCAGCAGGAACACGCGGCGAGCATCCGCGCGCTGCAGGCCCGGCTCAACGTCGCGAAGGCGCAGGTCGACCAGCAGGCCGACGTCGTCAGCCGCAACCAGGCGATGCAGGAAGCCGGCGCGGTGAGCGAGGCATACACCAATGCATCGCGCTACCAGTTGTCGATCCTGTCGAACGCGAAGGCCGCGGCCGCCGCCGAGCTCGATCACGCGATGGCGGACGGCAATGCGTCGAGGAACAAGGTTTACGCGTCCGCCAGCGACGGCGCCACTTCGTCGCTCGAGCAGCGCAGCCGGCTGCTCAGCGCGGACATCGTGCAGCTGAAGGCGCTGATGACCCAGTACGACACGTACGGCCAGTCGGTCGGCAAGATGATCGATGCCGAGAAGGCGCGGCTCGACCGGCTGTCCAATCTCGATATCCGCGCGAACCAGCCGGGCGTCGTCGAGGACGTGCTCGCGCCGCCGGGCACGCGCGTCGCGGCCGGTGCGACGCTGATCCGCGCGAGCAACTGCAGCCAGTCGCGCGTCGTCGCCGTGTTCCCGCGCAGCCTGAGCGACGACCTGCTGCCCGGCACGCGCCTGAACGTGCAGATGGACGGCGTGCGGTCCAGGGTGCCCGCATCCGTCGCCGAGGTGCTGCCGCGCGCGTCCGAAGGCGAGCAGGCGCGCTACTTCGTGCCGTTCCCGCCGATCGAGAAGAACGAGATCTACGTGATCGCGAAGCTCGACCGGCCGCTGTCCGCGCTGCCCGTCAGCGCGCGCGCCGACTCGGCCAACCGCTGTGCAATGGGCCGCTGGGCGAAGGTCAGCCTCAACCAGAGCTGGCTCGGCAGCGGCGTAGCCGATCTGGTTCCGGACGACGTGAACTGGCAAGCCAGCGCCCGATCGTTCGCCGATCACGCGCAGCCGTGGTTCGACGCGCTGCGAGCAGCCGGCGATCGCGGCTTCAACTGGCTGCGCAGCCAGCTGACGTAACGCCGTGCGCACAAGGAACGATGCCGATGAAGCTGCCCTTCCTGCACCGATTGCACAAGATCGTCTGGCTCATGATGCTGCCGCTCGCGCCGCTGATGATGTTCGCTGCTCCTGTTGCCTCCGGCGCCGACAACGCGCCGCCGTCGCCGCAGCGTGCGGAGCTGCTCGCGTCCGGCTGCAAGACGCTGGCCGAGCGTGTCGCGGCCGTGCCGGGCGCGGGGCCGATGTTCCTCGACAGCTACGAGGCGGCGCCGGGCGGCCCGCCGCTCGCGCCGGCGCTGACGCACGCGGCGTTCGTCTACGACAACGCGCTCGCCAGCATCGCATTGGTCGCATGCCATCGCACCGACGACGCACGCCGCATCGCCGACGCGTTCCTGCAGGCGAGTACGCAGGACCGCCACTTCCACGACATGCGGCTGCGCAACGCGTACCGCGCCGGCGCGCTGCCGGCCGGACCCGCGCCGTTGCCCGGCTGGTGGGATGAGCCGAGCAAGCGCTGGTTCGAGGATGCGTATCAGGACGGCACTGCGACCGGCAATGTCGCGTGGGCCGCGCTCGCGCTGCTGACCGTCCACGAGGCGACGCACGACCCACGCTATCTCGACGGCGCCGCCGCGCTGATGGGCTGGGTCGATCCGGGCCGACTCGATGCGACCGCGCCGGCCGGCTATATCGGCGGCGAGTTCGGTTACGAGCCGAAGCAGATCCATCAGGGATGGAAATCCACCGAGCACAACGTCGATACGTACGCGGTGTTCCACTGGCTCGCCGATCGCACCGGCGACGCGCGCTGGCGCGCGGCTGCGGACAAGTCGCGCAGCTTCGTCGCGGCGATGTGGGATGCGCAGCAAGGCCGCTTCGTGATCGGCACGCGCGACGACGGGCATAGCCCGAACGTCGGCCCGTCGGCGCTCGACGCGTCGCTGTGGCCGCTGCTCGCGATTCGCGACGCGCCGCCGGAGTGGCGCCGCAGCATCGCTTGGGTCGATAGCGCACATCGGGTCAACGGCGGGTATGGCTTCAATGCGCACCCGGACGGCGTGTGGACCGAAGGCACCGGTCAGGCTGCGCTCACGCTGCAGGCGGTCGGGCAGAACGCCAAGGTCCAGCCGTTGTGGGCGCTGCTGCTGTCGCAGCGCGCACCGGACGGGCTGCTTTATGCAACGCCCGACGCGCGGATTCGCACAGGGCTGTCGATCGGGCCGACGTCGAAGACCGAGGACTTCTATTACTTCCACCTGCCGCACCTCGGCGCGACCGCTTGGGCCGTGCTGGCGGCGGCCGGGTGGAATCCGTTTCGTCCGGGGGGATGCTTGCCCGGCGGCGGCTGCCCCGGCGGCGGCACCACTCATGCTCTGGAGTGACGATGTTCGATTTTTTTCTCGCAAGCCGATCCCTGCTCGTCATCAACGGTGGCGTGCTGTTGATCGTGATTGTGCTCACGCGGCTCGGCAATCGCGAGCGCGCCGTCGATCGCATCCTGTTCGGCGGGATCGCCGCAACGCTGCTGCTGACGTACATGTACTGGCGCACGACCCAGACGCTGCCCGACCCGCGGATGGATTTTCCGAGCGTGTGGGCGCACGTCTTCTTCGGCTTCGAGTGCATCGCGCTGATGTACACGCTGATCTCGATCGTCGTGCTCACGCGCACCAGCGATCACTCACCCGACGCCGATGCCGGCGAAGCAAGGCTGCGGCGTGCCACGAAGGTGCCGCGCGTCGACATCTTCATCGCGACCTACAACGAAGGGCTCGAAATCCTCGAGAAGACCGTCGTCGCGGCGCTCGCGATCGACTATCCGGATTTTCGCGTGTGGGTGCTCGACGATACGCGCCGCGACTGGCTCAAGGCGTTCTGCGAGCAGGTCGGCGCGAACTACGTGACCCGCCCCGACAACGCGCACGCGAAGGCCGGCAACCTGAACAACGGCCTGCGTAAAAGCGCACAAGGCCCGGACGGCGGCGCGCCTTACATCATGGTGCTCGACGCCGACTTCGCGCCACACCGGAAAATCCTGATGCGCACGATCGGGTTGTTTTCGGATCCGAAGGTCGGTGTCGTGCAGACCCCGCAGTTCTACTACAACGCCGATCCCGTGCAGTACAACCTGCGCTCGACCGAATGCTGGGTCGACGAGCAGCGCGCGTTCTTCGACATCATGCAGCCCGCGAAAGACGCGTGGGGCTCGGCGTTCTGCATCGGTACGTCGTTCGTCGTGCGGCGCGATCTCGTCAATCACATCGGCGGGTTTCCGACCGGCACCGTGACCGAGGACATCCACCTCACCTACCGGCTGATGCCGCACGGCTATGTGACGCGCTGGCTCAACGAACGGCTGTCGGTCGGGCTGTCGGCCGAAGGGCTGCCCGAATACATCAGCCAGCGCAGCCGCTGGGGGCTCGGCACGATCCAGGTCGCGCTCACGCCCGACGGCCCGCTGCGCGGCCCCGGTTATACGTTCACGCAGCGGCTGCATTACGTGCACGGGTTGCTGCACTGGTTGAGCCGGCCGTTCACACTGATGCTGCTGCTCGGGCCGCTGCTGTACTGGTATTTCAACGTGCCGACGCTTTACGGCGAGCCGATGCAGTTTCTCGCGTATGGGCTGCCTTCGCTGATCGCCTACTGGGCCTACAGCATGTGGATTACCGGACGGCGCGCGCTGCCGATCTTTACCGAGGTCACGCAGATCGTCTGTGCGATGGCGGTGAGCGCATCGCTTGCGAGTGCGATTCTTCGGCCGTTCGGGCGGCCGTTCAAGGTGACGAACAAAGGGCTGGACCGCTCGAAGCTCATCATTCACGGCAAGTTCGCGGCGCTTTATGGAAGCTTGATTGTGCTGTCCGCGCTTGGGCTCGGGCATGCGCTGTCGAGTGATCCTGATGCGCCGGGGCTCGTCTTCAATTCAGCGTGGACCGGGGTTTCGTTGTTGCTCTATCTCACGTCGATGCTGGTGTGCGTGGAGTTGCCACGGCCGAGAAAGGAAGAACGGTTTCCTTATCGCGCGTCTGCGCGGTTGCGCATCGGGCAACAGGAATATGCGGTGACCACGAAAGACCTGTCGTGCAACGGCGCGGGCGTGATCACGTCGAAGGCCGGGTCGTTGCCGGTCAATGCTGAAGGTGCGCTGTGGCTCGCGCAAATCGGCTGGATACCGTGCCGCGTCGTGCGCCGACATGGCCGCCTGCTCGGTATTGCATTGCATGTCGATACCGCAGCGCGCCACGGATTGATCCGCATGCTGTTCGGCGATCCCCCCCACAACATCGCGGCACAGGGCCAGCCGAAGCTGGCGATCTCGCGCCTCATGCAGCGTGCGCTGTCGGACTGAGTCCGTGCTTTCGCCGCCTAATTTTTTCTAATTCTGGACTTGTCGATAATGCGTAGCCTTCCGTTTCCCTCTCCGCCAATACGTGTGCTGCCGCTGGCGCTTGTCGTCGCGCTCACCGCCTGCTCGATGGAGCCGAATTACCAGCGGCCCGATGCGCCGATCCCGTCTGCGTATCCGAACGGGGCGGCTTATTCGACGCCGGGGGCCTCCAATGCGGGGCAGCAGACTGGTCCGGCAGCGGCCGATCTCGGCTGGCGGCAGTTCTTCGTCGATCCGCAGTTGCAACAGTTGATCGCGCGGGCGCTCGCCAATAACCGCGATTTGCGTATCGCGACGCTCAATATCCAGGCGGCGCGCGCGCAGTACCGATTGCAACGCGCGGCGCAGTTTCCGGAGATCGATGCGAACCTCGGGCTCAATAGTCAGCGTCTGAGCCCGGGGCTGCGTGCGCCGGGGCAGTCTCCGTTGATCAATACGTTTACTGCCGGTGTCGGGCTGACCAACTTCGAGATCGATCTGTTCGGACGCGTGCGCAGCATGAGTCATGCCGCGCAGGAGCAATATCTCGCGACCGTCGAAGCGCAGCGCAGTGTGCATATCAGCCTCGTGGCCGAGGTTGGGAATGCGTATCTGACGCTGCGTGCTGATCGTGAGTTGCTCAAGCTCGCGCAGGACACGCTCAAGAACCAGCAGGATGTCGCTCAGATGATTCATCGCGGGAAGCTTGCGGGTGGGATGGCGCAGCTCGATGAGCATCGTGCAGATACGCAGGTGCAGACGGCGCAGGTGGCTGTGGAGCAGTACACGCGGCAGGTTGCGCAGGATGAGAATGCGTTGACGTTGCTGATCGGGGGTGGGCAGTTGCCGGCTGGGGTGGCAACTGCGACGCCGCTCGATAACCAGAATCTGCTGGCTGAGTTTCCGGAAGGGCTGCCATCGACGCTGCTGGAACGCAGGCCCGACATCATTGCTGCCGAGCATCAGTTGATTGCTGCGAATGCGAATATCGGTGCGGCGCGGGCGGCGTTTTTTCCGAAGATCACGCTTACAGGGATGCTCGGGGTCGCGAGTGCGACGCTCGCCGGGTTGTTTTCAGGTGGGGCCGCGTGGTTGTTCGCGCCGCAGTTGACGATGCCGATCTTCGATGGGGGACGCAATAGCGCGAATCTCGATCTCGCGACGGTGGAGAAGGATGTGAATGTCGCTAACTACGAACGCACGATTCAAAGCGCGTTCAGGGAAGTCGCGGATAGTATGGCTGCGCGGACGACTTATGAGCGCGAGGTGAAGGCGCAGCAGAAGATGATTCATGACATCAGTGAAACCCAGCGGTTGGCGCAGATGCGGTTTCAGAATGGGGTCGATGATTACTTTGGGGTGTTTGATGCGCAAAGGCAGCTGTTTCAGGCGCAGCAGGTGCTTGTTACTTATAAGCTCGCTGGGTTGACTAGCCGGGTGGAGCTTTATAAGGCTTTGGGTGGGGGGTGGGTTGAGTCTACTCAAGGGGCTGGGGTGCAGCCGGTGGCGGGGGTGAAGCCTGCTGCGGGGGCGCGGCCGGTGGCGGCTCAGTCGAGAGCTGTGGCGCAGCCGGTTGCTGCGGCGCCAACGCCGCATGTGACGTCGGTTGTGGTGGAGGAGCCGGGCGCGGAAACGCGTTCGAGTGCAGCGGCTCAATCGGTGGGCGCGGCGCAGCCAAGTGCGGTAGCGCGGCCAAGTGTGGCGACTCAGTCGGGAGTGGCGGCACAACCGAGCGTCGCAACGCAATCGAGTACGGCGGTGCGGTCAAGTGCGGCGACTCAACCGGGAACAGCGGCGCAATCGGGAGTCGCCGTGCAGCAAGGGGCTGCGCGTACAGCCGCTCCTTCAGTGACTACAACACGCTCTGTTGATTCCTCCGGCGTCACGGCTATCACCGAGACAACTGTCACGCCTGGCACCACGGGCGGTGTGGCAAGTCCCGCAAAGTGATGGAAGTCGGGCATCGCAGCCAAGGGCCGCGAACTTCGCGGCCCCACGGCGCTTACATCGCCGTGATGATCAGCCTGCCCGGCTCGACCGTGATCCGTGCCTTTCGGCCCGGGACAAAACCCGCGTCGTTGATGATCCACATTCCGCCGATTCTGAACCACGGGTAAAAGCTCTTCGGCCTGCGTCCCATGCTCTTCGGAAAGCCCCAGGATTCCTGAATCGTCACGTAGCGTTCCGTTATCGGTGGGCGTGATTTATGATCTGCCTTAGCCATTGGCAACTCCTAGATAGTTGGCTTTGGTTAGCGGGTCGTGAGTGTTGGTAGCACTTGCGGCCCGCGCTCGTTTACCACGATATTTCGGTAGTGTTCTGTCCTCCTCACTGAGCTGGTCGATTCATTCGGTGTCTCAACGGACAATCATCGAGAACGACGTGTCCGTCGCATGCGCATCATGGATTCACGATCGCCATCGGCTAAACATGACTCATTAGACCAGCATTGATGGCTCGACGTTTGCTGGGTCGGTGAACGTTAGCCGAAGGTTATAGGGATCATGATTTCGGCGATGCAATGTTGTCACGGCGAACGGCTACGACGAAGGTCAACGCGATGCCTGCGTAACTCGCCCTCGCCTGCCCTAATCATTCGAGTCGTGACGATTCGAAACGATTCATCCTCGGAGCATCGAGTCGGTGCATGATGACGCATCCCTAATGTGGCACGTAGATTTCCATACGACCGTGACCGCATCCCAACACAGTCATCGACTTTGCGGTGCTGACGTGTTCCAGGAGGGACGTGAATTTACAATGTCGGATCGACGGTTGCTTGCCAAG
Source organism: Burkholderia sp. Bp8963 (assembly GCF_003854275.1). Lineage (GTDB taxonomy): Bacteria > Pseudomonadota > Gammaproteobacteria > Burkholderiales > Burkholderiaceae > Burkholderia. Next base: position 25,733 of record NZ_QTQP01000075.1, read on the forward strand.
CATCGTCGGTATTCAGCTACAGTCGAGCGCCATGTACGAAGACCTACTAGACCTTTTAAAGACCGTCGGTGTCGATCCGGCCGCGCAGCAGATCACGCTGATGCGCCACAAGGACAAGCGGTATCCCCTCGTGAAATATATCGGCACGCGCGCCCTGAATCTGTATCAGGCAATGCAGCCCAGAGAGATGCCAGTGGGAAGCCTGCTTGTAGCGTTTTACGGTAATAGGCCCGGCCACGCTCTGCTTCTGGGCGTCTGGCGTGTCGAGGGTGTGCTGACGCCCGGCGAGGCGATTCGCCGGGGACTACTCGAGGGAAGCTTCGAGCCGTTGCACGAGGACTGGGGCGGGTACTACCACGATTTGCGTGAGCTCGATCTGCTTGCCGATCTGCGTTTGAAGCTTGAAATCGAGTGGACGGGAAAAGAAGTGGCCTGGCGGCGCGTCCTGCGACCGGAGAAGACCGAACGGGTACGCCGGACAGCAAACTCACCAATCGAGCAAATTGCACACGGGGCAGAGCCAGGTAACTGCAGTCAATTGCCCACGCGAATGGGCCGCCGGTACAGCGTCACGGCACAGCTCGAATCGGCGGTGCCGTTCCAGGGACTCACCGGTGTCTCGCTCGTTATGGCAGAACTGCGGATCGCACTGCGTGACGCAGCCTGGCAACAGGGGTTGGCTGGCGTGTTCGGAATCTATCTGATCACGGACGAGCGCGGCGGCCAACACTATGTGGGCTCGGCCTCGGGCGCACAAGGGCTGCTACAGCGTTGGAGCAACTATGCGTCCACAGGACACGGAGGCAACAAGCTGCTCGCACAGTTGCTCGCCGCTACGCCTGGACGCGAGCTAGATCTGCGGTTCACGCTGCTCGAGGTACTGCCGGCCGATACACCCCGCCAGGAGGTGATTCAGCGCGAGTCATATTGGAAGGTCGCGCTGGGTTCGCGCACGTTCGGCCTGAATCTGAACTGACGCAACCAGTCGGGAAAGGATATCTGGGGGCGTCACGGAACGTCGACCGCAGCGAGATGTGTACCCACGTATCGTGCTACTCCCTAACTTTCAAGCTGCAAGGCTTGAAGCGGCTCACGCCTTTGACTACGCATCAAGAGACGCACGACCGGTTGAATCCGCAAGCCATTGCGGACGGTCGGGGATCAGTATCGGTGAGGCAGCTACCGGTTGTTCTCCGGACATTCGGAATTCCGCAGCCGCGAATGTCCGATGTCATGCCAGTACTTTGTAAGGGCACCGCTGTCATCTTAGCTTCATGGCTGCCTCCCCGACTCGGGCTCGTTAGGGGGGGGGGGTGCCCCTATGTCTTTCGTCAAGCGTTAGGGGCTGACTTGGGTTGGTAAATGGTGCCGTCGCGCAGCATGGCGAACAGGACGTCGCAGCGTCGCCGTGCCAGCGCGATGAGCGCTTGGTTG
>NZ_QTQP01000076.1 GCF_003854275.1 Burkholderia sp. Bp8963
CGACACCGCTCACAAACCACGGAGCGTTCACACCCAGGGCGGCTTCGAACAGCTTGCTGTGCATCATTTACCTTCTTGTCTACAGGAAAAACGAGACGATACCACCCACTCGAAATTCAAAAGAGGCAGTAGTATCGACTCGGGGCCACGACCATGATGCGGCGAACGCAGAGCCAGGTCGGCGAGCAGACGCGGGTTCCGTGGGCGTCCCGGGCATTGGAACGAATCCGAGGGTCTCGGGTGAGGGGTATAACCCGTAGCCTTCGATAGTGATCCCGGTCATGCCCGGGTGTGGTCATTCCGAGCGATGAGACAAGCAGCAGGTGCGGCCCACGCTTTGACCGGACATACACTACATCTCGTGGTTAGTTCACTCGACGGTCATCGCAGCCACTTGAATCGAGATCGAACCGCCGTTTATTCGACATCTGGCATATCCAGATCATTCTTGGTGAAGAACTCGACGAGACCGGTGGCGACGGCGCTGGGATTCCTGCCCGGCAAGTCGTGGCTCGCACACGGTATCGACACCGTGTCGATTTCTGGAATCCACTGCTGCAGTAGATCGGCGCCCTCAATGAATACCGGCAATGTGTCGCTGCCGCGCATCGACAGCACTGGGTGTCGAATATCTTTCAGGTCTTCGGTCGTGATATTCCAGTGCAGCATGGCCCCGAGTTCGACTTGAAAGTACGTGTCGACATCGGATACCGCGCGGTCGAACGCACCCGTAGGCAGGGCGCCGTCGGTGTATCGCCGGTAGTCTTGTCCATACGCGCCTGCCAGAACCATGTCCGTGGCCGCAGCTTTGTCTCCCGAGTCGTAGATCTCGCAGACAGATGCCACCCATTCCGCGAACTGCTCGCCGGACGGTACCAACGACCCGAGCGGCGGTTCCAGCAATGCCAGCGTCCGCACGCTACCCGGGGCATCGATCGCCATCTGCAATGCGATGCCTGCGCCAAAGGAATGCCCGGCCACGTGCGCCGACGCAATGCCCAGGTGATTCAACAACGCGATGCAGTCACCAGCCCACCCTTGCATCGTCATGCCCGCCGGAGCGCGTGAACTACCGGCGTAGCCGCGGCGCCGGTAATGGACGATCTGAAAATTCTCCGCGATTAGGGGCCGCTCGATCACCGGCACGAACCCATCCGACAGAATCGCACCGTGGATAAATACCACCGGTGCCCCGGACCCGCGGACATCGTATTCGATGTCCGCCCCGTTCAGCTGTACTCGTTCCATTCGCGGCGCTCCAGTCATTTTTCCAGAGCTTGTGCGATGAGAAGGGTGTCGGCGGTCTGCTGCAGGCGCACGATCTTGCCGTCTCGTATTGTCCAGAAATGGGCGAATCGGGATTGCACCCTCCGCCCCTTCTTCGAAACACCGAAATAATGCCCGAGAACGATCACGTGATCGCCCGACTCGAAGAACTCATCCCCTTTCGCGTAGAACTCGTCGAAGTCGGCCATGAATGGGAAGAAACCACTGAGCGTATGATCAAGACCGCGATAGACGCCCCCGTTGGGGAAGCCTTCGGCAATATCCCACTCGGCGTCATCCGCCAGGAGCGATTTGAAAGTATTCACGTCTCCCGCGGCGTCGTACAACTTCCGGATGAGAGCGATCTGCGACGTATTCGACATACGAACCTTCCTCAGGTTGATGTTGATGGCCCACTCGAGCCTTGGGTTGACCCCGGCCGTTTTACGCTGGCCGGGGCACTCCGACACAAGCAAAATCACAAGCTCACTAAACAAGCTCCCCCAGCGCCGTCACCTCGAACCCTCGCAATTCGCCTTCTCCCGAGCGAATCTTTTCAACCCACTGCGGATCGGAAATCAAAGCCCGGCCGACCGCGACCAAATCGAACTCGCCCCGATCCATCCGCTTGACGAGCGCGTCCAGTCCCACGCTAGTCGATTTTTCTCCCCCAAATGAGCTCATAAATTCGCCGGAAAGCCCAACCGACCCGACGCTGATCGTGGCGGCCCCGGTCAACTTCTTCGCCCAGCCGGCGAAGTTAAGCCCCTCGTCCCCATCGACTTCGGGAAACTCCGGCTCCCAGAAGCGCCGTTGCGAGCAATGCAGTACATCCGCACCGGCGGCCACGAGCGGTTCCAGCCACTGCGCCATTTCCTCCGGCGTGCGTGCCAGACGTGCTGAGTAGTCCTGCTGTTTCCACTGACTCAATCGAATAACGATCGGAAAACCCGGACCCACCGCCGCGCGGACAGCCGCAATAATTTCCGCCGCAAACCGCCCCCGCTCGCCGATGCCAGGTCCGCCATATGCGTCGGTCCGATGGTTGGTGCCCGCCCAGAAAAACTGATCGATCAGATAGCCATGTGCGCCGTGCAGTTCGACCGTGTCGAAACCGAGCCGTTTGGCCTCGCTGGCTGCCTTGGCGAAAGCGGCGATGGTATCGGCAATGTCGGCATCGCTCATTGACACGCCGCGCTGGACCTCGGGCGCATCGAAGCCCGAAGGACTTTCCACCGGCACGTCCGGCGTCCATTCGGTGAGAAAGCTCTTCACCGCGCCCGCGTGCCACAACTGCGGCCCCATCTTGCCGCCAGCGTCATGCACCGAGTCGATCACGCGTTGCCAGCCGGCCAACGCCGTTTCGCCGTGGAAAAAGGGAACACCGGGGTCGTTGCGGGACGCGGGCCGGTCGACCACGGTGCCTTCGGAAATAATCAAGCCGACGCCGCCTTCGGCACGGCGCCGATAGTAAGCGGCATTCGCCGGCCCAGGCACACCTTGCGGGGCGAAGGAGCGGGTCATGGGCGCCATGACGATGCGGTTCGGTAGCGTAAGCGAACCGACGGAGAAGGGCTGAAACAGGATTTCGGAAGAAAGCGGCATGATTTAAATCGTCCGGGTTTGAAAACAGACCCGATGGTATACTTCGGAAACCTGGTGTCAATTACGCACTTTTCATCCACTAGGGATACTCGAGGAAACCATGTCCGCTGAGCGTGAGCGTTTTTCGGTCAATTGTCCGACACGCCTTCTGTTTGACCAGATATCCGACAAGTGGTCGATGATGGTCCTCACGGTGCTGGATGCCGGGCCGTTGCGTTTCAACGCGATCAAGCGGTATCTGGAGGGCGTTAGCCAGAAAGCGCTGACGCAATGTCTGCGCAAGCTCGAGCGAAACGGACTTGTTTCCCGCACGGTGATACCCGTTTCGCCGGTGGCCGTCGAATATGAGATCACGCCTTTGGGGCGTTCGCTGCAACGGCCGTTCAAGGCGCTCCATGACTGGATGCTCGATCATCTCGGCGAAATCGATACCGCCCGCGAAGCGTTCGATGCACGCATGGCGTCGCAGCCGCAAGATTGACGGCAAACGCGCCCGAACCGCTGCTACGCGGGCTATTGCCGGATTTATGGCGGCTTACGTTGACGCTGGCTGAGCGTGTGGGGAGGGTGGCCACGCCGACATGGCGATGTCAATCATGCGATCGAGCGCGTCCGCACTTGCGCCGGCCTGCGGCAAATTCACAAGTGAATGCAAGACCCCGAGGTAAAGCCACGCGAGTGCGTCAACGCGCGTGTCGTTCGGCAATTCGCCGTTCGCGATCCCATCGCGCAAGAGACCTACAAGCATCTCATACTGAAGTCCCGCGCTTGCTCGCGCAGCTGCTTTCCCGTCCGCTGTGAGGTCCACCATCTCTGCGCAGCTTCGCGATATCAGGCAACCCGCTGGACGTTTCCGGTCGGGGGTCGCGGGCAAGTAGGCACGCAGGATCCCTTCGAGACGCCCGCGCGCCGTATCTTCTTCTACTCCGTTCATCCGACTGAGCACTCGCTTCGTGTACGCCGCAAGCGCCTCACGGAAGAGACCGTCCTTGTCACCAAATCTTTGGTAGAGGCTGGAGCGGGACAGGCCCGTCGCCTCGGTAAGGTGACTGATTGATGCCGCCGCATAGCCGTGGCTCCAAAAGACCTTCATGGCCGCGTCGATTACGGCCGCGTCGTCGAATTGCGGCTTTCCGCTCATGGAATCCTCAGGAACAGCTTGACAAGCTGGAACGATAGTTCCAACATTCTTGTACCGTTCGTTCCATGATACATCAAAGGACCCGCCATGACCGTCGGTTCACCCGTCACGTCTCAACGACCGCGTATCGCGATCGCCGGGGCCACTGGCCGCGTCGGTTCGACGCTGGTCAGCCTCCTTGCCTCAGAGCCTGCTGACGTCGTCGCTTTGACCCGCACGCCCGATGCACTAAATTTGCCACCGGGAGTGAACGCAGCCAGAGTGGACTTCAATGAACCGCGTACACTCGTCGATGCGCTTCAAGGCACTGAGCGTCTGTTCGTCTCACATGGCACATCATTGCAGCAGGTGGAAAACGAAATCGCGCTGATTGATGCCGCTGTTGCTTCGGGGGTCCGTCACGTCGTCAAGCTTTCGTCCTTTGGGCCTCCGACCCGCTTGAACCCGATGGCGTGGCATATGCAAATTGAGGCGCATCTGGCCAGACAAGCTGTTGCCTCGACCGTACTGCGGCCATCCACATTTGCGGACGTTCTCAAACGGTCTGCCGCTTACATCGCTTCAGATTCGTGGGCGGGTGCTGCCGGCAATGGGCGGGTCAATTTCATCGATACGCGCGACGTTGCGAGAGCGGCACGCATTGCTTTGCTCGAGCACGTGCAACCTGATTCTCAGCGTGTTTATCACCTCACGGGTCCGCGTGCCATGACGATGCATGAAATTGCGGACGAACTTTCAAAACTGCTTGGTCGTAATGTCATTTACGGAGAGCGGACCCTCGAGCAGCAGCGAGAGGTTCTACTAGCAGAAGGGTTGCCAGCGTTCGTCGCAGATTTGCTTGTCGGTCTAGACCAAGCGTTCCGCGACTCCGCAATGAGCGAAACAACCACGACTGTCCAGGAGGTGACGGGGGAAGCTCCTTTGCCCTTGACTCACTGGCTTGCTGAAAACATCTCCATTTTCCAGAAGTAGAAATGCCGCCTGAGTGCTCTGTTCGACATGTCAACTGGTGACAGGGACAGGGCGCAAGGTTGAGGTCCACTCGACACTGGAGGCTGGCGTCGGTTACGGCACGATCGACCTGCACGTGAAGATGTTGCGTCCGGCGCCGCCATTGTCTAACGTCGCTCGGAGTCAAATAATGTCTCTCGTCAAAGCGCTCATTCTTGGGGTAAGCATTACGTTCGCTGCGGCAAACGCTCATGCGGACGAACCCACGCAGATCGAAAAGAACAAAGCGACCGTCGTCGCCTTCTATAGCAAGGCGCTGAACGACAAGGACGCCGAAGCGGCGATCGCCTTGATGGGTCCAACCTACACGCAGCACAATGCCCATATCGCGGATGGTAAGGAAGGATTCCGCCAATTCATGGCTGCTTTCAAGCAAAAGTACCCACAGTCGCATAGCAGCATCGTGCGCGTATTCGCCGACGGTGATTACGTCGTCTTGCACGTCCATTTGGTAAGAGAGCCAGGTACGCGAGGAGAAGCCGTCATGGATATTTTCCGTTTGGATAAAGGCAGGATCGTCGAACACTGGGACGTTCTGCAGCCCATCCCTGAGAACATCCCTCACTCGAACACCATGTTCTGAGCCAAAGGAGTAAACGTTCAAATTTGTTTTGGCCGCGAGTTACACCGATGGATTCTCGACCTGCTGCGGTTCGACGATGACATCCTGCCGCCTGGCGCTAGAATGAACGACCTGCGCTTTCATGGGGCGATGATCTACGCCACCGACTCCGGCCTCGGCACCCTGATCGTCCACGACAGGTCCACCGGCAGGACGAGGCGCCGCCTCAGTCGCCACTTCGTCCAAGTATGCCGCGATGTGCGATGTGCCCGCTCCAGCTATTGCTGCCGCCGGGCATGGTTCCTAGATCCGTCATCGTGCCATAGTCATACAAAAAAGCGTGGTGGTCCCCATTCACCATCTGCGACTGGCCGATCACCTTGCCTCGCGCGTTGATGCCGGTGCCGTCGCTGAAGATACCACCAGGAAGCGTGCCAAGATCGGAGATCGTCGCAATCCGGCCGGCGGCCGAATTGTCGGTGACAAGTGCCAACAGGGCAGCCGCGTTCACTCTTCACTCCTTTAAACAGGAAAACGACACGGGCGTCGTAGCCTGGGGAGCGGAATTTTGGGGGCGCGGATAAAAACATTGACCAACGTACTGAAGCCGGTCCCGGTTGAATCCGTGGCTCACAAATCAGCCTGATTCGCGCATGCACGAACCGTACCATGGACGGTCAGTCATGGCTTTCGAAAACCTGCTCTCGAGCGCGTGCGAAAAAACGTTTCAATGGCGAAACGCGTCGACGGGGACGCACATGGTCAGCGCGTAATGTTTGACCGCCGATTGGAGTCGAATTGGATTCGATCGACAATCGCGCACCTGGGTATTGGACTTCGAAAGTAGGTGATTTCGCCAACATACATGGTTGGGAAAATGGCACATAACCTATAAAGCTGACCGCGGGAAATATTCAGACACTGCGATTTCGATTGATCTGAAGTATTCACTGGTACCAGGCACCTAAAATGATTCGAAGAATCTTGCTCTGTAGCTGGATATGTCTCGCATTTCATGCTGTCGGGTGCGCGGCGGAGACGACTGACCCCGATGCGGCGCAGAGGCTAGCCATACTTAAAGAAGGCCGATTTGCCGAGCTGGATCATGCTATGACCGCCGTTCAGCAGGCATATGAGCATGGCTCGATCAGCGACGAGCGGTTAGTCGAGGCATTCCGTGCCTTTTACTTCGCCGACCCCGACCTGGAACCAAAGTTCGACCAATGGGTCGCGCGGTTTCCGCAGTCATATGCGGCCTTGTTAGCGCGCGGAATGTACTACGAGGCAATGGGATGGGTTAGGCGCGGCAACGCATATGCTCGGAGCACCAGCGAGCAACAGTTCGCGGGAATGAGGGCCTATCACAGCATGGCTCTCCGCGATCTATCGAAGTCTACTGGATTGACTGCGAAGCCCACCGTGTCATATGTGGAGGAGATCGAGATCTGGAAGGCTCTTACTGGTACGAACAAGGAAAGCCGCGAGGTGCTCGACCAGTCCATCAAAAAGGACCCCGGGAACATAGTGGTCAGGCGCACCTATCTCATCTCGATACAGACAAGATGGGGCGGGAGCGCTAAACAGATGGCGGCCTTTGTCGACGAGTGTCGGCGGGTCCCCCTACCGGCAACGACGCTACGAGAGTTCGAAGCGATGGTCATTGCAGATAAAGCCTGGGTCATGTACCGCGACAGAGATGATCCCGGCGCGGAAAAGGCTTACGCCCAGGCGCTGGCATTGATGCCGAACGACCGGGGCATGCTGACACAAATGAGCGACGTACTCATCCACGAGCACAAGTACGAGCAAGCAGTCGCACCTTTGTCGAAGCTGATCAGCATGAACCCGAATAACAGTTATGCACTTTCCAAAAGGGGCGCAATTTACCAAGGCATGAAACAGTCCGAACGAGCTCTTAAAGACTACGAAAAGGCCGCCGAGCTGGGCGATGACTTCTCCGAAAATGAATTGGGCAAGTTCTATTGGTTCGGAATTTCAGTGCCTCGTGACAAGGAGCGGGCGATCAAGTTGTTTCGCCGCGCCACAGAACAAGGTAATAAAGATGCCGAAAACAATCTTGCGTGGGCGTTGCAGCGATAGTGAAGCGCTGCTCACGCGGAAGCAGTCATACGCGGAAAGCGGCACCGGATTCCGTGCGACTGTCCGCAAAATCTGACGGCGCGAAGGCGGCGATCGACCGACTGAGGTTCGCTATCCGAATGGGTATGACGTTCGAGTGTCCATCTGAGCGCTCAGGTGAATGGCCGGAAGTGGCCGACCTGCGCCGCTAGCACAACTGCGACGATGAGGCGCGGGACGTCCCGTTACCGCGTCTCTATAGCCCGACGCCGTATTGGGGTTGCAGATGCCTACTTATCGCTGCTCTTGCCGCCGACGCCGACCTTGCCGCGCCCGACCTTGAGATGAGGCACACAGGGGCGCAGCCTCTTCCTGGAACTGGCCGCCAACGTAATGTGCTCCGCAGGGTAGCGGGTTGTCCTGTGCGGCGCGGCCTGATAGGCGGAATGGCCCGGATCGATGCGCTTGATCGCTGACATAACTGGAACCTCCTCAGAGGATTCTATGCCGAAGCGGTACGGCGGTTATGCCGCCTTCTTGAATATGCGGTAGTCAAACCCGCGACCAGGCGGCCAGCAAACCGGGCGGGCGTCTGGCGATCGGCTGGGTTTTGGGGACATGTTCGATGGCGTTCCTGGCCCAGTAACTTCGGGCTCCTATCCTTGGTAGCACGAACGCAACGTGGATTGTCGAGGGTCAAATGATAATCATCTAGCCGGCCTCCTCGCCGCGGTGAAGCGGCGGGGTTAAAGTCAGTTTGCGAAACGCACTTTGACCCTGCGGAGACCGACATGAACTATTGTGGCATAGACCTGCACTCGAACAACTGCGTGGTGGTGGTCAGCGACGAGGACGATCGGGTCCTGTATCAGAAGCGCTTGCCGAACGATGTGGCGCAGATACATGCAGCGCTCGAACCCTGCTGCGGTGAATTGGCGGGCGTGGTCGTTGAGAGCACGTACAACTGGTACTGGCTGGTGGATGGACTCATGGATGCAGGCTATCAGGTGCATCTGGCCCACCCCGCTGCCATCAAGAAGTACGACGGACTCAAGCACAGCGGTGATTTCGCCGATGCGGCCTATCTGGCGCAGTTACTGCGACTGGGGTTGCTGCCTGAGGGCTATGTCTATCCGCGCGAGGAACGTGGGGCGCGAGACCTGGCGCGCAAGCGCATGCAACTGGTGCGCTATCGCACCGCACAGATTCTGTCGATTGAGGGCATCATGGTGCGACAGACCGGAACCCGAATGAAGAGCCAGGCAGTCAAACAGCTGACCGCCGAGCAAGTCCAGGAGTTGGCGTTTGCGCCCGATGTGGCGCTCGCCGTGGAGGCCAACCGCGCGGTCAGCGAGGCGCTGGGGCAACAGATTGAATCGCTGGAGAAACGGCTGAAGGAACGAGTGAGCTTGCGCCCCGAGTACCACCTGCTCAACACGGTGCCGGGCATTGGCGACACGCTGGCGACCACGATCATGCTCGAGACCGGATCAATCAGCCGCTTTGCCCAGGTCGGCAACTTCAGTTCCTACTGCCGCTGCGTCGATAGTCTGAGGGAAAGTAACGGCAGGAAAAAGGGCGAAGGCAATACCAGGAACGGCAACAAATATCTCGCCTGGGCGTTTGTGGAAGCCGCCAATTTTGCCATCCGTTACTCTCCGCAGGCCAGAAGCTTTTACGATCGCAAAAAGAGCAGGACGAACCGCGCACTGGCAACCAAGGCGCTGGCGCACAAGCTGGCGCGCGCGTGCTATTACATCTTGCGGGACCAGAAACCCTTCGATGCACATCTGTGTTTCGGGTAAAGGTTTGGCCAGGGGCGGTGAGCCAGGAAAGCGGACTGGCGTGAAACCAGGCAAACGATTTGGACACCACCCTTGTGCCATCTGAAGGACTGCGAAATGCTGAATCGCCCAGACCGTGAGCCAATAAAGGACTGGCGTCGTCATCACGGCGATAGCCACACGCAATGCAAATACCCTCTGGACACGGCCCGGCACCAAAGTTTCTCTGGGGCGGCAAGTGGCCGCCAGGGCAGTCGCAGGGCATCGCGACAGGCTTGATCCCGACGGGTGTCTGGTGCGATTCAGTTCGCAACCAACCAATGAGAAAACGGGCGCGATAAGTATGAGCAGGACTGAAGGCGGCCTGGCGTCGTTTCTTTAACGCAACGTGGATTGTCGAGGGTCAAAGGTCCGCTATCTGATGTCAAACGGACATCCGTCGACACCGGAGAGTAGCGGCTTCTCGGCCCGAGCCGACGTAAGCGGAAGTGCCTCGTTGAAGCAGCTACGCACTTGGTTCTTACCGGAATGGATGTTTGTATTGCTCGATAAACGCGAAAACTATAAATGCAAATAGGGCAAGCACAAACAAGACATCAAGAGATCGATATTCAAATGCGCTGAGATAAGCAATCTGACCATGAACATCGTGAAAATAAATCCTGCCGGCAGACGGTACGGGCGCGCACGGCCGCGTGTTAACAAAATAGACAGGCAGAAATATTCCAGAGAAAAATGATATTGTCGACATTGTCAGTGCGATCGCCTCGCAAAATTTCCATAATCTTCGTGGCCTATCGTTAGCCATGGTATTAATTCCTTTCGCTTGGGGCATCGCAGAGGCCGAACATAGGTGCCGTCGCTAAGTTACGCGGTGCCCGCAGTGTACGCACTTGTTGGACCAGAGATTTCCATAGCCAAATATCCAACCCACCTTCGTGTAGAAGAATCTCTCTTTACAGTGCGGGCAACGAAATGTGGTAAGCCTTACGACGTCGCGATAGTCGCGAAAGAACATAACCCATATCAACAGCACAAGAAACACGGTCGAGGCTGTGGTGGACCTCGCTTCAAAGAACCACATCAACTCCGCGAGGCCGAACATCGTCACGGGCCAAAGAAGAAACGCTCGCAGACGGAGGCTTCTCAGTGCGTGTTCGTTTTGCATCACAGCGCGGCCAATATCGCCTCCTGACATCTTCACATTCGATCAGCGCAAGGGAATCGCATCACGCAGTCAACACGCCAATACAATCACAACCTAGACCGTCGACCGCAACCGGTGCTTCGGGGTTAGGGTGTCCATGCTGGTTGAGTTCATGGTGCTCGACAACTGCGGAGAATGGCTGTTCGATTTTAGTATCCCTCCAAACCGCGTCTGTGTAATTCAGATTTGCCCGCCCCAAAAACGTATGTCACTTTCCCGATAATGTAATTTTTTTGCAATAATCCCCAGTTGCGACTGTCTAACGACTGGGCGCGATTGTCGCCAAGTACAAAATATTGGCCATTGGGCACCTTGACATCAAAATCAATTATTGGCATTGATTTTTTTACCCGGGTATCCCAAGATACGTCACCAATTACCTCTTCGATGGCTCGATGATCAGCTGCCGAATACTCCAAATTTGATCGAATTGGAACGCCGTTTACGATTACAGTGTTCGCTCCGTAGCCAACGGTGTCCCCAGGTACCCCGATGACGCGCTTCACATAACTAATTCTTGGGTCGAGCGGGTATTGGAAGACCAAAATATCCCCACGTCGCACCGGAGCGAAAATCGCTGTTCTGACGATTGAGATCCCGTAGGTTCCGTAGTTTCCATATCCCCATTTTGAAGCAACCACATACGATCCTTTTTCAATAGAAGGTTCCATCGAAGCATTCTGAATTCGGAACGGTTCGTAGACGAAGGAGCGAACGCCAAAGATTGCGATGACAAGAGCAATCGGAAATGCAAGCAACCCATACCAACGGCTGTACCAAGGTCGCACATCCTCTGGCTTCCGAGCACTTGCGGTATGGTATGCGTGCAGGCCGCATGCAAAATAAATGATCCAAATAATTATGTAATATTTTTCATATGACTCGCCACGGACGGATGCGAGCCAAAACAAATAAATCGCGCATGAATAACTAAGTACAAGATATAAAATAGCCCACCATGCTCGTGCCACATAGAGCATCCCCAGCGGCATCGCTAAGATCCCTAGAATTAAAGCCATCCATTTGCTTGGTGCCGGCGCCATTTTTTTCATATTCACCTCTATTTTTCAGCATTGGATGTCTACAGTACGATCCGCTTTTTTATGACTTGAAAAAGTGAAATATGCATGCTTGCGTCACCCCGAGCGGACGAAATTTAACGCCCATCCCTTACATAACTTTCACAGAGTATGAGATTCCGCATCGTGGGCTCCGCGCGATTGCCTTGCATGATTGCGGCCGCCCACGAACAGAATCATAGGTGCACATCAAAACAAGTGGCAGTAGGCATTTCCGCCTAAACGGTCAATTCGTTCGCGCTTATCAGTGCAGGTTCGATCACACTTGCATTACCGTGAGCAACCAATGACCGTTCCTTGCCGCCACCAGCCCGACGTGGACGGTGTTCGCGACGTCGTCGCAGTTGTCATGACCTGCCGAAATGGGTGCGCACGAACCACCGATCGTGATGTTCACGAGCGTCCGAAATACGCACGCATTGCAGCACGCTGCACGCACATCGCGACCGTGACGCAGGTATATATCGGATGAATGGCATCTGATCAGGAGGCGCTTAAATAGGACGAATCGACGACACGTGTGCGCTCCAGTCACGACGGGCATCGGGCGAGAAAGGGGTAAATCTCCCGAATGGATTGCCGATAACGCAGGTCCAGTGATCGGGAGTCAAGCACGTGAAGCCGTTCGTCATCTTTGTCGTCGTAGCCGCTCTGACCGGCTGCGCCCAACTTCAACCCGGACATCAGGACGCGAATGCGCACAACGACGCATCGCTTTCGTCGGCGAAGCTGGTCGATTTCGTGATCCCGGCCGACGCGCTCGGCGCACGCGATCCGCAACTGACCGCCGTGCTCGCGAAAGTCGGCGCGCTCGCGTCGAAACAATCGCAACCGATGACGATACGCGTGGCCGCGCGGCCGCAGGATTTCGGTTACCTGAACCAGTCGATCCGGCGCGGCGTGGCGACGCAGCGCTCCGCATCGGTTCACGTCGAGAACGTGGCGGCCGGCAGTTGCCAGCCATACACCGTTCAGCTCGGCCCGACTCAGTGATGGGAGCGCTCGCGATGCTACGACTTTCAATTTGCGCAACCGTGCTCGTCTGCGGCACGGCCTTCGCTGCGCAGCCTGCCGACAGCACGCCGCTTGCGTCTGCCGCGCCCACCCAGGTGTTTCCGCCGCTGCCCCCGCTCGCATCGCTGCCGCCGACCGCGGGCGCGGCGGACGTGGACACGCCGGCGCCAGCAAGCAGCCATCACGCGAGGAAGTCGCGCCACACGCTGCCCGTGAAGCACGCGCCGGAGTTTCAGGTGCGTCTCGTGGTGACGGAAGAGTCGCGCGCGGCGCTTGCCGCAATCGACAAGAAGCTCGACGACGCGCTCGATCAGCCGGCACACGATCGCCGTGCGATCGGCTACGGCACGTCCGCACTGGCGATGTCGAAATGAAGCGACTGAACAGAATCGGCTGGCAAATCATGGCAAACGTTTGGCTTGCATCGAAGCGACGTGGCTGCGCGAAATGGCTGTCGTTCCTGATGTTGGTGGGCGCGGTTGTCGTTGCGCCGGCGCGCGCGGATGACGCTCAGGCCGGCGACGCGTGTTTCGAACGTGCGGCCGGCTACCAGGGTGTCAACCCGCGGATCCTGCGGGCGATCGCGTGGTACGAATCGAAGGGCAATCCGGGCGCCGTGCATCGCAACGCGGATGGCAGCATCGACGTCGGCCAGACCCAGATCAACTCGGTGCACTTCGGCGAGTTGCGCCGGTACGGTGTGCCGCCGGGCGCGCTGAAGGATTCATGCGTGAACATCTATGTCGCCGCGTGGATGCTGAAACGCAAGATGGTGCGCTACGGCAATACATGGCAGGCGATCGGCGCCTATCACTCGGAAACGCCGCAACTGCGCGACGAATACGCGCGCAACATCCATGGGGTGCTCGTGTCGTGGGGATTGCACGAGTGAATGACGATGGACCTTCAACACGCCGTTGAGCGTGTTGAAGGGCAAACGTAAAGCCTGAAGTCACATCGACCGATTCGCGTGACGCACCGCGAACTATCGTTTTCCCGGAGAAACACAACACAATCTGCCCGCTGCCTACGGCTGAGTCAAAACGCAAACGTTTCACATCAAATCCCGCGCCAGAGCGCGCTGAGAGCCGCTAAAGAACCGTGTTTTCGATGTCGTAAACCGCTACACGGGGAACGGCTGTCGATGCACGTCTGAAACGTGCACGCAGCCGAACAAAACAGCCAGCGCATCAGGGGAACATCGTGAATCGTCAACAATCGTGGTCGCGCACAGCGTCACCTGGCGAAGTCATCTATTCGGAAGGATTCGGAGGAGAGGCGGTTCTCTTCCTGATCGCGGATGGCAAGGTCGAGCTTTCGACGCGATGCGACGACAAGAAGGTTGTCGTCGCAACCTTGGGCCGAGGGGAGTTCTTCGGCGAATCCGCGTTGCTCGCGTCTGAGCCGCGCGGGCACACCGCGAAGGCATTGTCGTTCTGCCAGCTCACGGTCGTGCCCGCGAGCATGCTCGACGACGAGATCGAGAAGGTGTCGGCGCTGCTGCGCCACATCGTTCGCACGATGATCCGTCGCGTGAAGCGCAAGGACGACCAGCTCGCAACCTATACGCACGCCGATTTCATGCCGGGCGTGCTGTCTTACGCGCACGTGCTCGCATTGATGGCGGGCGGGGAACGGCGCGACGGCGGCGACTCATGGGCGCGCCGGCCGATGCAGGCGCAAGCCGAGGAAGCGTCCGTATCGCTCGCCGAAGTGACCAAGAAATGCCGCGCGATCGCCGGTCATTCGCGTCCGCACGTGCTGGCGATGCTGCGGCGAATGGAAAAACTCAATCTCGTCACGATCGCGGCCGCGCAGGCCGAGCAACTCGGCGGCGCGCCGCTGGACTATGCGTCGTCCGCGGATGCGCGACAGGTCGTCACGTTCGATGCGGCACGCATCGTCGATCGCGCGCAGCAGGTCGCCGATCATGATCTCGATATTTCGATCAGCAGCGAACTCGAGCTGATCGAGCTGGCCGATCTCGAATCGCTGATCGGCGTCGAGCGGAAGTTGCTGCTCAACAAGCTGTCGCACGGCGAGATCGCGGAGGAAGTGTTCGCGTTCCGCAAGTCGAAGGTGCTCAACTTCGTCGAGCAGAAGGGCGTTGCGTATTTCTCGCGCCGCAACGTGCGGCGCGGCGGCGATATCAAGGCGCTGGAGGATCTGGCGTGGGTCGATCAGCGGACGCTGTTCGAGGTGGTCAGTGCGTTCGATACGTACGATCTCGCGAAGCTGATCGCGAGCACCGACGATCAGTCGGTTGCAGATCGGCTGTTCTCGGTGATGACCGAGACGCGGCGCAACGAAGTGTCGTGGGTGATGCGGCGCGATCTCAAGCTCGATCCGGTTGAAGTCGGCGATATCGAGCAGCGGCTGCTCGATGCGGTGCGGGCGATCAAGGCGCCGGCCGGGGCGGCGGCGCCGAATGCCGATGCTGCGTAATGAGCGGCGTTGATCCGACGGTGGACTGATGACGATGCCGGCCGCCCAGCGCGTGCGGCCGGCCGGAGAGAGACATGGACCTGTTGACGCTGTTCGGCGTGGTGTTCGGTGGCGCGGCCATCGTGTTCGGTTTTTCGCTCGAAGGCGGGCATTTCTCGACGCTGTTTCAGGTCGAGGCGTTCGTCATCGTGCTGGGCGGGACGCTTGGCGCGGTGATGATTCAGAACACGTGGGCGCGGTTCTTCGATGCGGTGAAGCAGCTGCGGCTAGCGTTCGTGCGGGCGCGGCAGGTCGATCGCAAGAGCTTGACCGATCTGCTCGAATGGGGCGATCAGGCGAAGCTGAACGGGTTGCTCGCGTTCGAATCGATGGATGTCAGCGGGATTCATCCGTTTGCGCGGCGGGGGCTGGAATTGCTGGCGAACGGGGTGACGACTGCGGTGCTCGAGGATGCGTTGCAGCGTGAGCTGGATGCGTATGAGCGCAGCCATATGGCAGCGGCAAGGGTGTGGCAGCAGGCGGGCGGGTATGCGCCGACGTTCGGGATTCTTGGCTCGGTGATGGGGCTGATTCAGGTCACGAGTCATATTCTCGAACCGGCGCAGCTCGGGCCGGGGATTGCGGTGGCGTTTGTCGCGACGTTGTATGGGCTGGCGCTGGCGAATCTCGTGTTTCTGCCGTTGTACGGGAAGCTGCGCGCGCAGCTGGAGAGCGAGCTTCGGTTTCAAAAGCTTTATCTCGACGGGCTGCTCGCGATCTCTCGGAAGGAGTCGCCGCATACGATCGAGACGCGGTTGACGGGGGAGGTGCGGGGGCGGGCGGCGGAGTCGTTGGCTTGATGTGTCGGTGGTGGTTTTGGGTGGTTGACATCTCGCTTAACGAATACGGGCTCTGACCTATGTACGCGCAATCTGGTAGCAAGCGTCTCGCGGCCAATGCCGCCGAGCATGACGAGGACGGTGGCGAAGGCTCGCAGTCCGGGCGGTGGCTGATCTCGTATGCGGATCTCGTCACCACGCTGATGGTGCTGTTTCTTGCGCTTTATGTGCTGCAGCTCGCGAAGTACAACGCGCTTCAGGCGCGGTATCAGACGCTCGCGCAGCAGATGGGGACGCAGGCGCTGGGGGATAAGGCTAGTGATGCGCAACGGCACGCTGCGCAGGAATGGTCGTCGCTGCTGAAGTCGCTGAAGGATCAAGGGCAGGTGACGGTGACGAACGCCGCACATGGTGTCGAGATCGGGATCAACGCGAAGATTCTGTTCAACGTTGGGGATGCGAGGTTGCTGCCGGATGCGTCGGATGTGCTTGCGCGGATTGCGGGCGTGCTGAAGACGCATCCGGCGAGCAATATTCTTGTCGAAGGGCATACGGATAGCTCGCCGATTTCGACGGCGAAGTATGAATCGAATTGGGAGTTGTCGTCGGCACGGGCGGGGGCGGTTGTGCGGTATCTGGTTGAGCGGGGTGTTGAGTCGCATCGGCTCGCGGCGATTGGTAGGGCCGATAACTTGCCGCTTGTGGTGGGGGATGATACGGCGGCTAGGGCGGCGAATCGACGGGTGACGATACTTGTGCAGTATTGAGAGAAGGGCTTTCAGTTTGCTGGAGTAGTTCCGGGCTGAGCCTTCTCCAGTTCAACAATAAGAACCGAGCAGAAAAATGACATACGAAACGGAGCACGCGGCTTGCTCATGGTGTGGGACTTTGACGCATCACGAGCTCGTCGAGAAAAACTATCTCCGAAGGAACATCTATCGCTGCGTCGGCTGCGGCGAAAAGACGGTGCAATGCCGTTACTGCAAGCACATGGCCAAGACAGGCGAGAAGTGGGACGACGAGCTTTGTGCCGAGCATGACGGGTCCATCGCGTCGTTCGAGCGATTGAATCTGAAAATCGACGATCTCGCGGACTTCAAAAAATTGTTCGAACGTGATTCGACCAACCTTCTGCGGATCGGAAAGATCGCTGCCGGCACAGTCGCCGGTGTCACGGTCTTCGCGCCGCTCGCCGTGCTTGCGGCACCGGCCGCAGCTTCCGCGCTCGGCGCGGTGGGTCTCCTTGGCGCGGCGGGTACCGGAACGGCGATCAGTACGTTGAGCGGTGCTGCGCTGACCAGCGCATCCCTGGCGGCGATCGGTGGCGGCACGATGATGGGCGGCGTCGTGATCGTGACGGCCGCTGGCGCGGCCCTTGGTGCCTATCAGGGCGGCATGATCAGCAACAGCTATTTCGGCACCGTTGATCACTTCGGCATTCACAAGGTGAATCACGGAAGAAAGTCGAACAAGCATGCGGTCATCTTCGTGAATGGCTTTCTGTCGCAGGACAATCGGGACGTCGAGGACTGGACTCAGCATCTGGGCGACTACTTCGACGAGGACGCCTGGTATCACGTCGATTGGGAGTCGCAGAACCTGCAGAAGCTAGGAATGATGGTCTCCAAGACTCCGCAGAAAGCGGGTCTGGAGATGGCGAAAGAACTCGGAAAAAGGGCGGCGAAGGAAGGTGCCAAAAAAATCGGCCCGTTCTCGATGGCCAGCAACATTGCGGATGTGATCGGCAATCCGTGGCACAGCGCAATGGTCAAGGCCAGCATGACCGGTGTGTTGCTTGCAGACGCGATCGCGAGAACTTCGGGGTGGACCTTCACGTTGGCGGGACATTCCCTCGGTGCGCGGGCCATTTATTACGCGCTTGAGGCGTTGTCGACGCGGACCAAGGGGGCGGTTATCGACGACGTGTATCTGCTGGGTGGCGCGGTTGGTGGCGGTGAGAAGGACGTCGAGGGTTGGGAAATTGCGACCAAGGCGGTGAAGGGCAAGATCTACAACTGCTTCTCGGAGCAGGATCATGTGCTCAAGTATCTGTACCAAGGGGCGAATGCGTGGATGAGTGCGCCGATCGGGTATCACGGGATTGATCTACGGCATAGGAAGATCGAGAACCTTGATTGCAGCGAGTTGGTTGGCGGGCATACGCTGTGGAAGAAGGAGTTTGGGTCGATCCTGGCGCATGTGAAAGGGTGAATGGCGGATGGAGACAGGGGTGACCTGCATTCGGTGAGTGGAATTCGGCCGAAGCGGTCATCGGGGCGACCGCCGGCCGAGGGCCGCTATTGGTTGCCCTGCAGTCGCCGGAACAACGAATTTCTACCGGGCCGCGCATTGGTGGCAATGATCAAGGAAATCGCGCCGCACCACGCCGAGCAGGTGGTTTTCGAAGCCAGCATCCGTCGGCAGGCAAAAACGACTCTCAGCGGTATCGAAGCGCGCCTCGGCAATAACGTGCGGAGGCTTATCAGGCCGTTCTACGCACACAATGCCGACGAAGTGATATTCGACGCCGCCGCCGATGCCGGCGCGTTTGTGCTCAGCAGCAATACGTTCGGCGAGTTTCCGGACATATTCGTGGAGTAGGATAAACGCCTGTTCAAACACATCATCGCGAACGGCCGGGTGATCGTGCGGGATCTGAACGTCAATGAAAGCTTTGTGAACGCAGCCTGATTCCATGTCGAGCTAGCGGCACCCCGGCGGGGTTGCCCAAGGCGTGTCGACACGAATCAATGAAAATAACGGTTGGAAGAAACGGATGACAGCATTCACTTCGACGATCGCACCGGCAAGCGGCGGTCAATCGTACATACTCGACCACAAGACGGTTGGTGCGATACGCGGGCATTTCTTTGTGCCGAGCTATCAGCGCGGTTACCGGTGGGGGCCATCGGACGTCACACGCCTGCTCGACGACATCTGGGCCAGCGGCGGCAAGAGCTACAGCCTGCAACCAATTGTCGTGAAGTTGCACCGCGATGCGGAAAAGCCCGAGAAGCAGCAATGGGAACTGATTGACGGCCAGCAGCGCCTGACCACGCTTTACCTGATCTTCCGTTACATGAAGAAGGACGCGAAGCAGGGTTTCGGTGCGCCTTACACGATCTTGTATCAAACCCGCCCAGGTAGCCAGGAGTACCTTGAAACGCTCGAAGAAGCGATCCACTGTACGAACATCGACTACTTTCACCTCTACAAGGCGTATCAGGCCATAGACACATGGTTCAAGCGCCATGGCGACATTTATGCGCTCAACCATGCCGCCGGAAAGATTCATAGCTATCTGTTCGATTCCGTGCGCGTGATTTGGTACGAAGCGCCTATTCACGTCGCGGCGATCCCCCTCTTTACCAGACTCAATGTAGGTCGAATTCCGTTGAACGATGCGGAGCTCGTCAAAGCGGCGCTTCTCTCCAAGGCACGCAGCGTGTCGTCCGATCGCGCGCACGAGATCGCGGCGCAGTGGGACGGAATCGAGCGCGATCTGCACCACCCGGACATCTGGTCGTTCATTGCTGGCCCGCAATCGGGCACGGACGACGAACGATATCCCACACGCATCAGTCTGCTGCTCGACACGTTGGCCGACCAGCAGCCCCGCGACAACGACGCAGACGAACGACATCAAACCTTCGAAGCGTTGCAGGGACTCATCGAGAAAGACTTCTCGGGATTCTGGAGGGAGGTCGTCGCGCTGCATGCACAGATTCTCGGTTGGCACGATGTGCCGGGCGCGTACAACCGGATCGGCTACCTCGTCGCCACGGGCGCGAAAATCGGCGATGTCGTTACCGCTGCAAAGGGCAAACGCAAGAGCGAATTCGAGCGATACCTGACGAGCAGTATCACGAATCACCTCGGCGTACGGGATGACGATCTCGAAGAACTCGACTACGAAGAGAAGAAGCGCGGTTATCCGAAACTCCTCGATCTGCTGCTTCTCATGAACGTCGAAACCTGCAGCCGGGCTGGGCTGCGCTTTCCGTTCGTCCATCACGTTGGACAGCGCTGGTCGCTCGAACACATCCACGCGCAGAACGCGGATGCACTCAACAAGGCGGACCAGTGGCGGACATGGCTCACCACGCACGAACGCGCGATAGACGCACTCGACGCGCAACACGTGAGTCATGTGCAATTGAAAACGGACATTCAGGCCGCTATTAGCGAGATGGATAACAGCAAGTCGGGCGGGTTCACAGGCGAACGGTTCAACGCGTTGAGCATGCGGATACTGCAGTTGCTGAACACTGACACGCTGGCGGATCATTCCATTCGCAACCTTGCACTGCTGTCGAGCAGCGACAACAGCCGCTTGAACAGCTCGGTGTTTGAAGTGAAGCGTCAGATGATCCTGGAGCTGGATCGTGCGGGGAAATACGTGCCGCCGTGCACGCGGAATGTGTTCCTGAAGTACTACGCGGCGGCTGATGCGCAGCAACCGCATTTCTGGAGTGAGAAGGACAAGACGAGTTATCTCGACGCGATTCGCGACCTGCTCAAGTCGTACCTTAGCTAATTACCGCGGAACCACTTTCTACTCCATGAATGCTCCCCAGCCTCAATCTTCGGTGCCGCCGTCGCTCGTCAGCTTCGCTACGCTCTTTGGACGGGAAATCTCCAACCTCGTGATCACCGAGATCGAGATTCCGCTCATTCAGCGCGACTATGCGCAAGGCCGGAACACACAAGCGGTCAAACGGATTCGTGAGCAGTTCGTCGGCACGCTATGCGACGCGTTGATGACTGCAGGCGAGCCGGTCGACCTCGATTTCGTATTCGGCGACGTGGAAGAATCGGGCAAGTTTGCGCCGCTCGACGGCCAGCAACGTTTGACCACGCTGTTCCTGCTGCATTGCTATCTCGCCTGGCGAACGGGCGTGGACAGCACGCAGCAGCCCTGGTCCCGCTTTAGCTACGCGACGCGCCCCGGCGCGCGCGACTTCTGTTCGTTCCTCGTGAACTGCCGCCCGGAATTCGATAGACTCCTGTCCGAGTGGATTACGGACCAGCCGAGCTATCTGCCCACTTGGCGACATGATCCGACCATTCAGTCGATGCTGACCGTGCTCGATACAGTCGACGCCACCTTTGTGAAGGCCGGATTTTCGGAGTTCCGTAGTGCGTGGGAACGGCTCACGAACCCGCTGAATCCGGCGATTCGCTTCCACGTGCTGCCGGTAAAGGCAAACGGCCTGACCGACAGCCTGTACATCAAAATGAATTCGCGTGGCAAGCTGCTCACCGACTTCGAGAACTTCAAGGCGCATTTCGAAGCGCTGTTAAGGAAGGCCGAGGATCCGGAGATCGCCAATGAATTCGCCCAGAACGTCGATACCGTATGGTCCGACATTCTCTGGCCGTATCGCGATACCAGCAATCTCATCGATAACGAGTTTCTGAGCTATTTCCGCTTTATTACCGAAGTGAACGCGTGGCGGAGCAACATCGACTTCAATTCGTGGACGCACGACGACGATCTGGCAGAGCGGGTCTATGGCGCGCAAGCTCCGCGCTCCAGCGAAAGTATCGAGTTCCTCTTCCACGCTTTCGACACGTGGAAGAACGTCGACGTCCAGGCGGAGTTCTCAAAGTATTTTCGCTCCGGCACCACGACGGAGAATAGCGGCGACAGCGCGCTACTCCTGTTCAATCCGATCGATAAGGAAGGTGTTGACCTGTTCGGCGCCTGCTGCCGGCGCTACGGATCCAACGGATGGACTCTGGCTCATACTCTCCAATTCTACGGCGTGCTGGTGCATCGCAAGGAAGCAGGGAGCGGGCAACCCAACCGGCTCCGTCTGATCCGGAATCTTATTGAAGCGTCGAAGGACGAAATCCGCACCGGCGAGCGCAACAGCATGCCGCGTCTGCTGGAAGAGATCGTCGCGATTGTTCGGGATGGAGACCTTGCGAAGGTTGCCACGTTCAATCAGGCTCAGGTCAGAAACGAGATCGCGAAAGCCGACATGCTACGCGCGGCGCCGGAACTGGAAGCGGATCTTTACAAGTTGGAGGACCACGATCTGTTGCGCGGCGGCCTCACCGTTTTCGATCTCGACACATCTCAATTCAGTGCGCGCGCCCAGACGTTTATCTCGACATTCGATAAGGCCACTCAAGGGCAAAGTTGGAAGGACGTCACCGGCACACTGCTGGCGAAAGGCGATTACTCGCGTAACGAGGTGCGTGGGTCGGGCCATAGCCTGGCGGACTTCGGCGCCCCCCGTAACGACGAGCCGTGGCGTGAACTCTTCCGCGGCAAAAAAGGCGAAAGCGTTCACCCGGCCTTGCCCCCTCTGATGGCGCTTTTGGATGACCTGAGCGTTCAACGGCTCACGCTGGCGGAGATCCGCCAGGCCTACCTGAATGCGACCGACACGTGCAAGGACTGGCGATACTATTTCGTTAAATACGAAGCCATGCGTGACGGTGCGTCGGGCCGTTACACCCTCAGCCCGATGGGCGGGTATCAGGCCTGTATGCTGGACAAGGCACGGCTGAGCAGCAACTATCGCGACCCTTACCTGCTTGCGATCGTTGTCAAGAGCGGTCTGACGAGAAACCGGATCGCCAACGAGGGTTGGCCGCACAGTTTCTCCGGATTCGAAACGGCGCGACGAGCCCTTGTTCTCGTCAATAGTGGCCTGAAGATCCGCAGTGTTGCCGGGGGATGGGAAATCGCGGGCGTGCCCAGCGCCGCAGTGCATTGCGAAGCCTGGGACGGCATGTGCAAGTCGCTCGGCATAGATACGAGTACCGCTACGCGTCTCTATGCGATACCGCAAACTGGTGGCATCGACAATGAAGATCGAGTCGAGAAGGGCGCTCATCTTCTGCACCACATGGCGGAGTGCGGCCTCTGATTTGCCGCTGACGGACCGGGCATCCCCGGTCTGTCTCAAGCGATCACCCCTGATCTGCGCCGATGTATGTGGCGTTGTGGCGTCGATGTGGGTCATTGAACTGGACTCTGCGCATCCGGCTGGATGCCGCCGCGCGCCATGACAGAGAATCAGGCGCGGCGCGTATGAACGCCACGATCCGTGACGAAAGCGGATTTCGCCGCGCATCGGGGCCTGCGAAAGAATGAACCTCCTGACGGTCTCTGTCTCTTCGATTTAGGAAGAGCCGAGATCTTCGTCGTCGGTCCGGGTTCGGCCACAATCTGCCGTTCAGCCAGCGAAGATCTCTGCCGTTGGAACGGCTGCAATACTCCGGAGGCTGTCGAACGACCTGCGAGCACAATTCGGCCAAAGCAGTCATCGGGTCGGGCGCCGACCAATGGCCGCTATTGGTCGCTTTTCAGTCAACGGACCAGCAGTTACCTCGAATGACGGCTAACCGCCCGCTGCGAGGACCGCAGACGACCCACTTCGGCCCCTCAACCCACAGTCACCCCGACGACAGCTTTCACAGGTATAACGGCCATTCACTCGGTCACATCGGCCGATGGGTGCTCCGTGCCATCTGATAGGACGAGCGGCCTTCGGCCACCGCTATATCGAGCGCTCGACTATCTGATCTTTGCGACGACGCAGTTGATGCTGTCGCTATGAACGAGGCCTCCATTAGCGACATGTATCAGCCGTGATACATATTCCGGCGCTTCGCAACCGCCGATTCATTGCTGGCGCAAATGGTGCGGCGCATCGAGGACGGCAGCGGCTGCAGATTGCTCGATTCCGTTTCAATCCTGAAACGTTTTTCCGGCGTTTTTCCATTCCGTTGTTCTGATCGACCGTTGGGCCACCAGCCGAGCGGTGCGGCCAAGTGTTTGGCACGGCGCTTGCGAATGCTGCGGCGCACATACGGGCGGTCGCGTGATGCATTCGTGGCTGTTTGCGCGTCGTATGAAGCGAACATCGGGAGGGCGCCATGAGACGGAAAGATACGCGACTTCAGTCGCGTCTTAATATTCTGATGCGCGGCGGTGCTGTCGCCATCTGCAGCCGGTTTCCGGCGTTGTCGAAAGCGCTGCTGGCGGCGCCAGCGGTATTCGCCGCCCTGGCGCGCAACGCGATCACCACGGGAGGATTCAGCGACTGGAACCCAAGACATGCTGTGTTTCTTGCCGCCATACTGATCGGCACGGCGGCGCCGGCGTGTCACGCGGCATACACAACCGACTGGCTGGCGAACACTTACGGGACCAACACGAGCCACGTCGGCAGCGTCGCGCGTTCGATGTGGACTGCGCCCGAAGGCGTCATCTATACCGCGTCCATATGGGACGAAAACGAGGGCGGGGTCGCGATCTACCAGAACGGCCAAAGCATGGGCTCGTTCGGCGCGCACAACGAATTCCAGGGCAGCGCGATTACCGGCAACGCCACGTCGATCTTCGCCGCGTTGCAGTTCAATGCCGCGTACGGCAGCGGCGCCGTGGGGCGGTACGACCGAACCAGTCGGACCCGCGATCTGCTCATCCCGGTCAGCGCGACGACGACGGAACGGCACGCCGATGTCGTCACCGGACTCGCGACGTCCGGCTCGCTACTTTACGCGAGCGACTTTCCCGGCAATCGCGTGCGCGTCTACACCACTGACGGCGTCTGGCAGCGCGATATCGCCGTCTCCGGGCCGGGCGCGCTCGCGCTGGACGGTGCGGGAAATCTCTGGGTCGTGCAGAAGAACGCAGGTGCGGTCCTTGAATTCAATTCCGCGGGCGCGCCGCTGAACACCATCCAGATGTCCTCGGCCTCCCGTCCGTCCGCGTTGTATTTCGATGCGTCGACCACGCATCTGATGGTCGGCGACCAGGGTCCCGACATGAACATCAAGATCTACGATGTCTCGAGCGCGCCATTTCTGGCGGGCACGTTCGGCGTTCAGGGCGGCTATCTCGACACGACCGCGGGTACCAAAGGCCAGGTCGGCGACAAGCGCTTCACCCGCGTCGTCGGCATCGGCAAGGATTCCACAGGCAATCTGTATGTGCTCAACAACCCCTGGGGCGGAACCTGGGATCTCGGCCGCGACGGCGGCACCGACATCCACGCGTACGACAGCGTCGGCAATCTGCGCTGGAAACTGCAGTCTCTCAACTTCGAGGGGATCGTCGCGCCGGACCCGGCCACCGACAGCGCCTACTTTTATAGCGGCGCCAATCTCTATACCGGCTCCGCCGGCGGAACCTTCGTCGCGAACACAGTCGATCCGATCACCTATCCGTCCGATCCGCGCATCAACTTTTACGATCACGAACGCGGCGAGCATTTCGGCCAACTCGCCGCCGTCGGCGCAAACCGGATCCTCGTGGCGGCCGGCCAGAATCCCGACACCTTCTACTTCTTCCACTTCAACAGCGCAAGCGGCTACATCGCGATCCCGGACGCCACGCTGCCGGGCACCGCGTTCAATGCGACCGCCAGGGTCCGCAACGGATTTTGCCTCGACAGCAAAGGCGACGTCTGGGCCGGACTCGACAAGACGAACGCGATCTGGCATTACCCGCTGACCGGCTTCGATGCCAGCGGCAAGCCGAATTGGGGCGCTGGCGTATCGACGCCCATACCGGGCACGATCGCGCCGTTGACGCGGATCATTTACCTGCCGGAGAGCGACACCATGATCCTCGCGCAGGGCATCGTCGGCAGCACGGACTGGACGGCGATCGGCACGCGGATCGAGGTGTTTCACGGCTGGCTCGCGGGCAACACCAGCGCGCCCAATCCGGTGATCAACCTCACCAGCGCCAATCCTAAGTCGATCACGGCAGCAGGCAACTATCTGTTCGTCGGCTACGTGCACACCGTGCCCAACATCGACGCGTTCAATCTCACCACAGGCAGCCTCGACAACACGTTGATCAACAGCAGCCCCGGCACCGTGTACGTCGGCAATGACGTGGATTCGATGTATGGCCTGCGGTCGTATCAGCGGTCGACCGGCGAGTACGTGATCACCAAGGACAACTACAACGGCTCCAGCATCATTGTTTATCGTTGGACCCCCGGATCACTTGGCGGCTATTGAGGCAGCGAACGCCCGGTGTCTGGGTGCGGAGCTGACGTTCGAGTGTCCGCCTGAGGCTGCATGCGAATGGCAGAAAATGGTTGCGGATTCAACCCGTCGATGCAACACACTTGAGGCTGCATAGCAGCAAGGAGTGTTGCCATGAAACAGAGACGGCGGATCTACTATACAGATACCCAGAAGGCGTTAATGTGGGAGCGTTGGCGCA
>NZ_QTQP01000077.1 GCF_003854275.1 Burkholderia sp. Bp8963
CAGTGCCCACAGTTCGTCATCAACAATCGGCGCGCCCATCCTTGGTTCCAGTTGCTCAGATGGCCAAGGTTAACAGCTTGCCGAAAAGGTTAACAGCCCCCAACGGGGTCTTTTTGATTCCATCTCTAAGGATGCCTTCGCGCCACGTCACCATGTCACGACATTCGCGATGGTCATGATTCGGTCAATTGTCATTACACAACGGGCGCATCGAGGACTCCAGCATCATTGCCAGGCAACTGTTTCTGATGCAGATGGCGATCTGCGCGTCGCCGTCGTAAGTGGCGAGGCCCGGGACTCCTGCAAGGTCTCGAAGACCTGTGCCGGCACGAGTGCACAATTACCGCTTTGCCAGCGGTCGCCTGTTCGAATGGGAGTTCAATGTCGACGGCCGCATGCAAAAGTACCTTCCGACGTCGCGTCTCCCGTTCAATGACCGGGATCTGGCGGTGCTGAACGGATCGGGCATTGCGCATATGGCGGGTTACCCGTTCCGCGACCATCTCGCGTCGAATGAGCTAGTCGTGTCGCTGGCGAAACATGTGCTGGAAGATCGCGGCCACTACATCTGCTATCTGAGTCGGCAACCCCTTCCGACGCGCATAAGGATGCTTGTCGACTTCATGTCCGAGCAGACCCGCACGCTCGATCTGAACTGCATAACCCGGTTCAATCAAGATGTCCAGGATGCTGCGTCGGCGGGCCTCGCGGCTTGACGGCACCTCACGCGCGCTTGTCCGCGATCCAGTCGCCGAACAGCTGGATCTTCTGCTGCTGTTCGGCACCGTCCGGATACACGAAGTAATAGCCCATCCCCGTCGGCATCGATATGTCGAACGGCATCACCAGCCGGTGCGCCGCCACGCTTTCGTCCGCGAGCGTCCGGTCGCCGATCGCGACGCCGTAACCGTCGATTGCCGCGTGCGTCGCAAGATCCAGCGTTTCGAAGCTCAAACCTCGCGTCGAGTCGACGTGCGGCGCGCCCGCATGGTCGAGCCACCGCTTCCAGTCCCGATGATCGCGAGTCGGATGCAGCAGCGTATGGCCGGCCAGGTCGTCGAGTCTCGCGAGCGGCTGCCGGTCCGGCAGGCTCGGGGCACAGACCGGCGTGAGCCGTTCTTCGAACAAGGGAATCGCATGCATGTCGGGGCCGGAGCCGGCAGCGTAGATCACCGCGGCGTCGAACGGTTCCATGCGGAAATCGACATGATGATCCCAGGTCGTCGTGATCTGCACCTGGAGTTCGGGATGTTCGGCCTGGAACCGCATGATTCGCGGCAGCATCCACTGCATCATGCAGGTCGGCACCTTGAGCGCGAGCTCGGTGCGCCTGCGCGACAGGCGCATCGATACCTCCTCGATGCGCGCGAAGCTTTCGCGCACCGTCGGGAGCAGGAGTTCGCCTTCGACCGTCAGCGTCAGTCCCTTGGGCGTGCGCTTGAACAGCGCAAACTGATAGAAGCTCTCGAGCGCGAGGATTTGCCGGCTCACGGCCCCCTGGGTCAGGCACAGGTGCTCGGCGGCGCGCGTGAAGCTGCCGTGACGGGCGACGATGTCGAAGATCTGCAGCGCGTTGAGGGAAGGAAGTCGTTTCATCGGGACGGCAGGTTCTGGAAATGGCGGCCGTGGGGCATCGCTCAGTGCAGGATTTTCGCGAGGAAATCCCTCGCGCGATCCGACTTCGGATTCGAGAAGAAATCGTCCTTGCGGTCGTCCTCGACGATCGCGCCCTTGTCCATGAAGATCACGCGATGCGCGACCTTCTTCGCGAAGCCCATCTCGTGCGTGACGACCATCATCGTCATCCCTTCCTGAGCGAGCTCGACCATCACGTCGAGCACTTCGTTGATCATCTCCGGATCGAGCGCCGACGTCGGTTCGTCGAACAGCATTGCGGTCGGGTCCATCGACAGCGCGCGCGCGATCGCGACTCGCTGCTGCTGGCCGCCCGAGAGCTGACCCGGGAACTTGTGCGCATGTGCCTTCAGGCCGACGCGATCGAGCAGCTTCATGCCTTTCTCGGTCGCCTCGTCCTTGCCGCGGCCGAGCACCTTGATCTGCGCGAGCGTCAGGTTCTCGGTGATCGACAGGTGCGGGAACAGCTCGAAATGCTGGAACACCATCCCGACCTTCGAGCGCAGCTTCGACAGGTTCGTCTTCCTGTCGCCGACCGACTGGCCGTTCACGAGGATCCCGCCCTGCTGGAACGGCTCGAGGCCGTTTACGGTCTTGATCAGCGTCGACTTGCCCGAGCCCGACGGCCCGCAGACGACGACCACCTCACCTTTCCTGACCTCGGTCGTGCAATCGGCGAGGACCTGAAACTGACCGTACCACTTCGAAACGTTGCTGATGGAAATCATGGAAGTCCCTGGATCGTAATGAAGCGCGCGTGGCGCCGGTTCAGCGTGCCTTCGCGACGCGATAGCGACGCTCGAGCACGCGGGCATACCACGTCAGCGGGAAGCACATCGCGAAGTAGAGCAGCGCGACCATCGCATAGATCGGAAACGGCTTGAATACCGCGTTGGTGATGATGTTGCCGGTCTTGGTCAGTTCGGTCAGACCAATGATCGACGTGAGCGCGGTGCTCTTCACCGCCTGCACGAGGAAGCCGACGGTCGGCGGCAGCGCGATCTTCCACGCCTGCGGCCACACCACGTAGCGCAGCTGCTGAATCCACGTCATGCCGAGGCTCGCCGCCGCGTTCCACTGGCCGC
This sequence comes from Burkholderia sp. Bp8963, assembly GCF_003854275.1. GTDB lineage: Bacteria > Pseudomonadota > Gammaproteobacteria > Burkholderiales > Burkholderiaceae > Burkholderia. Next base: position 2,721 of record NZ_QTQP01000077.1, read on the forward strand.
GCGGTACCGCGTCGACGCAGCCGCGCCAGATGTCGGCCAGATAGGCGCTGGCGTTCAGCGTCAGCACGACCGACGCGGCGACCCATGGCGTCACGTCGATACCGACGAGCGGCAGTCCGAAGAAGCCGAGGAACAGCTGCATCAGCAACGGCGTGCCCTGAAACAGCTCGACGTAAAGGACCACGAAGCGGCGCAGCGCTGCCGACGCCGAGAGGCGCATCGCCAGCAGCGCGAACCCGGCGACGCTGCCGCCGACGAACGTGATCAGCGACAGCAACACGGTCCAGCGCGCGGCGAGCAGCAGGTTCCATGCAATATCCTGGAAGGTGAATTCGATCATCGTGCGCGTTCCGTGGGAAGGCGGGTTTCAGGGGAGCGGGCGCGACACGTGAAGCGGGCAACCCGGGCACGCCGCGGCACGGCAGTCGCGCCGCGCGGTGCGCGGCCCGAGAACAGCCGCCGGCCGATGCGATTGAGCAGCATGCGCAGCGCGATCGACAGCAGCAGGTAGATCGCGGTCACGACGATGTAGATCTCGAACGCCCGGAAATTGCGCGACTGGATGAAGTTCGCCGCATAGGTGAGGTCGGGCACCGAGATCTGCGAGACGACCGCGGAGCCGAGCATCACGATCAGCACCTGCCCGAGCAGCGCGGGGTACACGTTCGCGAGCGCCTGCGGCAGCACGACGTGACCGAACACCTGCCGGCCGTGCAGCCCGAGCGCGCGCGCCGCCTGCACCTGCCCGTGCGGCACCGATTCGATGCCGGCGCGCAGGATCTCGACCGCGTACGCGCCCAGGTTGACCGTCATCGCCAGCACGGCCGCCTGCGCTTCGTCGATGTGTACGCCGATCCCGGGCAGCCCGAAGAAGATGAAGAACAGCTGGACCAGGAACGGCGTATTGCGGATCAGCTCGACGTAGGCCGCGACGAGCGCGCGTGTCCAGCGCGGGCCGGCGAGCGCGATCCACGCACCGGCGGTGCCGATCAGCCCGCCGAGCACGGTGGCGGCCGCGGTGAGGCCGAGCGTCACGCCGATGCCGCGCGCGAGCATGCCGGCGTAGAGGCCGAAATCGCTGAAGTCGAACACGTAGGTCATCGCGATGCCTTTCGTCGTGAATGCGGGGCGGGGGCGGTGCGCATCACAGGTCGGCCGGCAGGGCCGCGTGCAGCCACTTCTGCGACAACGTATTCAGCGTGCCGCTCTTCTTTGCGCCGGCGATCGCGTCGTTGACCTTCTGCATCAGGCGCGGCTCGTTCTTGTTCAGGCCGACGTGATCAGGCGAGCTGAACAGCGAGAACTTCTGCTCCGGATCGATCGACGGATGGCGCGCGATGATCGTTGCGCCGACGTCGTTGCCGACGACGAGCAGTTGCGCCTGTCCCGACAGGAAGGCGGCAATCGCACCGTTCGGGTCGTCGAAGCGCTTGATCGTCGCGCTCGGCGGCGCGACCTTGCTGACGCTCAGATCCTCGAGCGTGCCGCGCGCGACCGCGACCGATTTGCCGGCGAGATCGGCGTTGCCCTTCACGGCCAGCGATTTCGGGCCGAACACCGCGAGGTAGTACGGTGCATACGCGTTCGAGAAGTCGATCACCTTCGCGCGTTCCGGCGTCTGTCCGACCGACAGCAGCATGTCGGCCTTGCGGTCGGCGAGATAGGCCATCCGGTTGTCGCCGGTGACCTGCACGAGTTCGACTTTCGCGTTGAGCGCCTTGCCGATCAGGTTCGCAATGTCGATGTCGTAGCCTTGCGGCTTCATGTCGGGGCCGATCGAGCCGAACGGCGGGTAGTCCTCGAACACGCCGATGCGCACGACGCCGGATTTCGCGATCGTGTCGAGCGCGTCGGCGTGCGCGAGCGGCGCGAACGCGGCAAGGCCCGCGGTGCCGGCACAGGCGCAGAGGAGGGCGGTACGGGCGAGCAGACGCTGCACGTGACGGGTGGCTTGGGACGTTGCGTTCATGGTGAGATCCTCGTTGCTGAGCTGGACTGCGCGGGAGAAAGGAAAAGGAATCAGGCGCCGCGGGCGGCGATGAGCTTGCAGGCATGAGCGGGCAGTTCCGCGAGTACCGGCATGCCGACGTGGAGGTCGGGCGTCTCGCGCGGCGTCGTCGCGGCCGTCAGCGTGAAGCCCCGGCAGTCGATCGTCGCTTCGATCGACGCGCCGACGTCGCGCACGAACGTGATCGTGCCGGCCAGCGTGTTCGGCGCCGCAGCCGGCTGGCCCGGACGCACGCAGACGTCCTCGGGACGAATCAGCAGGCGCACGGCGTCGGTCGCGCGTGGCGTGTCCGGCGCGCGCCGGATCGCGAGACGCTGCCCGCCCGGCAGGACGATCGCGTCGTCGCCGTCGCACGCGACCGGCAGGATGTTGCCGAGGCCGATGAAGTCGGCGACGAACTCGTTGACCGGATCGCGATAGATGTCGAGCGGCCGGCCGACCTGCTGGATCCGGCCTTTCTCCATCACGACGATCTCGTCGGCCATCGTCATCGCTTCGCGCTGGTCGTGCGTGACCATGATCGTCGTGATGCCGAGCCGTTGCTGGAGCAGCCGGATCTCGACCTGCATCGCCTCGCGCAGCTTCGCGTCGAGCGCCGACAACGGCTCGTCGAGCAGCAGCAGGCGCGGCGACGACGCGATCGCACGCGCAATCGCGACGCGCTGGCGCTGTCCGCCCGACAGTTGCGTGACGAGCCGGTCGGCCATGTGGGGAAGCTGGATCAGCTCGAGCAGCTCGGCGACGCGCCGCGCCTGCGCGGCCTTGTCCGTCTTGCGCAGCCGCAGCGGGTACGCGATGTTCTGCGCGACCGTCATGTGCGGAAACAGCGCGAGCGACTGGAACACCATGCCGAAGTCGCGCCGGTTGGCGGGCACGTGCGTGAGGTCGCGGCCGGCGAACGTCAGGGTGCCGGAGGTCGGCGTTTCGAGACCGGCAATGATCCGCATCAGCGTGGTCTTGCCGCAGCCGGACGGGCCGAGAAAGCAGACGAGCTTGCCGTCCGGTACCGACAGATCGACGTGATCGACCGCATACGCTTGATGGAAGCGCTTCGTCACGTTCTGGAGGATGAGCTGGGTCATGAGGGTTCCTTGCACGGGCGAGGGCGGGGCGGTGCGCGCGTCAGAGCGCGACACCCTTGTCGCCGACGAGTTTTTCGAGCATCCAGATCAGTGCGAAATCGATCGCGACCGTGAACACGGCGAAGCAGAACACGGTCGGGTCGAGCGACGAAACGGTGCGGCTGTAGAGCCAGACCGGCAGGGTCATCGTGTCGATGCTGTACAGAAAGAACGTCACGGTGAATTCGTTGAACGACACGATGAACGCGAACAGCATCCCGGCGAGGATGCCGGGCCGCATCAGCGGCAGCACGACGTCGGCGAGCGCGCGGCGCGGGCTCGCGCCCATCAGGCACGCGGCTTCCTCGAAGTCGGGGCCGATCGACGCGACCGAGGCCGCGCAGTTCTTCACCGTGAACGGCAGCGTCAGGATCACGTGGGCGACCACGAGCCGCACGATGCCGAGTTCGACCGGCAGCGCGTTGAACACGATCAGCAGCGCGAGGCCGAGCATCACGAGCGGATAGACGATCGGCAACGCGACGAGCTGCTCGACGAGCGCCTTGCCGCGGAAGCGGTAGCGGGACAGCGCGTAGGCCGCGGGTACCGACACGGCGGTCGCGATCAGCATCGTCGCGACCGCGACGACGAGGCTCGTCGTCAACGCCGCGCCCATCGATTGCGCGCTGCCCGCATCGGACGACACGAACGTCTGCCATGCGGCGCGATACCAGTGCAGGCTGAATTCGCGCGGCGGGAATTCGAGCGTGCCCGATGCGCCGAACGACATCGTGATCATCGTCAGTATCGGCAGCGCGGCGACGAACAGTACGAGCGTCGCGAGCACGCCGGTCGCGCGTCCGAGTCGGCCGGGCATGGGCGCGCGCAGGAGCAGGGCATTCATCGGGCCACCTCGTCGGCACGTTGCAGGGTGCGCACGAGGCGCTGCGAAACCGCCATCACGACGAGCGTCGCGCCCATCAGCACGACGCCCGATGCCGAGGCGGCGGGCCAGTTGAGCAGCGGTGCGACCTGGTCGTGCACGAGCACCGCGAGCATCGGCACGCGTCGGCCGCCGAGCAGCAGCGGCACCGCAAACGCGCTGGCGTTGTACGCGAACACGAGCAGCGCGCCGGAGACGAGGCCGGGCATCGCGAGCGGCAACGTCACGTGCCGCAGCGTCTGCCATCGGCTCGCGCCGAGCGTCGCGGCGGCTTCGTCGTACGCGCGGGACACCGCGCGCAGCGCGCTCGACAGCGGCAGCACGGCGAGCGGAAACGCGGTCTGGATCAGTCCGAGCAGCACGCCGTGCTCACGGTACAGCAACTGCAGCGGTCGCCCGATCACACCGGTGGCCAGCAGCCCGCGGTTGAGCAACCCGGCAGGGCCGAGCATCACGAGCCAGCCATAGCCTTGCAGCAGCAGGTTCACGAGCAGCGGCAACAGGACGCCGGCGAGCAGCAACCGGCGCGCGAGCCGCGATTCGGTCCGCGCCATCGCGAGCGCCACCGGGATCGCGAGCAGTACCGCACACACCATGCTCTGGAACGCGAGGCGCAGCGTGAGCCACAACGACGTCGTGAAGTACGGGTCCGCGAGGTCGAGGTAGTTCTGCAGCGTGAAGGTCCGCCATTCGTCACCGGACACGCCGACGCTCATTCGCAACACCGTGAGCGTCGCGGCGGCAAGCACCGCGAGGAACGCGAGGATCGGCGCGAGCAGCAGCCAGGGCGGCACGCCGGGCAGTGCTGGCCCGGCGTCCGCGCCGGCCGTGCCGGCGACGGCCGGCGCGGCGTCTCGGGGGGAGGACAGGGAGGCCATGTCGTTACGCCGAGAAGAGACCGGTGTAGCGCTTGATCCATGCCGGCTGGACTGCCGCGAGCGCCTTGTCGTCATGCAGCACGGCTTTCTCCGCGATCTGCTGCGGCGACGGCACGAACGCGCGGCTTGCCGCGGGAATCACGGCCTTCGCGTTCACGGGGCCGTTCAGGACATCGGCCGCCATCCGGCCCTGCACGTCGGCGTCGAGCGAATGATTGATGAACGCGTGGATCAGGTCGAGGTCGCCCGGGTGCGCCTTCGGAATCACGGTGAACATCAGCTGCGTCGCGAAGCCTTCCTTCATCCCGTACGTCACGCCCATCTTGTAGTCGGGCTTGCGGATCTGGTCCGGGAAGAACGCGGGCGAATAGATGCCGCCGATGTCGAGCGAGCCCGTGCGGAACAGGTCGGCGACCTGGTTCGGGTTTTCGCCGAGGGTCATCACGCGGTCCTTCAGTTGCGCGAGCTTCCTGAATCCCGGATCGATGTTCTGCTGCGAACCGCCAGCCAGCTTCGCCGCGATGATCGCGAGGTCGACCGCTTCGGCCCACTCGGGCGGCGGCAGGAACAGGCGGCCCGCATACTTCGGATCCCACAGCGCCTCGTAGCTCGACGGTGCGCTCTTCACGGTCGCCGTGTTGTAGATCAGCCCGTCCGACCACAGCAGGTAGCCGATGCCGAAGCCGTTCGCGCCCGTGCGGTATTGCGGCGCGACGTCCTTCAGGTTCGGCAGCCGGTTCAGGTCCGGCTTCGCGAGCAGGCCTGCATCCGCGAGACCGGCCGCGCCGACGCCGGCGAGCGTGATGACGTCGTAGGTCGGCCGCTCGCCCGCGGCCTTGACCTTCGCGACCATCCCCGACGTGCCGTCCGCGCGATCGGCGATCACGCGCGCGCCGGTCTGCTTGCTGAAGCTTTCCGCGATGTTGCGCAGCGCGGCCGCGCCGGTATCGTCAGACCACGTGAGCAGGCGCAGGGTCTTGCCAGCGAAACTGCTCGACTGTGCTTTCGCAGTACTGATGAACGGCATCGGAAGGGCGGATGCAGCGAGCGCCGTGCCGAGGGTTTTGATCACCTGCCTTCTTCCCGCCTTGAAGTGTTGCATGGCCGTCTCCTGATGAACGATGCCGTGTGGTTCGATGCCGGTCGCCGAACTGCGGCGTGGGGTGTGGATGAACTGTAGGGAGGTCAAATTTCCGCAACAAACGAAATATCCGCATGCGCGGCATGACATAAACGCATGGGCCGGCGGCCTCAGCCGGCCGGCATCATGACCTGCTTGATCTCCTGGAACGCGGCCAGCCCGAACTGGCCGAGCTCGCGCCCGATGCTGCTGCGCTTGTAGCCGCCCCATGAGGTTTGCGGATAGATCAGTTGCGGCGTGTTGATCCACACGACGCCGGCCTCGAGCGCGTCGGCAACCCGCCTGGCGCGTGCCTTGTCGCACGTCACGACGGTTGCGACGAGCCCGTATTCGGTATCGTTGGCAGCCGCAATTGCATCGTCCTCGGTGTCGAATGTGCGGACGCACAGCACCGGTCCGAAAATTTCTTCACACCATAGCGCGCTGCCGGCCGGCACGTCGGTGAACAGCGCGGGCCGGACGAAGTAGCCGGGGCCGTCGAGCGCATTGCCGCCCGTCACGAGCCGCGCGCCGTCGGCCTGCCCCTGCGCGATGTGACGCTTCACGCGTTCGTATTGCGCGCGATTCGTCAGCGGGCCCATCTGCACGCCGGGCGCGAACGGCGGGCCGACGACGGTCGCGTCGATTCGCCGCGCGAGGCGCGCGATCAGGTCGTCGGCAAGCGGCGCGGCGACGAGCACGCGCGAGGTCGCCGAACACATCTGCCCGGCGTTGAACAGACCGCCGCCCGTAATGAGTTCGACCGCCTGATCGGGGTCGGCGTCGTCGAACACGACAATCGACGACTTGCCGCCGAGTTCGAGGCCCACGCCCTTGATCGTGTCCGCGGCCGTCTTCATGACCTGTGCGCCGACGGCGGTGCTGCCGGTAAACGACACCTTCGCGACCAGCGGGTGCGCGCACAGCCGGGCGCCGACGTCGTAGCCGGTGCCGGTCACGACGTTCAGCACGCCGGGCGGCAGGCCCGCTTCGGCGGCGATCGCGGCGAGTTCGAGTTCGGGCAGCGGCGTGATCTCGGACGGCTTCAACACGACGGTGCAGCCGGCCGCGAGCGCCGGCGCGAGCTTCCACGCAGTCGTCACCATCGGGAAATTCCACGGCACGATCAGCGCGGCGACGCCGGCCGGTTCTCGCCGGATCCACGCGCGATGGTCTGCGTCGGGCAGCGCGATCTCGACTTCGCCGTCCGTGTCGAGGCGGTCCGCGAGGCTCGCGTAGTAGTCGAAGGTGGCGATCACGTCTGCGACGTCGATCCCGGCTTCGGCGAACGGCTTGCCATTGTTGAGCGATTGCAGTGTGGCGAGCCGCGTGCGGCGCGCGTCGACGCCGCGCGCGATCGCGCGGAGCAGGGCCCCGCGCGTGGCACCCGTCGTGCGTTTCCAGCCGGGAAATGCGCGCGATGCGGCTTGCACGGCGCGCTCGACCTCCGCCTCGCCACCTGCGCTGACGTTGGCGAGAACGGCTTCCGTCGACGGATCGACGACGGGCAACGTCGCGCCGTCGACGCTCGTGCGCCACGTACCGTCGATGAAGTGGCGTGTGTGCAGCGGCGGATCGAACGCGAGATCGGGTGTCGTGCTCATCGCTGCACCTGACCGAACCAGGTTGCCTCGTCGATTTCGATCACGGTCGGAATGGCGCGCGCTGCGGCGTCGCGCAGCGCGGCGGCCAGCGCGCCGGGTGTCGCGGCCGCGTGCGCCGCGCAGCCGAAGCCGCGTGCGAGCGCCTGGAAATCGGGCGTATACGGATCGACGCCGATCGGCGTGATGTCGCGTGCAACCATGTATTTGCGAATCTCGCCATAGCCGCGGTTGTTCCAGACGATCACGATCACCGGCAGGCGGGCCTCGACCGCGCTCGCGAGCTCCGGCAACGTGAACTGCAGGCCGCCGTCGCCGATCAGGCACACGACCGGGCGCGCGGGCGCGGCGAGCTTTGCACCGATCGCGGCCGGCAGCCCGTAGCCGAGCGTGCCGTAGCCTGTCGACGAGTTGAACCAGCTGCGCGGCGCCGGCGCATCGTGGGTGAAATTGCCGACGTAGACGGGGCTCGTCGAATCGCCTGCGATGACCGCGCAGGGCAGGGTTGCGACGATCGTATCGATCAGCAGCGCCTGCGCTCGCGCGGCGCCGTCATGGCCTGACGCGATCGCGGCGCGCACGGCGGTCACCCGCAGCGCGCCCCAGCCGGCCTCGGGTGTCGGTGCCGGCGTTTCGTGCAGGCGGGTCGACAACGCGCCGAGCGCCAGCCGCGAGTCCCCGGCGATGGCGATCTCGGCGCGGGCGTTGCGCATCAGCTGTTGCGCGTCGATGTCGATGCGGATCAACCGGCCGTCGATCGCGAAGCCGCCGTCGAACGAGACGTCGTAATCGGTTTCGCCAAGCTCGGTGCCGACGGCGAGCACCACGTCGGCGTCGCGGATCGCCGCACGCGTGGCCGGCAGCGACTGTGTCGAGCCGATCAGCAACGGGTGGCCGGCCGGCAGCAGCCCCTTCGCGTTGATCGTCAGCGCGACAGGCGCGTGCAGGCGTTCGGCGAGTTCGCGCAATTCCGCGGCCGCGTGAATGGCGCCGCCGCCTGCCAGGATCAGCGGGCGGCGCGCGTGCGCGAGCAGGTCGGCGGCCGCCGCGAGTGCGTTCGCATCCGGCGCGGGTCGCGCAGGCGACGCGGGCGGGGCGTCGGACAGCGTGGGCGCCGGCATCACGATTACGTCGAGCGGAATCTCGATATGGACGGGCCGCGGCCGCGCGCTTGCGAAGACCGCGAATGCGCGCGCGAGAACCTGCGGCAGGTCGGCCGCGTCGAGCAGCGTGTGCGAGAACGCGGTGAGTCCCGCGAACACGTCGCGCTGTGACGGCAGCTCGTGCAGGCGGCCGTCGCCGCTGCCGAGTTCGCGTCGCGCGTTGACGCTCGAGATCACCAGCATCGGGATCGAATCCGCGTAGGCCTGTGCCATCGCGGTCGCGATATTGGTCATCCCCGGCCCGGTGATGATGAAGCAGACACCTGGGCGGCCCGTGACGCGTGCATAGCCGTCGGCCATGAATCCGGCCCCCTGTTCGTGGCGCGGCGTCACATGGCGGATCGACGATTCAGCGAGGCCGCGATAGAGCTCGACGGTATGCACGCCGGGAATGCCGAACACGCATTCGACACCGTGGCGTTCGAGGAGGTCGACGAGCGCTTCGCCGCATGTACGGGGGCGAGCATGGCAGGGGGCCGCCGTGGCCTTGCGGGCCCCGGCGATGGAGGAGACGGTGGCTGAATGGTTCATGGATCGTGGTGTGCCGATAGGGAGGGTGAGTGGCCCGTACCGCGAACGAGGGGCATGACGCGGATTGTCGGCGTCGATCCGGGGTACCAACAATCGATTAGTTTTCATGCGCCGCATGAGCGTCGTGCATGACGGCACCGGAGACGTTGCACCGCTGGATCGACGCGCATCCGCCCTTGCCAACGACAGCTGCCGATGTTCGAGCGGACGTCCGCTCGTTAAGAATCACTTCTTTCTACGGAAATCACTCGAGACTCAGCTTGGTTCGGACGCCATGGGCTGCCGGTCAGCGGGAAGCACCGAATAATTGAATCACAAGGCCACGCAGCCAACGGTTGCCCGCCTCATGGTGATATCGTGCGTGCCAGTGCTGCCGTACCGCAAACCCGTCGACCTGGATCGGGCATGCATGAACCGTCAGATCATTGGTCTGAGCCAGCGTCTCGCCGATATGACGGGGCAGTGTCGTGATCAGGTCGGTGCTCTGGATGATTGCCCCCAAGCCCAGGAATCCCGGCAATTCCAGCACCACATCGCGCTCGATGCGCTCCCGCATCAGAGCCTGCTCGAGGAGCTGCGCCCCCGTGCCGGCCGTAATGGCGACGTGGCCCTCCGAACGATACTGCTTCCCCCCGAGACGACCACGAACTCTAGGGTCTGTTTACATACGGAACGCACATGCGAATGCCCGAAATCGCTCGTAGGGCAAGAAGCGAGGAGCGCCGTTTGGCCGAGCCAAACAAGCGACGAGCGACGCGGCCATACGGGCGATTTCGGGCATTCCCGTGGAATGGTTTTTCAATTTGGGGTTGCCACGAGAACGGCCGCTCGCCGCGTTGCGCTCCTTGGCGATACGTCCAGTATTCGCTGCGTCGCGCGCCTCGCGAGCGGCCGTTCTCGTGGCAACGCATGTGCGTTCCGTATGTAAACAGACCCTAGGGTGATGCCGATTGGCCAGGCACACCCAGTCCTGGTCGTACAGCTTCTGCTGATAAATGCCACCACCGAGCCACGGCACATAGCCTGTCGCGAGATCGGCTTCGCCGGATTCGAGCGCGCGTTCCGTGTTGCCGTCGATCCGCGCAGCGTCCAGGCGGACGCCGGGCGCCTGCGCGCGGACATGGGCCAGCAGTCGCGGAAGCAGTGTGATGTGGCTCGCGTCGGTCATGCAGATACGAAACCGCCGCTGGGCCGTCGCCGGATCAAACGCAATCTCCCACGCAGCGAAGCGCCGCAAAGACTCGAGGATTTCCCGGCACGGCCCGATGAGTGCGTCGGCCTGAGGTGTCGGCGCCATGCCACCAGGCGTTCGAATGAATAGCGGATCGTGAAGGTATTCCCGCAAGTGCCCGAGCCAGATACTGATCGTCGGCTGGCTCTGGCCGAGTTGCTCGGCCACGCGCGTGACGCTGCGCATGTCGTACAGAAGGTCGAAGAGCTGGAGCAGCTTCAAGTCGGGCAGATTGGCGGGAACCATGGCGTTATTGTCGCTCGCAATAGCGCCATTGTAGACATTGCATTGCCGGCATGAGCGGCGACTCCTATCGTACGGCTACACGTCAAGGAGAAGCCATTGAAAATTGCGATTCTGGGTGCGGGCGCACTGGGCTGCGCGATCGGTGCCACCCTCACCGAAGGCGGTCACGAGACCTGGCTGATCGACCGCTCGCCCGCGCACGTCGATGCGATGCGTCGCGACGGCCTGCGGGTCGATGACGCTGACGGCTCCCGCCATGTGCTCGTTCATGCGACAACGCAAGCGACTGAAGTCGGCGCGGCCGATCTGGTGGTCGTGCTGGTCAAGTCGTTCCACACCGAGGCGGCCATTCGCGGCGCGCAAGCGCTGGTGGGGCCGGATACGCTCGTGCTATCGCTGCAGAACGGCCTCGGACACGAGGACATCCTGGCCGACGTCGTTGGCCGCGAGCGCGTGCTCGCTGGCAAAACCTACGTCGGCGGCGTGCTGCGTGGGGCGGGTCACATCGAGTCCGGCGTGGTTGGCAAGCGCACCTATATCGGCGAGCTCGACGGCGGCATCACGCCGCGTATACAGGCGATCGCCGACGCGTTCAATACCGCCGGCCTTGCCACGACGGTCAGCGCCAATATCGTCGGCACGATGTGGGACAAGCTGCTGGTAAACGTCGCGACGGGCGCGCTGACCGGCGTCACCGGTCTGACCTATGGGCAGCTCTACGACGAGCCGCTGCTGAAGGCAACATCGCTCGCGGCCGTGGCCGAGGCGATCGCAGCCGCACAAGCGGCCGGCGTGAAGCTGTCGATGACCGATCCCGAACAAGCCTGGACGCTCGCCGCCGAGGGCCTGCCCACTGCCTTCAAGACCTCGATGCTGCAAAGCCTGGAGAAAGGCTCAATCACCGAGATCGACTTCATCAACGGTTCGGTCGTGCGCTGGGGACAGCGCTACGGCGTGCCGACCCCGGTCAATGCGACGCTCGTCGCCTGCATCAAGGGGATCGAGCGCGCGATGGCCGATCGTCAGCGCGAGGAGGCCGCCGCGTGAATACCCCCAAAGCCTATCTGGAACACGTTGCCATCCGGGTGAAGGACATCCATTGGCACATCCGCTTCTTCGAAGTGGTCCTTGGCATGACGCTGCGCGAAGTGGACGGCACGCTCGACGCTCCCCGGCAGTACTGGACGCTCGGCGGCCTGCAGTTCATCCACGCGCCGGAACATGACGGCCCGGAAGGCCGGCTCGCCCATCTGGGCGTGATGTGCGAAGACCTCGAGGCCGCGCTGGCCGCGGCACGACGATTCGGCGTGGCGGAAATGCCGCAGGGGCACAACTGGCTTCGCCTGCCGGACGGTCTTGCCGTCGAACTGATTCAAGCCAAACCCGCCTCCTGCGTCGCGCAGGCGCTGGCGATCAACCCGCGCGCGGAGGCGTGACCATGACGATCGTCGAAAAATACTGGGACGACGCCCGTGAGGGCGACGAATGCGTGAGTCCGAATTACACGGTGACGAAGGAGCGTATTCTCGCCTACGCTGATCTCACCGGCGACCATACGCCCGTCCATGTAGACGAGGACTACGCGAACGCCAGCCACTTCGGCTGCCTCGTCGCGCACGGGTTGTTCGGCCTGTCGATCGCCGATGGCCTGAAGACGCAGAGCGACTATCGCTTTCTGCCGGGCATGTCGCTCGGCTGGACGTGGGATTTCCTGCTGCCCATCAAGGTCAACGACGTGCTGCATGTGATGTTCCGCGTCGGCTCGATGCGGGCGAGCAAGAGCCGCCCGGGCTGGGGCATTGTCGTGCTTCCGTCGGCGCTGATCAATCAGGACGGCCAGGTCGTTCAACGCGGCGAACATCGCCTGATGGTGCCGCGCCGTCCGGGAGCGTTCTGATGCAGGCCCGTCCCCTCGAAGGCATTCGCGTCGTCGACTACAGCCATTTCCTCGCCGGCCCCTATGTCGGGCGGTGCCTCGCGGCACTCGGCGCCGAAGTGATCAAGGTCGAGCGCCCCGGCACCGGCGACGCCGGACGCCAGCACGCGACCGTGCTCGACGATCAGCAAAGCGGTTATTTCCTGCAGCTCAACATGGGCAAGCGCGGCGTGAGCGTCAACATGAAGGAAGCGCGTGGCAAGGCATTCATGCAGCGACTGTGCGACTCGGCGGACGTGTTCATCGAGAACTACCGACCGGGCGCGCTGGACAAACTTGGGCTGGGTTATGCCGAATTGTCGGCGCGCAATCCGGGCCTCGTCTACTGCTCGATTTCGGCGTACGGACACACCGGTCCCGATGCGCATCGCGCGGGCTTCGGGCTGATCGCCGAGGCCAAGAGCGGCATCATGCAGATGGTCGGCACGCCGGGCGAGCGGCCACCGCTGCTGCGCATCTCGCTGGGCGACCTGTACACCGGCATTCATGCGGTCGCGGCCATCAACGCCGCGCTGCTGGGGCGTGTGACGAGCGGTCGTGGGCAGCACATCGACATGGCGCTATACGACACGCTGGTGTCGATGCACGAATATGCGGTGCAGTGCTACACGCTTCAAGGCGTGCTGCCAGAGCAGACCGGGCACGACATGCCGACCTCGACGCTCTATGGCGTGTTCCGCGCAGCAGACGGCGATCTCGTGATCGCCGCGCAAGTCGACGACGCGTGGAAACGCTTCGCTACGCTGATCGAAGCGCATGGCGGTCCGCCGGGCTTCGGCGCCGACACGCGATTTCACGACAGCGTCGGACGCAACGCGCACCGCTCGGAGATTCTATCGGTGGTCGAGCCGTGGGTGGCGGCCCGTTCCGTCGCGTCGGTACTCGAACTGCTGGATCACGTCGACGTTCCATGCGCGAAGGTGCAGCGCATCGACGAGGTGCTGGCCGATCCGCAGATCCAGGCTAGAGGCATGGTCGTCGAGCAGCAGCATCCGCGCTATGGGGCGCTGCGCCTGCCTAACCTTCCGTTCCGGTTCTCCGATTGCGATACGACGATTCGAGACGTCGCACCCGATCTCGGGCAGCACAACGCCGAAGTCGCGCATTCACTCGGATTCGATCCGGCCGAAATCGACGCGATGCAGGCCGATGGCGTCCTCTATTCAAAAGCGAGCCAACGATGACTGACCAGTACGCGGTGATCGGCAATCCGATCGGACACACGAAATCTCCGCTGATTCACGGTCTATTCGCGCAAGAAACGCGGCAGGACATGAGCTATACGGCCATCGAGGGACCGGTCGAGCCGGAGGGCGCCTTTGCCGGCGTGGTTCGGGCATTCGCAGCGAGCGGTGGCAAGGGCATCAACATTACCGCCCCGTTCAAGCTCGAAGCGTTCGCGATGTCGGACGAACGAAGCGAGCGCGCGGAACTGGCGGGAGCGGCTAACGCGCTCAAGTTCGAAAGCGGCCGCATTCTGGCCGACAACTTTGACGGGATCGGACTGGTCCGCGATATCGAAGTCAACCTCGGCCTCCGGATGGCCGGCAAGCGCGTGCTGCTGCTCGGTGCGGGCGGCGCCGCCCGCGGTGCACTGCTGCCTTTCCTCGAAGCCGTACCGGCCGAGATGGTCATCGCGAATCGTGACGTAGACAAGGCGTGCGCATTGGCCGCGCAGGTTGCCGGACGCGGTTCGCTCGTTGCCAGCAGCTACGCGGACTTGGCTCGGATGGGACGTTTCGACTTGGTGGTCAATGCGACGTCGGCCAGCCTGACCGGTGACCTGCCGCCCGTCCCGCCGAGCGTGTTCAGCCCGGACGGCACTGCCTATGAGCTCGCTTACGGCAAGCGCCTGACGCCATTTCTCCGACTCGCGAAAAATGCGGGGGTGCACGGGATCGCGGATGGCGTCGGCATGTTGGTCGAGCAGGCGGCCGAAGCGTTCGCCTGGTGGCGTGGCGTACGTCCCGAAACCAGCTCGGTGATTGATCGGCTTGCCGTGCCGTTTGACTGAACGCGCGATGGAGATCCAGATGAAGAAGATCCTGATGCTGCACGGCATCAATCACAACATGTTCGGCAAGCGCGATCCGGCGCAATACGGGACGATCAAGCTCGCGGAGATCGATGCGCGGCTGCAAGGGCTGGCGGCGGAGCTGGGCGCGCAGGTGGAATCGTTCCAGACGAACAGCGAGGCGTCGATGTGCGAACGCATTCATCGCGCATTCGAAGAGCACCTGGATGCGGTGCTGATCAACGCGGGGGCGTGGACGCACTACAGCTACGGCATCCGTGACGCACTGGCCATTCTTACGTGTCCAATTGTCGAACTGCATATGTCCAACATCCATGCGCGCGAGCCGTTCCGGCATCACTCCGTCTTTGCGGAGATAGTCAGCGGGCAGATATGCGGCTTCGGTATCCAAAGCTATCTGCTGGCGTTGAGAGCCGCAATCTCGGCACTGGACCGCGAATAAGCCGAAATCCGGCACCGGCTGCTGACGCCGGACCGGCGCGCATTCAGTTCGACTCGCCCGATTACGCCGCGTTGCACACCGCGCGCGGTCGCTAACCGTCGTTGGCTGGGTTGCGAGAAAGAGTCGAATTCGCGGGCAGCCCTGGCTCCCCGCATGTCCCGCACCGTCCATCATCCAGATCTACGGCGGAGGGCGACGACTGTGCTGCGACGATGGTGACTGGCGCTTTGCCTGCGATGCGGACCTCCGGTCGACGGCGATGCGC
Organism: Burkholderia sp. Bp8963; assembly: GCF_003854275.1. GTDB lineage: Bacteria > Pseudomonadota > Gammaproteobacteria > Burkholderiales > Burkholderiaceae > Burkholderia. The sequence continues at coordinate 18,181 of NZ_QTQP01000077.1, forward strand.
CGCCAGCGTGAAAGCCAATCAGCAACCCTTTGATTCATAAATATATTATTTAAGGGGCTGACCAGTATGTCTTGTCGCAGCTAGGCCATCCTACTCCTGTAGATTGCACCAAAATCAAATGGACCCCGATCCGCAAAGTCCTGCCTCAATCCCACGGGTTCAGGATCGTGACGCCCGTTTCGACGAAGTCGGCCACATTGCGCGTCACGACCGTCATGCCGTGCACGAGTGCGGTCGCGGCAATGAGGGCGTCCCGTTCCGAGCGCCGATCCGGCACATGCAGCCGCGCACAACGCAGCACGACCGCAGTGTCGATGGGCAGTACGCGCCCCGTGAATTCGGGCAGGACATGCCCGTCAAGCCACGCCCGGAGTAGCGCACCCTGGGCCGGATCGCGGCGCTCGATCTGCAGCACACCGGTTTCCAGCTCCATGATCGTGATGGCTGAAACAAAGAGCGCTGGCGCGTCAACGGTCGCGCTCCAAGCGGCCACATTGGGATCCGCTTTGCCCGCCCGCACCTTCCGCAGTTCAGAGACAACGTTAGTATCGAGAACGAACATCATTAGAAATCAACCTTCCGAATCGTGACGTCCACGCGCGGCGGGTCGAATTCGATGTCCTCGACCCCAGGCATGGCGAGTGCGTCAGCGATATTGCGGTGCTGCTGCGTGAGGCGCTGGTACTCGTCAAAGCTCAACAGCACATGGGCCGGCTTGCCCCGATCAGTAATGAACACGGGACCGTCTTTCGTCGCCTTCTTGGCCTTGGTGACGTCCTGATTGAGCTCGCGGCTTGAGAGTGTGGTGATGGTCACGATGAATCTCCAGAACAAGCATCAATGTAGGCATGTTACTACAAATCGCGGGCTTTGGACACCATCCCATGCCACCGGCGTTATGCAGTCCGCGACATGGACGACCGCCAGATCGGCGCCTAGGCGCGTGTGCGCGAGTGGTTGCTGCCTGGGCCAGCCCCGGCACGCACTCGCGCACTGCAGTTGAGATGACTTTGTTTTCCGCGCAAATTTCCGGTTAGAACGATCGAGACTGCGCGCGGCCTTTAGACCTGTCCCCAAAAGCTATTGTCTTTAAATCAATGAGTTGCTGTCTGGCTGCCAAACTAGTGCTTCCGGGGGGTGCCATAAGACCAACAGCAGAGGTCAGCAATCGAACGGGCGGATAGTCAGAGCTATCCGCCCCTTCATTTCATGTCGGATCGGGGGCCAGCCCAGTGATGAGATCGAGCGCGTTCGCCTACTGGCCCGTTTGGTACGCCAATTACTCGGAGTAACCGCTGGCCAGACGACCGCACAGCAAACAGTGAGTCACCGATAAGGACGACGACAAGCGTGCATGGTCGCACGGGCGAGTCGATGTCTAACTAGAATTTCTAATCTGCCCCGCCCTGGGCCCTCTGAGATTCCATTACTCTCAATTTCCGGAGTCGAGCAGGGGCGATAGTGCGAATTGCACTTTCGCACGCAGGTGCGCCCGTCTTCAGATGCACGACGAGGTCATAAGTCGTTGATGGGCGCGTCAACATCAGGCAGGTGGCTTCCTGTTCTGTCGCGCGGGTCGCATGCCAGATGGTCGGTCGCATGCACAGGCCCTTGCCGACGGGAATCTCGAACGCACGCAACGTGTCCAGGTCCGGTTCGCCGTTTTCCAACGCGCTGGCGACGATATGGATGACAGGCGCCGTCAGCGGCACGATAGCTTGCTGCGTCAGCCGATGCGATTCGAGTGAAGCAACGGTTTCCTCGCGATTGCGGTAGATGACCCAGAGAACCTCCGTTTCGCCAGGGGCGCTGGTGTCGAACAGATGCTCGCGCCAGAAGTCCGATGCGGGGCTGGCAAACGACGGCGCACTGCCGTCGGTGGAAGCGGGCTTGCCCAGCATCCAGCCATAAGGTTCGCAGCGTCGCGCGTCAAGCGGTTCGATGGGAATGGAAAGTGGGAGCGTCATGTCGGAATGCGTTTTGAGGGGTGGCTGGGTCAGGTGCGCACGATGGCGTCGTCGGTCGGCGGGAACAGGGCGAATTCGGACCCATGCTTCAGGCTGAAATCGAGCACGACGTTCAGCGCGAGCCGCGTGATGGATTCGGGAAGCAGGCTGTCGGGCGTGCGCCGGAACGCCGCGACGAGCGGCAGCGCAGGAACCCGATGCGCGACCTGCAGTAACTGCAATTGCCCGGCTGCGAGTTCGCGCATCACGAATGCGGGCGGCAGTACGGCCACGCCGAATCCGTCGATTACCAGCCGGATGATCGCCGCAACCGACGACAGGCAATTGATCTGCACCTGCACTTCTCCGCTGGCGGTGAACAGTCCCGTCAGGAACTCGTGCGGCGGCGAATGGCGCGCGAAGCTGATCACCGGGTATGCAGCCAGTTCGGCTTCGGTCAGCGCCTGCGCGGACAGATTGAGCGCGGGGCTGGCCATCCAGCGCATGGGCAGGCTGCCGAGCGCAACGTTGGCCATATCCGAGCCGGTGACGCTCGTGGTTTGAAACGACACGTCGATGTGGCCGTTGGTGAGTTGTGCGGAGAGATTGGCCGACGTGTCGCTCGTCAATTCGATCACGAGATTCGGATATTCCTCCCGGATGCGCTTGAGAAGATCGGGCAACCACGTATGAACGATCGACTCGATCGCATCGAGCCGAAGCAGGCCCGACACCTTCGAACGATCGCCGACGCTTGCCAGCATCGCCTGATTCAGCTTCAGCATCTGCTCGGCGAACGGCAGCGCCTTGGTGCCGTCCTGGGTGAGTGTCGCCTCCTTCGGCCCGCGCTCGAAGAGCCGTACACCCAGTTCTTGCTCCAGCGCTGAAATCCGGCTGGAAATGGCCGCCTGTGTCGCGTGCAGCCGCTCTGCCGTCAAGCGAAAGCTGCGCAAGCGCGCGAGCCACACGAAGGTCTCCAGAAATCGCAGATTCATTTACAACCCTGACGCGGGAAGCCGGAATGGCTCAGTGTAGCGCTGCGTCCGGCGCGAGGTGACAAGAAGAATTTCTCCTGTCCGACAACTTTTATTTGTTGGACAAGGGCACGCCGTACGCCAAAACTTCGCAACGAAAGTCGGTCCCGAAGCGGGGAATCGGCGAACCGGTTGGCAAACCAAAGGACGTTGCGATGAAGAAACTGTCATGCGAAATAGAAGGCGGGCTGCCCGTGCAGTTGAACGCGAACCGGCTTGTGATTGCGGGGTGGGCGGGCCGGGACAGCGACGAGGTCGAGCATCATATTCGCGAGCTTGAAGCGCTGGGTGTGCGCAGGCCGTCTGTTGTGCCTTGCTTCTATGAGGTCACGCCCGCTTTGCTGACGACGGCGGAGCGCATCGAGGTGATCGGCGAGCAGTCGTCGGGCGAAGTGGAGGCCGTGTTGTTTCAGACGGAAACGGACGGCCTGCTGGTCGGTATCGGCTCCGATCATACGGATCGTAGGGTTGAAAGCTATGACGTCGCCGTATCGAAGCAGATGTGCGCGAAGCCGCTTGGCGCGACGTTGTGGCGTTATGCGGAAGTCGCCGCGCATTGGGACGCGCTGGTCGCGCGGAGCTGGCGCATTGATGCGAATGGCGAGCGCGTGCGCTATCAGGAGGGGACGCTTGCGCGACTGATGCACCCGGCGCCGCTGATCCGGCGCGCGTTCGGCGCCACTTCGATCGTTCCGGAGACGGTGCTCTTCTGCGGCACGCAGCCCGTGTTCGGCAAGTTGACGCCCGCTAGTGCATACGAACTCGAATTGCATGATCCCGTACTCGGGCGCACCCTTCGGCATCGCTATTCGGTCGCTGCGCTCGCGCATACGGAGTGAGGCCGATGCACACCATCCGTCAATCGGCTACTGCGCTTGCGGCGAGAACGGTATCAGCGGGCGCGTTGCTCGACGCGAGCCTGGCCGCCATCGATGCCGAACTCGCGCGCGGCGGAACGACCTACACGCGAATCGACCGCAACGCGGCGCGCGATGCCGCGTCGGCAAGCGATGCGTTCCGCGACCGGGGTTACGTTCCGTCCGCACTGGCTGGCGTCCCGGTTTCCGTGAAAGACCTGTTCGACGTCAAGGGCCAGGTGACGACGGCCGGTTCGCGGGTCTTGTGCGACGCCGAGCCCGCGGTTCGCGACGCCGCGGCAATCGCGCGTTTGCGCGAAGCAGGCGCCGTGTTCGTCGGCCGCACAAACATGAGCGAGTTTGGGTTCTCGGGTCTTGGTCTGAATCCGCATTTCGGAACACCCCTGAATCCCTTCGACGAGAGCCGTCTGGCAGGCGGGTCGAGTTCCGGCGCGGCAACTTCGGTGGCGCTCGGACATGTCGTCGCGGCGCTCGGTACCGACACGGGCGGTTCGATCCGCATTCCGGCCGCCTTTTGCGGGCTGGTGGGCTTCAAGCCGACTGCGCGACGCGTGCCGCTCGACGGCACAGTGCCGTTGTCCACATCGCTCGATTCGATCGGGCCGATCGCGCGCAGCGTCGATTGTTGTGCGCTCGTCGATGGCATTCTGTCCGGCCAGGTGCTCGATATGGAGCCACGTGCGCTCGCGGGGCTGCGCTTCGGTGTCACGTTGGACTACGTAGCAGACGATCTCGATGAGACCGTGAGCACCGCCTTTAATCGCACGATCAGCATGTTGCAGCGTGCCGGGGCATCTGTCGAGCGCTTCGCGTTTCCCGAACTGCATGAACTCGGCGGCCCGTTGCAGTTGGCGGGCATCACCGCAGCGCAAGCCTGGGCATGGCATCGCGGGCACGTCGCACGAGCTGCCAATGCCTACGATCCGCGCGTGCTTAGGCGGCTGCGCGTCGGAGAAGGGCGCAGCGCCGCCGACTATATCGATCTGCTGGCGGCGCGAGAACGCTTCGTCCGTGATGCGCGCACGCGGCTCGCCCGATTCGATGCGTGGCTGATGCCGACGGTCGCCATTGTGCCGCCGCCGATCGCCGATCTCGTGCAAGACGATGAAGCTTTCTTCGCGACCAACATCAAGGTGCTGCGCAACACCGCCGTGGTCAATTTCATGGATGGATGCGCGCTCACGCTGCCCTGTCATGACAACGGGGAACTGCCGGTGGGGCTTTCCATTTGCGGGCCGGCGCTCGCCGACGCTGCGATCCTTTCGATAGCCCGCAGCGTCGAAGCGTTGCTGCAGACCAGGTCGTCACGGGCGTAGCCATAACGTTTGTTTATCGGCAGCGAAAAGAATTTGTCGTTGGACGCGAAATTCCGGCACGCGAATACTGGCTTTCAGGCGCGGCGCAATCGACATCGCGTTCTTTCAATCACCATTACCGAAGTGAGGCAGACCGTGAATCATATTTTCCGCTCGATGGCCGGTGTCGTTGCGCTGGCCGCTCTTCACGCGCCCGCGCATGCGGCCGACGCTTCCGCCGCTGTCGTGCGTATCGGTCATGCGGCGCCGCTCACCGGGCAGCTCGCCAACATGGGCAAGGACAGCGAGAATGCCGCGCGCCTTGCAGTCGACGAAATCAACAGCCAGCATCCGGTGATCGGTGGCAAGCCGGTGCGCCTGCAACTCGAATCGCAGGACGATGCAGCTGACCCGCGCACGGGTACGCAGGTCGCACAGAAGCTCGTCGACGACGGCGTCGTGGCGGTGGTGGGCGACATCAATTCGGGTGTGTCGATTCCCGCGGCGCGCATCTACAGCGAAGCGCAGGTAGTGCAGATTTCGCAGGGATCGACGAACCCCGCATTCACGCAGCAAGGGTACAAGACGACCTTTCGCGTCGTTGCGACGGATGCGTTGCAGGGACCGGCGCTCGCGCGTTATGCGCTCAATTCGTTGCATGCGAAGCGGATTGCCGTGATCGACGATTCGACGGCTTACGGTCAGGGGCTGGCCGACGAATTCGAGAAAGCAGCGAAAGCAAACGGTGGCGTGATCGTCGCGCGCGAAGCGACCAATGACAAGGCGACCGACTTTCGCGCCATTCTGACGAAAGTGAAGGGCTTGCGACCCGACGTGATCATGTACGGCGGCTCGGATGCAACGGCGGGGCCGTTGGCAAAGCAGGCCGCGAACCTGGGCATGACGGCCAGCGTGCTGGGCGGCGATGGTGCGTGTACGGAGAAGATGGTGAGCCTGGCGGGCGACGCAATTGGCAACGTCGTATGTTCCGAGGCGGGCCTCGCGTTGTCGAAGATGCCGAAAGGGCAGGAGTTCGATCGCCGTTATACGGCGCGCTACAAGGTGCCGATCGATGCGTATGCGCCGTTCGCCTATGACGCCGTCCATGTGATCTACGCTGCCATGCAGCGAGCGAATTCGACTGAGCGCGCGAAGGTGCTCGCCGCGATGCCGGCGACGCAGTACGACGGCGTGATCGGCAAGATCGCCTTCGACGCGCGAGGCGATCTGAAGAATGCGGCCATCACGATCTACCAGTTCAAGGACAAGAAAAAAGCCTCTTTTGAATTTCGAGTGGGTGGTATCGTCTCGTTTTTCCTGTAGACAAGAAGGTAAATGATGCACAGCAAGCTGTTCGAAGCCGCCCTGGGTGTGAACGCTCCGTGGTTTGTGAGCGGTGTCG
>NZ_QTQP01000078.1 GCF_003854275.1 Burkholderia sp. Bp8963
ACGTGATGCTGGTCGACCTGCGCGCGAAGAACATCACCGGCAAGGCCGCGGAAGCCGCGCTCGGCGCCGCGCACATCACGGTCAACAAGAACGCGATCCCGAACGATCCGGAAAAGCCGTTCGTGACAAGCGGCGTGCGTCTGGGCTCGCCGGCGATGACGACGCGCGGTTTCGGCACGGCCGAAGCGGAGCTGGTCGGCAACCTGATCGCCGACGTGCTCGAGGCCCCGGAAGATGCGGCGACGATCGAACGCGTGCGCGCGCAAGTGTCCGAGCTGACCAAGCGTTTCCCGGTCTATCGCTGACTTTCGAATGGGCCGGATCGGCTCGCGCCAACCCGACAGACGCCCTATGCGTCCCCGTTGAATCCGTCGCCCGGCGGTCATCCGACCGCCGCGGCGGGCGACATGCGTAGTTGTGGCACCCCCGCCGACATGGCAGGATACCGCTTCGATCATGCGGGTCTGCGCAGATGTGTTACGGGGATGGAAAAATGATGTTGTCGTGGCGATTGCGTTGGTACGTACTGGCGACGGCCCGGGTGCTGCACCGGCACTGGCAGGCTTTGCTCCTGGCTGTCCTGCTGTTGCTGCCCACCATGCCCGTGTTGGCCCAGACCCGCATCCTCGGCGCGCCCGTGCTCGCGCCATTGGCCCCGGAACAGGGTCTCGAATGGCGGTTCCTCTGGGTGCATGCGCTCGAAGCCACAGGCATGCTTTGGGTACTGATCCAGCGCACTGCCATCAGCGGCGGCCCGTTCGCTGCGTTCCTCAAATCGTTGCCCGTCTCCAATCGGCATCGCCGCGCCGTGGATGCTGCAGTCGTGCTGATCGCCAGTACGCCACTCCTGTTGCCTGTCATCGCTGCGGCGATCGCGTTGGCTTTCTTGCCACACAAGGCGTCGAACTATCTGTACGTTCTCGACTTGACGTTGATTACGCTTGGATTGCAATTGGTCACGTTGTCGGGCCGGGTGCGTAACGGGTTGCCGTTGGTGGTTGCCAATTTCATTCTGGTCGGCGCATTGCAGACGGATAACGCAATGCGGACGGCGCTGCTGCTCGTTTCATTGATCGTTGCTGCGTTTGCATTGGGCCGTACGCCGGGGGCGCCCGCTGCGCGGGCGACGCAGCGCGGTACATCGTGGCGTCTAGCGCCCGGTCTGTTGTCGGTCAATGGAGCGCTTGGGCTTCCGCCTATCGTCAAGCTTCAGCTCGGCATCGTCCGGTTTCACGTCGCAGGAACCGTTAACCGTTGCGTCATCATGGGTGCGGTCACGGCTTCCACGTGTTATCTGGCGCACCTTTGGGGTTTCGACGCGCGCGTCGTGCCGCTGACGCTGACCACGCAGGCCGTAATCGCGCTGATTGCCGCGACGACCTATCGAGATTTGCGTACGAGTCATGTTCGAGCTGCCCATTTTGTGCGATCGCTCCCGCTTGCGTCGACGGTGCAGGTTCGTGCGGACGTGCTGACCGTCGCCACGCTGGCATTGCCATTCGCGGCTGCCGCGCCGCTGCTCCTGGTGGTGCACGGAGCGCTGACGGCCCGCGCCGCCGCAGCCATCGTGTTGGCGGGGGCACCCCTGCTTGCGCTGCTGCGCCTGCCGCAACGTTATGCGCCGACACATTCGGTGTTGCTTGGCGCAATACTCGCCGCGATCTGGATCGTCGTCGCATGGCAAATCTTCGTCTAATGAACTTCACGATGCTTCGAATCGAAAATATCAGTAAACGCTACGGCGAGCGCGTCATCTTCCAGCGCTTGAATCACAGGTTCCAGGCGGGATGCGTGGCGCTTTGTGATGAGAACGGGAGTGGCAAATCGACCTTGCTCGGCATCCTCGCCGGGGCCATCGATGCCGATGAAGGTGATGTCTGGATAAACGGGCATTCGCTACGCGACGCGTCGCTCAACGCCAAGTCCGCGCTCGCCTATGTCCCTGACGACTGCATGGCGTATCCGTTCCAGACAGGGCGTGAGTTCCTCGAGCTCGTCGCGTCGACCAAAAAGACCGTGGTGGACAACCCCACGCTCGACCTTGCGCATCGTTTCGGGCTGGCGCCACATCTCGACAAACGCTTCGAGCAGATGTCGCTTGGCACACGCAAGAAGATATTCCTGACCGCGACCACGCTGGGGGAACCCTCAGTCATCGTTGCGGACGAACCAGGCGACGGGCTCGACGCCGCTTCGCGCCGCGTCCTCATGGAGCTGTTCAGAACGTTGGCTCAAGACCGGGTGGTGTTCTTCTCCAGTCACGATCCCGCGCTGGCGCAAGGCTGCGGCGCGAGAACGGTCAATTTTGTCGATCTTGGAACCGACGAATAGCGCGCCATGCAGCCCATGCGCAGGAGATTCTGGACAAGGTCGACCGGGGCACCCTATCGCATGGCGCCAGCACAAATTGCCAGTGTCCTCCGTCACCGAGCGAGCGCCCGGCAGCGGACTGCGCGTCAGTGACTGTTGATGTTGATGGCCACGATTTCGTATCCGGGGTCGGCGTGCTGGTTCGCCGCTTTTTTCGCCTCCTCATACGAAAGAAAGGACATGGCTTCTTCAATCTCTGGTGCGATGCCGATGTCGCCGTCCTCGGCGGTACAGAGGAACTGCTCACCGGTCTTCACGACATAGATGGTTGTCATGGCTCCCTCCATGGTTTGCATGCCGCGGCCTGGCGCCGCGGCATGCAGCGCCTGCTGCTATTTCCACTTCGAACCGAGCGACGCCAACCCGGCTTTCTGCAGATCGTCCGGCACCATCACAACGCGAAACTCGCAATCGGCGTTGAACGTCAGAAACCACGGTTCGGCAAACGCGGGAATCTGCGACGGCTCATCGAGGTTGATCACGAGGACGGCGCCGCGTCCTCCGCTTTGCTCCGTAAAATAGGCGGCTTCCGGTTTCGTCTCTTCGAGTATCTTCGCGATCACTTCCCCGATGGTGCCGTCACGCACGAAAGCATTGAACGGCTCGTGTGGGATTCGTATGTTGAGAAGCATGCGCATGGGCGTTCTCCTTGTTCAAGGCCCGGAAAAGACTCTCCAAGCATGATAGGTCGCCGATGTTGCTTTGGTGGGCTCGGCAACACGCGCACGACTGAAGCGAACGTTTGCGTGTCGCCGAGTCGTTTTGCGCGAGCGTGAATGATTGCGGGATCGCGCGCGCGATTGCCCCGTCATCCGGCCATTGCCTCCGCATGACAGCGAGATCCCATCCGGGAACGCCACCAGCCGACATGCCACGCAGCGCGTCCCTGCCCGATGTGTTTCCTGGATGAAACGATTTTCCGCGAAATCGACGCTCCCCACGCACGCGACTCCGCGCGCGCCCTGATGGATCAATCGCTGGCGCGAGTTGTGCATTGGTGGTCATTCGCCGTCCGGACGATCCAGAACCGCGTTGATCTGCATGGGCGCACATAGCGGGAAGAAGACGGTTTTTCGGAGGACTGACATGTTTCGAAAAATGTTCATTCTATTGCTGGCGGCTTGCGGCTTCTCGACCGTACACGTCATCGCGCAAGCGCAGTTGCCAGCTTCCATGGCCAACAAGGTCGAACATCTAAGCGGGTTGCCTTCCCGGCTGGCAGCAAAGCAGCTGGGAATCAGCACCCTGCACGGCAAGTCCGTCGCGCCCGGCAATTTCGGCCCGCCGGGTAACGCTCAATTTCCCAAGCTGACAGATGTTCCGGTCGCGGCGACATCCAACAGCGAGGACGAGCCCAGCGTGGTTGCCAATCCGGTGAACAAGCAATTCCTGGTGGCATCCTCGCATCTCTATCCTCCGTTCAACTTCCAGCAGTTCGGGGTGTCGTGCGTCGCGTATGCGAGCTCGGATGGCGGCGCTAGCTGGAACTCGGGTGTCATCATGCAACAACTGGACCCCAGCAGTATTTGCTCGGACCCGGTGCTCGCCTACGCGCCGGACGGCAGCCGGGTCTACATGGCCTACATGGATATCCTCGTCAGCACGACGTTCAATATTCTGGTGAGCCATTCCGATGACAACGGTCTCACCTGGAGCGCGCCGGTGATTGCGTTGCAAGGCAACCCTGCGGCTTATCTTTACGACAAGCCGTGGATTGCAACTCACTCGTTTGACGCTGCGCAAAGCCAATTTGTCTATGTCACCGCAACCCAATTCAACTTCTCTGGTCCTGACCACATTGCATTTTCCCGATCTGCAGATAAAGGTCTGACTTTCAACAGCACCTCGCCCACGCTGTTCGACAGCGCGAGCTTCCCGGTCGCTGTGCAAGGGTCGCACCCGGCCGCAGGGCCCGGAGCCGATGTGCTCGTCGCGTGGTACAACTCCGGCCCCGACGGAGCGCTAAATGGGGGTTTTCAGATCAAGGTCGCGCATTCGGCGGACAACGGTGCGACGTTTGGTGCGCCGGTGGTCGCGGCTTCCGAAACGTGCTGCGAACTGCCGTACGGGCTCGGGCCGTATGGCTTCTATCACATATGGTGGACCGGAATGTTCCCGTCGACGGCAATCGACGGCAAGGGCGGCGCGCATATCGCCTATGCGTATAGTCCCGTCGATCAGAACCTCAACCCAGGGTCCACACACTCGGGAGACATCCGTTACATCACCAGCACGGGCGCGCCCTACGATGCGTGGTCAGCGCCGATCACGGTCAACGACGATGGCTTGCCACGCGGTCACGGATTCCCCGCGGTCGCCGCCGACAAAGACGGCACCGTCTGGCTCAGTTGGGAAGACCATCGGTTGTCGCCCGACGTGCCGGCCGTGTTCCCCAATTCGTCGAACCTGTATTACGACACCTTTGTGGCGAGAAAGGCGCCCGGACAGAATGCGTTCTTTGCCAATTTGCGTGCGTCGGACAAGTCATCGATGAGTCAATTTCTCTTTGTCGGCGATTACACTGGCATCGCGCTCATCCCCGGCGCCCTCTATTCGATTTGGACTGACCGCCGAAATCGGACCACCATCCTTGACGGAAACAACGACGTTTTCGGCAGCCGCGTTATCTCTGGTGGCGGGACGCCGTAGCATGTCGCAACCCGCTCACGACGGCAGAGTGCACGGCCGTAAGCGACTTGCGAAGACTGTTCTCGACGGCTCCGCGTCAGCGTCTGGTCACGCATACGGCCACGATTTCGTATCCGGGGTCGGCGTGCTCGTTCGCGGCTTTTTCCGCTTCCTCATACGAAAGAAAGGACGTGGCATCTTCAATCGCCGGTGCCAAGCCGATGTCGCCGTCCTCGGCGGTGCAGAGGAACTGCTCACCGGTCTTCACGACGTAGACGGAGGACATCATGTCTCGCTCCATGGTTTGCAGGGGAACTTTCAGTCTAGCAGGCCGGAACGGTTGCGGGCGGTTCGCTGAGTCCTCTCCGTCACGTCCCCGCTGGACGCATTTCAACGTCGATTGTTCTTGCGTCACTCCACGATTCCGCATGCAACCCGGAAGTCAAATTGACCGGCCGTCAAGCGTGCGACGAACGTCGGGCAACTGTCGAGCAGACTGGATTGGCAAATCCGGTTTGCGACGATTCGTCATCCTCCGTGATCGCGGTCAAGCCATAGGCCGTCCGTCGCGCACGAAAGGAAAAGCTCCGGCGACAAGCGCGTGACACCCCGTTACCGCCGTTCAGGCAAAGCCGACGAGTGTCCGCTCGTCGATCGGTATGAGACGGACGTCCCGCTATGCGGGGTAGTACTTATCCCATAGTTTGTTCCGAAATCGGTTGCCCGGATCTACTTGCGCCTTGAGTGCGAAAAGGCGCGGCGAGTTGGGATAGGCACGTGCAAACTGATCGGGTGTCGCATGCAATTGATAGGGTAGGTAATAAGTGCCGCCGAGCGACAGCGCCGCGTCGATGAGTTCGCGTGTCCACGTGCCAACTTCCTCGCGATCCGCGGCGAACACCCGTTGCCAGTAATACAGCACGAATGAAAACACGTCTTCGCGTGCCCAGCCTAGCCAGGAGGCGTGATCGGCGGGCGCGTGACGAACGGAGACGTTCACGGCGTGTGCTCGATGCGTCCGCAGTATGGTGGCCATGCGCAGCACGAAGGCGTCGAACCGGGCTATTGGCACAAAATACTCCTGCAGCGCATAGGTGGTGTTTCCGGTGGCAATGGGTCCGAGTGAGGCGACGTCCAGACTCGCCTCGTAATTGCGTCTCACGACCGGGTGGCTGAGATAGCGCAACGGGTCGACCACATCGCTGCGAAACGACTCGCCGCCAGGAAGCTTCGCCACGCCCCACATAACGGCTTGGTCGAATTTGTACGATTGCCCTGGAGGAACAAGTCGGTCTGAGACTGTCACGGCTTTACCGGTGGTGAGCCAGGTGACAGAAGTCGCGTTGTCGAAGTCAGGTGGTGCCAAATCGGCGTTGTGCAAGATGGCCCGTTCGTTGCCGCGTACGTGGTCATTGAAGAATTTCGGGTAGTCGGCAACCGGCATGCGATGTACTTGGCGCTCCATGACGACATTCGGCGCGAGGTCCAACTCGACCTCGGTGATGACCCCCAGTGCGCCATAGCCGCCAACGGCAGCGTGGAACAAGTCGGCGTTGGTGTCGCGTGACGCTTCCGCCACCGAGCCATCGGCAAGCACGAGTTGCAGTGCACGCACAGAGTTGATTACCGGTCCGGCACCGACGTAGCGCCCATGCGCATTGACCGACAGCGCCCCGCCGACTGTGAAGTTGGCGTAGCTCTGCATGATTTTCACGGAGAGGTCGTGTGGGTCGATGACCGACTGCAGGTCGCGCCACCGCATTCCGCTTTGCACACGCACGACTTTGTCATTCGGCGAATAACGAAGCACTCGATTGAACTGACGCATATCGAAGTGCAGGCTATGCTCGGTGGCAATCTGTCCACCCATGCTGTAGCGCCCGCCGCCAATGCAAACCGGCCCAGCCCATGCGGCGAGCACCTGCTGGATCTCCTCCGTCGTATGCGGGGTGAGCAGGCGGTCTACCCGGATCGGGTTGAGGAGCGTCACATCGTTGACAAGGGCGCCCGATGGTGCGGCCCACGACAGCGAAGGTCGCAGCGTGGCAGCAGCGACGCCAGCCACGCCCACCTGCAGCAGCTTGCGCCGGGCAAGGTTAGGCCGCGCATCTGAAGCGGGTTCCGATTGTGTGCTGTTTGTCATTCGCGCGTGCTCCTGCCTGCGTCGCGCGGCTGACGATTATTTGCTACCGCGCGCCTCGGGCTCCTGGTGAGTCAATCGACTTATTGAGAACGAGAAGACTAGTAGCAGGGCCAAGGGCACGGCGAAGGAAGCGACCGGCAAGCGCATTCTGGTTGCCGAGGGATCCCACGCTACGGACGGTGTTGACACTGACATGGACAACGCCCTCTGTCAGTTAATTCGGCTCGGAGTTTGTATTCAAGTAAGCGTAATCCCCATAGACGACGACGTTGACCACCGCACGTTGATCCAAGGGGCCGCCAGTCGACATGGCCAGATCTTTATCGCGCTAAATCGAAAAGCAAGAGTGATGCCGCATAAAGGACCGGGATAACAAGAGCAATGGATTCAATCCCGACAAACGCTGTTGCGGTATTTCGAAGGCAGCTTCCAAGGTCCAACGGCAATTCGTCTGTTCGTGTCGGCTAACCGAAAGGCTGCCGCGACCATACGCGCTTTTCAACATCACTGGACCCGCCACCTCGATCTACTCGCGTTGCCTCATCGAGCACGACAGGTCAATCCATCAGCCGACACCGCAAGCGCGATGAAAGGAATTCGGAGCGACGAGCGACCGATTTACTCGCCCCGATTCATGTTGCGTCGCGCAAATCGCTATCAACCGCAGGCTATGACGGCTCCCAAGAACGCCCTGATGGCAACGCCGTTCGCTTGTCGGAAAGCACCTACACGCAAAATCGAAAGTGACTACACGGGCTTCAGCAGGCGCTGACCGCTTGCGGGTTGTACGCAGAACAATCTCGTCATAGGATTAGTTGCAGATGCGCGCCGCGTTGCGGCCGGGTATCGACGAACGGATGGCCGATACCGTAGCGCGAAAAGCAAGATCCCCATATTGCGAACGAACACTTTCGAGCCGGTCACATCGGTTGCACTCCTTTGAATTTTCGTCAACGATAGGGAGCCCGTTGCGTCCAATGAAGACAATTGCAAAGGCAGCGCTTGCCGAACGCAAGCGCTTTCGCAACCTGATGCTATTCGTCATGATCGGCTTGGCGGTCATGAGTAGCATCGTGGGCCTCGAAGTGCATGGCGCATTGCAAGACGTCGCGACTGTGCGCCGGTCAACAACCGTGTTGCCAGCCGCGCGTGACCTTCTGGCTGCGTTACGAGACGCCGAAGCCGGTCAGCGAGGCTATTTGCTCACCGACGATCCAAAGTACCTGGAACCGTATCGGCAAGGCACAAGGAGTGCGGTGACCGCGTCTGCAGCGCTTCAGAGCGCGTTGGCAAACGAAATCGCAAGCCAACCGGTGTTTGAACAGTTGATACGCGACCGGGACGGGAAGCTCGCTGAAATGGCGCAGACGATCGCACTGCGTGATGAGATAAGCCGCAACGCCGCGCTCGCCGTCGTACGTACCGACTTGGGCCAACACCTGATGGACCGCTTCCGTGCGGACATGACCGTGCTGATCAGCCATTGGTTCAACCTGCGAGATGACGCGTTCATCGATCTCAAGTGGCGCCTGATGAAGATGGGCGCGGCGTTTTCTGCTTTCGGCCTGCTTTTCGTCGCGTTGCTGTTGGTGACCGCTCGTCTGCAGCGCCGAGCGATGTCTGCGATCTCCTCTCACGTGGCCGCGCTCGATGCCGCGTCGACCAAGGACGCGCTGACCGGACTGGCCAACCGCCGCGGCTTGCTGGCTTACCTTCAGGCAAAGTGCGAATCAGCGACGATTGACGCGCGCCGGATCGGATTGATGTACCTGGACCTGGACGGGTTCAAATCGGTCAACGACGCACTCGGACATGCGGCCGGGGACGATGTCCTCCGTGCGGCCGGCACCACTTTCGCGATGTGCGTTCGGGAAAACGACTGCCTGGCCAGGATAGGTGGAGACGAATTCGTCGTCGTCCTTCCAGGCATCGACTCGGACGAGGAGCTTCACACCATCGCGAAGCGATTTGTTGCCGTGGCACAGGATCTCGGCCGGAAGATGCATAACGGGCGTTTTCCTATCGGCGTCAGCATCGGAATTGCAACGTATCCCGATCGGATCGCAGATCCGCATGACTTGCTGGCGGGTGCCGACAGCGCGATGTATGTCGCGAAGCAAGCCGGGCGTTGCCGCTACCACTTTTTTGAGCGCAAGCGGCCTGCGAACGTCGTGAACCTCGATCGCGTCGTGGCCGACCGCCATTTTCAGGGAGAAAGCCGGGCACGAAGCATTGGCACCTCAGGGATGGGGAATTACGTTTCCACATCCGGTGATGGCCATGAGAATCGCTGAAGAACGCCTGTTGCGTCGAACCTTCGCGGGCTCGGACGATTACTCGCCGCTTGTACAAGGCCCTTTGAGACTTGCGTCGGCCCGCATCAACGTTTCTAAACGTTGATAACGCCGCGCCCGAGTTCTATCACGCGGCCTCCAACGCCGATTTCGCCATTTACACTGACCGATAGCCGCAGCAGACAAGGCCGGCCGACGGCCTCGCCCTGCTCGACCTGAAGGACGGCAGGCAGACTCTGGTTGGTGGCAAGCAGCCAACCACCCAAATTCGCACAGGCCGACCCGGTACCCGGATCCTCCGAAATGCCGCCCCCCTGCTTCGCGAAGAAATAGCGGGAGACCACCTTCCCCGGGCGTTCGGAGTCGAACGCGAACACATAGGCCGTCTTGCGACCGAGGCTGCTTTGCGGCCAGATATCGAGACATGCGCTATCGGGTCGAGCACGGCGCACGGCTGCCGTGTCCTTGAGTGCGACCAGTAATTGATCCGCGCCCGTGTCGACCCACATCGGTGGCGCGAGCAAATCGTCCTTTGTCAGTCCTAGCAGCGCAGCAGTTCTGGCATCAGACAACTCGCAAGCGGCTGTTTTCGGCATGCCCACATGCGGCGCAGTGAACGTCCACACGTCGTCGCATGCATTGACGTTGACAACGCCGGCCTTGAATTCAAGTGCGAGATCGTTGCCTGCATCAAGCAGGTCTCGCACGACATGAGCCGTACCGAGTGTGGGATGGCCCGCAAAGGCCATCTCATAACCCGGCGTAAAGATGCGTACTCGCGCATGCGCGCGGTCCGATGGCAACACAAATGTCGTTTCGGACAGGTTGAACTGCACGGCCAGTGCCTGCATGGTTGCTTCGTCCAGGCCGCGTGCATCTTCGAATACACAAAGCGGGTTGCCGCCAAACGTCGATTCGGCGAATACATTCAACAGGCGGAAGGCATACGTTGTCATTTGAATCCCGTGTTGGATTGACGATCAGCGAAGCTGATGTACAAATGATAAAGCGAGTTCGAAATCGCGTCGCTCGGCAATCGGGTCATCGGCACTTCCCTGAAACACGCGAATAGGCTTGTCGGCGACGTTTGACTCGTCGCGATAAGTCCAGCTGCAATTTGGATAAAGCGCGACATACGCGACAAATGTGCAAGTCGCGGGGATGAACTCAATGTGGTTATCGCCCGAAGCCGGGGGCGCTCAAGGCCCGGCGATCGACAGGCAGCTACCGGTCGGAAAGCTCGTGCAAGTCGGGGCGCGGACCGCGCTCACCGCAGTTGGATCGGCTTGCCGTGCGGTGTTCGGCGGGCAGCCTCATCCCATGCGTTCCGGCATTTCGACAACGCGTCCGTCGTCACCCACCCCTTCGCCGTTGCGATCCGTTCGAGCGCCGTCAGCCAATGCGCGTAGTACGTGTCGCCGCGGTCCGGGTCACCAGACACTTGCGCGTCCAGGATCGCACGGTTCAGATATG
Source organism: Burkholderia sp. Bp8963 (assembly GCF_003854275.1). Lineage (GTDB taxonomy): Bacteria > Pseudomonadota > Gammaproteobacteria > Burkholderiales > Burkholderiaceae > Burkholderia. The sequence goes on from NZ_QTQP01000078.1 coordinate 10,909, forward strand.
CCGCCCATTCGCTCCACGTGAACAGACCGCGCTCATGCAATGCGAGCGTCATCGCGAAAGCCGCTGCCTGCCAGGGTGCGCCGAAGACAGGTTCGGCATCTTCGCGAGCCGTTTCCGGCACGCTGAGGTGGTATTCGAACGGAGGCTTTTCGGACGAGGTCATGTCAGGCTGCCGGCGCGTTCGCATGCTCGAGATACGGTTCCCAGCAGTCGACGCATACCGACGACGCGGTCGTATCCGCGCCCCACAGCTCGGCAGCGTCGAAGCGCACGGTGTACAGCCATTGAGGTTGTTCGCCCTTGCCCGTTACATGGGTGTCGGGGAAGACATGCGCGCCATGCCGTGCGACGACCTGGCCTCGTTTGCCGCGGCAATAACGCGGCAGCCGCGTGTGCGTGTGCGGATGCAACTGACGGGTCCGCACGACGTCGCCGATCGCAAAGCGTGCGTCGCCAGGTGCCGGACGATCGACCGGATTGCCTCGCGAAAGCGCGGCGGACACCTGGTCGGCCGTCAACACGCGCGCAACGGGTGCCGCAGCGGCCATCGATACGCCAGTATCGAATTCTTCTGCAGTGGCGAGACCGGCAGCCAGGAGCAGTTTCCTGAGGCCCTCGAACCAGATCTCGTAGTAACTGCTCGCGAGGTATTGCGCGGGCGGCAGACTCTCGCGAGCGGCGCGGGACATGTCGATATTCCATTTGCCGGTCGCGCCCATGGCGAGCGTCAGCGCGAACACCCGACGTTCCCAGTTGGCGTGAAATGCAGGCTCATCGGCCTCGGGCCGGACCGGGCCGAAGGCCTGCATGCCGCCAAGGTCCTGTGCGCCGTTCATATGGGATCCTGATTCTGATAGCCAGGCATCTTCGGCAACCCGGTGCCGATCATCGAATCGCGCGTGACGAGCTCAGCGAGCGTGTTCTCGCTCATGCCGTCCGTACCGGGCGGACGCATTGGCAACACCAGATAACGCACCTCGGCGGTGGAATCCCACACGCGAATTTCCACGTCGGGCGGCAGTTCGAAGCCGAATTCCTTCAGTACGCCGCGCGGATCGATGACCGCGCGCGACCGGTACGGCGCCGATTTGTACCAGACTGGCGGCAGCCCGAGCACAGGCCACGGATAGCACGAGCACAGGGTACACACCACCATGTTGTGCACGGCCGGTGTGTTCTCCAGCGCCACCATGTGTTCGCCCTGCCGGCCCGTGTAGCCGAGTGACGCTATGGCTGCGGTGGCGTCGTCGAGAAGCCATTGCCTGTACGCCGGATCGCTCCACGCTCTTGCTACGACGCGCGCGCCGTTGTGCGGCCCGACCTTGTGCTCGTATGTCTCGATGAGGATGTCGAGCGCAGCGGGATCGACATACCCCTTTTCGATCAGAAGGGATTCGAGCGCGCGCACGCGCAAGTCCATCTCCGACAACGCGCTGCCCTCGTGATCGTGAGCACCAGCGTGGTGCCGGGCCGGCTCGTCTTCATGATGATCGTCGTGGCTCATCGACGCTCGTCCCGAGGATATGAATCGAATCCAGTATGGTTGGCGAATCGCGCGAATGCAAACGCCGGAACGCTGGCGTCCGGTACTGGGTGGCGGTCGTGGTTTGCGCCCGCGAACCGCTGGGGCAATGACCCACCCCAATTATGGGGACACGTCCGACTGCTTCACCCGATGCCGGTTGCTACAGTGATATCGCGCCGGGACATGATCAAGATTTGTCCTGCACCCGGTTCAGAGCGGGCAGTGTACGTCCGGTCAAGTGCCTGATCACCTGCTGGGTCGCCGCGGTCAAGATCAATCGCAGTGCGACCAGGATGGGTCTGGGCGACGCTGGACATTTCGTTGACGAGGACTTCATTCGCCCTGATCACCCTTCATGATTTGCACCCTTGCGTGCTGTTGGTGAACTTACGTTGTCGACACGAACTGCAACAAGTCGAGGGGCCAATGAGAAAGCTGATTGTCATGGCTGCGCTGGCAATCGCACCTGCCGCCTTTTTTGTGCACGTCAGCAGTCTGCCATCCGACATCCATCCGGGGCACGCCTTGTTTAAGGGCAGTGACTATCTACGGATGTCGCCAGACGAGCAACTGGGCTATGTTTCGGGTGTCATTGACGGCATTTTGTTTCACTCGCCGTTCGTTGACATATTTGAACAATGCTTTGAGCGTTTGCGGCCAACTCCCGATCTGCTGAAAGCCATCACGGATCGCTACCTGGATTCGGAGCCCAAACTCCAGACGGCAGACATGCGCTTCCTCGTATTTCATGCGACGCTGCTCACCTGTCAGGGGGTGAGGCAACTGCCCAACTGAGGGTCTACTTTCCATGGAGCGACCGCTGCCAACTTCCGTAGCCGGCCCGTCTCTGCCGTTCGTCGGTTCGCCATACCGAATGGCGGGTTTCGGGGGTAAAGCCAACCTACGTCTTGCTTACGAAGTGCTCCGCCGCCTCATGCACGTCACGAAAACGTGCGGCCCGCTGCAGCTATCGTTGATAGCCGCAAATAGTGGTCAAACGACCTATGATATATCTGCAATAGTGACGAGATCCCTCCTTTTTTGCAGAGCTGATATCGCACATATCCGCTGCTTGCCTTTGACGTCAGGAAGCCATGATAAAGCGAACTGTCTTGATGCTAATTGTCGGCCTATCGTTAGCCGAGCACGCAGTGTCCGAGTCGGATCGCACCAATATGTTTCCACTTGTCCGACAGGTTGTGATCGAGAAGGGATCGCTTCCTGACCCGAAAACGATTGTGCGCATGAACAACGGCAGCTATGTGATTGCAGGGCGTATGGGTATCGACAAGGCCGCCTGGGCGACAGAAATTGACGCAGCCGGCACCGTCCGTTGGCGTTACCTGCTCCCCTCGCCGAATCCGGAGGTTGGCGGCGGTCTTCCGGATTTCACAGGGGCGGTCGGAACCCGAAGTGGGGACGTTCTCTTGTGTGGAACGATCAGTCTCGGAAAACCGCAAAAGCCTCAAATCAATGGGCTGCTTGTTCAGTTGGACAATGCGGGGAAACTTGTAAAGGAACAATTTATTACGCCGCCTGACACCGAAAATGAATACTCGCACATAGCGTATTTGGACGACTGCATCGCATGGAGGGATGGCACGGCACTTATAGGGCGAGTCACGCGCTATTTGCCGGACGGCGGTCAACGTAGCGAATATCATTGGATAGTCGCGGTGGATGCTGACGGGGCGATCAAATGGCAAACATTGATTCCCTCAAAAGGTGGAGGCGTGCCCGGTCAAGTGCGTCGCATGCCGGATGATAGTTTGATCATTACCGATACCGAGACGATCCGCGTCGATGCGCACGGGAACCTGCAGGCAAGGGCCACCGTTACTGGATTTCTCCGACTGGTCCAACCGCTCGATCCGCAAGCCGAGCCTCAACTATTCGACTGCTACGGCGGAAAAACTCGCGGTCGCCTCCTCCAGCTCACCGGCGATCTTCAAGTTTCGATGGAACTCGCCCTCTCTGCATCGGACGGGTATATGTGTGGTCCGCACCAGTATCCTGCCCAGGTATTCAGCCTCGCAGATGGATCGATCATCCTGTTCGGCCATCGCTTTGAGGAGGGGCTCAACACCCCAGGCGCAGTCAAATGGAGTCCTCCGCTCAAGACTGCAGCCGCAAGATCATTTACGGTCCCGCCAGCGCCGTGGTTCAACGCCGCAACGCCAAGCGGCAAACCGGGTGAATTCGCGACGATACGCGTGACCGGTTTTCCCACTGTTCCGGATCGTGAACGTGCAACGTACTTGTCTTTTGTCGACGCCGGATTTGAAGTACGCACATCAGGAAACGGGACGGACAACGCCGTCAACGCGCCGTCGTTGACTTTAAGCACACAAGCTGCCGGTCCAAGGGCGACTGCTTCGCAAATCGGGCGGTTACTGACCTTGCCCCTGTTTCACGAATCCCATAACCGAGGCAATCAGGCCGCTTGCCCTTGCTGAGCGGCGGCCCAGTTCTTCTCGAACGTCATGGGGCTGACGTAGTTCAATGTCGAATGGAGCCGACGGGCATTGTAGAAGCCGAGCCAGTCGATGACTTCGTCCATTGCCGCACGTCGCGTCGCAAAGTGCCGGCCGTGCAGCCGCGCCACCTTCAGCGAACCCCACAGGCTTTCGGTCGGTGCATTATCCCAACAATCGCCGCGCCGACTCATCGACGAACGCATGCCGTACGCCTTGAGCGTGTCCTGGAAGAGCCCGCTGCAATACTGGCTGCCACGGTCGCTATGCACAATCACGCCGGCGTCGGGACGGCGTCGGAACCACGCCATGCGCAGCGCATCCGTGACCAGCTCGGCCTTCATATGCGGCTGCATCGACCAGCCCACCACCTGCCGGCTAAACAGGTCGATAACGACGGCCAGGTACAACCAGCCTTCAGCCGTCGCCAAGTAGGTGATGTCGCTCGTCCAGACCTGATTCGGCGCCAGCGCCGTGAAGTTGCGCTCGAGCAGATTCGGCGCGACCGGCAGGCCATGATTCGAGTTCGTCGTCGCGATGTACTTGCGCTTGTGCCGAGCACGCACGCCATGCTGCACCATCAGCTTGCGAACGCGCTCCTTACCCACGCGTACGCCGCGCGCAACCAGTTCTTTCCACATGCGCGGCCAGCCGTACTCGCCTTTCACTTCCGCGTGAATCGCCTTGATGTGCGCCAGCAGTGCATCGTCACTCACGCGGCTGCGCTGCGGCTTGTCCTGGGCGACACGTTGCCGTCGCTGGTGAAAGCCGCTGGGGCTGACTTCCAGAACCTCGCATAACACCGAAATCGGCCAGTGACGGCGATTGCGTTCGATGAAGGCGTACTTCACGTTGAGTCCTTCGCGAAGTACGCACAGGCCTTTTTTAGGATGTCGCGCTCCATCTTCAGCCGCGCCACTTCGGCACGAAGTCTCGACAACTCCATCTGCTCCGGGCTTACCGGCTTCGTGCCAACTCCTCCGAGCTTGCCTTCCTGTTCAGCTTTGAACCAGTTGGAAATCGATTGCGCCGGCACGTCCAGCGTCGCGGCCACCGCCGCAACGCTCTGGCCTGCCTTGACCAGCCGAGCGGCTTCCAGCTTGAATTCGAGCGTGTAGCGCGCTCGTTTCGTCTTGTTCATCTTCTTGACTCTCCTTGCTTGAGTTTAAACGCTCAGCAAGGGATTCGTTTTTCGGGGGCAAGCTCATACTGGCTATTCAGCAATTTCAAGCAATCAAACGCCCAAGCATCGGTGAGGGCGCAGATGTGAACGCATGCGTGCAGCGGAACCTGCTCAAAGTTGATCCGGGTAACCGGGACTGGAACCCGAGTGATCCGCGTTGGGCCAAGATGAAGATGGTGATTGCTCAGGACTGTTACGCAGAACTCGATCAGATCAAGCACAGGGGTGCGCCCGAACTTGAACAGGCCTATCTCGACGCACTCCGCCTGAGCTATGGGAGTCACCTCAGCAGCGCAGAAGCAGACACGTTGATCCGGTTCTACGAGTCGGATCCAGGCCAAAAGTATCAGGCGTTTCAAGCCCAGCTGGCGACGGTGGCTGCAGACGGCATGGGGCAATTGGACAGTGGGAAAGTGAATCCAAATGCCATGGCCTCGGCACCTGACGTCATCGAACCAAGAATGAACGTGCTGCGATTGTTGACGACGTTTTCAATGTTGATCGTGGCGTCTGAAGATGAACGCCGTGCCGTGGGACACGCGACCGGTGCTCCGGCGATTGGCATCATGCTGCGCGCCGTGGCCGCTAGTCAGGGCAACGCACTCGATCGGATTGGACGTGAGCATTCAGCCAATTTGGGCGATTTTTCTGCGTTTTCGCAATCGCAGGCCGAAACCGATGAGCTGCGCGCGATTCACGAGGCAATTGCCGTCACAACCGTAGCAGCGGGCAAGTTTGCCGAGGAATTCAGCCCGGAGCTGAATGGGGACTTGAAGAAATGGCGGGATCTCTACAAATCGTTACCGCGGGACAAACCCTCGGCACCGATCCGATAATCACGTGAAAGCAGATTCCATCAAGCTGTTGCATCGACCGGTTGAATCCGCAACCCGAAAGGGACAATCGTTTCTCTCCGAAGCAGTCGTTCAACTCGCATCGTGGCGCAACGATTGACCCAATCTTCAATTAGTCGAGCAAAACGCCGTATTGGTCGGCAAGCGTTGTGGCCAGTCTTCCGACGTCGTTCAGTTCATCGTCGTGCAGATAGGTATACATCCCAAGCCGTTCCGCTGTAACTAAATTCGCGGGTGTGTTGTCCACGAAGACGGCTTCCCGCGGGCTGATCCGGAGTTCCCGCAGAGCCTGCTCAAATATCGTACGGCTTTGCTTTCCAACCCCATGCTCTGCCGATACGATTACTGGATCGAACAGTTCATCGAGCTGTTGCGATTTTCTCAGGCAATCGAGCCTGTCTTTTTTGTTGTCCGTGATGATCCCGACGGCATACCGTTTTCTGAGGTTACGCGCCAAAGCAAACATGGCATCGTTCTTGGGCGTGCTCAGGAACGCCTGTTCGAGTAGAGAGAAATCAAGCTCATGTCCAATCGACTTGCAGACAGTACACCAGATCGCCTTATGTGTCGTTTTCCCGAGGATCAAGTCGGTGTTGTAGTGCGCAAAGGCTTTCCGGATCAGTTCGTAGCCTACGCCTGATGCATTGCTTAGATATCTGTTGGTCGTGAGTGAACCGGTCTTGTCTGTCGTGAGAACTCCGTCGTAGTCAAAGAAAATCGCTTTTATCACGCTCTCTCCGTCTGATGCCTTCGATAGAATATCTTAGCCGTTACCTAAATCTAGTCGGACTGAACCTTTCTAACGAGCGAGCCATAGATGCCTTCAACGACCCATCGATCGGCCTTTGCCGCTTCCCGAACCAACCGAAGTGCATCGACTCGTTCGAGACAAATCCAATCTGGTTGTTTGCATCGTTGATTAACCCGTAAGTGTCGACGATCTTGGTACCACTGTCGATTTTCTCTTGTTAGGGAAGCTCTGCAAAAGTCACATCCGTCTGCGCTTGCAATGAATCGTCGAGCGGGAGAGCATGTAGCGCATAAATTTACTCGCTCGATTCGTCCTCTGACCATACGGCCAGTTCATAGCCATCGTGATCAATAAAGTGGAAGCGCCGGCCACCAGGGAACGAGAAAGTCTGACGGCTGATGGTGGCCCCCGCCGCCTCGATCCTTCGTTGGGTTTCAACCAGATCGTCAGCGTAGAGGATGACTAGCGGGCCGCCCGGCCGGATGGGCTCACCGGTTGTAAACCCACCCATGGTCCGGCCGTCGTGAAACTCGGTGTAGGTCGGGCCGTAATCGGTGAAGGTCCAGCCGAAAACGCTGCCGTAGAAGGCCTTGCTTTGTTCAATGTTGCTGACATTGAATTCGATGTTGTCGATCTGGCGGTCTTTCCCTCGAATGCTCATGAGTACCCGTTTCCTTGGTCGTTTGCCGAGAGGCAATTATATGCACTGGGGCCGCCCGTAAAGACATGGAACGGTTCCGGAGATGTCCGCTTCTATCCGTACGCGGACCGACGACAAAGGCCGTGCCACATCGTCGTAATCCGCAAAGTCCAACGGCCATTCGCTACATGGATCGCTAGCTGAGCCAGCGACACGCCGATGTTTCATGCTTTCCTCTTTTCTACATTTCGACTATTATCGAATCATGGAAACGAACCAGACCATCGTCGCTCTGGCGGCACTCGCGCACGAGTCCAGACTCGCCGTCTTTCGCGCCTTGGTGCAGGCAGGGCCCGACGGCATGCCAGCAGGCCAGATCGCCACACTGCTGGATGTGCCGCCGTCGTCTCTGTCCTTCCACCTGAAGGAACTGGCCCATGCACAGCTCGTCACCAGCCGCCAGGAAGGCCGGTTCGTCTTCTACTGCGCGAACTTCGCCACGATGAACGGCCTGCTGGCCTATCTCACCGAGAACTGCTGTGGCGGCAACCCCTGCTCACCGACATCAGCGTGTTCTCCCTCCAGGGAGAAGCAGTCATGAAGCGCTTTCACATTCACGTCGCCGTCGCCGATCTCGCAGCGAGCATCCGTTTTTACTCAGCGTTGTTTGCGGCTGAGCCGACCGTCGTCAAGCGCGACTACGCAAAGTGGATGATCGAAGATCCGCGCGTCAATTTCGCAATCTCGCAACGCGGCGCCACGCCGGGACTGGACCACCTTGGCGTACAGGTGGAGAGCGAAGCCGAGCTGGCCGAAATGCACGATCGACTTGAACGCGCAGCATTGCCGGTCGATACGCAGATGGGTACCGCCTGTTGCTATGCGAAGTCGAACAAGTACTGGACCGTCGATCCGCAGGGCATCGCGTGGGAGTCGTATCACACGCTGAACAACCTTCCCGTGTTCGGTGAGTCACGTCACGCGCAGGACAGTGCGCCTGCTTCTGAAGTCGCAGCGTGCTGCGCTCCGTCGTCGGGCAAACCGATCGGCATCCCGGTCAAGTCTTCGTCGTGCTGTTGAGCCCGGCGCACGATTAAATGAGGAACACATGACGACCAACGTATTGATCCTGTGCACGCACAACTCGGCGCGCAGCGTGCTCGGCGAGGCCATGCTGAATCACCTCGCGTCGAAGCTGGGCAAGAACGTGCGTGCTTTCAGCGCGGGCAGCGCACCGGGCGGCCGTTTGAATCCGTTCGCCGTCGAGGTGCTCACGCAGGCAGGAATCGACGTGAGCGGCTATCGCAGCAAGAGCTGGGACGAATTTGCCGGCGACGATGCGCCTGCCATGCGTATCGTCATTACTGTCTGCGACAGTGCGGCCGCCGAGACGTGTCCCTACTGGCCGGGCAGTCCCGTCAAGGTTCACTGGGGCTATGCGGACCCGTCTGTTGCACCGGGCGGCGACGAGGGCAAGCGGGTCGCGTTCGAACTTACCCGCCAGGCGATCGGATATCGCATGCTGCAACTGCTCGCACTACCGCTGGAAACCATGAGCAACGAGGGACTCCAGCAGGCCCTCACAGCCATCTCCGAATCATGAGCGCCATGATTTGTTTGAAGCGCAAGGTCTTCGCGGAACTGGTTGGTACGGCCTTGCTGCTCGCCGTGGTGATCGGCTCAGGCATCATGGGAGAACGACTTGCGGGCGGCAATGTGGCGATTGCCTTGCTCGCCAATACGCTCGCAACAGTGGGCGGCCTGTATGTGCTGACCGAGGTGTTCGGGCCATTGAGCGGAGCCCATTTCAATCCGGCTGTCAGCGCCGTCATGACGCTGCGTGGCGAACTGCCCGCACATGAACTGCTGCCTTACATCGTTGCACAACTGCTCGGCGCAGCGCTCGGTGCGTGGCTCGCACACGCGATGTTCGGCCTGTCTATCCTCGAGGTCTCTGGCAAGGCTCGCTCCGGAGCCGGGCAATGGATTGCTGAAACAGTAGCAACTGCCGGCTTGCTGCTGGTCATCCTGCGCGCACCAGCCGGACGCGCGTCGGTCATGGTCGCTGCGTACATCGGCGCAGCATACTGGTTCACGGCATCGACGTCGTTCGCGAACCCGGCCGCAGCGTTCGGCCGCATGTTCAGTGACAGCTTCGCAGGCATTGCGCCATCGAGCGTACCCGGCTTCGTCATTGCCGAACTGATTGGCGCGGCAATTGGCCTCGGGCTACACACGGCCTTCGAACCACGCGAGCAACGTATCGGCCACCCGAACCTGATCGAGTCCTCAGGTGAGCACGGAGATATTCGCTGACGCCACCCTATGGTCAGTTAACGCTCGTGAAGGCATACGCGTTAGCGCCGGCAAGCGTTCGCTCGGGCAAATTCAGTTCCTACAGCACGACGTTTTGTCGGGTCACGTGTCGTTCATCAACAACGCCAAGGTGATCGAGTTGATGCTACAATTGATGCACAAACGCATCAAAGGAGCCATCATGCGCACCACCGTCACCGTCGATGACACCCTCTACGCGCGCGCGCTCGAACTCGCCGAGCCGGGCATGCCGCCGGCCGACCTGTTCCGGGCCGCACTGGAAACGTTCGTGCGTGTCCAGGCCGGCCAGCGCCTGGCCGCGCTGGGCGGTCGCGCGCCCGACATGCCGGATGTGCCGCGCCGCGCGCCGGGGGCTACCGCCCGATGAGCGTACTGGTCGATACGTCAGTGTGGGTCGAGCATTTCCGGCGCCCCCTGCCCGCTCTGGTCCAGTTGCTGCGCGTCGATAAGGTATTGACGCACCCGCTGGTGATCCTCGAGTTAACGTGCGGGACGCCGCCCGAGCCGCGGGCCCGAACCCTGGGGGATCTCGCGCTGTTGCGTCAAACGCAGCTCGCGACGCCTGGTGAGGTGGCGGACTGGATCGAACGGGAACGGCTTTACGGGCGCGGATGTGGCGCGGTGGACTGCACCCTGCTGGCGTCGGTGGTGTTGACCCCGAACGCCTGGCTTTGGACGCGCGATCGGCGGCTCGCGCAGTTGGCCGAGCAATTTGGGGCTCGCTACGCACCAGCGGACCTGCATTGATAGGCGTCGATCGACTTCGAGCCCGGACCGTTGTTGACGAACTCATTTACTTTTTTGACGACGACTCCACCACGTCCGACGTAACCGCGCTCTTCCCGCCAACGTCGCGCCACATCCATGGGTTCCATAGCAATCTGCCTGTTTTCCGACGCTTAGGGATGGTGTTCAGAACTCGTTTTGCCGCACCGAGCCATCAACATAGAGCCGATGCGGTGCAAGCGGTGCGGCACCTGGCTCGAATGCAGCGCGACGTTCGGCATAAAGAAGGCGCCGATTGCCTGCCCGCGCGGGCGGCTTTTGTGCGCATGCAATGGCCTCGCCCATCAGTCGTTCACGCACCATCCATAGGTTGCTCAGGGCGAATAGCGTATGCAATTGCTGCGTGTTCTTCATCAGGCCGCGATAGCGCACCTTTAGATGCCACCGTGCGCGGCGATGAACATGGCGACGGCCGACCTGCAATAGGATTCGATTTCGTTGTCGTCCTCTGCTCTCGCCTCATCGAAGCGTGCGATAAGCAGGAGATCGGATCCTTTGAAAAGCGCGGCAAACAAGCGCGCGGACCTGAGCGCGTCGGGTACGTACAGAATCGCTTTCGCGTGCAACTGACGCAACACGGCCTCGATTTGGGCGATGACATGGGCGGGCCCGGCTTCGTAATGGAGCTTGCTTAACGACTTTTGATTCGTCTTGTCGGCCAAGACCATGGCTTCGACACTGCGGACGTCCGGGCTCAACAGCGTGCGAAGCAGGGATGATCCCACCGCCATGAGCTGATCTTCGGCCGAACCGTCGATGCCTTCAAAAAGGGCCTGTGGTGCAAACTGATGGCAGTGGGCCGCCATGGCCGCGCTGAACAGCGCCTCCTTGTTCTCGAAGTGCCGATAGATGCTTAGCTTGGATATCTTCGCCCGCTGGGCGACCTTGTCCATGGTCGTCGCTTGAAAACCCAATTCCACAAAGAGTTCGCAGGCGGCGTCGACTATCGTTTGGCGAAGCGCCTCGTTGGCGGGCCGGCCGCGCCGGCCCTGGCTGTTTTCGGTCACGACAATTCCAGTACTTGACAGTATTCAAATTCTTGCACTACGATACCACGCAGTATCTTAAATGTGTAAGCCGGTTTCACCGGTTGTCCAAATCAGGTTTCCCCGGGGCCGCCCGGCGATATCGAATGCGGCATTGTCCGGCCAGTCAATACAGCCATGGGCAACTTTCTCGCCAATGCCGAAGCCCTGCTCGCTGACCGTCTCAAGCTGGTATCGCCGGACGGTATTGCACACCACGCCCAGCCAGCTCCATCCACAACCCGGAGCCCATCACCATGAATGACGTCATCATCATCGGCGGCAGCTTTGCCGGCCTCGCCGCCGCCCTGCAGCTAGGCCGTGCCCGCCGCAAGGTCACCGTTCTTGATACCGGCCGGCCGCGCAACCGCTTTGCCGGCCACTCGCATGGCCTGCTCGGCCACGATCACAAGCCGCCGCTGGACATCCTGGTCGAGGCGCGGCAGCAGCTGGCGCGCTATTCAACGATCAAGCTGGTCAATGCCCGGGCCGAGAGCGTGTCAGGCGCCATCGACGATTTCTGCGTCGTCACTGACGATAACGAAAGCCTAAGGGCGCGCCGCTTGATCCTGAGCTATGGCGTCGCCGACCAGATGCCCGATGTTCCGGGCTTTGCCGAAAGCTGGGGCACGTCCATCGTGCCCTGCCCCTATTGCGACGGCTTTGAAGTCGCCGGCCAGCATTGGGGCCTCGTCTGGTCCGGCCCGCAGTCGCACCAGTCTGTCAGGCTGTTCCGCGATTGGACGGACAAGCTGACTGTCTTCGCCGATGGTCATGACATTGCGCCCGATATCCAGGCCGATCTGGCTCGCCGCAACACACCTGTCGTCGATGGCCGGATCGTCGAGATCGCCCATCACGACGGCCATATCGCCACCGTCAATCTCGATACCGGCCGCAATGTCGCGGTCGACGTCCTGTTCGCCCATCCGCGCAACAGGCCGTCCGCAAGCCTGCATGAATCGCTGGGCCTCGCCACGGCGGATACGCCCACCGGCATCGTCCTCAAGGTCGACGAGCGCCGCCAAACCAGCATGCCCGGCATCTACGCCGCCGGCGACCTTACCACGCCGTTCTTGCCCTCGGTCACCCAGGCATCATCGCAGGGCGCGATGGCGGGTATCTTCGCCCAGCAGTCGATGCTGGTTTGAGAGCACAGATTCCCTTCTCCCGTTGCGTCGTCGCCTTCGAAGAGGTTGGCGTAGATCGGCGCGGTGAAGAACGGATCGTCGAGTTTGACAGAATGGCAGGAGCGGTTGTCCTTCGAGGTCCGGCGCCAGGCGGCACCGATCTCGACGCCTGAGACGATCACACGCAGGTCTTGCGCCTTATCGGATGCCCGCGCCCGAGCGCTATAGCCATTCCATTACACACAAGTCGGCGTGAGCGGCTTGTAAACTTTCGCGGCTTGCCGTTTACTCTTGCTTTTTGCATGACGCGCGAATGGCACGAGCAACGGAGAGTTGGGCGGCAATGGAATTCAAGG
>NZ_QTQP01000007.1 GCF_003854275.1 Burkholderia sp. Bp8963
CCGTTCGACTTGCATGTGTAAGGCATGCCGCCAGCGTTCAATCTGAGCCAGGATCAAACTCTTCAGTTCAAACCTGTTACTGTTTTCGGTTTCGTTAGAAACCGGTCGCTCACTCAAAGCTGACAGGTCATATGAATTGCTTCATAAACCTGACTTACTTTAGTGTGAGACTCTTGATACTTTTGCTATCCCGATCCGAGGACCGGGCTCGCTGTCATCAAGCGCCCACACTTATCGGCTGTTAATTTTTAAAGAGCATTTCTGCGAGAAGGACCGCTTTCTCAGCAGCGCTGCGTTTTCAGCAGCAGAGAAACGAGATTATGAACACTGTTTCGCAGTTCGTCAACAACTTTCTTTACTACCTCGTTGCGACTGCGGGGTTCATCTTCCTTGGCCAGCCAAACGTCTAACAAGACATCCGGCCAACTTCGCTTCCCCTCTCCCGCGCCGCGTTGCCGTCAGCGCGAAAGAGGCGTGATTGTAGGCATCCGCCCCCGCCTGCGCAAGCCCTTTATGGAAATATTTTGAAAGCCCCCGTGCGCTGGCGCGCACGGGGGCTTTCAGGCAGACGAACGTGGCATCGCTGCCCGCGTGCCAGCTCGCATCCATCTATATATAAGAGGAACGCGTAGCCGCTCGCGCCTCACTTCGCAGCAACAGTCGCCTGCAGCCGCTCGACAGGAACCGCTTCGGCCATCGCCGCATAACCGGCATCGCTCGGATGAATGCCGTCGCCACTGTCGTAGCGGCGTTGCAGAACGCTCGGGCGCGCCGGGTCACGCAGCGCCTGATCGAAATCGACAACGCCGTCGAACTCCCCGCCGCTCCGGATCCAGCGGTTCACCTCCAGACGGATCGCTTCGCGCCCGGCCGGCAACGCCGCCGGCGTGAGCGTCGCGCCGAATACCTTCACCCCTTGGCGATGCGCAGCGTCGATCAGCCGCCGATAACCGCCGATCAGCGCGTCAGCCGTGACCTGGGTATGCGGATGGTCGCAATCGAGGCCCGCACGGGGCGGCATCGCCGCGAAGTTGATATCGTTGATGCCGATCAGCAGGATCACCGCCTTCACGCCCGAGCGCGACAGCGCGTCGCGCTCGAAACGCGACTGCAGCGCAGTGCCGTAGCATGCCGAATCGCTGAGCAGGCGGTTGCCACTGATCCCCAAATTCACGACGCCGAGCGTATCCGCGCCCGATGTCACCAGCCGGCGCGCGAGCGCGTCCGGCCAGCGGCGATTCCGGTTAAGGCTCGAGCGGAGCCCGTCGGTGATCGAGTCGCCGATCGCCGCCACGCTCGCCCGCGCGGCCCCGCCCTCGACGGCCAATTCGGTCACCCACGCGTATTGGGTAAAGCGGGTCCGGAACGCGGCGGCGCTCGCGTCCTTCGTGTAGTCACCCTGCCCCGACACATAATTCAACTGGTTCGACACCCGATGCCAGACCGTCATCTGCTGGCGGGCACCCATATAAATAGATACGGCATACGGCCGGCCAGGCGTCACGTCGATCGCTACCGAATCGCTCTCGATCTCCTGGCCCGGTGCCAACGTGATCGATGCCTTGCCGCCGAATCGCACCGGCGTCGCCGCGCCGTCCGCCAGTGCGGCGCCATCGCCCGCCCGAGCGAGACTCGCCGACTCGACGACCAGCGGCGCGCGGCCATAAGCGTTGCTCACACGAATGCGCGCCGCCCGCCCGGCGACCGTCGGATAGATGACCTGACGCACGGTCCTGCCAGCCACGTCGGGTGCACGATAGAGCGGCGGCGGCGCGGCCAGGTCGGGAATCGGCTGCAACGCAGTCGCCCATGCGGCGACCCACTCCACCGCGGGCGCGGCCCCGGCGCCAAGCGGCGACAGGAGAACGGACGCGCCCAACGCGACCGCGGCGACACTGCTTCGAAATGACATCGGCAAAATCCTCATCGGAAAGCGGGCATTGTGCCGCAGAAGCGTGTATGCGCCGCACCGCGGCCGTACCGGCCCCGAAAAACGGCCGGACCTTGCCCCCCTCGTTTACCCGCGACACACGGCAAATCGCGAAAATAATTTATTAACCGACCGGTCGGTAGGTTTATACTGCGCACACATTCAACCGGACGAGAGCCTCGCCATGTACACGCAATCCCTCGACATCCCCGGCAACGTCGCTCCGCTCGACGCCGCAGCCGAGTCGCCCGAGCAGGCGCGGTTCGACGCGGTCATCGGCGCGGACGGCAAGATCGAGCCGCAGGACTGGATGCCCGACGCCTATCGCAAGACGCTGATCCGCCAGATCTCGCAGCACGCGCACTCGGAAGTCGTCGGCATGCTGCCGGAAGGCAACTGGATCTCGCGCGCGCCGAGCCTGAAGCGCAAGGCGATCCTGCTCGCGAAGGTGCAGGACGAAGCGGGCCACGGCCTCTATCTGTATAGCGCCACCGAAACACTCGGCGTGTCGCGCGATGCGCTGATCGACGCACTGCATGCAGGCAAGGCGAAATACTCGAGCATCTTCAACTACCCGACACCGACCTGGGCGGATGTCGGCGTGATCGGCTGGCTCGTCGACGGCGCCGCGATCATGAACCAGATCCCGCTGTGCCGCTGCACGTACGGCCCGTATGCGCGCGCGATGATCCGCGTGTGCAAGGAAGAGTCGTTCCACCAGCGCCAGGGCTTCGATGCGCTGCTGTCGATGATGAAGGGTACTGAAGCGCAACGCGCGATGGTCCAGCAGTCAGTGGACCGCTGGTGGTGGCCCGTGCTGATGATGTTCGGCCCGAGCGATGCGGACTCCGTGCACAGCAACCAGTCGGCCAAGTGGGGCATCAAGCGGATCACGAACGACGACCTGCGGCAGAAATTCGTCGATGCGACCGTCGAACAGGCGAAGGTACTCGGCGTCACGCTGCCCGATCCCGACCTGAAATGGAACGAGTCGCGTGGCCACTACGACTATGGCGTGATCGACTGGGAGGAATTCTGGCGCGTCGTCAACGGCGATGGCCCATGCAACAAGGAGCGCCTCGCGACCCGCGTGAAGGCGCACGAAGACGGTGCCTGGGTACGCGAAGCCGCGCTCGCGCACGAAGCGAAGCGCCGCGCCCGCGCCGAACAACACGCCGCCTGAGCGGCACGCGCCGGCGGCGTGTTGTTCGGCGCCGGCATTTATCGAATTCAGCATTGCATGGGGCCAGAGTAAGCGCTGAAGCGCCGGCTCTGCTCGACAGGAGAGAGTGATGAACAAGGAATGGCCGATTTGGGAAGTGTTCGTGCGCAGCAAGCAGGGCCTCGATCACAAGCATTGCGGTAGCCTGCACGCGGCCGACGCGTCGATGGCGCTGCGCATGGCACGCGACGTCTACACGCGCCGCCAGGAAGGCGTGAGCATCTGGGTGGTGCCGTCGGCGGCGATCACCGCGTCGGATCCGAACGAAAAGGCCGAGCTGTTCGAGCCGGCGGGCGACAAGATCTACCGTCACCCGACGTTCTATACGCTGCCCGACGAAGTCAACCACATGTAACGCCCGCGCCATGACGATTACGCCCGAACATCTCTCCTACGTGCTGCGCCTCGCGGATAACGCGCTGATCCTCGGTCAGCGCAACGCCGAATGGTGCGGCCACGGCCCGGTTCTCGAAGAAGACATCGCGCTGACGAACATGAGCCTCGACCTCATCGGCCAGGCGCGCATGCTGTACACGCACGCGGCCGGACTCGAGCGCCAGATCAACGGCGCGGCGAAGACCGAGGACGACTACGCGTACTTCCGCACCGAGCGCGAGTTCGCGAACTTCACGCTCGCCGAGCTGCCGCATTACGGCCCGGTGTCCGGCAACGCGCACGCCGACAAGGACTACGCGGTGACGATCGTGCGCAACTTCCTGTACACGACGCTGATGCTGCACGTGTGGACCGCGCTCGAAACGTCGGCCGACGAGACGCTTGCCGCGATTGCCGCGAAATCGGTGAAGGAAACCCGCTATCACGTGCATCACGCACGCGAATGGCTCGTGCGCCTCGGCGACGGCACCGACGAATCGCATCGCCGCGCGCAGGCTGCGCTCGACTACCTGATCCCGTACACGCGCGAATTCTTCGCAGCGGACCAGGTCGACGACGCAATCGCCGCGCTGGGCATCGGCCCGGCGCCGGCATCGCTCGAAGCCGCATGGCGCGCTGACGTCGACGACGCGCTCGCCGAGGCCACGCTTGCGCTGCCGGCCCCCGTGAAGCACGTCACGACCGGCAAGCAGGGCGAGCATTCGGAGCACATGGGCTACCTGCTCGCCGAACTGCAGAGCCTCGCGCGCCAGCACCCCGGCGCGACCTGGTAACGCACCGACTCACCGGAGCTCCACGATGTCCGTCCCGACCGCCGCGCGCTGCGCGACCGCCTCGCACCACGCCGATCCGCTGCTCGCGCGCGCGTGGGAAGTACTGGAAACCGTGCCCGACCCGGAAATCCCCGTCGTGTCGATCCGCGAGCTGGGCATCCTGCGCGACGTCCGGCGCGCGGACGACGGGCTGCTCGAGGTCGTGATCACGCCGACCTACTCGGGCTGCCCGGCGATGTCGCAGATCGCCGAGGACATTGCGGCCGCGATGCAGCAGGCCGACCTGCCGCCGCACCGCGTCGAGACCGTGCTCGCGCCCGCGTGGACGACCGACTGGATCACGCAGGAAGCGCGCGACAAGCTGCGCGCGTACGGCATCGCGCCGCCGGTCGGCCAGTGCGGCAGCGCCGCGCCGCGCGAGAACGTCGTGCGCTTCGTGCCGCGGCCGGTCGCGGCGCCTGTCTGTCCGCGCTGCGGCTCCGCGGCCACCGAGCGCCTCGCTCAATTCGCGTCCACGGCCTGCAAGGCGCTGTATCGCTGCGTCGACTGCCGCGAGCCCTTCGACTACTTCAAACCTTACTGAGCTGATATGGCGACCCCGCAATTCCATCCGCTGCGTATCCGCGACGTGCGGCCCGAGACCGCCGACGCCGTGACCGTCTCGTTCGAGATCCCACCTGAGCTGCGCGACGCATACCGCTTCACGCAAGGCCAGTTCGTCACGCTGAAAACCCATATCGACGGCGAAGAGACGCGCCGCTCGTATTCGATCTGCGTCGGCACGACCGACTACGACCGCGACGGCGAGCTGCGCATCGGGATCAAACGCGTGCGCGGCGGCCGCTTCTCGAACTTCGCGTTCGATACGCTGAAGCCGGGCCACACGATCGACGTGATGACGCCGGACGGCCGTTTCTTCACGCATCTGAACGCGGAGCACGGCAAGCAGTACGTCGCGTTCTCCGGCGGCTCCGGGATCACGCCGGTGCTCGCGATCGTCAAGACGACGCTCGAACTCGAGCCGTGCAGCACGTTCACGCTGATCTACGGGAACCGCAGCGTCGACGCGATCATGTTCGCGGAGGAGCTCGAGGACCTGAAGAACCGCTACATGAACCGCTTCGTGCTGTATCACGTGCTGTCGGACGACCTGCAGGACGT
The DNA here is from genome assembly GCF_003854275.1 of Burkholderia sp. Bp8963. Classification (GTDB taxonomy): domain Bacteria; phylum Pseudomonadota; class Gammaproteobacteria; order Burkholderiales; family Burkholderiaceae; genus Burkholderia. Next base: position 5,483 of record NZ_QTQP01000007.1, read on the forward strand.
CGAGCTGTTCAACGGCGTGCTCGACCAGGCGAAGTGCGCGGCGTTCCTCGACACGCTGGTGCCGGCCGACTCGATCGACGAAGCGTTCATCTGCGGCCCCGCGCCGATGATGGACGCGGCGGAGGCCGCACTGAAGGCAGCCGGCGTGCCGCAGGCGAAAGTCCATGTCGAGCGCTTCGGCTCGCCGCTGCCGCAGGCCGGCGTGCCGGTCGTCGAGATCACCGACGCGACGCCCGCCGCCGACCTCGAAGTCGTCCTCGACGGCAAGAAGCGCAAGCTGCGCCTGCCGTACGAAGGCGTGAGCCTGCTCGACGTCGGCCTGCGCGCCGGCCTCGCGCTGCCGTACGCGTGCAAGGGCGGCGTGTGCTGCACGTGCCGCGCGAAGGTGCTCGAAGGCGAAGTGCGGATGGAAAAAAACTACACGCTCGAGGAGCAGGAGGTGAAGGACGGTTTCGTGCTCACCTGCCAGTGCCACCCGGTCAGCGACAAGGTCGTGGTGAGCTACGACGAGCGTTGAGCGGCACCCCGCCGGGCGTCACGCTGCCCGGCGCCGGCCCGCCGAACGGTTTCTCGCGTCACACATCTCGCTTACACTAGGGGCCGCCCGCCGGCTGGACCACGCAAGGTCCGGCCGGCCGGCGGTTTTCTTTTGTTGACGACAGGCCGATGAGTACCATTCACGTGATTCAGGGCGGCACCGCCGCCGCGTCGCTTAGCGAGGCGCTCGCGGAAACCGGACGCGACGAGCGCGTCGTCGGATTGCTCGACGACCTGGCCGTCGGGCCGCTCAAAGGCGTCGACGAGACGCCGGATGCCCGCGCCGCGTTCTGGCAGCGCGTGCTCGGCGACCCGATTCCCGACTGGAAAGCGGAAGCCGAACGCGAATTTGCGCGCCTCGACCTGCTTGCGATGGATACCGGCCAGGTGGTCGTCTGGCACGCGCCGAGCGTCGGCGACAAGCTGCTGCTGCGCCGTGTCGCGTACCATCTGCGCAACGTGCCGCAGCGCCTGAACGAGGTCCGGCTGTCGGACGCCGATCTCGGCGCGGGCTCACCGCGCGCCGACCGCGCTTGCGTGACCAGCATGTTCTCGCCGGCTCAACTGCGCGCGAAACTGCCAGAAGCCGCGCCGATCTCGGTGCTGCGCATCGGCCGTCTCGCACTCGAATGGCAGGAAGCCAAGCACCTGGACGCCGAACTCCGCTACTGGGTCAGCAATACGATCAAGAGCGGCCACTACGACGACCTCGACACGCGCATCCTGGCGCGGCTTCAGGACGACTGGACGCACGTCGCGACCGTCGTCGGCTCCGTGATCGGCGAAATCGAGCACGGCAGCCTGTTCGTCGGCGACCAGATCGCGTTCTGGCGCTGCCGCGAACTTGCGGCGGCCGGCCGTCTCGAGATGCGCGGCGACACCCACTCCGACCTTCGATCCGCCGAAGTGCGCGCGGCCCGCGCCGCCGCCCCTCACCGCTAATCCCCCGCATTCGACCATGGCCCGCACCCGAGCCCCCGATCATGAATCCCAGCGCGAGCAGATCCTCGATCTCGCCGCCGAAAAATTCGCTCAGACGAGCTACCCGAGCACGTCGATGTCCGACCTCGCGACCGCGAGCGGCACGTCGAAGGCGCGCCTCTATCACTATTACGAGAGCAAGGAAGCAATCCTGTTCGATCTGCTCGACCGCTACACGAAACGGTTGATGCTGATCATCGCCGAGGTCGAAGGCAGCAGCCAGCGGCGCGGCCTCACCGAGCGCGAGGCGTTCGCGGAGCTCGTGCGCGCGTTCCTCATCGAATACGAGACGTCACACAGCCGCCACGTCGCGCTGCTCAACGACGTGAAGTACCTCGAGGACGCGCAGCGAGAGATCGTGCTCGACCGCCAGCGCGACGTCGTCGCGGCCTTCGCGCGCCAGCTCGCGCGCGCGTTTCCGGACCGCATCTCGAAGGAAAACCAGACGTCGGTGACGATGATGGTGTTCGGGATGATCAACTGGACCTTCACCTGGCTCAAGCCGGGCGGACGCCTCGGCTACCGCGACTTCGCCGAGCAGGTGATCGACATGATCGAGCGCGGGCTGTCTTCGCCGGCCTGATTGCGGCGAAGCAGCACGCGTTGCGCAACGGACACACTACGTCCGCCTGCCACACATTTTGTACGACCAATTTTAAAACTGCTTAAAATCAATGACTTGCGTGTTAAGTTAAGCGTATCTAGAATTTACCCTCGAAATCGCATTCGGGTTTTCCCCAATCCGGAAGCCGCCAGTCGGGTACAATGCTGTTGCATTGCACAACCCGCTGTACGGTCACACATTGAGGAACCCACGATGAACACGCAATTCCACGACGCTGCCGATGTCGTCGGCACCGCCGGTAGTGCGCCGGTTCTCGTCAGGGAACTGGCTTCCAAAGACCGTGAGCAGATGCTCACTCACTTTCTCTCGCTCGACGAAGAGGACCGCCTGCTGCGCTTCGGCCAGCTGGTGCCCGACCACGTGATCGAGAACTACGTCCGCACGATCGACTTCGGCCGCGACACCGTGTTCGGTGTGTTCAATCGCGAGCTCGAGCTGATCGGTGTCGGCCATCTGGCCTACCTGCCCGCGGAAGGCGACAAGCGCACCGCCGAATTCGGCGTGTCGGTGCTCGAAAGCGCGCGCGGCTGCGGCGTCGGCACGAAGCTGTTCGAGCGCGCGGCGATCCGCAGCCGCAATACGCACGTGACGGTGCTGTACATGCATTTCCTGTCGCGCAACGCGACGATGATGCACATCGCGAAGAAATCCGGCATGCGGATCGAGTACGCGTATGGCGAAGCCGATGCGTACCTGTCGCTGCCGCCTGCCGACCACTCGACGATCATCGCCGAGATGATGCAGGAGCAGGCCGCGGTGTTCGACTATGCGATGAAGCGCCAGGCGCGCCGCACGTCCAAGTTCATCGAATCGCTGATGCCCGTCGCGCTGACGGCCTGACGCCAGTCGATCGGGCCGCGTTCGCCCGGGCCACGCGCCCGCGCGGCGCGCCCGGTTCGTTCGCGGGACCGCCCGCGCAATCCCGATCGCCGATCCCGCCGCCCGACGCCGAGTCGCGCGCTACCGCATCGAGCGGATCGGCAGCGCCGTCGTCTCCTTGAAGCATTCGAGCGAAAAGCTCGTCTTCACGTCGATCACCGACGGATGGTGCAGCAGCTGCTCCTGCACGAAACGGGAGAAATGCGCCATGTCCTCGACCTGCACCCGCAGCAGGTAATCCATGTCGCCCGTCATCGCATGGCAGGCGACCACTTCCGGCCACGCCTGCACCGCCGCGCGAAACAGATCCGCGTGGGTTGCGCCGGCGCGCGCCGAGGTTTCGTCCACGCGCACCGGCGCGAGCCCGCCCCGCTTCTCGAGCCGCACGCTCACGTACGCGAGCAGGTCGAGCCCGAGCTTCTGCGGGTTCAGCAGCGCGACGTAGCCGGTGATCACGCCGATCTCCTCGAGGCGCCGGATCCGCCGCAGGCACGGGCTCGGCGACAGGTTCACCCGCTCGGCGATCTCCTGGTTCGACAGGCGACCGTTCTCCTGAAGAATCGCGAGAATCCGCCGGTCGATGGCATCCAATTCGACTTGCGCCATCTTCTGCCTCCCAAGCATGAATTCGAGACTAGAAATTGCGCCATCGTAGTCACGCGCGATCAAGTTCGCAAGTTTCCGCTCCGCGTCCGCCGCTACACTTTGTCGCACGCACTCATTCATCGCGCACGTCGCGGCGCGACCCAACCGTGGCATGGGACCGGAGTGCGAAGCGTGGAACCGGAGCAAGCGCTGAAGCACGGCTACCGGTCGACACGAGCGCTAAAGCACTCACTCTGGTCGACATTGGAGACATACATGCAGATCCCCACCTGGGACAATCCCGTCGGCACCGACGGCTTCGAATTCATCGAGTACACCGCACCGGACCCGAAGGCGCTCGGCCAGCTATTCGAGCGGATGGGCTTCACCGCGATCGCGCGTCATCGCCACAAGGACGTGACGGTGTACCGCCAGGGCGACATCAACTTCATCATCAACGCGGAACCGGATTCGTTCGCGCAACGCTTCGCACGTCTGCACGGCCCGTCGATCTGCGCGATCGCGTTCCGCGTGCAGGATGCCGCGAAGGCCTACAAGCATGCGCTCGAGCTCGGCGCGTGGGGCTTCGACAACAAGACAGGCCCGATGGAGCTGAACATCCCGGCGATCAAGGGCATCGGCGATTCGCTGATCTACTTCGTCGATCGCTGGCGCGGCAAGAACGGCGCGCAGCCGGGCGCGATCGGCGACATCAGCATCTATGACGTCGACTTCGAGCCGATTCCGGGCGCGAACCCGAACCCGGTCGGCCACGGCCTCACCTATATCGACCACCTGACGCACAACGTCCACCGCGGCCGCATGCAGGAATGGGCGGAGTTCTACGAGCGCCTGTTCAACTTCCGCGAAGTGCGCTACTTCGACATCGAAGGCAAGGTCACCGGCGTGAAGTCGAAGGCGATGACGTCGCCGTGCGGCAAGATCCGCATTCCGATCAACGAGGAAGGCTCGGAAACGGCTGGCCAGATCCAGGAATACCTCGACGCGTATCACGGCGAGGGCATCCAGCACATCGCGCTCGGCGCATCGGACATCTATCGTGCGGTCGACGGCCTGCGCAGCAAGGAAGTGAAGCTGCTCGACACGATCGACACGTACTACGAACTCGTCGACCGCCGCGTGCCGGACCACGGCGAGCCGCTCGAAGAACTGAAGAAGCGCAAGATCCTGATCGACGGCGCACACGACGACCTGCTGCTGCAGATCTTCACCGAGAACCAGATCGGGCCGATCTTCTTCGAGATCATCCAGCGCAAGGGCAACCAGGGCTTCGGCGAAGGCAACTTCAAGGCGCTGTTCGAATCGATCGAACTCGACCAGATCCGCCGCGGCGTCGTGCAGGACAAGGCCTGACGCACCACGCACGGACGCGCCCGCCGACGCGGGCGCCCGGCAGATGAAAAAAGGGCGGGAATCTCACGATTCCCGCCCTTTTTTCCCTTTTTCGCATCGGCGCGGCGCGACGGCCGCGCGGTCGGATCAACGCGCCTTTGCCGCGCGCGCGACGATGCGCGCGCTCGACGGCTGTGCGGCGGCAACCTGCGCCGGCGCGATCTGACGCATCCGCGTGCCGGCTGCCGCCAGTGCGCTCGCGCCTTGCGCGTGCACCGGGCCGGTCATCGCGAAAAACGCGGCGGACACGATCAGGAAACTCTGGATATGACGTGTGTTCATTGGCACCTCCTGTTGAACTGCCGGCGCCTCTCCGCTTTCGTCACAACGATCGACGTATGCGGGCACCTCCGACAGGCCGGCCAGATTAACGGCAATTGACCGACGACGTGAGCGGCTTTACATGCTTTTACATGCTGTAACGCGCAAATTCTGCTCACAGGCGGGCCTCCGCGGCAATTTTGACGGTGAGCGGCGGGTTTATCCCAGTGCTACCATCGGCTGAAACCGGCCAATATGCCGGCCACTGCCGACGCGTCCACAAGATGCCGACGCGCTGGAAGTTTTGGCGATCCCAAACCGGGTGGAGGAGACACATCAATGAACGCCCCGCTAGACGCAGACCAACGCGCGTCCCTGGAAGCTGCGCTGAAGTCCGTCACGCTTGACGACAAATACACGCTCGAGCGCGGCCGTGCGTACATGAGCGGCATCCAGGCGCTCGTGCGGCTGCCGATGCTCCAGCAGGAACGCGACCGCGCCGCCGGCCTGAACACGGCCGGCTTCATCTCCGGCTATCGCGGCTCCCCGCTCGGCGGCCTCGACCAGTCGCTGTGGAAGGCCAAGAAGCACCTGTCCGCCCACCAGATCGTTTTCCAGCCCGGTCTCAACGAAGATCTCGCCGCCACCGCCGTGTGGGGCTCGCAGCAGGTGAACCTGTTCCCCGGCGCGAAGCACGACGGCGTGTTCGGCATGTGGTACGGCAAGGGCCCGGGCGTCGACCGCACCGGCGACGTCTTCAAGCACGCGAACTCGGCCGGCTCGTCGCAGCACGGCGGCGTGCTCGTGCTCGCCGGCGACGACCACGCGGCGAAATCGTCGACGCTCGCGCACCAGTCCGAACACATCTTCAAGGCCTGCGGCCTGCCCGTGCTGTTCCCGTCGAACGTGCAGGAATACCTCGACTTCGGCCTGCACGGCTGGGCGATGAGCCGCTACTCGGGCCTGTGGGTCGCGCTCAAGTGTGTGACCGACGTCGTCGAATCGTCGGCATCGGTCGACATCGACCCGCATCGCACCGAGATCGTGCTGCCGTCGGACTTCATCATGCCGGACGGCGGCCTGAACATCCGCTGGCCCGACCCGCCGCTCGTGCAGGAAGCGCGCCTGCTCGACTACAAGTGGTACGCAGCGCTCGCGTATGTGCGCGCGAACAAGCTCGACCGCATCGAGATCGATTCGCCGCACGCGCGCTTCGGCATCATGACGGGCGGCAAGGCGTACCTCGACGTGCGCCAGGCGCTGACCGACCTCGGCCTCGACGACGAAACCTGCGCGCGCATCGGCATCCGGCTGTACAAGGTCGGCTGCGTGTGGCCGCTCGAAGCGCAAGGCGCGCAGGCGTTCGCGCGCGGGCTCGAAGAGATCCTCGTCGTCGAGGAAAAGCGCCAGATCCTCGAATACGCGATCAAGGAAGAGTTGTACAACTGGCCCGATACGCAGCGTCCGCGCGTGTTCGGCAAGTTCGACGAGAAGGACGGCGCCGGCGGCGAATGGTCGGTGCCGATGGGAAACTGGCTGCTGCCCGCGCATTACGAACTGTCGCCCGCGATCATCGCGAAGGCGATCGCGACGCGCCTCGACAAGTTCGAGCTGCCGTCCGACGTGCGCACGCGCATCGCCGCGCGGATCGCGGTGATCAACGCGAAGGAAAGCGCGCTCGCGAAGCCGCACGTGACGGCCGAACGCAAGCCGTGGTTCTGCTCGGGCTGCCCGCACAACACGTCGACCAACGTGCCGGAAGGCTCGCGCGCGATCGCTGGGATCGGCTGCCACTACATGACCGTGTGGATGGACCGCAGCACGAGCACCTTCAGCCAGATGGGCGGTGAAGGCGTGCCGTGGATCGGCCAGGCGCCGTTCACGGACGAGAAGCACGTGTTCGCGAACCTCGGCGACGGCACCTATTTCCACTCGGGCCTGCTCGCGGTGCGCGCGGCGATCTCGTCGCAGGCGAACATCACCTACAAGATCCTGTACAACGACGCGGTCGCGATGACGGGCGGCCAGCCGGTCGACGGCGTGCTGACGGTGCCGCAGATCACGCACCAGCTCGCGTCCGAAGGCGCGAAGAAGATCGTGATCGTCACCGACGAACCGGAAAAGTACGACGACAAGAAGGCGCTGCTCGCGCCGGGCATCACGATCCATCACCGCGACCAGCTCGACGACGTGCAGCGCGAGCTGCGCGAGATCGAAGGCACGACGATCCTGATCTACGACCAGACCTGCGCGACCGAGAAGCGCCGCCGCCGCAAGCGCGGCACGTATCCGGATCCGGCGAAGCGCGTCGTGATCAACGATGCGGTGTGCGAAGGCTGCGGCGACTGCTCGGTGCAGTCGAACTGCCTGTCGGTCGAGCCGCTCGAGACCGAGTTCGGCACGAAGCGCCAGATCAACCAGTCGAGCTGCAACAAGGACTTCTCGTGCGTGAAGGGCTTCTGCCCGAGCTTCGTCACGGTCGAAGGCGGCCAGTTGAAGAAGCCGAAGGCCGTGTCGGTCGACGGCGGCGCACTTGCGCCGATCCCCGAACCGGCGCCGCCGGCGATCGACCGCGCGTACGGCGTGCTCGTCACGGGTGTCGGCGGCACGGGCGTCGTCACGATCGGCGCGCTGCTCGGGATGGCCGCGCACCTGGAGAACAAAGGCGTGACCGTGCTCGACGTCACGGGCCTCGCGCAGAAGGGCGGCGCCGTGATGAGCCACGTGCAGATCTCGCACGCGCCGACCGACATCCACGCGACGCGGATCGCGATGGGCGAAGCCGACCTCGTGATCGGCTGCGACGCGCTCGTCACGGCGGGCGACGAATGCACGTCGCGGATGCGGCACGACGCGACGCGCGTGGTCGTCAACAGCGCGAAGACGCCGACCGCCGAGTTCATCAAGAACCCGAACTGGGCGTTCCCGGGCCTGTCGGCCGAGCAGGACATCCGCGCGGCGGCGGGCGAAGCGGTCGACATCGTCGACGCGAACCACTTCGCAGTCGCGCTGCTCGGCGACGCGATCTACACGAACCCGTTCGTGCTCGGCTACGCGTGGCAGAAAGGCTGGCTGCCGCTCACGCTCGCGTCGCTCGAGCGCGCGATCGAGCTGAATGGCGTGTCGGTCGACAAGAACCGTGCGGCGTTCGACTGGGGCCGCCGTGCCGCGCACGACCTCGCGAGCGTGCAGCAGGCCGCGGCTGGCGACGCGCGTGCCGCGCAGCCGGGCGCGACGGTGATCGCACTGCACACGAAGAAGTCGGTCGACGCGCTGATCGCGACGCGCGCCGAGTTCCTCACTGCGTACCAGAATGCGGCCTACGCGGCGCGCTATACCGCGTTCGTCGACAAGGTGCGCGCCGCCGAACGCGCGCTGGCCGACGGCGACACTGCGCAGGAGCTGCTGACCGAGGCGGTTGCGCGCAACCTGTTCAAGCTGATGGCGTACAAGGACGAATACGAGGTCGCGCGGCTGCAGTCCGATCCGGCGTTCCTCGCCCGCGTGTCCGCGCAGTTCGAAGGCGACTGGAAGCTGAAGTTCCACCTCGCGCCGCCGCTGTTCGCGAAGAAGGACGCGCACGGCCACCTGGTGAAGAAGGCCTACGGCCCGTGGATGATGTCCGCGTTCCGGATGCTCGCGAAGCTGAAGTTCCTGCGCGGCACGGGGCTCGATCCGTTCGGCCGCACCGACGAGCGCCGCACCGAGCGCGCGCTGATCGGCGAGTACGAGGCACTGATCGGCGAAGTCGTCGGCAAGCTGAACGCCGTCAACCAGCCGCTCGCGCTCCAGCTCGCGGCGCTGCCGGACGGCATCCGCGGCTACGGCCATGTGAAGGAGAACAACCTGCGCGCGGTGCGCCAGAAGTGGGACGCGCTGCTCGCGCAGTGGCGTTCGCCGACGGGCGGCCAGGGCCGGCAGCAGGTCGCGTGACGGGATGACGGAGCGCGCGGGACCGGCGCCGGCCGCCGCAGTTGGCGGCTCACCATAAAAAAACGCCACGGAACGCTGGTTCCGTGGCGTTTTGCATGGCGCCGTGCGTTTCGGCACGGCGCGGCGGGTCAGCGCGAGCGCGTTACTTCGTATTCACGTTCGCGGCCGCAACGGCCGTCATGTTGATGATCCGGCGCACGGTCGCGGCCGGCGTCAGGATGTGCACCGGCTTCGCCGCGCCGAGCAGCAGCGGGCCGACCGTCACGCCTTCGCCGCCGACCATCTTCAGCAGGTTGTACGCGATGTTCGCCGCTTCCACGTTCGGCATGATCAGCAGGTTCGCTTCACCGGTCAGCGTCGTGCCCGGGAACGCGGCCTTGCGGACCACTTCGGACAGCGCCGCGTCGCCGTGCATTTCGCCGTCGACCTCGAGGTGCGGCGCGCGCGCGACGATCTGCTTGCGGGCCTCGGCCATCCGCCGCGACGACGCCGACGGCGCGCTGCCGAAGTTCGAGTTCGACAGCAGCGCGGCCTTCGGCGTAATGCCGAAGCGCTCGATCTCGGCCGCGGCCTGGATCGTCATGTCGGCGAGCTGTTCGGCGCTCGGCACCTCGTTCACGTACGTGTCGCACAGGAACAGGTTGCGGCCCGGCAGCATCAGCAGGTTCATCGCGGCGAAGTGCTCGGCGCCCTTCGCGCGGCCCAGCACCTGCTCGATGAACTTCAGGTGGCTGTGGTACGTGTCGATCATCCCGCAGATCATGCCGTCCGCGTCGCCCAGGTGGACGAGCATCGCGCCGATCAGCGTATTGAACTTGCGCATGGCCGCCTTCGCGACTTCCGGCGTCACGCCGTCGCGCGCACCGATCTCGTGGTACGCCTGCCAGTAGCGGTGATAGCGGGTGTCATCTTCCGGATTCACGATCTCGAAATCGACGCCGGCCTTCAGCTTCGAGCCGATCTTCTGCAAGCGCATCTCGACGACCGACGGACGGCCGACGATGATCGGCTTCGCGATCTTCTCCTGCAGCACGAACTGCGCAGCGCGCAGCACGCGCTCGTCCTCGCCCTCGGCGAACACGATGCGGGCCGCGGCCTTCTTCGCGGTCGCGAACACCGGGCGCATCACCATGCCGGTGCGGTAGACGGTCGCGCCGAGCTGCTCGCGGTACGCGTCCATGTCCTGGATCGGACGCGTCGCGACGCCCGAATCCATCGCAGCCTGCGCGACGGCCGGCGCGATTTTGATGATCAGGCGCGGGTCGAACGGCTTCGGAATCAGGTATTCCGGCCCGAATTCGAGCGAATGGCCTTCATACGCCTTCGCGACTTCCTCGCTCTGGTCGGTTTCTTCCGCCAGCTCGGCGATCGCGCGCACGCACGCGAGCTTCATCTCTTCCGTGATCGTCGTCGCGCCGACGTCGAGCGCGCCGCGGAAGATGAACGGGAAGCACAGCACGTTGTTGACCTGGTTCGGGTAGTCCGAACGGCCGGTCGCGACGATCGCGTCGGGACGCACGGCCTTCGCGTCTTCCGGGCGGATTTCCGGTTCCGGGTTCGCGAGCGCCAGGATCAGCGGACGGTCGCCCATCGTCTTGACCATGTCCTGCTTCAGCACGCCCGCGCTCGAGCAGCCGAGGAACACGTCGGCGCCGACGATCGCGTCGGCGAGCGTGCGCGCGTCGGTGGTCGCCGCATAGCGCTGCTTCGACGGATCGAGATTGCCGCGCCCTTCGTAGATCACGCCCTTCGAATCGGCGACGAGGATGTTCGCCTTCGACAGGCCGAGCTTCACCAGCAGGTCCAGACACGCGATGGCCGCCGCGCCCGCGCCCGAGCACACGAGCTTCACCTCGTCGAGCTTCTTGCCGACCACCTTCAGGCCGTTCAGGATCGCGGCCGACGCGATGATCGCGGTGCCGTGCTGGTCGTCGTGGAAGACGGGGATCTTCATCCGCTCGCGCAGCTTCTGCTCGATGTAGAAGCACTCCGGCGCCTTGATGTCTTCAAGGTTGATGCCGCCGAGCGTCGGCTCGAGCATCGCGATCGCGTCGACGAGCTTGTCGGGGTCGGATTCCGCCAGTTCGATGTCGAACACGTCGATGCCCGCGAACTTCTTGAACAGGCACCCCTTGCCTTCCATCACCGGCTTCGCGGCGAGCGGGCCGATGTTGCCGAGGCCGAGCACGGCCGTGCCGTTCGTCACGACGCCGACGAGGTTGCCGCGCGACGTGTACTTCTGCGCGTCGAGCGGATCGGCGTAGATCGCGTCGCACGCGGCCGCGACGCCCGGCGAATACGCGAGCGACAAATCGAGCTGGTTCGACAGCGGCTTGGTCGGGGTGACCGAAATCTTGCCGGGTTTCGGGTTCAGGTGATAAGCGAGAGCGGCCTGCTTCAGTTGTTCGTCCATGATTGACCTGCGAGAGACTTGCGAAATTGACTGTTCAGTACACAGCACCTGGAGCCGCGTCTGCGTGGATCGAGGGGATGGTCGACTGCGACGGCCGCGGCGCGCCGGATCGGCACGCCATCGAACCTTGGCGGGTGGCAAGAGAAAAGTACAAAGTACTGAACGTTTTCTAATGGGCCGCCTAGTGTACACCCCACCGATGACGCGCGTTAAGCAATGCCGCATTGCGCGCCGCATTGCACGCATCACGCATCCGCAAGATCAGGCCCCGTTTGTTCCACATGTGGTGCGCGCCGCCGGGAACGCGCGTGATGCCCGTCGAAAATCAGCCCGAATCGGGTAAAATAGCGGGCTACGCGCGCAGCAATGCGGCCGGCTTCCCGGTCGCGCCCCGGCCCCCGCGGGCGGGTTCCCCTTGCTGCGCCATCGGGCCCGCGCCCGCTCCTCGCTCACCATCCAAGGAATGCCCATGACAGGCTTCGATCGTCAGACGATCTCCGACACGACCGCCAAAATCCTGCTCGAAGTGCAGGCGGTGCACTTCAACGCCGAAAAGCCGTTCATCTTCACGTCCGGCTGGGCCAGCCCCGTCTACATCGACTGCCGCAAGCTGATCTCGTATCCGCGCGTGCGCCGCGGCCTGATGGAAATGGCGGAAGCGACGATCCTGCGCGACGTCGGCTTCGAGCAGATCGACGCGGTGGCGGGCGGCGAAACTGCCGGCATCCCGTTCGCGGCCTGGATCGCCGACCGGATGATGCTGCCGATGCAGTACGTGCGCAAGAAGCCGAAGGGTTTCGGCCGCAACGCGCAGATCGAGGGCCATCTCGAAGAAGGTTCGCGCGTGCTGCTCGTCGAGGACCTGACGACCGACAGCCGCAGCAAGATCAACTTCGTCAACGCGCTGCGCACCGCCGGCGCAACGGTGAACCACTGCTTCGTGCTGTTCCACTACAACATCTTCAAGGAAAGCGTGTCGGTCCTGAAGGACATCGACGTCGACCTGCACGCGCTCGCGACCTGGTGGGACGTGCTGCGCGTCGCGAAGGCATCGGGCTACTTCGAGACGAAGACGCTCGACGAAGTCGAGAAGTTCCTGCACGCGCCGGCCGAATGGTCGGCCGCGCACGGCGGCGCGACGGGCGCCCAGGAGTAAATGCCGCGCCGGCGGACCGCCGGCCGCATGGCTCGACGAGCCGCTCGCCATCTGGCGGGCGGCTTTTTTTTCGCCTGAACCTGGCGCCGCACCGGCGCTCGCCGCACGCCCTTCGCCCTCCTTCGCCCTCCTTCGCCCTCCTTCGCCCTCCTTCGCCCTCCTTCGCCCTCCTTCGCCCTCCTTCGCCCGCCGTTGTCCGCCGTTGCCCGCAGTTGCCGGCTCCCGTCGCCGGCCGCCCGTCCGCACACCGGGAAACCGATGACGACGATGCGTCATTGCCTGCATCGCTCATCGAACCCTAATGCTAGACTTGACCCATCGCCGCAATCACCTTCGCGACAACAAACGATGCCGGGCCCGGCGGCCCGGCGCACGTGACGGGAGAAGCGCCATATGCATGTGGGTCGCCAGATCGCTCCGCCTGCGTCATTGCGTTGCCTGTCCCCGCTCGCCCTCGCCCTCCTTTGCGCCGTCGGCTTCGCGCGCCTGCCCGCGCATGCGGACACCGTGTTCACCGTCACGAGCAGCGACCTGACGTCCGGCGGCCGCGTCGGCGCCGCGCAAGTCTTCGACCGCGGCGACTGCAAAGGCGCGAACCGCTCGCCGCAGTTGTCGTGGCGCAACCCGCCGCCCGGCACGCGCGGCTACGCGGTCACGATGGTCGATCCGGACGCGCCGGGCCACGGCTGGTGGCACTGGGCCGTCGCGGTGATCCCGACCACCGTCATGAGCCTGCCCGCCGATGCGAGCGCGTCGGGCTTCCTGCGGCGGATCGGCGCGAGCGAGGCGCGCAACGATTTCGGCGTCGACGGCTACGGCGGCCCGTGCCCGCCGCCCGGCAAGCCGCATCGCTACGTGATCACCGTTTATGCGCTGAAGAGCGCCGACCTGCGCATCGGCCAGGGCCGCCCGGCGCCGATGTTCGAGCACGAGATCGATACGGAGACGCTCGGCACCGCGACGCTCACGGTCAGCTACGGACAGTAGCCGGCGGATGCGTCGCAGGACGAGGCGCAGTTGCCCGGCGACATCGACACCGCGAAGGCGTCCGGCCGGCGCGTCGCCGACGCGACGGCTCGCTGCCCCGCGCTGCACCACGTTCCCCGGCAAAGGGACACAAGACGGCCCGCAGACCGTCTCTTTTTTTCGCCTCGCGCGGTGCAGGCCCGCCCCATGACGTCTTAAAATGGCTGCTTTCCGGCGTGCGAGCGCCGCGGCCCCGTTTCAGTGAGAGCGAGATGAGCACAAAAGTTTTTGTCGACGGCCAGGAAGGCACGACCGGCCTCAAGATCTTCGAATACCTGTCCGCACGCAGCGACATCGAAATCCTGCGCATCGACGAAGCGAAGCGCAAGGACGTCGACGAGCGCCGCCGCCTGATCAATGCGTCGAACGTTACGTTCCTGTGCCTGCCCGACGTCGCGTCGCGCGAATCGGCATCGCTCGTCGAAAATCCCGACACCACGCTGATCGACGCGAGCACCGCGTTCCGCACGAACCCGGCCTGGGCGTACGGCCTGCCCGAGCTGGCGCGCACGCAGCGCGAGAAGATCCGCACGTCGAAGCGCATCGCGGTGCCGGGCTGCCACGCGTCCGCGTTCGTGCTCGCGATGCGTCCGCTCGTCGACGCCGGCGTCGTCGCGCCGACGTTCGCCGCGCACAGCCATTCGATCACCGGCTACAGCGGCGGCGGCAAGTCGATGATCGCCGACTACGAGAATCCCGCGCTGGCGAACAAGCTCGCGAGCCCGCGCCCGTACGCGCTCGGCCTCGCGCACAAGCACCTGCCGGAAATGGCCGCGCACACGGGCCTCGCGAACGCGCCGATCTTCACGCCGATCGTCGGCCCGTTCCTCAAGGGTCTCGCGGTGACGACGTATTTCACGCCGGCCCAGCTCGCGAAGCGCACCACGCCGCAGGACGCGCAGCGCATCTTCGCCGAATACTATGCGGACGAAGCGTTCGTGCGCGTCGCGCCGTTCAATGCGGACGAGAACCTCGACGCCGGCTTCTTCGACGTGCAGGCGAACAACGACACGAACCGTGTCGACCTGTTCGTGTTCGGCAATGAAGAGCGCTTCGTCACCGTCGCGCGTCTCGACAATCTCGGCAAGGGTGCATCGGGCGCCGCGATCCAGTGCATGAACCTCAACATCGGCGTGGCCGAGGACACCGGCCTCAAGCGCTGACTCGAGCGCTGACCATCATCGCACGCGATGCAAAGCCGGCCGCTGGCCGGCTTTTTATTTAACCGCAATAAGCAATAAGCGCGTATTCGCGCACGTATTTACAATTATTTACAAGCTTTCCATTGCGCGATTGCCGCGCCATTAATCCCGACTCGCTTATATCCAGTCAATCCCGAATAGGGATAAACCGGATACCGCCGCTTTAAACGCTGCCGATATACGCGCGTGCGCGTCAGGCCGTGCCGCGCACGTCGCGCGCAGGCCACTCCACGGCCCATCTCCGGCCAGCGCGGCGTTTTAATTCTTACTGAAATCCACTCTCCGTCAGGCTGTAATCAGCACCCGCTGTTTCAATCGTCTTTTTTAGACGAGTTCATCAATTGACAGCAAAAATCCGTGCAGCGACATTAGCTCGCACAATTAAACGATTGGAGACAGCGGCATGTCGCACGCCTTATCGAAGGGGGTGGCAACGGCCTTTGCCATTGCCCCTTTGCTCGTTGCCTGTGGTGGGGGGGATTCCGGCGGCTCGCCTGCCCCGATCGAAGCCCCCCAATGTTCCGGTTCCAGCTGCGGCACGCAGGGGCCGCCACCGTCGCAGCCCGTCAATGGCGCGCTGTGCCCGGCCGACGCCGACATCGTGAAGAGCACGTATCTCGGCGGCGCGGGTAGCGGCGAGATCGTCAGCGTCAACATCGACGCGGTCGCGATGACCTACACGCTCAAGTGGCTCGAATCCCCGATCCCGCTGACGACCGGCACCGTCACGCCGACGCGCGTCGGCACGACGATCACCGGCAAGGTCATGCACCCGCCGACCGGCACGCTGCCGACCGCCGAACAGACCCGTTGCGCGTTCATTCTCACGCCCGGCGCGGGCACGGCCGGGAACGGCTCGGCCTATTCGACGGCCGCCGACTTCAACCCGGCGAACCCGCCGATGCTGCTCGTCGGCATGGGCGTCGCGGGCGGCGGCATTCCGGGCGCGACGATCCAGTACAGCGGGCTGACGATCATCCCCGGCATTGCACAGAACATCGGCCAGGTGCCAAACCGTCACTTCGACTTCTATCCGTTCCTCGGCTTCGCAAGCACGACGACGGATCTGACGAAGCTGCCGGGCACGTACAACGCGCTGATCTACCACCTCGTGCCGTCCGGCAACTACGCGACGAAAGGCACGAACTCGAGCGAGACGTTCGATGCGAACGGCGCGTGCACGTCAAGCGGCGCGTCGGGCTGCGAGACGACCGGCGATCCGTGGAAGACGAGCGCGAACGGCGGCTACTTCGACAGCACGAAGGCGCCGCAGATCCTGCCGCAGACGCAGCTGCCGCTCATCGGCGCGACCGGCAAGTCGGCCACCGCGCACATGGTGATCGGCCAGCTGAACGGCGCGACGGTCCCCGTGATCGTGCGCACCGGCGACGTGAACCTCGGGACGCCGCCGCTGCATGCCGACGCGAAGGTCGACGACGAATCGGGCATCGCGGTGCTCGGCAGCGCGACGGCACTCACGTCGGGCGGCTTCGACGGCGGCTACGCGGGCGCGGACTCGAACTTCAAGTACACGGCCGCGCTGATCCGCGGCGCGAACGGCACGTTCGTGAACCCGACGACGCAAGCCGCGGAAGACGGCTTCACGCTCGATTACGGCCAGACGACACCGGGCCTGCTGAACATGACGACGATTCCGCCGGCCGGCGCGAGCTATGCCGCGGGATCGGGCGTGATGATCGCGACGGGCGGGCTGTATGCGGCGCTCGTGCAGGGCACCGTGAACGGCGGCGTCACGTCGACGTCGGCGAACGCGAGCACGTCGTCGGCGCCGTATTTCGGCGTGGGCGCGCAGATCAGCAAATAGCGGGAAAACGGCCGGCAACCCCGCGGCGCGCGCCGCCGCGGCAACGAACGAGAGGCGCCCGGCACGGCGCCGGCAGGGCAAAGCACAACCAAGAAGCGGCCGACAGGGAGCCGGCCGCCACACAAGACAAATCCTGGAGGAGCATCATGAAGCGGAACCTCATTCTGGCGGCGGCATGTGCCGCGCCCCTTCTTTCGGCATGCGGCGGCAGCGGAGGCGACAATCCGCCGCCGCTCGTCGAGGACCGTCTCTGCCCTGCCACGCTCGACTACAGCACCGTCTATACGGGCGGCGCCGGCAGTGGCGAACTCGTCAAGCTCCAGCTCGACACGACCAAGATGACCTGGCAGGTCACCTACGTCGAATCGCCGGTTCCGCGCACGACCGGCACCGTCACGCCGACGCGCGCGGGCACCGTCGACAGCGGCACGCTCACGCAGGAAACGCTGCTGCCGACCAACAAGCTGAACCAGTGCGCTTTCCGCCTGAACGGCGCGAGCCTCGATGCGACGCGCCCGGCGCGCATCTTCGTCGGCTACGGCGTCGCGGGCGGCACGATCCCCGGCAAGGAAATCCAGTTCGGCGGCGTGCTCGGCCAGGCCGCGGTGCCCGATACGAAGTTCCCGTACTACCCGTTCATCGGCTTCTCGGCGATCGAGACCAACCTCGCGAACGTCGCCGGCAAGTACAGCCACGTCGGCTTCGGCGAGGTGCCGTCGCAGAACTTCGCGCCCGCATCGATCGACGCGACGGTGACGATCAACGCGGACGGCACGTGGACCAAGTGCGACACGACGGGCCAGTTCGCGGGCGCCTGCCGCCAGCCGGGCACGAATTTCGCGCAGTCGGCCGACGGCAGCGGCGCGTTCCAGACCAACAACTACCAGAGCCAGCTGAAGCCGACGCTGTCGACGCTGCCGCAAGGCAAGGGCTTCATGATCGTCGGCAAGCTGCGCAACCAGCTCGTGCCGATCCTCGTGCGCACCGGCGTCGCGAACCCGAACCCGACGCCCGACGGCAATGGCGTGCCGGGCCTCACCGCCGACGACGAATCGAGCATCTCGATCCTCGCGCCGCAGACGGCGATCGCGGTCGGCTCGCAGAACGGCGAGTACATCGGCGTCGACAGCCAGTTCGACTACCGGACCACCGCGCTGATCAACACCCAGGCGACGCTGCTCGATCCGTTCAACGCGTCGCAGGCGTCGCTCGCGACCGCGCTCGATCTCGACTACACGCAGAAGGTGCCGGGCACGGTCACCACGGTTCATTCGGGCTCGGGAAGCACGACGCCGACCGGCAAGTTCATCTTCACGGGCGGCGTGTTCGGCTTCCTCGACAACGCCGGATCGACGCCGTATTTCACGATCGGCGCGTTCGTCCAATAAGCGGAGACAGGCCGTCATGAAGAAAACCCTTCTGTGCGCGGCGGCCGCCGCCGCCACGCTGGCCGCGCTGGCCCCGCTCGCCGCGCACGCGCAAAGCGCCGGCAGCAACGTCGTCACGCTCGGCTGGTTTCACGTGATGCCGCAGCAGAGCAGCACGCCGATGACGACCAACGTTGCGCCGACGCCGATCAATACGCCGCTGCGGCTGCCGGCGTCGTTCACGTCGCCGGGCACCGGGCTGCACACGAGCGGCGCGGACACCGTCGGCCTGACGGTCAGCCACTTCCTGACCGACCACATCGCGGTCACGTCGGTGGCGGGCGTGCCGCCGGTGTTCAAGGTGTCGGCCCAGGGCACGATCAAGCCGCCCGGCCCCGCCGGCGCGCTCGGCACGCAGAACATCGGGCTCGGCTCGGTGAACCCGATCGTGAAGAGCGTGCGGCAATGGAGCCCGGCCGTGATCCTGCAGTACTACTTCGCGCAGGCGAACGCGAAGTTCCGGCCGTTCCTCGGCCTCGGCGTGTCGTACAACTGGTTCAGCGACCTGCAGCTCAACACGAACTTCATCAAGCAGACGCAGGACAACCTCGGCGCGATTCTCGCGGCGGGCGCGGGCAAGCCGGGCGTGACGTCGGTGGAGGCGAAGGCGTCGTCGTCGTGGCAGCCGGTGTTCAACGCGGGCCTGCAGTACAACATCACCGAGCATTTCGGGCTCGTCGCGTCGGTGACCTACATCCCGCTGAAGACGACGTCGACAGTGACGATCAAGGCGGCCGACGGCACGGTGCTGTCCGAATCGAAATCGGACCTGAAGGCCGATCCGATCATCAGCTACGTCGCGATGTCGTACAAGTTCTGACGACGGCCGGGAAAAAACGGACGAAAAAAAGCCCGCCTGAAGAGGCGGGCTGAATCCATATCAGAGGAGACATGGAGGAGACAGGTGCAACTATAGCGAAACAGTTTCCGCAACGCAACATTTCCGTAGAGAAAATAAGGATTTTCCCTCGAAGACCTGCTCTAATCCGCCTTCTCTTCTGACCCTATCAGATTTTTCCGGTCGAGCACGTCGGCCAGCGTGTCCCGCAGCAGCGCGATCGGCCGCATCAGGCGGCCCGGCAGCGCGCCGTGCACGAGCCAGATGTTGATCCGCGTCTCGAGCCCCGACGTCTGCACGACCCGCAGCGCGTCCCGATGCGCACTCCGCGCGAGCGCGGCCGGCGACGCGATGCCGATCCCGGTGCCGCGCGCGACGAGTGACAGTTGCAAATCCGAGCCGAACGCCTCGACCGCCACGTCGAACGGCAGCCCGGCCGCGCCGAGCGCGCGGCTCAGCGCCGAACGCATCCCGCAGCCGTCCTGGCTCAGCACCCACGGAAAACGCGACAGCGCGTCGAGCGTCAGCGGCCCTTCCGGCAGCGGAAAGTTGCGCGCGGCGACGAGCACGGCCGGCTGCATGCCGAGCAGCGTCTTCGTCAGCGCGTCCGGCAGCGTCGCGCTGGCCGGCATCATCACCGTGGCCGCATCGAGCGCGCCCTGCTCGACGCTCTGCAACAGCGCCGGCGACCAGCCGGCCGTCACCCGCAGCGTCAGCCGTGGAAATGCGTCGCGCAGCCGGTCGATCGGCCCCTCGAGCGCCAGCTCCGACAGGAACGGCGGCACGCCGATGCGCAGCTCGCCCGACGGCTCGCTGTCCGGCGAGCCGACCGCCAGCAGCGTGTCGACCGCGCAGAGCACGTTGCGCGCAAGCGCATAGACCTCACGCCCGGCGGCGGTCGGCTTCAGCGGCTTGCTCTGCCGCTCGAGCAGGGGCACGCCGAGCAGCGTTTCGAGGTTCTGCACGCGCCGCGTGAGGCCCGGCTGCGTCAGATGGAGCTTCGCCGCCGCGGCCACCATCGAGCCGCTGTCGACCACCGCGACGAATGCCTGTAGATCGCGCGTATTCAAAACAAACTCGCATAATCATGATAGACATATTTCAATTGTCGCATAAACATCAACCGCCTACGATGGGCACTTTCCACCTTCCCTCCGGCTGACCATGACCTGCCCTGCCGACCTCTGCCCCGCCACCGCGCCCCCGTCCGGCGGCACGACACCCGCGTTGAGCGCGGGCATGACGCTGTTCTTCGCCGCGACGGTCGGCGTGATCGTCGTCGACCTGTTCGCCGCGCAGCCGCTGACGGGCCCGATCAGCGCCGACCTGCACCTGCCGCCGGGCCTCGCCGGCCTCGTCGCGATGCTGCCGCAGCTAGGCTATGCGATCGGGCTGGTGCTGCTCGTGCCGCTCGTCGACCTGCTGGAAAACCGCCGCCTGATCGTGACGACGCTCGCCGTCTGCGCGGCAATGCTCACGCTGCCGGCCATTACGCGCTCGGGCACGGTATTCCTGCTCGCGACGCTGGTCGCCGGCGCCGCGTCGAGCGTGATCCAGATGCTGGTGCCGATGGCCGCGTCGATGGCGCCCGATGCGCAGCGCGGCCGCGCGGTCGGCAACGTGATGAGCGGCCTGATGCTCGGCATCCTGCTGTCGCGGCCGCTCGCGAGCCTGATCGCCGGCTCGGCCGGCTGGCGTGCGTTCTACGGCGTCGCGGCGGCCGCGAACGCAGCGATCGCCGTGGTGCTCGCGTTCCGGCTGCCCATGCGACGGCCACACGCGACGGCCGGCTACCGCGCGCTGCTCGCATCGATGGGACGCCTGCTGGCCGACGAGCCGCTGCTGCGGCGGCACGCGCTGTCCGCCGCGCTCGGGATGGCCGCGTTCAGCGGGTTCTGGACCGCGATCGGGCTGCGGCTCGCCCAGCCGCCGTTCGCGTTCGGGCTGCACGGGATCGCGCTGTTCGCATTCGCCGGCGCGAGCGGAGCGATCGTCACGCCGCTCGCGGGCTGGGCCGGCGACCGCGGCCACGGCCCGGCCGCGTTGCGGATCGCGCATGCGACGATGCTCGTCGCGCTCGTCGCGATCGGCGTCGCAGCCGCAGGCTGGGGCGGCTTCGATGCGCACGCGCATCGCGGTGCCGCGCTCGCGCTGCTGGTCGCCGGCGCGGCGCTGCTCGACGCGGGCGTCATCACCGACCAGACGCTCGGCCGACGCGCGATCAATCTGCTGAATCCCGCTGCGCGCGGCCGGCTGAACGGCCTGTTCGTCGGCCTCTTCTTCGTCGGCGGCGCGTCCGGCGCGGCGCTCGCGGGCAGCGCATGGGCGTGGGCCGGCTGGCACGGCGTGTGCTGCGTCGCGCTCGCGTTCACCAGCGCAGCCGGCCTGTTCGGCCTGGTCTCGGGCCGACATGCCAGCACCGTGGCCGTGCCGGAACCGCGCCCGTGAAAGACGAACGCCCCGCCCTCTCGCGAGGACGGGGCGTCCGGGCCGGCGCACGCCAACGACAGGCGTGCGGACCGAAGCCGGTCAGTGACGAACCAGCGCCATCATCGCGCCGAAGCCGACGAACAGGCCGCCCGTCAGCCGGTTGAACGCCTTCGCGACGTTCTGGCTCTTCAGCGTCGCGCCGATGCGCGTGCCGAACGACGCATAGACGAGATACCAGCTCACTTCGATCACGGCGAACGTGACGACCAGGACGCCGAACTGCGGCAGCGTCGGCTCGGCCGCGTTGATGAACTGCGGCAGCAGCGCGGCCGCGAACAGGATCGCCTTCGGATTGCTGCCCGCGACGAGGAAGCCGTTGCGAAACAGCGCCCAGCGCGACGCCGCCACGGCCTGGCGCGGCACCGATTCGACGTCGGCGGCCGGCGCGTCGTCGACCCGCGCGCGCCACGCCTTCACGCCAAGGTAGATCAGATACGCGGCACCGGCGAAGCGCAGCGCGTTGAACATCGCCGGCCACGCCTCGAGGAACACGCCGAGCCCGGCCGCCGACACCGACAGCATCAGCACCAGCGCGGTCAGGCAGCCGGCCATCGTCGACGACGAACGCCGCAGCCCGTGGCGGGCGCCGTGCGTCATCACGAGCAGCATGTTCGGGCCCGGAATCGCCGACACGACGAACACCGTCGCCACGAAAAGCCACCATGTGTGCAAATTCATCACGGCCTCTGCCTGAAGGAAAACGAAAGGACGATTATGCCGCGTGCGGTGCGGGTTTGTCCCGCAGCGTCAACGTCAGCGGCCCGCGCGGCGCGACGCCACTTCGCCGAGCACCGCGAAATCCAGCTCGCCGCCGCCGTGCGCGAGCGCGTCGAGCAGGTTGTCGCGCACGAGGCTCGCGACCGGCAGCGGCACCGACACCGCGTCGCCGGCCTCGAGCGCGAGCCGCACGTCCTTCAGTCCGAGGCGCGCCTTGAAGCGCGCCGGCTCGTAGCGCCGTTCGGCGATCATGCCGCCATAGCCTTCGTACACGGGCCCCGGAAACACGCTGCTCGTGATCACGTCGAGGAAATCGCGCATCGCGACGCCATGCCCCGCGAGCAGCGCCGACGCTTCGCCGAGCGTCTCGATCGCCGACGCGAGCGTGAAATTCGCGGCGAGCTTCGCGACGTTCGCGTGCTGCGGTAGCGAGCCGAAGCGCCAGGTTTTCTGGCCGATCGCGTCGAACACCGGCTGCATCCGCTCGATCGCTTCCGCCGGGCCGGCCGCCATGATCGTCAGCCGCGCGGCCGCCGCGACGTCCGGCCGCCCCATCACCGGCGCGGCGACGTAGTGAAGACCGCGCTCCGCGTGCGCGTGGGCGAGCGATTCGGCGAGCGCGACCGAGATCGTCGCCATGTTCACATGAATCAGCCCGCGGGGCGCCTGCGCGAGCAACGTGTCGTCGAAGACCGCGCGCGCGGCCGCGTCGTCCGCGAGCATCGAGAACACGGCATCGCCGTGGAACGCGTCGGCAGGCGTGTCGACGACCTGCGCACCGAGGTCGGCGAGCGGCGCGGCCCGCTCGCGCGACCGGTTCCAGACCCGCACCCCGTGCCCCGCCTTCAGCAGGTTCGCCGCGATCGCCAGCCCCATTTCGCCCAGCCCGATAAATCCGAGATCCATCGCTCGCTCCTTCGACAAGTGAAGCCCGGAGTTAAACACAGTTGTGCGCAACTTGCAGGCACGGCGGCCACGCACGATGCGATACTGCGCGAATGGCGACCGCGACCTTCCGTTTCCACGGCGAACTGAACGCGTTCCTTGCGCGCACGCAGCGCGACCGCGCGATTGCCCGCGCGTGCGCGCCCGAGGCGAGCGTCAAGCACATGGTCGAGGCGCTCGGCGTCCCGCATACGGAAGTCGGGCACTTGCGCATCAATGGCCTGCCGGCGCCGCTCGACCGGCGGCTCGCGGAAGGCGACAGCGTCGATATCTACCCGGAACGCGCGCGGCCGCTGCCGGACGGCGCGCAAGCGCCGGCGCACCCGGAATGGCGCTTCGTCGCCGACGCTCACCTCGGCGGCCTCGCGCAACTGCTGCGCCTCGCCGGCTTCGACACCTGCTACGACAATCATTTCAGCGACGACACGATCGCCGAGCTCGCCGCGTGCGACGGCCGCGTCGTGCTCACCCGCGACCGCGAGCTGCTGAAGCGGCGCGCGGTCGCGCGCGGCTGCTACCTGCACGCGCTGCAGCCCGCCGCGCAGCTGCGCGAACTGTTCGTGCGGCTCGATCTCGCGCCGCAGATGCGGCCATTCCGCCTGTGCCTGCGCTGCAACGCGCCGCTGCATCCGCTCAGCGCGGACGACGCTGCCGCGCGGGTGCCGGCCGGCGTCCGGCAGCGCCACCGGCGCTTCGCCGCGTGCGACGTATGCCAGCGGGTGTTCTGGGAAGGCTCGCACTGGCGCCG
Organism: Burkholderia sp. Bp8963; assembly: GCF_003854275.1. Classification (GTDB taxonomy): domain Bacteria; phylum Pseudomonadota; class Gammaproteobacteria; order Burkholderiales; family Burkholderiaceae; genus Burkholderia. The sequence continues at coordinate 29,484 of NZ_QTQP01000007.1, forward strand.
CATGCGCATGGTCGTCGACGCGATGCGCGCGGTGTCGCCCGGCGCCTGAAAAAACAAAACCCCGCGTGCCGGAACATGCGGGGTTGCGACTGCCGGCCGGATGACCGGCCCGGGAGGCGACTCAGTTCTGCGTGCCCGAGTCGTTCGTGCCGCCGGCGGATGCTGCAGCGGCCTTCGCCTTGCCCTTCACCGAGCCGTGTTGCTTCAGCTGGTGCTTCGGCTTGGTGTGATCTTTCTTCATCGGCGCCGATGCGGCGGCCGGTGCTTCGGCGGCCGGCGCCGAAGCCTGTGCGAATGCCGAAACCGATGCGAGTGCGAATGCTGCGGTCATGATCGAAGCGAGCGTCTTCTTCATCGTTCTTCCTTAAACAGGGAAAAAATCAAATGTATCGGTATGAAAAGATGCGAGGCATCCGCATCGGAGCGCCAGCTGCGCCGGAGGTTCCGGTCGCCGCCGGGCTGGTCGGCTTGCGCGTTCCGGCCCTGACGAATACTGACCCACTGGCTCCATAACGCACCGTGTTTGCAGTGAGTTGACAGGCGGCCCGTGGCATCCGGGCTTTCCCTGACGCGCCGGCGCCGTCGGACCGGACCGGCCATGATCGGCGTCACGGCATGCGTGCGCGCCACCCGACAAGCGCGCTCGCGCGCCGTCGCGGCGACGCTATACTGGCTTCCATCCGTCCCTTTCCCCGGAAACCGGATCGCGATCGGTCGAGGTGCCTGCCGCACGGTGCCGCGCCGCTGACGCGCTGCCGGCACGAGACATCCCAAATTGCCTGATCACAATCTGGACAGGTTGAAAATCGACCGGCGGCCGGCCGCGACCGTCCCGCAGCGGCGCCCGTGGCTCCGCTACGCGGTCATTGCCGCGCTCGCCGCTGCGGCGATCGGTGCGGGCATCGCGCTGACCGGCCGACCGGCGGTCGAGACGACCACCGTGACCACCGCCTACCCGTTCCAGAACGACACGATGCTCAACGCGACCGGCTATGTGGTGCCGCAGCGCAAGGCCGCGGTCGCGTCGAAGGCGCAGGGCCGCGTCGAATGGCTCGGCGTGCTCGAAGGCACGCGCGTGAAGGAGGGCGAGGTGATCGCGCGGCTCGAGAGCCGCGACGTCGCGGCCGCGCTCGGGCAGGCGCTGGCGCAGGTCAAGGTCGCGCAGGCCAACCTGGCGCTGCAGCAGGCCGAGCTGAAGGACGCCGAAATCGCGTTCCACCGCACCGAAATCCTCGCACCGAAGGGCGCGGTGCCCGTCGCGCAGTACGACACCGATCTCGCGCGCGTCAACAAGGCGCGGGCGTCCGTCAACAGCAACCGCGCCGCGATCGCGTCGGCCGAGGCCAACGCACAGGCCGCGCAGGTCGCGGTCGACCAGACCGCGATCCGCGCGCCGTTCGACGGCGTCGTGCTCGAAAAGCACGCGAACGTCGGCGACAACATCACGCCATTCTCGTCCGCGTCGGACAGCAAGGGTGCGGTCGTGACGATCGCCGACATGGACACGCTCGAGGTCGAGGCGGATGTCGCGGAATCGAACATCGCGCGGATCCGCGTCGACCAGCCGTGCGAAATCCTGCTCGATGCGCTGCCGGACCAGCGCTTCGCCGGCCGCGTGTCGCGCATCGTGCCGACGGTGGACCGCTCGAAGGCGACCGTGCTGGTCAAGGTGCGCTTCGTCGATCGTGACGAGCGCGTGCTGCCGGACATGAGCGCGAAGATCGCGTTCCTGTCGAAGCCCGTGTCGGCGCAGGACAAGCAGCCCGTGACGGCGGTGCAGGCGGGCGCGGTCGCCGAGCGCGACGGCCGCCAGGTGGTGTTCGTCGTGAAGGACGACGCCGTGCGCGAGACGGCCGTGACGACCGGCGCGCGGATCGGCGAACTCGTCGCGATCCGCGGCGTGCGGGCGGGCGACACGCTCGTGCTGGCGCCGGGCGCGAAGCTCAAGGACGGCGCGAAGGTGACCGTCGCGAAGAAATAGCGTGAACGCGTCACCCCCTGCGATGCCCTCCCTGCCCGCCCCGATCGTCGAGATCAGCCACGTCGCGAAATCGTACCGGCGCGGCGTGCAGACCGTGCCGGTGCTGACCGACATCACGCTCGACATCGGCGAAGGCGATTTCGTCGCGCTGATGGGGCCGTCGGGCTCCGGCAAGAGCACGCTGCTCAACCTGGTGGCCGGCATCGACCGGCCGGACAGCGGCGAGCTGCGCGTGGGCGGCCTCGACATCACGCGGCTGGCGGAAGCGGCGCTGGCCGACTGGCGCGCCGCCAACGTCGGCTTCATCTTCCAGTTCTACAACCTGATGCCGGTGCTCACCGCGTTCGAGAACGTCGAGCTGCCGCTGATGCTCACGCACCTGCCGCGCCGGGAGCGGCGCGAGCGCGTCGAGCTGGTGCTGGACATGGTGAACCTCGCGAACCGGATGGACCATTACCCGTCCGAGCTGTCCGGCGGCCAGCAGCAGCGCGTCGCGATCGCGCGCGCGCTGATCACCGACCCGGCGCTGATCGTCGCCGACGAACCGACCGGCGACCTCGACCGCGCGTCCGCCGGCGAGGTGCTGGCGCTGATGCAGCGCCTGAACGCCGAGCTCGGCAAGACCATCATCATGGTGACCCACGACGCGCATGCGGCTGGCGCGGCAAAGGCGCTCGTGCATCTGGAAAAAGGGGAGCTGATCAATGGGCAGGCCGGCTGAACGCGCTCGCGGAGCCGCGCGATGTACGCGCTGAAGCTGATCGTGCGCAACGCGCTGCGGCACAAGCTGCGCACGCTGCTGACCGTGCTCGGCCTGACCGTCGCGGTGCTGGCGTACGGCCTGCTGCACACCGTGGTCGACGCGTGGTACGCGGGCGCCGCCGCGGCGTCCAATGCGCGGCTCGTCACGCGCAACGCGATCTCGCTCGTGTTTCCGCTGCCGGTGAGCTACGAGAACCGGATCCGCGGCGTCGACGGCGTGACGATCGTCGCCCGCTCGAACTGGTTCGGCGGCATCTACCGGGAGCCGAAGAACTTCTTCGCGCAGTTCGCCGTGTCGGACAACTATCTCGACCTGTATCCCGAGTTCATCCTGCCCGCGCAGCAGCGCGCCGACTACCAGCGCGACCGCAAGGGCTGCCTGATCGGCCGGCAGCTCGCGAACCAGTTCGGCTTCAAGGTCGGCGACGTGATCCCGATCAAGGGCACGATCTACCCCGGCACCTGGGAATTCGTCGTGCGCGGCATCCTGGACGGACGGGACGAATCGACGATCACGCGGCAGCTGATCTTCCACTGGGACTATCTGAACGAGCGGGTGCGCAAGACGACGCCGCGGCAGGCCGACCAGGTCGGCGTGTACGTGTTCGGGATCGCGAACCCGGACGACGCCGCCGCGATCTCCCGCAACGTCGACGCCGTGTTCAAGAACTCGCTTGCCGAGACCCTCACCGAAACCGAGCAGGCGTTCCAGCTCGGCTTCGTCGCGATGTCGAACCAGATCATCGCGGCGATCCGCGTGGTGTCCTACGTGGTGATCGTGATCATCATGGCCGTGATGGCCAATGCGATGGCGATGAGCGCGCGCGAGCGCACGACCGAATACGCGACCCTCAAGGCGCTCGGCTTCCGCCCCGGCTTCCTCGCGCTGCTCGTGTTCGGCGAATCGCTCGTGATCGCCGCGATCGGCGGCAGCCTCGGCATGCTCGCGATGCCGCCGGCGGCGGACCTGTTCAAGCGGGCGACCGGCGGCGTGTTCCCCGTGTTCAACGTGTCCGCGCAGACGATCGCGCTGCAGGCCGCCTGCTCGCTCGCGGTTGGCGTCGCGGCCGCGCTCGTGCCGGCGTGGCACGCGGCGCGGGTGCGCGTCGTCGAAGGCCTGCGGGCGATCGGCTAGGCGCCGCGATGGCCATTCCGCTCGCCTACATCGCGCGCAACCTGTGGGCCCGCCGGCTCACCACGGTGCTCACCGCGGGCGGGATGGCGCTCGTCGTGTTCGTGTTCGCGACCGTGCTGATGCTCGACGCGGGCCTCACGAAGACGCTCGTGTCGACCGGCGAGCCGGACAACGTCGTGGTGATCCGCAAGGGTGCGGAAACCGAGGTGCAGAGCGCGATCGACCACAGGCAGGCCAACGCCATCGAGACGCATCCGTCGGTCGCGCTCGGCTCCGACGGCCGGCCGCTGGCGTCGAAGGAGGCGGTGGTGCTGATCTCGCTCGTGAAGACCGCGACCGGCAAGCCGTCGAACGTCGTGATCCGCGGCGTGTCGCCGGCGGGCGTCGGGCTGCGCCCGCGCGTGCGGCTCACGGCCGGGCGCATGTTCAACGCAGGGTCGTCCGAGATCGTCGTCGGCAGCGCGATCGCGAAAGGCTTCAGCAGCACGCAGATCGGCGACCGGCTGCGCTTCGCGCAGCGCGACTGGACCGTCGTCGGCCACTTCGACGCCGGCGGCAGCGGCTTCGATTCCGAGATCTGGGGCGACGTCGACCAGCTGATGCAGTCGTTCCGGCGCACCAGCTATTCGTCGATGATCGTGCGCATCGCGCAGCCCGACGAGTTCGCGCGCTTCAAGGCGGACATCGACGTCGATCCGCGGCTCGCCGACGAGGCCAAGCGCGAGCAGGCGTTCTACGGCGACCAGTCGCGCGCGCTGTCGACCTTCATCAACATCCTCGGCATCACGCTGTCGTCGATCTTTTCGATCGCGGCGATGATCGGCGCGATGATCACGATGTACGCGTCGGTGGCCAACCGGGTCGCGGAAATCGGCACGCTGCGCGCGCTTGGCTTCAAGCGCGCGAACGTGCTCGCTGCGTTCCTGCTCGAGGCGCTGCTGCTCGGCCTCGTCGGCGGCGTCGCCGGGCTCGGCTGCGCGGCGCTGATGCAGTTCGCGTCGTTCTCGACCACCAATTTCCAGACTTTCTCGGACCTGTCGTTCCGCTTCGTGCTCACGCCGGCCATCGTCGTGAAGACGCTGCTGTTCTCGCTGACGATGGGGCTGATCGGCGGCTTCCTGCCGGCGCTGCGCGCCGCACGGATGAATATCGTCGACGCGCTGCGGGCGCGCTGAGGCCGCCTGCCGCCTGCCGCCCGCCGTCAGGCCGGCGCGAGCCGGGCGAGCGCAAGCGCGGCATCGAGCGCGACGTGCCCTTCGAACGCCGTCGAGGCCGGCAGCGCTCGCTCGTCCTCGATCGCGTGTGCAAATTGCACGCCGGGATCATCGCCAAGCCGTGCGCGCAGCGCGGCGATGCGCGGGAATGCGGCGCTGTCGAACACCTGGTGATAATCGGCCCAGCGGGCCAGGCCGGCGAAATACGCGTCGGCGAGCGTGCGCTGCCGGCCGAGCAGCCACGGGCCGTCACCGAGCATCGCTTCGAGCTGCCGGTGCGCCTTCATCACGCGGCTGCGGCCGAACGCCTGCAGCACCTCCTTCTCCGCGCCTGCGCAGCCGTGCTCGTACACGTGCCAAAGCGCGCCGAACGCGCTGAAGAACGTGGTGTTGAGATACGCGAGCATCCGGTTCAGCCGGTCGAAGTCATGTGTGCCCTGCCGGAACGCGAGACCGGTGCCGGCCGCGTCCGCGCTGATATGGCCGAGGATCGCGATGCTCTCGGTGAGCACGTTGCCGGCCTCGGTGATGAACGCCGGCGTCTCGGCGACCGGGTTGAGCGTCAGAAACGCGTCGCTCGTGACGAGGCCGGGCATCGTGATGCGCGAGAGCCGGTACGGACGGCCAGCCCACTCGAGCGCGACGATCGAGCCGAACGAGCAGCCGGCGGGAACGCCGTAGAAAAGGATCGGAGACATCGGACATATCCAGGTGATTGAAGGAGCTCGAATGCTCGCATTTCGAACGATGCTTCTGTAGCCGGTAAAATCGAAACCCGTCGTTTCTCCTTGTGGACGCTGACCGGTGAATCTGAACGATCTCTATCTCTTCGTGCAGGCGGTCGAAGCCGGCAGCATGTCCGCGGCCGCCCGCCTGCTCGACTTGCCCAAATCGACGGTGAGCAAGCGGGTCGCCGAGCTCGAGCGCACACTCGGCGCGCGGCTCGTGCACCGCACGTCGCGCAGCTTTCGGCTGACGCCGGTCGGCGCCGACTTCTTCATCCATGCCCGCGCGGCGGTGATCGAGGCGGAAAGCGCGCGGGACGCGGTGCTGCGGCAGGCCGCCGAGCCGCGCGGCGTCGTCCGCATCACGAGCTCGGTGCCCGTCGCGCAGCATTTCCTCGCGCCCTGCCTGCCGGCGTTCGCCGCCGCCCATCCGAAGCTGCAGCTCCAGATCCATGCGGGCGACCGGCTGGTGGATCTCGCGCAGGAAGGCTTCGACATCGCGGTGCGCAGCCATTTCGCGCCGCTGCCCGACTCCGCGCTGGTGCAGCGCCCGCTCGCGGTTTCGCCGATCATCCTCGTCGCATCGCCGGCCTATCTTGCCCGGTGCGGCGAACCTGCCGAGCCGGCCGGACTCGCGCAGCACGACGGCCTGTATCCGAACCTGCAATCCGCCCCGTGGCGCGTCAGCCGCGGCACCGACAGCGTCGAGATCGCGCCGCGCCCCCGCCTGCACGCAGACGAATCGACGGTACTGCTGCAGGCGGCCGTCGCCGGCCTCGGCATCGCGTGCCTGCCGGACTGGATCGCCGGCGACGCGCTGCGAACGGGCGCGCTCGTGCACGTGTTGCCCGCATGGCACGCCGGCCAGGTGACCACGACACTGCTGATGCCGCACCGCCGCGGCCAGTTGCCCGCCGTGCGCGCCGTGGTCGATTTCCTCGTGCAGCACGTGGCCGGGCCGCGCGCCGCGACGCCGGAACCGGCGTAGCGGCGCGCGCCGAACAGCGATTCAAAATTTGCATCGATCAAGTCATGAATTGGCATGAAAGCGGAATATTCGCCATGCAAGAATGCCCCTGACGCTCTCGATCGTCGCGCGTCGCGGCGACGCTAGAGGCGTCCGGCCGACGCGCGGGCGGCGGGCATCCGCCTGATCCGCGCCGCCGGCCGGCAGTACCGACACGAGATCGAGCGCGCCCGACGCGCCGGCCGCACCGCGGCCCCTTCCGTTTTCGGAGGAGACATCATGAATCCGCTTCACGCGTTGCCGGCGTCCGCGTCGGCGACGGCCGTGCGCACCCGCGTGCGCTGGGTCGTGCTGGCCGCGCTGTTCGCGGTCACGACGATCAACTACGCGGACCGCGCCGCGATCTCGATCGCGGGCCCGAGCCTCGCCCGCGCGCTGCACCTGAACCATGTGCAGATCGGCTTCATCTTTTCCGCGTTCGGCTGGTCGTACGTCGTCGCGCAGCTGCCGGGCGGATGGCTGCTCGATCGCTACGGGTCGCGCATCGTCTACGCGTTCAGCATCTTCTTCTGGTCGCTGTTTACGCTGCTGCAGGGCGCGATCGGCTTCTTCGGCGGCGGCGCCGCGTTCGCGCTGCTGTTCGCGCTGCGCTTTTGCGTCGGCGCGGCCGAGGCGCCGTCGTTCCCGGCCAACAGCCGGATCGTTTCAGCGTGGTTCCCTGCGCCCGAGCGCGGCACTGCGTCGGCGATCTTCAACGCGGCGCAATATGCGGCGACCGTCGTGTTCGCGCCGCTGATGGGCTGGCTCGTGCACGCGTTCGGCTGGCAGTCGGTGTTCGCGGTGATGGGCGTGCTCGGCTTCGCGTTCGTCGCGGTATGGAACCGCACCGTGTACGACCCGAAGGACCACCCGCGCATCAACCGCGCCGAACTCGACTATCTCGCCGACGGCGGCGCGCTCGTCAACATCGACCAGGCGACCGGCCAGCGCGACGGCGGCCCGCAGCTGCGCCACGTGAAGGCGCTGCTGAAGAGCCGGATGCTGATCGGCGTCTATGTCGCGCAGTACTGCATCAACGCGCTGACCTACTTCTTCATCACGTGGTTTCCCGTCTACCTCGTGCAGGCGCGCGGGATGTCGATCCTCAACGCCGGGCTCGTCGCGTCGATCCCGGCCGTGTGCGGGTTTCTCGGCGGCATCCTCGGCGGCGTCGTGTCCGATGCGCTGCTGAAGCGCGGCCTGTCGCTGTCGGTCGCGCGCAAGGTGCCGATCGTCATCGGCATGCTGCTGTCGATGTCGATGGTGGTCTGCAACTACACCGAATCGCATGTGCTCGTCGTGCTGTTCATGGCGCTGTCGTTCTTCGGCAAGGGGCTCGGCGCGCTCGGCTGGGCCGTCAATGCCGACACCGCGCCGCGCCAGATCGCCGGCCTGAGCGGCGCGCTGCTCAACACCTGCGGCAACCTGTCGAGCATCACGACGCCGATCGCGATCGGCTACATCGTCGATCGCAGCGGCTCGTTCAACGGCGCGCTCGTCTATGTCGTCGCGCACGCGCTCGTCGCGGTGATCTGTTACGTGTTCGTCGTCGGCGAGATCCGCCGCGTCGAGCTGGAATGAACGATGCGGGCTCGCGCCGGCACGCCCGGCCGCCCGCGCCAAACAGCACAAGCAGCACAAGCAGCACAAACAGCACAAACAGCAATCAGGAGCGAAGCGATGTCCGACCCCCGCAGCGCCGGCCCGACGCCGGGCACCCCGCTGGTGATGCGCATGCAGGTGATCCCCGTCGCCGGGCGCGACAGCATGCTGCTCAACCTGTGCGGCGCGCATGCGCCGTTCTTCACCCGCAACCTCGTGATCCTCGCCGACAGCAGCGGGCGCACCGGCGTCGGCGAAGTGCCGGGCGGCGAAGGGATCAGGCAGGCGCTCGAGCGCATGACCGGTCTCGTGGTCGGCCAGCCGATCGGGCGCTATCAGGCGACGCTCAATGCCGTGCGCGCGGCATTGTCCGGCACCGGTGCGGCGGCCGGCCGCGCGATCCGGCACGAGGTGACATCGGCCGGCGAAGCCGCCGTGCTGCGGCAGCCGCACGAGATCAACCTGCGGCTCGACAACGTGATCACCGCGATCGAGGCCGCGCTGCTCGACCTGCTCGGCCAGTACCTCGACGTGCCGGTCGCGGCGCTGCTCGGCGAAGGCCAGCAGCGCGACGCGGTGCCGATGCTCGCGTACCTGTTCTATACCGGCGACCGGCGCCGCACCGACCTGCCGTATCGCGACGAAACCGGCGCGCGTGATGCGTGGTTCCGGCTGCGCAACGAGGAGGCGCTGACGCCCGTGGCGATCGCGCGGCAGGCGGAGGCGGCGGTCGAACGCTACGGATTCGCCGATTTCAAGCTGAAGGGCGGCGTGATGGCGGGCGCCGACGAGATGGAGGCGATTGCCGCGATCAAGGCCCGTTTTCCCGATTCACGCGTGACGCTCGACCCGAACGGCGCGTGGTCGCTCGACGAGGCGGTCGCGCTGTGCCGCGGGCAAGGCCACCTGCTCGCGTACGCGGAAGACCCGTGCGGGCCGGAGGCCGGTTATTCGGGACGCGAGGTGATGGCCGAATTCCGCCGCGCGACCGGGATCAGGACCGCAACCAACATGATCGCGACCGACTGGCGACAAATGGATCACGCGGTGCGCCTGCAGGCAGTCGACATCCCGCTCGCCGATCCGCATTTCTGGACGATGCAGGGCTCGGTGCGGCTCGCGCAGCTGTGCCGCGACTGGGGGCTCACGTGGGGCTCGCATTCGAACAATCACTTCGACGTGTCGCTCGCGATGTTCACGCATGCGGCGGCCGCCGCACCGGGCGCGATCACCGCGATCGATACGCACTGGATCTGGCAGGAAGGCGATGCGCGGCTCACGCGCGAGCCGCTCGAGATCGTCGGCGGCAAGGTCGCGGTGCCGCAGCGGCCGGGCCTCGGGATCGAGCTCGACATGGCGCAGGTGGAAGCCGCGCATGCGCTGTACATGCAGGTCGGCGGCACCGCGCGCGACGACGCGGTTGCGATGCGGTATCTCGTGCCGGGGTGGACTTACGATCCGAAAAGGCCGAGTTTCGGGCGGGGGTGACGACTGACGGTGGCGGACGACGGGCGGCGGGCGGCGGGCGGCGGGCGGCGGGCGGCGGGCGGCGGGCGGCGGGCGGCGGGCGGCGGGCGGCGGGCAATGCCACCCACCACAGAGGTGGAACTCGGCCGGCATCGGCGCCGCGCTGACCAAGCAAAAAGGGCCCGATCTTGCGATCGAGCCCTTCGAAATCTGTTGGTGGAGCGGAGGAGGATCGAACTCCCGACCTTCGCATTGCGAACGCGACGCTCTCCCAGCTGAGCTACCGCCCCAACAGATATTGATCATACACACGCATTTGCGCGCTTGGCAATAGGTGTCGATACAGGCGTCGTTACTTCGACGGCGCCCCCGCCAGCACCCATTCGACGACCGAACGGACGTCCGCATCGCTCATGCGCGGATGCGCGGGCATCGGAATCGCGCCCCACACGCCGGAGCCCCCCTCCTTCACCTTTTTCGACAGCTTCGCCACGGCTTGCGGGTCGCCCTTGTAGCGCGCCGCGATGTCCTTGAACGACGGGCCGACCAGCTTGCGGTCGACCGCGTGGCAGCCCATGCACGCATTGCCGCGCGCGACCTTGAGGCCGTCGCCGACGTCTGCATGCGCGACCGCGCCGAACGTGCCGGCCACGAGCGCCGCGGCAACCGCGCCCTGCATCCAGTGCTTCAGCTTCATTGCGGCACCGCCTTCGGGTTGCCCGGATGCACGTTGCTCGAATTCGAGATCGGCGCGGGCGGCTGCAGCGGCGTCGACGTCACCGACGTGTCGGGCACGGCGCCGACCGTCGCATTGTCCGCCGGCGCGGCCGACGTCGCAGCGGCGCCGCTCGCGGGCGTCGCCGCCTGCAGTGCCTGCGCATCCTGCGGCTTGATGTACTGGAACACCTTCACGACCTTCTCGACGCCCGGCACCTGGCTCGCGACTTCCGCGCCGCGGTTGCCTTCGTCGACCGTCACGAGGCCCAACAGGTAGAGATTGCCGCGCTCGCAGACGACCTTGTAATTGTTCGCCGAGATGCCCTTCTCGCCGATCAGCGCGGTCTTCACGCGCCCTTCGAGGTACGAGTCGTTCGCGCGGTCCGACAGCGAGCTGGCCGGCCCGATCGCCAGCTCGTTGACGATGCCGTTCACATTGTTGATCCCGCGCACGATGGCCTCGGCGCGCTGCTTCGACGCATCGTCGGGCACCTCGCCCGTCAGCAGCACGCGGCGGTTGAACACGGTCACGTTCACGTGCGCCTGGTCCGGCAGGCCGCTGTTGATCTGCGTCGTCGCCTTGACCTGGATCTCGCGGTCTTCCGTCTGCGCGCCGAGCGTGCGGCGATCGGTCGCGATCAGCGCGCCGCCGCCGGCTGCTGCGCCCAGCACCCCGAGCACGCAGCCCTGCAGCGACACGGCGAGCCCCGCCGTCAGCGCGGCAAGCAGCGTGGTTCTGACGAGCGTCTGTTTGACGCGGCTTGGTTTCATCGACGGCTCTCCTTCATTCAATCCTCACCCAGCAGCATCGCGTCGATGCCGTCGCACAGGCAGTGGATGGTCAGCAGATGGACTTCTTGGATGCGCGCCGCGCGTTCGGCCGGCACGCTGATCGGGATGTCGGTGTCGGACAGCGCGGCCGCGAGCGCATGGCTGCTGCCGCCCATCAGCGCGACCACCGTCATTTCGCGCTCGTGCGCCTCGTCGACGGCGGCCAGAACGCGCGGCGACGCGCCGGTCGGGTCGAGCACCAGCAGGATGTCGCCGGTCTGCCCGAGCACGCGCACCTGCTGCGCGAACAGCTGCTCGGGCGCCGCCGCACCGGTCAGGCCCGCGTGGGACGCATCGGTGCCGAGCGCAATGGCGGGCAGGCCCGGCCGCTCGCGCTCGAAGCCGCCGACCAGCGACGCGGCGAGGTATTGCGCGGCGGCGGCCGACGGGCCGTCGCCGCATGCGACGATCTTGTTGCCGTTCGCCAGCGCGGCGAACATCGCGTCGACCGCGGCTGCGATCGGCAGCGACAGCGCGTCGGCGGCTTCGAGGTGAAGCGCGACACTAGCGCGGAAATGTTGCTGAATACGTTCGACTGACATCGATTCCTGACCGGGTACAACGCGTGATGGACATCGCGCGACATCATGGGTGCGGCGAGTTTACCGTACTCCGGGGCCTCGTCCGGGGGCCTGGCAAGAACTCTTTACATCTCGTCACAGCTCGCGGCGATACGTCGTCGCTATACGTCGTCGATACGAAACGCGTCGCGCAGCCACACGAGCTGCCCGGCTTCGAACGCGACCACGTCGAAGCGGCACGGCGCGCCGGCGCCGTACCGCGCCCAGAACTGCTGTGCGGCCGCGACGAGCCGCCGGCGCTTGCGCCAGCCGATGCTCGCCGCCGCACCGCCATGCCGGACGCTGCGCCGCGCGCGCACCTCGACGAAGACCAGCATGCCATCCGGCTCGCGCATCACGAGATCGAGCTCGCCGCCGCGCATCGTCACGTTCGCTGCGACGAACGCGAGCTGGCGGCGTTCGAGGAACTGCCGCGCCCGTGCCTCGAACGCCGCACCGACCGACTTGGATCGCACCGCGCCGGAAAAGTTGTCGCCACGCGCCGTTGCCTGCGCGTCCGCGCGCAGCGGATCGCGGCGGCCGCCGGGCGATCCGGACGACGCCCCGTGGCACAATGCCGACCTTGTTCCGCTTGCGCCGCGCCCGCGCGCGTTGCCCGCCATGACTTCCCTCCTTGAACTTGCGCACACGCAGCACTACCCGGCCGCCGCGCTCTACATCGTCGCAACGCCGATCGGCAACGCGGCCGACATCACGCTGCGCGCGCTCCATGTGCTCGGCCTCGCCGACCGCATCGCGGCCGAGGACACCCGCAACACCGGCCAGCTCCTCACCCGCTACGGGATCTCGAAACCGCTCATCGCCGCGCACGAGCACAACGAACGCGAAGCGGCGCTGCGCGTGATCGAGCACCTGCGCGCCGGCGAGCGCGTCGCGTACGTATCGGACGCCGGCACGCCCGGCATTTCGGACCCCGGTGCGCGGCTCGTCGACGCGGTGCGCGCGGCTGGCTTCGCGGTGATTCCGCTGCCCGGCGCGAGCGCGGCCGTCACCGCGCTCAGCGTCGCGGGCGACTGGGCCGGCACGTTCACGTTCGCAGGCTTCCTGCCGCCGAAGGCGAAGCAGCGCGCCGCCGAGCTGCAGGCGCTGGCCGCGCATCCCTATGCGCTCGTGTTCTACGAGGCGCCGCACCGGATCGTCGAGACGGTCACCGCGCTCGCCGACGCATTCGGCCCCGCGCGCCGGCTGCTGATCGCACGCGAGCTGACCAAGCTACACGAACAGCTGTTCCAGGGCACCCTGGCCGAAGGGCTGACCTGGCTCGAAGGCGACGCGAACCGGCAGCGCGGCGAGTTCGTGCTCGTCGTCGAAGGCGCGCCGGCCGACAAGGGCGCGGCCGACGACACCGCGCACGATGCGCTGCTCAAGCTGCTGCTGGAGGAAGTGCCGGTGAAGAGCGCGGCGAAACTCGCGGCCGCGCTGACGGGCGCGCCGCGCAACGCGCTGTATGCGCGCGCGCTGGCGCTGAAGGACGGTTGAGAACGCGGCGGCCGGTCTCCGGTCGGCAGCGACGGCCGCCGCCGGACCACCGGAAAGCGCCGCGCCTGAACGACAAAGGGCTGCCCGAAGGCAGCCCTTTTTGCATCTGCGGGGCGATCCGCGTCGCGTTACTTCGCCGAGTTCGACGCGACCATCTCGTCGCGCGCCTCGCGCGCTTCCTGCGGCGACAGCCCTTCGATCTTCACGCGCCCGGTGCCCGCGTGCACGAGACCGATGATCTTCGCGGCCGCGTACGACAGGTCGAGCACCCGGCCTCGCTTGTACGGCCCGCGATCGTTGACCTTCACGACAACCCACTTGCCGTTCGACGGGTTCGTCACCCTGATGTAGGACGACAGCGGCAGCGTGCGGTGCGCGGCGGTGAGCGCGTTCATGTTGAAGCGCTCGCCGTTCGCGGTGCGGCGGCCGTGGAAGCCCCGGCCGTACCACGATGCGCGGCCGTTCTGACGGAAATCGGACACGTCGGCGCCGTCGATCGGCTGCGCGTCGGCCAGCGAAGTGCTCTTCGCGTCCTTGCTGTCGGCGGCCGGCATCGATGCCAGCGCCGAATCGAAATTCATCTGCGACTTGTTGTTGTCCGCGTTCGCGGCGCCGGTCGTCTTGACCGCGTTCTTCTGGTTCGCGCTGCTGGTCGTCTGGCTGGGCGGTACGGCACAGCCCGTCAACGCGAGAAATACTGCCAAGGTTCCGAATCGGCTCGGAAATCGAAAATTCATCGACGTGTCGCCTTCTGGTTCGGGCCGCTCCTTCACAACGGTTGATACGCGGCCCGGACGGCAAATGCGTGCACGCCCCGCTCGAATGCGAGCAGGCGGCTTGCATGGGCGCGGCTATCGTACTTGCCGCAACCGTCCTGATTAGTTTTCACGTCTGGCGCAACCTGTCCCCGGCAGCCTGACCAGACCCCACATGCCGCCATCGAACATGGCTTTCACGTTCGCGCGCGTTGCAACAGCCAACGCACAGGAACGGCGGCACAGGCCTCATCCGGCGTTGCGGCAGCAAGGCCGCGGCGGGCGCGTAGCACCCGGCCGGACAAGACGTGAGCACCGAACGCTCGGTGCTGGATTCGCCGCCGGACTCCCGGCGGCCGATGCTTTGACGGTGCTCATGGCCCCCTGTCTGACGGGGCTCGAACACCAGCGAAACGCGTGAAAATCACGCGTGATGAACCGCATTATACATAAATCAAAATGTGGTCCTGCAAAACGGCCTGTCCCGGCCATTGATTCTCGCTATGGCTGTAACAATCGGGATGCTCCGGGATTGCCCGCCCATGCGCGGCGAATCCTGCGGCATGCGGACGGCAGGCCGCTCGCGCGCCCGGTACAATCGGACCTTTTAGCCGCCGGTGCTTCCATGAAAGTCACGCTCATCCCGGTCACGCCGTTCCAGCAGAACTGCTCGCTGCTCGTCTGCGAGACGACCGGCCGCGCCGCCGTCGTTGATCCCGGCGGCGATCTCGAACGGATCCAGCAGGAAGTCGCGCAGCAGAACGTGCAGATCGAGAAGGTGCTGCTGACGCACGGGCACATCGACCACTGCGCGGGCGCGAAGACGCTCGCGACGCACTACGGCGTGCCGATCGAGGGACCGCAGGAAGACGAGCGCTTCTGGATCGAGAAGCTGCCGATGCAGAGCGAGCGCTTCGGCTTTCCGGCCGCCGATGCGTTCGAGCCCGATCGCTGGCTGAACGATGGCGATACCGTGCAGTTCGGTGACGAAACGCTCGAGGTCTATCACTGCCCGGGCCACACGCCCGGCCACGTCGTGTTCTTCAGCCGCGCGCACCGGCTCGCGATCGTCGGCGACGTGCTGTTCGCCGGCTCGATCGGCCGCACCGACTTCCCGCGCGGCAACCATGCCGACCTCGTCCGTTCGATCAAGGACAAGCTCTGGCCGCTCGGCGACGACGTCACGTTCGTGCCGGGCCACGGCCCCGTGTCGACGTTCGGCGACGAGCGCCGCACGAATCCGTTCGTGTCGGACAAGGTGTTCGGATGAGCCAGACCGCGATTCCGGAGATCTACGTCAGCACCGACGTCGAGGCCGACGGCCCGATTCCGGGCCCGCACTCGATGCTGAGCTTCGCGTCCGCCGCGTACACCGAGGACAAGCAGCTGATCGCGACGTTCTCCGCGAACCTCGAGACGCTGCCGGGCGCCGCGCCGCATCCTGTCCAGGACGCGTGGTGGAAGACCCAGCCCGAAGCGTGGGCCGCGTGCCGGCTCGACCTGCAGGCGCCGGAAGCGGCGCTCGTCGCATACGTCGGCTGGGTCGAGGCGCTGCCCGGCAAGCCGGTATTCGTCGCGATGCCGGCCGGTTTCGACTTCACGTTCATGTTCTGGTACATGATGCGCTTCGCGGGCCGCTGCCCGTTCTCGTGGTCGGCGCTCGACATCAAGACGCTCGCGTTCGCGATGACGGGCCTGCCGTACCGCAAGGCGATCAAGCCGCGCTTCCCGAAGCACTGGTTCGACGACCATCCGCACACGCACGTCGCGCTCGACGACGCGATCGAACAAGGCGCGCTCTTCTGCAACATGCTCGCCGACCTGCGCGTGCAGCAGGCCGCGCTCGCCGCGCGGACGGCCTCGGCCAGCACCGCAGCCGACAATGGTGCAGACAACGGAGCAGCAGGGCAAAATCCCACGGATCCCCGCGCAAATTAGCGAATCTCGCTCAGTGACGGCGCATCGGATTGCGTTTCCTTCCTCGCACCTCTAACATTCGGAGTGTTGTATCTGCCGCATGGAGGCGCAGGTGACGCTCGATTCCTTTTCGCAAAAAATCCTTCGCCTGCTGCAGCTCGACGCGCGCCGCTCGGTCCAGGAAATCTCCGACCAGGTCGGCCTGTCCAGCACGCCGTGCTGGCGCCGCATCAAGGACATGGAGCAGTCGGGCGTGATCCAGCGCTACACCGCGCTGCTCGATCGCGAGAAGCTCGGCCTGCACGTGTGCGCGCTCGCGCACGTGCACCTCACGCGCCACAACGAAGGCGGCGTCGAGCAGTTCGAGCGCGAGATCGCGACCTGTCCGGAAGTCACCGAGTGCTACAGCACGACCGGCGAAGCCGATTACATCCTCAAGATCGTCGCGCCCGACATCAAGGCCTACGACGTGTTCCTGCACGAACGCATCTTCAAGATCCCCGCCGTGTCGCAGGTGCGCACGAGTGTCGTGCTGCGCGAAATCAAGTTCGACACGCAACTGCCGCTGTGACGCCCGCGCGGGCCATCAGACGGCCGCGCGCGCATCACGCGCGCACCGATACCGAGCGCGTGAAGCTGATGCGGCGCGCGCCGAACTGCCGCGCCAGCGCATCGACGTCGAGCCGTTCGGCGAGCGCCGCGTCGGCGTCGCTGCTCGCCTGCGGATCGGCGACAAGCGTCACGTCGATTTCGAGGCCCGTGCTCAGGTAGTGCAGGCTGATCGCGCTCGCGCGCAACCCGCGTTTTGCGAGTTCCGCCTCGAGCTGCTTCGCGATCTCGCTGCGCGGCGGCAACGCGAGCGCCGGGCGGCGCGCGGCATCGTTCTCCGGATCGACGTGGATCAGCGCGTCGAGCACGCGCCGGTCCGTCAGCACGCGCGCACGCGCGGTCTCGGCGATATAGTGCCCTTCGGAAACGGAAATCATCGGATCGACGAGGATGTGCGCGTCGACGAGCGCCGCGTCGCCCATCTTGCGCGTACGCAGGTCATGCACGTCGCGCACGCCGGGCGTCGCCGCGAGCAGCGCCCGGATCTCGGTGGTGTCGGTTTCGTCGAGCGCGCGATCCGACAGGTCCTGCAGCGCGTCATAGCCGAACGTCCAGCCCATCCGCGCGACCATGAAGCCGACGATCGCGGCCGCGATCGGGTCGAGCAGCCGGAAGCCCGAGAGACTGCCGACGATGCCGATCGCGACGACGAGCGACGACGCGGCGTCCGAACGCGCATGCCATGCATTCGCGACGAGCATCGCCGAGCGCACGCGACGCGCCTCGCGCAGCATGTAGCGGAACAGCGCTTCCTTCGATACCAGCACGGTGGCCGCGACGATCAGCGCGGCAAAATGCACGGGCGGGATGTCCTCGAGATGCACGAGGCGATCGCCGGCCCGCCACAGCATGCCGATGCCGACCGCAATCAGAATCCCGCCGAGAAACAGCGATGCAACCGTCTCGTAGCGGCTGTGTCCGTAATTGTGGTCGGCATCCGGCAATGCACCACTATGGCGATTCGCAACCAGTACGACAAAATCCGACACCAGATCGGAAATCGAATGAACACCGTCGGCAATCAATGCCTGCGAATGCGCAATAGTGCCGACAACGATCTGAAAGGTGGCCAGCACGACATTCAGTACGATACTGACCAGCGTGCTCTTGCGCGCGACGGCGTGCTTATCCGCGCTCTGCGCGTCGCCGGAAAAGGTGGACATGAAATATGAGATATCGAAGTGGATGCCGGATTCTATCAAATCTGGCCCGCCGCTTATTCCGATAACCCAAAATTTTCCATTTAAATCAATCGCTTATGCGAACAGCTCGCATTTTCATTCACACCCGGGCGTGACATTTTCGTGACGGCGCACGCACGTCCGACGCGCACCATGCAAAAAGGCCGCGCTCCGCCAAGCGGACGCGCGGCCTTTTGGCCACACAACTTAAACAAACGCTTAAATTGCGAACTGCTCGCGATTCTTGCCGGCGATCCAGCGCGGCGGCTTGCCGCGGCCCGACCACGTCGCGCCCGATTCCGGATCGCGATACTTTGCGGCGACACCAGCGCGCGGACGGCCAACCTTACCGGGCTTCGCACGGTTCAGGCCGAGCTCGACCAGCGAAAAACCGTAATCCGCGATTTTCTGCTTCACATCATTGAGCACTTCGGCGTATTCGCGCGACTTGGCTTCTTCGATTTGCTTCTCCAGCTTCTCCCGCTGGGCCAGCAGGTCCTTGTAAGAAGACATAGTTTCCCTTTCCAAATGATCGATGGCGCCGCTCTGTGGCCAGCTCACCATTCCTGAAATATTTTCGCCTCGGATTTTGAAGGCAGAGATTAGCACAAAAAAGAATCGCCTGAAGCAACGCGCATTAAAAATCCCGGCTTCGAATAGTAATTCGCACAGGTCAATTCGACCGGCGACGGCCATATCTCAAATTCTTGCGTCCTTACACGCAGATTAGGACATAACGTGTGACGCATTAAGACTTTCAACATACGCAATTACCCTGCATCAAAAAAAATCAAAGCTATCATCTGACGACAGGATCGAAAATCCCGACTTGTATAGCCAACCGACATCAGCAATACACATTCCGCGACGTCAGGTCACACGTCGCGCACATTCGATCAGCTGCACACGCAATCGGTCGATATCGTCCTGCGGTGCGTCGAATGCGGTCCGTATCCGCCGGCCGTCGCGCCGCCAGTCGGCGCCATAGCGGTCGACGCCGAGCAGGTCCAGGCCAGCCTGGCACGCGTCGCCGGCGTCGTGCGCCGCCCACAGCGCCTGCTCGTCGTCGAACGCGAGCGGCGCACGCGGGTCGAGCGCGGCGCCGTCGACCCAGCCCATCCGGCCGAACCCGCCGATATAGCGCAGCCGCTCGACGTCGAGCGCCCAGAACGTGAAATCGCCGAGCGCGAGATAACGCTCGGCGTCCGGTGCATAACGCAGGTAACGCGCGACGAGATGCGGGTCGGCATCGACGGGCGCGAAGCGGCCGAGCAACGTCGCACGCTCGGCATCGAGCACGTCGCCGTCCGGCGCATCGACGACAAGGAACCCGGCACGCGGGTCGGCGATCAGATTGCGCGTGTGCTCCGCAAGGCCGCTCACCAGGATCACCGGCCGATGGCGCGCATCCGGCGCGAACGGCACGACCGTCGGATACGGAAAGCCTTGCGGGTCGCGCGCGTGCGTCGCGAGCGTGCCGAGCGCGCAGCGGTGCAGCAGGTGCAGCGGAAGGGCGGGATCGATATTCACGGAAACTCCTGCAGTCGAAAGGCGGCGCATCGGGCGGGCCGCGGCGGATCGATGTTACTCGCGGCGGAAAGCGTGGCGAATCGTGAAATGTGTCGATGGTCGGGCACCAGATGCTCGCCGCCGAGTGCCGGGCACCGGGCACCGAACACCCGACACCGGCCTTCACGCACCCGCCAGCGAAATCGTAAGCGGTTCGATAGAATCGGGCGAATCTCAAACGGCGTTCGTGACGCCAGTCATTTTCCTTCCGACGAGTCATCCGTGTCCGATTCCTCCCCCGACCTTGCCGTGCCGCCCGTCGCGCATCACGCCCTGCCGCTTCCGGTTCGCCAGCGCGCACGCACCGCCACGATGGCGCTGTTCTTCGTCGCCGGGATGATGTACGCATCATGGGGCGTCCACGTGCCGACCGTGCGCGACAAGTTCGCGCTGAGCCCCGCGCTGCTGTCGATCGCGCTGTTCGCGGTCGCGGGCGGGTCGATCGCCGCGATGATGACGGTCGCGCGCTGGATCGCGCGCGTCGGCTCGCGCACCGCGTGCCTCGCAGGCGGCCTCGCGATGTCGGCGTGTGCGGCGCTGATTCTCGTCGTGCCCGACTATCCGCTGCTGCTCGCGGTGCTCGCGCTGTTCGGCTTCTCGATGGCGACGCTCGACGTCGCGATGAACGCCGAGGCGAGCGCGGTCGAAATCGCGCTCGGCAAGCCGATCATGTCGTCGCTGCACGGGATGTTCAGCGCCGGCGGGATGGCGGGTGCCGCGGCAGGCGGCGCGCTGCTGTCGGCCGGCATGGCGGGCGCCGTGCATCTCGCGCTTGCCGCGGCAGTCAGCGCCGCAGTGTTCGTTGCGTCGTGCCCGGCGGTGCTGCCGCACGTCCCGCATCACGAACACGCGCACGGCGGCGGCAACCGCTGGCGCTCGCCCGCGCTGTGGATGCTCGGCGGCATCGCGCTGATCGCGCTGATCGCCGAAGGCGCGATGTACGACTGGGCGACGGTCTACATGCGCGACGTCGTCGCGTCGAGCCCCGCGCTGGCGAGCGCCGCATACGCAGCGTTTTGCGGCGGGATGGCGGCCGCGCGCTTCGCGGGCGACGCGGTGCGCGCGCGGTTCGGCGCACCGCAGCTCGTGTTCGCGAGCGCGTCGCTCGCGTGCGCGGGGATGGTCGGCGCGCTGCTCGTGCCCTATCCGGCCGTGGTGCTTACGGGTTTCACGCTGATGGGGCTCGGTCTCGCGAACATGATGCCCGTGCTGTTCGCCGCCGCCGCGCGCGTCAAGGGCATCCACGCGGCCGAGAGCCTCGCGCACGTGGCCGGCCTCGCGTATTTCGGACTGCTGTTCGGTCCGGTCGTGATCGGCGCGGTCGCGCAGGCCGCGAACCTGACGGTCGGGCTAGCGGTCGTCGCGCTGTGTGCGGCGCTCGTCGCGGCCATCGCGCCGAAAGTGCTCGCGCACCTGAAGGTCTGACGTGCCTCCCGCTGCGCGCATCCCGCTGCGCACCTCCCGCTACGTGTCGTGCGCGCCGGCGCGCGCCGAAAAAAGAAACGCGCATGCGTTGCCGCATGCGCGTTTCTACCCCTGCTGTTGACCGCTGCTTACATCTTCACTTCATCGAGGAACGTCTTCTTGCCGCCCTTGTAGTTGTACAGCGAAATCACGCCGTGCTTCAGGTCGCCCTTCGAATCGAAGGTCGTCGTCCCGATCACGCCCGTGTAGTTCGTGTCCGGCATGGCCGCGAGAATCTTCGCCGGATCCGTCGAGTTCGAGCGCTTCATCGCGTCGACGACGATGTACACCGCGTCATACGTGAACGGCGCGTAGATCTGGATCGGCTGGCCGAAACGCTTCTCGTACTTCGCCTTGAACGCGCCGCCGCCCGGCATCTTCTCGAGCGACGCACCCGCTTCCGAGCACACGACGTTGTCGGTCGCGTCGCCGGCCAGGTCCGCCAGCTTTTCCGTGCACACGCCGTCGCCCGCGAGGATCCGCGCGCGCAGGCCGAGCTGCTTCGCCTGCTTCGCGAACGGGCCGCCCGTCGCGTCCATGCCGCCGTACATGATCGCGTCCGGATTCTCGCCCTTGATCTTGGTCAGAATCGCGCGGAAGTCGACCGCCTTGTCGTTCGTCGCGTCGTGCGACACCACCTTCAGGCCGAGTGCCTTCGCCTTCTTCTCGAATTCGTTCGCGAGACCCTGGCCATAAGCGGTCGAGTCGTCGACCACCGCGACGCTCTTGATGCCCTTCGAATGCGCGTAGTTCGCGAGTGCCGGGCCCTGCTGCGCATCGGTCGCGACGACGCGGTACGTCGTCTTGAAGCCTTGCTGCGTGTAGGCCGGGTTGGTCGCCGACGGCGAGATCTGCACGATGCCCGAATCGCTGTAGATCTTCGAGGCCGGGATCGACGTGCCCGAGTTCAGGTGACCGACCACCGCGACGACCTTGTCGTCGACGAGCTTCTGCGCGACCTGCGTCGCCTGGCGCGGGTCGGCGGCATCGTCCTGCGCATCGAGTTGCAGCGTGATCTTCTGGCCACCGATCGTGAGACCCTTGGCGTTGATCTCCTCGACTGCGAGACGGGCGCCGTTTTCATTGTCCTTGCCGAGGTGTGCAATACCGCCCGTCAACGGCGCAACGTGGCCAATCTTGACGACCTGATCGGCGGCCGCGTTGCTTGCAGCTGCAACGCACAGCATCGCCGCTGCAGTGATCGGCAACAGCTTTTGCATCTTGATATTCATGTAAGTCTCCAGTTTCGGTCCCAAAAAACGCCATCGCCCGGTGCCCCGCTGCCATCCCTGTGTTCTCAATCACTGGACGATTCGCCGGTTGCATCCTTCATGCACTTGGCCTCAAGCACGTGAAACAGCCGCTTTTAGCAGCCGCCCGCCCGTACTTGCGCGGAAGTGTAGGTGATCAAATTAATTTGTGGGACTTTTTTGGGGTAGTGGTAACACTACCGATACAAGTACATATCAGACGCCTTTCTGAAATCGCTGTAAAGACCGTGGGATAAGGGTTTCCGCTAATTTCTTACGAGTCGGTGAAGGGCCGCTTTAAAGCGCTCCCTCGACATTTCGAATGGGTATTCTGTGCACAGCATCGTTGAATGAAACGCGTGTGTCGGCACGCGCTTCACGTCGCCTGGCACGCGCGATCAACCGGCCGCCGCGCGCCATTCCGCGTCGAGCGCGCCGACCAGCTGCGCAGCCGTCAGCGCATCGCCGCGCCGCCGCGCGAGCGGCGCGCCCTGCCCGGCCCACAGCGACAGGTAGTCGCCATCGTTCGCGCGCGCGGCAGCCTGGCGCAGCGGTTGCGTGAGCGCGTTCTGCACCGGATACGGCGCGACATCGGCCATGCGTTCGCCGAGCCGCGCCATCAGCGTATTGCGCAGCCCGCGCGCATGACGCCCGGTAATCGCGCGCGTGACCTGCGTCGACGTGTCCGCGCTCGCGAGCAAGCGCGCTTTCCAGTCGGCAGCGATCGCGCTTTCCGCGCACGTCAGGAACGCGGTGCCGAGCTGCGCGGCCTGCGCGCCGAGCGCGAGCGCCGCCGCAATGCCGCGGCCGTCCATGATCCCGCCCGCCGCGAGCACGGGCAGGCCCGTCGCGTCGACGAGTTGCGGCACGAGCGCCATCGTGCCGATCAATGCGTCGTCGGCCGCGCCGATGAACGTGCCGCGATGCCCGCCCGCCTCGGCGCCCTGCGCGGACAGCGCGTCGGCGCCCGCCGCCTGCCACGCGAGCCCTTCGGCGACGTGCGTCGCGGTGCCGATCACGTAGGTGCCGGCCGCCTTCAGCCGTGCGACGTCGGCCGCATCGAGCACGCCGAACGTGAAGCTCGCAATCGGCACGCGCAGCGACACCAGCATGTCGAGCTGCGCGCGGAAGTCGGGCGCGAATCGCGCGGGCGCGGCGCCGGGCGGCAGGCCGAGCGCGGCGTTGAGCGGATCGATCGCCGCGAGCGCGCGCGCGAGCGTCGCCGCGTCGGGCGTCACGTCCTGCAGCACGAACAGGTTGACCGCAAACGGCCGGTCGGTGGCCGCGCGCACCTGCGCGACTTCGTCGGCGAGGCGCTCGGGCGCGAACGCGCCTGCGCCGAGACTGCCGAGCGCACCGGCATTCGACACGGCGGCGACCATCGCGGACGTGGTCGCGCCGACCATCGGCGCCTGCACGAGCGGCAGGCGCAGGCCGAAGCGTTCGGCGAACGGTGTGGACAGGGAACGGACTGACATGGGAACGATCCTTCGGCGGTGACGCGCGAAAGCGCGCTGTAAGCAGGGAGATGCTTTCGACTGTACCGAAGCGTCGTACGACCGAAAAATGAATAATCCTGAACGGAACGATCGCTGCGCGAGAAGCCGGCGCCGCGTGCCGCGCACGCTGCAGCGCACGGTGATTGGTGGCACACTAGGCCGCCCCCTTTTTTTCATCGCCGAGGCGTGCGCGACGCCGCCTCGCTCGTCAGGAGTTCAACGTGACTGCTCAATGGATCGACATTCCGGCCGGTAACGACAGCTTTGGCGGCTATCTCGCGCTGCCCAGGCGCGGCACGGGCCCGGCCGTCATCATCATCCAGGAGATCTTCGGCGTGAACGCGCACATCCGCGCGGTCGCGGACCAGTACGCGGCCGACGGCTACGTCGCGCTCGCGCCGGACGTGTTCTGGCGCACGCAGCCGCGCGTCGAGCTGACCTACGAAGGCGCGGACCGCGACAAGGGCATCGAGCTGATGAAGAAGACCGATGTGAAGCTCGCGGTCGCCGACATCGCCGCGGCGGCCGACGCGCTGCGCGCGCGCGCCGAAGTCGCCGGCAAGGTCGCCGCGATCGGCTACTGCTTCGGCGGCCAGCTCGCGTACCGCGCGGCCGCGACCGGCAAGATCGATGCGGCAGTCGCGTATTACGGCGGCGGCATCCAGAACGCACTCGACATCGCGGGCCAGGTCACGCAGCCGATCCTGTTCCATTACGCGGAGAACGACCACGCGATTCCGCCCGAGGCCGTCGACCAGGTCAAGGCCGCGTTCGCCGGCCGTGACAATGCCGCGTTCCACCTGTATCCGGGCGCCGAGCACGGCTTCAACTGTACGGACCGCGCGTCGTACAACCAGCGCGCGGCGGCGCTCGCGCACGGCCGCACGCTGACGTTCCTCGCCGAGCACCTGTAAGCAAACCGGCAGCGGGCCCGGCCCCCGTGCGGGGCCCGCGCCCGCTCCCTTTTCATGACCGGGGGTGACAGCGGTGCATTCGGACTATCTCGCCCACGACGCGATCGCGCTCGCCGATCTCGTCCGCCAACGCAAGGTGAGCCCGCGCGAACTGATCGATGCCGCGATCGGGCAGGCCGAAGCGGTCAATCCCGCGATCAACGCGATCGTGCTGCAGGACTACGACGCCGCCCGCGAACGCGCCGCGACGCTGCACGACGCTGACGGCCCGTTCGCCGGCGTGCCCTATCTCGTCAAGGACCTCGGCGCGGCGGTCGCGGGGCTGCCGCTGTCGATGGGCAGCCGGCACTACCGGTACTACGTGCCCGACGCCGATTCGCCGCTGATCGCGAAGAGCCGCGCGGCCGGGCTGAATTTCTTCGCGAAGACCAACACGTCCGAGATCGGCCAGATGCCGTACACGGAGCCCGAGCTGTTCGGCGCGTGCCGCAACCCGTGGAATCTCGACCACACGCCCGGCGGCTCGAGCGGCGGCGCGGCCGCCGCCGTCGCGGCCGGGATCGTGCCGCTCGCGCACGCGTCGGACGGCGGCGGATCGATCCGCATCCCGGCGTCGTGCTGCGGGCTGTTCGGCCTGAAGCCGAGCCGCAACCCGGCGCTCGCCGACACGCCGATGAGCGGCGACCTCGTCGTCCAGCATGCGGTTGCGCGCAGCGTGCGCGACAGCGCACTGCTGCTCGACGTGACGACTGGCCAGACGCTGCCGAGCGGCGCACCCGGCACGTTCCTCGGCGCGCTCGACACGCCGCCCGGCGCGCTGCGGATCGGCGTCGTCACCGATCCGATGCTGGCCCCCGCGCTGGCCGCCGACACGCGCGCGGCGCTCGACGACGCGGCCGCGCTCGTCGCATCGCTCGGCCATCACGTCGAACCGGCGACGCTGAATATCGACTTTGCGCGCGTGGCCGAAACCTTCCTCACGCTGTATGCGGCGATCGCCGAGGAGATGGTGCTCGGCGCGCGGCAACTGACGGGCCGCACGCCACGCCGCAACGAGTTCGAGGCCGCGACGTGGGCAATGGCCGTCGTCGGCCGGCGGCTCGCGCGCACGCGGCTGCCGGACGTGCTCGAGTGGCAGCGCCAGCTCACCGTGCAGGTCACGGGGCTCGCCGCGCGCTACGACGTCATCCTGTGCGCGTCGCTCGCGGGGCCGCCCGTCAAGATCGGCGAGCTGCAGCCGACGCCGTTCGAGCATGCACAGATGAAAGTGCTCGCGGCGCTGCCGATCAAACCGCTGCTGAAGGAGATGCTCGCGAAGGCGTCGCAGAAGGCGTTCGCGTGGGCCGGCTGCACCGAGCTCTTCAATCTGACCGGCCAGCCGGCGATGTCGGTGCCGCTCTACTGGAACGCGCGCGGCCTGCCGATCGGCGTGCAGTTCGCCGCGCGCCACGGCGACGACGCGCTGCTGCTGAAGCTCGCGCGCCAGCTCGAACAGGCGCGGCCGTGGTTCGAGCGCCGCCCGCCGCTGATGCAGGCGGGGCGCTGACGCACCCCAAAGAAAAACCCCGCCGGGCAACGCCGGGCGGGGTCGTGGGGTGGCGGCCGCCGAGCGGCGCGCGAGCGTGGCTTACACGCCGAGCCGTTCGCAGATCGTCTTCGTCGCGGCCGCGCCGTTCAGCGTATAGAAATGCAGCCCCGGCACGCCCGCGTCGAGCAGGCGCTGGCACAGGCCCGTGACGACGTCCGCGCCGAACGCGCGGATCGCCTCGCGGTCGTCGCCGAAGCTCTCGAGCCGGCGCGCGACCCAGCGCGGCACTTCGGCGCCGCACATCTCGGAAAAGCGCATCAGCTGCGAAAAGTTCGTGATCGGCATGATGCCCGGCACGATCGGCACCTCGACACCGAGCTTGCGCACGTCGTCGACGAAGCGGAAATACGCGTCCGCGTTGAAGAAATACTGCGTGATCGCGGAATTCGCGCCGGCCTTCACCTTGCGCGCGAAGTTCTCGATATCGGCCTTCGGCGAGCGCGCCTGCGGATGGTATTCCGGATAGCCGGCAACCTCGATGTGGAACCAGTCGCCATGCTCGGCGCGGATGAAGCTGACGAGCTCCGACGCATAGCGCAACTCGCCGACCTCGCCCATGCCGGACGGCAGGTCGCCGCGCAGCGCAACGATGTGGCGGATGCCGTGCGAGCGGTACTGGTCGAGGATCGCCCGCAGGCTGTCCTTCGACGAGCCGATGCACGACAGGTGCGGCGCGGCCTCGAGGCCGTCCTTCTGCATGTCGAGCACGGTATCGAGCGTGCCCTGCTGCGTCGAGCCGCCGGCGCCGAACGTCACGGAGACGAATTTCGGCTTCAGCGGCAGCAGTTGCGCGCGGGTCGCGCGCAGCTTCTCGACGCCTTCCGCCGTCTTCGGCGGGAAGAATTCAAACGAGAGTTCGATCGGTTTCATGATGGGAATGGCAACCCGTTCAGCCGATGTTGCGCTGGCCGAAGATCAGGGCGGACAGCAGCCACGACACGATGCTGTACAGGATCGAACCGAAGAACGCGGACCAGAACCCGGAGACCTCGAAGCCCTTCAGCAGCGACGACGCGAACCAGAAGCACAGCGCGTTCACGACGAGGATGAACAGCCCGAGCGTGACGACCGTGACAGGCAGCGTCAGCAGGATCAGCACCGGGCGGATCACCGCGTTGATGAGGCCGAGCACGACTGCGATGATCAGCGCGGTGCCGAAGCTCTTGATGTGGATCGACGGCACGAGGTACGTGATGATCAGCAGCGCGAGGGCATTGATGATCCAGGTGAGGATGACGCTCATGTAATGCTCCGGTTCTCGGTTGAAGATCGTGGGGCCCGCCCGGGAGCCCGCTTGGGGGCCCCTGGGGTCGGTCAGGACCGTTCGGCTTGCGCCGCTCGGGCCGCGTGCGACTGCCCGGATGACGGAACGGCGGCCGCGCCGGACTGCGCGTGGCCGCCTGTCTGCAGGCCGCCGCCCCGCCGGTCCCGCACCGTGTCGCGCATCGCTGCGCGGCACGGCCCGCCCCCGGCGAACGGCGGCTTGCGCGTCATCAGTAGCGGTAGTGGTTCGGCTTGAACGGGCCTTCCTTCGCGACGCCGATGTACGACGCCTGCTCGTCCGACAGCACCGACAGGTTCGCGCCGATGCGCGCGAGGTGCAGGCGCGCGACCTTTTCATCGAGGTGCTTCGGCAGCACGTACACCTTGTTCTCGTACTCGCCGCCGCGCACGAACAACTCGATCTGCGCGAGGGTCTGGTTCGCGAACGAGTTCGACATCACGAACGACGGGTGGCCGGTCGCGCAGCCGAGGTTCACGAGGCGGCCTTCCGCCAGCAGGATCACGCGCTTGCCGTCCGGGAAGATGATGTGGTCGACCTGCGGCTTGATGTTTTCCCACTGGTACTGGCGGGTCGACGCGACGTCGATTTCCGAGTCGAAGTGGCCGATGTTGCAGACGATCGCGTTGTGGCGCATCGCCTTCATGTGATCGTGGTTGATCACGTGGTAGTTGCCGGTCGCCGTCACGAAGATGTCGGCCTTGTCGGCCGCGTATTCCATCGTCACGACGCGGTAGCCTTCCATCGCCGCCTGCAGCGCGCAGATCGGGTCGATTTCGGTAACCCACACGGTCGCGCCCAGGCCGCGCAGCGACTGCGCGCAGCCCTTGCCCACGTCGCCGTAACCCGCGACGACCGCGACCTTGCCCGCGATCATCACGTCGGTCGCGCGCTTGATGCCGTCGACGAGCGACTCGCGGCAGCCGTACAGGTTGTCGAACTTCGACTTCGTGACCGAGTCGTTCACGTTGAACGCCGGGAACGGCAGGCGGCCGTCCTTTTCCATCTGGTACAGGCGGTGCACGCCGGTCGTCGTTTCTTCGGTAACGCCCTTGATGTGCGCAAGGCGCTTCGAGTACCAGCTCGCGTCGATGTCGAGATGCTTCGCGATCGACTTGTACAGCGCGACTTCTTCCTCGTTGGTCGGCTTGGCGATCACCGAGCGATCCTTCTCGGCCTTCGAGCCGAGGATCAGCAGCAGCGTCGCGTCACCGCCGTCATCGAGGATCATGTTCGCGAATTCGCCGTTCGGCCATTCGAAGATGCGGTGCGAGAACTCCCAGTACTCGTCGAGCGACTCGCCCTTGAACGCGAACACCGGCGTGCCGGCTTCGACGATCGCGGCAGCGGCATGATCCTGCGTCGAGAAGATGTTGCACGAGGCCCAGCGCACGTCCGCGCCGAGCGCCTTCAGCGTCTCGATCAGCACGCCGGTCTGGATCGTCATGTGCAGCGAGCCTGCGATGCGCGCGCCCTTCAGCGGCTGCTGTGCCTTGTATTCGTCGCGAATCTGCACGAGGCCCGGCATTTCGGTCTCGGCGATGTTCAGCTCCTTGCGGCCCCAGCCGGCAAGCGCCATATCGGCGACGAGATAATCGTGGGAAGCTTGGGAATCGATGATGGCGCTCATCACGCCCTCCTTTCTAAAAAAGTTCTAGAAGTGGTGACGTGAGCGCCGTTCAGGAAGCGGCGGCCGGCGCGATGCGCCGCGGCCCTGCCCGCTTGGTGAAGCCTTCCGAGCCTGGCGGACGCATGATCGCCCGTCGCAACGCTCCTCGGAAAACGGGAGGGATTGTAGCAAATCGGCGGGAACATTGCGTACCCGCCGCGCGCATGCTCGCTAAAGGGGTCAGGTTTCCGCGCCGACCCACGCCTGCTCGCGCAACCGCGCGCGCAGCCGCGCGACCGCCTGGCTGTGCAGTTGGCACACGCGCGATTCGCTGACCTCGAGCACCGCGCCGATCTCGCGCAGATTCAGACCCCGCTCGTAGTACAGCGACATCAGCAGCTTTTCGCGTTCCGGCAGCCGCTCGATCGCCTCGACGAGCGCCTCGCGCAGGTGCTCTTCGAGCAGCGCCGACAGCGGATCGGCGTGATCGACGCGATAGCGGTCGAGGAACGGCTCGTCGTCGGCCGCGCGGTCGAAATCCTCGTAGTAGATGAGCTGGCTGCCGTGCAGGTCCTGCAGCATCCCCTGGTAGTCGCCGAGCGGCATCTCCAGGTGCTTCGCGATCTCCGCCTCGCTTGCCGCGCGGCCAAGGTGCTGCTCGACCTGGTGCACGGCCTGCTCGACCTCGCGCGACGTCTTGCGCAGGCTGCGCGGCAGCCAGTCGTTGCTGCGCAGCTCGTCGAGCATCGCGCCGCGGATGCGCTGCGTCGCGTAAGTCTCGAACTGCGCGCCCTGGTCTTCCTTGTAGCGGCCGGCCGCGTCCATCAGGCCGATCATCCCGGCCTGGATCAGGTCGTCGAGGTCGACGCTCGCCGGCATCTTCGCGACGAGCTGCAGGCCCAGGCGGCGCACGAGCGGCGCGTATTGCGCGAGCACGTCGGCCTGGGAAATCTTTCCTTGAGCGTTGTACATCATGGCTCTCTCCTTCCGGTGGCGCTCACGCGGCGTGTGCCGCGCCTGCCTCGAACGACGGGCTGCCGGCCGCGCGGATCGGGCCCGCGCCGGGCCTCGGGCGCAGCGGCCAGTACAGCAGGTCCGCGGCAATCTGCCGGTAATCGCGTGCGGCCGGCGACGACGGGAACGCGTCGACCGCCGTACGCACGAGCTCGCGCGCATGCTCGACGAGCGGATCGGCGCTCACGCAGCCGGCGTCGGCAATCGACACCGCCAGGTAGCGGCTCGCGACGCCTGCCAGGTTGTCGTAGGCCGTCTTCGCGTCGGCGTGGCTGCCGACGTGGTTGGTCAACACGCGGAACTGCGCGATTGCATGCGCGTAATGCAGCCGCTTCATGTGCGCGTACGCCTCGGTGATCGCGTGCGCGGCGACCCGCGTGACGATCAGCACGTCGTGCGCTTCGCGTGCGAGGGCCGAGAACGCGCCGTTCGCTTCGGGCTGCGCATCGACGAGCACGATGTCGGCCGGCCCGTCGACGAAATCGCTCAGCTGCGCGTCGCTGTAGCCGGCACGCGCGAGCCGCGCCGCCGCGCACACGGAGAACCCGGCGGCGACCCGCGTGCGTTCGCCGTCGCGCAGCCATGCGCCGGCGAGCGTCGCGGCGGCCGAGTGCACGTCGGCACGCTCGTCGACGACGAGCACGTCCTTGCCGAGCGACGCGAGCGCGGCGGCGAGGTTCACGACGGTCGACGTGCAGCCGACGCCCGCCGGCCCGCCCGCGACCGCGACGATTCTCGACGCGCGCCCGGCCAGCAGGCGCCGCAATCCTTCAGCCTGATCGACCATGCGTTTATCCAAAGCGCACCTCGTGCAGCTCGGCGGTGGAACGTGCGGTCAGCGCGGAAAGCAGCGTCGGCATGTCCTCGTCGTGCGGCACGAAGGGCGAGCCGTCGCGCGGCACACAGAACGCACTCTTCAGCAGGAATTTCTTCGTCGCGACGTACAGGTTCTCCGGCACCTTCTGGCCGGTCGACACGTAGTGGACGGGCAGCTTGTAGCGGATCACCGTGTCGAGCACGCCGCCGAGATGGGTCGCCTCGTCGAGCTTCGTGAGCACGCAGCCGGCGAGGTCCGGATGGTCGCCCGCGCTGCGGTACGCCTGCACGACCTCGTTGAGCGTGTCACCGTGGCTCGTCGCGTTGAGCAGCAGCAGGCGCTGCACGGGCGTATTCGCGCCGTGCAGCATCGCGATCTGGTCGGATACCGCGCGGTCGCGCTGGCTCATGCCGATCGTGTCGATCAGCACGATGTGCTTGTTGCGCAGCTCGGACAGCGCGAGTTCGAGATCGCCCGCGTCCTTCACCGCGTGCACGGGCACGCCGAGGATCCGGCCGAAGATCCGCAATTGCTCGTGCCCGCCGATCCGGTAGCTGTCGGTCGTGAGCAGCGCGACCTTGCTCGCGCCGAAGCGCATCACGCAACGCGCGGCGAGCTTCGCGGTGGTCGTCGTCTTGCCGACGCCCGTCGGGCCCATCAACGCGAACACGCCGCCGCGCTCCATCAGCGCGTCTTCGCTTTCGAGCACCGGCAGGTTCGCCGCGAGCACCGACTGCGCCCATTCGGCCGCCTGCTCGAAGGTCTGCTCGCCCTCGCCCTGCGGCAGGTTGTCGACCATCATCCGCACGAGCTGCGCGGAGAAGCCGGCCGCGAACAGGTGCTTCGTCAGCGCGCCGTGCACGGGGCTGCGGCGCTGGCGTTCGTGCCACATCAGGCTGTCGAACTGCTCTTCCATCATCCCGCGCAGCGCGCCGAGCTCATTCATCACCGTGTCGTTGACGATCCGCTCGATGCGCGACTTCACCGCGTCCGCGACCGCCGCGGCCGTGTCGGTCGGGATGCGCGTGCGCTCGGCCACCTTCGGCGCGGGCGCGGGCGCGTCGGCGATCCGGCGCGGCGCGGCCGCTTCGGCCGGAATGCGGCGCGCGACGTCGCGCACGATGTCCTGCGCCCAGTCGGGCGCCGGCGCATCGCTGGTACGCGGCGCGCGTACGGTATCAGCCGGCGCGCGGTAGCCGCTGTCCGGTACGGGCTGGTTGCGTGCTGCGAGCGCCTCGCGCTGCTGCGTCAGGCGCCTCGCATGCTCGACGAGCCACGGCGCGGGTTCGGAAGGGGCGGCGGGCGATGCTGCGGCGAGCGAACCTGCAGCCGGCGATCCCGCAGCGAGCGACGCTGCAGCCGGCGCTGCGTCATCCGGCATTCCGGCCGTACCCGGCGCAATCGCCGGCGCATCGTCCGCTTCGGCGCTCGCGCCGAACATCGACGAGAACACGTCCGGCAGCCCGCCGTCGCCCATTGCATACGGATTGGCAACCGCGCGCGTGCGCGGCGCGAAGCCCGGCAACGCGGCCGGCTGCACGGCGATCGCAGGATGTCCCGGCGCAGCGGCAGGCGGCGCGATCGCGGCCAGCTCGGCGTCGGCGAGCGCGGTGATCTCGACGCTTCCGTCATCGAGCGTGCGGTTCGACAGCACGACGGCATCGGCGCCGAGCGCCTCGCGCACGAGCCGCAGTGCATCGCGACTCGTTGCGCCGGTGAATTTGCGAATGTTCAAGCGGGACCCCCGATGACGTTAACGACCTTGATCGTGCGTGTGTCCGGCACTTCGGCGTACGACAGCACTTTCAATTGCGGCAGGCTGCGGCGCAGGAAGCGCGCGAGCATCGCGCGCAACGCGTGCTGCACGAGCAGCACGGGCGGCAGCCCGAGATTCTGTTGACGCAGCAGCGCTTGCTGCGTGCCGGTCAGAAGGTTGTGCGCGAGACCCGGCTCGAGGCCCGGATTCGCCCCGGTGGCGAGCGCCTGCGACAGCACGCGCTCGAGATGCGCGTCGAGCCCCATCACCTGCATGTCGCCCGCGCCCGGATACCACTGCTGCGTGATCGCGCGGCCGAGCGCGAGCCGCACCGCGGCCGTGATGTCGTACGCGTCGGTGAGGCGGCCGGCCTGCTCGGACACGGCCTCGATGATCGTGCGCATGTCGCGGATCGGCACGCCTTCTTCGAGCAGGTTCTGCAGCACCTTCTGCAGCGTCGTCAGCGAGATCGTCTTCGGCACGAGATCCTCGACGAGCGACGGCGAGTCCTTGCCGGTGCGCTCGATCAGCGCCTGCACTTCCTGGCGGCCGAGCAGTTCGGCCGCATGCTGGACGACGAGATGGTTCAGGTGCGTCGCGACGACGGTGCTCGCGTCGACGACCGTATAGCCGTACACCTGCGCCTGCTCGCGCAGCGCGACGTCGACCCACACGGCCGGCAGGCCGAACGCCGGATCCTGGGTCGGCACGCCGGGCAGCGCGGCCGTCACCTGGCCCGGGTTGATCGCGAGCCATTGGCCCGGGTACACCTCGCCCACGCCGATCTCGACGCCCTTCAGCGCGATCCGGTACGCGTTCGGCCGCAGCTCGAGGTTGTCGCGAATATGGATCACGGGCGGCAGGAAGCCGATTTCCTGCGCGAACTTCTTGCGGATGCTCTTGATGCGCTTGAGCAGCTCGCCGTCGCTGTTCTTGTCGACGAGCGGGATCAGCCGGTAGCCGACTTCGAGGCCGAGCGGATCGATCAGCTGCACGTCGTCCCAGCTCGCCTCGTGGCTGTCCGCGGGGAGCGCGGCGGGCGGCGCGATGTCGGTGACGTCGCCGGCCGCCTTGCGGGCCGCCGCGCGCTTGGTCTGCGTGCGCGCGAGCCAGATCGCGCCGCCGCCGAGCAGCAGGAACGCGAAGTGCGGCATCCCGGGGATCAGCCCCATCAGCACGATGATCGCGCCGGTGATGGTCAGCACGCGCGGGTTCGTGAACAGCTGGCCGGTGATCTGCGTGCCGATGTCCTCGTCGGTCGCGACGCGCGACACGATCACGCCGGCCGCGGTCGAGATCACGAGCGACGGGATCTGCGCGACGAGGCCGTCGCCGATCGTCAGCAGCGTGTAGTTCGTACCGGCCGCCGCGAAGCTCATGTCGTGCTGCAGCATCCCGACGATCAGCCCGCCGATCACGTTGATCGCCATGATGATCAGGCCCGCGATCGCGTCGCCGCGCACGAACTTCGACGCGCCGTCCATCGACCCGTAGAACTCGGCTTCCTGCGAGACTGCGGTGCGGCGCTTTCTCGCCTGCTCCTCGTTGATGAGGCCCGCGTTCAGGTCGGCGTCGATCGCCAT
This sequence comes from Burkholderia sp. Bp8963, assembly GCF_003854275.1. GTDB lineage: Bacteria > Pseudomonadota > Gammaproteobacteria > Burkholderiales > Burkholderiaceae > Burkholderia. The sequence goes on from NZ_QTQP01000007.1 coordinate 63,791, forward strand.
CTGCTTGCCGGGCATCGCATCGAGCGTGAAGCGCGCGGACACTTCCGCGATCCGCCCCGCGCCCTTCGTGATCACCATGAAGTTGATGATCATCAGGATCACGAACACGACGATGCCGACCGCGAAGTTGCCGCCGACGAGGAAGTGGCCGAACGCCTCGATCACCTGGCCGGCCGCGTCCGGGCCCGTGTGGCCCTCGAGCAGCACGACGCGGGTCGACGCGACGTTCAGCGACAGCCGCAGCAGCGTCGAGAACAGCAGCACGCTCGGGAACGCCGCGAAGTCGAGCGGCTTCATCGTGTACATGCTGACGAGCAGCACCATCACGGACAGCGCGATGTTGAACGTGAACAGCAGATCCAGCAGCAGCGGCGGCAGCGGCAGGATCATCATCCCCAGGATCATGCAGATGAGGATCGGGCCCGCGAGCGCGCGCAGGTTGGTGCCCGCGAGCAGGTTCGGGCGCTTCGCGAACAGGCCGGCGGGCGTGCTCATGCCGCACCTCCGTGGGCACGGGCATGCGCGCCGAGCACGTCGTCGGCTTCGTCGCGCTCGTCATCGGCGGACACCGACGCGCCCTTGTCGAGTTCGGCCGGCACGTCGATATCGACGGGCACGGCCGGGAACGCGCCGCCTTCCGCGCGGAAGCGCTTGAGCTGGTACACCCACGCGAGCACCTCGGCGACCGCCGCATACAGCGAGCCGGGAATCTCGCGTTCGAGTTCGACGTTGTGATACAGCGCACGCGCGAGCGGCGGCGCCTCGAGAAGCGGCACGTTGTGCTCGGCGGCCAGCTCGCGGATTCGCGCGGCGACGAGGTTCACGCCCTTCGCGACGACCGTCGGCGCGCGCATCTCGCCATCCGTGTACTGCAGCGCAACCGCGAAGTGCGTCGGGTTCGTGACGACCACGTCGGCCTTCGGCACGGCCGCCATCATCCGGCGGCGGGCGATCGCGCGCTGCTGCTGGCGAATCCGGCCCTTCACGTGCGGATCGCCTTCGTTCTCGCGATGTTCGCGCTTCACTTCTTCCTTCGTCATGCGCAGCTTCTTGTTGTACTGCCAGAGTTGATACGGCACGTCGAGCGCGGCGACCACCAGCATCCCGGCGACCGTCGTGCCGCAGCACACGGCGACGAGGTGGAGCGCATCGGCGAGCGCCGTATCGAGCGGCTGGGTCGCGAGGCCGAGCAGTTCGTCCTTCGCGCGCCAGATCGCGACGCCGCCGATCCCGCCGACGACGAGCGTCTTCGCGACCGACATCCCGAGCTGGATCGGCCCCTGGATCGAGAACATCCGGCCGAGGCCCGTCAGCGGGTTCAGCCGGTCGAGTTTCAGTTCGAAGGTCTTCGACGAGATCAGCCAGCCGCCGAGCGCCATCGGCGCGAGCAGCGCGGCGAGCCCCGTCAGCGCGAGCAGCGGCGCGAGCGCGGCGAGCCCTTCGAGGCTCGCGCTGCCGGCCGCGGTGAGCATCCGGTGCGTGTCGAACGCGGCCGCGCGGTCGAACGAGAACGCGCCGCGCAGCATCGTCTGCAGATGCATGCCGATCGGCCCCGCGAGCAGCCATGTGCCGTAGAAGCCCGCCGCGAGCAGCGCGAACGAAGCCAGTTCGCGCGAGCGCGCGACCTGCCCCTCCTCGCGCGCCTTCTCGCGGCGCCTCGGAGTGGCGGCTTCGGTTCTGTCGAGATCGCTCTCGTCTGCCACGGGGCCTCCAGACGGATACGGCGGGATGCCGTTTTCCAGTGACACCGATTATTCATGGAGGCGTCAAACGCCGATCGGTCGAGCAAAGCCGGGAAAGGGGGGTATTTCGGGGAATCGGATGCAGGCGGGAACGGGTGCCCCGGATGGGGATCGCGCGGGGCGGGCGGCGGGGATGGGACGGGGATGGCACGGGGATGGGGGCGCGGTGGCGGGCGCGGCGAGACGCCATGCACCCCGGCACGGCGCCCCGCTCAGGTGTCGCTCAGGTGTCGCTCAGGCCTCGCTCAGACCGCGCTCAAGCCACGGGGATCGGGTCGGGGCCGAAGCGGTTCGGGCCTGCGTTGCCGCGCGCGCACATCCAGACGAGCAGGATGATCCCGCCGATGAGCGGAATGAACGCGATCAGCAGGAACCAGCCCGAGCGGCCGGTATCGTGCAGCCGGCGCACGGTTACCGCGAGGCTCGGCACGAGCAGCGCAAGCGACGCCAGCAGCGCGACGATCGCCAGCAGCAGCGCGACCGACGACGCTTCGCGCGCGACTGCCGCGATCACCTGGCACGCGATCGACACGAGCGACGTGAGCAGCGCGAAATACCAGTATTCCGCACGGCGCGCGCGGCCTTCGAACGTCGCATATTGATTGAATACCGAACGAACGGCTTCCGTGAAATTCATTTTATTGCCCTCATGTTTTTATCGACGTTTATCAACTACCCCGGAAACAACGCGTGAATTATAGGTGGAATTTCATGACGCTCAATCGCTTTTCAGCCGGCGCGCGATAGCGGATTCACGCTCGGAGAGCGGCCCTTCCCGATGTCGATCGCATGCGTCACCAGCGTGACGATTGCCGGCTTCACGCCGATTCGATTTGAAGAATTGCAACAAACTGACAAAACCTGCAGCCGGAAATAATCGGATAACGGATATTGGCTGACGCGAGAATATCGCCGCGATAATCGCTCGCTTCCGCCATTCGGTCGAAAAAAAGGAGGCGAATGCTCGCCCCCTCATCATGCCGCTGCGTCGCCGCGCGTCAGTACGCGACGTAAGGTGCCGCGCCGCCGCTCGACGTGAGGTCCATCCCGAAGTAGATCGTCTTGCCGTAGAAGTGCGGCAGCCCGACATCGAGCCAGGCCGTCGAGCCGAACGGGCCGGCGATGTCGTTGAACGCGAAAGTCGACGTGTTCGAGAACAGCGAGTCCGCGTTGCCGACCGGCATCGAGATGTTGCTCGCCGTGCCGTTCTGGCCCACGAGCGTCGCCGTGTAGGTGGTCGTCGACGCCGGGCAATAGAACTGCGTATTGCGCGAGCACACCGTCTGCGCGGAGTCGTTGAAGAAGTATGCGTTCGAGCCCGTGTCGAAGAACGCGGTGACGGTGCGGCCGAGGAACGTCGAGTTCTGGAGGTCGCCTGTCGTCGTGGACGTCAGCTTGGTCGTGGCCGCGAACGCATTGTTCGACTGCGTGCCGATGCCGAACGTCAGCAGGCCCGTCGCACTGCCCTGGCCGTTGCTCGAGATCTGCGGCATCTGCACGATCACGCCATTGTTGTCGCTCGCAAAATGCTGGACCGGATTGGCCACCTGCTGCGCGATCGGCACGAGCGTCACCGCGCAGGTCGAGTTGCCGTTCGGGCACGCGTAGTAGTTGTTGTTCACCGACGACATCGACGTCGCGCAGTTCGTGCCGCAATCCAGCGGCGCGGGCCCGATGCCGAGGATGCCGTTCGCGCCGAGCGCGCTCGCGGAATTGGCCGACGTGCCGCCGTTCGTGCACGAGGTCGGGACGTTCGTCGTGCCGAGGTCGCCGATGATCTGCACCTGCAGCGAACTCGCGGTTTCGCCGCTCACCTTCAGGTCGACGGTGCGCACGGAGCCCCAGGTATAGCTCGACACGAACTTGCCGCACTCGGCGAGCGGCGCGCCGCCGGCCCCGGTCGTCACGGGCAGGTTGCCGAGCACGCCCGACACTGCGCTGCTGACGAGCCGCAGCCCGTACGACGCGGTATCGACGAGCACGTTGTCGACGACCTGGCAGTTCGACGTGCCGGGTGCGCAGACCGTCACGCTGACGGTCGGGATGTTGATCACGTTGGCGACACCCTGGCTCACGGTGATCACCGCGGTGTTCGCGGCGACGGGCGTGCCGCCGCTGCCGCCACCGCCGCCGTTGCCGCCGCCCGAGGAACCGCCGTCGCCGCCGCCACACGCGGTGACCAGCGCGGCAGTCGCGACCGCCAGGCTCAGCGCGCCGAGCCAGCGAATGAGAGTATGAGGAATACGCAAGATCGGTCTCCCGCTGTCACTGGATGTCGTTGCCGGTGAAACCGGCGGGCAGCGCCTGCGGCAGCCACGCCTGTCCGGAGAACGCGCCCATGTGGCCGCCCGTCCGGATCACGAGGCCGCTCGTATCGACGGACACGGGCGCGCGCCAGCCGCGCGCCTTGTGCGCCGCGTCGACGCCAGCGGTGTATTGCGGGAAATAATTGCCGAACAGCGATGCGAGATCCGGCATCGTCGGCCCTTGCCATGCGACACCGAACACGGTGCCGGCGGAGGACATGTATTCACGGATCACGGTGCCCGACCCGAGCGTGATTTCGCGGACGGTGTAGGCCGCCGCGCTGGCCGACGCGCCATCGGCCGAGCGCATCGCGCGCTGCAGCGCGCGCACGGTGGCCGCATGGTCGTCGGACGGCGGCGACATCGGCGCGCCGCCCAGTTCCGCGTGTGCGTGCACACTCCACAGCACGCTCATCAACGCCGCCGCGGACGCGGCGGCACAGCCCAGACGTTTCAGCTTCACGTTCCCCCCCAGGACTTGCCTCGTTATTGGCGGCACCGATGGTGTGACCGGCGCCGCGGCTCAGTCTTATGACAGACAAAAGGACGTCGTTCCGATGCCGCTGAACTGGTATTGCTGAAGCGTAGTATGCCTGCGGAGTGTTTCCAAGTGTCAACAGGGACAAAGCACACGCGTAGCGCCGACCGGCGGGAAGCCCCGCCGCGCGGGCTTCCCGGGGAACGTTGCGGAGGAAACCCTAAGTGCGCCCCCGTCAGAACCCCAGGCTCGCGAGCAGGTCGTCGACCTGCGCCTGGTCCTGGACGACGTCGGCCTTGCCCTCCGGATTGATCTGCGGCCCGTTCAGCAGCGCTTCGGGGCTGCCGGTGCTGCTCATGGTCTGCTCGGCCGCGAGCGCTGCCGCAGTCGCCGCGAACTGCTCGCGGCGCTCGGGCGCGATGTTCTCGACGAGCACGGTGAGCAGTTGCTGCTCGATCAGGTAGACCATGTCCATGATCTTCTTGATCACCTGCCCGGTCAGATCCTGGAAATCCTGCGCGAGCATGATCTCGAGGAGCTGTGCGTTGGTTGCGGACGTCGCATCCGGCAGCGCGCGCAGGAACGCCCGCGTGTCGTCCATCAGCTCGCGAACTTCCGCGCGCTCGATCGGCGCCGCGTACCACTGCGTCCAGCGCGCGTCAAGCACCTCGGCCTCGTTCTGCACGCGCTCCTGCACGGGCTTGGCGATCTCGATCGCGGTCAGCACGCGCTCGGCCGCCTGCTCGGTCATCGCCACGACGTAGCGCAGCCGGTCACGCGCGTCCGGCACCACTTCCGCCGCACGCTCGACGTGCTTGTCGAGCCCGAGCTCGCGCATCGAATCGCGCAGCGTGCGCGTCAGCTGGCCGATGCGCGCGAGGATCCGGTCGCTCGCATCGGCGCCTTCGGCGTGGCTGTCGACGGAGAACCCCGCGCCGGCCAGCGCCGCATGGATCGGCTCGTTCACGTCAGCTCCCGGTCTTCGCCATCTTGTCGAGGATCTTGTTCAGCTTCTCGTCGAGCGTCGCGGCCGTGAACGGCTTCACGACGTAACCGCTCGCGCCCGCCTGCGCGGCCGCGATGATGTTTTCCTTCTTCGACTCGGCGGTCACCATCAGCACCGGCAGGTGCGCGAGCGTCGCGTCCGCGCGGATTTCCTTCAGCATCGCGAGGCCGTCGAGGTTCGGCATGTTCCAGTCGGAGATCACGAACTCGTAGGCGCCGCTGCGCAGCCGCGCGAGGCCCGCCGCGCCGTCTTCCGCCTCGTCGACGTTCGAGTAGCCCAGCTCCTTGAGCAGGTTGCGGACGATCCGGCGCATCGTCGGGAAATCGTCCACCACCAGGATTTTCATGCTCTTGTCCATCTTCGTTCCTTTCCAGATTCGTTTGCGCAAAACGCGTATCGTCGCACGCGTATTGCGTAATGCAAATTTAAACGCGCTGCACGCGGTCGCCCATCGTGGCCAGCCGCCCCATCACGCGGCGGCTCATCTCGGCGAGCGGCGCGACCTCGTCCGCGCCGCCGAGCGCGATCGCTTCGCGCGGCATCCCGAACACGATGCAGCTCGCCTCGTCCTGCGCGAACGTGTGGGCGCCCGCGCGCTTCATTTCCAGCAGGCCGGCCGCGCCGTCGCGGCCCATGCCGGTCAGGATCACGCCGATCGCGTTCTTGCCCGCATGCGTCGCCGCCGAGCGGAACAGCACGTCGACCGACGGGCGGTGCCGGTTCACGGGCGGCTCGTCCGACAGCTGCGCGATGTAGTTCGCGCCGCTGCGCGCGAGCAGCAGGTGCGCGTGGCCCGGCGCGATGTACGCGTGGCCCGGCAGCACGCGCTCGCCGTGCTCGGCCTCCTTCACCGCGATCCGGCACAGCCCGTTCAGGCGCTGCGCGAACGACTTCGTGAAGCCGGGCGGCATGTGCTGCGCGATCAGCACGGCCGGCGCATCGGGCGGCAGCGGCGTCAGCACCTCGCGGATCGCCTCGGTGCCGCCCGTCGACGCGCCGATGATGATCAGCTTCTCGGTACTGACGAGCGGGTTGTTGACGAGCGGCGCGGCCGCGTGGCTGCCTGCCGCACGAGCGGCGGCGGCCTGCGGCTGCGGCGCCTGCCACACGCGGGCGCGCGACGCCGCGCGGATCTTGTCGGCGAGCTTCTCCGCGTAGTCGAGCATCCCGTCGCGGATGCCGACGCGCGGCTTCGTCACGAAATCGACCGCGCCGAGCTCGAGCGCGCGCAGCGTGATCTCCGAGCCGCGCTCGGTCAGCGACGACACCATCACGACCGGCATCGGCCGCAGGCGCATCAGCTTCTCGAGGAAGTCGAGCCCGTCCATGCGCGGCATTTCGACGTCGAGCGTCAGCACGTCGGGGTTGTGCTGCTTGATGAGCTCGCGCGCGACGAGCGGATCGGGCGCGGTCGCGCACACCTGCATGTCGGGCTGGGCGTTGATGATCTCCGTCATCAGGCTGCGAATCAGCGCCGAATCGTCGACGCACAATACTTTGATCTTCTGCACTGCGTTCATGCCTCCTGCTTTTTCGATACCGTCTGGGCGTACGGGCTGCCCGTGTATGGGCTGCCGGCGGACGGGCTCCCGGCGCACGGGCCTCCGGCGGACGGCCTGGCCGCCGCCGTGCCGCGCCCGCCGAACAGCTCGATGCGCGGCCGCGCGGCCGGCCGCTGCGCCGGTGCGGCGAACAGCTCGACGTGCGCCCGCGCGCGCGCGGCGCGGACGGCGTCGGCCTCGTGCGCGAGCGCGGCTTCGCGCTCGGTAACGCCCGCCACCTGCAGCCGCAGCTTCTTCACCATCGCGCGCCCCGTATGCGGCATGAACGCGACCTTGCGCGGATGCACGCCCTGCAGGTCTTCCGCGGTGATGCGGATGCGCTCGAGCGCGAGGTAGCGGCGCACGAAATCCGAATTGCGGTCGCCGATGTTGATCGTCGTCATGCCCGCGAGCACCGCCGCGCCGCCGAACACCTTCGCCTCGAAGCGCTCGCGGCGGCCGCCCGCCTTGATCAGCTCGTTGATCAGCACTTCCATCGCGTATGCGCCGTAGCGCATCGATTCCGACGCGGCCGCGCCCGGGTCCGTGCCGTCGTCGGGCAACATGAAGTGGTTCATCCCGCCGATGCCCGCGAACGGATCGTGCAGGCATGCGGCCACGCACGAGCCGAGCACGGTCATCAGCACCATGTCGTCGGCCGTCGTGTAGAACTCGTTCGGCAGCAGCTTCACGCCCGGGCGGCCGAAGTGGCTGTCGAAGTAATGGTTGGTCGCGATCGGCAGCGCGCTCATCGGCGTTCCCCGGTGGCGGCCGTGGCCGCGGCGCGCACGCGCGTGCCGGCCGCGGCCACGGCGGCGCCCGCCGGCAGCCCGCGCGCGGCGGGTGCGCCGGGGTGGCCGTGGGGCGCGTCCTTCGCGGTGCGCGTCAGTTCGTAGACCGTCTGGCCGCGCAGCCGGAACGCCTGCGTCACGTACGTGAAGTTCTCCGAATGGCCGGCGAACAGCAGGCCGCCCGGCTTCACGAGCGGCTCGAAGCGCGCGAGCACCTGCCCCTGCGTCGGCTTGTCGAAGTAGATCATCACGTTGCGGCAGAAGATCGCGTCGAACGGCTGCGCGATCCGGTAATCGGCGTCGGTCAGGTTGAGCTGCTCGAAGCGGATCATCGCGCGCAGCTCGGGGCGCACCTTCACGCGCCCCGCCTGCGAGCCCGTGCCCTTCAGGAAGAAGCGCTTCAGCCGCTCCGGCGACAGGTGTTTGACCTGGTCGTACGTGTAGATGCCGGCCTCGGCCTTCGCGAGCACCTGCGTGTCGAGGTCGGTCGCGAGGATCGACGCGCCGCGCGCCGCCGACTCGCCGAGCGCCTCGATCAGCGTGATCGCGATCGAGTACGGCTCCTCGCCGGTCGACGCGGCCGAGCACCACACCGACACCGGCGCGGCGCGGCGCTTCACGAACTCCGCGAGGATCGGGAAATGGTGCGACTCGCGAAAGAACGCGGTGAGGTTCGTCGTCAGCGCGTTGGTGAACGCTTCCCACTCGACCGGATCGTCGTCGCGCTCGAGCAGGTCGAGGTAGTCGCGGAACGCGTCGAGCCCGCGCGCGCGCAGCCGGCGCGCGAGCCGGCTGTACGCCATGTCGCGCTTGTGCTCGGACAGCGAGATCCCCGCGCGCTGATGGATCAGCGCACGGATGCGCGCGAAGTCGGCCGCCGTGAACGCGAAGTCGCGCCCAGGCTCACCCGGGCGTTGCGAAGGTTCCTGCGATTCGGCATGAAGCGGGGCGCGCGCGGACAGCATGGCTCAGAAGGTCTCCCAATCGTCGTCGGACGTACCGGCCGCGGCGAGCGCCGGCTTCTCGCCGGACAGCGCGGGCCGCACGAGCGCAGGCTTCGCCGCCGGCGCGGCCGGCTTCGCGGCATCGCCGCCGGCAGACTTCGCGAGACGCGGCGCGTAGCCGCTCGCGGCCGGCGCTGAATGGCCCGTGTGGCCCGAGTGGCCCGAATTACCCATCTGGCCCGTGTTGCCCGAATGGCCCACCTGGCCCGCGTCCTTCGACGCGCGCGCGCGGTTGTCAGCCACACTGCGCGACGCGCCTTCGGCCGCGCTCTTCGATTCGATTGCGACGGCTGCCGCGCGCTTCGCCGGCGGCGGCGCCGGCAGCGCATTCGGCTGCGGCGCCGGACGCGCGGCACCATGCGCGAGCTTCGCAGGCGCGGGCGCGGGCGCGGCCGCATGCGCGATGCCGCCGACGACGCGCCAGCCGGACACGATCGCCTTCATCTGGCGGGTCTGCTCCTCGAGCGACGCGGCCGCGGCCGCCGCCTGCTCGACGAGCGCCGCGTTCTGCTGCGTGACGGCATCCATCTGGCCGACCGCGCGATTGACCTGCTCGATGCCGGTCGACTGCTCATCCGACGCGGCGCTGATCTCGCCCATGATGTCGGTCACGCGGCGCACGGCCTGCACGATCTCGTCCATCGTCGAGCCGGCGCGCGACACGAGCGCCGAACCGCTCTGCACCTTGTCGGCCGAATCGCCGATCAGCTGCTTGATTTCCTTCGCGGCCGCCGCGCTGCGCTGCGCGAGCGATCGCACTTCACCGGCGACCACCGCGAAGCCGCGGCCCTGCTCGCCCGCGCGCGCCGCCTCGACGGCCGCGTTCAGCGCGAGGATGTTGGTCTGGAACGCGATGCCCTCGATCGTGCCGATGATGTCGACGACCTTGCCGGAACTCGTTGCGATGTCCTGCATCGTCGCGACCACCTCGCCGACCACCTCGCCGCCCTGGGTCGCGATGTCCGACGCATTGACCGCGAGCTGGCTCGCCTGCCGCGCGTTCTCGGCGTTCTGCCGTACGGTGCCCGTCAGCTGCTCCATGCTCGACGCGGTTTCCTGCAGCGACGCGGCCTGCTGCTCGGTGCGCTGCGACAGGTCGATGTTGCCGGTCGCGATCTCGCGCGCGCCGACGTCGATCGACTCGGTGCCGCGATGCATCGCCTGCACCATCGTTGTGACCGCTTGCTGCATCGCGTTGATGCCGGCGAACAGGCGGCCGATCTCGTTCTGGCCGACGACCTCGACCGGCGTAGTGAGATCGCCCGCCGCGATGCGCTCGAAGTGCGCGACCGCCTCCCGGAGCGGCTGGACGATCAGCCCGCGCAGCGCGAAGCGGATCCCGACGACGAGCACGGCCGACAGCGCGATGCCCGCGGCGATCAGCGTGATCATCACCGAGATGCGCGACTGCGTCGCATCATGGCGCGCTTCGGCGCGCTGCTGCAGCATGCCGACGACCGCCGCCGCAGCCTGGTCGTAGGCGACGAACATCGGGCTGATCTTCGTGTCGGCGATCGCGTGATAGGCGGCCAGGTCGCCCGCGCGCGCGGCCGCGAACTCCGGCTCGACGCCTTCCTTGATGATCGTCGTGTAGCGCGCGTTCAGCTCGTCGACGAGCGCGGCATCCACGTCGTCCTTCGGGATCGCCTGGAACGCCTGCCAGTTCTGCGTCGACTTCGCGTACAGCTCCTGTGCGCGATCGAGCACCTTGCGCGCGTCGTCGACGTTGCCGGCCTCGGTCAGCGTGCGAAAGCGGTCGAGCGCCACGCGCGAGCGCAGCAGGGACGTCGACGTGTCGTCGAGCGCGTGGATCGCGGGCAGTTCGACGTGCGCAATCGCGTCGAGCGAACGGCCCGCGTGATTCAGCGCGAACAGGCCGAGTCCGCCGACCGCCGCGGCGAGACAAGCGAAAATGAGTCCGACCGCCGTGAGCGTCGTTCGGATCGACCAGTTTTGCAGCATCGCAGATTCTCCCGTGATTCTTGCGCGCGCCATGCGCGCGCACCGTCCCGCACTTTCCTTATGCGCCGAGCGTCTCGATCAGCGCCATTTCCCGGCTCGACATCAGCTTCTCGATGTCCATCAGGATCAGCATCCGGCCGTCGACCGTGCCGAGCCCCGTCAGGTACTCGGTCGTCAGCGTCGCGCCGAATTCCGGCGCGGGCATGATCTGGTCGGTCGACAGCGTCAGCACGTCAGACACGCCGTCGACCACCATCCCGACCACGCGGTGCGCGACGTTCAGGATGATCACGACGGTCTGGTGGTCGTACTCGACGCGGCCGAGATGGAACTTGATCCGCATGTCGACGATCGGCACGATGATCCCGCGCAGGTTGATCACGCCCTTGATGAAGTCGGGCGCGTTCGCGATGCGCGTGACGCTGTCGTAGCCGCGGATTTCCTGCACCTTCAGGATGTCGATCCCGTATTCCTCGTCGCCGAGCGTGAACACGAGGAATTCCTGACCCGTCGCGTCGCCATGCTCCGCGTCGCGGCGGCTCGTGGCCGCATTCGCCGCGGCCGGATTGATCATTTGGACTTCAGCAGACACGTTTGCCCCCAATCGGTTGAATGGCGAGAGTCAGAACATCGCGAGCGCGGCGCCCGGACTGGCGCCGTGCGTCGCACGGGTTTCGCGGTTCAGCGCCGCGACGTCGACGATCAGCGCGACGCTGCCGTCGCCGAGGATCGTCGCCGCCGAGATGCCGTGCACCTTGCGGTAATTCGTTTCGAGGTTCTTCACGACCACCTGCTGCTGGCCGACCAGCTCGTCGATCAGCATCGCGAAGCGGCGCCCCTCGGTTTCCATGATCGTGACGATCCCCTGGGTCGGGTCGGTGCGCGCGTCGTCCACCGAGAACACCTCGTGCAGCGCGACGAGCGGCAGGTATTCGCCGCGCACGCGCACCACGCGCTCGCCGTTGCCGACCGTGTAGATGTCGTCGGCCGACGGCTGCAGCGACTCCATCACGAAGTTCAGCGGCAGGATGAAGATCTCGCCGCCGACCTTCACCGACATCCCGTCGAGGATCGCGAGCGTGAGCGGCAGCACGATGCGCGTCGTCGTGCCGCGGCCCGCCTGCGACGAAATCTCGACATGGCCGCCCATCGACTGGATGTTGCGCTTCACGACGTCCATCCCGACGCCGCGGCCCGACACGTCGGTCACCGTCTCGGCGGTCGAGAAGCCCGGCGCGAAGATCAGCTGCCAGACTTCGTCGTCGCTGATGTTGTCGGACACCTGCATGCCCTGCTTCGCGGCCTTCGCGAGGATCCGCTCGCGGTTCAGGCCGCCACCGTCGTCGCTGACCTCGATCACGATGTTGCCGCCGTGATGCGCGGCCGACAGCACGAGCTGGCCGACCGCGTCCTTGCCGGCCGCGCGGCGCTTGTCGACGGTCTCGATCCCGTGGTCGAGGCTGTTGCGCACGAGGTGGGTGAGCGGATCGATGATCCGCTCGATCAGGCTCTTGTCGAGTTCGGTCGCCTGGCCGAACGTGACGAGCTCGACCTGCTTGCCGAGCTTGCCGGCGAGATCGCGCACGAGCCGCGGGAAGCGGCTGAACACGTAATCCATCGGCATCATCCGGATCGACATCACCGCTTCCTGCAGGTCGCGCGCGTTGCGTTCGAGCTGCGCCATCCCGTTGAACAGGCGGTCGTGCAGCGCCGGGTCGAACGCGCTCGCCGTTTCCGCGAGCATCGCCTGCGTGATCACGAGCTCGCCGACGAGGTTGATCAGCTGGTCGACCTTCTCGACGCCGACGCGGATCGAGCTGCCCTCGCCGCCCGATGCGGCCGCCGCCGGGCGCGCGCGCTTGTCGTCGTGGTGCGGCTGGGCCGCCGCCGGGTGCTCCGGCGCAGCGGCCGATGCCGGTGCCTGCGGAGCCGGCGCCGGCTGCTGCGCGGCCGGCGCGGGGTCGGCGGGCTGCAGTGCGGGCGTGGGCGCGGCGGCCGGTTGCACGGCGGCGGGTTGTGCGGCGGGTTGCACGGCCGGTTGTGCGGCGTGGATCCCGGCCTCGGCCGCGGCGGCGTCCGCCGGCGCGGCAGGCGCGGTACCGTGGCCGACCGCGATCTGGCTTTCGTCGATCACGAAGCAGCACACCGCGACGATGTCGTCGGACGGTACGTCGGAGTCGAGCCACAGCGTCAGCGCGCCGCCCGTCTCCTCGCGGCCGACGATCCGGCCGAGGTTGCCGAGCTCCTCGGTGAGGAGCGCCTGGTCCTTCGCGTCGACGCCGGTCAGCGTGATCTTCAGGTGCGGACCGCCGGCTGCGTCGGCCGGGGCAGCGGCCGACGCAGCGGCCAACGGTGCGGCGACCGGATGCGCGGCCTCGAACGCCTGCTCGACGACGTGGTCCGGCACGCTCGCGTCGGTCGATGCAACAGCCGGCGCGCTTGCAGCGGGTGCTGCAGGTGCCGCAGGTGCGGTTGGTGCCGCGGCCGCCGGCTCACCGCTCGCGGCCTTCAGCCGCTCGAGCTTCGCGCAGATCGCCGCGGCGGACGCCGCATCGGGTTCCGCGCTCGCGCGATAGTCGGCGAGCTGGTCGGACAGCACGTCCTTGGTTTCCAGGAACGCGTCGACCATCTCCTTCGTCAGCGTCAGCTCGTGATTGCGCGCGCGGTCGAGCAGCGATTCGAGAATGTGCGTCGTGTCGGTGAGCGCCGAAAAGCCGAACGTCGCCGCGCCGCCCTTGATCGAATGCGCGGCGCGGAAGATCGCGGCCAGATCCTCGGGATCGGGCGCATCGACGTCGAGGTTCAGCAGCAGCTGCTCCATCTGCGCAAGCAGCTCGTCCGCCTCGTCGAAAAACGTCTGGTAGAACTGAGTAATGTCGAGAGTCATGCCGGGTCACCGGATAAGGTCGTCGCGTTCATGTCAGGATTCGGCCGGCGTGGACAGCGACGCGACCAGCTCGACCAGCACCGCCGGGTCGATCGGCTTCTCGATCCAGCCCGTTGCGCCCGCATCGCGCGCGGCGGCCTTGAATGCGTCGCTGCCCTCGGTCGTCAGCACGAGGATCGGCGTGTCCGCATACGCGGTGAGCGCGCGCAGCGCCGCGATCACCTCGAGGCCGCTCTTGCGCGGCATGTTCTGGTCGGTCAGCACGAGGTCGTACGCAACGGCGGCCGCCATGTCGAAGCCGGCTTCGCCGTCCGGCGCAACCGTCACGTCGTAGCCGGCCTGCGCAAGCGTCGCCTGCAGGAGCGCGCGCATGGTCGCGGAGTCGTCGATGGCAAGAATGGTTCGGATCATGTCTGTCTCGGGAGCCTCAATGTCGCGGCGCGGACGCGGCGGCGCCGGCCAGCGCCGGTCGCACGCCTGCCGTCGCCGGGGGGGCGAGCTGCTGCGCGAGCTGCTTCGAGCCCGCGGCGTCGGCCGACAGCGTGGTGGTCGTCGCGTCGTCGCGCATCAGCGCCTCTTCGGATTTGCGATTCAGCACGATCACGCTGATCCGGCGGTTCTCCGGATCGAGCGGATCGGCCTTGTTCAGGTTCTGTGTCGATGCGAGACCGAGCACGCGCAGCACTTTCGCCTCGTCCATGCCGCCCGTGATCAGCTCGCGGCGCGACGCGTTCGCGCGGTCGGCCGACAGCTCCCAGTTGCTGTAGCCGCCTTCGCCGCCCGCGTAGGCCACCGCGTCGGTGTGGCCCTGGACGATGATGCGGTTCGGCACGTCGTTCAGCGTCTTGCCGATCTCGCGCAGGATGTCGCGCATGTACGGCTCGACGTGGTCGCTCGACATCGCGAACATCGGCCGCTTCTGGGTATCGACGATCTCGATGCGCAGCCCCATCAGCGTCGAGTCGATGCGGATCTGCTGCTTGAACTGGCGCAGCGTCGGGTTCGCCTCGATCGCGGCCATCAGCTTGATCTGCAGGTCGTGCAGGCGCACCTGCTCGCGGCGCTCGATCGCGCCTTGCGCCTGCGCCTGCGCGTCCTCTTCGCTCTTTTTCGCGACGCGGTCCGCGAGGCTCGTCGAGCCGTCGGTGCGGCGCGTCGAGCCGGCGTCGACGCTCGAGATGTCGCGCCCGCCGCCGTTGACGATGCTCGAATCCTGCGAGCTGCGGTCGCCGCTGCCGAACAGCGCGGCCTGCAGCGGCGTGTTGAAGTACTCGGCGATCCCCTTGAGCTGCACCGGCGTCACCGAGCTCAGCAGCCACATCAACAGGAAGAACGCCATCATCGCGGTCATGAAGTCCGCATACGCGAGCTTCCAGGCGCCGCCGTGGTGGCCCTTCTTCGCCGGGGCCACCCGCTTGACGACGATTGCGCGATCCTTGCTCTTGCTCATCGGGCGCTCCGCGTCACTTCGCCTTCACGCGGCGCACGTGCTCTTCGAGCTCGGCGAACGACGGCCGCTCGGTCGAGAACAGCACCTTGCGGCCGAACTCGACCGCGATCGCCGGCGCGTAGCCGTTCAGACTCGCGAGGATCGTCACCTTGATGCACTGGAACATCTTCGTCGACTCGGCAACGCGCTGCTCCGCGAGGCTCGCGAGCGGGCCGATCAGCCCGTACGACAGCAGGATGCCGAGGAACGTGCCGACCAGCGCCTGCGCAATCATCGCGCCGAGCACCGCAGGCGGCTTGTCGGCGGACGCCATCGTGTGCACGACGCCCATCACGGCCGCGACGATCCCGAACGCCGGCATCGCGTCGCCGACGCGCATCAGCGCGTGCGCGGGGCCTTCGCCTTCCGCGTGATGCGTCTCGATTTCCTCGTCCATCAGGCTTTCGATCTCGAACGCGTTCATGTTGCCGCCGACCATCAGCCGCAGGTAATCGGTCAGGAATTCGACGATGTGGCGATCGGCCAGGATCTTCGGGTACTGCGTGAAGATCGGGCTCTTGTCCGGATCGTCGATGTCGGCCTCGAGCGTCAGCGTGCCTTCCTTGCGGGCCTTCGCGAGCAGCACGTACAGGAGCCCCATCAGCTCCATGTAGACGTCCTTCGTGTATTTCGAACCCTTGAAGAGCGTCGGCAGCACGCGCATGGTCGCCTTGATGGTCTTCATGCCGTTACCGAGGATGAACGCACCCACACCCGCGCCGACGATCATCAGAATTTCGATCGGCTGGATCAATGCGCCCAGATGCCCGCCTGCCAGCGCATAACCGCCGAAGACGGACAAAATCGTCACGAGTGTTCCCACGATAATCAGCACTGCCTGTCCCTCACGAGTGACCGGCGGGGAGACCGCCGTTAAGTGGTTTACGGCAGTCGGCAGGAAAACTTTGGCGGTCGCGCGGCGGCGTTCGGGCCGTGTTTACCAGCAATCCGCGGCCGATGATGCGCGTTCGCGGCGCCGGGGCGCGGGCGCCAGGTGAGCCGCGAGTGCAGCCACTGGCCCCGCCCGGCGGGGCTCAGACGGCGAGCGCCGCCTGCCCGGCCTGCGCGGCGGCCGCCTTGCGGGTCTTGCCGGCGCGCGACGGCGGCTGGCACAGGCCGCAGACGAAACCTTGATGCGGATCATGCGCATGCGCGACGAAATGGCCGCCGCAGCGCGTGCACGGGGTCAGCTGCAGCATCCCCGAATCGAAGAAGCGCACGAGCGTCCACGCGCGCGTGAGGCTCAATGCCGCCTCGTCGCCGGACAGGTTCACGTGCTCCAGATAGAGCCGGTACGCCTTCACGATCGACTGGATCGGCTCGCAGCGGCCGTGGTCCTGCATGAACCGGTAGATGTTGTAGAACAGCGACGAATGGATGTTCGGCTGCCACGTCATGAACCAGTCGGTCGAGAACGGCAGCATCCCCTTCGGCGGCGACACGCCCTTCAGTTCCTTGTACAGCTTGATCAGACGGTCCCGCGACAGGCTCGTCTCCGCCTCCAGCAGCTGCAGCCGGGCGCCCAGTTCGATCAGTTCGATGGCGAGGGTGATTTCCTTCACCTCCACCACGACGCTTTTGGTTGCCATATTCAATAGCCGTCCGCTTCGGATTGCTTCGATGGGAATCGCCCGCGCGCGGGTACCCGGCGCAGACACGCCGGGACGAACGCGGGGGCGGGACGGTCAGCGGATGCTTTCGACCGGCTGGCCGGCCATCAGGATCGCCGAATGGGCGTGCGAGACGACGGCGCTGCGGCCCTTGTCGGCCAGCGACGACAGCAGCGCGTGATCGTCGAAACGGAAGCGGCACAGCATCTGGTTCGACGCCGCGAGCTTCACGGTCTGCGCGAGCGTCAGGTTGCCGAGCACATCGGCCAGTTCCTCGGATATTCCCATGCGGAACATGCCCATCGCTTTGTCCTCGCGCAGCAGGCGCTGCGCGAGCAGGAGGTACGACAGGTTTACCTCTTTGATCTCACCGAGCATTTCGCTGGTAGCGCTCATGATTACCCCGTTAAGAGCCTTGGCCGTTCATGTTATGAAAACGTTTGCTCGAATAGGCGGCTTGCGGCTCGCGGAATCGGCACGTTTATAGTCTTACACCGGGATTTTGGCCAAACGGGATTTGCGCCGGTATCGGCAAAGTGGCGCGCGCCGTGCAGGAATTGTCTGTAAACGGTGTAGGAATTTTTCCGACAAGGGAATTTGAAAGGAAGCGGAATGGGCGGGACGCGACTGTATGTCGCGAAAGGCCGACAGACGGGGCTGCCGGCGCGCTGATCGGTAAAAATTATAGTGGTTTTTCATGCGCACGCAACAATCATCGCTGTCATCGCGTTTTTTGTGACCGCACCCTTTTTATCGGGCTTTTCGCGCGTTTCAGCGTGTAACAAGCCTTAAGCGTTTGAAAAAACACTCGAACCCCGCAGGCCGATCCCGATAATGGACTCCAATGGGCGGCGACGCGACGCGTGCCGGCCGCCCTCCCGCTTGCCGTCCGGCGTCAGGCACCCCCGCCTGATGCCCGGCCACGCACCGCGTTACGCGTGCGTCGGCGAGTTCCGCCACTCATGCAAGCTTGTATGGGATTGGAGCCGGCGCCCACGCGCCAACTTCGATCGACACAGGAGATCGCCAGATGCGTATTGCCCAGATCGCGCCGCTTTACGAAGCCGTCCCGCCGAAACTCTACGGCGGCACCGAGCGTGTCGTGTCCTACCTCACCGAAGCGCTCGTCGAGCTCGGTCACGACGTCACGCTGTTCGCCAGCGGCGACTCGGTCACGTCCGCGCGCCTCGAGGCCGCCTGGCCGCGCGCACTGCGGCTCGATCCGTCGATCCGCGATGCGATGGCGCCCCATATGCGCCTGCTCGAGCAGGTGGCGCGCGTCGCGCACGAATACGACGTGCTGCACTTCCACCTCGACTACCTGCCGTTCCCGCTGATGTCGCGCCTCGACACGCCGTACGTGACGACACTGCACGGGCGGCTCGACCTGCCCGAGCTGCAGCCGGTGTTCGACGCGTTCCCCGACGCGCCCGTCGTGTCGATCTCGAACAACCAGCGCAAGCCGCTGCCGCAGGCCGCGTGGGCCGGCACCGTGTATCACGGGCTGCCCGCCACGCTGCTCGCGCCGCAGCCGGACGTCAAGCCCGAATACCTCGCGTTCCTCGGCCGGATCTGCCCGGAGAAGCGCGTCGACACCGCCATCCGGATCGCCGCGCAAAGCGGGCTGCCGCTCAAGATTGCCGCGAAGGTCGACAAGGCCGACGCCGACTATTTCAAGGAAGTGATCGAGCCGCTGCTCGGCGAGGCGCACGTCGAGTTCATCGGCGAGATCAACGAGGCGCAGAAGCCCGCGTTCCTGTCCGGCGCAAAGGCGCTGCTGTTCCCGATCGACTGGCCCGAGCCGTTCGGCCTCGTGATGATCGAGGCGATGGCGTGCGGCACGCCGGTCGTCGCGTTCAATCGCGGCTCGGTGCCGGAAGTGATCGAGGACGGCGTGACGGGCTTCATCGTCGAGGACGTGCAGGGCGCGGTCGGCGCGCTGCACCGGATCGACAGCCTGTCGCGCGACGCGATCCGCGCGCGTTTCGATACCCGCTTCACCGCGAAAGCGATGGCGCAACGCTATGTCGATACCTACGAAAACCTTTGCGCGGCGACGAAGCAGCCCGCATTGCGCCGGGTCGCGGGCGGCTGACGCCGGAAATTCGCGCGGAATCGGACCGCAAATTCCCCGCCGAAAGCGCGCCGAAATCGGCGCGTAATACGAAAGAGTCATGAAAGAGCCACGAAAGAGCCGCATCGTCGATGCGGCTCTTTCGCTTTTGACCCAACGCTTATTCGATCAGAAAACGGTCGCGGTTTTTGCCGACGATCCAATTCGGCGGCTTGCCGCGGCCACTCCAGGTGGCGCCCGACTTCGGATCGCGGTATTTCGCCGGCAGCGGCGCCTTTTTCGGCGGACGCCCGCGCCGCGCGCGCTCGGCAAACCCGAGATCCTGCGCGGTTAATCCGTATTCGGCGATCATCCGCTGGACGTCCGCGATCACGGCTTCGACTTCCTGACGACGCACTTCATCGGCCTGAGCCTGCAAATCGGCGATCTGCGCCTTGAGTTTCGCGTATTGAGACATTTTTTGCTCCCTGTTTCATGATGCGGCCCTGGCAATTCCAGCCTAGACACAAAGCATCCGTTACGCAATCCGCACTGCCACCGTATCCGTTGGAATTAATGATCGTATTTTTAGCCGAATACGACTATATCGTGAATGCGGACTTATTCTAATAAAAGGCGTTCGGCAGGCATTGAAATTTAACAATCGTTGACCCTCGCGTCCCTGATTCATTTCCTATAATCCAGACCAATTTCGGGGGCCGTGTATATCCAGATGCGTCCGCCCGCCTTCTACTCCACTTCCTACGGGATCGCTTCATGAATCTTTCACATCGGCTTGCTGCAGAGGTATTCGGCACGTTCTGGCTGGTGCTAGGCGGGTGTGGCAGCGCCGTGCTGGCGGCGGCCTTTCCGGGTCTCGGCATCGGTTTCGCCGGCGTGGCGCTGGCGTTCGGCCTGACTGTGCTGACGATGGCATTCGCGATCGGCCATATTTCGGGCTGCCATCTGAATCCGGCGGTGAGCGTCGGCCTGACGGTCGCCGGCCGCTTCCCGGCGCGCGACCTCGTGCCCTACATCGTCGCGCAAGTCGTCGGCGCAACGATCGGCGCATTCGTGCTGTACCTGATCGCGACCGGCAAGCCCGGCTTCGACGTGGTCGGCAGCGGCTTCGCGACGAACGGCTTCGGCGAGCGCTCGCCCGGCCACTACGCACTCGGCGCGGCGTTCATCTGCGAAGTCGTGATGACCGCGTTCTTCCTGTTCGTGATCCTCGGCGCGACCGACAAGCGTGCGCCGGCCGGCTTCGCGCCGATCGCGATCGGCCTGTGCCTGACGCTGATCCACCTGATTTCGATCCCGGTCACGAACACGTCGGTGAACCCGGCTCGCTCGACCGGCCCGGCGCTGTTCGTCGGCGGCGACGCGATCGGGCAGCTCTGGCTGTTCTGGCTTGCGCCGCTGATCGGCGCGGTGATCGCCGGGGTCATCTATCCGCTGGTCGCAGGGCACGATGACGCCCTCGGCCTGCTGCCGTCGGCATCCGCTCGCACAAGCGAATAAAACGTTACGGGGTCAAGCGAGCAGGAGCAGCGAGCCTCACGCTGTCGAACAAAAGCGAGGCAGGCAGTTTCAACGGGCGCCGTCGGCGCCCGTTTTTCATTCAGCGCGCGACGGCGCTGTCCTCGAGCGCGAACAGCGTGCGCAGATGCCGCGCGACGCCCGCGTCGAAGTTGTTGCCGATCCGCGGGATGTGCGGCAGGCGGGCGATCAGGTCGGGATTCGCGTTGTTCATCATGTACGCGTGACCGGCGGTTTCGAGCAGGTCGATGTCGTTCATGTTGTCGCCGAACGCGATGCAGTGGCCGGGCTCGATGCCGAGCCGCCCGAGCACCGAGCGCAGCGCACGGCCTTTCGACACGTTCGCCGCCATCACTTCGAGACAGTCGGGCAGCGAGTACGTGACGTACAGCCGGTCGCCAAATTGCGTGTGCAACCGTTCGGAGACGCCCGCCAGGTCCGCCGGATCGCCGATGTACAGCACCTTCGCGATGTCCGCTCCGGCATGCGCAGCCATGTCGATCACGTCGTAGCGGAAGCCCGAATCCTGGTGGAAATCGAGCAGGTGCGGCGCATCGCGGTCGATCAGCCAGTGGCGGTCGGCGAACAGGTTGACGATCACGCGGCCGTGCGTGCCCGCGACTTCCGGCTGCACGAGGCAACGGACGATCTCGGGATCGATGTCCTGCGTGTGGATCGTCGTATCGTCCGGCGCATGCACGCGCGCGCCGTTCGACGTGATCAGGTACGGGCGGATGCCAAGCACGTCGCGGATGCCCGCGACATCCGCGTAGTGGCGCCCTGTCGCGATGACGAACTGCAGGCCGTCGCGGTCGAGACGGCGGACGGTCTCGATCGTGTACGGGTCGAGCTGGTGATTGCTGTTCAGCAGCGTGCCGTCGAGATCGGTGGCGATGACTTTGTACATGGGACGGGATCAGGCGCGATGGCGCGCGGATGGCTCTGCGGAACCGCCATTCTAGCGTCGCGCGCCGCGGCGCGTCGGGCGGTTGTCAGGTTCGGGGCTTGTGGGACGGCCGCGCTAATCGGGCCCCACCGGCCACGCACCAGCATCCGCCCGCCAGCTCACCGCCAAACCATCCCCATCCCCATCCCACCCCCAACCCACCCTTTTGGCGCCACGTCCGCACCCACCCGCGCCACGTCCGCGCCGGTCAACCGCCCCGGGCTGTAGCCAGCGCCAGCCTCAGCGCGCCGTGCGCGGAATCCTCGAGCGGCGCGCGCAGCCGCGCGGCATGACGCGCAGGCACCACCGGCGCAAGCGCATCGGCGAGCCCGCCGCACAGTGCGACCGGCAGCGCGTGCTGCGGATCGAGCGCATCGATCATCTTGCCGATCTCGTCGCCGGCCTGCGCGATCAGCGCCGCCGCGTACGGATGCGTGCGGTGCGCGAACACGAACGGCGCGAGCCGCGCATAGGCGGTCTGGTTCGCGTCGCACGACCACGCGACGAGCGCATCGCGATCCTGCGCGCCGGTCTCGGCGAGCAGCGCCGCGGCAAATGCGTCATGCGGCACGCGTCCGTCCAGCGCCTGCTGCGCATATGCGAGCGCGCGCATGCCGAGCCACGCGCCGCTCGCCTCGTCGCCCGACGGAAAACCGAAACCGCCCGCGATCCGGCATGTGCCCGCCGCGTCCAGCGCCGCCGCGATGCTCCCGGTGCCGAGCGCGACGATCAGCCCCGGCGCGCCGCCGTGCGCGCCGACGACCGTCGTATATGCATCGCTTTCGACCGTGAGCGCCGCCAGCGGCGCCTGTGCGCGGAATGCGGCGAGCCAGCCCGCGTTGTTGACGCCGGCCAGCCCGCACCCGAGCGCGCAGCGCGACCAGTCGAGCGCGAGCCCCGCCTGCGTGAACGCGTCCGCACACGCGACGCCGATCGACGCCCATGCACGCTCGATGCCGAGACCGAGCCCCGACGGGCCGCCGCGCCCCTGCGCAAGCTCGCGGCCCTGCCGATCCGCCAGCACCGCGCGGGTGCCGGTGCCGCCGCCGTCGATGCCGATCGCAAAAAGTATTTCCGTCATGCGTTGATCCTGCCGATTCGAACAGGCGCCAAGCTTAACCGGATCGGCGCCGCGCGCCCATCCGCCGTTCGGCCGGCTTTGCCGCACCAGGGGCTTCCGCTATGCTCACGCGATCGAATCGAAACAGGAAGCGAGGCGAACGATGTCGCAGCGGTGCAACTGGGTGAGGACGGAAGCGGACGCGCACTATCACGATACGGAATGGGGCGTGCCGTCGCACGACGATCGCCATCTGTTCGAGATGCTGATCCTCGAAGGTGCGCAGGCCGGGCTGTCGTGGTCGACGATCCTGAACAAGCGCGCCGGCTACCGCGCCGCGTTCGCTGATTTCGACGTCGACGCCGTCGCGCGCTTCACGCCGAAACGCATCGAGAAGCTGCTGGAGGATCCCGGTATCGTGCGCAACCGCGCGAAAGTGGCGGCCGCGGTGACCAACGCGCGGGCCGTGCAGAAGATTCGCGACGAACACGGTTCGCTCGCGCAGTTCCTGTGGTCGTTCGTCGATCATGCGCCGATCCAGAACGCGTGGCAGTCGTATCGCGACGCGCCCGCGTCGACCGAGCAGTCCGACGCGCTCAGCAAGGCGTTGAAGGCCTACGGCTGCAAGTTCGTCGGCTCGACGATCTGTTATGCGCTGATGCAGGCGACCGGCATGGTGAACGACCACGAAGTCGGCTGTCCATGTCACGCGAAGTGCGCGGCGCTGGGCAACGAGCGACCGGCGCGGGCACGCAAGGCCTGAGACTCGCGCTGCGTACTCGCTGCGTACTTATTAGGCACGCCGCTCGACACGCGACGGACGCCATCGGGCAAGTCGGCCGCGCCGGGCAATCCTCCCATCGCGCGCGACGAATTCCCCGCCCCAGACGACAAATCCCGCGCCCAAAAGCAAAACGGCGGAGCGGCTTCTTTCGAAGCACGCTCCGCCGTTTCGCGGCGAACCTGGGAAGCGCTTAGTGGAGCTTCTTCGGCAGCATCTGGCTGCGCAGGCGCTTGTGCAGGCGCTTGACGGCAGCTGCCTTCTTGCGCTTGCGGACTGCGGTCGGCTTTTCGTAGGACTGGCGCTCGCGCAGCTCAGCGATCAGGCCATTTTTTTCGATAGCGCGACGAAAGCGGCGAATCGCCACTTCGAACGGCTCGTTTTCTTTCAGAAGAATCGTCGTCATGTCGTTCCTAAATTGCTTATACGGTCAAAAACGTAGCGGCCAAGCGCCACGCACCGGCCATCCGGGCGTTCCCACAACAGGCGAAACGAGCGGAAAAAACGGCCTCGGAGGCCGGAAAAGAGAGGCGGAAAGCACCGCGATTACGCTTCACAAGCCGCGTGCAGCGCCGCGTTTGACTGCCAGCAGACATACCGAAAACGGCAGAGGCTTGACAGAAATCTCAATTCAGCCCGCCATGTTAGCAGGTAAACATCGGTTCGCCTACCGGTTTACCACTTTTCCGTCGCGATTCTGCATCACAGGCATCTCCCCGCCCCGGCCCGCATGGCGCAGCGGCGATCCAGCCCCGAAAAACGAAGATCGGGATAAAAATCGGGCCGAATCTCAAGCTTGCCCTCAAGTTTTGTTTTGGGCCGCCGAAATCCTGCTCTGAGGCGGCCAGCAATGAACGAGTGCTTCCGCCGATGCCAAATTGGCTTTCCAGGGCTTTCGGCTTAAACAGGAGATTTTCCATGCTCGGAATTAACAGCAACATCAACTCGCTGGTTGCTCAGCAGAACCTCAACGGCTCGCAAAGCGCACTGTCGCAGGCCATCACGCGCCTGTCGTCGGGCAAGCGCATCAACAGCGCAGCGGATGATGCAGCAGGCCTCGCGATCGCGACCCGGATGCAAACGCAGGTCAACGGCCTGAACCAGGGCGTGTCGAACGCAAACGATGGCGTGTCGATGATCCAGACCGCATCGAGCGCACTGTCGTCGCTGACCAACAGCCTGCAGCGTATCCGCCAACTGGCCGTGCAAGCATCGAGCGGCTCGCTGTCGTCGAGCGACCAGGCAGCACTGCAACAAGAAGTCACGCAACAGATCTCCGAAGTGAACCGTATTGCGTCGCAAACGACGTACAACGGCAAGAACATTCTCGACGGCTCGGCAGGCGTGGTGAACTTCCAGGTCGGCGCGAACGTCGGCCAGTCGATGAGCCTGAACCTGACGCAAAGCCTGTCGGCAGCATCGCTCGGCGGCGGCTTCGCGCAAGCGGGCAACGTGCTCGGTTCGTTCACCAACCTGAGCCTGACCGCAACGGGTTCGGCAGCAGCAGCAGGCACGACGCCGGCAATCACGCAGATCAACGTGCTGGCCGACGGCAAGGGCGGCTTCACGTACACGGACCAGAACAACCAGGTCCTCTCGACGACCGCTGCGGCAGCCCTGTTCTCGCCGTCGACCGGCGGTGCAAACGGCTCCATGACGCTGTCGGCCGTCGCGGGTAGCGCGCTCGACCCGACGATGCAGATCGCCGGCATTTCGGCAGCCAACACGAACGCACCGGCAGCAACGGGCGTCGTTCTCGGCACGATCCAGGGCATCTCCGTCTCGGCCACGAACGGCGCGAACGTCGCGGCGAACGCCCCGGGCGCGATCACGTCGATCACGATCAAGTCCGACGGCGCCAACGGCTATACGTTCTTCGACCAGAACGGCACCGCACTGACGTCGGGTGCTTCGAGCCAACTGTTCTCGACGACGGCGGCAGTTGCGCCGGGCACGGGCTATGGCCTCAAGTACAACGCCGTGACGCCGGCAAGCGACTTCGCAAACGTCAACAACAACAACCAGCTGACGACCGTTGCAAACGTCAGCGTGGCAACGTCGACCGGCGCGAACCAGGCAATCGAAACGATCGACAATGCACTGGCCTCGGTGAACAACATCCAGGCGCAACTCGGCGCAGTGCAGAACCGTTTCACGGCGATCGCAACGACGCAGCAAGCTCAGTCGACCAACCTGTCGCAAGCGCAATCGCAAATCCAGGACGCAAACTTCGCGCAAGAAACGGCTAACCTGTCGAAGGCGCAAGTGCTGCAGCAAGCTGGCATCTCGGTGCTCGCGCAAGCGAACTCGCTGCCGCAGCAAGTGCTGAAGCTGCTGGGTTAAGGCATCACCCGGGCATCACCCGGGCATCACCCGGCGACGCTCCGCGCAAGGCATGTTTCACGCCGCGCGCGGAGCGCGGCGTTTACCTCGCGGGCGGCCCGCGCCGCCCGCGACTCGCCAACAGGCGAAATACCGTAAAGATTCCCAAACGAACGGGGCCTCTCCATGTCCACGATATCCTCGACCGCGTCCACTTCCGCGAACGCCAATTCCGCGCTTCAGCAAGCCGCACAATCGATCATCAGCGGCTCGACCGGCAATTCGTCGATGGATGTCAACTCGCTGGTGACGGCACTCGTCAATGCAAAGACCGCGGGCCAGGCATCGGCGCTGACCGCGAAGCAAACCACGGACAACACGCAGATTTCCGCGCTCGGCACGCTGAGTGCAGCGCTGTCGGCGCTGCAGGCCGGCCTCTCGTCGCTGTCGAATGGCACGATGCTGTCCAAGTTCGCCGCGACGGCAAGCGGCAGCGGCCTGACCGCCACGGCCGGCGCCGGCGCCGTCGCAGGCAGCTATTCGGTCACCGTCTCGCAGATCGCGACCGCGCAATCGCTGACCTCCGGCTCCTTCACCAGCGCAACGAGCCAGCTCGGCACGGGCACGCTCGCCGTTTCCGTCGGCGGCAAGTCGATGAACGTGACGATCGACTCGACCAACAATACGCTGTCGGGCATCGCGTCGGCGATCAACTCCGCAAGCGGCAATCCGGGCGTGACCGCGACCATCGTCACCGGCACGGGCGGCGCCGCCCACCTCGTGCTGAACTCGACCGCGACCGGTGCCGCCAACGCGATCAGCGTATCGGTCAGCAACCTGCAAAACGACAAGGGCCTGTCGAACCTCGGCGTCACCTCGACCGCCGGTTCCGGCACGAGCGCCTCGACGATCACGTCGGTGGGCACGGGCGCGAACGCATGGACGCAGAACACTGGCGCGCAGGACGCGTCGTTCTCGATCGGCACCGTCGCCGCAACCAGTGCAAGCAACACCGTCACGTCCGCGATCGCCGGCGTGACGCTGAACCTGACGTCCGCAGCGGTCGGCGCGACGCCCCAGACGCTGACGGTTGCGAAAGACACGTCGTCGCAGGCCACCGCGATCACGAATTTCGTCAATCTGTACAACACGCTCGTCACGACGATGAACTCGCTCTCGTCGTTCGACAAGACGCAGTCCGCCAGCTCGCAAGGGCCGTTGCTCGGCGACTCGACGCTCAACACGATCCGCAATACGCTCGGCTCGGTCGTCAGCAACGGCGTGCGAAGCGGCACCACGAACACCAGCCTCGCGGCGATCGGCATCACGCTGCAGGCCGACGGCACGTTGCAGACGGACACGACGAAGCTGAACTCCGCATTGCAGAACAACCCGACTACCGTAGCGACGCTGTTCGCGTCCGGTACAGGCGTCGCGGCACAGCTCGACACGGACATCACGTCGTACGTCAGCTCGACCGGCATCATCGCGACCCGCACCGCCGCGCTCAACAAGGACCTGACGAGCATCTCGACGCAGCAGTCCACGCTGTCGACCTATGCGGCACAGCTCTCGAGCCAGTATCAGGCGCAGTTCACCGCGCTCAACACGCTGATGGCGAAGATGAACAACAACCAGCAGTACCTGACCCAACTGTTCGGCGGCACGAACAGCCAGGGCGCGCTGTCCGCGAACAAGGGCTGATCGACAAGGGGCCACGCTCGATGAACCAGATCACACTGGCAGAACGCCTGCTGTCGCTCACGCACGCGATCGAACACGCAAGCGTGATGGCCGACTGGCCCGAGGCCGCCCGCCTCACCGAGGTGCGCTCGGCGCTGTTCGCATCGCTGGCGGCCACGCAGGAACCGGCCGTTCTCGACGCCGTCCGCAAGATCCAGGCGATCGATGCGGCCGTGCTCGCGAATGCGCAATCGACGATGACCGAACTGCAGGCCGAATACCACGACGCGATGGGGCGCGCCAACGCCGCCGGCCAGTATCAGCACATCGCGACGATCTGAATCACGCGGAGCGCGACGGATGCTCCGCCGTACAAGACAATAAAACCAACGCGCCAGAGTCAGGGCGCGCTCGTTCGACTCACGCCCGCTTCACGCGGGCGTTTTTTTTGGTTCAACGCGGATTGCCGTGGAACGCGGCGGCGATTTCGCGGAAAAAGCGCGCCACATCACGTCGCGCCCGCTCCGCCAACGTCATCGCTAATTCATCAAACAGGCAGGGATTTACGCCTCAACTCGCACATTCGGCGCAATCGGGCCGAACGCATAATCCCCCAACAATGCCCTTTGTGTGTACCGACTCCATGACGCAGCCGCCGTTACCGCCCGAACAAACCGCTTTGCCCGATGACGTCCAGCTCGAGCAAGACCTGCAGCTCGTGCTGCAAAGCGCGATCGCCGAGCATCACAATGGCGCGCTCGACAACGCGGAAGCACTCTATCGAACCCTGCTGGACGTTCGCCCGCATCACTGCGACGCAAACTACAACCTCGGCCTGCTCTTCATGCAACGCGGGCTGTTCGACGACGCGCTGCCGTACCTTGAAACGGCGCTGGGCGCCAACCCCGGTCAGGGCCAGTATTGGGCAAGCTATATCGACGCATTGCGGCGCGCGGGTCAGCACGAGGCCGCGTGGATCATGCTCGAGATGGCTCAGCAACAGGGGGTCAAAGGGCCGGCTGTCGATACGCTGATTCACCTGATGGCCCAAACCGGCGCGGCCGCGCCGACCGCGCCGACCAGTTCGATCGCCGCGCCGGTCCAGTCCGGGCCGGCAGACGCCGCAACGGCAGACACCGAATCGAAAGCGCCGGCGAAGGCCAAGGGCGCGCTGCTGGCTGCGGGCAAAGCACCAAGCCCGCGACAAATGCAGGAACTCGTGGTGCTGTTCAACAGCGGACGCATACCCGAAGCCATCTCGGTTGCGCGCTCACTCGCGAAACGATTCCCTGCGCACCCGATGGGCTGGCGGGTGTTGGGCCTTGCGCAGCATGTCGTCGGACAGTACGACGACGCGATCGAACCGCTGCGAACCGCGCTGGACCTCGCACCGGACGACGTGCAGGCCGGCGCGGTACTGGCCGACATCCTTCGATTGAAAGGCCAGTTCAAGGATGCCGAAACCATCGCGCTGCAGCTGATGAAGGTCAACCCGGAATTCGCCGAGCCGCACCGCATTCTCGGGCTGTGCCTGCAGGCCGAGCGACGGCTTCAGGATGCGGAAGCGTGTTGTCTGCGCGCCGTCGAGCTTCAGCCCCGGGTCAGCGAGATGCACAACACGCTGGGCGTCATCTATCTCGATCAAGGCCGGACACTGGATGCCGAAGCCTGCTTCAGGCGCGCGCTGGACATTCAGCCAGACAACGCGTTCGCGCATCACAACATGCTGTTCTGCCTGAACCACAACCGCGACATCGACGCGTCGACGCTATTCGAACAGCATTGCAATTTCGGGCGACATTGCGAGGCGCCGCTGCGCCAATCGTGGTCTCAGCACACCAACGTTCGCGATCCGGAGCGCAAGTTGCGCATCGGCTTCATCTCCGCCGATCTGTTTCACCACGCAGTCGCGATCTTCATCGAGCCGGTGCTCGCTCACCTCGTGAGCGACGAGCGCTTGTCGATCCATATCTACTACAACTTCACGCGCGAAGACCAGGTCACGGAGCGCCTGCGCGGATACGCGACAACCTGGGATTCGGTGTGGGGGTTGAGCGACGAGGCACTCGCGCGGAAGGTTCGTGCGGATGGCATCGACATCCTGATCGACTTGTCGGGACACACTGCCCGCAACCGCCTGTTGACGTTCGCCCGCAAGCCCGCCCCGATTCAGGCGAGCTGGATCGGCTATCCGGGCACGACCGGCCTGCAGGCCGTCGATTACTACCTGGCGGACCGGTTCCTGGTGCCCTCCACGTCATTCGAAGATCAGTTCACCGAGAAGATCGTGCACCTGTCCGCCGTCGCACCGTTCCAGCCGCCCAGCGTCGCGCCGCCGGTGAACCTGCTGCCGGCACTGCATAACGGCTACGTGACTTTCGGCAGTTTCAACCGCCTCAACAAGCTGCACCCGGACGTCATTGCATTGTGGGCTCAACTGCTGCGGGCGCTGCCCACCTCGCGCATGCTGATCGGCGGCATGCCGGAAGACGGCAGCAACGGCGGGCTCGCCGACTGGTTCGCCGCCGAAGGCATCGCACGCGAGCGGCTCGATTTCCGCCCCCGCGCGTCGCTGACCGTCTATATGCAGCAGCACCACCACGTCGACATCTGCCTGGACACCTTCCCGTACGCCGGCGGGAGCACGACGCTGCATGCATTGTGGATGGGCGTGCCGACCGTCACGCTGCCGGGGCCGACGGTTGCAAGCCGCGGCGGCGCAACGGGGCTGCCGCAGGTCGGACTGGACGAATTCATCGCGCAGGACAAGGACGCATTCGTTCAGATCGGCCTGCGGTGGGCAAACGACCTTCCCGCGCTCGCCGATTTGAGAGCCGGCTTGCGCGCGCGTTGCGTTCAGTCACCGATGCTCCATCCCGACGTGATCGCCGCCGAACTGTCGAATGCGTTGCGGATCATGTGGCGGCGCTGGTGTGCGAACGAACCCGCCGCTTCGTTCGACGCGACCCTGCCGGGCGGCCATCCGGCAGACGCGCGCACGGAACAGCCCGTCGCCGCGGCTGCGGAAATTTGAACACCCCGTATTGCGTCGAGGAAAGAATGACCGCCAGCCTTCCACTACGCGCCATTCAGCGGCAGACCGATGAGCGCATTTACGTCACCCAGCCGCATCTCGCGCCGCTGGACGAATTCATGCCGTTCCTGCAGAAGATCTGGGACAGCAAGGTGCTCACGAACGGCGGCCCGTTCCATCAGCAGCTGGAAAAGGCGTTGTGCGACTATCTGGGCGTGCAACACCTCGCGCTGTTCACCAACGGCACGCTGGCGCTCGTCACCGCATTGCAGGCGTTGCGCATCACCGGCGAGGTGATCACCACGCCCTATTCGTTCGTGGCGACGGCCCATTCGCTGCTCTGGAATGGCATCAAGCCCGTGTTCGTGGACGTCGCGCCCGACACGCTCAACCTCGACCCCGCAAAGATCGAGGCAGCCATCACGCCGCAGACCACCGCCATCATGCCGGTTCACTGCTACGGGCATCCGTGCGACGTGGACGCGATCCAGAAAATTGCCGACAACTACAACCTGAAGGTGATCTACGACGCCGCCCATGCGTTCGGCGTGGAGACCGATCGCGGCAGCGTGCTGCAACACGGCGACCTGTCGATCCTCAGCTTCCACGCGACGAAAGTGTTCAACACGTTCGAAGGCGGCGCGATCATCTGCCCCGATGCGAAGACCAAGCAGCGCATCGACCACCTGAAGAATTTCGGCTTCGTCGATGAAGTGACGGTCGTCGCGCCGGGCATCAACGGCAAGATGAGCGAAATCAACGCGGCGTTCGGCCTGCTGCAGCTGCGGCACATCGACGAAGCCCTCGCCCGCCGCAAGGCAATCGACGCGCAGTACCGCGCGATGCTGCGCGACATTCCGGGCATTCGCTGTCTGCCCGACGCGGGTGAGAAGGTGGCCAATTACGCGTATTTCCCGATTCTGGTCGAGGCCGACTATCCGCTCAGTCGCGATGCGCTGTACCAGAAGTTTCGCGACCACGACATCTATGCGCGCCGCTACTTCTATCCGCTGATCTCGGATTTCCCGATGTACCGGGGATTGCCGTCCGCCGATCGAACCAATCTGCCCGTCGCCGCCGGCGCCGCGCTGAAGGTGCTCTGCCTGCCGATCTATCCGGCCCTGTCAACCAGCGAACTCGAACGGATCGTCGGAATCATCGCGGATTGCTGACGATGAAGCTGGCGATCATGCAACCGTATCTGTTTCCGTACGTCGGCTATTTTCAGCTCGCCGCCGCGGTCGACAAATTCGTGTTCTACGACGACGTCGCGTTCATCAAGAACGGCTGGATCAATCGAAATCGCATCCTGCTCGGCGGGCACGCGCATTACCTGACGGTGCCGCTCGCCGGCGCCAGTTCGTCGCGCAGGATCGACGAAGTGCAGATCCAGCCGCGCGAACGCTGGCAGCCCAAGCTGCGCGAACTGCTGCGCCACGCGTATGCGAAGGCGCCGCATTACGTCGCCGTGACGGAACTCGTGGAAGGCATCCTGTCGCTCGAGACCGACTCGATCGCGCGGCTCGCCGCGCATGGCATCACGGAAACCTGCCGCTACATCGGCATCGCCCCCGCGTTCGTTGCGACCTCGACGCAGTATCGCAATGACTCGCTCAAGGGGCAGGCGCGGGTGCTGGACATTTGCGCGCGCGAACAGGCTCGCACCTACGTCAACCTGCCCGGCGGACGTGCGCTGTACGATCGTGCGAGCTTCGCCGCCGCCGACATCGATCTCGCGTTCGTCGAGCCCGAACTGCGTCCCTATCCGCAATACGGCGCGCCGTTCGTGCCGGGCCTGTCGATTCTGGACCTGCTGATGTTCAACCGGGTGGATGCGGTGCGGGCGATGCTGCTCGCCGGGGTGGCAGCATGATCGAAGACGCGATCGGCGGATATTTCGGACTCGAAATCGCGGGCGATCGACACGCATGCCACGCGAACGCATTGCGTTTTCAGTCCGCGCGCGCCGCATTCCTGGCACTGCTGCGTGCGCAACAACCGGCGGCCGTATGGGTGCCCTGGTATCTCTGCGACAGCATGCTCGAACCGCTGCAAACGACGGGCACGACGCTCAAGCGTTACGCGCTCGGGCACGACCTGAGCTGCCCGGACGTCGAACTCGGCGACGGCGAGTGGCTGCTGTACGTCAATTATTTCGGGATCTGCGACAGGCACGTCGACGACGTGCTGGCACGTCATCCGCGCACGCGCGTGGTGATCGACAACGCGCATGCGCTGTTCTCCGCGCCGCGCGATTGCCTCGCCACCGTCTACTCGCCGCGCAAATTCGTCGGCGTGCCGGATGGCGGCTACCTCGTCACGCAGTCGGCGGTGCCCGTGCCCGACGACATCGACGACGGCTCGATCGGACGCAGCCGGCACCTGCTCACACGCCTGGCGGCCGGCGCGGAAGCCGGTTATGCGGAGTACGCGGCCGCCGAGGCGAGCCTGCGCTGGCAGGCTCCGCTGCGCATGTCGCCGCTCACGCAACGCCTGCTGGCGGGCATCGATTACGACGCCGTGCGCGCCCGACGCGCGGCAAACTTCCGGTTTCTGCACGAATGCCTCGGGCACCGCAATCGCCTGGCGATACGCGTCGACGACGACGCGGCGCCGCTTTGCTATCCGTTTCTCGGCGCTCCCGCCGGGCTGCGCGACATGCTGCGCGCCCGCCGCATCTATACGCCGACCTACTGGCCGGACTTGAGCGACTCGCCCGACATGCCCGCGTTCGAACGCACGCTGCCGGAGACGACGCTCTTCCTGCCATGCGACCAGCGCCTGTCGGCCGCGCAGATGGCGCCGCTGACGCACCTGCTATTGGAGCAACTCGATCGATGAAGGACGAGATTTTCCTGCGCGAACTCGAGCGCACCGACCTTGCCGTGCTCAACGCGTGGCGCGCCGATCGTGAACTGGTCGGCATGCTGGGCAGCCCGTTCCGCTATGTGAACGCCGAGGTCGACGACACATGGTTCGACGCGTATCTGGCCGGCCGCAGTCGCACGGTGCGGCTCGCGATCTGCACCAGATCGACGCGCGCGATGGTCGGCGTCGCGTACCTGCTCGACATCGACTGGGTCAATCGCAGCGCGGAATTCGCGATCCAGCTCGGCGACGCGGCCGTGCGCGGCCGTGGCATCGGCACCGAGGCGACCCGCCTGGCGCTCCGCCACGCGTTCGACGACCTGAACCTGCACCGCATCTTCCTGACCGTGCTCGCGACCAACACGCACGCGATCGCGCTTTACGAAAAGGCGGGCTTTCGCGCGGAAGGCCAGTTGCGACAGGCGGCCTTCAAGGAAGGCCGCTATGTCGACGTTATTCCCATGGCGCTGCTGGCCACCGAGCGGCCGCCACTCGCCTGACCCCTCTTTGCGATCTCACTCATGCATCCTCCAATCGACACCCGTCATGGCGACGCGCTCGCGACCGCCGGCTGGACGGTGATCCCGGACCTGTTCGACACCGCGCTGATCGACGCGCTCTGCGACGCACTCGGCCCGTCGCTCGCACTGCGCGACGAAATCAGGCGCCGGAACGGGGTACAGGACAACGCGTCGGGCACCCTGCACCATCTGCTGAACGACAGCCCCTGCTATGTCGAATTGCTGGCGCGCTTCGCCGCGCTGGAACCGATGTTCCGCAAATTCCTCGGCGGCAACTTCATTCTGAATTCGTATGGCGGGGTGCTCAACGAACGCGATTCGCACGCGTATGTGCAGAACGTGCATCGCGACATCCGCTTCGGCTCCGATGAGCGGCGTTTCATGCTGAACGCACTCGTGATGCTCGACGATTTCACCACGCAGAACGGCGCGACCTATCTGTTGCCGCACTCGCAAACGCTGCAGGCGCGCCCGGATGACGAAGCTTTCTACGCCGGCGCCGCACGCGCGACCGGCACGCGGGGCTCGGTGCTGCTGTTCGACTCGCGCCTGTGGCATGCCGGCGGACGCAATCTGACGGACGCGCCACGCCGGGCGCTGACGCTCACCTTCACGAGCCCGTTCTTCAAGCCCCAGCTCGATTACGCACGGCTGTTCGGCTATCGCAACATCGAACGCTGCGACGCCTGGTTGCGCCAGGTGATCGGCTTCAACGCACGCGTCCCCGAAACGCTCGAGGAGTTTTACGTGCCGGTCGAGCAGCGCTTCTATCAACGTGGACAGGACTGATCACATGAGCCGGGATTACAACGCCGAAGCGAAAGACCACACGGACCACCGCTACGCGTACGACTTCGACTACCGGATGCACGAATACATGATCCGGACCTTCGAGCCGTTCCTGCAAAGCGGCAATGCGCTGGAATTGGGATGTTTCGAAGGCAATTTCACCCGGCTGGCGGCCCGACGCTTCGACAGCCTCGAGGTCGTCGAGGCATCGGGTGACTGCATCGCCGCAGCGGCGGCCAAGGTCGCCGAAACGGTGAAGTTTCACCACACGACGTTCGAAACGTTCGAGCCACAGCGACGATACGACAATATTTTCCTGATCCATACGCTCGAACACCTCGATCATCCGGTCGACGTGCTACGGAGGATTCGCGGGTGGCTGTCGGAGCATGGCCGGCTATTCGTGGCCGTGCCCAATGCGCGTGCTGCATCGCGGCAGATCGCGGTGCAAATGGGTTTGATCGATCACGCTGCTGCCGTGACGGCCGCGGAAGCGGCACATGGTCACCGCGTGACGTATTCGCTCGATACGCTCGGTGCGGACTTGCGCACCGCAGGGCTGCGGGCGACGACGACGGGTGGCGTCATGTTCAAGGGGCTCGCGAACTTCCAGATCGACGCAGCGCTGCAGGCCGGGATCATCAGCAATGCGTATCTGGATGGGTGCTTCGAGCTGGGGCGCGTGTATCCGGATCTTTGCTCGAGCGTTTATTCGATCTGTGAGCGCGGCTGAGAATCCCGTCACGCGCGGCGGGGGCATGGTTGTCGCCGATCGCTAGCAGCAGCACGACCAGCCGGTGGGCGCCGCCAACCTCGCCTGGTTGCTCGAACACCGTGGACAGCCGCCGGGCGCGCTCAGCCGATGCCGCTGGCGTCCTCGGCCACTGCCGCGTCGTGCGCTGCGTCGTCTGCTGAGTCGTCCGCCGCGTCGTAGGTCGCGTCATATGCCGCAAAACGCGCCGCGCACGCCTGCCGCACGCGCTCGGCCACCATGATCCAGGTGTCGTGGCGCCCGCGCCGGAACAAGCGCAGCGTGCCGGGATACCACGGCGTATCGTCCCGGTCGTGCATCCAGCGCCAGTCCACGTCCTGGTTCGGCAGCAGCACCCAGCAAGGCGTGCCGAGCGAAGCTGCCAGGTGCGCGGTCGACGTGTCGACGCTGATCACGAGATCGAGCTGCGCGACGATCGCGGCGGTGTCTGCGAAGTCGTCGAGGTCCGGGCCGAGATGCAGCAGTGGAAAGCCGGCGGGCGGATGGCGGGCCTCGTCCTCACCCTGCCCTTTCTGCAGGCTCACGAAACTGACGCCCGGCACGCTCCAGAGCGGTGCGAGCACGGCGAGCGACGGCAGCGAGCGGTGCGCGTCGTTGTGGTGTTTCGGGTTGCCCTTCCACACGAGGCCGATCCGCGGACCAGCCGGCAACGCGGCCAGCCGCGCGCGCCAGCGTTCGGCCCGGGCCCGGTCGACCGTGAGCCGCACCGGCGGCGGAATCGTGTCGAGCGTCGTGCCGAAGTGCAGCGGCGCGCTCAGGAGACTCGTCCAGCAGTCGAATTCCGCGACGCGTGCCGCCGCCGTGTGGTGGTCGAGCACCTCGTCGATGCCGTCGACGCGTTCCAGCAGCCGGTGCAGCGCGGGCTGGCACGCGAACACCACGCGCGCCGCGCGCTGTGCGATGAAGCCGGCCACGTAGCGGCTGAACTGCAGCATGTCGCCAAGGCCGTCCTCCTGCCAGACGAGGAGCGTCTTGCCCGCGAGCGGCTCGCCTTGCCACTGCGGGCAGTGCAGCATCTCGCGCGTGTGGCGGTGGACGAAGCCCGGATGCGCGTAGCGCGACTCGTAAAGCCGCCAGCCCTCGTCGAACCGGCCGAGGCCGAGCAGCAGCGTCGCCAGTCCGAAACCGGCATCGCCGTAATCGGCGCGCAGTTCGAGCGCGCGCCGGTACGCGCGCTCCGCGTCGTCGTGCCGGCCCGCATGCGCGAGCGCGACACCGAGGTTGTAGTGCACTTCGGCCAGTTCGGGCGCGAGTGCGAGCGCCTGCGCGAAGACGGCCGCCGCTTCGTCGTGGCGGCCGAGCGCACGCACGACGCAGCCGAGATTGTTGTGCGCATGCGCGAGGCCCGGACGGCAGCGGATCGCGTCGCGATACGCGTGTTCCGCGTCGGTCAGCCGATCCTGGTTCTGCAGCGCGATCCCGAGGTTGTAGTGCGCCTCCGGATGGTCCGGGCAGAGCGCGATCGCCTGCCGGCTGGCCGCCTCCGCTTCGGGCAGCCGCTTCAGGTCGACGAGCAGCGCACCGAGATTCGCGTGCGCGAGCGCGTGATCCGCCTGGACCGCGATCGCGAGCCGGTACGCGAGTTCCGCCTCGGGCAGTCGGCCGAGCGGCCGCAGCACGTTGCCGAGATCGTTCAGTGCGTCCGGGTATTGCGGTTCGAGCCCGAGCGCCAGCCCGAACGCGTGCTCGGCCTCGTCGAGCCGGCCAAGCGCCTCGAGCACCTTGCCGAGGCGGTGATGGTGCGGCGCCCGCACGGGGCGGACCGATGCAAGCTGGCGGCGGCATACGGCCTCGGCGTCGGCCAGCCGCCCGGACGACACGAGCAGTGCGCCGAGGCCGTCGTACGGCGGTTCGAAATCCGGCGCGGCGTCGAGCGCGCGCCGCCACCACGCTTCCGCGTCCGCCAGCCGGTTCAGGCCGAGCGCGCAGACTGCCGCGACATGCAGCGCCAGCACCGGCGCGGCCGCCGCGTCGAGCAGCGGTGCGACGAGCGACAACGCGTCGGCATGGCGCCCGTTCTGGCACAGGGCCGCGGCTTGTTGAACGCGGACGGAATCGTCGGGAGCGGGCGTCGTCATCGAAGGTTGGGGGCGCGGCGGGTCGTTGGTCGGGTCTGTCGGGCACGGCGCGGTGCGAAACGGCACGACAAGCGGCACGACAAGCTCGGTGCGTCGTACCGGCTTGCGTGTCGGTACGGACGGATTCGAATCGCAGGTTACCGAAGCGGGCACACGCGCGATGCGGTGAACTGAGTGCCTTCCGCGTGGCTGTTCGGGGGATCGGCCGGGTGGCCAGGATCGGCGATGGGCGGCATCGCGCGCGGGGACTTGGCTGGAGGCGCGCTACCTGCTCGAGTCACGGCGAATTGCCGTCACCGTCCTGCGAATACCCTCGGCCACCACACGGCTCAGCGTGAGCCGACGGTGCGGAGACGACTGCACAGGTGACGACGGCGCCGCCAACTACGGTCAGCAGCGCAACGGCAAGTAGGAAACTCTTCATCACGCGTTCCATGGCTTCTCCCCGGAGCGGCAGACATACACCGGAAGTCTAGTTTGGCTTGGGCCACGCACGAACGCGAGAACGACTGATGGAGGAGGAAACCGCTGAAAGCCTTGATGGCAATTGGCGCGCCCGGCTGGGATCGAACCAGCAACCCCTGCCTTCGGAGGGCAGTACTCTATCCATTGAGCTACGGGCGCCTGTGACAGTGCAACGACCCCAAAATACCTGGTCGCCCCACGATTGGCAAGACGGCAAGGATACCCTGTTTCAGATGACGCGTCCACCACACCCGCCGAATTGGCTGCGCGGCCGGCTTTCGTGCGGGTATTGTGCGGGTAAACACGCGCGACCCCACCGCTCGCCCTGATGTAAACGTTCCGTCTATAATCGTCCGTGCTTCTTTGCACAGCCATTTTGCCGTTGCACCGCTCACAATTCCTATTCACGGAGACGAGGCAAGTATGAGCGAAGCACCCCACAAATCTCCCGTCGCCAACCCCAAGCAACTGATCGCGCTGATCGTCGCGTCGTTCTTGATCCCGATCGTCTTCATCGTGCTGTTCGCCGACTACGCGAACCAGGCGTTCCGCCGGGGCGCGGGCACCGACGCGCTGTCCGCTGCAGAGGTCGCAAAGCGCATCGCGCCACTCGCGCAGGTCGACGTGAAGGACGCCAACGCGCCGCGCACCTACAAGACCGGCGAGGAAGTCTACAAGGCCGTCTGCATGGCCTGCCACGGCACGGGCGCGGCCGGCGCGCCGAAGTTCGGCAACAAGGATGACTGGGCGCCACGCATCTCGCAGGGCTTCGACACGCTGCTGAAGACCGCGCTGGCCGGCAAGGGCGCGATGCCCCCGCGCGGCGGCACGAGCCCCGACGACTACAGCGACTACGAGATCGCCC
Source organism: Burkholderia sp. Bp8963 (assembly GCF_003854275.1). GTDB lineage: Bacteria > Pseudomonadota > Gammaproteobacteria > Burkholderiales > Burkholderiaceae > Burkholderia. Next base: position 102,383 of record NZ_QTQP01000007.1, read on the forward strand.
GCGCGATCGTCTACATGGCGAACAACGACGGCGCGAACTTCCCCGAACCGGCCGCGCCGGCCGCGAACGCGCAGCAGGCCGCGAGCGCCGCGCCCGCGTCGGGCGCCGAAGCCGCGAACCCGCAGGCCGCCGCGGCAATGGCCGCGATCGCCGCGATCCCGAAGGCAGGCGAAAAACCCGCGGCCGCGCCGACGAGCGCCGACGCCGCGTCCGCCGGCAAGGCGCTGTACACGCAGGTCTGCCAGGCCTGTCACGCAACCGGCGTGCTCAGTGCGCCGAAGTTCGGCAGCAAGGAAGACTGGGCGCCGCGCCTGAAGGACTCGATGGACACGGTCTACAACTACGCGTTGCACGGCAAGGGCGCGATGCCGCCGAAGGGCGGGTCGAACGCGTCGGACGCCGACGTGAAGGCAGCCGTCGACTATATGGTCAACGCGGCGAAGTAACGCCACCGTTCCTCAAACAAAAACCCCCGCGGTGTGCGAGCACCGCGGGGGTATTTGTTTGAGGGTCCACCTGGGCGACCCCACCCAGGCGGCACCATCACTTCTGCAACAGCGCCTTCAGGCTCGCCAGCCGGTCCTTCGGCGTCATCGGCGCCTCTTCGGGCGTGGGCGGCGGCGCGTCGTCGAGGCCCATCTCGGGGATGAAGCGCGACGGCTCGCAAACGACCGTCTCGCGCGCCCGCTTGCGCTTCTTGCACCAGTTCAGGTGCAGGCTGCGCTGCGCGCGCGTGATCGCGACGTACATCAGCCGGCGCTCTTCCTCGATCCGCTCGCTGTCGATCGGGCCGTCATCCTCGCTGCCGCCGCGGTGCGGCATGATCCCCTCCTCGACGCCGACGAGGAACACGTGCGGATACTCGAGCCCCTTCGACGCATGGACCGTCGACAGCCGCACCGCGTCCGGATCCTCCTCCTTGCCTTCGAGCATCGACATCAGCGCGACGGTCTGGATCAGGCCGAGCAGGTTCTTGCCGGTATCGGCGAGCCCGTCCGCGTTGTGAAAACCTTCCGCCTCGCCGTCGACAGCCTCCGCCGCCTCGGGCTTCGTGCCCTTGCGCTTCAGCCACTCGAGGAATTCGAGCACGTTCTGCCACTTCGACTGCGCCTGCCGTTCGTCGAACGCGTCATACAGGTACGCCTCGTAATGGATCGCCTCCATCATGTCGTCGAGCACGACGGTCGCGGGATCCTTGTCCGCGCGGTCGGTCAGGCGCTGGATGAAGTCGCAGAACATCCTGAGCGGCTCGACCTGCCGCGCGGACAGCCGCGCCTCGATCCCGCCCATGTAGACGGCCTCGAACAGCGACACCTTCGCCTGCCCCGCGAACGAGCCGAGCGCTTCCAGCGTCGTGTTGCCGATCCCGCGGCGCGGCGTGGTGACCGCGCGGATGAACGCGGGATCGTCGTCGGCGTTCGCGATCAGCCGCAGGTACGCGCACAGATCCTTGATCTCGGCCTTGTCGAAGAACGACTGGCCGCCCGACAGCACGTACGGGATCCGCTCGCGCCGCAGTACCTGCTCGAAGATCCGCGCCTGGAAGTTGCCGCGATACAGGATCGCGTAGTCGCGAAACTGCGCGCGCCGCTCGAACTTGTGCGCGGACAGCCGGAACACGACCGATTCGGCCTCGTGCTCCTCGTCGTTGCACGGCGTGACGGTGATCGAATCGCCCATCCCGTGCTCGGACCACAGCTTCTTCTCGAACAGCTTCGGGTTGTTCGCGATCACGTTGTTCGCGGCCGTCAGGATCCGCACCGTCGACCGGTAGTTCTGCTCGAGCTTGACCAGGTGCAGCTTCGGGAAATCCTTGCCGAGCTGCGCGAGGTTTTCCAGCGTCGCGCCGCGCCAGCCGTAGATCGCCTGGTCGTCGTCGCCCACCGCCGTGAACGCCGCGCGCGGACCCGCGAGCAGCTTCAGCAGCTCGTACTGGCACGCGTTGGTGTCCTGGTATTCGTCGATCAGCAGGTAGCGCAGCTTGTTCTGCCAGCGGTCGCGCACCTGCTCGTTCTTCGCGAACAGCTCGCTCGGCAGGCGGATCAGGTCGTCGAAGTCGACCGCCTGGTACGCGTGCAGCGTCGCGACGTAGTTGCGGTAGACGAGCGCGGCCTGGTGCTCGTCCTCGTTCGCGGCGATCGTCATCGCCTCCTCGGGCGTGACGAGGCCGTTCTTCCACAGCGAGATGGTGTTCTGGATCTTGCGGATCAGACCCTTGTCGGTCGTGCCGATCTGCTCCTGGATCATCCCGAAGCAGTCGTCCGAATCCATGATCGAAAACTGCGGCTTCAGGCCGACGTGCTCGGCCTCCTGGCGCAGGATCTGCACGCCGAGCGAGTGGAACGTGCAGACGGTGAGCTGGTTGACGGGCACCTTGCGGCCTTCCTTGCCGGGCGTGGTGAGCGTCTTGCCCTCGAGGAGCTTCGCCACGCGCTCGCGCATTTCGGCGGCCGCCTTGTTCGTGAACGTGACGGCGGCGATGTGGCGTGGCTCGAAGCCTTTGGCTTCGATCAGGTGCGCGATTTTCTGCGTGATCACGCGCGTCTTGCCGCTGCCCGCGCCGGCGAGCACGAGGCAGGGACCGTCGAGATAACGCACCGCTTCGTTCTGAGCGGGATTGAGGCCTGCAGACATGGTTGCGGATGGTGTTGCGGTTGACGGCTGGACGCCGGGAGGATGCCGCGCGCAGGGTGCCAGGTCGGGCATGCGGACGCGCGGGCAGGACGCGCATGTTAACACGCCCGCGCCGGCAGATTCCGGAGCCCCGCCGGACGGGGCTGTGCGGGCGGATGGCGACGCGCGCCCCTGTCCGTTCGGCCAATTCGGCTGCGCGCGCTTGCGATTGCGCGACAATGAGCGGGCGCATCGCATTGCACCCGCCCCCTATTCATATAGTGAGCATCACCGGATCGACACCATGGGATATCAGTTCGCCACCGCCGCGCTCGGCCCGCTGCTGCTCGTGCAGGGGCGTCATGTGCGCCGTGTCACCCCGCGCCTGCCGGAAGCCGACGGCCCGCGCAGCGGCGTGATGGGCGACGGCCCGCCGCTGCGCCTGCTCGTGCTCGGCGACTCGGCCGCCGCGGGGGTCGGCGTGACGTCGCAGCGCGACGCGTTCTCCGGGCAGCTCGCGAGCGCGCTCGCGCCGTTTCGCCAGGTGAGCTGGAAGCTGCTCGCACGCACCGGGATGACGACGCAGGATGTCGTCGACTGGCTCGCCGCCGAGCCCGCCGAACCGTTCGACGCAGCCGTCACGTCGCTCGGCGTCAACGACGTCACCGCGGGCGTGCCGCCGGCCCGCTGGCGCGCCGCGCAGGCGGCGCTCGTCGAGCTGCTGGCCGCGCGCTTCCGGATCGAACACGTGGTGTTGTCCGCGGTGCCGCCGATGGAGCGCTTTCCCGCGCTGCCGCAGCCGCTCAGGTGGTATCTCGGCCTGCGCGCGAAGCGGCTCAACGCGGCGCTCGCCGGGTGGGCCGCGACGCAGCCGCGCTGCACGTTCCTGCCGTGCGCGGTGCCGCTCGAGTCGCACCTGATGGCGGCCGACGGCTTCCATCCGGGCCAGGCGGCCTGTACGGCCTGGGCTGCGCAGGCCGCCATCGCACTGCGGCGTCGGCTCGACGGCTGAGCCGGGCCTGCGGGCGCCCCGCGTGCGCGCAGGCCTGCCCAGCGTGCAATACGCGTACCGATACGCATGCAATACCCGCGCCGAAATGCGCAAATCTGCGCACCGGCGCCGTGCCAAAATAGCCGGTCGTCGGCGCCGCCCCGGCGCCCGTCCTTTCGTTTCCGTTGTTGCCAAGGAGTGCCATGTCGTCTTTGCTCAAAATTGGTTTGATGGGTTTCGGATTTGCCGGCACGACGTTTCACGCGCCGGTGATCGCGGCGAGCGGCCGCACGCAGGTCGTCGCCATCGCCACCGGCCAGCCGGATCGCGCGCAGGCCGCGTATCCGGACGCCCGCGTCGTGGCCGATCTCGACACGCTGCTGAGTCTCGACGACATCGAATGCGTGGTGATCGCCACGCCGAACGACACGCACTTCCCGCTCGCGCGCCAGGTGCTCGACGCGGGCCGCCATGTCGTCGTCGACAAGCCCGTGACGCTCACGTCCGACGAGGCGCTCGCGCTCGCGCGGCTCGCGAATGCGCGCAGCCGCGTGTTCGCGCCGTTTCACAACCGCCGCTGGGACGGCGATTTCCTCACCGTGCGCCGCGTGGTCGACTCCGGCGAGCTCGGCCGCATCACATATGTCGAGTCGCACTTCGACCGCTTCCGGCCGCAACTGCGCACCCGCTGGCGCGAGGAGGCCGCGCGCGGCGGCGGCCTGCTGCTCGATCTCGGCCCGCACCTGATCGACCAGGCGCTCGCGCTGTTCGGCCTCCCGGAAACGGTGAACGCGACGGTCAAGGTCCGCCGCGACAACGGCTCGGCGCCCGATTTCGTGCATCTGCAGCTCGGCTATCCGGACAAGGACGTCGCGCTGCATGCGAGCGCGCTGTCGGCGATCGAGCCGCCGCGCTTCACGCTGCACGGCACCCGCGGCAGCTACCAGAAGTTCGGGCTCGACACGCAGGAAGACCAGCTCAAGGCGGGCCTCACGCCCGACCACGTCGAATTCGGCGGCGGCAACCCGCCCGGCTTGCTCCGCGTGCTCGACGGCGACGTCGAGACCGAGCGGCCGGTGCCGACGCTCGACGGCCAGTACGCGGAGTTCTACCGCGCGCTCGCCGCGTCGATCCATGACGGCGCGCCGTTCCCGGTCACCCCGCAGGATGCGGTCGACGTGATGACGATCATCGAGCTCGCCGCGCAAAGCGAGCACGAAGGCCGCCGCCTGCCGTTCGTGCGCAAGATGATCTGAGCCGGCCCGCCCCGCTCGATGCCGCCAGAACAATCCGTTACAAATGGCGCGGGAACGAAAGTCATCGATGCCCGTGTCTGACGCGTTTTTCAAAAAAGTCGATCCGACACCAAACCGCAGGAGAATGTGATGCAACGGTTGATTCGCGCGGCAGTGTGCTGCGCCCTGGTTTCCTCGCTCGCGGCGTGCATCGTCGCGCCGCCGCAGCAAGCTCGTCCGGCGCCGCGCCCCGCACCCGCGCCGCAAGTGAATCCGCAAGTCGTCGGCTACGAGCGCATGCAGCAGATCCAGGGCCGGATCGACAACCTGCACCGCCGGGTCGACGCGCGCGTCAACGGCGGCTACTACCCGCCGCCGTACGGTGCGCAGCTCCATCACCGCCTCGACGTGATCCGCCAGGAATCGAACGACATGGGGGCGCAGCACGGCGGCGGCCTGTCGGGCGACGAGCAGCGCGTGCTGAATCAGGAACTCGACACAGCGGCACGCGCGATCGGCGAGTGACGCCGGCGCGAGCCGGGAAAACGGCGGCGGCGCGCAGCCGCCGCTTGTTTCGAAGCGACATCGATTTGCCCAAATTGACAAGGCTTCCGGGCTCGCGTACAGTCGCCCGCACGCGTCGGGAGAGCGCGTGACGGCGTTGCAGCAACGCCGGTCGCGCCGCCGAAGGGGCACACCCGCAAACTCTCAGGCAAAAGGACCGGCCGCGTCGAAGCATCCCGCCTGTGCATGTCACAGGCCGCGATCTTCGCACTCTGGAGAGCGGCAGTAGCCCGTTGCGCGAATGCAGCTCGGGCAGGCTGCCCACCGAAGGGGCGCGCGTTCGTAGGGCCTGGCCCGCGGCGCAATCTCTCAGGTATCGAGGACAGAGGGGCATATACATGACCGCCCGCAGGCTCAAGGCCGCGGCGGTCGGCACATCGCCGTATTGTCCCGCGCGCAAGCGCCTTGCCTGAGGCCTCGATGACTGCACTCAAACATACCCCGCTCAACGCCGCGCACCGCGCGCTCAACGCCCGCATGGTCGATTTCGGCGGCTGGGACATGCCCGTCAACTACGGCTCGCAAATCGAAGAACACCAGGCCGTGCGCACCGACGCCGGCATGTTCGACGTGTCGCACATGTGCGTCGTCGATTTCACCGGCAGCCGCGTGCGCGCGTTCTTCGAGCACGCGATCGCGAACAACGTCGGCAAGCTCAAGACGCCCGGCAAGGCGCTCTACTCGTGCCTGCTCAATCCGCAGGGCGGCGTCATCGACGACCTGATCGTCTATTACTTCACCGAGGATTTCTTCCGTGTCGTCGTCAACGCCGGCACCGCGGAGAAAGACATCGCGTGGTTCAACCAGCTCAACGAACAGGACGGCTACGGCGTCACGATCACGCCGCGCCGCGATTTCGCGATCGTCGCGGTGCAGGGCCCGAACGCCCGTGAAAAAGCCTGGACGACGATCCCCGCCGCACGCGCCGCGACGAGCGAGCTGAAGCCGTTCAATGCCGCGCAGGTCGCGGGCACGCCGTTCGGCGATCTGACCGTCGCACGCACCGGCTACACCGGCGAGGACGGTTTCGAGGTGATCGTCCCGGCCGCGCATGTCGAAGCACTGTGGAACGCACTGCAACAAAACGGCGTGCGCCCGTGCGGGCTCGGCGCGCGCGACACGCTGCGCCTCGAGGCCGGCATGAACCTGTACGGCCAGGACATGGACGACACCGTGTCGCCGCTCGACGCGGGCCTCGCGTGGACGGTCGACCTGTCGACGCCGCGCGCATTCATCGGCCGCGACGTGCTCGAGCGCGACGGCTCGCGCGCCGCGTTCGTCGGCCTGATCCTGCAGAAGGAAAACGGCAAGGCGGGCGGCGTGCTGCGCGCGCACCAGAAAGTCGTCACGCCGCACGGCGACGGCGAGATCACGAGCGGCACCTTCTCCCCGTCGATGCAGGAATCGATCGCGTTCGCGCGCGTGCCGGCGGCCGTGCAGATCGGCGACCTCGTGCAAGTGCAGATTCGCGACAAGCAACTTCCCGCTCGCGTGGTAAAACTGCCGTTCGTGCGCAACGGCAAGGTCCTCGCTGCGTAACGGGCCGGGCGGCATGGCGCCCGGCGACCCACACCCGGCGCACCGCCACGGTGCGCCAGAACGAAGAATCACACCCTTTCTATTCAGGAGCATCCGATGAGCAACGTCCCGGCCGATCTGAAGTACACCGACGAACACGAGTGGATCCGCACCGAAGCCGACGGCACGCTGACGATCGGCATCACCGATCACGCGCAGAGCACGCTCGGCGACATCGTCTTCCTCGAGCTGCCGAAAGTCGGCTCGCAGGTGAAGGCAGGCGACGCCGTGGGCGTCGTCGAATCGGTGAAAGCCGCGTCGGACATCTACTCGCCGGTGACCGGCGAAGTGGTCGCGATCAACACGGAAGTGGCCGACACGCCGGAAGACGTGAATGGCGACGCGTACGACGCATGGCTGTTCAAGATCAAGCTCGCGCCCGGCGCATCGACCGACAGCCTGCTCGACGCAGCTGCTTACGAGAAGCTGGTCGGCTAAGCCAACCCTTTACAAATCGCGCGGCGCGCCGGCCCGGCAGCACGGGCCCAGCCCCGCGTGAGGCCCGAGTCAGCGCTAGAGCGCTGGCTCTGGGTGACCGCAAAGCATGAGACCAGGGTTAGCGCCGAAATGCCAACTCCGGTCGACCGCGAAGCATGGGATCGGAGTAGGCGCTGAAGCGCCAACTCCGATCGACACAGGACCACCATGAAGCTCGAACACCCGGACCGCCTGATGAACCGCACGCCCCTCTCGCTCGCCGCGCTCGAAACGCACGACGCGTTCGCCGAACGCCATATCGGCCCCGACGCCGCCAGCCAGCAGGCAATGCTCGACACGCTCGGCTTCGCGTCGCGCGCCGCCCTGATCGACGCCGTGATTCCCGCATCGATCCGCCGCGCGGAAACGCTGCCGCTCGGCCCGTTCGCGCAACCGAAGAGCGAAGCCGAGGCGCTCGCCGCGCTGCGCGAGCTCGCGGACAAGAACCAGGTGTTCCGCTCGTACATCGGCCAGGGCTACTACGACTCGCACACCCCGGCGGTGATCCTGCGCAACGTGCTCGAAAACCCGGCGTGGTACACGGCCTATACGCCGTACCAGCCTGAAATTTCCCAGGGCCGCCTCGAGGCGCTCCTGAACTTCCAGCAGATGGTTGCCGACCTGACGGGCCTCGCGATCGCGAACGCTTCGCTGCTCGACGAGGCGACCGCCGCGGCCGAGGCGATGACGCTGCTGCAGCGCGTCGGCAAGCCGAAGACGAACATCTTCTACGTCGCCGACGACGTGCTGCCGCAGACGCTCGAAGTGATCCGCACCCGCGCGCTGCCGGTCGGCATCGAGGTCAAGACGGGCCCCGCCGCCGATGCCGCGCAGTCGAATGCGTTCGGTGTGCTGCTGCAATACCCGGGCGTGAACGGCGACGTGCGCGACTACCGCGCGCTCACCGAAGCGATCCACGCCGCCGGCGGCCACGTGGTCGTCGCGGCCGACATCCTCGCGCTGACCGTGCTGACGCCGCCCGGCGAATGGGGCGCGGACGTCGCGGTCGGCAACACGCAGCGCTTCGGCGTGCCGATGGGCTTCGGCGGCCCGCACGCCGCGTACCTCGCGGTGCGCGACGAATTCAAGCGCCAGATGCCGGGCCGCCTCGTCGGCGTGACCGTCGACGCGCAGGGCAAGCCCGCGCTGCGCCTTGCGCTGCAGACGCGCGAACAGCATATCCGCCGCGAGAAGGCGACGTCGAACGTGTGTACCGCGCAGGCGCTGCTCGCGATCATGGCGAGCATGTACGCGGTCTATCACGGCCCGCACGGCCTGAAGACGATCGCGCTGCGCGTGAACCGCATCGCGGCGCTCGTCGCGGCCGGCGTGAAGCAGCTCGGCTTCGCGACCGTCAACGACACGTTCTTCGACACGCTGACGATCGATACCGGCGCGCGCACCGCGCAAATCCACGCGCTCGCGACCGCAAAGCGCGTCAACCTGCGCCGCGTGAGCGACACGCAGGTCGGCATCTCGGTCGACGAGACGACGACCCGCGGCGACCTCGCCGACCTGCTCGCCATCTTCGCGCAGGCCGCGGGCGGCACCGCGCCCGACGTCGACGCGCTCGACGCGGGCCTCGCCGGCACGGCCGCGCTGCCGGCCGGCCTCGAACGCACGAGCGCATACCTGACGCACCACGTGTTCAACCGCCACCATTCGGAAACCGAAATGCTGCGCTACCTGCGCAGCCTGTCGGACAAGGATCTCGCGCTCGACCGCTCGATGATCCCGCTCGGCTCGTGCACGATGAAGCTGAACGCGACGTCGGAAATGCTGCCCGTCACGTGGCCCGAATTCGGCCGGATCCACCCGTTCGCGCCGGCCGAGCAGACGGTCGGCTACCGCGAGATGATCGACCAGCTCGAGCAGATGCTCGTCGCGGCAACCGGCTACGCAGCCGTGTCGCTGCAGCCGAACGCGGGCTCGCAGGGCGAGTACGCGGGCCTCTTGATCATCCACGCGTACCACGCATCGCGCGGCGAAAGCCACCGCGACGTGTGCCTGATCCCGGCATCCGCGCACGGCACGAACCCGGCATCGGCACACATGGCCGGCATGAAGGTCGTCGTCGTCGCGTGCGACGCGCAGGGCAACGTCGACATCGCCGACCTGAAGGCGAAGGCCGACGAGCATGCGAACGACCTCGCGGCGATCATGATCACGTATCCGTCGACGCACGGCGTGTTCGAGCAGAACGTCCGCGAGATCTGCGAGATCGTGCATGCGCACGGCGGCCAGGTGTACGTCGACGGCGCGAACATGAACGCGATGGTCGGCCTGACCGCGCCGGGCCAGTTCGGCGGCGACGTGTCGCACCTGAACCTGCACAAGACCTTCTGCATCCCGCACGGCGGCGGCGGCCCGGGCGTCGGCCCGGTCGCGGTCGGCGCGCACCTCGCGAAGTTCCTGCCGAACCAGCGCTCGACCGGCTACACGCGCGGCGAGGAAGGCATCGGCGCGGTGTCGGCCGCGCCGTACGGTTCCGCATCGATCCTGCCGATCTCGTGGATGTACATCGCGATGATGGGCGCGAAGAACCTGACCGCCGCGACGGAAACCGCGATCCTCAACGCGAACTACATCGCGAAGCGCCTCGCGCCGCACTACCCGGTGCTGTATTCGGGCCCGGGCGGGCTGGTCGCGCACGAGTGCATTCTCGACCTGCGTCCGATCAAGGATTCGAGCGGCATCAGCGTCGACGACGTCGCGAAGCGCCTGATGGACTACGGCTTCCACGCGCCGACGATGAGCTTCCCGGTGCCGGGTACGCTGATGGTCGAGCCGACCGAATCGGAATCGCAGGAGGAACTCGACCGCTTCATTGCCGCGATGATCGCGATCCGCGACGAAATCCGTGCAGTCGAGGAAGGCCGCGCCGACCGCGAGGACAACCCGCTGCGTCACGCGCCGCACACGGCCGCCGTGGTTACCGCGAACGAGTGGCCGCACGCGTATTCGCGCGAGCAGGCCGCGTACCCGGTCGAGTCGCTCGGCACGAACAAGTACTGGCCGCCCGTCGGCCGCGCGGACAACGCCTATGGCGACCGCAACCTGTTCTGCTCGTGCGTGCCGATGTCGGAATACGCGTAACGCAGGCCGCGCCGGAGCCGCCCGATGGTGCATCGCACCGCACGCAACCCGCGTTGCGTGCGGTTTTTGCATTCGTCGGGCGAACCGGCTCACGTTCGTCCGTCAATCCGGCTAACATCACACGCGATCCAGCCAATGAAGGAGTTCTGCATGGTGCGTACGATGTTTCCGGGCCGCGAATTAACGCACATGCGACGGCACATGCGGTGGTGCATGCGCGTCCGCACGTTCGTGCCGGCGCTCGTCGCGTCGCTGTCGATCGCCGCTGCCGGTCTCGGCACGGCGGGCACGGCGCGCGCCGCGATGAATTTCTGCGCGGCGCCCGCGCTGCAGTCGAGCGAGACGACCCAGGCCGAGCCGGGCGTGCAGGCGCTGATCCGCGGCGTCGACGCGCATCTCGGCGAGCAGCCGAAGGCGCTGCCGCGCGTGCACACCGAAGGCACGCTGCCGCACGAAGGCATCTACGACCAGAGCGTCGCCGCGATGAAGGACATGGACCTGATGCGCGACGCGGCGCTCGCGTGGCGCGTGACCAACGATCCGCGCTACCTGCAGTTCGTCGACCGCTTCCTGTCCGCGTGGGTCGCGACCTACCAGCCGGGCTTCAACCCGATCGACGAGACCCGTTTCGACAGCCTGATCCTGGCCTACGACATGACCGCGAGCGCGCTGCCGGTCAAGACCCGCAACGCGGCGTCGGCGTTCATCGCGAAGCTCGGCGCCGGCTACGTCGCACAGATCGACGCGCAGAAGCGCCCGCTCACGGGCACCTGGCGCAACAACTGGCAGAGCCACCGGATCAAGCTGATCGCACTGTCCGCGTTCACGCTCGGCGATCGCAAGATGATGAACGCCGCGCAGCGCCTGTTCGTCGAGCATCTCGCCGACAACATCGCCGCGGACGGCACGACCTACGACTTCACGGAGCGCGATGCGCTGCACTACGCGGTGTACGACCTGCAGCCGCTCGTGACCGCCGCGCTCGCCGCGCGCCGCTTCAACCGCAACTGGCTGCGCGAAAGGGGCGCGAACGGTGCGACGCTCGCGGCAGCGCTCGACTGGCTCGCGCCGTATGCGCGCGGCGAGAAAACGCATGAGGAATTCGTGCATTCGCCGGTCGCGTTCGACGCGAAGCGGCGCGAAGCCGGCATTCCTGGCTATACGGGGCAGTGGGACCCGAAAAACGCCACCGAACTCTTTCATCTGGCCGCGCGGCTCGACGGGCGCTACGCCCGCGTCGCGCAGCAGCTTTCCCCGATGCCGCCCGCATGGCTAGCCGCGTGCTTGCCGCTGCAGGCGCGCTAGAATTCTTACAGTAAGGCAGGAAACAAAATGGCAGTCAGCGTGTTTGACCTCTTCAAGATCGGCATCGGCCCGTCCAGTTCGCACACGGTCGGCCCGATGCGCGCCGCGCTGATGTTCGTCCAGGGCCTCGAGCGCGACGGGCAGCTCGACGCGACCGCGAACGTGAAAGTCGAGCTGTACGGCTCGCTCGGCGCGACCGGCAAGGGCCACGGCACCGACCGCGGTGTGATGCTCGGCTTGCTCGGCGACGCACCCGACACCGTCGATCCCGAAACGATCGCCGCCCGCCTCGAAGCCGTGCGAACGTCGAAGACGCTCGCGCTGCTCGGCAAGCATCCGGTTCCGTTCGTCCTCAAGGAGCACATCGCGTTCTACCGCCAGGCGCTGCCCGAGCATCCGAACGGAATGAAGCTGCGCGCGACCGACGCGAGCGGCGCGGTGCTGGTCGAGCGCACCTACCTGTCGGTCGGCGGCGGCTTCGTCGTGACGGCCGGCGCGCCGAACACGAAGGTGTTGAGCGCGGCCGAGCAGATGACGCATCCGTTCAGCAACGGGGCGGAACTGCTCGCGCTGACCGAAAAGACCGGCAAGTCGATCGCGCAGCTGATGTGGGAAAACGAGCGCGCGTGGCACACCGAGGAAGAGACGCGCGACGGCCTGCTGAAGATCTGGAGCGTGATGCAGTCGTGCGTGTCGCGCGGCTGCGGGATCGGCAACCCGGACGCCGACGGCAACCTGCCCGGCCCGTTCCAGGTCAAGCGCCGCGCGCCGCAGCTGTACCGCACGCTGACGGGCAGCCCGGAGCGCGCGCTGCAGGATCCGCTGTCGATGATCGACTGGATCAACCTGTACGCGATCGCGGTCAACGAGGAAAACGCGGCCGGCGGGCGCGTCGTCACCGCACCGACCAACGGCGCGGCGGGCATCATCCCGGCCGTGCTGCACTACTACACGCGCTTCACGCCGGGCGCGAACGAACAGGGCGTGATCGACTTCCTGCTGACGGCCGCCGCAATCGGCGTCCTGTACAAGCTGAACGCGTCGATCTCCGGCGCGGAAGTCGGCTGCCAGGGCGAAGTCGGGGTCGCATGCTCGATGGCGGCAGGCGCGCTCGCCGCAGTGCTCGGCGGCACGCCGCGCCAGGTCGAGAACGCGGCCGAGATCGGCATGGAGCACAACCTCGGCCTCACCTGCGACCCGGTCGGCGGGATGGTGCAGATCCCGTGCATCGAGCGCAACGCGATGGCGTCGGTGAAGGCCGTCAACGCGGCGCGCATGGCGCTGCGCGGCGACGGCACGCATTACGTGTCGCTCGATTCGGTGATCAAGACGATGCGCGAAACCGGCGCGGACATGAAGACGAAGTACAAGGAAACGTCGCGCGGCGGGCTGGCCGTGAATATCGTCGAGTGCTGAGCGGGTTGCGTGACGGTGTTATGGCCACTGCCGTCGCGCATGCAGCACGCGGAGTATTTCGACGATGCGCTCCGCGTGCCGGATGCGGTACACGAGCAGGTAGTTCGGCGCGATCACCAGCTCGCGCGTGCCGGGGACGCGCCCCGGCCGGTACAGCTCCGCATGAATCGGTAGCGCGTTGGCCCGTTCCTCAAGCAGCTCGTCCAGCTCGAGCGCCGCTGCAGGGTTGTCCTGGCCGATGGTGTCCATGATCGCGGCACGATCCTCGCACGCTTGCGGATTCCAGTGCAGCGCAAGGATCAAACGTTACCTCGTTGCTTCGCGATCCTTTCGCGCAACGCGTCGCGGCGCAGCGCGAACTCGGCCTTGACCTCGGCGTCGGGAATGGACGGGCGCGGATCGTCGAGCGCTTGCTGTACCTGTTCGCGGACCCAGCGATCATAAGCGGCCGCCTCGTGTGCCGCCTTCAGCGCGGCTGCTCGATCGGGCCTCGTCGCCCGGTCGGCAGCATCGGGATTGAACCCCGACGCATCCACATCGAACTGGCTGATACCGATGTCTCGCAGGAAACCGACCAGCGTTTCGAATCGGCGAAACACACGCACATCGCCGCGCTTGGCCGACAGGAAACGCTCGGTCGCGCCATAGCGCGCCGCGACGGACCAGCCATTGCCGTGGCCGACCACGTGCGCGGCGCACACCGCGCCAGCCTCGACGAGTTGCGTGAGCGTTTTCTGGTCGATTGTTTCGGTTGCCATGGTGAGCCTCGACTTCCTCGATAATTCGGAGGAGATTTTACTATTGAACGCACGCCCAATTTATTGTTAATTGGGAGAACGCGATGTTGCAGACTGTATCGAGTCGAGTATGTAACGCGACATCACACGCCTCCACGTTCAGCCTGCTCCTGATCACCGCGCCCCTCGGCCATGAAATCCGGCCCGAATTTCGCGAGCTTTTCGAGCGCCCCAGCCAGTGGCCTCCGTGCCGGTCGAATGCGAATTTCATCGCCGACACGTTGGATCTCGAGTTCAATATCGCTACGTTCGTAGGCAAGGTCCGCAGGAATCTGTACGACCTGCGAGTTGCCGTCCCGAAACACTCTGGCGGTACGCATGCTCATCTGCAAGACCATGTAAATCCTTGCATACATTGCCCGTCATCCAGCCGGCGCGCAACTCGACCGGATGGCCGACATTGACACGTGAGCGAACGCTTACATTCCTGCAATGCGTTGTCCCGGCCGTAACGCAATCCCCGTTTGCGCCGCCGCAATCGGCCTTCGCGTTCCGACACTTTTCACCCGCCCCCGAACCGGCGTAAGCTGTACGTCCCGCTACCCAGGGAGACGGCATCCCATGTCGCATTCCACGGATCTCGAGCAGCGCGGCGTCAATGGCGCGCGCCTGCTCGTCGACGCGTTGCTCGCCAATCATGTCGAACGCGTGTTCTGCGTGCCGGGCGAGAGCTTTCTCGCCGTGCTCGATGCGCTCGCGGACGACACCGCGCGTATCCAGACGATCGTCTGCCGGCACGAGGCGGCCGCCGCGAACATGGCGGAGGCGGTCGGCAAGCTGACCGGCCGCCCCGGCGTCGCGTTCGTCACGCGCGGGCCCGGCGCGACGCACGCGTCGATCGGCGTACACACCGCATTCCAGGATTCGACGCCGATGATCCTGTTCATCGGCCAGTGCGCGCGCGAGCACCTCGACCGCGAAGCGTTCCAGGAAATCGACTACCGGCGGATGTTCGGCCAGATGGCGAAATGGGTCGCGCAGATCGACGACCCGCGCCGCCTGCCGGAATACCTGAGCCACGCATTCCACGTCGCGATGTCGGGCCGGCCGGGCCCGGTCGTGCTCGCGCTGCCGGAAGACGTGCTGTCCGAGCCCTGCGCGCCGCAGCCGGTCGCGCCACCCGCGAAGCGTGTGGCGGCCGCGCCGTCGGCCGCGCAGATCGACGAATTGCGCCAGCGGCTCTCCCGCGCGGAGCGGCCGGTCGTGATCGCCGGCGGCAGCGGCTGGACGACCGACGCGTGCGCGAACCTGCGCACCTTCGTCGAGCGCTGGCAGCTGCCGGTCGCGTGCGCGTTCCGCTATCAGGACACGTTCGACAACGCACACCCGAACTACGCGGGCGACGTCGGGCTCGGCATCAATCCCGCGCTCGCGAAGCGCATCCGCGAAGCCGACCTGCTGTTCGCGCTCGGCCCGCGCCTCGGCGAGGCGACGACCGGCGGCTACACGCTGCTCGATATCCCGAAGACCCGCCAGACGCTGATCCACGTCCATCAGGGCGCGGACGAGCTCGGCCGCGTCTATGCGGCCGACCTGCCGATCGTGTCGGGGATGCCGGAAATCGCGACGCTGCTCGCCGCGCTCGACCCGCCCGCCACACCCGCGTGGGCCGGTAGCGCGGCGGACGCGCACCGCGCCTATCTCGACTGGCACGCGCCGCTGCCGATGCCCGGCGACGTCCAGCTCGGCGACGTGATGGTGCAACTGCGCGAGCGGCTGCCGCACGACGCGATCCTGACCAACGGCGCCGGCAACTACGCGATCTGGCTGCACCGGCACTTCGCGTACCGGCATTTCCGCTCGCAGCTCGCGCCGACGAGCGGCGCGATGGGCTACGGGATTCCGGCCGCGCTCGCCGCGAAATCGCTGTATCCGGCGCGGCCGGTCGTCGCGCTCGCTGGCGACGGCTGCTTCATGATGGCCGGCAACGAGCTCGCCACCGCGATGCAGTACGGGCTGAACGTCGTCGTGATCGTCGTCAACAACGGGCAATTCGGCACGATCCGCATGCATCAGGAGCGCAACTACCCGGGACGCGTGCACGGCACGGCGCTCACGAACCCCGATTTCGCCGCGTATGCGCGCGCGTTCGGCGCGCATGGCGAGACGGTCGAGCGCACCGCCGATTTCGCGCCCGCGCTCGACCGCGCGCTGACTTGCGGATTGCCCGCCCTGATCGAGATCCGCGTGCCGCAGGACGCGAGCACGCCAGCGGCGACGCTCGCGCAGATCCAGGAGCAAGGGCGCCGCGCGCGCGGCGAATGACGATGGACACCCGCGCCGCTCCCGCCGGCGCCGCGCTCTCGCACGACGACGCACTCACCTGGCCCGGCACGCTGCTCGCGCCGGACGGTGCGCTCGTCGCGCCGTATGACGTCGAGTATGACGTCGAGCAACATGAAAACCGCGCGGTCGGCCTGGTGCCGGCTGCGCCCGCACTCGGCCTGCTGCATGCGGCGACCCGACCGTTCCGGCTCGACTACGAGGGCCGGATGCACGTGCACGTGATCAACGGGATGGGGATCGCGCTCGGCGATTCGGTGATCGGCCTGACCGCGCTCGCCGCACTGCGCGATGCCCATCCGGGCCTGCGCTTCACGCTGTACCGCCCTGCCCGCACGCCGCGTTACGTCGAAACGCTGTATGCGCTCGCCGCCAACGTCATCGCGCCGTCGCGCACGCTGCCGTGGCGCGCCGACGCGCTGCCCGCCGACGCGCTGTGCATCGATCTCGGCAATCACCTGTACTGGCCCGCGTTCGCGCGGCTGCCGATGATCGACTTCTTCATCGACGCGCTCGGCGCGGATCCCGCGGCGCTCTCCGCATCCGCGAAACGCAACCGCTGGCTCGCGCGGCTGCCGCTGCCCGCGCTGCCGGCCGCGTGGCAGCGGCCGTACGTGCTGTTCTGCCCAAGTGCGAGCACCGCTGTGCGCAGCGTGCCGCCCGCGCTGC
Source organism: Burkholderia sp. Bp8963 (assembly GCF_003854275.1). Lineage (GTDB taxonomy): Bacteria > Pseudomonadota > Gammaproteobacteria > Burkholderiales > Burkholderiaceae > Burkholderia. The sequence continues at coordinate 119,407 of NZ_QTQP01000007.1, forward strand.
GCGCCGGGTTCGTCGACAGGCTCGCGCGGCGCTACCGGCTGCCTGTCGTCGGCTTCGGGCCGGTCGCGCACCCTGCTTATGTCGATGTCAGCCGTTACGCACGCGATACCGCGGCATTCGTCGCATGGATCAAGGGGGCGAGCCTGCTGTTCTCGACGGACACGGCCGCGCCGCATCTCGCCGACGGCTTCGACGTGCCGACGCTCGCGTGCTTCACGACGATCGCGCCGGAATTGCGGGTGCGCGACTATCCGCATTGCGTACCGGTCGCGCTCGACGTGCCGGAAGCGTTGCGCGGATTGCATCGCAGCGAATCGCCGGACCATCTGGCGGCGATCGACGCCGCATATCGGGTGGTGGATTGGGATGCGCAGCCATGGCCGGCGTTGCGCGATCCCGCAGGCACGCCGGAGTGAGAGGCCACACGCCCCGAATTCCCGGGTGCCCGGCTGTCAGAGCGAGCCAATGTCACGCTCACGGCTGAAGCTATCAGGACAGGCCAGCGTCGAACGGCATCACCCGACCGCGACCATCGTCACGCTGTCGCGCAGCGTCTCCGACGGCCGCTTGCCGAACATCCGCCGGTAGTCGGTCGCGAACTGGCTCAGGTGCCAGAAGCCCCACGCCTCGGCGACGTCCTGCACCGACCCGACCGCGCGGCCGCACAGGTCGCGTCGCGCGCCGTTCAGCCGCAGCGTGCGCAGATAGGTCGCGGGCGCCATCCCGAGCACGTCGTGGAAGCAGTACTGCAGCGTGCGGCGGCTCACGTGCAGCTGTTCGCACAGCTCGGGCACGCCGACCGGGCGCGTGCGATGCGCGAGCACGTACTCGCGCGCCTGCTCGACGATCCAGCGCCGCTTCGCGAGCGAGGCCCCAGATGCGCCGTCGGCGGGCAGCGCGCACACGTCGAACAGCGCGGCGAGCACGTCGGCCTGCAGGTCGTTGCGCTGCGGGTCGCACAGCGGCGCCGTGGCGGCGGCCGCGTCGTCGAGCCGGCGCCCGAGCAGCGCGCACAGGTGCGTGAGCCGCGCCTCGCCGACCTGCATCACGGTCTGCGTCGGCAGGCGCTCGTCGAGCCCGCAATGCTCGACCTGCTCCGCGTAGCGGCGCAGCACGTCGCCGCGCACGACGACGCCGTAGATCGAGAACTGGGCGGGCGTCAGCAATTCGAATTCGACATTGCCGGGCCGGAACGCGAGCGCGCCGGCCTCGATCCGGCACGCGTCGACGCGCGCCGCGCCGTCGCGCACGAGCGGAATGCCGAACCAGTACGCATCGCCGCGCACCTCGCACGCCTGGCGCAGCAGGTGGCTCGTCGATTCGCGGAACAGCTTCATCGTGTCGAGCGGCAGCTCGGTCAGCGTGCCGACGAAGCGGCCCGCCGCGAGCTGGTCGTAGGTCTGCCGCCAGCCGATCAGGTTGCGCGCCTGCTCGTCGGCGTCATGCGCGACGCTGACGACGGCCTGCCCGGCCGACGCGTCGTCGCCGTGCGCGTTGCGGCACGTGTCTTCGGCCGTCGGTTCGCCGGTGCCATCCACTCGTTCGCTCATCCGTTTCTCCTTCAACCCGCGCGGAACTGCGTCGATCACGCAAGTCCCGTGCCGAATCGCGAGCCTTGCGCGTGCGATCCGGCGCAAAGCCCGTCATTCAACGACGATGCGCACGGTCGCGCAATGCGTGCCGATCGGGATGGCGCGCCGCCTGCACCCGGCTGGTGCGGCCTTCGCAGGGTCCGCACGTCAGGTGTGCCGCAACCGAACGACGCGCGTGCCGCAATTGCCGTATGCCTGCGCGACCGTCAGCTCGACGAGCGGAGAGCCCGCCGGCCACGGCGCCGTGTCGCCGTCCGACAGATCGTTGCGCACGACCGCCCGGCCATTGATCCGGTACCGGATCCCGCGCAGGAAATCGACGAACAGCAGCCCGACCCCGTTGCCATCGCATCGCGCCGCGTCGATCCGCGCGTCCGGCCCGGCCGCACGCGGCAACGCGAACCGCAGCGTCTTCGTGTCGAGCACCCTGACGACCGGCAGCCATTCGCCGTTCGCGTCGCGCATCGACTGCACGATGTCGCAGGTCACGCTCGCATGGCCGCCGCATCCGGTGCCGACGAACATGAACGGTTGCGTCTCGATGAATTGCCGCACGCCGATGCTCACCCGCGTCGTGACGACGTCGCTCATGCGCTCGGCTTCGTCCGCGACGCCAAACCGGCGATGCGCGTCGAGTTCGCCGTCGTGAAAGACCGGATGCCGGGAAGTCGGTCGAATCGGTTCCGCCATGTCGGCTCCTCGCGAGTCGGATCAGCGCAGGCTGCCACACCGCCTGCCGGCGACATCGCACCCGCCAGCGCCAGCGGTTGTCGCACGTGCTGCGGCCCCAAAACGACGGCGCCGGACCGCCGAAGCGGTGTTGCCGTCGGCACCGGCACCGGTGAAACAGCCACCGGTGCCGGTGCCGACCGACAACCCGCGCCCCCGCGGTCCGGCCCGTGCTGCAACCCAAGCGTCGATCAGAAGAACCCGAGCGCCTCGGCCTGGTAGCTGACGAGCAGGCACTTGGTCTGCTGATAGTTCGACAGCGCCATCTTGTGCGTCTCGCGGCCGATGCCGGACTGTTTGTACCCGCCGAACGCCGCATGCGCGGGATACAGGTGGTAGCAATTGGTCCACACGCGGCCGGCCTCGATCTCGCGGCCCATCCGGTACGCGCGCGTGCCGTTGCGCGTCCATACGCCCGCACCGAGGCCGAAGAACGTGTCGTTCGCGAGTTCGATCGCTTCCTGCTCGTCCTTGAACGTCATCACCGACGCAACCGGTCCGAAGATCTCTTCCTGGAACACACGCATCTTGTTGTTGCCGAGCAGCATCGTCGGCTTGACGTAGAAGCCGGCGCCAAGGTCGGCGGCCGGCGCCGTGCGCTCGCCGCCCGTCAGGCATTGCGCGCCTTCGCCGCGGCCGATGTCGATGTACGACAGGATCTTGTCGAGCTGCTGCTTCGACGCCTGCGCGCCGATCATCGTCTGCGGGTCGAGCGGGTGGCCGGCCTTGATGCGTTCGACGCGCGCGACGGCCTTCTCGATGAAGCGCTCGTAGATCGATTCCTGGATCAGCACGCGCGACGGGCACGTGCAGACCTCGCCCTGGTTCAGCGCGAACATCGCGAGCCCTTCGAGCGTCTTGTCGAGGAACGCGTCATCCTGGTCGAGCACGTCGGCAAAGAAGATGTTCGGGCTCTTGCCGCCCAGCTCGACCGTCGACGGGATCAGGTTCTCCGCAGCCGATTGCAGGATGTGCTTGCCGACCGGCGTCGAGCCCGTGAACGCGATCTTCGCGATGCGCTTGCTCGTCGCGAGCGCTTCGCCGGCTTCCTTGCCGAAGCCGTTCACGATGTTGATCACGCCCGGCGGGAACAGGTCGCCGATCAGCTCCATCAGCACGAGCACCGACGCGGGCGTCTGCTCGGCCGGCTTCATCACGATGCAGCAGCCGGCCGCGAGCGCCGGCGCGAGCTTCCACGCGGCCATCAGCAGCGGGAAGTTCCACGGGATGATCTGGCCGACGACACCGAGCGGCTCGTGGAAGTGGTACGCGACCGTGTTGTCGTCGATTTCGGAGATTCCGCCTTCCTGCGCGCGGATGCAGCCCGCGAAATAGCGGAAGTGGTCGACCGCGAGCGGCAGGTCGGCGGCCATCGTCTCGCGCAGCGGCTTGCCGTTGTCGATCGTTTCCGCGACGGCGAGCAGCTTCAGGTTCTTTTCCATCCGGTCGGCCGCGGCGAGCAGCAGGTTCGCGCGCTCGGTCACGGACGCCTTGCCCCACTTGCGGCGCGCGGCGTGCGCGGCATCGAGCGCGACCTCGATGTCGTCGGCGCTCGAGCGCGGCACGCGGCAGAACGGCTGGCCGTTGATCGGCGACACGTTCTCGAAGTACTCGCCCTTGACCGGAGGCACCCACTTGCCGCCGATGTAGTTGTCGTACTGCGGACGGTACGGATATTCGACGTCGAGGCCCAGTTGTTTCAGGTCAAACGGGTTCATCTGATGTCTCCTGTTCATCATGCTTGTCGGAATGCAGCGCCGGTTGGTTGCGCGTGATGCTTTACGCAACATGCATGCCAAAGCGAGCCGATGCGGCCGGCATGGCCGCATGCAGTGCGGCGCGTGGCTGCGGAACAGGTGACTGCGCCAGATTTGAACACCGGGATTGCGCCGCCGCGTAACGGGTCGTTCGAATTTTTCACAGCGCCGGCGGCTTCGCACGTGCGCGCGGCACCCGCGGCACCCCGCGACACCCGATTGTGCGGCGCGGGCCGTGGCATGTCGTTTGCGTGTCCGGAGGACTTGCCCCCTTCCCCCCCTTCGCACCGAGCCTGCCCATGAATCGTCACGGCCCGCTGTCCGCCGACGCCATCGCGTTCATCCGCGAGCAGGCGTTCCTGATCGTCGCGACCGCGAATGCGGCCGGCGACAGCGATTGCTCGTACCGCGGGCGGCAGCCGCGCGGCGACGGCACGTTCGAGCCGCTCGTCGACGTGCCCGACCCCGGCACGCTCGTGCTGCCCGATTTCGCGGGCAACAACCTGTTCAACACGATCGGCAACCTGCTCGTGAATCCGGGCATCGCGCTGCTGTTCGTCGACTTCCCGCTCAAAACGACGTGGCTCGTGCAGGGCCGCGCGACTGTCGACGAGGACGCGCGCCGCTGGGCGCACGTCTGGCCGGCCGCGCAGCGCTATGTCGTCGTGTCGGTCGACGGCGCGCATCGACGGGCGGACGATACGCTGCCGCTCCTCGTTCCCGCTTAGGCTGCGTTCGCCCGGATCTCGCGGCGGCCCCCAAGGAACACGAACACGACTGCCGCGCACAGCAGCGTGATGACGGCCAGCGCGATCAGCAGATGGTCGAACGCATGCGTGTAGCTCGCGAGCAGCACCTCGCGCCCGGCGTCCGGCAACGCGGCCTGCGCGCCCGCCAGATCGCCCGTCGCGAGCCGCGCGGCCGCCCGGGCCAGCGCGTCGGGCGCGGCGCCCGCCACGGACGCCGCCTGCAGCCCCGCTCGCGCGAGCGCCGCGAGCACTGCGCCGGCGATCGCGAGCGCGACCCCCTCACCGGCCACGCGCGTCGTGCTGAAGATCCCGGTCGCCATCCCCGCGCGCTCCTTCGGCACGACGCTGACCGAGAGCCCGTCCATCAGCCCCCACGGCATCCCGGCCCCGACGCCGATCGCGAGCATCGGCGCGATCGCCGCCGGCCCCGCGCCGCCCCGCAGCGCGACGCCCAGCCACACGAGCCCCGCCGCCGCGACGACGAGCCCCAGCCCGGCAATCACGCCGGCCGACAGCCAGCGCGTGAGCGTCGCGGCGACCAGCGGCACGACCAGCATCGGCGCGGAGATCGCGAGCATCAGCCCGCCCGCGCCGACCTCGCTGAAGCCATCGATGCCGATGAAGCGCAGCGGCAGCACGACGAGCAGCACGATGTAGCAACAGCAGGTCGACACCGGCAGCACCTGCACGCCGACGAAGCGCGGAATGCGGAACAGCGACAGGTCGAGCATCGGCCGTGCGACGCGCGTCTCGATCGCGACGAACGCGCTCGCGCCCAGCGCCGCGCCGGCGAGCAGCCCGACCACGAGCGGGCTCGTCCAGCCGCGCGCCGGCGCCTCGATCACGCCGAACGTGAACAGCGTCAGCGCGGCCGTGAACGCGGCGGTGCCCCGCCAGTCGAGCCCCGTCGCATGCGGGTCGCGCGACTCCTGCATGCGCGGCAGCCCGAACCCGAGCGACAGCGCACCGGCCACCGCGCCCGTCACGAAGATCGCGCGCCAGCCGTAGCGCTCGATCAGGCAGCCGGCGAGCACGGGCCCGAACGCGAGGCCGATGCCGAATGTCGTGCCGAGCAGGCTGAACGCGCGCGTGCGCGCCGCGCCGTCGAACTCCTGCGCGAGCGCCGCGGTGCCGCCCGCGAGCGCGGCCGCCGCGGCCAGGCCTTGTGCGGCGCGCAGCAGGTCGACTGCGAGCATCGACGGTGCGAACGCAAGCGCGACCGACAGCAGCGTGAAGCCGCCGACGCCGATCGCGAACACGCGCTTGCGGCCGAACTGGTCGGCCAGCGCGCCCGCCGCCATCAGAAAGCTGCCGAACGCGAGCATGAACGCGTTGGTGATCCAGTTCAGCGCAACCGGCCCGCCGTGCAGGTCGCGACCGATCGCGGGCGTCGCGACCGCGCCGCCGGAAAACGCGAGCGGCAGCGCGACGGCGGCCATGCACACGGCGGCCAGCACGAACGTGCGGCGGCGCGTCGACGCTGCGGAAAACGTGTGATCCATCATCGCTCCTCGAAAGCCCGGCGCGAGCGCGCCGTCAGAGCGACAGAAGATAAATCCGATTCAATCCGGGAAAAACCACGTCGAACTCCGGATATAGCGGACTAGAATTCCTGAATCTCAATGGCGCGCGCCACGACCGGAGCATCGATGCACAACCTGAACGGGATCGTCGCGTTCGTCCGCGCTGCGGATACGCTGAGCTTCGTCGCGGCGGGCCGCACGCTCGGCATTTCGGCGTCGGCGGTCGGCAAGACGATCGCGCGGCTCGAACAGTCGCTCGGCGTGCGCCTGTTCCACCGCACGACGCGCCGCGTGACGCTCACCGACGAAGGGCGGCACTTCTACGAGCGCTGCCAGCGCATCCTCGAGGATTTCCGCGACGCGCAGGCGCTGGTGACCGAGTCCGCGCAGCGGCCGCGCGGCAAGCTGCGCGTCAGCCTGCCCGTGATCGGCTACCGGTTCCTGCTGCCGGTGCTGCCCGAGTTCCGGCAGCGCTATCCGGACGTCGAGCTGGATCTCGATTTCAACGACAGGATGGTGGACGTCGTCGAAGGCGGCTTCGACGCGGTGATCCGCAGCGGCCCGCTGCCGGATTCGAGCCTGATGTCGCGACGGCTCGGCCCGTTCGGGTTCGTGCTGTGCGCAACGCCCGCGTATCTCGCGCGGGCCGGCACGCCGCGCGTGCCGCGCGACCTGGACGCGCACGACTGCGTGCGCTACTGCTTCCCGACGACGGGCAAGCTGCAGGACTGGGCGCTCGCGGCCGACGACGGCACGCCGCTGAAACTGCGCACCGCGATGACCTGCAACAACATGGAGGCACTGCGCGGCGCGGTGCTCGCGGGCCTCGGCATCGGCTACATGCCCGACTTCCTCGCGCGCGACGCGCTCGAGCACGGCGCGCTCGTCACGGTGCTCGACGACTACCGGATCGCGCCCGGGCAGTTCTCGATCGTCTGGCCGTCGAGCCGGCAACTGTCGCCGAAGCTCAGGGTGTTCGTCGATTTTCTGTGCGAGCGGCTGTTCAAGTAGCGAGGCGGCGCCGCCAGGCCGACGGACATCGTGCGCGGCGCTTCGCCGTCACGTCGCGCCGATGTGCTCCATGTCCTTTTCCACGTCCGGCAGCAGTGCGTCGCTGTCGTCCTTCAGCCCGACGCCCGTCAGCCCGAGCCGGCGCGCATGCGTGATCAGGTAGTGCAGCTTGTGCGCGGCCGCGTCGTACGGCAGCCCTTCCGGCCGCACGTTCGAGATGCAGTTGCGCAGCGCGTCGTGGCAGCCGACCTTCGGCGCCCACGTGAGATAAACGCCAAGACTGTCCGGCGAACTCAGCCCCGGCCGCTCGCCGATCAGCATCGCGACGAGCGATGCACGCAGCAGCTCGCCGATCTCGTCGCCGAGCGCGACGCGCGCCTGCCGCGCGACGACCACCGGCCCGATCCGCCAGCCATCCGCGTCGAGCCGCGGCCGCACCGCCTGCAACAGCGGCAGCGCCTGCTTCGCGGCGGCGAACGCGGACAGCCCGTCGCCGACCACGAACACGATGTCGGGCGCATCGTCGAGCGCCGCGCCGTAGCCTGCGAGCAGCCCGCGGCTGTCGTCTGACAGCTTGCGGCCGAGATCCGGCCGGCGCAGATAGTGCTGGCGGTCCGGCGCCGCGCTCTGCACGCCGAGCGTCGGCAGTCCCGCCGCCTCGATCTCGCGCCGCAACGCATCGGCGTCGAGCGGCTGATGCACGGCGTCGCGCGCCTGCGCGTGTGACAGGTTGAACGCGAGCAGCGGCGCGGTCGGCAGGCCGTTGCCCGCGCGGCCGAGCGCGATCCGCGCGTTCGTGAACGCCTTCAGTTGACCCCACGGATTCTTTTCGACGGCATCGCTCATGTTGACAGCCCCATCCAGTCGTTCGCGCCGGCCAGCAGCGGCACGCGGGCCGACGCGGCGCGCAGCGCGCCGTGCGCGTCGGCGATCTCCATCGTCTCCAGCCATTCCTCGAACTCGGGCGCACGGCGCAGGCCGAGCACCTCGCGCACGTACAGCTGGTCGTGGAACGACGTGCTCTGGTAGTTCAGCATCACGTCGTCCGCGCCCGGAATCCCCATGATGAAGTTGATGCCCGCCGCACCGAGCAGCGTCAGCAGCGTGTCCATGTCGTCCTGGTCCGCTTCCGCGTGGTTCGTGTAGCAGATGTCGCAGCCCATCGGCACGCCGAGCAGCTTCCCGCAGAAGTGATCCTCGAGCCCCGCGCGGATGATCTGCTTGCCGTCGTACAGGTATTCGGGCCCGATGAACCCGACCACCGTGTTCACGAGGAACGGCTCGAACTTGCGCGCGACCGCGTACGCGCGCACCTCGCAGGTCTGCTGGTCGACGCCGTGGTGCGCGTTCGCCGACAGCGCGCTGCCCTGGCCCGTCTCGAAATACATCAGGTTGTTGCCGACGGTGCCGCGCTTCAGCGACAGCGCGGCCTCGCGGGCCTCGCCGAGCAGCGCGAGCGAGATCCCGAAGCTCGCGTTCGCCTTCTCGGTGCCCGCGATCGACTGGAACACGAGGTCCACCGGCGCGCCCTTCTCGACTGCCGCGATCGTGTTGGTCACGTGCGTGAGCACGCACGACTGCGTCGGCACGCGGTAGCGCTCGCGGAAGCCGTCGATCATCGCGAGCAGCTTCACGATCGCGGCGAGGCTGTCGGTCGCCGGGTTGATGCCGATCATCGCGTCGCCGCAGCCATACATCAGCCCGTCGAGCATCGACGCGGCGATCCCCTTCACGTCGTCGGTCGGGTGGTTCGGCTGCAGCCGCACCGACATCCGGCCCGGCAGGCCGACCGTGTTGCGAAAGCGCGTGACGACGCGGCGCTTTCTCGCGGCCGCGATCAGATCCTGGTTGCGCATCAGCTTCGACACGGCCGCGACCATCTCCGGCGTGAGGCCCGGCGCGATCCGCTCGAGCGCGGCGCCGTCGGCCGCGGGCGACAGCAGCCAGTTGCGGAAGTCGCCGACCGTCAGGTGCGAGATCTCCGCGAAGGCCTGCGCGTCGTGATCGTCGACGATCAGCCGCGTGACCTCGTCGTCTTCATACGGAATCAGCGCTTCGCTCAGGAACGCCTTGAGCGGCACGCCCGCGAGCGCGATCTTCGCGGCGACGCGCTCCTCCTCGCTCGCCGCCGCGACGCCGGCGAGCTGGTCGCCGGAGCGCAGCGGGCTCGCCTTCGCGAGCAGCGTCTTCAGGTCCGCGAAGCGGTAGGTGCGCGGACCGATCGTCTCCGTGTAGGACATTCTGCGAGTCTCCTTGCCAAACCGACGGCGCGCCCCACTGCAGCGGGCGCGCCGGATGCCGCATGAACAGTACGTTCACCGGCCCTTCACGTTCATTCTTCCAGCAGCGCGTCGCCCGGCGCATCCGCACGCTGCGCGCGGGTCGCGAGGAAGTACGCGTAGCCGAGCGCGAGGAACGCGACGAACACCATCGCGACCAGCCCGTTGAAGTACACCATCGTACCGAGGCAGACGAGCGCGGCGGCGATCGCGAACGCCGGGAAGAACGGATACAGCGGCGCGCGGAACGGCCGGGCCATGTTCGGCTGCGAGCGGCGCAGCTTGAACAGCGCGGCCATGCTGACGATATACATCACGATCGCGCCGAACACCGACATCGTGACGATGTTCGCGGTGAGCGTCTGGCCGCCGAACTGGATCAGCTCGTCGCTGTAGATCGCCGCGATGCCGACCACGCCGCCCGCGAGGATCGCGCGGTAAGGCGTCTTGAAACGCGGATGCACCTTCGCGAGCCATTCGGGCAGGTAGCCTTCGCGGGCCAGCGCGAAGATCTGGCGCGAATAGCCGAGGATGATCCCGTGGAACGACGCGACGAGGCCGAACAGGCCGAGCCACACGAGCATGTGCATCCAGCCGCTGTTCGCGCCGACGATGTACTTCATCGCCTGCGGCAGCGGGTCGTTGATGTTCGCGAGCTTGGTCCAGTCGCCCGCGCCGCCGGCGAACACCATCACGCCGATCGCGAGCGCGACGAGCGTCAGGATGCCGGCGACATACGCGATCGGAATCGAGCGCTTCGGGTTCTTCGCCTCTTCGGCGGCCATCGCGACGCCTTCGATCGCGAGGAAGAACCAGATCGCGAACGGGATCGCCGCGAACATCCCGTGGAATGCGCCGACGCTGAAGTGATCGGCGCCGGACCAGCCGCCCTTCATGAAGTTGCTCCACGCGAAGCCCGGCGACACGACGCCCATGAACACCAGCAACTCGAAGATCGCGAGGACCGTGACGACGAGCTCGAAGGTCGCGGCAATCTGCACGCCGACGATGTTCAGCGCCATGAACACGAGATACGCACCCATCGCCGCGTGCTTCGGCTCGAGCCCCGGAAACTGCACGTGCAGATACGCACCGATCGCGAGCGCGATCGCGGGCGGCGCGAACACGAACTCGACGAGCGTCGCCGCGCCTGCGAGAAAGCCGCCCGTCGGGCCGAACGCGCGGCGCGCATATGCGAACGGGCCGCCCGCATGCGGAATCGACGTGGTCAGCTCGGTAAAGCTGAAGATGAAGGTCGTGTACATCGCCGCGACGAACAGCGCGGTGACGACGAAGCCCAGCGTTCCCGCACTCGCCCAGCCATAGCTCCAGCCGAAGTACTCGCCGGAAATCACGAGGCCGACTGCGATGCCCCACAGCTGCCAGGTCCCGAGCGTCTGCTGCAGCGCGGGCTGGCCGGACGACTTGCCGCCGGCGGCGGGCCGGCCATTCGACTCTGCTTTCATCGGTTTCTCCTCAAGGGCGCCAGACCGCGTGTCCGTCCGGCGGCATGCCGCGGGGGGCTTGTCCGCCGGGTCGGTCTGTACGACTGAGAATCGATGCTAGTGAGTCATTAAACGACGTGTTATCGAAATTCGGCAAAGGTCCGCGCTGACGTTTCGCTTACGGAAACGGCCGCGCGGCTCGCCATTGGCTGTGCGGCTTACTCGCCGCCGCGCTGGTTGAACCAGCGGTCGAGCACTTTGCCGGCCGCCTCGCGGCCGCCGAGCCCGAACGACAGCGCGACCGCCACCGCGATCGCGCCGAGCACGAGGCCGAACGCGAGCTGCACGATCTCGTTCGCGATGCCCATCGCGCGCAGCCCCATCGCGAACACGAGGCCGAGGATCGCGAACTGCGCGATGCGCGCGAACAGCACGCTGTGCTGCGTGTCCGCCTGCTGGATCACGCGGCGCGCGAGGCCCGCGAGCCAGAAGCCGATCACGAGGATCACGCCGCCCATCAGCACGTGGCCGCCGAACTCGATGAACAGCGTGACCACGTCGCGCACCTGCGAGAAGCCGAGCCGGTTCGCGGCCTCGACCGCGGCGAACAGCATCGCGAAGAACACGATCAGCCGCGCGGCCAGCACCGACGGCTGCAGCATGCCCGAGAACACGGGCTCGACACCGAGCACCTTCGGCAGCCCGTCGACGCCCGCCGCGACCAGCAGCTTCTGCGCGAGCCCGGCGACGAAGCGCGCGAAGTAGAACGTGACGAGCACGATCACGAGCGCCGCGACGATATCCGGCACCGCGGACAGGAACTGGTTCAGCATGTTGGTCGCGGGGCCGGAGATCGCGTCGATCTTCAGCGCGTCGAGCGCGGAGATCAGCGTCGGCACGAACACGAACACGTAGACGACCATGCCGACGAAGCTCGACACGCGCACGGGCGTCGGGCTGTCGAGGCGCTCGGTGAGCTTGTCCGCGCCGGCCGCGATCAGCAGGTTCGTAACGAGCCCGCGCAGCACCCGCGCGACGATCCAGCCGACCACGCCGATCACCGCCGCCGCGAACAGGTTCGGCACGATCGCGAGCAGCTTGTCGACCATCGCCTGCACCGGCGACAGCAGCCCCGACAGCGAGAATGCGGACAGGATCGCCGGCAGGAACATCAGGATCACGAGCCAGAACAGCACATCGCCGAGATAGCCGCTCATCGGCTGCATGCCCGCACTTTCGGTCAGCTTGTCGTCGACCTTGCAGGCTTTCAGCGAGCGGTTCGCGAGGCTGCGCAACAGCGACGCGATCAGCCACGCGATCAGCGTGAGCGCCGCGCCGCCGATCAGGTTCGGCAGGTAGTTGACGATATGGGTGACGAGCAGCGAAAACGGATTCGACACCGCATACAGGTTGAGCACGTTGAAGATGCCCACCGCGGTGACGAGCAGCACGAGCCAGAACAGGCCGCCGGCGATGATCCGCTCGACGTAGGCGCCTTGCCCCGTGCTTTCGGTGATCCGCTGATCGACCTTCAGCGCACCGAGCAGGCGCAGCGTGCCGGCCCGCGCCACGACGGCGATCAGCCAGCCGATCACCAGGATGCCGATCGCGCCGGCGATCTTCGGCAGGTACCCGCCTAGCGTAGTCTGCAGCGTTGTGATGAAGCTGGATGCATCCATTTCTTCTTCCCTCCGAAAACGTGGCGTTGCGATTGAAGATCGACGAACTACCTGCGTACTTCGAAATGACGCGCTGTCCCGCTCGTGCAACTTAACCCGGAAAAATGACGGCTTCAGCCGATTTCACCGTCTTTAACTTTAGACAACGATCGACAAGGACGGGACCCCAATTCAAAAAAGAAATGGGGTTTGATCTGTCGTGCGTGACACCTGCATGACGAAAACTCAGCAAGATTTATCAAAGCGCACCGTGCTACCTTGACGTCGGTCCTGTTCCGAGTGTGCCGATGAAAACAGAATCGCCTTGCTGGGTCCGCTATTCGACGCGTCTTGCGCGCGTGCACGACTACATCCGCACGCACCTCGACGAGGCGCTCGATCTGAACCGCCTCGCCGAGATCGCGTGCCTGTCGCCGTACCACTGGCATCGCGTCTATCGCGCGCTGTACGGCGAGTCGATCCTGGCGACGGTGCGGCGGATGCGGATCACGCGCGCCTCCGAGGATCTCGCCTGCACCGCGCTGCCGATCGAGCAGGTCGCGCGGCGAGCGGGCTACGGCTCGACGCACGCGTTCGCGCGCGCATTTCGCGATGCGTACGGCGTGCCGCCCGCGCAATACCGGCGCGCCGGCGTCCATCGCCCCATCTATCCGTTACTGAGAGGAGAAGAAGACATGTTCAAGCATGAAGTGTCGATCCGCCGCCTGCCGACGCTGCAAGGCTATGCGGTCGGCCATACGGGGTCGTATATGTTGGTCAGCAACGCGTTCGCGCGGATCGGCGGCTGGGTTGCGCAACACGGCCTGTTCGGGCCCGGCACGAAGATGATCGGGATTTTCTACGACGACCCGGACACCACGCCCGAAGCGCAACTGCGCGCGAAAGCGTGCTTCGTGCCGGCCGATGGCGCGCCGGACGTCGAGCCGAGTGCGCCCGTCGAGCGCGTGACCGTGCCGGGCGGCGACTATGCGGTGCTGCTGCACACCGGGCCCTATGCGGACCTGAAGACGGCTTACCAGTGGTTGTACGGCGAGTGGCTGCGCCACTCGGGCCGCGAAGCGGCCGATGCGCCGCCGTTCGAGCTGTACCTGAACACGCCGATGGATGCGGCGCCGGCCGACCTGCGCACGGAAATCCACCTGCCGCTGCGCTGATGCGTTCCGGGCCCGGTCACGTGCCGATGGCGAGCTTGCGCCGGCCGCCTGAACGGAGAATTCGAGTCAACGACGCCGCGCGCATTGCCGGCCAATCGCGACGTCGCGCGACGTCGCGCGCCGCTCGTCGCCCACGGAGACTTCGTCCGCCGGACCCGCCACCATGGCCACGCTGCCCGTGGCCGCCCGTGATCCATTTCAGGAAACCCATCGTCCGCTCCTCAGCGCCGTGCGCGCGCCGTGTCGAAAGCCCCGCTCCGGGACAGCAGGCGCAACCCGTTGCCGACCACGATCAGGCTCGCGCCCGCGTCGGCGAACACCGCCATCCACATCGTGCCAAGCCCCGCGACCGTGAGCGCGACGAACACCAGCTTCACGCCGAGCGCGAAGCCGATGTTCTGCACCAGCACGCGGTGCGTCGCGCGCGACAGCCGCACGAACGCGGGAATCTTGCGAAGGTCGTCGTCCATCAGCGCGACGTCGGCGGTTTCGATCGCGGTGTCGGTGCCCATCGCGCCCATTGCGAAGCCGATGTCGGCGCGCGCGAGCGCCGGTGCGTCGTTGATCCCGTCGCCGACCATCCCGACTGCGGACCGCGTCGCCCCCGCCGCGCCGGCGGCCAGTTCCTCGACTGCCGCGAGCTTGTCCTCGGGCAGCTGGTTGCCGCGCGCGTCGTCGATGCCGGCCTGCTGCGCGATCGCGTGCGCGGTGTGCGGGTTGTCGCCCGTCAGCATCGCGGTGCGAATGCCGAGCGCATGCAGTTCGGCGATCGCCGCGCGGCTCGTGTCCTTGATCGTGTCGGCGACGGCGAACACGCCGAGCACGCGCACGTCGTCGATCAGCATCACGACGCTCTTGCCCTGCCGCTCGAGCGCGTCGAGCTGTGCTTCGAGTTCCGGCGAGCAGCGTCCCAGTTCCTCGACGAGCCGGTGGTTGCCGAGCCAGTAGCCCGCGCCGTCGACCGTGCCGCGCACGCCGCGCCCGAGCAATGCTTCGAAGTCCTGCACGTTGGCGAGCGGCGCGACAGCGTCGGCCCGCGCCGCGGCCGCGATCGCTTGCGACACCGGGTGATCCGAACGCGCGGCGAGGCTCGCGGCGAGGTGCCGAACGTGCGCGGCGTCGGCATCGGCCGCCCGCAGTACGAAATCGGTCTGCACCGGCTTGCCGTGCGTGATCGTGCCGGTCTTGTCGAGCGCGAGCCATGCGAGCTTGCGCCCTTCTTCCAGATATACGCCGCCCTTCACGAGAATCCCGCGCCGCGCGGCCGCAGCCAGCCCCGACACGATCGTCACCGGCGTCGAGATCACGAGCGCGCACGGGCATGCGATCACCAGCAGCACGAGCGCACGGTAGATCCATTCGTGCCACGCGCCGCCCGTCACGATCGGCGGCACCGCCGCGACCAGCAGCGCGATCGCGAATACGATCGGCGTGTAGACGCGCGCGAACTGGTCGACGAAACGCTGGGTCGGCGCCTTCGCGCCCTGCGCCTCCTCGACCGCGTGGATGATGCGCGCAAGCGTCGTGTTGGCCGCGATCGCGGTCACCCGGTATTCGAACGAGCCCGATTCGTTGATCGTGCCGGCGAACACGGGGCCGCCGGCCGTCTTCTCGACGGGCAGGCTCTCGCCGGTGATCGGCGCCTGGTTCACGGTCGAGCGGCCCGCGACGACTTCGCCGTCGAGGCCGATCCGTTCGCCCGGTTTCACGCGCACGATCGCGCCGAGCACGACCCGGCCGGCTTCGATCGTGCGCCATTCGCCGTCGGGCTGTTGCACGGTCGCCGTGTCGGGCGCGAGCCGCATCAGCCCCTGGATCGCGTTGCGCGCGCGGTCGAGCGACTTTGCCTCGATCAGTTCGGCGATCGTGAACAGCACCATCACCATCGCGGCTTCCGGCCACTGGCCGATCGCCATCGCGCCCGTCACCGCGATGCTCATCAGCGCGTTGATGTTCAGGTTGCCGTTGCGCAGCGCGATCCAGCCCTTCTTGTAGGTGGTGATCCCGCACGCGAGCACCGCTGCGAGCGCGAGCACGGCCGACAGCCAGGTCGGCAGGCCGGCCCAGCTCGCGGCCTCCGATGCGATCGCGGCGCCGCCGGCCAGCGCGAGCGGCCACCACGGCTTCGCCGGCTCGGCACGCGCGGGCGACGGCGGCGCATCGGCCGACGCGGCCTCGGGCGTCATGCCGAGCGCACGGATCGCGCCGGCGATCGCCGCCTGCGCGCCCGGCGCGTGCTCGACAGTCAGCATCCGCTGCATCAGGTTGAATTCGAGCGACGCGACCTCGCGCATGCCGCCGAGCTTCTTGCGGATCAGCGTCTCCTCGGTCGGGCAGTCCATCTGCATGATCCGGAACGCCGAGCGCATGTTCCCCGACGCGGTGGCCTGCGATGCGGGCAGCGGCGCGAGCGTCAGCGCAGCGGGCGCGCAGCAGTCGCCGCCGTCGTGGGCGTGGGCGTGGGCGTGGGCGTGGGCGTGGGCGTGGGCGTGGGCGTGGGCGTGGGCGTGGGCGTGATGATGCACACCGCCATGGCTGCACGCTTGACCCTGTTCGTGACCATGATCATGGCCATGCGTAGCACCGTCGCCGTGCGCGTACCCGTCTTCACGGTCATGCTCATGGGCATGATCGTGGCCATCGCCGCATGCATGCGATTTCGTCGCCTGCGCGGCGGCTTCCCCGCCGCGTGCAGTCCTGCCGGCATCCGGCACCGCGGCGGCGACACCCACCGCGAGCGCATCGTGCGCGTCGGCGCAGCACGCGCCGGCTGTGCGGTGTCGTTCGTCGTGGGTACGCTGGGCGTCGGTCATCACAACCTCCTCAATAGCTTGACGGTGTAGAGTTAACACCCTGAAGCCACTACAGGGTCAACCCTTGATCGGGAGAAAGGTATGAAGATCGGCGAACTGGCCAAAACGGCACGCTGCACGCCCGAGACGATCCGCTTCTACGAGAAGGAGGGTCTGATGCCTGATGCGGAGCGCACCGACGCGAACTACCGGAACTACACGGAAGCGCACGTCGAGCGCTTGCGCTTCATCCGCAACTGCCGCGCGCTCGACATGGCGCACGACGAAATCCGTGCGCTGCTGAGCCTCACCGATACGCACGGCGACCGCTGCGATTCGATCAATGCGCTGCTCGACGAACACATCGGGCACGTCGACGCGCGGCTGGCCGAACTGACGCATCTGCGCGACCAGCTGACCGAATTGCGCCGCCAATGTGTGGGCGAGCACTCGGTCGAGGACTGCGGGATCGTGCATGGTCTCGCGACGATGGAGACGGTCGCGCCGTCTGCGAAACGTTCACACCTCGGCTGAAAGCCTTGTCGAATATGATAGTCACACATAAACTAGTGATTAATTAACTAGATATGTTTTGACTATTTGTTCCCCATGAGCCGTCCATCGCCATTGGCGCTCGCGGTCCTCGCGACGCTCACCGAAGCCCCGATGCATCCGTACGGGATGCTGCAGCAACTGAAGTCGCGCGGCCACGACGAAGTCGTCAACGTCCGGCAGCGCACGAGCCTGTATCAGACGATCGACCGGCTGCTGCGCGACGGCCTGATCGCGGTGCACGACACCGAGCGCGACGGCGCGTTTCCGGAGCGCACCCTTTACACGCTCACGGATGCGGGGCGCGCCGCCGGGGGCGCATGGCTGCACGCGCTGCTCGCCGAGCCTGCCCGTGAATTCCCGGCGTTCGACGCCGGGCTCGCGTTCCTGCCGCTGCTCGATGCCGAAGACGCCCGCCATCAGCTCGAGCGCCGCATCGCCGCGCTCGAGGCCGAACGCGTGCGTCTCGAAACGCTGCGCAACACCGCGCAGGCCAATCAGGTGTCGCGCCTGTTCCTGCTGCAGAACGAGCATGCGCTCGTGCTGCTCGACGCCGAGCTCGGCTGGGTCCGCAGCGTGGTCGAGCATCTGAAGATCGGCGCGCTGAGCTGGGTCGACGGCTGATCGCCCCCGGGCCGGCGGCAGGCCGGCCTCGCGCCGCGCGTCAAAGCACCTTGCCGGGATTCAGGATGTGACGCGGATCGAGTGCATCCTTCAGCCCGCGCATCAGGCCGATTTCCGCATCGCTGCGCGTACAGCCGAGATACGGACGCTTCAGCACGCCAATCCCGTGTTCGGCGGAAATCGAGCCGCCCATCGCCTGCACGACGGCATAGACAGTCCGATCCAGTTCGTCGCCGGTCGCGGCGTCGTGCTCCGCGAGCGACACGCCGATATGCACGTTGCCGTCGCCGACGTGCCCGAAGAACAGGCACACGGCCGCCGGCCAGCGCGCACGCAGCGCCGCCTCGCAGCGCTCGGCGAATGTGCCGAGCTCGCCGGTCGGCAGGCTCACATCGAAGTTGACGAGATTCGGCAGCGCGTCGATCGCGAGGCCTTCGCGCAGCGTCCACATGTCGCGCGCCTGCCGCTCCGACGTCGCGAGCGCTGCGTCGTCGACGAGCCCCGCATCGAAGCAGTCGGCGAGGCAGGCCTCGAGCGCGTGCCGCGCATCGCCGCCCGGCGCGCTCGTCGCGCATTCGATCAGCACCGCGAAACCGTCGTCGGCCGCAAATGGCGCGACGACCCCGGGCGTGTGCCCGGCAACGTACCGGTAGAACGCCGGCCACATCGCCTCGAAACTGACCGCCTCAGGCAGCGCGCGCACGCGGTTCCACAGCCCGACGACCGCATCGTAGCCGGCCACCCGGCATAGCGCGGTCGCGGGCGCGGCCAGCCGCGGATGCAGCCGCAACACCGCGCGCGTGATGACGCCGAGCGTGCCTTCGCTGCCGATGAACAGCTGCTTCAGGTCGTAGCCGGCGTTGTTCTTCAGCATCCGGTTCATCGACGACACGACGGTGCCGTCCGCGAGCACCGCCTCGAGCCCGAGCACCTGCTCGCGCATCATTCCGTAGCGGATCGCGCGCGTGCCGCCCGCGTTGGTCGCGAGCGCGCCGCCGATCTGGCACGACCCGCGCGCGCCGAGGTCGACGCCGAACGTGAAGCCCGCCGCTTCAGCCGCCTCCTGCACGGTCTGCAGCAGCGTGCCGGCGCGCACCGTGATCGTGCCCGCCGCGGCGTCGAGCGACTCGACGCCCGCGAACCGCTCCATCGACAGCACCACTTCGCCGCCGAGCGCCACCGCGCCGCGCGCCAGCCCCGTCAGCCCGCCCTGCGGCACGACCGGCTGCCCGAGCCGCGTGCACAGCGCGAGCGCGCGCGACACGTCGTCGACGCTGCGCGGACGCAGCAGCGCGCGCGGCCGCACGCCGGGCGCCTCGTTGTACGCGGTGAAGAAGCGCGGCTCGATCCCGGCCGACGGCGTCACGCATCCTGCGCCGAGTTCCGCGGCGAGCGCGGCGACTAGCGCGACGACGATCGCGTCGCCATGCTGCGCCGCACCGCTGCCGGCCCCGGCCGGCTGATCGCTGCTGGGCATCGCTTCGTCATCCTTACTTGGTCGAAATGTCGATATCGCCGAAGTACTTCCGGCCCAGCGTCTTGACCGTGCCGTCGGCCTTCAGCTTGTCGATTGCCGCATTCAGCTTCGCCTTCAGCGCGTCATCGCCCTTGCGCAGGCCGAACGCGATGCCGTTGCCGAGGATCCGGTCGTCGCGCACGGGCTGGCCGACGAACGCGAAATCCTTGCCGTCCGGGCGCGACAGGAAGCCGCGCTGGCCGGACGGCGCGAGCACCAGCGTCGCGTCGAGGCGTCCCGACACGAGATCCGAATACGCCTGGTTCTGGTCCTGGTACGCGACGACCGCGACGCCGGCCGGCTCCCAGTGCGCCTTCGCATAGGTTTCCTGGATC
Organism: Burkholderia sp. Bp8963; assembly: GCF_003854275.1. GTDB lineage: Bacteria > Pseudomonadota > Gammaproteobacteria > Burkholderiales > Burkholderiaceae > Burkholderia. The sequence continues at coordinate 139,144 of NZ_QTQP01000007.1, forward strand.
GACGCCTGCAGCACGCCGACCCGCTTGCCCTTCAGCGATTCCGGCGTCGGCAGCAGGCCGCTGCCGTTGCGCGCGATCAGCTGCGTCGGCACCCGATAGATGATGGTCGTGAAATCGATCGCCTGGCGTCGCTGCTCGGTCGCGTTCATCGCCGAGTTGATCGCGTCGAACTTGCGGCCCTGCAGCGCGGGGATCAGCCCGTCGAACGACGTCTCGACCCATTTGCACGACAGCTTCGCGGTCTGGCAGACCGCGTTGCCGACGTCGATGTCGAAGCCCTGCAGGTCGCCGTTCGGCGCCTTCGATTCGAATGGCGGATATTGGGCCTCGAGGCCGAAGCGCAGTGTCTGCTGTGCGTCGGCGAGCGCCGCGCCGGAACCGAATGCGCACGCCAGCGCGAGCCAGAGTTTCAGGTGTTTCATCGTGATCTCCTTTCGGCCGGCATCGGCGCGTTTGCGCGTGCTCCGGTCCCATGCAAAATGTGAATCGTGGGGGTTCGCGCGCCGGCGGCCGCCGGCGTCGCGGTCAAAGCGTGCGCAAGCGGCGCGCGCCTTCGATCAGCGTCGCATCGTCCTTCGAGAAGCTGAGCCGGATGACGCCAGCATCGGTGCCGTCGGTGTAGAACGCCGACAGCGGAATCGTCGCGACGCGCGCGTCGCGGATCAGCCGCAGCACGAAATCGCTGTCGCGCTCGTCGGAAAAATGCCGGAACCGCGCGAGCATGAAGAACGAGCCTTCGCTCGGCAGCAACTCGAAGCGCGAATCGGCGAGCTCGCGCACGAGCAGGTCGCGCTTGGCCTGGTAGAAGGCCGACAGGCCGAGGTAGCTGTCCGGTTGTGCGAGGATCTCGGCGAATGCGATCTGCATCGGCGTGTCGGCCGAAAACACCATGAACTGGTGCACCTTGCGGATCTCGTCCATCAGCTCCGCCGGCGCGAGACAGTAGCCGACGCGCCAGCCGGTCACATGGAACGACTTGCCGAACGACGACACGATCACGCTGCGCTCGGCGAGTTCGCGGCTGCGCGCCATGCTCTGGTGCAGCGCGCCGTCGAACACGACGTGCTCGTAGACCTCGTCGGACAGGATCACGATGTCGGTGCCGCGCGTGAGCTGCGCGAGGCGCGCGAGATCGTCGGCGGAGAACACCGTCGCGGTCGGGTTATGCGGCGTGTTGACGATGATCATCCGCGTGCGCGGCGTGATCGCCGCGGCGACCTCGTCCCAGTCGACGCGGAAATGCCCGGGCGACAGCTTGATCGCGACGGGCGTCGCGCCCTGCATCCGCACGATCGGCGCATAGCTGTCGAACGACGGCTCGAAGTAGATCACTTCGTCGCCCGGATGCACGAGCGCGCTGATCGCCGCATAGAGGCCCTCGCTCGCGCTCGCGATCACGGTGATCTCGGTCGCCGGATCGTAGCGCGCGCCGTAAAGCGCCTCGGTCTTCTCGGCGAGCCGGTCGCGCAGTTGCGCGACGCCGGCCATCGGCGCGTACTGGTTGTGTCCGTCGCGCATCGCGCGCGCGACGCCTTCGACGAGCAGCGGATCCGGTGCGAAATTCGGCGCGCCCTGCGACAGGTTCAGCGCATCGTGCTGCGCGGCGAGCTGGCCGATTATGGTGAAGATCGTGGTCCCGACGTCCGGCAGCTTCGAACGGGGCGCGGTGGCGCTTCGCATGACTCCTCCTGGTTGTAACGCTGGCGGACGCGGCAGGTGCGCCCGGCTCGTTCAACCGATTTAGCCGCAGCCAATATCGCGCGGCAATCGAAAGATAGTCATGGCAGCCATGCATTCAGATCATGGCTGGCTCCGCACCAAACGGATTTTTGCGAGGATTGGCGATGCCCGTCATGCAAGCAACGCATTTCGCGTTGCAGAGGGACGTGACCGGGACGGCGGTGAGGCCGCCTGCGCCAGCGCGTCGCGCCACAGTTCGACGTACCCGTCGTAATGCCGCCGGTACGCGGCGGCATATTTGCTACTCTGAAAATCAGGAAGACACGCGTTCCGGATGAAACCGGACCGAGCGCGGAAGCGCGAACAGCCTTGCATCGCACTGAACCGGAGCACGCGCACAAGCGCGCCGTCCGGTCGACAACGGAGACACATCGATGGCCGGACCGACGCACGCAGTCGCGAACCAGTTCGACGAACTGGTCGACTATAACCTCTTCGCGACCGATGCCGCGCTGCGCGACGCGCTCGCACGCGCCGGCGCCGACTGGGCCGTGCCGCAGCTCGATGCGTACGGCGCGCGCGTCGGCAGCGCCGACACCGCGCAGCTCGCCGACGACGCGAACCGCCACCCGCCGGAACTGAACGCATTCGACCGGCGCGGCCGGCGGATCGACCGCGTCGACTTCCACCCGGCGTGGCACGCGCTGCTCGGCATGTACCGCGACGCAGGCTTCGTGTCGCTCGCGTTCCGCGACACGCGCCCCGGCCGCTGGGCCGCGACCGCGGCCGGCTTCTACCTGCACGGCCAGATCGAGGCCGGCACGCTGTGCCCGGCGACGATGACGCAGGCCGCGATCCCCGTGCTGCAGAAGGAGCCCGCGCTGTGGGACCTGCTGCGCGACAAGCTCTACAGCGACGCATACGACCCGCGCGACGTGCCGGTCGTGCAAAAACACTCGATCTGGTTCGGGATGGGCATGACCGAGAAACAGGGCGGCTCCGACGTGCGCGCGATCACGACGATCGCGACGCCGGCCGGCGCAGGCGGGCGCGGCGGCGAATACCTGCTGCGCGGTCACAAATGGTTCTTCTCCGCGCCGATGTGCGACGCGCACCTCGTCGTCGCGCGTACCGACAGCGGCGGCCCGTCGTGCTTCTACGTGCCGCGCTGGCGGCCCGACGGCACCAAGAACGCGGTCGAGATCCAGCGCCTGAAGGACAAGGTCGGCAACCGCAGCAACTCGAGCAGTGAGATCGAGCTGAACGATGCGTGGGGCATCATGCTCGGCGACGAAGGCCGCGGGATTCCGACCATCATCGAGATGGCGACCTATACGCGCCTGAACTGCGTGCTCGGCAGCGCGGCGATGCTGCGCCAGGGCGTCGTGCAGGCGATCGCGTACACGCGGCAGCGCCACGCGTTCGGGCGCGCGCTCGCCGAACAGCCGCTGATGCGCACCGTGCTTGCCGATCTCGCGCTCGAAAGCGAGGCGGCGCTCGTGCTCGCGATGCGGCTCGCCGCCGCGTTCGAGGATGGCGACACGCCGATCGAGCGCGCGTGGAAGCGCATCGTCACGCCCGCCGCGAAATTCTGGGTCTGCAAGCGCGCGGTCGAGCTGACCGGCGAAGTGATGGAAGTGTTCGGCGGCAACGGCTACGTCGACAACGGGCCGATCGCGCGGCTGTTCCGCGAGGCGCCCGTCAACTCGATCTGGGAAGGCTCGGGCAACGTGATGTGCCTCGATGTGCTGCGCGCGGTGTCGCGCGAGCCGGACGCGGCCGCCGCGCTGCTCGGCGAACTGCACGATCTGGCGGCGGGCGAGCCGCGACTGCGCGACGCGCTCGACACGCTGCGTGCGATGCTCGCCGCGCCGCCCGACACGCTCGAAGCGGCCGGCCGCCTGTTCGCGCAGCGGCTCGTGCTCGTCGCACAAGCATGCCTGCTGCGGCGCGACGCGCCCGCGGCCGTCGCCGACGCGTTCATCGCGACGCGCATGGCCGAGCCCGCGTGGGGCCGCATCGCGGGCGGCTTCGATCCACGCCGCATCGACGTCGCCGCGCTGCTGCAACGCGCATATCCCGCGTGACTGAGGCGCTCGTACAACGCGACATCCCACGGAGTCCTGCATGAACCTCGTCGCCGCCCTCGACCGCGCCGCCCGTGCGACGCCCGACAAACCGTTCCTGCGCTTTGACGGCGCGACGATCACCTACGGCCAGGCGCGCGACCGCTCGCACCGCGCGGCGGCGGTGCTGAGCGCGCTCGGTGTCGCGGCCGGCGACCGCGTCGCCGCGATGTGCTTCAACACGCCGGCGTTCGTCGACGTGCTGCTCGGCGCGTGGCGGCTCGGCGCGGCGTTCGTGCCGGTCAACCACAAGCTGCAGGCGCCCGAAGTCGACTACGTGCTCACGCACAGCCGCAGCAAGGTGATCCTGTTCGACGCGGCGCTCGCGCCGGTGCTCGACCGCGTCGCGTCCGCCGCGCGACGCCTGTCCACCGAAGGGACGGTCGCCGGGTTGCCGTGCTTCGACACGATGCGCGAGACGATCGACGGCGTCGCCGGCATCCTTCCCGCCGACGGCGACGTCGCGCAGATCCTCTACACGTCCGGCACCACCGGCCGCCCGAAAGGCTGCGTGCACAGCCATCGCACGGTGACGCTCGCGGCCATGCAGGCCGCGCTCGCGCTGTCGATCACGCACGACGAGCGCACGCTGATGGCGATGCCGATCTGGCATTCGTCGCCGCTCAACAACTGGTTCGGCGGCACGCTGTATGTCGGCGGCACCGTCGTGCTGCTGCGCGAATATCATCCGCTGCGATTCCTGCAGGCGGTCGAGCGCGAGCGCGTGACGCTGTATTTCGGCGCGCCGGTGTCGTACACGTTGCCGCTCGATACGATCGAAGGCTTCGCCGCGTTCGACCTGACGGGCGTGCGCGCGTGGATCTACGGCGGCGGCCCGATTGGCGCGGCACAGGCCGAGCGGCTCGCGCGCGCGTACCGCAGCGACGCGTTCTATCAGGTGTACGGCATGACCGAGACGGGCCCGGCCGGCACGGCGCTGTATCCGGACGAGCAGGTGACGAAAGCGGGCTCGATCGGCCGCTGCGGCGCGCCCGGCGTCGACCTGCGCGTCGTGCGCGCGGATGGCGGCGACGCGCAGCCGGGCGAGGCCGGCAAGGACACTGGCGAAGTCTGGCTCAAGGCCGACAGCATGATGCTCGGCTATCTCGACGATCCGGACGCGACCCGTGCCGCGTTCGCGCCGGACGGGTGGTATCGCTCCGGTGACGTCGCACGCATCGATCAGGATGGCTATCTGTTCCTCGTCGACCGGATCAAGGACATGATCGTGACGGGCGGCGAGAACGTCTATTCGAAGGAAGTGGAAGACGTGCTGACCGCGTATCCGGGCGTGGTCGAAGCGGCCGTCGTCGGCACACCGCACCCGGACTGGGGCGAGACGGTCGTCGCGCACGTCGTCGTGCGCGACGGCGCGGCGCTCGATGCCGACACGCTGCGCGCGTTCTGCGCGGAACGGCTCGCGGCGTACAAGGTGCCACGCGAATTCGTGTTCGCCGACGCGTTGCCGCGCACGCCGACCGGCAAGCTGCAGAAATTCCTGCTGCGCAGGCGCGACGGCTGAGCGCGAGCCGAAATAAAAAAGCCACCGGACCTTCCGGTCCGGTGGCTTTCGATGTGCCGCACGGGCAGCCGCCCGCCGACGTAATGCTTACTTGCCGCCGATGCTCTTCAGCGGCTTCCACTCGCCCTTCTCGACCTTGTACATCGTGATGCCGCCGTTCTTCAGGTCGCCCTTCGCGTCATACGCGACGTGCGTCGACGTGACGCCGGCCATGTCGGTCTTCGCGAGCAGCGGCAGGTACTTCGCCGGATCCGTCGAGTTCGCCTTCTTCATCGCGTTGAACAGCGCCATCGCGCCGTCGTACGAATACGGCGAGTAGGTCTGCACGTCCTCGCCGAAGCGCTTCTTGTACTTGTCGGCGTACGACTTGCCGCCAGGCATCTCGTCGAGCGGCAGGCCCGCGAGCGAAGCGATCGTGCCGTCAGCCGCGCCACCCGCGATGCTCAGGAACGTCGGCGTCTTCACCATTTCGCCGCCCATCAGCGGTGCCGTGAAGCCCAGCGCCTTCATCTGCTTGACCATCGGCGCCGCCTGCGAATCGGCGCCGCCGTAGTAGACGAGGTCCGGCTTCGCCGCCTTCAGCTTCGTCAGGATCGCCTTGAAGTCGACCGCCTTGTCGTTCGTGAATTCACGATCGACGATCGTCGCACCGGCTGCCTTCGCGGCCTTCTCGAACTGGTCGGCGAGACCCTGGCCGTAAGCGGTGCGGTCGTCGACGATCGCGATCTTCTTCAGGCCGAGATCCTTCGCGACGAACGAGCCCGCCACCGAGCCCTGCTGCGTGTCGGACGTCATCATGCGGAAGGTCGTCTTGTAGCCCTGCTGCGTGTATTCCGGCGCGGTCGCCATCGCGATCTGCGGAATGCCCGCGTTCGCGTAGATGCGCGATGCCGGAATCGTCGTGCCCGAGTTGAAGTGGCCGAGCATGCCCTTGATACCGTCGTCGACGAGCTTCTGTGCAACCGTCGTGCCCGTGCGCGGGTCGGCCTGGTCGTCCTGCGTGTCGAGCACGAACTTCACCGGCTTGCCGCCGATCACCGGCTTCGTCGCGTTGAAGTCCTCGATCGCGAGCACGATGCCGTTCTGCATATCCTTGCCGTAATGTGCCTGCGCACCCGTCATCGGCCCTGCGTAGCCGACCTTCACGTCATCCGCATGCGCAGTCCCCGCCAGCGACATGACCGCAACGAACGTCGCGCCTGCCAGCTTTTTCATCGTGTGTTGCATAGCTTCTCCTAGGTACCAGGTATAAGTGGAGCGGCTTCGGGATCGCCTTGCCGCTTCCTTTTCTTGATCCGAACGGCAAGGATGGTCAGCCGATCGTCATCAAATTCGCATTGCCGCCCGCCGCCGCGGTGTTCACGCTGACCGAGCGCTCGGTGAGCAGACGCTCGAGCGCGTAGTCTTCCGCGTCGCCGCGCTCGAACGCGCCCGCCGACACGCCCTGCACCGATACGATCGGGCCCGGCCGCTGCGCGACTTCCTTCACCAGCATCTGCAGCTCGTCGCTGTCGCCTTCGAACAGCACCGCGTCGAACACCGCATCCGCCTGCTTGCGCACGCCCGCATGCGCCTTCAGCGCCGCCGGCAGCGCAGCGACGAGCGCCTCGCCTGCCGCGCCGGCAAAGAGCGCGCGGTTGCCGGTTGCGAGCACCGCCGCGAACTGCGCACGCGCACCACCCGGCGTCGCCGCAACGCACAGCACGGTGCCGCGCGGGCCGAGTGTATACGTGTTCCGCTCGCCCGTCGGGCCCGTGAGCACCGCGGTCGCGCCGGCCGGCACCTGCGCGAGGTAGCCGTCGCAGCGTGCCGCGAGCGCCGGCTCGCGCTGCTCGATCAGCCAGTCGCGCAGCGTCGTCAGCGCCGCGGCCGGGCTCTCGCGCTTCTCGCCTTCGGCAGCGTCGTCCGCGACCAGCATGTCCGCGAGCGAACGCGGCAGGCCCGACGGACGCGTCGCGAGCAGACGCTGCAGGTACAGCGCGCCACCCGCCTTCGGGCCCGTGCCCGACAGCCCTTCGCCGCCGAACGGCTGCACGCCGACCACCGCGCCGATCACGTTGCGGTTCACGTAGATGTTGCCGACGTGCGCGCGCTCGATCACGTGCGCGATCGTCTCGTCGATCCGCGTGTGGATGCCGAGCGTCAGGCCATAGCCGGTCGCGCGGATCTGCTCGAGCAGCTTGTCCAGCGCGCTGCGGCGATAGCGCACGACGTGCAGCACCGGCCCGAACACCTCGCGCTTCAGCTCGTCGATGCTGCCGATCTCGATCAGCGTCGGCGGCACGAACGTGCCGTGCGCGCAGGCGTCCGGCATCGGCAGCTGTGTGACGCCGTGGCCCTTCTCCTTCATCGCGGCGACGTGCGTGTCGATCGTCTGCTTCGCTTCACCGTCGATCACCGGGCCGACGTCCGTCGACAGGCGATCGGGGTTGCCGAGCGCGAGTTCCTGCATCGCGCCTTTCAGCATCGTCAGCGTGCGGTCGGCGACATCGTCCTGCAAACACAGAACGCGCAGCGCCGAACATCGTTGACCGGCGGAATCAAACGACGACTGCATCACGTCCGCGACGACCTGCTCGGCGAGCGCCGACGAATCGACGATCATCGCGTTCTGGCCGCCCGTCTCGGCGATCAGCGGAATCGGCTTGCCCTCCGGGTCGAGGCGCGCCGACAGCGTCTTGTTGATCAGGCGCGCGACTTCGGTCGAGCCGGTGAACATCACCGCGCGGGTGCGCGCATCGGCCACCAGCGCCGCACCGACCGTCTCGCCGGTGCCCGGCAGCAGTTGCACCGCGCCGGCCGGCACGCCGGCCTCGCGCAGGATGCGCACCGCTTGCGCCGCGATCAGCGGCGTCTGCTCGGCCGGCTTCGCGAGCACCGTGTTGCCGGCTGCGAGCGCCGCCGCCACCTGGCCCATGAAGATCGCGAGCGGGAAGTTCCACGGGCTGATGCAGACCACCGGCCCCAGCGGGCGGTGCGTGTCGTTCGAGAATTCGTCGCGGATCTGCGCGGCGTAGTAGCGCAGGAAGTCGACCGCCTCGCGGATTTCCGCAATCGCGTTCGGCAGCGACTTGCCGGCTTCGCGCACGATCAGGCCCATCAGCGTGTGCATCTGCGCTTCGAGCAGGTCGGCGGCACGCGCGAGGCAGTCGGCGCGCGCGTCCACGGGCGTCGCCTGCCAGATCGGCGCGGCGGCCACCGCGTGCGCGAGCGCGGCGCTCACGTGCTCGGACGTCGCCTCGCTGACCGTGCCGACGAGGTCGCGCTGGTCGGCCGGGTTGCGCACGTCGCGGGCCGGCGCATCGGCGAGCGCATTGTCGGCGAGCAGCGGCGCGGCGCGCCACGGGTGATGTCCGCTCGCGAGCAGCGCGGACGACAGCGATGCGAGGCGATGCTCGTTCGACAGGTCGAGGCCCATCGAGTTGAAGCGCTCGTCACCGTACAGGTTGCGCGGCAGCGGGATCTTCGCGTGCGGCGCGCCGAGCGGCGTAACCTTCAGCGCTTCCTCGACCGGATCCGCGACCAGTTCCTTGACCGACACCGTCTTGTCCGCGATGCGGTTCACGAACGACGTGTTCGCGCCGTTTTCCAGCAGGCGGCGCACGAGGTACGCGAGCAGCGTTTCGTGCGTGCCGACCGGCGCATACACGCGGCACGGACGGTTCATCTTGTCGCGGCCGGTCACCTCTTCATAGAGCGGCTCGCCCATCCCGTGCAGGCACTGGAATTCGTACTGGCCCGGGTAGTAGTTCTGGCCGGCGAGGTGATAGATCGCGGCGAGCGTATACGCGTTGTGCGTCGCGAACTGCGGATAGACGGCATCGGGTGCCGCGAGCAGCTTCTTCGCGCACGCGAGGTACGACACGTCCGTGTAGATCTTGCGCGTGTAGACCGGATAGCCTTCGAGGCCGTCGACCTGCGCACGCTTGATCTCGGTATCCCAGTACGCGCCCTTCACGAGGCGGATCATCAGGCGATGGCGGCTGCGGCGCGCGAGATCGATCAGGTAGTCGATCACGAACGGGCAGCGCTTCTGGTAGCCCTGCACGACGAAGCCAATGCCGTTCCAGCCGGCGAGTTCAGGATCGAAGCACAGCGCCTCGAGCAGGTCGAGCGACAGTTCGAGACGGTCGGCTTCCTCGGCGTCGATGTTCAGGCCGATGTCGTAGCGGCGCGCGAGCAGCGCGAGCGCGCGCACACGCGGCAGCAGCTCGGTCATCGTGCGTTCCTGCTGCGAGCGCGAGTAGCGCGCATGCAGCGCCGACAGCTTGATCGAGATGCCGGGGCCTTCGTAGATGCCGCGCCCGCCGGCCGCCTTGCCGATCGCGTGGATCGCCTGCTCGTACGACGCGTAGTAGCGCAGCGCGTCCTCTTCGGTCGTCGCCGCTTCGCCGAGCATGTCGTACGAGTAGCGGAAGCCGCGCGCTTCGTACTTGCGGCTGTTCGCGAGCGCTTCGGAGATCGTCTCGCCGGTCACGAACTGCTCGCCCATCAGGCGCATCGCCATGTCGACGCCCTTGCGGATCAGCGGCTCGCCGCCCTTGCCGATCAGGCGCGTGAGCGCCGACGACAGCCCCGCTTCGCTGTTGGTCGTGACGAGCTTGCCGGTGATCATCAGCCCCCAGGTCGCCGCGTTGACGAACAGCGACGGCGCGTGGCCGACGTGCGAGCGCCAGTCGCCCTTGCTGATCTTGTCGCGGATCAGCGCGTCGCGGGTCGCGCGGTCGGGGATGCGCAGCAGCGCTTCCGCGAGACACATCAGCGCGACACCTTCCTGGCTCGACAGCGAGAACTCGTGGATCAGCCCTTCGACACCGCCGCCCGAACTCTTCTCGCGCAGCGCCTCGACGAGCTGCGTCGCGAGCGCCTGCACGTCCGTGGACAGGTTCGCGGGCAGCCGCGCCTGGCCGATCAGGAACGGCACGCATTCCGGCTCGGGGCGGCGGTACGCGGCGGTGATCGCCGCGCGCAGCACCGACTGCGGCTGCACGTTCTGCGCGAACTCGAGGAACGGATGCGGGGAGTTGTCGTCGTCGCCTTCACCGCCCTGACCGTCGGCGAGCTCGGTAACGCCGCTGTGGCCGGACAGCTCCGGCGGCAGCTGGCCGTGCTCGATCCGCTCGAGATACGCGAAGATCGCCTGCTTGATCAGCCAGTGGGGAGTCCGTTCGAGTCGCGCTGCGGCGTCTTTCAGGCGCGAGCGGAGCAGATCGTCGACTTTGACGCCAAGGGTGGTGCTTGCCATGATGGGTTCGTGCGCCGGCGGGAGACCGGCGAATAGACGTGAGAGGATGCGCGAAATCCTACGGCACGCAATAAAAAGGTGCAACCAGATTTCGAGATGGGTTGCACCCTAGAATTATCCAATATAATCAGTGGCTTACAGAGTTGCAACCTAGGGGTTGCCCGCGGTCGGGGGATCGGTATTTTCCCTGATCGGGGCGTACGGACACGTTCGGGCAACCGTGCGCGTGTCGCGCGCCCGTTCAACGCATGTTGCGCTGACCGTGCAACACGGCGCCGGCAGCGCAAGCGCGCTGCGGCCATGCGTGCGTTGCGACGCGCGCCACCGTGCGTCAGATGGCGTCAGATATCCAGCGGATCGACTTCGACGCTCCACCGCAGCACGCCCTTCAGCGCGCGCAGCTCGCCATGCCAGGCGCGCAGCGTGTGCTGCAGCGCCGCCCGCGACGCGCTTTCGACGAGCAGTTGCGCGCGATGGACGTTCGCGACCTTCACGATCGTCATCGGCACTGCGTCGTAGACCGTCACGCGATCCGCGCCGGGCAGCCCCGGCAACGCGGCCGCGGCCTGCTGCAGGAACCCGAGCGCCGCTTCGATCGTGCGCCCTTCCGCGCGCAGCAGCGCCTGGTAGACGAACGGGGGCAGATGCGCGTCGCGCCGCTCGCCGAGCGTCGTGTTCGCGAAGCCGACGTAATCCTGGCGCGCGAGCGCGTGATACAGCGCGTGGCGCGGATAGCGCGTCTGCACGAGCACCTCGCCCGGCAGCCCGGCTCGCCCCGCGCGGCCGCTCACCTGCATCAGCTGCGCGAACAGCCGCTCGCTCGCGCGGAAGTCGTGCGAGAACAGCGCGGTGTCGGCATTGAGCACGCCGACGAGCGACACGCGCTGGAAATCGTGACCTTTTGCAATCATCTGCGTGCCGACGAGGATGTCGACCTCGCCCGCGTGCACGTCCGAGAACAGCGCCTGCGCGCTGCCCTTGCGGCGTGTGCTGTCGGCGTCGATCCGCAGCACGCGCGCGCCCGGCACGGCCTCGGCGAGCGTCTCCTCGATGCGCTGCGTGCCGCGGCCGAGCGGCGCGATATCGACGTTGCCGCATTCGGGACACGAGCGCGGAATCCGCGATTCCCAGCCGCAGTGATGGCAGCGCAGCGCGTGCTCGGGCTTGTGCAGCACGACGTACGCGCTGCAGCGCGGGCAGCCGGCGACCCAGCCGCACGCATCGCATGCGAGCTGCGGCGCGTAACCGCGCCGGTTCAGGAACACGAGGCTCTGCTCGCCGCGCTCGAGCCGCGCCTTCAGCGCCGCGACGAGCGGGCCCGACAGCCCGCCCTGCGACGCGCGCCCGCGCCGCCGCTCTTCCTCGAGATCGACCAGCCGCACGGTCGGCAACACCGCATCGGCGATCGCGCGGCGCGACAGCGTGAGCCGCGTGTAGCGCCCCTGCTCGGCCTGCCACCAGCTTTCGAGCGACGGCGTCGCGGAACCGAGCACGACCGGGATGTCGAGTTGCTTCGCGCGCCACACCGCGAGGTCGCGCGCCGAATAGCGCAAGCCTTCCTGTTGCTTGTATGCGGGCTCGTGCTCCTCGTCGACGACGATCAGCGCGAGTGTCGGCAGCGACGCGAGCACCGCGAGGCGCGTGCCGAGCACGATCCGCGCGCGGCCCGTATGCGCGGCCAGCCAGTTGCGCGCGCGCTCGCCTTCGGCAAGGCCGCTGTGCAGCGTGACGATCGCGTCCGCCGCGAGCGTGCCGGCAAAGCGCGCACGAAACGCAGCCTCGAACTGCGGCGTCAGGTTGATTTCGGGGACGAGCACGAGCGCCTGCGCGTCGGGCCGCGCATCCAGCAGCGCCGCGAGCGCATGCAGATACACCTCGGTCTTGCCGCTGCCCGTCACGCCGTGCAGCAGGAACGGCGCGAAACCCTGTGCGGCGCGGATCCCGTCGAGCGCCTCTGCCTGCTGGTCGGTGAGCGGCGGCGGCACGGTTCGTCCACCGCTTGTCGACAGGTTATCCACACACTTGGGCACAGGGTTATCCGCCCAGCCGATTTCGTCGACGTCGACCCAGCCTTGCGCGGCCCAGCCGTCGAGCGTCGCCGCGGCCTTCGGATGCAGCGCGCGCGCGTCGGGCAGGCTCAGCGATCCGGCGTCGGCGAGCGCCTGCGCAAGCCGCCGCAGCGCGGCTGCGCGCTCAGGCAGTGCGCCGGGCAACGCCGCGCGGCCCGCATCGGTCACGCGGTAACGGATTTCGGGCGCGAGCAGCCGCCCCCAGCGCCCCGCGTCGCGCAACGGCTGCGGCAGCGCCGGCAGCGCGACTTCGCCGCGGCCACGCTGGTAGTAGTCGGCCGCGAACGACACGAGCGCGAGCCAGTCGGCGGACAGCGGCGGCAGGTCGGCGCAGATCGCGTCGACCGCACGCAGCCGCGACGGCGGCACGTCGGTGTGAGCCGTCACTTCGCAAACGAGGCCGACCGCATGCCGCTTGCCGAACGGTACCTGCACGAGCGTGCCGGGCCCGGGCGCCGGCTGCGCGTCGCAACGGTAATCGAACAGGGTCGCGAGCGGGTGATCGAGCGCCACCCGCAGGTAGGTGCCGTCCATCACGGTGCTCCGGTGGCGATGCGACCCGCGCAGTGGGCATATACGCGGACATACCCGCGCGCATGGATATGCGTCCGCATTGCGACAACGAACTTAAAGTGAAACTTCAGATTCGGCGCTAAGTTTTGGATTCGCATTAAGAATCGCCGTATACCCTGACCAGCCTGTGGATAACTTTGTTGAGAACTCGCCGCCGACTGCGCGGAAAGCACGTTGGGCCGTGCGTTCCGCTGTCTTTCCCGGTCCGTAATCGGAACCCGCGAAGCCTTATTCCATAAGGCTGCTATTCAAATTCGCGATTCATAGCGAGGCAAATTGACCGACATGGGGCTCTACCGCGCTGCAACGTGGAAAATGTGTATAAGTCAAGTCTTGACAAGCTGCGGATCGCCAACCCGGGCGGGGTTGCGCCCTGTTTCGCGCAGGCCGCGCAACACCGCGTTGCCGCACCGCAGCATGACGGCGCTTGCGCTCAGCGCGCGGCTCCGCTACGGATCGCGCGGCTGTGGTTGTGCACCTCGTCAACCAGCTCGGCGACGTGCTCGGGCGGCGTGAACTGCGAGATGCCGTGCCCGAGGTTGAACACGTGGCCCGGATGGTTGCCGTAGCTGTCGAGCACCGCGCGCGCCTGCTCGCGGATCGCGGCCGGCGGCGCAAACAGGATCGTCGGGTCGAGGTTGCCCTGCAGCGCGACGCGGCCCGCGACGCGCTCGCGCGCGGCGCCGATGTTGACCGTCCAGTCGAGCCCGACCGCGTCGACGCCCGTCGACGCGATTTCCTCGAGCCACAGCCCGCCGCCCTTCGTGAACGTGATCACCGGCACGCGCTCGCCGTCGTGCTCGCGCTTCAGCTGCGACACCACGCGCCGGATGTAGTCGAGCGAAAAGCGCTGGTACGCGCCGTCCGCCAGCGCGCCGCCCCACGTATCGAAGATCATCACGGCCTGCGCGCCCGCGTCGATCTGCGCGTTCAGGTACGCGGCGACCGCCTGCGCGTTGATGTCGAGGATCCGGTGCATCAGGTCGGGACGCGAATACGCCATTGACTTGACGGTGCGGAAATCGTCCGAGCCGCCGCCTTCGACCATATAGCACGCGAGCGTCCACGGGCTGCCCGAGAAGCCGATCAGCGGCACGCGCTGGCGGCCCTGGCCATCAGTGAGCGCGCGGCGGATCTCGCGCACCGCGTCGGTCACGTAGCCGAGCGTCGCGCCGATGTCCGGCACCGCGAGCTTCGCGACGTCCGCCTCGGTGCGCACCGGATGCGCGAACTTCGGCCCTTCGCCGACCTGGAAGTCGAGGCCAAGGCCCATCGCGTCGGGAATCGTCAGGATGTCCGAGAACAGGATCGCGGCGTCGAGCGAGAAGCGCTCGAGCGGCTGCAGCGTCACTTCGGTCGCGTAATCGGGGTTCTTCGCGAGGCCGAGGAAGCTGCCTGCGCGCGCGCGCGTCGCGTTGTACTCGGGCAGGTAGCGGCCCGCCTGGCGCATCAGCCAGATCGGCGTGTAGTCGGTCGGCTCGCGCAGGAGCGCACGCAGGAAGGTGTCGTTGAGCAGGGTATGGGCCACGTTGAGTTCGACGATGCGCAAGGCAAAAGCGCATTTTACCGGACCGGCGCGGCCGTGCAGCGCGCGCGGGACCGATGGCGGCCGCTGGCGACCATATGACGCGCGCGATGGCTCGGCTATGATCGGACGCTCATATCGAACCAGAGAAAGGAGGAGACCCGATGAAGAAGCTCGCAACGTTCGCCGCCGCCACCGCCGCCCTGCTGGCGCTGACGTGCGCCGCGGCCGCGCACGCGGCGGATGCGGGCAGCGGCGCACCGGGCAGTCGTGCACCGAACGGCGGCGCCCGCTCGCGGCTCGACGACGTGCTCGCGCGCGGCACGCTGCGCGTCTGCACGACGGGCGACTACAAGCCGTACTCGTATTACCGCGCGGACGGCAAGTTCGAGGGCATCGACATCGACATGGCGGACGCGCTCGCGAAATCGCTCGGCGTGAAGGCCGACTACGTGAAGACGAGCTGGCCGACCCTCATCGCCGATTTCGTCGGAAAGTGCGACATCGCGGTCGGCGGCGTATCGACGACGCTCGAGCGCCAGAAGCACGCATTCTTCACGCAGCCGTACATCACCGACGGCAAGACGCCGATCGCGCGCTGCGCGGACGCCGACAAGTACCAGACCATCGAGCAGATCGACCGGCCCGACACGCGCGTGATCGTGAATCCGGGCGGCACCAACGAGCGTTTTGCGAAGCAGCATTTCACGCACGCGAACGTGACCGTCTACCCGGACAACGTGACGATCTTCAAGCAGATCCTCGCGGGCAACGCGGACGTGATGGTGACCGACGCGTCCGAAACGCTGCTGCAGCAAAAGCTGAATCCGGGCCTGTGCTCGGTGCATCCGGACAAGCCGTTCCAGTTCGGCGAAAAGGCCTACATGGTGCCGCGCGGCGACGTCGTGTTCCAGCAGTACGTCGACCAGTGGCTGCATCTGTCGCTGTCGACCGGCGAGTTCCAGGCGATCTCGGACAAGTGGCTGAAGTGATGCGTGCATCGGGCGTCGTGCACCGGGCTGCCGGGGCCTGACGCCGTGCGGTGCAATGCGACGCACTGCGCGTGCCGCATCATGCGCACCCGACCACGCGCATGCGACGCCGTTCAGTCGACGCCGAGCACACGCTGCCCGTCGAGCACCGGGTTGACCGGCACGATCCTGTAGCCGGCCTGCTGCATGTATTCGGCGACGCCGTGGCTCGGACGGTAGGGTTTATCCGAAAGGCCGACTACCGCGATGATGCGATCACGTTTCAAAATCTTTCTGATGATTGAATCGTCTGACATCGAATCCTCAGTGCAGTGAATTTTTTTGCGTGCAAATGTGGAATCAGCCGAGCCTGACACGCATGAAAAACGCATCTCGCGCACGGGATGAAAACTCTCGCGGAAATGTTGGTAAAAATGACCTGATCAGGATCCCGAAAAACAGCAAAAAATCCCGGAGAGCCTTATCTGGCGGGCGTTACAACCTGAAACACTTTGTTACCGCGATGGCCCGTCAATTCGCCCACAATGGCCTTCAACGGTTTCAACACGGATGCGGTCTCGTGTGCCAAGTGTGAGCGGACGCGAAGCGCTGCGAGCCCGTCGGTCATGTACCGAAGCCCTTTCGAGGGGCATCCTTGTTGGAGTCGTTTTCGGCTCTGCCGAACACGTTCCATCTTTGGTCTCCTCGCGCTAACCCCGTAGCGTGTGGTTTTTAGCGGGCTAATAAGCCCGCTTTTTTTCGTCCATCGAAAGCGTAACGGCCCGCAGGCCGTCACGTGTCGCGCGTCACGCGGTCTTCTGCTCGCCGAGCTTCAGTTCATCGATCATGCGCTGGCGCATGATGAACTTCTGCACCTTGCCTGTCACCGTCATCGGCAGCTCGTCGACGAAGCGGATATAGCGCGGGATCTTGTAGTGCGCGATCTGCCCCTGGCAGAATGCGCGTACGTCGTCCTCGGTCATCTGTTCGCCTGCACGCAGCACGATCCACGCGCACACTTCCTCACCATATTTCGGGTCCGGCACGCCGAATACCTGCGCACTCTGAATCTTCGGATGACGAAACAGATATTCCTCGATCTCGCGCGGATAGATGTTCTCGCCACCGCGGATCAGCATGTCCTTCAGCCGGCCGACGATGTTGCAGTAGCCGTCCGCATCGAGCGTCGCGAGATCGCCCGTGTGCATCCAGCCGTCGATCAGCACGTCGCGCGTTTTCGATTCGTCGTCCCAATAGCCGCGCATCACCGAGTAGCCCTTCGTGCACAGCTCGCCAGTCGATCCGACCGGCACGATGCCGCCGCTCGGATCGACGATCTTCACCTCGAGGTGCGGCTGGATACGGCCGACCGTCGTCGTGCGCTTCTCGAGCGGATCGTCGGTCGAGCTCTGGAACGAGACGGGGCTCGTCTCCGTCATCCCGTACGCGATCGTGATCTCCGACAGATGCATCTGCGACACGACGCGCTTCATCGTCTCGATCGGGCACGGCGAGCCGGCCATGATGCCCGTGCGCAGCGTCGACAGGTCGTAGTTCGCGAAGTCCGGATGGTCGAGCTCCGCGATGAACATCGTCGGCACGCCGTGCAGCGCGGTGCAGCGTTCTTCGGATACCGCCGCGAGCGTCGCGACCGGATCGAACGCCTCGCCGGGGAACACCATTGCGGCGCCCGTCGACACGCACGCGAGCACCGCGAGCACCATCCCGAAGCAGTGATACAGCGGCACCGGGATGCACAGCGCGTCCTGCTCGCTCAAGCGCATCGCCATCGCGATCGAGCGCGCGTTGTTGACGACGTTGCGATGCGTGAGCGTCGCGCCCTTCGGGCTGCCGGTCGTGCCGCTCGTGAACTGGATGTTGATCGGATCATTCGGCCCAAGCGTCGCGCCGAACGCATCGAGCGCAACCGTGTCGACCGTGTCGCGGCCGCGCGCCATCACATCGGCGAAGCGGAACATGCCGGCGGGCGCGACGTCGCCCATCGACACGACGATGCGCAGGCTCGGCACACGCACCGCGTGCAGATCGCCCGGCGCCGCGGTCGCGAGCTCCGGCGCAATCGTCTGCAGCATCTCGACGTAACCGGACGACTTGAAGCGCTCGGCGGCGATCACGGCCTTGCAGCCGACCTTGTTCAGCGCGTATTCGAGTTCCGCGAGGCGGTACGCGGGGTTGATGTTCACGAGCACCGCGCCGATCCGCGCGGTCGCGAACTGGGTCAGCAGCCATTCGCTGCGGTTCGGCGACCAGATGCCGACGCGGTCGCCGCTGCCGATCCCGAGCGCCGCGAGGCCGGCGGCCAGCACGTCGACCTCGGCCGCGAATTCGCGCCAGGTCCAGCGCACGCGCTGCTCGCGGAACACCACAGCCGGACGATCGGGAAAGCGTGCTGCCGTGTCCCGCAGGAACTGGCCGATCGTTGCTTCGGACAACGGCACGTCGGTCGCGCCGCGCACGTACGACAATCCGTTTTCGGGCGCAATCAGCGCCCCTACGCGTGATTCAGCTGCCATGAGTGTCTCCGTGAATCTTATGATCTGATCATGCGGATGATGCCGTGCTCCGCTGACGACACTCTGACATCAATTCACCGCGACCGGACGAAATAGCACGGTCGGACGCAACCAGGCGAAAAAAAAAGCAGCCCGAAGGCTGCTTTCTTTCACGTGCTGCGCGGCTCAGTGCCGGCTGCGGATCTTCGCCAGACGCTGGATCGCTTCGAGCTGCGCCATCGCGGTCGCGAGCTCGGATTGCGCCTTCGCGAGGTCGATGTCCGACTTCGCGTTCTGCAGCGTTTCCTCGGCGCGCTTGCGCGCTTCCTCGGCCTTCGCCGAATCGAGATCCTTGCCGCGAATCGCGGTGTCGGCGAGCACCGTTACGGCGCCCGGCTGCACTTCGAGAATGCCGCCCGCGACGAACACGAATTCGTCGTTGCCGTTCTCGACCTCGATGCGCACCGCACCCGGACGAATCCGCGTGATCAGCGGCGTATGGCCCGGCAGGATGCCCAGCTCACCCGCTTCGCCCGGCAGCGCGACGAACTTCGCCTCGCCCGAGAAGATCTGCTCTTCCGCGCTGACGACGTCTACTTTGATGGTTGCCATATCGACTCCTGGTTGAGCGTGTTACGTGGGCGCCGTGTCTCCTATCGCCAGTGCCATAGGAGAATCAACAACAGACACCGGCGCCCGCTGCGTTACACCCGACCTTTACTGGATCTTCTTGGCCTTTTCGAAGGCTTCGTCGATCGTGCCGACCATGTAGAACGCCTGTTCCGGCAGGTGGTCGCACTCGCCGTCGACGATCATCTTGAAGCCACGGATCGTTTCCTTCAGCGGCACGTACTTGCCCGGCGAGCCCGTGAACACTTCAGCGACGTGGAACGGCTGCGACAGGAAACGCTGGATCTTACGTGCGCGCGCGACCGACAGCTTGTCTTCCGGCGACAGTTCGTCCATGCCCAGAATCGCGATGATGTCGCGCAGTTCCTTGTAGCGCTGCAGCGTCTGCTGAACGCGACGGGTGATCGAGTAGTGCTCTTCACCAATCACGTTCGGGTCGATCTGGCGCGACGTCGAGTCGAGCGGGTCGACCGCCGGGTAGATACCCAGCGATGCGATGTCACGCGACAGAACGACGGTTGCGTCCAGGTGGCCGAAGGTGGTCGCCGGCGACGGGTCGGTCAAGTCGTCCGCAGGGACGTACACGGCCTGGACCGACGTAATCGAGCCCTTCTTGGTCGACGTGATGCGCTCTTGCAGCTTGCCCATTTCTTCAGCCAGCGTCGGCTGATAGCCCACTGCCGACGGCATACGGCCGAGCAGTGCCGACACTTCGGTACCGGCCAGCGTGAAACGGTAGATGTTGTCGACGAAGAACAGCACGTCGAGGCCTTCGTCACGGAAGTGCTCGGCCATCGTCAGGCCGGTCAGCGCGACGCGCAGACGGTTGCCCGGCGGCTCGTTCATCTGGCCGTACACCAGCGCGACCTTGTCGAGAACGTTCGAGTCCTTCATTTCGTGGTAGAAGTCGTTCCCTTCACGGGTACGCTCGCCCACGCCCGCGAACACGGAGTAACCGCCGTGTTCCTTCGCGATGTTGTTGATGAGCTCCATCATGTTGACGGTCTTGCCCACGCCAGCACCGCCGAACAGGCCAACCTTGCCGCCCTTCGCGAACGGGCAGATCAGGTCGATAACCTTGATACCCGTTTCGAGCAGTTCGGTCGACGGCGACAGTTCGTCGAACGCCGGCGCCTTCTGGTGGATCGAACGCGTATGTTCGCTTTCGATCGGGCCCGCTTCGTCGATCGGACGGCCGAGCACGTCCATGATCCGGCCGAGGGTCGGCTTGCCGACCGGCACCGAAATCGGCTTCGCCGTGTTCTTCACGGTCAGGCCGCGGCGCAGGCCGTCGGAGGCACCCAGACAGATGGTGCGGACCACGCCGTCGCCCAGCTGCTGCTGGACTTCGAGCGTCAGTTCCGAGCCTTCCAGAATGAGCGCGTCGTAGATCTTCGGCATGCTGTCGCGCGGGAATTCCACGTCGATAACGGCGCCGATGCACTGTACGATCTTGCCTTCTACCAAAGCAGCAGTACTCATCGCTTTTCCTTTAAATACCTGATTCTTTACTCGCGCAAAGGCGCAGTTTCGAGCTATCGGGGCGCGCGCTTAGACAGCTGCAGCGCCGCCGACGATCTCCGACAGTTCCTTCGTGATCGCGGCCTGACGGCTCTTGTTGTAGACCAGTTGCAGCTCGCTGATCACGGTCTTCGCGTTGTCGGACGCAGCCTTCATTGCGACCATCCGCGCCGATTGCTCCGACGCCATGTTTTCCGCGACAGCCTGGTACACCAGCGCCTCGACGTAGCGCACGAGCAGTTCGTCGACGACAGCCTGCGCGTCCGGCTCGTAGATGTAGTCCCACGACGTGGCCGGCGTGCCGTCATTCGCCTCGAAGTGCTCCGACGACAGCGGCAGCAGCTGCTCGATCACCGCTTCCTGCTTCATCGTGTTGACGAAGCGCGTGTACGCGAGATAAACCGCCGACAGCTTGCCTTCCGAGTACAGATCGAGCTGCGTCTTCACCGCGCCGATCAGCTTGTCGAGGTGCGGGGTGTCGCCGAGGTGCACGACCTGCGACATCACCTTCGCGCCGAAGCGGTTCAGGAACCCGAGGCCCTTGCTACCGATCGCGGTGGCTTCGACCTTCTGGCCCTTCTCTTCCAGCTCCTTGAACTTCTGCACCGTCGCGCGCAGCACGTTCGTGTTCAGACCGCCGCACAGACCCTTGTCCGTCGTGACGAGAATGATGCCGGCCGTCTTTGCGCCTTCATTTGCCACCATGAACGGGTGGCGGTACTCCGGGTTCGCGCGGCTCATGTGCGATGCGATGGCACGGACCTTGTCCGCATACGGGCGGGCAGCGCGCATGCGTTCCTGGGCGCGGCGCATCTTCGATGCGGCCACCATCTCCATCGCCTTCGTGATCTTGCGCGTGTTCTGCACGCTCTTGATCTTGCCGCGAATTTCCTTCATTCCAGCCATAGCTTGCTCCTTGACCGAAGCGGCGCGGGCGCCTCAGCACCCGCGCGGCCTCAGTGTGTCACTCGCGGATCAATAGGCACCGGACTTCTTGAAGGATTCGATCGCCGCGCGCAGCGCGCCTTCGTCGTCCTTCGAGAGATCCTTGGTGTCTTCGATGCGCTTGATGAGGTCAGCGTGGCTGGTCTTCAGGAATTCGCGCAGGCCCTTCTCGAACGGCAGCACTTGCTTCACGTCGAGGTCGTCGAAGTAGCCGTTGTTCGCGGCGTACAGCGACACGGCCAGTTCCCACACCTGCAGCGGCTGGTACTGCGGCTGCTTCAGCAGTTCCGTCACGCGGCGGCCGCGCTCGAGCTGCTTGCGGGTCGCTTCGTCGAGGTCCGACGCGAACTGCGCGAACGCTGCGAGTTCACGATACTGCGCGAGGTCGGTACGGATACCGCCCGACAGCTTCTTCACGACCTTCGTCTGCGCGGCGCCACCGACTCGCGACACCGACACGCCGGCGTTGATTGCCGGGCGGATGCCTGCGTTGAACAGGTCGGTTTCCAGGAAGATCTGGCCGTCGGTAATCGAGATCACGTTCGTCGGAACGAACGCGGTCACGTCGCCCGCTTGCGTTTCGATGACCGGCAGTGCCGTCAGCGAGCCGCTCTTGCCCTTCACTTCGCCGTTCGTGAACTTCTCGACGTACTCTTCCGACACGCGAGCCGCACGCTCGAGCAGACGCGAGTGCAGATAGAACACGTCGCCCGGGTAGGCTTCACGGCCCGGCGGGCGGCGCAGCAGCAGCGAGATCTGACGGTATGCCCAAGCCTGCTTGGTCAAGTCGTCATAGATGATCAGCGCATCTTGACCGCGATCGCGGAAGTATTCGCCCATCGTGCAGCCGGCGTACGGTGCGAGGTACTGCATCGCAGCCGAATCCGATGCCGAAGCCGCGACGACGATCGTGTACTCCATCGCGCCGGTTTCTTCGAGCTTGCGCACCACGTTCATGATCGACGAAGCCTTCTGGCCGATCGCGACGTAGATACAGATCAGGTCCTTGCCCTTCTGATTGATGATCGTGTCGAGCGCCACCGCGGTCTTGCCGCACTGACGGTCGCCGATGATCAGCTCACGCTGGCCACGGCCGATCGGCACCATCGCGTCGATCGACTTGAGGCCCGTCTGCACCGGCTGCGACACCGACTTGCGCCAGATCACGCCCGGGGCGATCTTTTCGATCGCGTCGGTCAGCTTCGCGTTGACCGGGCCCTTGCCGTCGATCGGGTTGCCGAGCGCGTCGACCACGCGGCCGACGAGTTCCGGACCAACCGGGACTTCGAGAATGCGGCCCGTCGTCTTGACGATGTCGCCTTCCGAGATGTGTTCGTATTCGCCGAGAATCACCGCGCCGACCGAGTCGCGCTCGAGGTTCAGCGCGAGGCCGAACGTGTTGCCCGGGAACTCGAGCATTTCGCCCTGCATCACGTCCGACAGGCCGTGGATGCGCACGATACCGTCGGTCACGGAGATCACGGTACCCTGGTTGCGAACGTCTGCGCTCGCTTCAAGGCCCTGGATCCGGCTCTTGATCAGCTCGCTGATCTCAGAGGGATTGAGTTGCATTATTCGCTCCTGATAGTCAATTCTGTTGCGTGCCGGCGTGGCGCTCAGGCGGTCAACGCAGCCTGCATCGATGCGAGGCGCGCGCGAACCGAGGTGTCGAGCACTTCGTCGCCGACCGTCACGCGCACGCCGCCGATCAGCGACGAATCGACTTCGACCGTCGGCTTCAGCTTGCGCTTGAACTTGCGCTCGAGGCTGAACACGAGACCTTCGAGATCGGTCCCGTTCAGCGGGAACGCGCTGACGATGGTTGCGTCGGCGGCGCCTTCACGCTCGTTCTTCAGCTCTTCGAACTGCGTGGCGATTTCCGGCAGCAGCGCGATGCGATGATTGTCGACCAGCATCTGCACGAAGTTCTTCGCTTCGGCACCGGCCGCGAGCGGCGACTTCAGCGCGGCAAGCAGCAGCTCGGCCACTTGCGCGCGGGTCACCTTCGGGCTCGACGCGACGGACAGCACATCGGGCAGACGCGCAACCTGGGCCAGCTCTTGCACGAGCGTGGACCAGGCGGCGATGTCACCTCCCTCGGCCACGCGGAACAGCGCTTCTGCGTAAGGGCGGGCGATGGTTGCAAGTTCGGCCATGATCAGAGCTCGGCTTTCAGTTGATTCAGCAGTTGGGCGTGGGCCGTTTGATCGACTTCGCGCTTCAGGATCTGCTCGGCGCCCTTCACGGCCAGCGTAGCGACTTCACCACGCAGCGCTTCGCGCGCCTTCACGATTTGCTGTTCTGCTTCCGCCTTCGCCTGGGTGACGATGCGGGTGGCTTCAGCCTGGGCGTTGGCCTTGATTTCCTCGGCGACCGCCTGGGCACGCTTTTCAGCGTCGGCGATGCGCTGCTGGCCGTCGTTGCGGGCCTGCGCGAGTTCCTGGTCCACACGCTTGTGCGCTGCGTCGAGTTCCGCCTTGCCCTTTTCCGCGGCGGCGAGGCCGTCGGCGATCTTCTTCGAACGTTCGTCGAGGGCGTTGATCAACGGCGGCCACACGAACTTCATCGTGAACCACGCGAGGACCAGGAACACGACCATTTGCGCAAACAGAGTTGCGTTGAGATTCACGGTGTTTCCTTATCTGCTATTCCGGAAAAATGAAACGGTAAGGCGCTCATCGAGTTGCATTCGATCAGCGCCCCAAGTCTCCGTTCCGCCCTGCGCCGGCTTACGCCGGGCGCAAATTTCCGAGAAACCTTAGCCTGCGAGCTTCGACAGGAGCGGGTTCGCGAACGCGAACAGCATTGCGACACCAACACCGATCAGGAATGCCGCGTCGATCAGGCCAGCCAGCAGGAACATCTTCGTTTGCAGCGGGTTGATGAGTTCCGGCTGACGTGCGCATGCTTCGATGTACTTGCCGCCCATCAGCGCGATACCGATACAGGCGCCGATCGCACCCAGGCCGATGATGATGCCGATACCGATGGCGGTCAGACCCTGGATGTTGGCGATGAAAGCTTGCATGATCACTCCTTTGAGAAAAGACTTGGAACTGAGATTTAAGAAAATAAAACGAAGACTCTTTTTTGCACGCCGCGCTTAGTGCTTGTCGTGCGCCTGGCCGAGATACACCAGCGTCAGCATCATGAAAATGAATGCCTGCAACAGAACAATCAGGATGTGGAAGATTGCCCAGACGCTGCCCGCGATCACGTGGCCAATGAAGCCGAGGAACGTTGCATCGCCGCCGAAGCTCCACATACTGCCGAGCAAGGCGATCAGCAGGAACACCAGCTCACCCGCGTACATGTTGCCGAACAACCGCATGCCGAGCGAGACGGTCTTCGCGACGAATTCGACGATGTTGAGCGCAAGGTTCGGGATCCACAGTGCCGGGTGCGCGCCGAACGGTGCCGACAGCAGCTCATGCACGAAGCCGCCCGCGCCCTTGATCTTGATGCTGTAGTAGATCATCAGGACGAACACGCCGAGCGCGATGCCGAGGGTGCCGTTCAGGTCGGCCGTCGGAACGATGCGATGGTGGGAAACGATGCCCGACAGGCCCAGCAGGCCGATCACGCGGCCCGGCAGGTCGACGGGGAGGAAGTCGAGGGCGTTCATCAGCGCGACCCACACGAAAACGGTCAGTGCGAGCGGAGCGATGAATGCGCGGTTGCCGTGGACGATCGCCTTCGACTGGTCTTCGACCATCTCGACGAGCATCTCGATCGCGCACTGGAAGCGGCCCGGCACGCCAGGCGTCGCCTTGCGGGCGGCCAGTCGCAGCACGAGGAAGGTGACGATGCCACACACGATCGACCAGAACAGCGTGTCGATATTCCAGACATGAATGTCGAAAATCGACGTCTGGTGCGAGGTGGAGAAATTCTGCAAGTGGTGCGCAATGTACTCGGACGGATCCGGACCGCGCGTGCCTTCGCTAGCTGCCATATCGTTAATGCCACCCAAATTGTCGAAAATCGTTTTGCCCGATTCCGCAACATGTTATTGCGGGAACAGGCTGGCGCAGTTCCGTGTCGAAACCGCGCGCTGCTTGTTCTTGCTTACCGCCAGGCCAGCGCGACCCAGTACGTCTTCAGCACGACGAGGTACGTGACGAGGAGCGGCACCCAGTGCACGCCGGGGTAGCCAAACGCCACCGCGGCAAACAACCCGATCGTCATGCCGAGCTTGAGGGCTTCGCCCGCCACCCAGCTCATCACGGTGGCCGAGCCACCCGCCTTCAGTCGTGCCACGAACAACGCACTTGGCACCCAGCCGATCGCTCCGCCCAGAAACGCTGACAGCGCAGCGGCGCCCGGCGACTTGGAAAACAGCCACCACGCCAGCGTTGCTACCAGGGACAAGGCCACTTGCGTGATCACCACCTTGTAGGGCGTGATGCGCGAGGGCCGACCCACGTTCGGGCCGAACAGCTTCTCAGCCTCTGCCCGCGTGAGCGGAACGATATTGTCTTCCTGCTGCTCGGCGTCCCAATCGTCGCCGGATGATTCGCGCCGCTCGCCGGCCGCTGAAGCGGTGCGTTGCGCGCGGTGATCATCGTGCCTTTCGTTCGGCGCCTGACCCGCCATCGCAGTCTTCCGCAAAATCCTGAATCCGGCCCCAAGCTTTCCGAAAGCTTTCAGGGGCGCCTAGCTAACAAATCCGGGCGATTGTAAGCGATAGTTGCAGGTGATTCAAGGCTTTAGACGCGACAAAAACCTGCGTAAAACGTCGCCTCATGATGTGAAAAACGCGCGATTCGACGATGTACGATGACAGTTGTAAGGTCAGTTTCTTGCACGGGTATTTCGTGCGCGAAAAAAATCGGTTTCGTGTCGGGGCTGCGCTGGCGGATGGGGGGAATGGAGGGCGCTTCGCTACGATCACTCGCCGTGGATTTCTAGCACGCGTCACCCCGGGTCGACCACAGCCCCCTCCCCTTCGCTGTGAATTCTTGTCCACCGATATGTCGCTGTGCGCACAGCACCACAGGTGCGACGCTGTGCACAGATCACTCTTCAGCGCACCGCCTTGAATGCGCCACTCTTGGCGCGTCACTCGCGGATGCACCACCTGTGGATAGATCACCAACGGACGCGTCGCCCGGGGATGCATCGCTCGCGAACACGCCAGCCCCACACGTATCGCCTGTGGATGGGCAGCGTGTCGCTACATCGCCAGACGCGCATCGTTCCACAGACGAGCCACTGTGGACGCGCCATTGAAATGGTGCGACGAACCCCACCTGTATCGCAGGACACTGCGCAGCAGCAGTCAACCGTGTACGAGCAGCCACGCTCCGAGTATCGCGCTCGCAATCGCGAACGGAATCGACACGAGATGAAACGGCAGCCACATGCGCGGCTCCTTCGCGAGCCGCATCGCGATCAGGTTCGCGAGCGAACCGATCGCCATGCCGAAGCCGCCGACCGACACGCCGAACGCAAGCGCGCGCCAGTCTTGCGTGAATTCCGACAAGAGAATCGCGGCCGGCACGTTGCTGATGCCTTGCGACAACGCGGCGCCTGCCGCGAACACGCGCAGCGGCGAATCGAGGCGCGCCTGTGCGATCGCGTCGTGCACCACCGGCAACGCGGCCGCGCTGCGCAGCACGACGAACATCAGCACGAATATCAGCAGCAGCAGCCAGTCGATTTTCAACACGGCATCGCGCCGCACCGCGAACAGCACGACGGCAACCGCAATCAGGCCGGGCAGCGCATGGTGTGCGTCGGCGAGCCACACGAACCCTGCAAACAGTACGGCCGCGACGAGCGCGTGCATGCGCTGCATGGGCAACGCGACGACATCGCCGGACAGGTCGAGCGGTTTCGCGCGAAACGCGCAGGCAGTCAACGCGAGCAGCAGCGCCATCAGCGCAACCGCGAGCGGGCCGAGCGTCAGCACGAAGCGGCCGAACGACACGCCGCTCAACTGCCACAGAAACAGATTCTGCGGATTGCCGAGCGGCGTCGCGACGGACCCCGCGTTGACGGCCAGCGCAACGACGATCACGAGCCGCCGGAACGGCAGCGGCGCCAGTGCGCGCAGCGAGACCATCAGCGGCACGACGACGAACAGCGCGACGTCATTGGTGAGCCACATCGCGAGCGCGGCGGCGAACACGACGAGCAGCATCGCAAGCGCACGCTCCGAATGCACGTGGTGCACAATGCGGTGCGCGAGCCACATCAGGCACCCGGAAAGCTCGAGCGCCTTCGTCAGCATCAGCAGGCCGGCAAGCGTCGCGACCGTCTGCCAGTCGACAAGATTCGCCAGCACTGCGAACGGTTGCGGACGCAACCATTGCAGCAGGATGAGACCGACGGCCAGCACGGACAGCACAGGTTCCTGCGCGAGCCAGCCGAACCACCGGCGCAATGCCGGTACGTTCGCATTATCCATTGGCAACGCCTCGTTATTCTTCTGCCGTCACGTTCCCGCGCAAACGCGCGAGGATGCCCTCGAGCGAATCGAGGCTGCCGAAATCGATCATCACCTGCCCGCGTCCGCGGCGGCCGAGCTTGATCTTCACCGTCGACGCCAGCAGGTCGGACAGCTCTTCTTCGAGACGGCGCGTGTCGCGACCGCCATCGTCCTTCGCGCGCGCCTTGACCGCCGGCGCCTCCTTCGTCGTCTGCGTGACGAGCTTTTCGGTCTCGCGCACCGACATCCGCTTGTTGACGACCTGGTGCGCAAGCGTGATCTGCGTCGCCGCATCGACCGCGAGCAGCGCACGCGCATGACCCATGTCGAGATCGCCGGCGAGCAGCATCGTCTGCACCGGCGCCGCGAGATTCAGCAGGCGCAGCAGGTTCGATACCGCGCTGCGCGAACGGCCGACCGATTCGGCCGCCTGTTCGTGCGTGAAATGGAATTCGTCGATCAGGCGCTGGATGCCGTGCGCCTCTTCCAGCGGATTCAGATCTTCGCGCTGGATGTTCTCGATCAGCGCCATCGCGGCGGCGGCCAGGTCCGACACGTCCTTCACCAGCACCGGCACTTCGTCGAGACCGGCAAGGCGCGCAGCGCGGAAGCGCCGCTCGCCGGCGATGATCTCGTATTTGTCTGATGAAATGGGCCGTACCAGGATCGGCTGCATCACGCCCTGCGCGCGGATGCTTGCCGCCAGTTCCTGCAGGCTGCCCTCGTCCATCCGCGTCCGCGGCTGATACTTGCCGGCCTGCAGCTTCGCAAGCGCGAGCGTGTTCGGTGCGCCCTCGATCTTCACCGCTTCGGTGATGTCGGCGCTGCCACCGAGCAGCGCTTCGAGGCCACGCCCCAACCCTTTCTTTTTTGGCACCGCGTTCATGTCTTTCTTCCTCGCTTCGCTCGTGTCCGGATCACGCATCGAATGCGCGCACGCGCTCGATCATCTCGGCGCCGAACTGGAGATAGGCTTGCGCACCACGCGAGCTGCGGTCGAACACGACACCAGGCAGACCGTAGCTCGGCGCTTCGGCCAGCCGGACGTTACGCGGAATCACCACGTCGAACACCTTGTCGCCGAAGTGCGCCTTCAGTTGATCGGAGACCTGCTGCTGCAGCGTGATGCGCGGATCGAACATCACTCGCAGCAACCCGATGATCTTCAGGTCGCGGTTCATGTTCGCGTGCACCTGCTTGATCGTGTTGACGAGATCCGACAGGCCTTCCAGCGCGAAGTACTCGCACTGCATCGGAATCACGACGCCGTGCGCCGCACACAGGCCGTTCAGCGTCAGCAGCGACAGCGTCGGCGGGCAGTCGATCAGTACGAAGTCGTAGTCGTCGGCGACGCGATCGAGCGCCGCCTTCAGCTGGCGCTCGCGGTTCTCGATGCCGATCAGCTCGATCTCGGCGCCGGACAGCTCACGGTTCGCCGGCAGCACGTCGTACGTCACCGATTCGGGCCGCACGCGCGCGTCCGCGACCGACACGCCGTCGACCAGCACCTCGTACACGGTCGATTCGACACCGGCCTTGTCGATCCCGCTGCCCATCGTCGCGTTGCCCTGCGGGTCGAGATCGATCAGCAGGACCCGTTGCTCCTGCGCTGCCAGGCTTGCGGCGAGATTGACCGTCGTCGTCGTCTTGCCGACGCCCCCCTTCTGGTTCGCAACGCAGAAGATCTTTGCCATCGTTGATGTGTTCCTTCGTACCTTCAAACATTCGGCGCGCCACTTGGCGCGCCGTCAAATCGCTTCGTCGACAGTGACTTCGATCAGATGCCGTTCGGCATCGAGCATCGGCACCGCGAGCCGAATGGCCTGCTTCACGTGGCTGCCATCGGGCAAGCGTGCAATCTCGTCGTCAGGGTGCACGCCCTTCATCGCCCAGATCGCCCCGCCCGGCGCAACCAGATGTCGAGCAAGTTTAACGAAGTCGGAGAGGTCCGCGAAAGCGCGCGACACGATCACATCGAATTTTTCCTGCACGTCGACGCCCGGTTGCAGAGATTCCACGCGACCGGTGACGACCGACAGGTTCGCGAGCTTCAGCTCGGCCCGGGTCTGCGTCTGGAAAGCGGATTTCTTCTGGACGATGTCGTTCAGCGTGACCTGCCATTCCGGCCGAACGATCGCGAGCACGATGCCCGGCAGCCCACCGCCCGATCCGACATCGAGCACGCGCGCCGACGCCCGGTCACGCAGGTGGGGAACGATCGACAGCGAATCGAGGATGTGCTGAATCAGCATCTGCTGCGGATCGCGGATCGCGGTCAGGTTGTAGACCGCATTCCACTTCGCCAGCAGCGCGACATAGTCGAGCAACTGGTTACGCTGCGCATCCGTCAGCACGACGCCGAGCGCGTTTGCGCCGTCGGCGAGCATCCTCTCCAATACGTCCCGATTAACCGCCGGCGCGCGACGCGCCGTCATTGTTGCGTCGGGACATTGCTGTCCCCCTGCTCCACGGCCGCTTCCGCGGCACCGTTGCGGCGGCCGAGGCCGCGACGCTTCAGATGCACCATCAGCAGCGAAATCGCCGCCGGCGTGACACCCGAAATGCGCGATGCCTGTCCGATCGTTTCCGGCCGGAACTGATTCAGCTTCTGGCTCACTTCGAATGACAGCCCACGCACTTCGCGATAGTCGATGCCTTCGGGCAGTCGCGTGTTCTCGTTCGCGTCGTTGCGCTCGATCTCGCTCGCCTGGCGCTCGATGTAGCCCTGATACTTGATGCCGATCTCGACCTGCTCCTTGATCTGCGCAAGCAGGACCGGATCGTCGACCAGCGGCTCCGCCGGACCGCATTCGCCGCCCTTCAGGCCGCACACGCCGTCGTAGCTGACGCCCGGACGGCGCAGCAGCTCGGCGAGGCTATATTCGTGATCGATCGCCTTGCCGAGCAGTGCCACCGCTTCGTCGGCCGGCAGCGTTTTCGGCGTGACCCACGTCGACTTCAGGCGCTCGGTTTCACGTGAAACAGCGTCGCGTTTCCGGCAGAACGCGTCCCAACGCACGTCGTCCACGAGGCCCAGCTCGCGGCCGATTTCGGTCAGGCGCATGTCCGCGTTGTCTTCACGCAAGCTCAACCGATACTCGGCGCGGCTCGTGAACATCCGGTACGGCTCGGCGACACCGCGCGTCACCAGATCGTCGACCAGCACGCCGATATAAGCCTGGTCGCGACGCGGGCACCACGCTTCCTTTTCCTGCACGTACAGGCCTGCGTTGACGCCAGCCAGCAAGCCCTGCGCGGCCGCCTCTTCGTAACCGGTCGTCCCGTTGATCTGGCCCGCAAAAAACAGACCATTGATCGCCTTGGTTTCCAGCGACGCCTTCAATGCACGCGGATCGAAGTAGTCGTACTCGATCGCATAGCCCGGACGCAGGATGTGCGCCTGTTCGAGGCCGCGCATCGAATGCACGAGCTCGAGTTGCACGTCGAACGGCAGGCTCGTCGAGATCCCGTTCGGATAGAACTCGTTGGTCGTCAGCCCTTCCGGTTCGAGGAAGATCTGGTGCGATTCCTTGGACGCGAACCGGTGAATCTTGTCCTCGATCGACGGACAGTAGCGCGGCCCGACGCCTTCGATCACGCCTGTATACATCGGCGAGCGATCGAGGCCGCCTCGGATGATGTCGTGTGTGCGCTCGTTCGTGTGCGTGATCCAGCACGGCATCTGCTGAGGATGCTGCTCCGCGCGACCCAGGAACGAGAACACGGGGATCGGATCGAGATCGCCCGGCTGCTCTTCCAGCTTCGAGAAGTCGATCGAGCGGCCGTCGATACGCGGCGGCGTCCCGGTCTTCAGCCGCCCTTGGGGCAGCTTCAGCTCCTTCAGGCGGGAGGACAACGTCACGGCGGCCGGATCCCCTGCCCGGCCGCCTGTGTAGTTGTTCAGGCCGACGTGGATCTTGCCGTCGAGGAACGTGCCGGCCGTCAGCACCACGGCGCGCGCACGGAAACGGATGCCGATCTGGGTGACGGCGCCCACCACGCGATCGCCTTCGACCATCAGGTCGTCCACCGCTTGCTGGAACAGCCACAGATTGGGCTGGTTCTCGAGGCGGTGGCGGATCGCTGCCTTGTACAGGATGCGGTCGGCCTGTGCGCGCGTCGCACGAACAGCCGGCCCCTTCGACGAATTGAGGATCCGGAACTGAATACCGCCCTCGTCCGTCGCAGCGGCCATCGCGCCGCCCAACGCATCGACTTCCTTGACCAGATGGCCCTTGCCAATGCCGCCGATCGACGGATTGCAGCTCATCTGCCCGAGGGTTTCGATGTTGTGCGTCAGCAATAGCGTCTTCACGCCCATGCGGGCGGACGCCAGCGCGGCTTCCGTGCCGGCATGACCGCCGCCGACGACGATTACGTCAAATTCTGTGGGATAAAGCATGGCGGACTCCGTGCCGGACAGCGCACAGACCTTTCTGAGAAATGTATGGGCCGAATTATAGCGGGTTCGCTTTTCGCCTGAAGACCGTCCGAATGGTAGGGTCCGTTCATTTCGCCCGTTTTCGTCGGCCGATTGGTGAATCTGTGCCGCTCAATCGGCTGCGGTGGCGAGTCCGTGGGTGTCGGAACACCTTTTGCCCCGTGCAAGGGCGCGCCCGGGAACAGATCGGTGGAACAGAGAGGACTTATCGGCCCTGGATCAAGACGAAGCATCGGCACGGTGATGTGCGCTCCGTCTTGGCACCCTCTCACAGGGTTTCCAGCTGTTCGTCCGGTACTTATCCCCAAGCCGGCATCATCGGGACACCAGCGCCGGAATCGTCACATCCCGAACAAAAGCGGTGTATTCCATGTGAAACTGCCACCCGCTTGCCGCCGCGCACCTCGCTTAAGCCTTCGTTTAAGCCGCCTTCCACGCCATCCCAAGGTCGATCTCATACTTGCGGATTCTGTACCGGCCTGGCCGCCGACCCTTCCGGCACAAACTTGCCAGACTCCAGCATGTCGTCGTGAACACCTTTGGCCTACGCAAGGGCCCGCCCGGAACAGGTCGGTGGAACACGGCGACTATCGGCTTCGGATCAAGACGAAGGCTCGGCACGGCACAGGGCGCGCCATCCTGGCCCCATCTCACAGGGTTTCCATCTGTTCGTGCCGCACTTATCCCCTGCTGGAGTCGTCGGAACACTAGCGCCCGCATCGTCACGCCTTAAACAATAGTGGTGTGTTTCATGTGAAACATGTCATCCGCTTGCCGTCGAACACCTTGCTCAATCCGACTTTCTCACCGCCCCAACGTCGATCTCACACTTCCGGGTCCGGTACCGGCCCTTCCGGCACAAACTTGCCAGTCTCCAGCACGTTGTCGTGAACACCCTTTGTCCTACGCAAGGCCCCGCCCGAGTACAGGTCGGTGGAACACGGCGACTATCGGCTTCGGATCAAGACGACGGCACGGCACACTGTGCGCGCCATCCTGGCCCCATCTCACAGGGTTTCCATCTGTTCGTCCTGCACTTATCCCCTGTCGAAGCCGCTGGGACAGCGGCGCCCGCGTCGTCATGCGCCAGACAAAAGTGGTGCGTTTCATGTGAAACATGCCGCCCGCTTGCCGTCGAACACCTCACCCACGCCGATTCCCTCACCACCCCAAGGTCGATCTCACACTTGCGGATTCTGTACCGGCTTGGCCGCCGCCCCTTCCGGCACAAACTTGCCAGGCTCCAGCACGTTGTCGTGAACACCCTTTGCCCTGTGCAAGGGGTCCCGCCCGGGTACAGGTCAGTGGAACACGGCGGCCATCGGCTCTAGATCAAGACGACGGCTCGGCACGGCACTTTGCGCGCCGTCTCGGCCCCGGCTCACAGGGTTTCCATCTGTTCGTCCGGCACTTATCCCCCGCCGAAGCCATCGGGACACCGCCGCTCGCGCGTCATGCGCCACACAAAAGCCGTGTGTTTCATGTGAAACATGGCATCAGGTTGCCGTCGAGCACCTCAATCGCCGACCACATCACTATCCCAAGGTCGATCCACACACTTGCGGGCTCTGTATCGGCTCGGTCGCCAGCTCTGCCGGCACAAACTTGCCAGCTTCCAACACGTAGCCGTGAACACCCTTTGCCCTGTGCAAGAACCCGCCCGGGAACAGGTCGGTGGAACGCGGCGGCTATCGGCTCTGGATCACGACGACGGCTCGGCACGGCACTTTGCGCGCCGACTCGACCCTATCTCACAGGGTTTCCAGCTGCTCATCCGACACTTATCCACACAACGAGTCATCGGGATACCGCCGCCCACATCGCCCGCCCCACACAAAAGCCGTGTGTTTCATATGAAACATGCCACTCGCTCGCCGTCGAGCACCTCACTCAGCCGACCACATCACCATCCCAAGGTCGATCTCACACTTGCGGGCTCTGTATCGGCTCGGCTGCCAGCTCTTCCGGCACAAACTTGCCAGCCTCGAGCACGTAGCCGTGAATACCCCTTGCCCTGTGTAAGAACCCGCCCGGGAACAGATCGGTGGAACACATCGACCATCAGCCCTGGATCACGACAAAGGCTCGCATGGCACTTTGCGCACCGTCTCGGCCCCAGTTCACAGGGTTTCCAGCTGTTCGTCCGGCACTTATCCCCTGCCGAAGGCATCGGGACACTGCCGCTCGCGTCGTCATGCGCCAGACAAAAGCCGTGTGTTTCATGTGAAACATGCCACCCGCTTGCCGTCGAACACCTCGCTCATGCCGCCTTCTTCACCATCCCGAGGTCGATCGCAATTACTTTCAGATTCTGTATCGGCTCGGCCGCCGGCCCTTCCAGCATGAACTTACCAGCCCCTAGCACGTAGTCGCGAACACCTTTTGTCCTGTGCAAGGCCCCGCCCGGGAACAGGTCGGCGGAACATAGCGACTATCGGCTCCGGATCAAGACGAAGGATCGGCACGGCGCTTTGCGCGCCTTCAGACCCCATCTCACGTGGTTTCCGCCTGCTCGCCCGGTACTTATCCCATCGTCCAGGTCATCGGGACACCGCCCCCCGCATCGTCACACCCCAAACAAAAGCGGTGTGTTTCATGTGAAACATGCCCCCGCTTGCCGCCAGGCTCCCTGCTTAAGCCGCCTCCCTCACCGCCCCAAGTTCGGATCTCAATCCCTTGCGGACTCTGTAGCGGCCCCCGCCGTCGCCCCTTCCGGCACAAACGTGCCAGCGTCCTGCACGTAGCCGCGAATACCCTTTGCGCTGTGCAAGGACGCGCCCGGGTACAGGTCGGTGGAACACAGCGACTGTCGGCTCTGGATCAAGGCAAAGGCTCGGTACGGTGCTGTGCGCACAGTCTCACCCCCATCTCACAGGGTTTCCATCTGCTCGTCCGGCACTTATCCCCTCGCCGGAGTCATCAGAACACCGCCCTCCGCGTCCCCCACCCCAAACAAAAACGGCGCGTTTCACGTGAAACACGCCGTCCACCCCCATCCATTTCCCGCCAACCAACCCATCAAGCCGACTTCTTCGCCAACCCAAGGTAGGTCTCAATCACCTGCGAGTTCTGCGCCAGTTCAGCCGCAGGCCCGTCCAGCGCAAATTCGCCCGTCTCGAGCACATAGCCGTAATCGGAGATCTGCAGCGCTGCCCGAGCGTTCTGCTCGATCAGCAGCGTCGCGACGCCTGTGCCGCGCAGCGCGCTGATGATATGAAATATCTCCTTCACGATCAGCGGCGCGAGCCCCAGGCTCGGCTCGTCGAGCATCAACAGATCCGGCTTGCCCATCAGCGCCCGCCCCACCGCCAGCATCTGTCGTTCGCCGCCCGATAGCGTGCCAGCCGCCTGATTGCGCCGCTCCTTCAGCCGCGGAAACAGCGCAAATACGTGATCGAGCTGGTCGAGGAAATTCGCTTCGCCGGCCTGCTTGCGCCGATACGCGCCGAGCACGAGGTTGTCCTCCACCGACATCGTGCCGAACAGCTCACGCTTTTCCGGCACGAGGCACATGCCGCGCGCGACCCGCTGCTCGATCGGCAGCGCGCTGACGTCCGCGCCGCGATACACGATCGCACCGGACGCGTGCCCGATCACCGGCAGCGCGCCCATGATCGCGTTCAGCAGCGTCGATTTGCCGGCCCCATTGGGCCCGATCACGCTGACGATCTGGCCGGCGCCGACCTTGATCGCCGCGCCGTGCAGCGCCTCCACCTTGCCGTACCGGACCGCCAGCCCGCGCACATCGAGAATCGGCATCGTCGCGTCCGTCATCACTCCACCCCGCCCAGATACGCTTCGAGCACCGCCGGATCCTGCTGCACGTCCTGCGGCAGCCCTTCCGCGATCCGCGTGCCGAACTCCATCACCACCAGCCGATCCGTGAGATTCATCACGAAATCCATGTCGTGTTCGACGAGCAACACGCTCATCCCTTCCGCCTTCAGCCGTCGCAGCAGGTCCGCCAGCTGCTGCTTCTCCTTGTAGCGCAGACCGGCGGCCGGTTCGTCGAGCAGCAGCAGCGTCGGGTCGCAGCACAGTGCGCGGGCAATTTCGAGGATTCGCTGCTGGCCGAGCGCGAGGCTCCCCGCTTCGTCGTACATGTGGCTCTCGAGGCCGACGCGCCGGATCTGGCGCGCTGCCTCGGCCAGCAATTGCGCCTCCTCGTGTGCATTGAGCCGTGCGATGCTGCGCCAGACGCCCGTCGTACCACGCAGATGCGCGCCGAGCGCGACGTTTTCCAGCACCGTCATGCCCGGCAGCAGCTTCACGTGCTGGAACGTGCGGCCGATCCCGCGCCGCACGATCTCGCGCGACGTCAGTCCGTCGATCCGCTCGCCGCGGAACGTGATCGCGCCGCTCGTCGGCCGCAGCACGCCCGTCACGAGATTGAACGTCGTCGATTTGCCGGCGCCATTCGGCCCGATCAGACCGATGATCTGCCCTGCATTGACTTCGAAGCTCACGTCGTTGACGGCCACGAGCCCGCCGAACTGCTTGCGCGCATTGTCGACGACGAGCAGCGCTTCGCCGGTTGCCGGCTTGGTGCGCTGCGGCAAAGGATCGGCGTCACGCGACACATACGCGCGCGGCCCGCGTGGAAACAGCCTCGCGACGAACGGCCAGACGCCCTGCCGCGCGTACTGCAGCAGCAGCACCATCACGACACCGAACACGATGATCTCGAAGTTGCCTTCCGCGCCGAGCAGCTTCGGCAGCAGCGTCTGCAGGTAATCCTGCAGCACGGTGAGGATCGCCGCCCCGAGCACCGCGCCCCACACGTGCGCGACGCCGCCAACCACCGCCATGAACAGGAATTCGATCCCGTGGTTCAGGCCGAACGGCGTCGGATTCACCGCACGCTGCAGGTGTGCGTACAGGAAGCCCGAAATCGCCGCGAGCACCGCCGCGTAGACGAAGATCACGACCCGCATCCACGCGGTGTTCACGCCCATCGCCTCGGCCATCACCCCGCCGCCGCGCAGCGCGCGGATCGCGCGGCCCGGCCGGCTGTTCAGCAGGTTCTGCACGGACACGATCGCCGCCAGCACCACCGCCCAGATCAGGAAATACAGACTGCGCCCGCTGTCGAGCACGATGCCGAACAGGTTCAGCGCGGCAATGCCGTTGATCCCGTCGTACTTGCCGAGCAGTTCGAGATTGCCGAACAGGTAGAACAGCGCGAGACCCCACGCGATCGTCCCGAGCGGCAGGAAGTGCCCGGACAGCCGCATCGTCACCGCGCCCAGCACGAGCGCGACGAGCGCCGTCAGCACGACGCCCGCGATCAGCGCGAGCCATGGCGACACGCCATAGGCCGTCGTCAGGTATGCGGTCGCATACGCGCCGATCCCGACGAACGCGGCCTGTCCGAAGCTCGTCATCCCGCCGACGCCCGTCAGCAGCACGAGCCCGATCGCGACGATCGCATCGAGGCCGATGTAGTTCAGCAGCGTGATCCAGTATTCGGGCACCCGCAGCACGCCAGGCAGCACCGGCAGCGCGAACAGCACCACGAGAAACACCCAGAACGTCTTGTTGCGCACCATCGTCTTCATCGCGTCACTCCTCGTCCTCTTCCGCATGCGGCGTCGCGAAGCTGCGCCACAGCAGCACCGGAATGATCAGCGTGAACACGATCACTTCCTTGTATGCGCTCGCCCAGAACGACGAATAGGACTCGAGCACGCCGACGAGCAGC
Source organism: Burkholderia sp. Bp8963 (assembly GCF_003854275.1). GTDB lineage: Bacteria > Pseudomonadota > Gammaproteobacteria > Burkholderiales > Burkholderiaceae > Burkholderia. The sequence goes on from NZ_QTQP01000007.1 coordinate 177,039, forward strand.
GAGCCTGCCGCCGCGAGCGGATAGCTGACGAGCCCGCCGATGATCGCGCCGACGAAGCCCTTCAGGCCGATCAGGAAGCCCGAGTCGTAGTAGATCGTCGTCAGCGGCCCGACGAGGATGCCGGACAGCACGCCGAGCCCCGCCGCGAGCGTGAACGCGAGGCGCCCCGCTTCCGTCGTGCCGATGCCGACGAGCCGCGCGCCGAGCCGGTTCACCGACGTCGCGCGCAGTGCCTTGCCGGCGATCGTGCGGCCGAAGTACAGGTACAGCGCCGCGATCATCACGAGCGCCGTGACGACCACGAGAATGCTCTGCAGCGAGATCGTCAGGCTGCCGACCGACAGCGACACATCCGAGAACGCATTCGTGCGCGAACCTTCGGCGCCGAACATCACGAGCCCGAGGCCCACCATCGCGAAATGGACGGCGACCGACACGATCAGCAGCAGCAACGTCGTCGCCTCGGCCACCGGCTGGTAGACGAGCCGGTAGACGAACGGCCCCATCGGCACCACGATCGCGAGCGTCAGCGCGATCTGCGCGAGCATCGGCAGCGGCTGCGCGGCAACGCTGCGCGTGACCGCGAACACCGCAAGCGGCATCAGCACATAGCGGCTGCCGAGCGTCGTCAGCGTGCGACCGAGCGCGTGACGCCGCTCGCGATGCCGAACCAGGCCGCCGACTTCGAGCACGAAGCACGCGATGCCCATCACGAACAGCAGCCAGCAGGTGGCGGGGAATTTCTGCGCCTGCAACGCGGCCAGCGTCAGCGCACCGTAGGCGACGAACTCGCCCTGGGGAATGAAGATCACCCGCGTGACGGAAAACACCAGCACGAGCGCCAGCGACAACAATGCATAAATGGCGCCGGTCGTGATGCCGTCTTGCGCGAGGATCGCCGCAATCGAGAGATCCATACGTTTCGTGTATCGAGAAGGCTGCGGGAAAAACGGCGATCGTCAGACGGCGCGCAGCGCCCTTCACGACGCGCGCGCCTGCCCTGTTCACGTGGAACTCACTCGGCCTGCAGCTTCCACTTGCCGTCGACGATCTGCACCATCACCCGCGCGCGCGTATCGAAGCCGTTGTGATCGGTCGGCGTCGTGTTGATCACGCCGTGCGATACGGGCAGATCCTTCACGCTCTCGAGCGCCGTGCGCAGCGCTTCGCGGAACGCCTCGGTGCCCGGCTGGCCCTTCTTCAGCGCGTCGGGAATCGCCCGCTGCAGCAGCATGCCGGCATCCCACGCATGGCCGCCGAACGTCGACACCGAACCCGCGCCGTACGCCTTCTCGTAAGCCGCCTTGTACGCCTGCGACGGCTTCTTCACCGGATTCGAATCCGGCAGCTGGTCGGTCACGAGCACGGGGCCAGCCGGCAGGATCTCGCCGTCGCAATCCTTGCCGCACACGCGCAGGAAGTCGTTGTTCGCGACGCCGTGCGTCTGGTACACCTTGCCCTTGTAGCCGCGCTCCTTCAGCGTCTTTGCAGGCAATGCGGCCGGCGTGCCGGAGCCGGCGATCAGCACCACGTCGGGGTTCGAGCCGATCAGCTTCAGCACCTGCCCCATTACGGACGCATCGGTGCGGTTATAGCGCTCGTTCGACAGGATCTTGATCCCGTTCCGGGCGGCCGCCGCGTTGAACGTGTTGTACCAGCTGTCGCCGTATGCGTCGGCGAAGCCGATGAAGCCGACGGTCTTCACGCCGTGCTTCGCCATGTAGCCGGCGATCGCGTCGGCCATCAGCTGGTCGTTCTGCGGCACCTTGAACATCCACGCGCGCTTCGCGTCCATCGGCGTGATGATCTGCGCGCTCGCCGCGAGCGAAATCGCCGGCGTCTTGCCCTGCGACACCGGATCGAGCATCGCGAGCGAGTTCGGCGTGACCGACGAACCGATGATCGCGTCGACGTGGTCCTCGTCGATCAGCTTGCGCACGTTCTGCACCGCGCGGCTCGTGTCGGACGCATCGTCGAGCACGATGTACTGCACGCTCTTGCCCGCGATTTCCTTCGGCAGGAGCGCGATCGTGTTCTTTTCCGGGATGCCGAGCGATGCGGCCGGCCCGGTCGCCGACAGCGTCACGCCGATCTTCACCTGCGCCGACGCCGTCGCGGCCGCGCACACGAGGCCCGCGGCGAGCACGGCCTCCATCCATCGATTCATTTTCATTACGTGTCTCCAAACGCTGCTCGAAAAATCCTCGGGGCGCGCGGGCGGCGCCCGACTCTCAAACAAGTTAATAATTTAACTATCTCGCATGACCGCGCCTACGCTCGTTTTCCCGTGAAACGCCGGCCGGCACGCATGTCACCAGAATGAACGTGTCGGGATCGCAATCAGGAAAGGGCCGAAGCGACGGCATGCCGCCCGGCTGCGGGGCCGCGGCGCGACGCATGCATGACGCATGGTCGGCAGGTCGTGCAATGGAATACGGGCCGCTCATGCGTGTCGGGCACACGCCGGTTCGACAAGAATCGCGTCAGGCGCCTTCTGCGCCCGTGCAAGGACGTGCCCGCTGGTCATGGAAGCCGGTGCGGCCGCAACCGCTGCGGATACCCGCATGCCGGTCGGGATGCCGGCCCGCGCGTGCGCGTGCAACGACGCCTCTGCGGCCTTGGCCACCACGTTGACTCCGATCCGTCGCGCTGCGCTTCTCATCCAACCGCACTCCTTCTTCTGCATTCTGCTTGTAGGAGAACTGCCGACCGTATTCCCGACCGCGTGGTCGGTGAAAGGCGAGTGTAACGGACGCCTTCTGCGCACGCCAACCGGGTAAGCCCGAAGCATGCACGCGGGTTCGCGTCGTGACGCGATGGTGAGACGAGAGAACGGGAGAAACAGGTCGCCGGACGGCGACCGCATGACGGAACGCGCCCGGCCGATGCACCATCGTCAGGAAAACGCGCACACAAATGAAAAAGCGCTGTTGGATTCCGTCCAACAGCGCTTTGGGTCCGGGCACTTTGTGCCTCGATTGTCTCCTCGTTCTCCACCTGCAAAATCGTTTCGCGGTGCATCAGAACTGAGACGAAGATTAAAGGAGCTTTCATACTGCGGCAACTTAGCATTTACCCCTATGGTGCATCGCCGCACGAAAATGGGGCAACAGTTGGTCACGCCACGCCGGCCGGCTAGCACGTCGATGCATGCGCAACCACCGTTCGATGGTGCTTCGCATCAACGCGTGACCAGGGCCTGCTCACCTCCCGAACGCTTGCGAATACCCGACGCAAAACCACCCTTCAGGCCCGTAGCGGCTTGTATCGCGCGATCATTTCGCCGACGATCCCGCGCCGGAACGCAAGCACGCACGCGATGAAGATCAGCCCGGTGACGATCGTCGCGGACTCGCCGAGCGAGTTGAACCAGCCAATGCCCGTGAGCGACGCGAGCCATTCGCCGATGTCGCCGAGCCGGTCCTCGAGCGCGACGATCAGCGCCGCGCCCACGAGCGGGCCAAACAGCGTGCCCATCCCGCCGACGAGCGTCATCAGCACGACGAGGCCCGACATCGTCCAGTACGCGTCGGAGAGCGTCTCGAAGCCGAGCACGAGCACCTTCAGCGCGCCGGCGAGCCCCGCGAGCCCCGCCGACAGCACGAACGCGAGCAGCTTGAAGCGGTCCGTATCGTAGCCGAGCGAGATCGCCCGCGCCTCGTTCTCCTTGATCGCGACAAGCACCTGCCCGAACGGCGAGTGGACGACCCGCACGATGAACGCGCACGCGGCGACGATTACCGCGAGCACGACGTAGTAGAGCGCGAGGTCGGACGACAGGTCGAGCACGCCGAACAGCCGGCCGCGCGGCACGCCCTGCAGGCCGTCCTCGCCGTGCGTGAACGGTGCCTGCAGGTAGATGAAGTACACCATCTGCGCGAACGCGAGCGTGATCATCGCGAAGTAGATCCCCTGCCGGCGGATCGCGAACAGGCCGACGACGAGCCCGAGCAGCGTCGCCGCGGCGGTGCCCGCAAGCACGCCGAGCTCGGGCGTCGCGCCAAGCGTCTGCACCGAATAGCCGGTCAGGTAGCCGGCCGTCGCGAGGAACATCGCGTGGCCGAACGACAGCAGCCCCGTATAGCCGATCAGCAGGTTGAACGCGGCGGCGAACAGCGCGAACGTGAGCACCTTCATCACGAACACCGGGTACGCACCGATGAACGGCGCGACCAGCAGCGCGGCGAGCAGCACGCCGTAGAGCACTTTTCTCTGCATCATTTTTCCTTGCCGAAGAGGCCTGCCGGACGGATCAGCAGCACGATCGCCATGATCACGAACACGACCGTCGCCGACGCCTCCGGATAGAACACCCGCGTAAAGCCCTCGATCACGCCGAGCATCAGGCCCGTCAGGATCGAGCCGAGGATCGAGCCCATCCCGCCGATCACGACCACCGCGAACACGGTGATGATCATCGGCTGGCCCATCAGCGGCGACACCTGGATCACCGGCGCGGCCAGCACGCCCGCAAACGCGGCGAGCGCGACGCCGAAGCCGTAGGTGAGCGTGATCATCATCGGCACGTTCACGCCGAACGCCTCGACGAGCTTCGGGTTCTCGGTGCCCGCGCGCAGGTATGCGCCAAGGCGGGTCTTCTCGATCACGAACCACGTCGCGAGGCACACCGCGAGCGACGCGACGACAACCCACGCGCGGTAGTTCGGCAGGAACATGAAACCGAGATTGGTCGCGCCGGCGAGCTGCGACGGCACGTCGTACGGCTGGCCCGACGAGCCGTAGACCGAACGGAACACGCCCTCGACGACGAGCGTGAGACCGAACGTCAGCAGCAGCCCGTACAGATGGTCGAGCTTGTACAGCCAGCGCAGCATCGAGCGCTCGATGACGATCCCGAACACGCCGACGACGAGCGGCGCGAGCACGAGCATCGCCCAGTACGGCAGCCCGAAGTACGACAGCCCCATCCACGCGAGCATCGCGCCGAGCATGAACAGCGCGCCGTGCGCGAAGTTGATCACGTTGAGCAGCCCGAAGATCACCGCGAGCCCGAGGCTCAGGATCGCGTAGAACGAGCCGTTGACGAGCCCGAGCAACAGCTGGCTCAGCATCGCCGGCAACGGAATGCCAAAGATTTCCATCGATTCAGTCGTCAGAGTGATGTTCGTTGCGCGCGCAACCAGTTGGCAGCGCTCGCGCATACGCACGCACATGAGGCAATGGCCGGGGCTGCGGCCGCCCCGCCCTGCCTGCCCGCCGCCGCGACGCGCGTCACGCTGCGCGCCGCGACAGCCCGCTTACTTCCACAACGCGCAGCGCGTTTCCTGCTTCGTCGTGAATGCCTGTTCGCCCGGAATCGTCGCGAGCACCTTGTAGTAATCCCACGGCTCCTTCGATTCGGACGGTTTCTTCACCTCCATCAGATACATGTCGTGGATCATGCTGCCGTCGGTGCGGATATAGCCCTTCGCGTAGAAATCGTTGATCTTCATCTTCTTCAGCTCGGCCATCACCTTGTCGGAGTCGGTCGTGCCGGCCGCCTGCACGGCCTTCAGGTAGGTCGTCACCGACGAATAGTCGGCGGCCTGCAGGCTCGACGGCATCTTCTTCATCTTGCCGAAGTAGCGCTGCGCCCACTGGCGCGACACCGGATCGCGGTTCCAGTACCAGCTGTCGGTCAGCACGAGCCCCTGGGTCGTCTCGAGGCCGAGGCTGTGCACGTCGTTGATGAACATCAGCAGCGCGGCGAGCTTCATCGTCTTCGTGATGCCGAACTCCTTCGCGGCCTTGATCGAGTTGATCGTGTCGCCGCCCGCGTTTGCCAGGCCGAGGATCTGCGCCTTCGACGCTTGCGCCTGCAGCAGGAACGACGAGAAGTCCGACGCCGACAGCGGGTGCCGCACCGCGCCGAGCACCTGGCCGCCGTTCGCCTTCACGACGTCCGACGTATTCTTCTCGAGGGCCTTGCCGAACGCATAGTCGGCCGTCAGGAAGAACCACGTCTTGCCGCCCTGCTTCACCACCGCCGAGCCCGTACCCTTCGCGAGCGCCATCGTGTCGTACGCGTAGTGCACCGTGTACGGCGTGCACTGCTCGTTCGTCAGCGTGTCCGCACCCGCGCCGATGTTGATGTAGACCTTCTTCTTCTCCGAAGCGACCTGGTTCATCGCCAGCGCGGTCCCCGAGTTCGTGCCGCCGACGAGCAGGTCGAGCCCGCCGCGATCCATCCACTCGCGCGCCTTCGACGCCGCGATGTCCGCCTTGTTCTGGTGATCCGCGTACACGACCTCGATCGGCTTGCCGAGCACCTTGCCGCCGAAATCGGCCACCGCCATGCGGATCGCCTCGAGGCCGCCCTGCCCGTCGATGTCCGCGTAAAGCCCCGACATGTCGGTGATGAAACCGATCTTCACGGTGTCCGCAGCCTGCGCGGCGCCGGCGGTGAACGCGGCGGCCGCGAGCGCGAGACAGGCGCGCGCGAGGGTCTTCATTTTCATTGACGTCTCCTGTTCTTCTGATGCGTTGTGGTTATTCGAAGGCCGCCACGGCTAGCGGCCGGAGGTGGCGTCACACGCCGAGCAGGTCGTGCAGGACCGGCATCTTGCTTTCGAGCTCGGCCGCGCCGAAATGCTCGACGATCTGGCCATGCTCCATCACGTAGAAACGGTCGGCGAGCGGCGCGGCGAAGCGGAAATTCTGTTCGACCATCACGATCGTATAGCCGCGCGCCTTCAGCGTAAGGATCATCTTCGCGAGGGTCTGCACGATCACGGGCGCGAGGCCCTCGGAGATCTCGTCGAGCAGCAGCAGGTTCGCGCCGGTGCGCAGGATCCGCGCGACCGCGAGCATCTGCTGCTCGCCGCCCGACAGCCGCGTGCCCTGGCTCTGCCGCCGCGTCGCGAGGTTCGGAAACATCGCGTAGATGTCGTCGAGCGACATCGCATGCTCGCGCGGTCCGATCAGCGGCGGCAGCATCAGGTTCTCCTCGCACGACAGGCTCGAGAAGATCCCGCGCTCCTCCGGGCAATACCCGACGCCGAAATGCGCGATCCGGTGCGTCTGCAGGCCGATCGTTTCGTTGCCCGCGACCTTGATCGAGCCGTTGCGCCGGCCGGTCAGGCCCATGATCGCGCGCAGCGTCGTCGTGCGGCCCGCGCCGTTGCGGCCGAGCAGCGTGACGACCTCGCCGCGGTGCACGGTCAGGTCGACGCCGTGCAATATGTGGGATTCCCCGTACCAGGCTTCGAGGCCCGAGATCTCCAGCGCAGGCGTGCCGCTTTCGACGCCGCTCAATTCGCGTTCCTCCCGTTCGCTGCGCTTCATGCGTGCGCCCCCGCGAGCGCCGCGTCGGCACTGCCCATGTATGCCTCCACGACGAGCGGGTTCTTCGACACCTCCGCGTACGAGCCCTCGGCAAGCACCTCGCCGCGCTGCAGGACGGTGATCGTGTCCGAGATGCCGGCAATCACGTTCATGTTGTGTTCGACCATCAGGATCGTGCGGCCGCTCGCGACCTTCTTGATCAGCGCCGTCACGCGATCGACATCCTCGTGGCCCATTCCTTGCGTGGGCTCGTCGAGCAGCATCAGTTCGGGCTCCATGGCGAGCGTCGTCGCGATCTCGAGCGCGCGCTTGCGCCCGTATGCGAGCTCGACGGTCGGCACATGCGCGAAATCGGTGAGGCCGACCTGCGTGAGCAGGTCCATCGCGTGGTCGTCGAGCGCCTTCAGCGAGCGCTCGCTGCGCCAGAAATGGAATTCGGTGCCAAGTGCGCGCTGCAGGCCGAGGCGCACGTTTTGCAGTGCGCTCAGGTGCGGAAACACGGCGGAGATCTGGAACGAACGGATGATGCCGCGCCGCGCGACCTGCGCGGGCCGCTCGTGCGTGATGTCGATGCCGTTGAAGACGATCTGGCCCGCCGTCGGCGTCAGGAATTTGGTCAGCAGGTTGAAGCAGGTCGTCTTGCCCGCGCCGTTCGGTCCGATCAATGCATGGATCGAGCCGCGGCGCACACGCAGGTTGACGCCGTTCACGGCGGTGAAGCCCTTGAATTCCTTCGTCAGTCCGCGTGTTTCGAGAATCGTGTCGCCGAGAATCATGTTCCCTTCCGTACGAAGTCAGGCGAAGCACTGGGAGGAGTCGCGCAAGCGGCCGCGAACATGTCAGCGGATGTGTAAGGCTGCCCCCGAGTTTTGTGTCACGCCCCGAGGGTGGTCTCCCGCGCCGGCGCACATGCACACTGCGGAACATTGTCGCGCCGTTGGTGCAGTGCAATCATCGGGATTTGCACTTATAGGGCTGGCCGCTATATCGAGCGGATCGGAACGCCGTTTTACGAATGTTTTTTTCGCGATCCGTGCCGTTCGCGTTGCGCGTGCGTGCGTGCGCAGCCGCGCCGCTGCGCGGCGCACGGCAGCGGCGATCGCATTCCATTTGCGCGCGATTACGCAACAAAAATCACGCACGTTTTCGTGCACGTTATCGACACGCTATTGCGCCGCGTATCTCGCCCAATATTCGTCCAATATTTTTTAAACCGAAATAATCGGCGGGCTGCCATGTTGATATGCATATCGAATTAGCTGGCGCCCGCCTGTCGGCAGACTGTCGCGGATGTCACGCGGCGGACACGGTCGCATCGCCGCGCACCTGCGTCGCATCGCGCGCCGCGCGGCGATCGGCGCGGATCATGTCGCTCGCGCGCTCCGCGATCATCAGCGTCGGCGAATTGGTGTTCCCCGACGTGATGAACGGCATCACCGACGCATCGACGACCCGCAGCCCGGCGACGCCGCGCACCCGCAGCCGGCTGTCGACCACGGCGCGCTCGTCGTCCGCGCGGCCCATCCGGCACGTGCCGACCGGGTGGAAGATCGTCGTGCCGACCGCGCCTGCCGCGTCGATCAGCTCCGCCTCGCTCTGGTAGCGCGGGCCCGGCAGGATCTCCTCGGGGCGGTAGCGCGCGAGCGCCGGCGCGGACGCGATCCGGCGCGTCAGCCGCAGCGCGTTCGCGGCCACATGACGATCGTAGTCGGTCGACAGATAGTTCGGCGCGATCGCGGGCGCCGCGCCCGGGTCGGCGCTCGCGATGTGGATGCTGCCGCGCGACGTCGGCCGCAGATGGCAGACCGACGCGGTGAACGCATTGAAGCTGTGCAGCGGCTCGCCGAAGCGCTCGAGCGACAGCGGCTGCACGTGATATTCGAGGTCGGCGCGCGTGAGCGCCGGATCGTCCGGATCGGATTTCGCGAACGCGCCGAGCTGCGACGGCGCCATCGACATCGGCCCGCGCTGCAGCAGCGCATATTCGACGCCGATCGCGAGCTTGCCCCACCAGTGCGCGGCCAGCGTGTTGAGCGTGCGCACGCCATCGACGCGAAACGCCATCCTGAGCTGCAGGTGATCCTGCAGGTTTTCGCCGACGCCGCGCAGGTCCTGCACGACGCCGATGCCGAGCGCCTGCAGCCGGGCCCCGTCGCCGATCCCGGACAACTCGAGCAACTGCGGCGAATTGACCGCGCCGGACGTCAGCAGCACCTCGGCGCGTGCGCGCGCGACGAAATCGGTGCCACCTCCGCGATATTCGACGCCGACCGCGCGCCGGCCGTCGAAGATCACGCGCTGCGCGAGCGCGCCGGTGATCACGGTCAGGTTCGGCCGCGACATCGCCGGACGCAGGAACGCCTTCGACGCGCTCCAGCGCACGCCGCGCTTCTGGTTCACTTCGAAATAGCCGACGCCGGCGTTGTCGCCGCGGTTGAAATCGTCGGTTGCCGGAATGCCGGTCTGCTGCGCGGCCTGCGCGAACGATTCGAGAATCTCCCAGCGCAGCCGCTGCTTCTCGACGCGCCAGTAGCCGCCCGCGCCGTGCGCGTCGCTCGCGCCTGCGTGATGATCCTCGCTGCGCTTGAAGATCGGCAGCACGCTGTCCCACGACCAGCCCGCGTCGCCGGTCTCGCGTGCCCAGCCGTCGTAGTCGTCGCGCTGGCCGCGCATGTAGATCATTCCGTTGATCGACGACGAGCCGCCGAGCACGCGGCCGCGCGGGTACGACAGTGCGCGGCCGTTCAGCCTCGCTTCCGGCTGCGTCTTGTAGAGCCAGTCGGTGCGCGGGTTGCCGATGCAATACAGATAGCCGACCGGGATGTGGATCCAGTGATAGTCGTCCTTGCCGCCGGCTTCGAGCAGCAGCACCCGGATGTCCGGATCTTCGGTCAGACGGTTCGCGAGCACGCAGCCCGCGGTGCCCGCGCCAACGATCACGTAATCGAATTCGCCCTCCAGCGTCCGTTCAGTGTTCACGGCCTGTCCCCTCGTTTGTTGTGTGCCGCGCGCAAGCGCGTCGCGGCCAATTCCAGCATAGCGCTTCGGGCGGCGGCTGCCGTTGCCGCCCGATCCGTGCCGTTGGCGCCGCAGCCCGCGCTTTGCAGCCCGCTCCACAGCCCGCTTCGCGACCCACCGCGGCGGATCACGTGACCGATGAAGCGTACCCCTCATAGGCGCCGCCAATCCAATGAGTTATGCTCAAATGCGTTATAAGAAACGCTTATATCAGGAACGATCACGACGATGGACCTCACCCTGCTCCGAGCCTTCGCCACGGTCGCCCGCGAAGGGAACCTGACGCGCGCCGCCGAGCAGCTGCACGTCACGCAGCCGGCCGTCAGCCTGCAGATCAAGCATCTGCAGGCGACGCTCGGCGTCGTGCTGTTCACGCGCACGTCGCGCGGGCTCGCGCTCACGCGCGACGGCCAGACGCTGTTGCCGCACGCGGAACGCGCGCTCGCCGCCGCGGCCGACGTGCAGCGCGCGGCCGCCGCGCTGCGGCACGAGGTGCGCGGGCGGCTGCGGATCGGCACGATCCTCGACCCGCAATTCCTGCGGCTCGGCGGCTTCCTGCGCGCGCTCGTCGAGACCCATCCGCAAATAGAGACGGCGCTGCGGCACGGGATGTCCGGCTGGGTGCTCGAGCAGGTGCGCGCGCAGGCGCTCGACGCCGGCTACTACATCGGTCAGCCTGGCGAGGACGAGCCGCGCGACGATGCGCTGTTCCACACCGTCACGCTCACGCATTTCCAGTACCGGGTGCTCGCGCCAGCCGGCTGGAAGGAGCGCGTGCAGCGCGCGCAGGACTGGCGCGCGCTCGCCGCGCTGCCGTGGATCTGGACGCCGCCGCAGTCCGCGCATCACCGGCTGCTGTCGCGCCGGTTCGCGCAAGCGGGCGCGCAGCCGGTGAAGGTCGCCGAGGTCGACCAGGAGCAGTCGATGCTGGATCTCGTCAAATCGGGGATCGGGCTCACGCTCGCGCGCGACGCGACCGCGCTCGCCGAAGCGCACGCACACGCGCTGACGATCGTCGAGCGCGTGACGGTGCCGACCGAGCTGACGTTCGTGACGCTCGCCGCGCGGCGCGACGAGCCGGCGATCGCGGCCGCACTGCGGCTGATCGAAACGCAATGGGCAACTTGAGCGATGCTGATGACGGATAGCCTCGCGCGCGCCGGCATGACGTCGTCACGCCGCCGTCGCGTGCTTTTTGCTAGATTGTGCGTTCGCCCTCGTCAGACCCTTGGCTTCCGAAGGAGACCCGCATGGCCCGCAACATCGAGATCAAAGCCCGCGCCCGCGAATTCGACCGGCTACGCGAACGCGCGGCGGCGCTCGCCACAGAGGCGCCGCTCTTCTACCGCCAGCAGGATTTCTTCTACGACGTGCCGCGCGGCCGGCTGAAGCTGCGCCGCTTCGAGGACGGCACGCCGGCCGAGCTGATCTTCTACCAGCGCGACGACCGCGACGGCCCGAAGGCGTCGTACTACACGCGCAGCCCCGTGACGAACCCGGACGCGATGCACGCGCTGCTCGCGACCGCGCTAACGACGCGCGGCATCGTCACGAAGGAGCGGCACGTGTACCTCGCGGGCCGCACGCGCATTCACCTCGACCGCGTGGACGGCCTTGGCGACTTCATCGAACTGGAAGTCGTGCTCGCGCCGGACGAGGAAGAAGCGGCCGGCGAAGCCGAAGCGCACGAAATGTTCGCGAAGCTCGGCGTGCCGCATGACGACCTGGTCGCGGTCGCGTATGTCGACCTGCTGAACGCCGACGCGCCGGAAACGGCCGCCTGAGCGTGCCCGGACTGGAGCCTTATTTGCGTCACCTTGCCGCCGTCACGCCGCGCCCGGCTCCAGATGCGCGAGCGGCAGCGGCCCGTTGCGCTTGAAGGTCGTCAGCACGATGTTCGAGCGCACGCTGTCGACGCCCGGCACGCGCATCAGCTTCTTCATCACGAACTGCGACAACGCGTTCAGGTCGGGTGCGACGATCCGCAGCAGGTAGTCCGCGTCGCCAACCACCGCGTGGCATTCGAGCACCTCGGGCAGCACGTCGATCTGCTGCTGGAACTGCTCGATGATCGAATCGCCGTGGTGCTTGAGCTTCAGGCTCGTGAACGCGGTGACGCCGAGCCCGAGCTTCTCCGGCCGCAACATCACGCGGTAGCCCTCGATCACGCCCGCGGCCTCGAGCCGCTGCAGGCGCCGGCCGATCTGCGACGGCGACAGCGGCACCTCCTCGCCGAGCTGCTGATGCGTGGCCCGGCCGAAGCGCTGCAGCACGTCGAGGAGCGCCAGATCGAAGTGATCGAGTTCCAACATGAGAATTCTCCGCATGATTCGATGATTTGATGCGCGATTATCGCATTAACAGGCAAATCATCGCCAACTTTGCGCCCAATCCGCGCGAGCCACGCTCTACACTTGCATGCCCCCCCCAACCGCTGCGTGCAGAGCCGAACATGTCCACCGTCGTCACCGCGAAACTGCAGGAACAGTTCGACGCGGGTCTTGAAACCCGCGCCGATTTCACCATCGACCAGCCGCTCGAACGCTACGGCCAGGTCGACCACGCGGTGTGGCATCAGCTCTATGCGCGCCAGTCGGCGCTGCTGCAAGGGCGCGCGTGCGACGCGTTCGTCGCCGGGCTCGCGAAGATCGACCTCCCTGCCGACCGCGTGCCGTCGTTCGCGGACGTCAACCGCCAGCTGAAGCGCGTGACCGGCTGGGAGATCGTCGCGGTGCCGGGGCTCGTGCCCGATCGCGTGTTCTTCGAGCATCTCGCGAACCGGCGCTTTCCGGTCACCTGGTGGATGCGCCGCCCCGACCAGCTCGACTACCTGCAGGAACCGGACTGCTTCCACGACCTGTTCGGCCACGTGCCGCTGCTGATCGACCCCGTGTTCGCCGACTACATGCAGGCGTACGGCCGCGTCGCGCTCGCGGTCGCCGACGATTCCGAAGCGCTCGCGCGGCTCGCGCGCCTCTACTGGTACACGGTCGAATTCGGACTGATCCGCGACCCGCGCGGCACGAACGGGCTGTCGATCTACGGCGCGGGGATCGTGTCGAGCAAGGGCGAGAGCCTGTACAGCCTGGAAAGCGCGGCGCCGAGCCGGCTCGGCTTCGACCTCGAGCGCGTGATGCGCACGCAATACCGGATCGACACGTTCCAGCAGACCTACTTCGTGATCGACGACTTCGCGCAGCTGTTCGCGCTCGCGCACGTCGACGGCCGCGCGCTCGCCGACCGGCTCGCGGGCCTGCCCGAATACGCGGCCGGCGCAGTGCTCGACACCGACCGCGTGCTGCATCGCGGCACGGGTGCCGGCCGGGCCGTCAGCGCCGCCGCGTGACGCAACCGAGCAAGGCTCCGTCGGCTCCGCCACGGCGCGCCGACGCCTGACACACAACTATGGAAGAATGGTCGGTGCCGGCGATGCTGCCGGGCGACGCTTGTCGCGCGCAGCCCGCCGTTTCCGAACGAGGTGCACGATGATCCACAAACTCACATCAGAAGAACGCAAGACCCGACTCGAGCGCCTGCCGCACTGGACGGCCGTGCCTGGCCGCGACGCGATCCAGCGCAGCCTGCGCTTCGCCGACTTCAACGAGGCGTTCGGCTTCATGACGCGCGTCGCGATCAAGGCGCAGGAAATGAACCACCATCCGGAATGGTTCAACGTCTACAACCGCGTCGACGTCACGCTGTCGACCCACGATGCGGACGGCCTCACCGAACGCGACATCGAGCTCGCCCACTTCATCGACGCGGCCGGCGCCCACGCGAAACCCGCCGCCTGACGTTTCCCACCGCCGCGCGCGATTGTCGCGCGCGGCACGTCAACTTTTCATTTCGCTGAACGTTTCCTACGATGTACTCAGCGAAAGCCTTCAGCTTTCCAAGCGTTCCTTAAGGCGCACGTAAGCGTCCCATGCTTTCCGCGCGTTGGGGTCCAAACCTTCCAGTTGCACGGAGGTTTGCCGCTGTACAATCAGCAGCGCATACGGCTTGGAGAGCGCGCTAGCCTCTTCGCAGAGTCTGAGTTCGTCGCCGCTCGACGGCGAGCGGGCGCGCCAGAAATTGATCGCGGCTTCAAGGTCGTGGATCGAAATATCGGACATGGTTGGTTTGTATCGTTCGCTGGCCGCCTGCTTGACGTCAGGCTTTGCGGCGGCGCCCTTGTGGAAACGGCGTCGTGCTGTCCGCGTGCCTGAACCGCCAACCCATTGTACTTGAGCGATATTCATGCGACTCCTTCTGATCGAAGACGACCGCCCCATTGCACGCGGTATCCAGAGCAGCCTCGAACAGGCTGGCTTCACCGTCGACATGGTGCACGACGGCATTTTTGCCGAGCAGGCGCTTGCGCAGAACCGTCACGAGCTCGTGATCCTCGACCTCGGCCTGCCGGGCATTGACGGCATGACGCTGCTCACCCGCTTCCGCCAGACCAACCGGCATACGCCCGTGATCGTGCTGACCGCGCGCGACGAGCTGAACGACCGGATCCAGGGCCTGAACTCGGGCGCCGACGACTACATGCTGAAACCGTTCGAGCCGGCCGAGCTCGAAGCGCGGATTCGCGCGGTGATGCGCCGCAGCGGCCCGCACAGCGACATGCCGCGTCCGGAAGTGTCGCTCGGCGGCGTCCGCCTGTCGGGCGTCGACCGCCGCATCTTCAACGACGACAAGCCGCTCGAACTGTCGCCGCGTGAATTCGCGGTGCTCGAAATGCTGCTGCTGCGTCACGGCCGCGTCGTCAGCAAGGCGCAGCTGCAGGATCACCTGACGCACTTCGGCGGCGATCTCGGCGACACCGCGATCGAAGTCTACGTGCACCGCGTGCGCAAGAAACTCGAGCAGTGCCGTGTCGAGATCGTCACGGTGCGTGGCTTCGGCTACCTGCTGCAGGAAATCCGCCAGACGGCCAGCGTCTGACCGGACGCGGGCCCTCGGCGGGCGCTCCGGCGGACCTCCGCCGGCGTCCGCCTGCCCGCCCCGCCGCCCGACCGCGCCGCTCCCGTTGAGCGGCGCTTATCCATTTCCTGCCCGAAATGTCTTCTGATCCGGCTGTGACCAGCCTGCGCCGCTCGCTGTTGCGGCGCCTCGCCGCGCCGCTGTCGATGCTCGCGCTGATGAGCGGACTGATTGCGTACTGGCTCGCGTGGCAATACACGCAGCACGTGATCGACCGCTCGCTTGCGGATCTCGCCACCGCGATCTCGAAACAGATCCAGATCGCCGGCCCCGACGCGCCGTTCACGGTGCCGCCGCTCGCGCAGGCGATGTTCTCCGACCCCGCCGAAGCGCTCATCTACCGGATCAGCGACGGCGAGCAGGAACTCGCCGGCGACCCGAAGCTGCCGCTGCGCGGCACCAGCGTGCGGCGCATGCATCATGCATACGTGTTCGAGGCCGAATACGACAACCGCGCGGTGCGCGTCGCGCAGGTACGCGTCGACGAAGTCGACGGCGGCAAGCCGATGGTCGTCGAAGTTGCGCAGCCGGTCCGGCACCGCTACCGGATCGCCGCCGAATTCCTGATCGCGATCATGATGCCGCTGCTGTTGCTGCTGCTCGCCGGCTGGGGCATCGTGTGGCGCGTCGTGAACCAGCAGCTCGGCCCGCTCACGCATCTCGCCGATTCGCTGAACCGGCAGACCCACACGTCGCTGGAGCCCGTGGACGAGACCGACGTGCCGCTCGAGATCCGGCCGCTGACGAGCGCGATGAACGCGCTGCTCGGACGCCTGAAGACCGCGCTCGACGCGCAGCGCAAGTTCATCGCCGACGCCGCGCACCAGCTGCGCACGCCCCTCACCGCGGTAAAGCTGCATGCGGAACAGGCCGCCGTCGCGCGCGATGCGCAGCAGACCTTCGCGGCGGTGCGCGAACTTCGCGCGGCCGCCGACCGTGCGGTGCGGCTGTCGAACCAGCTGCTGTCGCTCGCGCGGGCGGAGCCAGGCGAACAGGCTGCGCGCTTCGTCGACGTCGACCTCGCCGCGATGGCGTTCGAGACGGGCGCCGAATGGGTACCGCGCGCGCTCGCGTCGCACGTCGACCTCGGCTTCCAGCGCAGCGACGAGCCCGGCGACGACCCGGCGCTGCTCGTGCGCGGCAACCCCGTGCTGCTGCGCGAGGTGATCGCGAACCTGCTCGACAATGCGCTGAAGTATGTGCCGCTCGCGCGGCCGGACGGCGCGCGGATCACCGTGAACGTCGCGCACTCGGCGCTCGACACGGGCGAGCCGGCTGCCGAGATCGTCGTCGAGGACAACGGCCCGGGCGTGCCCGCGAGCCAGCAGGCGGACCTGTTCAAGCGGTTCTTCCGCGGCGATGCGCAAAGCGGCAACGGCGTCGAGACGGGCGCGGGCCTCGGCCTCGCGATCGTGCACGACATCATCGCGATGCACGGCGGCACCGTGTCGTACGAGGACGCGCCGGAGGGCGGCTCGCGGTTCGTGGTGAGGGTGCCGCTCGTCACGCAGCCGGCGAAGCCGGCAAATACGGAGCCGGCTGCAGCGCCGACACACTGAGCGCACCGGGGGGAAGCGGCGCACCGCGTGCGCCGCCGCCCGTCACTTCTTCTTTTTCTTGTCCTTCTTGTCGTTTTTGTCGTTTGAAGAGGCCGCGTCCTTCTTCTTGTTCTTCTTCGCGTCCGCGTCGGACGTCGCGAGCAGCGTGCCGCGGCACGATTCCGCCCCGCAACGGCATGCGTATTCGCGCTTCAGCTTCTTCGTGAGCTTCGCGTCGATCACGAGGCCGTAGTCGTAGAACAGCTCCTCTTCCGGTTCGATATCGCGCAGCGCGTGGATGAACACGCGGCCGTCGACCTCCTCGGCCTCGCAGTTCGGCGCGCACGAATGGTTGATCCAGCGCGCGCTGTTGCCGTCGACCTTGCCGTCGATCACGCCGCCTTCCTCGAGCGCGAAGTAGAACGTATGGTTCGGATCGTTCGGATCGTGCGGATGGCGGCGCAGCGCTTCCTTCCACGAAATTCGTTCGCCCTTGTATTCCACAACGCGCTCGCCGGTCTTGATCGGCGCCACGGCGAACACGCCCCTGCCGTGTACTCCCGAGCGGCGCACCGCGATCCTGCGTGAACTCATCGAACGAATCCTTCTTCTGAAGACGACTTGAAAGGGAAATGGCCGCGGTGACGGCCACGCTTCGCCGAAGTGCTGCACGCACGGACCGGCACGCCCGCGCCTGCCCGCCGGAAATGAAAACGCGGCGCCGATCGGCGCCGCGTCAGGACATGCGGCGAATCATCCGCATCCTACACGGTCGGGATTGCTTCGTTCAACCGCGAACGCCGCACTCAGCGCTGGCCGAACGCGATGTCGCCGAACAGCGCCTTGTGCTCGCGCGGCTGCGAACGCCAGTACTGCGGCGGCGCCGTCACCTGCGCGCCGAGCGCCGCGGCCGCGTGCCACGGCCAGCGCGGGTCGTACAGCATCGCGCGCGCCATCGCGACGAAATCGGCATCGCCTGCGTCGACCAGCCGGTTCGCGTGCGCGGGGTCGTCGATGAGGCCGACCGCGACCGTCGGCATCCCGACCGCGCGCTTCAGCGCCTGCGCAAACGGCACCTGGTAACCGGGCGACAGCGGGATTTTCTGCAGCGGCGACACACCGCCCGACGACACGTCGATCCAGTCGCAGCCGCGGCGCTTCAGTTCGTGCGCGAACGCGATCGTATCGTCGAGCTCCCAGCCGCCTTCGACCCAGTCGGTCGCCGACACGCGCACGCCGACGGGCCGGTCCTGCGGAAATGCTGCGCGCACGATCTCGAAGATCTCGAGCGGAAAGCGCATCCGGTTCTCGCGCGAACCGCCGTATTCGTCGGTGCGCCGGTTCGCGAGCGGCGACAGGAACTGGTGCAGCAGGTAGCCATGCGCCGCGTGCACTTCGATCGCGTCGATGCCGAGCCGGGCCGCACGCTTCGCGGCCGCCGCGAATGCGTCGCGGATCCGGTTGAGTCCCGCCGTGTCGAGCGCGAGCGGCGGCGTCTCGCCGTCCTTGTGCGGCACCGGCGACGGCGCATGCGGCAGCCACCCGCCGTCCGCGACCTCGATCAGCTGGCCGCCTTCCCACGGCACCTGGCTCGACGCCTTGCGCCCCGCATGCGACAGCTGCATCGCGACGCGGATCGGCGAATGCTTGCGGATCGCCGCGAGCACCGGCTTCAGCGCGCCTTCGGTGACGTCGTCCCAGAGGCCGAGGTCGGCGTGCGTGATGCGGCCGTCCGGCTCGACCGCGGTCGCCTCGATACAGAGCAGCCCGGCACCGGATAGCGCGAGATGGCCGAGGTGGATCATGTGCCAGTCGGTCGCCTCGCCGCGCTCGGCCGAATACTGGCACATCGGGGACACGACGATCCGGTTCGGAACCGTCACGCCGCGCAGCGTGAACGGGGTAAACAGCGCTGTCATGGAGGCCGCTCGCAGGAATGAGGAAAGAGCGGCTGAGCGTAGCACGCGCGTGCGAAGCGCGCTGGAAGCGGGTCCGGCCGTAAGCGGTTGGTCAGGTGTGGTTGATCACAGCCCGACGCTGTCGAGCCACTCGCCGAACATGCGCCGCGCGGCCGTTTCGAGCACGGGGCCGTGCTGCGCGGTATCGGCGCGCAGCTGGCGCGCATCGATGCCCGGCGTCGCGGCAATCTCGCCGGCATTGCCGATCAGCCAGGGCTCGAAGCGGTCGGCCTGGATTTCCGGATGACATTGCAGCGCCAGCACATGCTGCCCCCACGCGAACGCTTGGTGGCGGCATGCGGGCGTCGACGCGAGATGGATCGCGCCGCCCGGCAGGTCGAAGGTGTCGCCGTGCCAGTGCAGCATCGACGTCGCCGCGCCGTCGAGATGGCGCAGCGGCGACGCGCGGCCCGCGTCGGTGAGCGTGAGCGGCGACCAGCCGAGTTCCTTCTGCGCGCCCGGGTAGACGCGCGCGCCGAGCGCGCGCGCGATGAACTGCGCGCCGAGACAGATGCCGAGGATCGGCAGCCCCGCATCGATGCGCTGCCTGACGAGCGCCGCAAGCGGCGCGGTCGTCGGATACTGCGCATCGTCGTACGCGCTGACCGGCCCGCCGAGCACGACGAACAGCGAAGGCACGCGCACGTCGAGCACCTCGATCCGCGACGATCCGACATCGACGTACCGCACCCGCCTCCCCCGTTCGCCGAGCACCTGCTCGAAGCTGCCGAGGTCTTCGAAATGCACGTGGCGGATCGCCACGACTTCAGCGTTCATCACCGGCCTCCCGGTCGATCGACGGACGTCAGGCAGCGAAAATCTTCCAGATCTTCTTTTGCGTCGCCGCGTCGGCTTCTTCGTGTACCGAACAATCGAGGCGCAGATCGCTGTCCGCGAGCGGCACGTCGAGCGCCACGCAGAAATGCGTCGCCTTCTTCGATGCCTTCACCGGCTGGAAGTGCGCGCACGTGACGCACATCCGGTGCGGCGGCGTCGCACCCGCGACCTGCAGCTCGCGCAGCGTCTTCAGCAGCGCGCGGTACAGCGCGCCCTGTTCGTCCGCGCCGAGCGAGCCGACCGCCTTGGTCAGGAACTCCGGCCACTGCAGCGCCTTCTTCGCCGCGGTGCGGCCGCGGGCGGACAGCCGCACGGCGAGCGCACGGCCGTCGTCCAGCGCACGGCGCTTTTCGACAAGACCCTTGGTCTCGAGCGTGCTCACTGCATCGCTCGTCGTCGCCGCGGTGAGCTGCGTCTCGCGCGCGATCTCGCCGAGCCGCATCGGGCCCTTGCGCTGCAGCAGCAGCACCAGGATCTCGCCTTGCGTCGGTGTAAGGCCTGCGCCTTCCGCCCAATCCCATGCCTGACTCCGCATGGCCGTACTCAACCGCAGCAAACTGTGGGTCACGCGCCCTGCAGCCTGGTTCCCGTAAATGCCTTCGCTCATAGTCTTTTCGCTTTGCCGCCGTCCGGAAGCCCGGACGACCGTAGTGTGGAGATCGAGTTTCTATCTCAAAATGGATGCCCCGAACCGAGCGCATCCGGCACGACCGTCGCAAGGCACATGCGGCGGCCGCATTCGCGTCGACCGGTCGCACACATATCGTTCCGGTGTCCGCAAAGCCGACATTCTAAGCGACAGTGGAAAATCGCACAGCTAAGTTATCCAATCCAGTCTGTGGATAACGGCTGAATAACCCTACTAACCGGCTGTGCGCGTAATGCCGTGTGGCCGCCATAGAGGAGTGGCGAACATTTTACGGAATTCGCCGGCCTGCCGCCCGACGATTATCGTCCACCGGGTTGTCCGTTCCACAGGCCCTTGACTTTGCAGCAGAAAACGGGGTTATCCACAGATCGCCGACAGGCCTGGGAACGATTTCGGCATTGACTTCCGTCAACTGCCGTTCAGCGAATTGCCGCGCGGTCGAGCCTGCAATCCGCAAAACAATTTTTCATTCACGCCAACGTAAGCACTGCTGGCGGACGGTTTCGTTCAGCGATTTTTCCTGCTTGAAGACCGTACGCAGCCACGACGCGTCGTTCACGCGCGCCTTCGCGAGCGCGCCGATCTCGTCGAGCGCCGCGCGCGAGCCGAGCGCGGCCGCATGCGGCGCGATCCGGTCGAGCGTGTCGAGGATGTCCTCCGCGATCGTGCGGCGCTCACCGGTCTGAGGATTCACGCAAGTGCCTTCGAGGCCGAACCGGCAGGCTTCGAAGCGGTTGAACGTGTAGACGAGATAGTCGTCTTCGGACAATTTCAATGGCCGGTCGGTCAGCAGGTAGCGCGCGAGCGTCTGGATGTAGCACGCGATCGCCGCCGCGCGGTCGACCGACAGCGGCGTGTCCATCACGCGCACCTCGATCGTGCCGTAGCCCGGTTTCGGCCGGATGTCCCAGTAGAAGTCCTTCATCGAATTGACGACGCCCGTGTTCACCATCTTCATGAAGTACTCTTCGAAGCTGTCCCAGGTCAGCACGAACGGCGCGCGGCCCGACAGCGGAAACGCAAACACGGAGTTCAGGCGTGCCGAATGGAAGCCGGTGTCGACGTTCTGCACGAACGGCGACGACGCGGACAGCGCGATGAAATGCGGGATGAAGCGCGACATCGAGTGCAGCAGGAACAGTGCGCTGTCGGGGTCCGGGCAGCCGATGTGCACATGCTGGCCGAACACGGTGAACTGTTTGGCGAGATAGCCGTACAGCTCGGAGATGTACTGGAAGCGCGGCGCGTCGTAGATCTGCCGATCGCTCCATTGCTGGAACGCGTGCGTGCCGCCGCCGCACAGGCCGACGTTGAGCTGGTCGGCCGCCTTCACGAGCACGTCGCGGATCGCATGCAGCTCGCCGACCGCCTGCTCGTGCGAATGGCAGATGCCGGTCGACAGCTCGATCATGCTTTCGGTGATTTCCGGCGTGATGTTGCCCGGGAAGGTCTCGCCCTGGATCAGCCGCATCAGGTCGGACGCGGCTTTCGTCAGATCGTAGTTGTGCGTGTTGACGACCTGGATCTCCAGTTCGACGCCGAACGTGAACGGCTCGGAATTGACGAAGGTTTCGAGTGCCATGGCAGTTTCCGAAAGTCAGTTGCTGTCTCTGCGTTCGCCGACCGCCGACAGGCAGCGGTAGACGAGGAACGGCCCGACGAGTTGCAGGACCACGATCGCGCACATCACGATCGCGCGCAAGTGCGGATCGAAATGCGGGTAGAGCTGGTAGGTGTCGTCGACGAGCAGGTACGCGAGCGCGGACATCGGCGACAGCGCAAGGCCGAGCGCGATGCCCTGCTTCGCGTCGATCCCGCTCGGTTTCGCGAACATCATGACACCCCCCAGTTTCGCGACGACCCGCGCGACGATCAGCGCGACCGCGAACAGGCCGCCGTGCGCGATGTCGCCCCACGTGAACGACGTCAGCGTGAGCACGAACAGGATCACCGTCAGCAGCCAGCCGGCCGTGCCGAAATGCTCGGGCCACAGCTGCGGGCGCGCTTCGAGGTTCTTCACGATGATGCCGGCGAGCAAAAGCGTGAGCAGCGTCGACAGCTTCAGCGCCTGCGCGACCGCGATCGCGAGCATCACGAGCCCGAACAGCGCGACGAACGAATGCTCGTCGCGCATCGTCGCGGTCATGTGGCGGAACATGTAGTTGCACGAGCGGGCGACGAGGTACGCGACGATGAACGAACCGACGAGCAGGTAAACGGGCTGCAGGACCGTCGCGAAAACGTTGCCGTACGCCTCCTGGTGCAGCCAGCTGGTGACGAGCTTGGTCAGCACGACCGCATAGACGCTGTTGAGCGCGGTCAGCGTGATCAGGCGTTGCGACACCTGCCCTTCCGCACGCAGCTCGGTCTTCAGCTGGATCACCATCGACGGTGAAGTTGCGACCGCGATCGCCGACAGCACGAGCGCGACCATGCCCGAAATGCCGAGCGCGAGCAGCACGAACAGCACGAGCACGAACGTGAGCGTCGCTTCGGTGAGGCTCGACGCAATCAGCCACGGATTGCGGCGGATCCAGCGCAGGTCGAGGCGGCTGCCGAGCTCGAACAGCAGCAGGCCGAGCGCGACGTCGATCAGCAGACGCGAGGTTTCGTCGGTGCTGGCATCGATCACGCCGAAACCGAACGACCCGGCGATCAGGCCGATCACCGCGTAACCGGTGATGCGCGGCAGCCGCCACGCGCGATAGCACAGCTCGCCGCACAGGCCCGCGGCGAACAGCGCGAGGCCGGCCCAGAACACGGGATCCGGCGACAGCGGCCAATTGGGCAGGAATGAGAACGCCGACTTCATCGTGGTGATTCTCCTTTGGAAGCAACCGCCAGCGACGCAGGGTCAAGCGTCAGGTTCGAGATGCACGCCGGCTGGGTATTGCCCCGAATGTGATTGTTGTGGTCGACCGCAGGACATGGGAAGAATCGCCTGCGCCGCCGTCGGCGGAGATGTCGCTCAGGTGTGCCGATCTGGATTGTCGGCCTGGTGTGTGAATGGACTGCGCGATCTCGAAGATTCAGATTCGAAATCGTGCCGACCGTTCCATTGAAGCATGTCCGGAGCCTGTCCGGACGAACGCGTAGGAAACCGATTGTGCCACAGGTTTTCGGGACTGGAACCGTTTGATCGGAAGAATCGCCGCGCTGTGCGCCGACATGCCTTTCAATTCAAAGGTTTACCTGTATACATACGTAGTAGAAGTTAACAAGACGCGCACAGTTCTGTGGATAACTCCGGTTTACGTCGACGGATCAAGACGTTGGCAAAACCATAACCCGCTGCACAGGTTGTTCGTGCACAGCGGATTGAGTGGAGTAACTTTTGCGCCGTTTCACAGTGCTGTGGAGTTGCCCAGTTTACGTCCACTGTGATTGCACACGGAATGCGCACGGTTTTCGCGCGGTTATCCACAGATGCGGGTGGATAACCTGGCGCGGCGGAATCGGTGAACTGTGAGGTGACGGTGACGCGCGTCAGTCGGTCGCGCTCACCCGTCGGGCGCGCAGCGCGCGGATCAGGAAGCGCGCGGGATCGATCGCTTCGGCGAGTTCCCGCTCGAGCGGCCACGGCTCGCCTTCGAGCTGCGACGCGATCAGTTCGGCGCCGAGCGCGGCCCAGACGAGGCCGCGCGAACCGTAGCCGAATGCGCCGTAAAGGCCTTCGGTGCGCGGCAGGTCGCGGGCCTTCGCGCCGCTCAGCGCCTTCGCGTTGGCAACCGCCAGCGTTTCGTCCGCGAGCGGCCCGATCATCGGCAGCCGGTCGCCGGCGACCCAGCGGAACGCGACACGGCCGCGCAGGCTGTCGACGGCCGGCACGTCGCCGATCAGGCCTGGCAGCAGATGCCGTACCCGCGCGAGGTTTTCGGCGTGGCCGGCCGGGCGCAGCGCGGGATCGAGGTCGTCCGGTTCGAACGTCGCGCCGATCAGCAGCGTGCCGTCGTCGAGCGGCACCGCGTAGCCGTCGCCGATGACCGGGCAGTCGAGCGGCGCCGCGCTGCCCGCCGGCAGCAGCGTCAGCTGTCCGCGCACCGGCTGCAGCGCGACGTGCCGCAGTCCGGCGAGCCGCACCGCATCGCCGGCGTTCGACAGCACGACGGCCGGCGCTTCGGCGAGCGTGCGGCCGTCAGCGTCGAGCGCGCGCCAGGCCGTGCCGTGCCGCTCGAGACGCGCGACGTCGGTGCCGGTCAGCATCTGCACGCGCGCGCCGGCCGCCGCGCATTGCGCGGCCGACAACTCGGCCGGCCGCACGGCGCCGCCGTGCGGAAACAGCAGGCCGCCGTGCGCGACCGGCAGTTTCAGATGCGCGCGCGCCGCATCGGCATCGAGCAGCGTCGCATAGTCGGGCGGCACGCCGAGTGCATCGAACGCGGCGCGCATCCGCTCGAAATCGGCTGCCGATTCCGCGAGATGGATCATCCCGCGCGTGCTGCGCCCGAACGCGTGACCGGCACGTTCGAGCGCGCGCCAGCGAGCGAGCGCGTGCACGAATCCGCTGCGCGTGAGCCGGCTCGCGACGTTGTCGTCGCGTGTCATCAGCGGATGGAACACGCCGGCGGGATTGCCCGACGCTTCCGTCGCGATGCGCTCGCGCCGCTCGATCAGCGTGACGTCCCAGCCGCGCGCGGCGAGCCGTTCGACGACCGCGCAGCCGGCGATGCCCGCGCCGATCACGATCGCGCGTCGCGATTCGACCGGCAGCGCACGCGGCGGCTCGTGCCGGCGCATCCGCCAGCGCGGCGCGAATTCGCCGACGAGCATCGCGTGCTTGCCCGCAAAACCGTCGACCTTGCGATACGCGAAGCCGGCATCGTCGAGTGCCTGCTTGACCGCGCCCGAGCTCGAATACGTCGCGAATGTCGCGCCGTCGTCGGCGACGCGCGCGAGCGCGCGAAACACGTCGACCGACCACATGTCCGCGTTTTTCGATGGCGCGAAGCCGTCGAAATAGAACGCGTCGGCGCGCACCACGAGTTTCGGCAGCAGCTCGAGCACGTCGCCGAACGCGAGCGTCAGCACGACGCGCCCTTCGTCGAATTCGAGCCGGTGCAGACCTGGCACGAGCATCGGCCACGCGTCGACGAGTGCGTCGAACAGCGTGTCGAGGCCCTGCGATATGGTTGTGTGCGCAACGATATGCGATGCCGCGCGGCGCAAGTCGTCGCGCGTGAACGGATGCTTGTCGACCGACACGAAATGCAGGCGCTCGCAGCGCGCGGGATCGTCGCGCCATGCGGCCCAGGTCGCGACGAAGTTGCAGCCGGCGCCGAACCCGGTCTCGACGATCGTGAACGTGCGCCTGCCCTGCCAGCGCCGCGGCAAGCCGTTGCCCGCGACGAACACGTGGTTCGCCTGCGCGAGCGCGCCGGCGGCACTGTAATAGACGTCGCCGTATTCGGGCGAGACGAGGGTGCCGTCGTCGCGGAACGCGAGCGTGGCAGGAACGAGTCGATCGGGCATGCGAAACAAAATGCGTGGCAACCAAGCCTGTCAAGGGATTGCGGCGCCCCACCCGCGCGGCCGTTGGCAAAAACCAACGACCGCGCGAGCAGGCTGACGCGGCTGCGGATCCTGTCCGGCTGGCGCGGGTCAAAAAATGTGCAGCCAGTGATTCACTCGGCGAAATACCGAAGAAAATCTTTGAAACCCTTGTCGTTATTGGGTTTGCGCTGCGCTATCATAGCAAGCGCCGTACCGCGGGGTGGTCTCCGGCATGCCGGAGGGTGCGCCGCGCGGGCCAGGATTCGGCGCTGTGCCGTCGTAGTCCGACTCTCGACGGCACGGTTCGCGCACGTATAATCGGCGCGTTCGCGCTGTTCGTGTCAAACCTAACCTGAAAAAGGAACCTTAATGAACAAACAGGAACTGATCGACGCCGTCGCCGCCCAAACGGGCGCCAGCAAGGCTCAAACCGGTGAAACGCTGGACACGCTGCTCGAAGTCATCAAGAAAGCCGTGTCGAAGGGCGATGCGGTTCAGCTGATCGGCTTCGGCAGCTTCGGTTCGGGCAAGCGCGCAGCACGTACGGGCCGCAACCCGAAGACCGGCGAAACCATCAAGATCCCGGCAGCCAAGACGGTCAAGTTCACGGCTGGCAAGGCGTTCAAGGACGCCGTCAACAAGCGTTAATCTCAGCGCCTGTTCAGAAAAAACCCGCCATTCGGCGGGTTTTTTTTATTGCAGCGCGCGGCTTTTTCGCCACAGATCGCGCCGCTCTTGCAAGATTTAACGGTTGTTACGAATGGTGCAGGATCTGCGCATCGCCGTGGTCGTCGTCGTCGTGCGAGTCGATATCCCATGCCGGGAACGGGTCGTCGAATGCTGACCATCCCGCTTCACCGAGCGCGAATTCCGCATCGGTCAACAGGCACGCGTCGAGCTTCGCACGCCATGCGGCCATGTCGAGTTCGATACCGATCAGCACGAGTTCCTGCCGGCGGTCGCCAACCGAACGGTCGTCGAGGTCGCCCTGCCATTCCGCGCGGATCTCGGCGAGCAGCTCGTCGTCGTCCGGCCATTCCGAGCGATCCTGCGCGGCCCACCACGAGCCCGCCGGCCCGTGCCGGCACACGCCGCCCGCCTGCGACAGCGAGCCGGCGATGTCGTTGCGCGTCGCGAGCCAGAAGAAGCCCTTGCTGCGCAGCACGCCGGGCCATTCCTGATGCAGCAGCGCCCAGAGCCGTGCCGGATGGAATGGCCGGCGCGCACGGTAAACGAAGTTGCCGATCCCGAATTCGTCCGCCTCGCCGTGCACGTGCGCATGGTCGTGATCATGCGCATGCTCGAGCGATGCGAGCCAGCCCGGCGCGTTCGCGGCCGCGTCGAAATCGAAGCGGCTCGTGTTCAGCACCTCGCGAAGCGGCACGTCGCCGAATGTCGACACGACCTGGTGCGCGCGCGGGTTCAGCCGCGCAAGGATGTGCTGCAGGCGTGCGAGTTCGTCCGCGCTGACGAGGTCGGCCTTGTTGATCACGAGCACGTCGCAGAACTCGATCTGCTCGATCAGCAGCTCGACGAGCGTGCGATCGTCTTCGTCGGTGGCCGCGATGCCGCGCGCGGCGAGCGCGTCGTCCGAGCCGTAGTCGCGCAGGAAATTGAATGCGTCGACCACCGTAACGAGCGTGTCGAGCCGCGCGAGATCGCCGAGCGACGTGCCGTCGTCGTCGACGAACGTGAAGGTTTCGGCGATCGGCATCGGCTCGGCGATGCCGGTCGACTCGATCAGGATCGCGTCGAAGCGACCATCCTCGGCAAGCTTGCGGATCTCGACGAGCAGGTCATCGCGCAGCGTGCAGCAGATGCAGCCGTTCGACATCTCGACGAGGCGTTCCTCGACATGCGACAGCGCCTGCGCATCGCGCACGAGCGATGCGTCGATGTTGACCGCCGCGAGATCGTTGACGATCACGGCGACCTTCAGGCCCGCGCGGTTCGCGAGGATATGGTTGAGCAGCGTGGTCTTGCCGGCGCCGAGAAAGCCGGACAGCACGGTGACGGGCAACGGCTGGTTCATTGCCGGATTCATAACGATATGCACCAACGGAAAAGTGAAAAAGCGGCCGCGGCGTGGCCTCTCCGGGGCGCGATCAGCACGATCAGCGCGAGCCGGGCGCGGGGCAAAGCTGCGGCGTGAGCCCGCATTGTGCATCAAACGCGCGCCGGCCGGCCGGCGCCACGTCAAGCGCGGCCGCGGCGCCCGGTCAGGGCTGCGGCGGCAGCAGCTTCCACTGCGTGAGGATGCCGGCGATCTGCTTCGCGTACTTGTCGCGCAGCGTGGGTGTTTCAGAATGATAGGCGCCGACCGCCTGCCACGTGTTGCCGTACCGGTTCATTTTCTGCCGCAGGTGCCACGCGGCGATATAGACGTTCTTGCACGGTTGCATCAGCGTGTCGCGACCGATCCCGTAGCGCGACAGCGTCGGCAGATGAATCGAATTGATCTGCATGAGACCGTAGTCGGTCGAGCCGTTCGCATTCTTGTTCAGCGCGTCGGGCCGGTTGTGCGACTCCTGCCACGCGATCGCGCGCAGGATCAGCGGATTGACCTGCTGGTAGCGGGCCGCTTCGTCGAAACAATCGGCGCGTGCGTTTCCGCCGGTGAAAGCGGCGCCGACAGTGATCAAACACGCGATCGAAACGAAGCGTCTGTTCATCGTGCAAGGAAGCGGAAATGGGCTGGGGGCGGGAAAACCCGTGCCCGGAATTCGCGCGACGCGCATCGCGTCGCTCGTATCATACCGAGAGCAACCGGCGTTGCGTGTGCCACGGCGACGAATGCCGGGTTATACCGCATTTTCGTTTCGGTTCATCCTGAAAATGATTATGACAGGCGCGCGAGCGGAGACCGGCTCCGAACCTTACATCTGGCATACGCATGTCCGCATTTCTGTCGTATGTGAGACAGTCCTCGGGACGATGTGATATTTCGGACATGAAAAACTGCTAATGTCGCTTTTTTCGGATTTGGATCCAGTAATACCGCCGGATGTGGCCTGAGCCGGCATCGACCCATTCATCCATGACAAGAAATCGCTACGTTATGCGGCGCGTCGCCACGACTCTGATAGTCGCAGGCATCATCGTTTCGCAGGCCGCCTACGCCCAGGTCACGCTCAATTTCGTCAACGCCGATATCGATCAGGTCGCGAAGGCGATCGGCGCTGCGACCGGCAAGACCATCATCGTCGACCCCCGCGTGAAGGGGCAGCTCAATCTCGTCGCCGAACGCCCGGTGCCGGAAGACCAGGCACTGAAGACGCTGCAATCCGCGCTGCGGATGCAGGGCTTCGCGCTCGTGCAGGACCACGGCGTGCTGAAGGTCGTGCCCGAGGCCGACGCGAAGCTGCAGGGCGTGCCGACCTACGTCGGCAACACGCCGCAGGCGCGCGGCGACCAGGTCGTCACGCAGGTGTTCGAACTGCACAACGAATCGGCGAACAACCTGCTGCCGGTGCTGCGGCCGCTGATCTCGCCGAACAACACGGTCACCGCGTATCCGGCGAACAACACGATCGTCGTGACCGATTACGCGGACAACGTGCGCCGCATCGCGCAGATCATCGCCGGCGTCGACAACGCGGCCGGCGCGCAGGTGCTGGTCGTGCCGCTCAGGAATGCGAACGCGATCGACGTCGCCGCGCAGCTCGGCAAGTTGCTCGACCCCGGTGCGATCGGCAACAGCGACGCGACGCTGAAGGTATCGGTCACGGCCGATCCGCGCACCAACTCGCTGATGCTGCGCGCGTCGAACGCGTCGCGCCTCGCGGCTGCGAAGCGCATTGCGCAGCAGCTCGACGCGCCGAGCACCGTGCCCGGCAACATGCACGTGGTGCCGCTGCGCAATGCCGACGCGGTGAAGCTCGCGAAGACGCTGCGCGGGATGCTCGGCAAGAGCAGCACCGAAAGCGGTGCGTCGGCGGCGTCGAACGACGCGAACGCGTTCAACCAGGGCAGCTTGTCGCAGAGCGGCAACTTCTCGACCGGCACCGCGGGCACCCCGCCGCTGCCGTCGTCGATGAGCGGCTCGTCGTCGAGCTACGGCGGCGGCACAGCGTCGGGCGGCGGCCTGGGCAGCGCAGGCCTGCTCGGCGGCGACAAGGAGAAGAGCGGCGACGAGAACCAGCCGGGCGGCATGATCCAGGCCGATGCGGCGACGAATTCGCTGATCGTCACCGCGCCGGATCCGGTCTACCGGAACCTGCGCGCGGTGATCGACCAGCTCGACGCGCGGCGCGCGCAGGTCTACCTCGAGGCGCTGATCGTCGAGCTGAACTCGACGACGGCCGGCAACCTCGGCATCCAGTGGCAGGTCGGCAGCGGCAACGTGCTGGCCGGCACGAACCTCGCAAGCACCGCGGGCAACGTGAGCGGCAGCAACATCCTGAATGTGTCGGCGGCGGTCGCGACCGGTGGCGCGGCGGGGCTCGCGGGCCTGTCGCAAACGCTGACGCAGGGCCTCAACGTCGGCTGGCTTCACAACATGTTCGGCGTGCAGGGCCTCGGCGCGCTGCTGCAGTACTTCGCGGGCGTCAGCGACGCGAACGTGCTGTCGACGCCGAACCTGATCACGCTCGACAACGAGGAAGCGAAGATCGTCGTCGGCCAGAACGTGCCGATCGCGACGGGCTCGTATTCGAACCTGACGAGCGGGACGACGGGCAACGCATTCAACACCTTCGACCGCCGCGACGTCGGCCTCACGCTGCACGTGAAGCCGCAGATTACCGACGGCGGGATCCTGAAGCTGCAGCTCTATACCGAGGATTCGTCGGTCGTGAGCGGCACGACGAACACGGTGACGAACCCGGCCGGCCCGACGTTCAACAAGCGCTCGATCCAGTCGACGGTGCTCGCGGACAACGGCGAGATCATCGTGCTCGGCGGCTTGATGCAGGACAACTACCAGGTGTCGAACAGCAAGGTGCCGCTGCTCGGCGATATCCCGTGGATCGGCCAGCTGTTCCGCTCGGAAACCAAGCAGCGGCAGAAGACCAACCTGATGGTGTTCCTGCGGCCGGTGATCATCAGCGACCGCGCAACCGCGCAGGCGGTCTCGGCGAACCGCTACGACTACATCCAGGGCGTGACGGGCGCATATCGCTCGGACAACAACATCATTCGCGACAAGGACGATCCGGTCGTGCCGCCGATGCCGCTGGGCCCGAGCCAGGGCGGTTCGCCGGCGATGAACCTGTTCGACCTGACGAAGATGCGCCGCGAGCAGCAGAGCCCGCAGGCACCGCAGCAACCGCAGTCGCAACCGTCGGCCCCGCAGCCGCAGAGCGTCCCGCAGCAGACGGTGCCGCAGCAGCCGCTGACGGCCACGCCGGGAGTGTCGCAGTGACCGAGGCGCTCGCGTCCACCCACGAAGGCGCGCCGGACGAACGGCAGGCGCCGTCGCCGCTCGCCGCGCGGCTGCTGCCGTATAGCTTCGCGAAAGGCGGACAGGTCCTGATCGCGCATCAGCACGAGGACACGCTCGAAGTGTGGATCAGCGAACGCACGAACGACGCGGCGCTCGCGGAGATCGCGCGCAACTTCGGTTCGATCTCGGTGCTGCGCCTGCCGGCCGACGAACTCGCGCACGCGATCAACCAGGCCTACGCGCGCCAGGACGGCAGCGCCGCGCAGGTGGTCGGCGAGGTCGAAGGCGAAGTCGACCTGTCGCGGCTGATGCAGGACATCCCCGAAGTCGAGGATTTGCTCGAATCGGAAGACGACGCGCCGATCATCCGGATGATCAACGCGCTGCTCACGCAAGCGGCACGCGAGCAGGCGTCGGACATCCACATCGAGCCGTTCGAGAATGCGTCGGTCGTTCGTTTCCGCGTCGACGGCACGCTACGCGACGTCGTGCGTCCGAAGAAGGCACTGCACGGCGCGCTGATCTCGCGGATCAAGATCATGGCGCAGCTCGACATCGCCGAGAAGCGCCTGCCGCAGGACGGCCGCATCACGCTGCGGGTCGGCGGCCGGCCGGTCGACGTGCGCGTGTCGACGCTGCCGACCGGGCACGGCGAGCGCGCGGTGCTGCGTCTGCTCGAAAAAGATGCGGCGCGCCTGAACCTCGAAGCGCTCGGGATGGGCCGCGACACGCTCGGCCAGTTCGACAAGCTGATCTCGCGCCCGCACGGCATCGTGCTCGTCACGGGTCCGACCGGCTCGGGCAAGACGACGACGCTGTACGCGTCGATGTCGCGGCTCGAAACGGCGACGACCAACATCATGACGGTCGAGGATCCGATCGAATACGACCTGTCCGGCATCGGCCAGACGCAGGTGAACGAGCGGATCGGGATGACCTTCGCGCGCGCGCTGCGCTCGATCCTGCGTCAGG
>NZ_QTQP01000079.1 GCF_003854275.1 Burkholderia sp. Bp8963
CCCCTTTTGCCTGATGACCATAGCGAGTCGGTCCCACCCCTTCCCATCCCGAACAGGACCGTGAAACGACTCTACGCCGATGATAGTGCGGATTCCCGTGTGAAAGTAGGTAATCGTCAGGCTCCCTAAGCCAAGAACCCCCGCCCGACAGGCGGGGGTTTTTGCATTGGCGCGGCGGAAATGCGTGGGGCTCCCTGCGCCACCTGGTCATACGCAGTCCGCCGCATCCTCCTTCCTTGATCGAACACGCATACGTCTCACTTCTTTGCGCGCTGCGGTGGGCGCGACACGATTTTGATACGATCAAGCTACCGACAGTAAATGCGCGTGCCGGCGGTTCGTGATTTGCTTCGGAAAAGGTATCTGATCGAGAGGAGTGGAATGAACATCGGCGATGCTTCGCGCGAATCCGGGGTTAGCGCAAAAATGATCCGGTACTACGAGCAAGTGGGTCTTCTAACGCCGACCAAGCGTACGGATTCGGGATACCGGATCTACGGTGCCGATGAGATCCATGTACTGCGCTTCATTCGCCAGGCCAGGCGACTCGGCTTTCTCGTCGAAGATATCCGCAAACTGCTGACGCTCTGGCAAGACAGGTCCCGTGCCAGCGCAGAAGTGAAGTCGATTGCGCTCGAACACGTGTCCGAGCTCGACGAACGTATCGCGGAACTGACGGACATGCGCAATACGCTGGCCGATCTCGCCGCGCACTGTCACGGTGACGCACGACCCGAATGCCCGATTTTGGCGCGTCTTGCTGACACGGTGGCCGAACCAGAATAGTGCATGGATTCGACAGGCTGGCCGCACCCATTATCGTAATATCAATAAAATCAATGGGTTGCGAGGTTTTCGTGGCCTTGCATTCCAATTTGGAATGACATCCATGCGCGCATTTCACTGGCGTCGTGGTGCATTGTCGTTATAATTCGGGATAACCCTATACGGGAAATCCCTGAACACCGATTCGCCAGGGGTCCCCCTTCCTTGGAGAACATCATGATCGCCTATATCGTCGAAAAGCTGAGCAACTGGTTCGAATCCGCAGAACGTGAGCGCCGTGAGGCTTACCTCGCAACGTCGTCGGACGTCGTCCAGCTCGAGCAACGTATCCGTTCGCTCGAAACCGGCGGCTACTCGCTGTAATCGGAGTCCGTCAAGCGCCGTGTGGCGCTGCACGATAAGCAAGCCCCGTGTCGACGGGGCTTTGTTTTTTATGCGACGTTTTTGTGCGACGTATCTGGTGGAGTCGGCCGCGTAGCGTTAAGGTATGGGCCTGTTTTTCAATCGGTGAGGCAAGACCATGCGCTTGAGTCTCGATGCGTGCGGAGCGGCATGCGTGCATCTCGGTCTGGTAGGGGCGTTACTCGTTCATGGGCTCGTTGCCCACGCGGCGACCGCAACCCAGCCGCTGGTCCTCGATACGCAACGCGGCATCCAGGATGGCAAAAGCGGATTGCTGCTGCAGACCGCGCCATTTTCGTCGGAGCCGATCGTCGAGCCGGCGCGAATTCGCGCACCGGCCGAGCAGACGCCGAACACCTCGGTACCGCTGTTCGTCGCACCCTATATCAACGTTCCCGGATGGGGGACGCCGCCGGCCGGTCAGGCGAGACCCGTGCCGCAGCCCCAACCGCGGCAACCCTGATTCACGCGTGCGTGCTCAATTTCCCCGGTGTTCGATCTCGCACCGGGCGCCGCTATCCTGTCCGAGAGTTTCGGTCAGGTAGGGCAATGCGTCCCTCATGCTCTGTGCGAGCGTGAACGGGGGATTCAGGATGAACATCCCGCTGCCGTACAAGCCGAGTCCGTCCGCCGGCGGATTCGACACGGTCAGGCTGAGGTGCAACCAGTTGTCCGGCTGCAGGCGTTTCAGTTGCTCGGCAAAGCGCTGGGATTCGGTGCGTGCGACTTGCGGGTACCAGATCGCATAGCAACCGGTCGCAAAACGCTTCAGGCATTCCATCACGCACGCGAGCGTGCGTGCGTAGTCCTTCTTGTCCTCGTACGACGGATCGATCAGCACGAGCGCACGCCGCGGCGCGGGCGGCAGCAACGCCTTGATACCCTCGAAGCCGTCGCCGGAAAAGATCATCGCGCGCCGGCCGGCATCGCGGAAATTGTGGCGCAGCACGTCGATCTCGGTGCTGTGCATCTCGAACAGGCGCATCCGGTCCTGTTCGCGCATCAGTCGCCACGCGATGTACGGCGAGCCCGGGTAGAAGCGCAACTCGCCGTCGTCGTTCAGTGCACGCACTTCGTCAACGTATTCGGCGAGCACTGGCGGCAGGTTCTTGTCGTTCCACAGGCGGCCGATGCCGGTGTCGAACTCCGAGGTCTTCGCCGCGTAGCCGTCGCGCAGCGAGTACACGCCTGCGCCGGCGTGCGTGTCGATGTACCAGTACGACTTGTCTTTCTTGTTCAGGTGGCGCAGCAGTTGGACGACGACGGCGTGCTTGAGCACGTCCGCGTGGTTGCCTGCGTGAAAACCGTGACGATAGCTGAGCATGACGGACTGCCTGGAACGGAAGGTGAATCGGTAAAAGCCCGCCGATCGCATGCGCCTGGCGAGGTGTGGCAGGCCAGGTGGGCGTCGACGCGGCCGCGTATTGTACGCGAGGTATGCGAGTGGCCGGCAAGCGTCTCAATCGTACGCGTTGCCGACCAAGTCTTCGATACGCTGCTTGATCTCGGGCGACAGCTTCGCGACGACATCGAGTGCGCGCATGTTCTCGGCGATCTGCTCGATTCGGGACGCGCCGGTGATGACCGAGCTGACATGGGGATTGGCCAGCACCCAGGCGATCGCCAGTTGACCGACATTGCAGCCGAGTTCGTCGGCGATCCGGCCGAGCCGTTCGACGATCTCGTTCCTGCCCGGGTCGGTCAGCCTTTCTCGGAGCCAGTCATAACCTTGCACTTGCGCGCGGCTGCCAGGCGGGATGCCGTGCCGGTATTTGCCCGTGAGGAGGCCTGACGCCAACGGGCTCCAGGTCGTGAGGCCGAGCCCGTAATCCTCGTAGAGTCGCGCATATTCCTGTTCCACCCGCGTACGGTGAAACAGGTTGTATTGCGGCTGCTCGACCACCGGCTTGCGCAGATGATGGCGCTCGGCAATTTCGCACGCCGCACGGATCTCGTCCGCGCTCCACTCGGACGTCCCCCAGTACAGCGCCTTGCCGCGCGCGATCATGTCGCTCATCGTCCACACGGTTTCCTCGAGCGGCGTATGCGGATCGGGGCGATGGCAATAGACGAGGTCGACGTAGTCGAGTTGCAGCCGGTGCAGCGACCCGTCGATCGCGTTCAGCAGATATTTGCGATTCAGCGTGTGATATTGATTCGGCGCTTCCGCGAGCCCCCAGAAGAATTTCGTCGACACGATGTAGCTGACGCGCGGCCAACCGAGTGACTTGAGCGCATGCCCCATGATTTCCTCGGATTTGCCACCCGCGTAGACCTCGGCGTTGTCGAAGAAATTGACGCCGGCGTCGCGTGCCGCCGCGAGGCATTCGCGTGCGTCGCGGCGATCGACCTGGTTGCCGTACGTGACCCACGAGCCGAGCGACAGCGCGCTGATCTGCAGGCCGGAGCGGCCAAGCCGTCGATAGTGCATGGGTGCCTCCTGCGTGACATGACCGACCTTAAGCTTAGACGTTTTGGGCGCAAAAAGCGGAACCGGATCATGCACAATAGCGGCTTGTCCGCCGCCGGTCGCACGTCGATCGCGGCTCGTGCGGCGGATCCGCGAATTGACCCGACATCGAAGGAGACGTGCATGGCAGCGGATTTGAGAGGCAAGGTGGCAGTCGTCACGGGCGCCGCAAGCGGCATCGGCAAGGAAATCGCGCTCGAGCTGGCGAAGGCCGGCGCGGCGGTCGCGATCGCCGACCTGAACCAGGACGGTGCGAACGCGGTCGCGCAAGAGATCATCAACGCGGGCGGCAAGGCGATCGGCGTCGCGATGGACGTGACGAACGAAGAAGCCGTCAACAGCGGCATCGACAAGGTTGCCGAAGCATTCGGCTCGGTCGATATCCTCGTGTCGAACGCGGGCATCCAGATCGTCAACCCGATCGAGAACTACTCGTTCGCCGACTGGAAGAAGATGCAGGCGATCCACGTCGACGGCGCGTTCCTGACGACGAAGGCCGCGCTCAAGCACATGTACAAGGACGATCGCGGCGGTGTCGTGATCTACATGGGCTCGGTGCACTCGCACGAAGCGTCGCCGCTGAAGTCGGCCTACGTGACCGCGAAACACGGGCTGCTCGGCCTCGCGCGCGTGCTGGCGAAGGAGGGCGCGAAGCACAACGTGCGCTCGCACGTGGTGTGCCCGGGCTTCGTGCGCACGCCGCTCGTCGACAAGCAGATTCCGGAGCAGGCGAAGGAACTCGGCATCAGCGAAGAAGAAGTGGTGAAGAAGGTGATGCTCGGCAACACGGTCGATGGCGTGTTCACGACGGTGCAGGACGTCGCGCAGACGGTGCTGTTCCTGTCGGCGTTCCCGAGCGCGGCGCTGACCGGCCAGTCCGTCGTCGTCAGTCACGGCTGGTTCATG
Organism: Burkholderia sp. Bp8963; assembly: GCF_003854275.1. Taxonomy (GTDB): domain Bacteria; phylum Pseudomonadota; class Gammaproteobacteria; order Burkholderiales; family Burkholderiaceae; genus Burkholderia. Next base: position 4,565 of record NZ_QTQP01000079.1, read on the forward strand.
CAGTAACCGGGCATCGATTGCCGCGAAACACGCCGGCCGCTGTTGGCCGGTGGCTCGGTTCACGCACAAAAAAACGCGCTCCGAGGAGCGCGTTTTTCATGTCGGCGCGGCGGCATCAGGCGATGCCGCCACCGATGCGGCGTATTACTTCAGGACGGCTGCGACCGCGTTGGCGACCACGTCGAGGTTGCGCGTGTTCAGCGCCGCGACGCAGATCCGGCCCGTGCCGACCGCGTAGATGCCGAACTCGTCGCGCAGGCGGTCGACTTGCGCCGACGTCAGGCCCGAGTACGAGAACATCCCGCGCTGCTCGTTGATGAAGCTGAAGTCGCGATCGACGCCGCTCGCCTTCAGGCGCTCGACGAGGCCGTTGCGCATCGCGCGGATGCGGTCGCGCATTTCGCCGAGTTCCTGCACCCACGATGCGTGCAGTTCCGGCGACGCGAGCACCGCGGCGACCACGGCGCCGCCGTGCGTCGGCGGGTTCGAATAGTTCGTGCGGATCACGCGCTTGAGCTGCGACAGCACGCGCGTCGCTTCGTCCTTGCTCGACGTGATGATCGACAGCGCGCCGACGCGCTCGCCGTACAGCGAGAACGACTTCGAGAACGACGACGACACGAATGCGTTCAGGTCCGCCGCGGCGAACAGTCGCACGGCTGCGGCATCGGCTTCGATGTTCTCGCCGAAGCCCTGATACGCGATATCGAGGAACGGCACGAGGTTGCGTGCCTTCACGACGTCGACGATCTGCTGCCATTGCGCATCGGTGAGGTCCACGCCCGTCGGGTTGTGGCAGCACGCGTGCAGCACGACGATCGTGCCTGCGTCGTAGCCGTTCAGCGCCGACAGCATGCCTTCGAAGTTCACGCCATTCGTCGCCGCGTCATAGTACGGATAGGCGACGACTTCGAAGCCGGCCGCTTCGAACAGCGCGCGGTGGTTTTCCCAGCTCGGATCGCTGATCGCGACCTTCACGTTCGGGTTCACCGTACGCAGGAAATCCGCGCCGATCTTCAGCGCGCCCGTGCCGCCCAGTGCCTGGGCCGTGACCACGCGACCAGCGGCGATCAGCGGCGAATCGTTGCCGAGCAGCAGCTTCTGCACGGCGGCGTCGTAGGCGGCGATGCCGTCGATCGGCAGGTAGCCGCGCGGCAGGCCTGCGTCGACACGCGCCTTCTCTGCTTCACGGACCGCGCGCAGCAGCGGAATCTTGCCTTCCTCGTTCGTGTACACGCCGACGCCGAGGTTGACCTTGGTCGGGCGGGTATCGGCGTTGAAGGCTTCGTTCAGGCCCAGGATCGGGTCGCGGGGAGCAAGCTGGACAGCGGAGAAGAGCGACATGATGATTCGGCAGTAGTGAAAAGAGGGTCAGGCTTTCATCGGGCGGGCGGGGCGCGGCGGCCGGGGCACGACGCCGGAAAGCGCAGCAGTCGGACATTGTAGCGAATTCGCGGCGGATTTTCGCATCGTGATGGGCCGATTCGCGATTTCCGGCCGAGGTCGCGCGTCAGGAGCGGACAGCAGTCCGCCCGGCGGCGACGCGCTAGAATGATCTTTTGTTTTCGCTCCGGCGCATTCCATGTCCGAACATCATGCTCATGCCGAAGTCGGCGACGCGCTCGACGAATCGAAATTCGTGACCTTCGACGGGTCGCCGTTCCAGCTCTATCAACCGTATCTGCCCGCAGGCGACCAGCCGACCGCGATCGCGACGCTGGTCGAAGGCATCGAGGACGGCCTCTCGTTCCAGACGCTGCTCGGCGTGACCGGCTCGGGCAAGACCTACACGATGGCGAACACGATCGCGCGGCTCGGCCGCCCGGCGATCGTATTCGCGCCGAACAAGACGCTCGCCGCGCAGCTCTACGCGGAGTTCCGCGAGTTCTTCCCGCGCAATGCGGTCGAGTACTTCGTGTCGTACTACGACTACTACCAGCCGGAAGCGTATGTGCCGCAGCGCGACCTGTTCATCGAAAAGGACTCGTCGATCAACGAGCACATCGAGCAGATGCGGCTGTCGGCGACGAAGAGCCTGATGGAGCGGCGCGACGTGGTGATCGTCGCGACGGTGTCGGCGATCTACGGTATCGGCAACCCGTCCGAATACCACCAGATGATCCTGACGCTGCGCACGGGCGACAAGCTCGGCCAGCGCGAGGTGATCGCGAGGCTGATCGCGATGCAGTACACGCGCAACGAGCAGGATTTCCAGCGCGGCACGTTCCGCGTGCGCGGCGACACGATCGACATCTTCCCGGCCGAGCACGCGGAGATGGCGGTGCGCGTCGAGCTGTTCGACGACGAGGTCGACACACTGCAGCTGTTCGACCCGCTGACGGGCCGCGTGCGGCAGAAGATCCCGCGCTTTACCGTGTATCCGTCGTCGCACTACGTGACGCCGCGCGACACCGTGATGCGTGCGGTCGAGACGATCAAGGACGAACTGCGCGAGCGCCTCGAGTTCTTCCACGGCGACAGCAAGCTGGTCGAGGCGCAGCGCCTCGAGCAGCGCACCCGCTTCGATCTCGAGATGCTGCAGGAGCTCGGCTTCTGCAAGGGCATCGAGAACTATTCGCGGCACTTCTCCGGCGCCGCGCCGGGCGAGCCGCCGCCGACGCTCGTCGATTACCTGCCACCCGACGCGCTGATGCTGCTCGACGAATCGCACGTGCTGATCGGCCAGTTGAACGGGATGTACAACGGCGACCGCGCACGCAAGGAGAACCTCGTCAACTACGGCTTCCGGCTGCCGTCGGCGCTCGACAACCGGCCGCTCAAGTTCCACGAGTTCGAGCGCAAGATGCGCCAGGTGATCTTCGTGTCGGCGACGCCGGCCGACTACGAGAAGCGCGTGACCGGCCAGATCGCCGAGCAGGTCGTGCGGCCGACGGGCCTCGTCGATCCGGAAATCGAAGTTCGGCCGGCGAGCTCGCAGGTCGACGACGTGCTCGCCGAGATCAACGCGCGCGTGAAGGCCGGGGAGCGCGTGCTGATCACCGTGCTGACGAAGCGGATGGCCGAGCAGCTCACCGAGTTTCTCGCCGATCACGGCGTGAAGGTGCGCTACCTGCACAGCGACATCGATACGGTCGAGCGGGTCGAGATCATCCGCGACCTGCGGCTCGGCACGTTCGACGTGCTGGTCGGGATCAACCTGCTGCGGGAAGGGCTGGACATCCCCGAGGTGTCGCTCGTCGCGATCCTCGATGCGGACAAGGAAGGCTTCCTGCGGGCCGAGCGCTCGCTGATCCAGACGATCGGCCGCGCAGCGCGCAACGTGAACGGCAAGGCGATCCTCTACGCGGACAACATGACCGAGTCGATGAAGCGCGCAATCGGCGAAACCGAGCGGCGCCGCGCGAAGCAGATCGCGTACAACGAGAGGATGGGCATTACGCCGCGCGGCGTCGTGAAGCGCATCAAGGACATCATCGATGGCGTCTACAACGCCGACGACGCGCGTGCGGAGCTGAAGGAAGCGCAGCAGCGCGCGAAGCTCGAGGACATGTCCGAGAAGCAGATCGCGAAGGAAATCAAGCGCCTCGAGAAGCAGATGGCCGATTACGCGAAGAATCTCGAGTTCGAAAAGGCGGCCGCCACGCGCGACCAGCTTGCGCTGCTGCGCGAACGGCTGTTCGGCGCGAACGTCGGCGATCACGTGAGCGGCATCCAGTAAGTCTTTCCGACTGTTACCGAAGGCGGCCGGTAAACCGTCTGTAAGCCTTGTCGAATCAGGGTTTTACACGGTTGCCGGTTTGTCGCTGCGCGCGTTCAGTGCTAAACTCCGCAATTATTGAGAATTGTTCGCATTAACGTTCTTCCTCGCGTTAGTGTTTGTCAGCTGGCCGTCCGGAGGGGCGGCCGCGCTTCTGTCAGATAAAAACAAGGAGTGTCCATGTTGGGTTCTTCGTTCATCCGCACTTCGGTTGCGGTAGCGGCGGCGCTGGCCGCCATGTCGGCGTCCGCCGCCGAGTATCCGATCGGCAAGCAGCAGATCCAGGGCGGGATGGAAATCGGCGCGGTGTACCTGCAGCCGATCACGATGGAACCGGAAGGGATGATGCGCAAGGCATCGGATTCGGACATCCACCTCGAGGCCGACATCCACTCGGTCAAGAACAACCCGACGGGCTTCGCCGAAGGCGACTGGATGCCGTACCTGCAGGTCACCTACAAGCTCACCAAGCAGGGCGATGCGAAGTGGAAGGCCGAAGGCGACCTGATGGGCATGGTCGCGAGCGACGGCCCGCACTACGGCGACAACGTGAAGCTGAACGGCCCGGGCAAGTACCACCTGACGATGACGGTCAAGCCGCCGATGCAGACGGGCCACATGGCGTTCGGCCGCCACGTCGACAAGGAAACCGGCGTGGGTGCGTGGTTCAAGCCGATCACGCTCGAATACGACTTCCCGTTCGCCGGCATCGGCAAGAAGGGCGGTTACTGATCTCGCATATCGGACGGCGCGCCTCGGGCGCGCCGTCGTCGTAGAGAACCAAGAATGAAATTCCCCCAGAAATTCGTTGCCGCGGCCGCTGCGCTTCTCGTCGCCGGCGCCGCGCAGGCCGCCGATCTTCCGACGTTCAAGCTCGAGATGGCGGACGGCAAGCTCAATCCCGCCCGCATCGAAGTGCCGGCCGGCCAGCGGTTCAAGATCGAGATCAGGAACACCGGCAAGGGCGCCGCCGAATTCGAGAGCGTGCAGCTGCGCAAGGAGAAGGTGCTCGCGCCGGGCGCCGACTCGTTCGTGGTCGTGGCGCCGCTGTCGCCGGGCGAATACAAGTTTTTCGACGATTTCCACCAGCAGGCGCAAGGCGTGATCGTCGCGAAGTAATGCAGTTTTTGCGGTTTTGTCTGCGTGCGGACGCGTGAGCGTTCCGCACGTCAGGGAGGGTTCGATGGGTCAGATCTTGTTCATCGTCTGGCGGGAGAGCGTCGAGGCGCTGCTCGTCGTCGGCATTCTCTATGCGTGGCTGAGGAACGGCGACGACGACGCGCGCCGCGGCGTGCCGTATCTGTGGGCGGGCGTCGCCGCCGGGCTGCTGATGGCCGTCGGGCTCGGCGCGGCGCTGGTCGGCTTCACCGAAGTGCTGTCCGGCGATGCGCAGGACTATTTCCAGACCGCGATGGTGCTGATCGCATGCGTGCTGATCGTGCAGATGGTGCTGTGGATGCGCCGGCACGGCCGCACGCTGAAACGCGACATGGAGCAGTCGCTGCAGCAGAGCACGCGCGATTCGAACTGGTGGGGCGTCGCGGTGCTGGTCGCGCTCGCGATCGCGCGTGAGGGCAGCGAGACGGTGATTTTCCTGTACGGGCTCGGGTTCGGGCAATCGGGCCATGTCGACGGCAACCAGATGCTCGCCGTCGTGCTCGGTCTCGGCCTTGCGTTCCTGACGTTCTACCTGCTGCAGCTCGGTGGCAAGTACTTCTCGTGGCGGCACTTCTTTCGCGTCACCGAAGTGATGCTGCTGTTCCTTGGCGCGGGCTTGTTCCAGACCGGCGTCGACAAGTTGATCGACAAGGAAATCCTGCCGCTCGGCCTGTCGCAGGTGTGGGACACGTCGGCGATCCTCGACGATTCCGGCACGTTCGGCTCGCTCGTCGCGACGCTGACCGGCTACCGCGCACATCCGGCGCTGATGAACCTGGTCGCATACGCCGCGTACTGGGCAGTCGTCTGGCTGCTGATGAAGCGCGCGAGCCAGCGTCCGGCTGCTGCAGCGGGGCGCACGGCATGAGCACGGTCGCCGGCACGAAACCGGGCCTGATCGCACTGGCCGGTCAATGGATGCAGCGCCACGGCGCATTGATCCGCGGCATCCAGTGGGTCGTGGTGGCCGTCTATGCGTTCCTGATCATCGTGCCGGCGATCATCCCGCTGCCCGATGATTCCGCGCACCTGTGGAGCAACCTGACGCTCGCCGCGCAATTCGTGTTCTGGGGCATCTGGTGGCCGTTCGTGCTGCTGTCGATGGTGATGCTCGGTCGCGTCTGGTGCGGTGTGCTGTGCCCGGAGGGCGCGCTCACCGAATATGCAAGCAAGTTCGGCCGCGGCCGTGCGATTCCGCGCTGGGTGCGGTGGGGCGGCTGGCCGTTCGTCGCGTTCGGGATGACGACGATCTACGGACAGATGGTCAGCGTGTACCAGTATCCGCTCGCGGTGCTGTTCGTACTTGGCGGCTCGACTGTCGGGGCGATCGTGATCGGCCTGCTGTACGGTCGCGAGAAGCGCGTGTGGTGCAAGTATCTGTGCCCGGTCAACGGTGTCTTCGGGCTGCTGTCGCGGCTCGCGCCGATGCGCTACAAGGTCGACGAGGACGCGTGGCGCCGTTCGTACAAGAACGGTGAACACGGACATCGCGTGATTCCGATCAACTGCGCGCCGCTCGTGCCGCTGCGCAACATGAGGGGCGCGTCCGCGTGCCATATGTGCGGCCGCTGCAGCGGGCACCGCGACGCGATCTCGCTGTCGTGGCGTTCGCCGTCCGAAGAGGTCGTCAAGCTCGGCGCGGAGCACGCAAACCCGTGGGATACCGCATTGATCCTGTACGGCCTGCTCGGCGTCGCAATCGGCGCGTTCCACTGGACCGTCAGTCCGTGGTTCGTGCAGATCAAGCAGGCGCTCGCGGGCTGGCTGATCGATCGCGACATCACGTGGCCGCTCGAGACCAATGCGCCGTGGTTCCTGCTCACGCATTATCCGGACCGCAACGACGTGTTCTCGTGGCTCGATGGCGGGCTCATCGTCGGCTACATCGTCGGCACGGGGCTCATTTATGGCACCGCACTGCTCGTGTTGCTGGCCGGCGCGACGCGAATGCTCGGCCGCTTCGACCGTGTGCGCCTTCACCATCTCGCGCAGGCGCTGATTCCGCTCGCGGGCGCCGGCGTGTTCCTCGGCCTGTCGGCCACGACGCTGTCGCTGCTGCGCGCTGAACACGTGCCGCTCGGCTGGGCAACGGACGTGCGCGTCGCGATCCTGGTTGGCGCGAACGCGTGGAGCGCGTGGCTCGGATGGCAGGTGACGGGGCGGTATGCGGGATGGCCGCGGCGCTTGATGGCGTTCGCATGGTTCGCGGCTGCGCTGGCCGTGATCGACAGCGCATGGTGGTTGATGTTCTGGGGTTTCGCGGGCTTCTGACGTGTCGCGCTTCTGACCTGTCGGTATCATGCTGTTCACGTTCTCGTCGAACAGGACCTCCAATGAAGACGAAGCCCGTATTGACCAGTGACGACGTCAAGACGATGGCGGCCGCGGCGGAAATGAAAAAGCGACTCGTCGGCAGACGAGTCGCTTTTTTTCCTTCTGCGAGAACCAAAAAAGTGGCTTGGCTTGCTGTAACGGCTGCTTGAGTGTGTTTGCACGAAGGGGTCTAGATCTCGCGTGCAAGCCGTCATGCTGGCTAATGCCCAACACCTCTCAGGGAGGTGGTCCCCACAATACCTGGTACTTACTTCGTCAGAATCAGCTTGCCGAGCCGCGTGGCGCGCAACTGATAGGTTTCCCCGTTGTGCGCGATGCTGACGTGGCTGCGGCCCTGCAGCAGTGAATCGCTGCTGACGACCCGTGTGCCGGCATCGCGGCCCGCACCGGCAGGTTTCGCCGGTGTCGTGACCGCCGCCGTCTTCTGGCGGGTGACTCCCTGGGCGCCGGTGGTACGACGCAAGGTCAGCGTGGTCGAGTGCGTGATGTCGGTCATTCGGTTCGTCGTTCAAGGCGATGCGATGGAATGAATTCTAAATGATAACCATTCCCATTTACAAAAACTCTTTATCAACCGAAATCAAGAAGCCGATAGTGTGAATCTAAAGGGCGGCCGTATACGGGCATACGGCTGGGCATACGGCCGCCGCTGCGATCAGTGCAGGGGATCGGGGTCCTTGCGCCCCTGCGCGTATTCGCGGATCAGCCGGACGGTGTCGATGTCCGACGTGCGATACGCTTCCTTGACGATCTCGTGGGTCTGGCGTGCGTCCTCGGTGTCGTCGCTGACGGCGAGCGTCGTGCGGTATTCGAAACGCAGGAACAGCTGCAGGTCGCCGCGCTCCTCGATCGACATCGTCAGCGACCCGCCGATCTCGCCGTCCGCCGCGTGGATGTCGTAGCGGACCTGTTCGTTCGGCGTGAACGTCACGCGGTCGCGCACGGTCGCGCTGCCAAAGTGCAGCTCGCGCTCGAGCGTGGTCACGGTTCGTTCATGGATGACGCAGCTGTCGAGGCCGATCACGAACAGCTGCGGCTGTTCGGCGCGCAGCACGAGGCCTTCCCAGAGCTGGTCGCGGGTCAGGGTGGGCACGGCCGGATCGTCGGCGTTGATCTGGATCAGGTGTTCGAAATTCAAGGGGACGGGTTCCTTCTGGTGGCGGGCGACCACATGATTCAAGAACTCATTGTGACGCAAATCCGGCGCGTGTGCGGCACTCGCGCCCCGAATCGACGACGTCAGGGAGCGATGCAGCCCATGCGGCCGCTCTGATAGTCGGCGACTGCCTGCCGGATCTCTTCCTCGGTATTCATCACGAACGGGCCGTAGCGCACGATCGGCTCGTTGAGCGGTACACCGCCGATCAGCAGCAGGTCGAGCGGCGCATCGCCGGCGGAGAACGTGACCGTGTCGCCGTCGTCGCCATAAATCACCATGTGGCGTGCGTCGACGGCCTGCCTGTCGGGCCCATAGAAGCCCGTGCCGGCGATCGGATACGCGAACACACGGTAGCCGGCCGGGACCGGTTGCGTGACCGTGGCGCCCGGTTCGAGCGTGAAATGCTGGTAGAGGATCGGCGTGCGCGTCTCGATGGCGGCCTTCACGCCGAATGCTTCACCCGCGATCACGCGCACGCGCGCATGGCCGTCCGGAGACGTCGCGGCCGGGATGCGATCGGCGGTGATCTCCTGGTAGCGCGGCGCGATCAGCTTGTCGCGTCGCGGCAGGTTGACCCACAGCTGGAAGCCGTGCGAGCGGCCGCCCGCGCGTGCGAAGTCCGCGGCCGGCATCTCGCTGTGCACGACACCGGCGCCGGCCGTCATCCACTGCACGTCGCCGGGGCCGAGCGCGCCGGCGTGGCCGGCCGAATCGCGATGCTGGTAGCGCCCGTCGAGCACGTAGGTGACGGTTTCGAAGCCGCGATGCGGATGGTCGGGGGCGCCTTTGGCCTCGCCCGGGCCATAGTCGACCGGGCCCATTTCGTCGAGCAGCAGGAACGGATCGAAGTCCATCAGCAGCCGGGTCGGAAACGGGCGGTGGACCACGAAGCCGCCACCTTCGGTCGTGCGCAGCGCGGGATAGGTGCGGTCAAGCGAGCGAGCAGTCGTCATGCGATAGGCCCTCGGGAAATTGGAATAGCGCTATTTTTGAAACATACGGCTATTATATTGAGCGATTTGCCTATTGAATCACCGTAGTTCGCAATGGATTGTTCTGGAATTGGAACGATGACATGAATATCGACGCACACAACCTGAACGACCTGATGTACTTCTCGCAGGTCGTCGAGCACGGCGGCTTTTCAGCGGCCGAACGCGTGCTGGGGATCTCGAAGTCGCGCCTGTCGCGCCGCCTGACCGAGCTCGAGGCTGCGCTCGGCGTGCGGCTGCTGCAGCGCTCGACCCGCAAGCTCGCGCTGACGGAAGCGGGGGAGCTGTTCTACCAGCACTGCCAGGCGATGCTCTCCGAAGCGCAGGCCGCGATGAATGCCGTGCAGCAGCTGCGCGCGTCGCCGCGCGGTTCGGTGCGCGTGAGCGTGCCGGTCACGTTGTCGCAGACGATGCTGTCGCGCATCCTGCCCGAGTTCCTGCACCGCTATCCGGAGGTGAAGGTTCATATTCGTGTGACGAATCGCGTGATCGATCTGTTCGAGGATTCGATCGACGTCGCGCTGCGGGTGCGTTCGGAACCGCCGCAGAACGCGAACATCGTCGTGCGGCCGCTTTGGCGCACCGAGCAGATGCTGGTCGGTGCGCCGAGCCTGCTGAGCCAGAACGCGCCGCCGCTCGTGCCGGACGACCTTGCCCGTTTCGAGACGCTCGACACGCCGAGCGTCGATGGCCGGCACGTGTTCAACCTGATTGCGCCGGACGGGACCCGGCATGTGCACGAACACGATCCGCGCCTCGTGACGGCCGATCTGATGACGATCCGCGAGGCCGTGCTCGATGGCCTCGGGATCGCCGCGCTGCCGGAGATGATGTACGGCAACGCGCTGCGTGCGGGCCAGCTGTCGCCGGTGATGCCCGGCTGGACGCTGCCGGTGCCGCAGCTCTACGCGGTGTTCGTGTCGCGGCAGGGGATGCCGCCCGCGGTGCGGGCGTTCGTCGACTATCTGGTCGAGAAGCTCGATCACGGCGAATACAAGCAGCCGGGCTGCCCGGAGCGGGCGAAGCAGGAGGCGGCCGAACGCGCGTCCGCTGCGTAATCACGGACCTTCAAGTACTGCAAATTTGTTTTGTCATTGAAACGTCGTCTGCAATCGCAAGTTTCAATCGTCGAAGCCTTGAATGCGCACGCGGGCGGGCCTATATTGAAATCCCATTTCGCGAAGGAAGTTCTGAGCGGAATACGGTGGCCGCATATGTTGCGAGCCAGATAGGGCAGAAAGCGCAGTCCGTGCAGACCACGGTAGCCGCATTTGCGTTGCTCGAGGCGCAACCGATACCGCCGAAGAGCCCGCCGCCCGAAGGCGCCCGCGTGCGCATGAAAAAAGGCCTTCATCTGGCGATGAAGGCCTTTTACTTTGGGCGCTGCCGGCGAGGTGCGGCCGGCGAGGTGCGGCCGGCTAGGCGTGGCCTTGCTGGCCGCGTGCGCTACTTCGCCTTTGCCTTCGGCTCTGTCACGAAACCGAGCTTCGTCAGGCCGCCGGCCTGCGCATCGGACATCACTTCGGCGACCCGCTCATATGCAACCTTGCGATCCGCGCGCAGGTGCAACTCGGGTTGCGGCGTGTGCAGCGCGGCTTCCGCGATGCGTGCCTGAAGCTGTTCGCGCGTCACTGCGTGGTCGTCCCACAGGATCGTGCCGTCGCCTTCGATCGCGACATCGACGGTCTGCGGCTTTTCCTCGACCGGCTGGCTGCTCGCGCGCGGCAGGTCGATCTTCACCGCATGCTGCATCGCCGGAATCGTCACCAGGAAAATGATCAGGAGTACGAGCATCACGTCGACGAGCGGCGTCATGTTGATCTCGCTCATCACGCCGTCGTCGTCATCGTCGCTGAAACCGGTGTTCATTGCCATCAGTCACCCCGCTTCAGCCGGCGCGGGCCGCGAGTCGCAGGCCGTCGCGGTTGGACGACGACGCGAGGCGCGCGCCCGTCACGAAGTACGCATGCAGGCCGTGCGCGAAGCGGCGCAGCTTGCTGACGACGCCCTTGTTCGCACGCGTGAGCGCGTTGTAGCCGAGCACCGCGGGAATCGCGACGAACAGGCCGAAGGCCGTCATGATCAGCGATTCGCCGACCGGGCCCGCGACCTGATCGATCGACGTCTGGCCGGTTGCGCCGATCACGAGCAGCGCGTGATAAATCCCCCACACCGTGCCGAACAGGCCGACGAACGGCGCGGTGCTGCCGATCGACGCGAGGATCGCGAGGCCGCTCTGCATGCGTGCGATGCCTTCGTCCATCGTGTCCTTCAGGCAGCGCGTGATCCAGTCGGACACGTCCATCCGGTCATGCAGATGCGGTTGCGTCTGATGATGGTGATCGGCGGCTTCCTTGCCGGACAGCGCGAGTGCGAGGAACGGGTTGTCGTTCGGCGTCGACGCCGCCTGGCCGAGCTTCCGGATGCCGTCGTCGAAGTCGTCCGAATGCCAGAACGCCTGTTCGGCGTTCTTCGTGAGGCGGCTCAGGCGGATCACGTTCCAGCCCTTGATGACGATCACCATCCACGACAGGACGGACATCACGAAGAGCGCGATCGCGATCGCACGTGTGACGAAATCACCTTGCGCCCAGACGTGCGCGATACCGTAGCTTTGCATTGTTGTTCCTTTTGATTCTTCCGGATGTGGCAGTGTTAGTCGTTGAGCCCGAAGTCGTAGGGCTGGGTGCGGGCGGCGCGGATCGCCTGACCGTTCTCGATGTACGGGCGGCACGTCGACGCGCGCATCGCGGCGAGCGCGGCTTCGTCGAGGCGCGGATAACCGCTGCTCTTCTGCAGTTCGATGCTTTCAATCTTGCCCGTCACGCCGACGACGAAATGCACGTAGGCCGTGCCCGTTTCGCCGCGGCGGCTCGACATCGACGGGTAGTCGGGCTTCACGAAATCGCATTTGAGTGACGGCACGTTCTTCGGCGCGCTGACTTGCATCGTCTCGCGGGCCGGACCGGGCGCAGCCGATGGCGCTGCGGCGGCCGGTGCCGCAGCGGCAGGCGCCGGCGTCGAGTCGGCAGCGGGGGCGGGCGTCGGAGACGGCGCGGTCGATGGCGCAACGGGTTGGGGCGTCGGCTTCGAGACTTTCGGCACCGGCTTCGGCTCGACCCTGGTTTTCACGGGCGGCGTCGGCTTCGGCGGCGCCGGTTGCGGGATCGATTCGGCCGCGACATTCTGCGCGATCGGTGCGGGCGTGATCAGCTGCGCGGTGATCGACTGCACTTCGACGGCTTTTGGCGGCAGCGCATTGCGATGCAGCCAGGCCGCCGTCAGCAGGACCGAGTGCACGGCGAGCACGCCGACCGCAGCGGCGATGACGCGGGGATTCATACGGGAAGCCGCCGGCCAGGCGCCGGCTGAGGCGGAATGCGAAGCCTGCATGTTAGCTTGAAAGAGCGGCGCCGCACGCGCGGTGCGGCAAGTGACGCAGCATCACTTGCGGAATATCAGCAACGAGATGCACACGGTGGTAACAAATCCGATCAGCAATTCCATGACGGGCTCCTTGGCAGGTAAGCCGTTGGCTCGCGCTGATGCTGGCTTGCTGACGGGTAAGACGAAAGAATGCGGCCTGGAGACCGCACGGGCGCACGCGGCGCGGGTCAGGCAGCCTTGCGCTCGTAGAACGACACGGGAATCGGATGAGCATGGTGCTCGACACCGCACCGGCTCGCACAGACGCCTTGCTCGGCCATGAGGTCGCGAACGGACTCTTCGCACTTGCCGCAGCAGGTGGCTACGCCGAGTTCGAACTGGAGCTCATCGAAGGTGTTCACGCCTTCCGCGAGGGACGCGCGAATCTTGCGGTCGGAAACTGACTTGCACACGCAGACGATCATGGTGAGTGCGATAGCTAACGTTAATGCGAATTATTATCATTAAATTTGGGGGTGTTGACAAGCCCGATTCCGGCTTTTTTGTAACAACACCAGACCCTTAAAAGGGTTACCGCGGGAATCGGGCGCGCCGACGGCGCGGGTCAGGCCGCCGTGCACGCGTGCGCGTGCGGGGAAGAAATGGTGACGGATTCGACCGGCGCGTCGAGACCGAGCAGCGTCGATGCGAGTGCATGCAACTGTCGGCCGTCGCTCGTCGAGCAGAAACGCGGCGGCGCGGCCCGTGTGCCGTCCGGCGCGCGCAGGCCGCGTTCGTCGAGGACGCGCGCGAGCTGGCGTGCGATCGCGTCGCTCGTATCGATGATCGCAAGGCGGTCGCCAACAATGTCGCGAATCGTTTCGGTGAGAAACGGGTAGTGCGTGCAGCCGAGCACGAGTGTATCGGCGCCGGCATCGAGCATCGGCTGCAGGTAACCGTCGAGCAGCGCGCGCAACGCGGGTGAGTTCGTGTCGCCGCGTTCAACTGCTTCGACGAGCCCGTGCCCGGGCTGGCAGATGAATCGGCAGCCGGCGCCGTACCGGTCGAGCAGCGCCTGGAAGCGCGCGCTGCGCAGCGTCGCCTGGGTCGCGAGCACGCCCGCGATGCCGCTCGCGGACATGGCGGCAGCCGGCTTGATGCCCGGCTCGACGCCAACGAGCGGGATCGCGAGGCGCTCCCGGACCGCGGCAATCGACTGCGACGTGGCCGTGTTGCACGCGACCACGAGCGCTTTCGCGCCTTGCTGCACGAGCCACTCGCCGATCGCCAGCGTGCGCTCGGTGATGAACGCTTCATCGCGCGGGCCATAGGGCGCGTTTCGCGAATCGGCGACGTAGACGAACGATTCGTCGGGCAACTGCGCACGCACGGCGCGCAGCACCGACAGGCCACCGAGCCCGGAATCGAAGATGCCGACGGGGGCGACCGTGGAGGCCGTGGTGGCGATGACGGAAGGCGTCGACATGGTCAGGTCTGCAATGGCGGGGAAGGGGGAGCGCTTACTCGGGCGAACCCATCATCGACTGCTGGTAGTTCTGGATGCCGACCTTGCCGATCAGGTCGATCTGCGTTTCCAGCCAGTCGATATGCTCTTCGGTGTCATCGAGGATCTTTTCGAAGATCTCTCGCGATACGTAGTCACGAACGGATTCGCAGTAGGCGATCGCTTCCTTGCAGGTCGCCTGCGAGATCTGTTCGAGCTTCAGGTCGCACTTCAGGATCTCTTCGGTTTCCTCTCCGACGAGCAGCTTGTGCAGGTCCTGCAGGTTCGGCAGGCCGTCGAGCATGAACACGCGCTCGATGAGCCAGTCCGCATGCTTCATTTCGCCGATCGACTCGTCGTATTCGTGCTTGCCGAGCTTCTCGAGGCCCCAGTGCTTGTACATGCGGGCATGCAGGAAGTACTGGTTGATCGCCGTCAGCTCGTTCTTCAGCTGGGCGTTCAGGTATTCGATGACTTTCTTGTCGCCTTGCATGGCTTGTTCCTTCTTGATGATGGGGCTTCAGAAACCGAACGATAATCGCTCGAAAGCGAAATGCCAAGTTTCCTGCTCTCGTCCGATCGGCCAGCGGCGCGCGGCGAGCGGCGCGGGATGAGAACGAGAAGCAAAAAGGCCGGACATCGGTCCGGCCTTCGCGTCGACTGAGCTTACGCGGCGGCGACAGGGATCTTGCCGATCTTCGCCTGCCACTCCTTCGGACCCGTCTGGTGCACCGACGTGCCCGACGAATCGACGGCCACCGTCACCGGCATGTCCTGCACGTCGAACTCGTAGATCGCTTCCATGCCGAGGTCTTCGAACGCGAGCACCTTCGCGCCGCGAATCGCCTTCGATACGAGGTAGGCCGCACCGCCGACCGCCATCAGGTACGCGGCCTTGTGCTTCTTGATCGCGTCGATCGCGACCGGGCCGCGCTCGGCCTTGCCGACCATCGAGATGAGACCCGTCTGCGCGAGCATCGTCTCGGTGAACTTGTCCATCCGGGTGGCCGTCGTCGGGCCGGCCGGGCCGACCACTTCGTCACGCACCGGATCGACCGGGCCGACGTAGTAGATCACGCGGTTCGTGAAGTCGACCGGCAGCTTCTCGCCCTTCGCGAGCATGTCGGCGATGCGCTTGTGCGCCGCGTCGCGGCCCGTCAGCATCTTGCCCGACAGCAGCAGCGTCTGGCCCGGCGTCCAGCTTGCGACTTCTTCCGGCGTCAGCGTGTTCAGGTCGACGCGCTTGCTGGTCTCGGTGTTCGGTTCCCACTGGACCTTCGGCCAGGCGTCGAGCGACGGCGCTTCGAGCTTCGCGGGGCCCGATCCGTCGAGCACGAAGTGCGCGTGGCGCGTCGCCGCGCAGTTCGGGATCAGCGCGACCGGCTTCGATGCCGCGTGCGTCGGCGCAGCCATGATCTTCACGTCGAGCACGGTCGCGAGGCCGCCCAGGCCCTGCGCGCCGATGCCGAGCGCGTTGACCTTCTCGTGCAGCTCGACGCGCAGCTCTTCGACCCAGTCTTGCGGGCCGCGCGCGATGATTTCCTGGATGTCGATCGGATCCATCAGCGATTCCTTCGCCATCACCATCGCCTTCTCGGCCGTGCCGCCGATGCCGATGCCGAGCATCCCCGGCGGGCACCAGCCCGCGCCCATCGTCGGCACGGTCTTCAGCACCCAGTCGACGATCGAGTCCGACGGGTTCAGCATCACGAACTTCGACTTGTTCTCCGAGCCGCCGCCCTTCGCGGCAACCTGCACGTCGACCTTGTCGCCCGGCACGATCTCGTAGTGGATCACGGCCGGCGTGTTGTCCTTCGTGTTCTTGCGGCCGCCTTCGGGCGGGTTCACGATCGATGCGCGCAGCACGTTGTCCGGGTGCGTGTAACCGCGGCGCACGCCTTCGTTGATCATGTCCGTGACGCCCATCGTTGCGCCATCCCAGCGCACGTCCATGCCGACCTTCACGAACACCGTGACGATCCCCGTGTCCTGGCAGATCGGGCGACGGCCTTCCGCGCACATGCGGCTGTTCGTGAGGATCTGCGCGATCGCATCCTTCGCGGCCGGGCTCTCCTCGAGTTCGTACGCGCGGCCGAGGGCCTGGATGTAATCGAGCGGATGGTAGTAGCTGATGTACTGCAGCGAATCCGCGATGCTCTGGATCAGGTCTTCCTGTTTGATGACGGTCATGGCTGAGACTCTGTGAGGACTGTGGGGAAGGCTTGGCCGGCGGCATGTTCCGCCGGTTTGCGGGACGCAACGGCGGGAGCGTGCGTCTCGTGGAAATGGCCGGGGTGCGTGTGGGTCGTCAGGCGGTCGACCCACGCCATCACGAGCGCCGACACGAGGAACGACACGTGGATCGCCACCTGCCACATGATCGCGTGGGTGGTGTGCTGATCCGGGTTGATGAAGGTTTTCAGCAGGTGGATCGACGAAATGCTGATCAGCGCCATCGACAGCTTGACCTTCAGCACGCCTGCGTTCACGTGGTCGAGCCACTCGGGCTCGTCCGGATGCCCGTCGATGCCGAGTCGCGACACGAATGTTTCGTAACCGCCGATGATCACCATGATCAGCAGGTTCGAGATCATCACCACGTCGATCAGGCCGAGCACTGCGAGCATCACGCCGATCTCGTCGAGGCTGGCCGCGTGCGACAGGAGGTGCCACACCTCGTGCAGGAACAGGAACGCATAGACGCCCTGCGCGACGATCAGGCCGAGATACAGCGGGACCTGGAGCCAGCGGCTCATGAAGATCAGCCTGGGCAGCGGACGCATGGGACGAGCGACGGGATGGCCGGACGAATGCGGGGCGGACATGACGGGCGAACGGGCGCGGGTATCGGGGGCAGGTATCAAGAAAAAGCGCGCTATTGTAACGCGTCGTCCCGCTCGGCTGCAGCGACGTGCCCCCCGTGTCCGCGGGGCGCCGGGGACGGATCAGGAAGCGACGGGCGGCGTGCGCTTCACGCGCAGACTGGCGAGCACGATGCCCGTGACGACGCATGCGAGCGCGAAACCGTGCGCGAGCGTCGGGCGCTCGCCGAGGAACACGATCCCGTAGACGGCCGCGGCGACCGGCAGCACCGCGCTGAACACGCCGGCGAGGCTGCCGGGCACGTGGCGGATGCCCTTCATCCACATCCAGAACGAGAAGATGCTGGCCGACAGCCCGTACCACACGACGAGCGCCCAGATGCTGCCCGGCACGCTCGCGAAATTGAAATGCCACAGCGGGCCCGCGCCGAGCGGCAGCATCAGCAACAGCCCGAACAGATGCGTGTACGCGCAGATGTCGATCGGCGCGAGCGTTTGCGTGAG
Source organism: Burkholderia sp. Bp8963 (assembly GCF_003854275.1). Taxonomy (GTDB): domain Bacteria; phylum Pseudomonadota; class Gammaproteobacteria; order Burkholderiales; family Burkholderiaceae; genus Burkholderia. The sequence continues at coordinate 22,122 of NZ_QTQP01000079.1, forward strand.
CCGCCGCGACAGGATCACGTAGATCGATTCGCAGCACACCGCGCCAAGTATCAGCAGGTTGCCGGTCAGCGAGCCGGCGGACGCGCCGGTGGCGGATGCGCTGCCGTTCGCGAGGTTGATCGCCACGACCCCGACGATCGCGAGCGCGATCGACACCAGCGCACGACCGTTCGGTTTCTCGCGCAGGATCAGCCACGCGAACAACGCGACGACGGCCGGGATCGTGCTCGTGATGACGCCGGCCGCGACCGCGCTCGTGCGCTGCACGCCATTCAGCATCAACAGCGTGAACATGAAGGTACCGAAGAACGCCTGCAGGAACAGGTTCAGCCACTCGGCGCGCTTGACCGTGCGCATCTTGACCGGGTGGAACAGCGGCCACAGCACGGCGATCGCGATCACGAAGCGCAGCGTCGCGAGGATCGCGACGGGCACGAAGGCGACGATCGATTTGCCGATGCCGACGTTGCTGCCGACGAACAGCATCGACGCGATGAGGAAGAGGGCGTAGCGATTCAAGCTGGAATCCGGAAGGCGAGTTCAGTTAGGATTGTAGGGTCGCGGTCGTAACAGCGTAAAGCGCGCGCCGATGTGCCGCCGGCGTGTCCGCGTAAGTGACGGGTAAGTTCAAGCGCTTATCTTGGGATATGCCGGACTGCTCGGTCGCCTCGTGCGACGTGGTGCGGCGCAGCATCGCGTGCAGCCTCAGGGCCGCGCGCGGGTGAGTAGGAGACAGCGGCGCGGTAGCGCCGATCAAGACGCGGCGCGCACGACACGCGCCGGCAATCAGAGGATTCATGTTCACCAAGGGGTAGTCGATGTCTGCGATTGAATCGGTTCTTCACGAAAGCCGCCAGTTTGCGCCGCCCGAGGCGCTCGTGAAGGCGGCGGCCATTTCCGGCATGGAAGCCTATCGCGCGCTCGCCGCCGAGGCCGAAAGCGATTACGAAGGATTCTGGGCACGCCACGCGCGCGAGACGCTCGCGTGGCACAAGCCGTTCACGAACGTGCTCGACGAATCCGACGCGCCGTTCTGCAAGTGGTTCGACGACGGCGAGCTGAACGCGTCGT
>NZ_QTQP01000080.1 GCF_003854275.1 Burkholderia sp. Bp8963
GTCTCGTTGCAGAAGTTCCAGACCTGATTCACGTCGCGCGCCATCGCAAGCATTGCTTTCGCGTGCTTGTCTCTGATTCGAAACTTGAGGGTCTTAACGGTTTCCATATCTCGAACTATATTGGGTCTTCGAAACTGTCTCAACAGGGAAAATGGGGAGGCCACGCAAGATTGACACCGATTTGAGGCACGGAAGGCATTGTGTCTTCGCACTGCACGTCCACCTGATATGCGTTACGAAGTACCGGCGCAACGTGTTCAAGGAGGAGCATCTGGAAGCAATGCAATTAGTTCTTGCCAACGTGTGCCGAGACTTCGAAGCCGAACTCGTGGAGTTCAATGGCGAGCACGACCATGTACATTTGCTGGTTAACTATCCACCGAAGGTCGCGGTATCAACGCTTGTCGCGTCGCTCAAGGGCGTATCGAGCCGGATGCTGCGGCAGCAGTTCGGCGATTTCCACCCGTGGCTCAAGCGCCGTGGCGTGCTATGGTCGCCGTCGTACTTCGCCGCATCGTGCGGAGGCGCGCCCATCGAGATTTTGAGGAAGTACATTGAGGACCAGCAATCGCCGCACTAAGGCCTAAAGAACGCCCGCGGCGTCCGTGCTCTCGACCCCGGATTGAACTCCGGGGCTTCCCGCACATTTGGTGAAAGACACACGGGGCATCGCTGCTTCCGGCACGAAGCGCAAACGCAATGCCGCCGCCGACGCGATCGAAGCGCCGCGCCACGCGTCCCGGTCAGCGGCGCCCGCGTGGCCGCAAGACGATATTGATCGCTGCTACCTGTGCTGACAAACCATTTGTCGTCATATAATGCGTGAGTACAACTCACACGTAGCTCGACCGTGTTCGACCGGCTTCCCCCACTACAGACGCTGCGCGCCTTCGAAGCAACCGGGCGCCTCCTGAGCATGACGCTGGCGGCCGAGGAACTGCACGTCACGCATGGCGCGGTGAGCCGGCACATCAAGACGCTCGAAACCGATCTCGGCGTCGCGCTGTTCCAGCGCCTGACCCGGCGCATCGTGCTGACCGAGGCCGGCGCCGAGTTCCTGCTGGCCGTCACCCGCGTGCTGGCCGACCTGACGAAGGAATCCGAACGCCTTCGTGCGAACGACAACGTCGCGCGCCTGAAGATCAACGCGAGCGTTTCGTTTGCGAACAAGTGGCTCGCACCGCGGCTGCATCGGCTGAAGGCGCTCCACCCCGAACTCGACATCCACCTCGACGTGACCGACACGTATGTCGATCTGAACGACAGAGACGTGGACGTGGCGATACGCTACGGCAGCGGCCGCTATCCGCGTGTGCTCGCTGAGCGGATCCTGGAAGAGACCGTGACGCCGGTTTGCAGTCCTGCCTATCGCGAGAAGATGGCAGGAATGTCTTCCGTCGCGAGCCTTGCCGGCTGCACCTTGCTGCACGAGGACGGCATGCTGGCCAACTGGGAGCAATGGTTCGCGCTGGCCGGCGTCAAAGGCGTGCGCAGCGATCGCGGCATGGCCTACAGTCACGGGAGCCTGGCCATCGAGGCGGCGATCCGCGGCGAAGGCGTGGCCTTGGGCCGCAGCGTGATCGTCGCGGACGACATTGCGGCCGGACGTCTGGTTGCACCATTCCCGCAATTCCGTCTCGAGGCCGAGCGCGGACATGATCTCGTCTATCGCATCGGAAGCCGGGACGCCCCCAAGGTATGCGCGCTGCGCGACTGGCTTGCCGAGGAAATCGGATTGTTTCTTGCACAGGCAGGTTGATCGCCGGCGCGAGTAGAAAGGCCGTCAGCTCTGCGCGCGTTGCGCCGACGGCGCGCGACGTTTCCGCTGCCCCGCCACGCGCGCGGCATTGGCGTCCGCAAATTCGCGGATCGTGTCGATCAGTGCACGCAGCCCCGCAGGAACATGGCGCCGGCCCGGGTAGTACAGGCACAATCCGTCCAGCGCCGGCGTCCAGTCTTCAAGCACGCGCACCAGCATGCCGGCCTCCAGGTCCGCGTTGACGTTCCATTCGGTCAGGTACGCGAGGCCGAGGCCGGCGCGCGCCGCGGCCAGCGTCAGGCCTGCATCGTCCAGCGTCAGCGCACCGTCGCCGTCGATGCGCAACGTCTCGCCGTGCCGTTCGAATTCCCACTGGTAGATCGACCCGCTCGGCATCCGGCTGCGGATGCACCGATGTGCGACGAGATCCGACGGGGTGCGCGGGCGCTGGTGCCGCGCAAAGTACGCGGGACTTCCGACGACCGCAAAGCGCTGCCTGTCGCCGAAGGGCACAGCAATCATGTCCTGCGGCACCGTTTCCATCAGACGGATGCCCGCGTCGAACCCTTCGACGACGATGTCGACCAGCCGCCCTTCCGTGACGATGTCGAGTTTCATCTCCGGATAGCGCTCCAGAAACGCGATGAGGACCGGCATCACCTGATTCGCCGCGCCCAACGATGTGTTGATGCGCAACGTGCCTGACGGCGTGTCGCGGAAGCTGCCGGCCTGCTCGAATGCTTCCTGAATGGTCGACAGGGCCGGCGCAACCGTACGCACGAACTGGGCGCCCGCTTCCGACAGCGACACGCTGCGGGTCGTGCGATTGAACAGCCGCACACCGATGCGTGCTTCCAGCGCCGCGACCGCATGGCTCAGCGCGGAGGTCGACACGCTCAGTTCGCTCGCCGCCGCGCGGAAGCTGCGATGACGCGCGACGGCCAGCACGGCTTCCAGCTCGGCAAGTCCGGATGTTTTCATTGTCCCGTTTTGTTCAACAAGTCATCCCCGATTGTACGGCTAGTCAGTTCAATGATGACGGCCTATCTTGCATGCACGACACCACACTTTCGGACCGAACATGCAGATCATCGACCACATCTACATCGACGGCGCCTTCGTGACACCGCACGGCGACGAGCGCTTCGACCTTTTCAATCCATCGACCGAGCAAGTGATCGGCCAGGTCCGCCTTGCCGATGCCGACGACGCACGCGCCGCGATCGCGGCGGCCAGGCGAGCATACCCGGCATTCTCGCGCACGGCCAAGGCCGAGCGCGTCGAGATGCTGCGGCGCCTGCATGCGGCCGTCGCCGCGAAGGAGGACGAACTGTTCGACGCGATCGTCGACGAATATGGCGCCCCGGTGTCGCGCGGCCGCTGGATGGCCCGCCACGCGAGCGACGTGCTGCTTCATGCGGCGCAGACGCTCGATAATTATCCGTTCGTCCGTCGCGCCGGATCGGCCGACGTCGTGATGCATCCGCTCGGCGTTGCCGGGCTGATTACGCCGTGGAACAGCAATGCCGGCTTCATCTGCGGCAAGCTCGCGGCGGCGCTCGCCGCGGGCTGCACGGCCGTGATCAAGCCGAGCGAAATGAGCGCAATCCAGACGCGCGTCGTCACCGAGGCGTTGCACGCGGCGGGGCTTCCGCCGGGCGTTTTCAATATCGTCACGGGGCGCGGCGAAACCGTTGGCGGGGAGATCTGCTCGCATCCCGACGTTGCCAAGCTCTCGTTCACGGGATCGACCGCAGTCGGCAAGACGATACTGCGCACCGCGGCAGACACGCTGAAGCGTGTGACGCTGGAACTGGGCGGCAAGTCCCCGATGATCGTGCTCGACGACGCGAACTTCGACGAAGCCGTGCCGCTCGCACTCGAAGCCGGCTTCATGAACAGCGGGCAGGCGTGCATCGCCGGCACGCGCATCCTGGTGCCGCGCGCAAGGCTGGCCGAATTCGAGGAGAAGATCGCACACGCCATCGCGGAATTCCACTCCGGCGACCCGCGTGACCCGCGCACGCGCATCGGCCCGATGGTGAGCCGAAAGCAATGGGACCGGGTGCAGCACTATATCCGCGTCGGAATCGACGAAGGCGCGCGCTTGCTTGCGGGTGGCGCGGGGCGCCCGCACGGCGTCGACGCAGGCTGGTTCGTGCGGCCGACCCTCTTCAGCGATGTGCGCAACGACATGACGATCGCGCGCGACGAAATCTTCGGTCCGGTGCTGTCGATCATTCCGTACCGCGATACCGAGGAGGCGATCGCGATTGCCAACGACACGCGCTACGGCCTGCAGGCCTACGTCTGCGGATCCGATGCCGCGCGCGCAACGGAAGTGGCATCGCAGATCGAAGCGGGACGCGTGCTCGTCAACACGCTCGCGCATGAGCCGGCGGCTCCGTTCGGCGGGTTCAAGCAATCCGGTATCGGCCGCGAATACGGTACGTTCGGAATCGACGCGTTTCTCGAACCGAAGGCGCTGCTTCGCGCGGTGTGATCGGCGCGGTGTGATCAGGTGCTCACCGGATGGGCGAGGTCTGTTGCCCTTCGGTTCGAAGGTTGCAGGCGCCGAAGCCTGACGCGCAGGCCGCCTATTCGGCATTCATCCGCCTGATCCCGCTTGCGCGCTTTCACGATCACTTGCGCTCGCGCGCCAACATCCATATAGTTACCATGATAATCATATTCCGAGGAGCATACCGTGCCACTGCCAGAGATCGACAAACATCGTACAGCCCTGGTCTTTATCGAATTCCAGAATGAATGGTTCAGCGAAGACGGCGTTCTTTTCCAGCATCTTGTCCGCGACAAAGCCCCGTTCCGGAACGCTGTCGCGAACGCCGAGACCATCCTGACGACTGCCCGTGAGGAAGGCTGGACCATCGTTCATGCCGGGCTGGATCTGCGAAACGACCCACACTACCGCTTGTTCGCCGGCGGCAGCAATGTACTTGGCCTGCGCGCCGCGATTCCCCGTGCGGGCACCTGGATCGGGCATGGCGCCGAGTTCTCGCCGCCATTCAGGCCTCGGCCAAACGAATTCGTGACACAAGGTCGATCCGGGGCAAGCGTGCTGAAAAATTCGACGCTGGACCCGTTCCTGCGGAACAACCGCATCGACACGATCGTGCTGATGGGCTTCGCGACCCATGTTTGCGTCGAATCGACGCTTCGGGAGGCTCACGACATGGGCCTCGACTGCTGGCTCGTGACGGACGGGTGCGCCGCGTTTACGGTGGCACAGCATGACCATGTCGTTGAACACGTGCTGCATCATTTCGGTGCCGGCGTGGATACAGCTTCGTTGACACGCCATCTGAAAGGGGGAACCGCACCGTGTTCTTCCTGAAAGAATTACCGAGCCGGGAATTGCTGGAGTCTTACCATGCGCGGTTTCCGGCCATGAACGTGGACAACGTCCACGCCGCACTGCACATGTTGCGGCGAGCCAGCCTGCTGATGCGCGAACTCGACAATTACTTTGCGGAAAACGAGCTCTCGACGTTGCGATACTTGATTCTCGTCGTTCTGGATCGCGAAAAACGTCCGGAAGGGATGAAAGCGAGCGAATTGGCCGATCGCGTTGACGTATCGCGCCCGGTCATGACGCGTACCCTTCAGAGTCTGGTCGACGACGGCATGCTCGCGTATACGCCTTGCGAAGAAGACGCCCGGGCGAAGCTCGTCAGCCTGACCCGCGTTGGCCGGTCCCGGTTGAATCGCGTTCTGCCAGGCTACTATCGGTTGATCGATCAGTTCATGTCGAGCAACGATTCCTGTTGATCGGGTGTCCGCCATGCGCGGCGGATTCAATCCGCGTGCCGAACACGACGTTCGGCACGCCAATCCGGATTGTCGACAATCGACGTGCCCGATGGGATGATTCGTGTCCGGGGCAACGTGCGATCCAAAGAACTTGATGACTGATTCGGCCGGTAACGGGAACCAATCGACCAGCGTCGTGCGCAACGCGGCAGTCGGAGGCGGCGTCTTTTTCCTGGCAGCGCCGGTGATCGGCGCTGCATGCGTGACAGCGCTGATGTACGCGATATTCCTCGTGAGCGGCATGCTGACAAGCGGCTCGTCCGGGTTTTATGTCCGGATGTTGCCGCTGCTTTCCGTTGGCGTCTTTTTCATGGGTTACGGCATTCCCGCCGGCCTGACCGGAATCGTCATGGGCTGGCTGGGGCTGCGTTTGAGCCGTTGGCAAACGGTATCGTGCGGTATCGCGGTCGGGGTGTCGCTGACGGCCGGTTATGCGTTGCTGACAAACTACTGGTTGCTGGGCGAAGCTTCGCCGGCGGGCATCTACTTGATGACGATACCGGGCGCGATCGTGCCGTCGGCGGTGCTTTCATGGTGGCTGCATCGACGGATCGAGCGAAAGTCGACGAACGAGCGCGATGCGGCGGCGGCCAAGGCGCCCGGCTGGTACAGGAGACGGAAATCCCTGATCGCGGTTCTGCTGGTGCTGCTGGCAGCCGGCAAGATCTATTCCGACCATGCCGATGCGTCGAGGGCCAGCCGGCATATCGATCAGATACGGTTCGGTGACACTGGTGAGCGTGTACGCAGCATTCTCGGCAATCCGACTTCCATATCGGAATCGTGCGGCGGCATCGATGCGGACCAGATCGCAGCAGAACGGGCAATGACCGGATGCGGCAGCAACTGGAGCTACGGCTCCTTTCTCCATCCGAAGGTAGAGGTATTGTTCGAGCCGAATGGTCGCGTGGGTGGCATGCTCGTCAACGGAGACTGAGGGCTGGCGGCGGGCGGGCGACTCATGTCACGCACGACACATCGCCGCCACGGCGACATGCTACGATCGGCATGACCCGACTTTTTCCCGGTGCGCCATGACGACGTTGTACGAATTGCTTGGTGTGCGCGACGACGCCACCGACGAGGAAATCAAGCGCGGCTACCGCAGGGCCGCGATGAAAGCGCATCCCGACCGCAATGTCGGCGGCGAAGCGTCCGCTCATGCGCTGTTTCAGGAGATCAAGGAGGCTTACGCGATTCTCTCCGATCCCGCGCAACGTCGCGTCTACGACACCGTCTATGCCGAGGAGATGCTCCGTCACGCGCGCCTGCGCGAGGAAGAGGAGCGTTTGCAGGCGGAGCGCGACGCCGAATATGCGCGGTTCGTCGCATTGGCGATGCGCTTCGCGGAACAAGGGCACAACCGCGACGTCGTGTTCGGCGTGTTGCTCGGCCGCGATTGCGACGTGCAACTCGCCGAACGCATTGCTGGCGGCGTGGCCGAGCTGCATGCGTCGCGTCGGCCGGGCGCGTCGCGGAACGCGGACAGTGACGCGCCGATGCAGCAAGATGACGAGACGGCGGAACAGCCCGCCTCGACTCAGGACGCACAAGAATCGGACGAGATGTCGCAAGCGTCACCGGGGCACGCATCGAAAGATGACGCCCGGACGAGCGGTGAACGCTCGCACGCGGACTTTTTCAGCGTGTTGTGGCACAGCGTGTTCGGGCTGCGTCAGTGAAGCAAGAAATTTCCGCCCTGCGTACTCTGAGAGCAAGAAACGGAGTGTCCGATCGGGTACGGTCACATACATTGCCGTCACGAACCTGACCAAAAGGAAATGTGACAAATGACCGTACTTGAAGGGAAAGTCGCCATCATCACCGGCGCATCGACCGGTATTGGCCGTGCGATCGCGTTGATGTTCGCCGCGCAGGGTGCGTCTGTCGTATTGGGGGCACGGAGCGAAGCCCGACTGAATCAGGTTGTAGACGAGATTCGTAGTCAAGGTGGGCGGGCCACTGCATGCGCTGGCGACGTCAGTCATATCGATACGCATAAAAAGCTCGTCGCGACGGCCGTGCGCGAGTTTGGTGGCCTCGACATCGCGATCAACAACGCCGGCACTGTCGGACCGCTCCAACCACTCGCCGACATCTCGCTGGAAGACTGGCAGCAAACGCTGGCGACCAATTTGACGGCGGCTTTTCTGGGGGCAAGCAACCAGATACCCGCGATGCTCGAGCGCGGAGGTGGTGCAATCGTCTTCACTTCCAGCTTCGTAGGAACCAGTGTCGGTCTTCCCGGCATGGCCGCGTATGGCGCGTCGAAGGCGGGGCTGATGGGCCTGGTGAAAGGAATTACCGCCGACTACGCAGCACGAGGAATCAGGGCAAACGCACTGTTGCCGGGCGGCGTGGATACCGAGATGGGCGGTGACCAGGAGCAGAAGGAATGGGCAGCCGGGCTCCATGCGATGAAGCGCATCGCCCAACCCGACGAGATTGCATCCGCTGCGCTTTTTCTTGCGAGCCCCATGGCGAGCTTTGTCACCGGTTCGGCGCTGTTCGCCGATGGCGGCAATGCTGCCGTGAAGTGATGCGCCATCGGCTCCTTGCTAGACTTTGGTAGCCACGCCCTGTTGCGAACGCACACGCTCAGCCGGCCGTTCATCACCAAAACGCTGCAGGAGCCGATATCCGTCGATCCAGTCTTCCAGCTGACTGGCACCGTTCAGATGTCCACGCGCTCCGGCGTTGAGAAAATCGCTTCCCCATGCGTCGGCACAGGACTGTGCAAAGCCGATCGACGCATAGGGATCGTCATCGCTTGCAACCACGATACTGTGAAACGGCAGTCTCGCTAACGGTACACGCGAAAATCCGATGCAAAGCGCGCCGGGGAACACAGGTGCCGATGGATCCGGAACAGCCACGAACAGTGCCCCTCGAATAGCGACCGCGTGGTTTGCTGCCCAATGGGCGGCTGCAAGGCACCCCAAACTGTGAGCGACAATGATCGTGTCAGGGCCGAGCGCCCTGACGTCTCGATCGATTGCTGCTACCCACTCGCTACAGACGACGTGATCCCAGTCCGCGACCTGCATGCGGCACCAGAGTCCGGGCTTTGTCACTTCCCAAATACTCTGCCAATGTGTCGCTCCGGAATTGCCATGACCGGGCACAATCAGAACGCGTGGATCCATGTTTATCCTCCGTGAATGAGCATTCAGTGTAGGGATCAACGGTCTCTGTCAGAATGGCCGAATCAACGAAATCGTTGCAGAATTCCTTCAAATGCACGGAGTTTATGGGGTGGCACAAATGAAATCCAAGGACATCGAGTTGGACCGACTCGACTGGCGCATTCTGGAGGCGCTGCAAACTCACGCGCGTATGACAAATACCGAGTTGGGCAAGCAGATTGGATTGTCGCAGCCGGCTATCAGTGCCCGCATCAAGCGGCTTGAGGAGCAAGGCGTGATCGAAGGGTACTCGGCAAGAGTAAACGCCGAGTTGGTCGGTCGCGAAATCTCCGCGCTGATCCGCATTCAAACGAGCCACGCACAGATCGCGAGGTGCCTGAAGACCTTCGCGGCCACGCCGGAAATCGTTGAGGCGCACCGCATTACAGGCGACGACTGTTTCATCGTGCGTGTGGCGGTTCAAAAAATGAAGCAGCTCGAAACAGTCATCGATGCATTAGCGAAGTTCGGCCCCGTCACGACCTCGATCATCCTGGCAAGCTATCCGCCCAAAGCGATCGGAGCAAGCACGTAGTACGCGTGGATAGAGACGTCACGACGCACGTTGCCTGGCAGCGATACGTTGCCCGAGGTTGCCAACGCCCGTCAGGTATGTGATTCGTGGAGCCGACCGACGCAGGCGACTGACCGACTGAAGGAGACTCAAATGGCCATCGAGTACTTCGCAGAGAGCAATCCGCTCACCCGCAACCTGCCGCGCTCGCTGGCGACGAAAGCGGGCGATCTGGTGTTCGTCTCCGGTCAGGTCGCGAGAAACGAAGACGGAAGCTTCGTCGATGGTGGAATCGAAGCGCAGACCCGTCAGACTTTGAAGAACGTCGCTCACGTGCTCGCGCTTGCAGGTTGCACGCTCGATGACGTCGTGAAAACCACCGTCTGGCTCGAAGACGCACGAGACTTCGCAGAATTCAATCGTGTCTACGCGGAGTTCTTTCCCGGGAACAAGCCGGCACGATCGACATTGCAGGCGACGAACATGGTTGGCACGAAAATAGAAATCGAGGCGATCGCTTGCAGGCGCTGAGCGCCGCATCGCGCAACGCTGCCCCGACAAGCCTGAAGACCTGACTGGAAATGAGCGCGGGCAAGATTCTGTCCGGCATCGCGGTGGCCGCGCTGGCCGCGCTGTCCACGGCATGCGCCGCTGCGGAGGTAGCCGGTGCGTGTTCGCCGTCGTTCTCCGAGGTCGACGTCCATGACGGGCTCGAAGTGCGGGCCCGCTGCGCCGTTTCCGCGCCCGCGCTCGCGCGCGTCACGGAGCGCCTGAACCGCGCGGTGAAGAACGACGGACTCTCCGCCACGCAACGTGTTGCGCTGGCGACAGCGGCCAACATGATGCTGCACGCGGTCTTCTCGCAGACCGACCACCGCGAATCCACCCACGACGCCGCGCTCGTCAACTTCGAACCGATCCTCGAAAGCCTTGCGTTGCAGATCAGGACGCGCGCCGATATCGACGTCACCGCCGAAGCGTCGAAATGGAATGCACGCTATGAAGATCTGCTGCGCCGGTTGTCGATCACACGCAGCACGGATCCCGCCGAACTGCAGCTCGACGAAGCCGCGAAGCGCGTCGATCTGGACCACGCATCCGCGCTGCTCACGCGGCTCGTTGGCAAATCACCGGGCACCGCCCAGCTATCTGCCGCGCGCAATTACGAAGCGGCGAGCATCGAACTGCTTCGCTTCATGCCGTGGAACGCGCTGCCGTACCTGGAAAAGGCCCATGCGCTGCAACCTGACGATACGGACATCGCCACGGCTTTCGCCGACACGCTGCTCGTGCAGCACGAGCCCGAGCGCGCGGAGCCCGTGTATCGGGCGCTGCTGAGCCAGTATCGGACGCTTGCGCAGCAGAAGCCCGGCGCGTGGCAGCCTTCCGTCGCGCGTACGCTCGACAAGCTTGGCAGCCTGTATCTGATGCGGCAGCAGCCAAAGGAAGCCGAAGCCGCGTGGCTGCACGCGCTCGAAATCTACTGGGCGCTCGCGCGCGTGAACCCTTCGGCCAACCGTCCCGCAGTGGCGCGAACCATCGACAGCCTCGCCACGTTGTACCGCGACACGCAACGCCTTCAGGAAGCGGCAGACGCGTGGCGCGAAGCGCTCGCCATCGACCGCGCGCTGGCCCGACAGGACCCGGCCATGTACCGGCCCGCGGTCGCGACGACGCTCAACGACCTCGGCATCCTCTACAGTGCGACACAGCGCACGCGCGACGCGGAACACGCGTATCTGGAAGCGCTCGGCATCCAGCGCGCGCTCGCACACGACAACCCCGCCGCCTGGCGTCCGGCGCTTGCGCGCACGCTGAATAACCTCGGGAACCTGTACAGCGCAAGCGAACGGCTGCCGGAAGCAGAGCGCGCGTACCGGGAAGCGCTGAAGATCCGTCAACAGCTCGCCCGCGAAACCCCCGCGCTCTACGAGCCTGACCTGGCGCGTACGCTCGGCAATCTGGGCGTGCTGTACCGTCTCGAACGCCAGCCGGCCAAGGCACTGCAGTCGTATCGGCAGGCGCTGCAGATCCTCCACGCGCTCTCGCGTGATACACCCGCCGCTTACGAGCCCGACGAGGCGCGGATACTGAACAACCTCGGCGTGCTCTACAGCCGCACGGGCCGGCCACGCGAAGCGGAAGACGCTTGGCGCCGTGCGCTGGATCTGTACCGCAAGCTCGCACACGACGATCCATTGATCTGGCGGCAGGACGAAGCACGCACGTTGCGAAATCTGGGCACGCTGCTTAGCCACACGCAACGTTCGGCTGAAGGCGACAGATTGAAACGCGAGGCCGACGAGCTGATCGATTCGACGCGGGCGCAATAGATCCACGCCTATAGTGATGGATGAGCATCCCGACCGGCGCATCGCGCAACTGGCAATGGAAACCTCCGCCCCAGATATCGTCCGACTTTTCCCGACCTTCGTATGGTCGCGTCGGCTCGAGCAGGCGTGCTACGAGCCGCTTGATCGAGCGCTGATCGCGTATGTCGACACGTTGATACGCGGCGGCGGCGGCACCCGCACCGGCGCCGCGTGGCAATCGGGTCACCAGCAACACGAAAGGCCTGAGTTTGCTGCGCTGATCGTGCATATCGAACGGGCCGCACACGACGTTCTGACGTTTCTCAAAGTCGCGGATGCCCCGTTTCACATTACCGGATGCTGGGTCAATGTACTGGATCCCGGCGGCGCGCACGCGATGCACTGTCATCCGAACAATTTCCTGAGCGGCGTGTATTACCTGCGCGCGCAACCCGGTGCCGACACGATCAATTTTCATGATCCGCGCCCACAGGCGACCGTCATTCGTCCACCCGTCACCGAGCTGACGGCTTACAACACCGATCAGGTGGTGTTGCCGGTCAGCGAAGGCACGTTGCTGGTGTTTCCTGCCTGGCTACCGCATTCGGTGTCGCCGAACACGAGCGCGCAAGCGCGCGTGAGCGTCAGCTTCAATGTCATGTTCGCCGACTACGACACCACCATGAGCCCGCCGCTCTGGGGGAATTGAAACGCGGCGCCACCAACCGCGAGGCTTCGCACGGAGAGTCAGTGCCGTGCGGCTCATCCTTCTGTGGTCGCCCAGACTGCATCGCGCGCAATCAATAACCGGCGGTAGCGAGTGCCTCCGGTCTCCGGTCTACTGTGACAAGCAGACATTCCCTCAGCCGTGGAGGAACGGCGAAATGTTCGCCAATGCGCGCGTCACATACGCATCCTTTTCCCCGACTGGCGCGACATGGTGGATCGCGCTGCGTGCAGCGTCGACGCCGGCCAGCCGTGCGATGAACCAGGCGGCCAGATACTGCGACGACAGGCACCCACCGGCGGTTGCTACATTTCCGCTAGCCACGAACGGCTGATTGAGCACGGCCACTCCGGCCTCCTCGACCCACGGCCTGGTCGTCAGGTCCGTGCAGGCCGGAACGTCGCCCAGCAAGCCCAGCTTCGCGAGCACGAGCGTGCCCGAGCACTGCGCGCCCAGCAACTGGCGCGTCGAGTCGAGCCTCAGTTGCGACATCAATGCGGTGTCGGCAACAACGTCGCGGGTTCGTATCCCGCTGCCTACCAGTACCGCATCGGCGTCGCATGCGTCCTGCAGCGACGCTTGCGCCTCGACCACCACGCCGTTCATCGAACGTACCTTGGCCGCAGGACTCGCGATCGAAACGCGCCACTCCGGCATCCTGACCCGGCTCAGGATGTTCAGCGCGATCAGCGAGTCGAGCTCGTTAAATCCTTCAAAGGTCAGGATGGCGATATGCATGGTGTCCTTTTACGGGTGGGGAGCTTGTGTGACGTCATGGCAGGACCGAAGGGCGCGTCGGAACCCATCAGGTACGCGTCGCAATCCCCGCATGCGGCGCTACCAGGAAGCGAGCATCGTTGCCCGGATTTTATCGTTTTGGTCCTTTCATGGCTTCCGACTCCATGGCCGCATTCCATTCCTCGCTCGCCTCGATGGGGTCCATCGCTTCGTCAACCGACGCCGTTGCGCGCTCGGCGGCCGCTCTGGTTTCGTCTACCGGGAAGGCGACATCTCCGTCGCCGTCACCCGGGGGCTGCAGCATGTCCTTGAGCATGGCGCGCAACTCCGACGTGTCCCATGGCAGCCCACGCCGAGTCCGGTCCTTGATGTAGTGCCTCACTTCCGCGTCCTGCTCTGCAGTGAGCGGCAGCCCTCGGAAGGTGCTTTGGGGGTCAGAGTTAGCCATCGCCGTCTCCTGCTTTTATCGCTTTGTCAGTGTACTCGCCATCGCGACCACGAGAGCCGTGGTCGCGGCGCTTTTGCGCCCGATCGAGCCAGCCGCTCTGAGGAAGTTGAAACGCGGTGCCGCTAACCGCGAGGCTAAGCGGAAGTTCGTTGCCGATAACACTTTCGACAGACGAATCGTGCGCAGCTCAGTGCGACGAGACATAGGTTGCGCCATCGAACGCATCAGGAATGGCAAAATTCTCGCGCATGCGTTTCGTCTCCGCAGCAGGTGTCAAGCCAAAGAGACGCTTGAACTCCCGCGTGAACTGGGACGCACTCGTATAACCCACGGCGTGGCTCGCCGCGTCAGCGGTCAGGTCCTGGCGCAACATCAGCAGTCGAGCCTGATGCAGACGCGTCGACTTCACGTATTGCATCGGCGACACCTGCGTGATCGCCTTGAAGTGGCTGTGAAAGCTCGGAACACTCATACCCGCTTCTGCAGCAAGCCGAGTCACATCGAGCGACTGCGCGTAGGCAGCGTGGATCAGGCGTAGCGATCTGCCTATTTTGCCGAACTGTCCTCGCATCGCCAGAGCCGCCCGCATCGAGCCGCCCTGCGCCCCGGTGAGCACACGAAAGTACAGTTCGCGCAGCAATCCTTGGCCCAGCACGGCAGCCTCGAGCGGCCGATGCAATGCTTCGAGAAAACGCAACACGGACGCTTGCATTGCGTCATCCATCGGCGTGGACGTCATGCTGCGAGGCGCTTCGATGCGCTCCGTCACGCCTTCGCGATCAATCTCCGCCGCCAGCTCGGCGGCCATCGTGAAATCGAGGTGCAGATACAGTGCGAGCAGCGGGCACTCCGCGGTTGCATCGGTCTCCATGCTGAACGGTACGGGCACGGACACGGCCAGATAGTGACGTTCGTCGTACAGATAGAGCTGGTCACCGAAGTAGCCGCGTTTGCGGCCCTGGCAAACGATCACGATCCCGGGATCGTATAGAACCGGCGTGCGCGACAACGCCCGGTTCGAACGCAGGATGCGCACGCTCGGCAGTGCCGTCAAGTTGTAGCCCTCGTTCGGAGCCAACATGCGCAGCAGGTCGACCATGCGTTTCCGGCTTCGCGAGCACAGCTCGGGATCGCGACGGAGTGTATGTTTGCCTCTCATAGTTTTATGCAAGAAAATTAGCGGAATTTGGCTTATCCAGCCTCGCACCTCAGACTAGTATGCATGCTCCAGACAACATTCGGAGCGTGCTCCCATGACATCAAGCAAAACGCTGCTCATCACTGGCGTCAGCAGCGGCTTCGGCCGCGCGCTCGCACAGGAAGCGCTGGCTGCCGGTCACAACGTGGTCGGTACCGTGAGAAGCGAGCAGGCATTGCGTGATTTCGCGTCTCTGTCCGCGCATGCCGCTTTTGGACGCGTACTCGACGTGACCGACTTCGATGCCATCGACGGCGTCGTGTCTGAGATCGAGGCGGGCGTGGGGCCTATCGATGTCCTGGTCAACAATGCGGGCTATGGCCACGAAGGCATCATGGAAGAATCGCCTTTGTCGGAGCTGCGTCGACAGTTCGATGTGAATGTATTCGGTGCAGTCGCGATGATGAAGGCCCTGTTGCCCTTCATGCGTGAACGCCGGCGTGGGCACATCCTGAATATCACTTCGATGGGCGGTCACATCACCATGCCGGGAATCGCGTATTACTGCGGAAGCAAGTTCGCGCTTGAAGGCATTTCCGAAGCGTTGGGCAAGGAGGTTAAGCCTTTTGGTATCGCCGTGACAGCCGTGGCGCCGGGTTCGTTCCGCACCGACTGGGCCGGCCGCTCGATGACACGAACGCCCCGCTCGATCCCGGATTACGACGCTATCTTCGACCCTGTCCGTCAAGCTCGCGAGGAAAAAAGCGGCAAGCAGCCGGGAGATCCGAGGAACGCAGCGCGTGCGATGCTTGCGACGATCGATTCGGACTGCCCACCTGTACATCTGTTGCTGGGCACCGACGCGCTCGGGCTCGTGCGACGCAAGTTGTCAGCGTTGGAGGACGAGATCCGTGCGTGGGAGACCGTCACGATCTCGACGGACCGCTGAGTGATGCGAATTGCCGCTCGCCAACCCTCGCCCGCCACCCGAAGGCCAAGCCACCGCCGCCCCCTCACCGCGGCGAAACGACAATCGCCGCCCGCCGATTCTGCGCCCGTCCGCCCGACGTATGGTTATCCCCCACCGGATCTCTCTTCCCTTTCCCGGTGATCTCGATGCGCGCGGCAACCAGCCCCACGTCGACGAGTTCGATCTTCACGATCTCGGCACGTCTCCTGGACAACTCGAGGTCATAGGCTTCCGTGCCCTCCCCGTCCGAGTAACCGTAGACATGCACCCCGTTGATCCCCGCCGACGCCAGCGTATGCCCGATGCGCTCGACAATCCGACGGACATCCGGCTTGAGGTTGTAGCGATCGAAGTCGAACAGGATCGGTCCTGTCGAACCGAACTCGAAACCCTGCTGCGTTTCTTCGAATCCAGCCGACTTGAGCACCTTGACCTGCGTCGGCGTCAGCCCACGGTATAGCGGCGGCGACTTGCAGCCCCCGAGCAGCATGCTCAGAAGCAGCGCCCCCCCGATGCCCATTCGCCAAATACTCACTGGAAACGCGTGTTTCATCGTCGCCTCCCCTTCGAGTGCGCCCGCATCGCGCGCGCTTATTTTTCACGCCCTCGTATCTTCAATCTCTTGTATTTTCCATCCTTTATAACGCCCCCGCCCACTGCGCGAGGCCACGGCCATCAAGCCGGACCCGCCACACCTTCGGCAAACTGCCACGAGCCCGGCTGCGCGCGCTTGGCCCGATACATCGCCGCATCTGCCGCGCGCAGCAAGCCGCTCGCGTCGGACGCGTGATCGGGATACAGCGCCACGCCGATGCTCACCGTGTTGGCCACCGTGCGGCCATCGGGCAGGACGGTCGACGCCATCATGCTGGATAGTATGCCGTCGGCAATCCGGCCGGCACTGCCCGCGTCGCGCATCGGCGCCAGCATCACGGCGAATTCGTCGCCGCCCAGGCGCGCGACCAGATCGGCCTCGCGCAACTGCATCCGCAGCCGCGCCGCGATGTCGATCAGCACCGCGTCGCCGACGTCGTGGCCGAGGCCGTCATTGATCTCCTTGAAACGGTCGCAGTCGAGATACAGGATGGCGACCCGCTGCCCCGTCACCTTCGCCTCACCGAGCGCGAGCGTGAGGCGCGACTCGAACTGCACGCGGTTGGGCAAGCCCGTCAGGGCATCGTGCGTTGCCCTGTGTTCGAGCGACGCGTTTTCGTGGCGCAGGTGGTTTTGCCAGTCTTCGAATTCGTCGAGCAGCGCGTTGAAGTCGTCGCCGAGCTCGTTCAGTTCGGCGATCGCCGCGGGCTCGACCCGCCGCTCGAACGCGCGCTCGCGCCGCACCGCGTGCGCGACGCCGGCCAGCGCGCGCAGCGGCGCGACGATGTTGCGCAACACGCGCTTCGAGCTGACATAAGCGCCCAGCACGCTGACCGCAAGGCAGCCCAGGATGCCGCCGACGCCGCCGAGCAGGAAGTGGAAGAACTGGTGCCCCCGGCCGCGTACTTCGACTTGTCCGACGAAGATGCCGTCGTGCACCACCGGGGTGGTCACGGGCCCGGGCAGCGCGATGTCGGCGACGGCCCGCTCGACTCTGGCGATCGGGCTGCCGGCAGGCAACCTCCACGTCGCGAACGGCTCGCCCTTGCCATCCGTGACGACGACCTCGGCCACGTCCTCTTCGCTGGCAATCAGCCTGATCGCCTCGGCCGCCGCGATGTGGTCGCCGAACACCAGCGCCGCCTCGACCGTATAGCCGAGCGAACGGGACAGCAGGTTCAGGTTGTTGCCGGCATAGGATCGCAATGCGATCACGGCGACGACGATCAACGACACGGCGGCCATCGTAACGGCGACGAACGCGAGGCGCAGGTGCGCGCGGCGCAACACGCTTTGCAGCGTCGGGCGCGGCGTGCGCGGAGGGGAAAGGAACGGCGCGGGCTGTCTCATGGGGTCACCGGCCGCCGCGCGAGATTGAGCACATTCGGGTGAACCCGCACGCCGCTGCGCGCCACGGCGTCGAGATTGATGTCGAACGACACGCGTTCGGCATCGACATTGAGGCAGAACATGCTGCCGGCCGTGCACGGCGGATCGTGCTCCGCGATCGTCAGCACCGGATGACCGGCCACAGCGGCCCTCACCAGCTTGCGCTCGTCGTCGCTCAGGTTGCCGAGATAGACGACTTCGCAGGCGGCGCCGAGCGCGGGATCATCGACGCCGACGTGCTGCACGTCGAGCGGCGTCGAACCGGCCTGCAGCGTATCGCTCAGGCCTTGCGCGTAATCGGGCCGGCCCGTCACGCACAGGTGCACGCGTGCGCGCGACGTCGGCCAGTGCGTGAAGCTGATGATGCCCAGCACGACCTGGCGCACGGCCGCGTCGCGTGGCGAAATGGCGGAATCGGCGCGGCTCGCGGTGGCGACGGCGTGCGCCAGGTCGGTCGGGCTGGTCGGGCTAGCCGGGCCGGCTGCACTGTCGGGCGTCTCGGCGATCGCGGCCGGCGCCACGCTCAGCGCCCATATCAACGCGAGCAACACATGGCGAAGCATGACGCCCCAGCCAACCCGGCCGGGCGTCGTCTGCGCAGCGATCGTCGTCGCGCCCCTTGGCGTCATGGCGGCCGCATCGCAGATAGCGGCCGCGCACACCTTCGCATGCATGATGGAACCACTCGTTGGCGTCGATCCCGGCGCTCCCCCTTGCCTCCCGCGATTCGCGGGCCTGCACCGAAATTACGCGCACGATTGCCTCATATTAGGTAGAAATTCCCGCAATCAACCAGTGGGATTCACCCGCGAGTAGCGCGCATAAGAATACCTGCCTGAAGCCGTGCGCGGCTTTGCAGCACACATTTGGCACCCTCCGCCGATCCGGTCTCGATGTCAGTGAATTGATCGGATCGTTGCGCGGCCTGTCGGTAAAAACTTCATACGTTCTTCGGCAACCCTCGCAATCGTTTGCCCGCACATGGCGCTCGTCAAAACTGCGCCCGACTTTGCAAACGCAGGCGGTGACGCCATGACCGCGGCACGCGATACGCTGGAATCCATCGCGCCCGCTCCAAGGAATGGGCAAAATCGGGTGCATCGAGATGCGTGGAGAGCAAGCGCATGTCAAACGCTCCCTTTCTTCAGCGGTTGCGGCCGGCTGGCGTGCGGTCGGTCCGGCTGACCTCCGGACTGGTACTGTTCACCTACGTGGGCACGCACCTTCTGAATCATTCGTTGGGGAATATCTCGCTCGCGTGGCTGGAGCGTGATCTGCTCGTGCAGAAGTTCATCTGGCAAGGGTGGCCTGGAACGGTCGTGCTATATGGCGCGCTCGTCACACATTTCTTCCTCGGGCTGTGGGCGCTGTACGAACGGCGCGCGGTGCACTGGACGCCGGGTGAGGTAGCGCAACTCGTACTCGGCTTGTGCATTCCGCCGCTGCTGGCCAACCATGTCATGAATACGCGGGTCGCGTTGGCCGAGTTCGGCCTGAACAAGGGTTACGCGCAATTGCTGTACTCATTCTGGCTCGGTTCAGTATTTTTCAGCCGTGTCCAACTGATCCTGCTGGTGGTCGCCTGGCTGCACGGGTGTTACGGCATCTGGTTCTGGCTGCGATTGAAACCCTGGTTCGACGCGTGGCGCAGCGTGCTGTTGAGCGCTGCCGTCCTGCTCCCCGTGCTCGCGTTGCTAGGCTTCTTGCAGGGCGGTCGGGAAGTGACCGCGCTCGCGCAAGATCCTGTCTGGCGCGCCGCCGCCACCCGGTCAACGATCGTCGGCACGGCGCCGCAAAATCTTTGGCTCGCCGGGCTGCGCAATGACTTCTTGCTGTTCGATGGCGGTGCGCTGCTGCTCGTGCTCGCCGCGCGGCTGGTGCGCACGGTGCGGGAGCGCCGGGTCGGGCGGCTCTGTGTGCGCTATCCGGACGGGCGAATGGTCATCGCGCCGCTCGGATTTTCGGTGCTGGAGGCCAGTCGCATGGCGGGCATTCCGCATGCCAGCAGCTGTGGTGGCCGGGCCCGATGCACGTTGTGCCGGGTTCGCGTGCTCAGCGATGTGCCGCTGCCCGCGCCTGCCGAGGCGGAGCGGCGCGTTCTGGAGCGATTGGGCGCCGATTCGCAGACCGTGCGCCTCGCCTGCCAGTTGCGGCCGACCCATGATCTCTCCGTGTGGCCGCTCGTGCCACCGGCGGCATCAATGGCTTTCCTGCAACGGAGCCAGCGGGATGTCATCCCGCAAGAGCGATTCGCTGCGTTCATGTTCGTGGATATGCGCGATTCGACAAGGATTGCGGCGGCACAACTCCCGTTCGACAGCATATTCGTGGTCAGTCGCTTTCTGAGCGCGGTCAGCGCCGCGGTCGTCGAAGCGGGCGGCCTGCCAAACCAGTTCATGGGGGACGCCGTGCTCGCGATATTCGGCTTGCGCAGCGAGCCGTCCACGGCTTGTCGTCAGGCGCTCGGCGCGGTGCCGTTGGTGGCAGCCAATATCGACAAACTCAACGCTGCGCTCGAGCAGCAGTTGCACACGAAAATCCGGTTTGGTATTGGATTGCATTGTGGCCGCGCGGTGATGGGCGAGATTGGTTTTCGCGAGCATGTCACATTCACGGCAATTGGCGACCCATTGAACGTGGCCTCGAGACTTGAACAGTTGACGAAGGAGATCGGTTGCGAGGCGATCGTCTCGGAACAGGTCTTCCAGCATGCCGGCGTTTCAGCCGCGGCCCTGCCACAGCTTGTCGCACGCGTGCGAGGCCGCGATGACCCGGAGCCCGTCCGCGTCCTGTCCAAGGCGGCCCGGATGCCGCGGATCTGACAAAGGGTCGCTTTCCCGAACATCGCGGCCAAGATGGCCGGATCGCCAGTGCTGATGCGCCTTCGGGCGGCCGAACGTGAACGCGCAAGGGGGACGCCACTGCACGAAAAGCGCAACGCACAGTGCGCATCTGGAAAGGGGGCATGCCGATTTGCAATCGGTGCCGGACTTCGGCCCGAAGCAGACATACCCCCATCGAGACCATCCGCGGTCGATTCGTCTACTTTGCAGCAGCCTCGATCACTCGAGCGACCGCGGCCGGCTGAGACATAAACACCGCGTGGCTTGCGCCCACCTCGGTCACCTTCGCGCCCGAACGCTGATACATCCAGGATCTGCGGATCGAGCGCGCCGTTCACCTGCTGAAAACGAGCAAGGACAGCGTGGATCGTATCGCCGAGCAGGTCGGCTACGCAGACGGCGTCACCTTGCGCACGCTGCTGCGGCGGCGGATTGGCAAGAGGGTACGTGAGTTGCGGGCGTCGCGAGGCTTGTCGACAGCCTTCAGCCTTATTCAGTCTTTACGCTGCGCAGCGGCGCAGTGCCAGCCGCTGAAGCCGGCGCTCGTTGGTTAGCCGATCGTCTTGCCGGCCGAACGCCCTGACGGTGACCGCCGCCCGCCACGCCGAGCGGCCATTTCATCCACGTTTACTTCGCATGCGAATGAATGCATACTTCGCATGCGAACTTTTAAACGCGGCGGCTTTCCAACGAAACGCCGCCGACCTTTCAGGAGGCAGGTCATGACCGAAGAAATCAAGGTAGCGCTTTCAGGCGGCGTGCTGACCGTCACGATTTCGCGAGCGGACAAGAAGAATGCGCTCACGAACGAGATGTATGGCGCATTGGCGGATGCCGTCGCGAGGGCAGATGACGACGACGAGATTCGGGTGTTGTTGATTCAGGCGGATGGAGACATATTCACGGCCGGCAACGATGTGGCGGAATTCGCCGCGCAGGCGACAGGCAACGGGCCGAAGGAACACCATGTCATCCGCTTTTTGCGGGGTCTGGCGACGGCGACGGTGCCGATCGTCGCCGCGGTGCAAGGCAAGGCCGTCGGAGTGGGAACGACGATGCTCCTCCATTGCGACTACGTGCTGCTTTCCGAAGACGCGCAGTTGATCACGCCGTTCGTGAATCTGGCCCTGGTGCCCGAAGCGGCTTCGAGCCTCCTGCTGCCATTGGTGACCGGGCACGCGCGGGCCTTTGAAATGTTCGCCCTCGGGGAAGCCGTTCCCGCCAGCGCGGCGGTCGCATGGGGCATCGCGAACAGGACGACATCCGCGACGGAGCTGCACGCGCAGGCACGCCGCGTCGCCGAGAAAATCGCCGCGCGCCCCGCCGGGTCGCTCACGGCGATGAAGCGGCTGATGCGGGATGCAGAGAAGCTGGTCGCGCAGATGGATCGCGAAAGCGTGATCTTTGCCGAGCGCCTGACCAGCGCCGAGGCGAAGGAAGCCTTCACGGCCTTTGCCCAGAAACGCCAGCCGGACTTCACGAGAATTGGCCGGCAATAGCGTGCATGCACTGAAGGTAGACGCGAAGGGGCGCCGCCGGCGCCCCGGTGCGCTACACCGGGTCTTCGTCGACGGCAGGAAACTTGTCCTGCAAACTGGCGAGCCATCGCGCCACGACGTCGATCTCGGCGGCGGTAAATCCCTCCATCAGCCGGGCGTTCAGGTCGGGGAGACGCGCCTTCGAACGCCTGAGCGCAGTGCGCCCCTCTCGTGTCAGCCACAGTCGCGACGCACGCCGATCGGACTCGTCTGCATGGCGCTCGATCAAACCGGCCCGTTCGGCCCTGTCGACCAGTCCGCTCATTCCGGGCGCCTTGAGGTCGAGCGCGGCTGCGGCTTCATTCGCGAGGGCGCCGTCGTTCTTCTCCAGGAAAAAAAGGAGGCCTGCCTGCGCAGCCGTTACGCCTCCGGCTGCCGTTCGCGCCTGCGACCATCTGTGCAGGCGCTTTTGGCCCACGTTCAGCAGATAGACAAGCCGATGATCCATTCGCTGCACCTCATGCGCGTTCCGACACGGGAACGCCTGACAGATTAATTGTTTGCATGCGAATATTATCAAATTCCGGTCACGACTCCAGCGTCACGGATACATGGCGGGTTTCTGCGCGCGCCGCGACTAGTACAACATCCCGTAAATAGATTGAATAAATAACTGCCTCGGTTATCATGTCTGGATGAGCCGAGGCCGACATGCAACGCCAGTGAAGCTGGCGAATAAAGAACGACAGGAACTGCGATCGCTGATTGAGCGGAAGACGGCCACGCAGCGAGACGTGATGCGGGCGCGGATCGCGTTGTGGGCCCACGAGGGTCACTCCAATACGGTGATTGCGCGGGAGCTGGGTGTCTCGGTGCAAACGGTCTGCCTGTGGCGCAAGCGCATTGCCC
>NZ_QTQP01000081.1 GCF_003854275.1 Burkholderia sp. Bp8963
CCTGGTCCCAGACACGTCAGACCAACGGGTTCCTGGAAGCCATCAACGGCCTGTTTCAGGCCGCCAAACGACGTGCTCGCGGCTACACGAACTTCGAAACTATGCGCACCGTGCTGTTCCTGATCGCAGGCAAGCTCGACTTCACTTCGATCAACCCGCATACCGCATAACCCATTCAGATTTCAAAAGAGCCAAAAAGATTGTCCGATCCGAATTGTGCGCGTACATTTCAGGCCCGCGCCAAATTTTGAGAAATATCAAGAGTGGTTTTCCCGAATCTGGCGTTCGAGAGAAGGAAGCATGCGTAACGACAACACTCCCCATTCGCGTCGCGCCGGCGACGCTGCCGCAGGCATCACGCGGCGCCAATGGCTGCAGGGCGCACTCGCGCTGACTGCCGCGGGCCTCACCGGCTCGCTCGCGCTGAAGGCACTGGCCGATAACCCGGGCGCCGCGCCGCTCGATACCTTCATGACGCTGTCCGAAGCGTTGACCGGCAAGAAAGGGCTGAACCGCGTGATCGGCGAGCGCCTGCTGCAGGCGCTGCAGAAGGGTTCGTTCAAGACGACCGACAGCCTGTCGCAACTCGCGGGCGCATTGTCCGCGGGCACGCTGAATCCCGACCAGGAAGCGCTTGCGCTGAAGACGCTCGAGGCGTGGTACCTCGGCATCGTCGACAACGTCGTGATTACCTACGAAGAAGCATTAATGTTCGGCGTCGTGTCGGACACGCTCGTGATCCGTTCGTATTGCCCCAACAAACCCGGCTTCTGGGCCGAGAAACCGATCGAGAGGCAAGCCTGATGGCCGATACACAACAAGCCGACGTCGTCGTCGTCGGGTCGGGGGTCGCGGGCGCGATCGTCGCGCATCAGCTCGCGATGGCAGGCAAGTCGGTGATCCTGCTCGAAGCCGGCCCGCGCATGCCGCGCTGGGAAATCGTCGAGCGCTTCCGCAACCAGGCGGACAAGATGGACTTCATGGCGCCGTATCCGTCGAGCCGGTGGGCGCCGCATCCGGAATACGGCCCGCCGAACGATTACCTGATCCTGAAGGGCGAGCACAAGTTCAACTCGCAGTACATCCGTGCGGTGGGCGGCACGACGTGGCACTGGGCCGCGTCCGCGTGGCGCTTCATCCCGAACGACTTCAAGCTGAAGACCGTGTACGGCGTCGGCCGCGACTGGCCGATCCAGTACGACGATATCGAGCATTACTACCAGCGTGCGGAGGAAGAGCTCGGCGTGTGGGGGCCGGGGCC
The DNA here is from genome assembly GCF_003854275.1 of Burkholderia sp. Bp8963. Classification (GTDB taxonomy): domain Bacteria; phylum Pseudomonadota; class Gammaproteobacteria; order Burkholderiales; family Burkholderiaceae; genus Burkholderia. The sequence continues at coordinate 1,262 of NZ_QTQP01000081.1, forward strand.
CGAGGAGGACCTGTACTCGCCGCGCAAGCAGGCGTATCCGATGCCGCCGCTGCCGCTGTCGTACAACGAGCTGACGATCAAGACCGCGCTCAACAACTACGACCCGAAGTTCCACGTCGTGACCGAGCCGGTCGCGCGCAACAGCCGCCCGTACGACGGCCGGCCGACCTGTTGCGGCAACAACAACTGCATGCCGATCTGCCCGATCGGCGCGATGTACAACGGCATCGTGCACGTCGAGAAGGCCGAGCAGGCCGGCGCGAAGCTGATCGAGAACGCGGTCGTCTACAAGCTCGAGACGGGCGCGGACAAGCGCATCACCGCGGCGGTCTACAAGGACCAGACGGGCGCGGACCACCGCGTCGAGGGCAAGTACTTCGTGCTGGCCGCGAACGGCATCGAGACGCCGAAGATCCTGCTGATGTCGGCGAACCGCGATTTCCCGCACGGCGTCGCGAACAGCTCCGACATGGTCGGCCGCAACCTGATGGACCATCCGGGCACCGGCGTGTCGTTCTACGCGAGCGAGAAGCTGTGGCCGGGCCGCGGCCCGCAGGAAATGACGTCGCTGATCGGCTTCCGCGACGGTCCGTTCCGCGCGACCGAGGCGGGCAAGAAGATCCACCTGTCGAACATTTCGCGGGTCGATCAGGAAACCCAGAAGATCTTCAAGGCCGGCAAGCTGCTGAAGCCCGCCGAGCTGGACGCGCAGATTCGCGACCGTTCCGCGCGCTACGTGCAGTTCGACTGCTTCCACGAGATCCTGCCGCAGCCGGAAAACCGCATCGTGCCGAGCAAGACGGCGACCGATGCGATCGGCATTCCGCGTCCGGAGATCACCTACGCGATCGACGACTACGTGAAGCGTGGCGCGGTGCATACGCGCGAGGTCTACGCGACGGCCGCGAAGGTGCTCGGCGGCACGGACGTCGTGTTCAACGACGAGTTCGCGCCGAACAACCACATCACCGGCGCGACGATCATGGGCGCGGATGCGCGCGACTCGGTCGTCGACAAGGACTGCCGCACGTTCGATCACGCGAACCTGTTCATCTCGAGCAGCGCGACGATGCCGACCGTCGGCACGGTGAACGTGACGCTGACGATCGCGGCGCTCGCGCTGCGGATCTCGGACACGCTGAAGAAGGAAGTCTGACCGTGCTGAAACATACTCTCTCCTTCCTCGTGGCCGGCTGCCTCGCGTTGCCCGGCCTGGCCCGCGCCGACGACGCGTCCGGCAGTGCCGATGCGGCGCTCGTGAAGCGCGGCGAATACCTGGCGGTTGCCGGCGACTGCATGGCGTGCCACACCGCGAAGGGCGGCAAGCCGTTCGCGGGTGGTCTCGGGATGCCGGTGCCGCTGCTCGGCAAGATCTACACGAGCAACATCACGCCCGATCCGGACACAGGCATCGGCAAATGGACGCTCGAGGATTTCGAGCGCGCGCTGCGGCATGGCGTGTCGAAGAACGGCGACAACCTGTATCCGGCGATGCCATACGTGTCGTATGCGAAGATCAACGACGACGATGTGAAGGCGATGTATGCGTACTTCATGCACGGCGTCGCACCGGTCAGCCAGATGCCGCCGAAGAACGAGATCCCGGCGCTGCTCAGCATGCGCTGGCCGCTGAAGATCTGGAACTGGCTGTTCTTCAAGGAAGGCGCGTACGAGCCGAAGTCGTCGCAGAGCGTCGAGTGGAACCGCGGCGCGTATCTCGTGCAGGGTCTCGCGCACTGCGGCACGTGCCACACGCCGCGCGGCTTCGCGATGCAGGAGAAGTCGCTCGACGAGACGGGCGGCAGCTTCCTGTCGGGCTCGCTGCTCGCGGGCTGGGACGGCTACAACATCACGTCGGACGCGAACGCGGGGATCGGTGGCTGGACGCAGGCGCAGCTCGCGCAGTACCTGCGCACCGGCAGCGTGCCGGGCGTCGCGCAAGCAGCCGGCCCGATGGCCGAGGCGGTCGAGCACAGCTTCTCGAAGATGACCGACGCGGACATCGGCGCGATCGCAACGTACGTCCGCACGGTGCCGGCCGTTGCCGACAGCAGCGTGAAGCAGCCGCGTTCCGCGTGGGGCAAGCCCGCCGAAGACGGCCTGCGGCTGCGCGGCGTCGCGCTCGCGGCGTCGGGCATCGATCCGGCGCGGCTCTATCTCGGCAACTGCGCGTCGTGTCACCAGATGCAGGGCAAGGGCACGCCGGACGGCTACTATCCGTCGCTGTTCCACAACTCGACGGTCGGTGCGTCGAATTCGACCAACCTCGTGCAGGTGATCCTGAACGGCGTGCAGCGCAAGGCCGGCAGCGAGGATGTCGGGATGCCGGCGTTCCGTCACGAGCTGTCGGATGCGCAGATCGCCGCGCTGACGAACTACCTGACCGGACAGTTCGGCAATCCGGGCGCGAAGGTGACCGAGCAGGACGTCGCGAAGCTGCGTTGATCTGACGTGGCGCGGCGCGCGATGGCGGGCAGCACACTTACTCGAGAGGAGGGCGCGCAGCACATCGGGCGGCGCCCGATGCGGTTGTTGCAGAGCAGGACGGGCGGTGATCGCCGCCACCCGTCCTGGTTCGTTGACACGCGGATGCGCGGCTGCCGCGCATCCCCTTCGTTGAGCGACACCATGATACCGAGACAATCCTTTCTCGCGTCCCAGCGCGACGTGCTGCTGTTGCTTGCCCGCATCCTGATCGTTATCCTGTTCATCCTGTTCGGCTGGCCGAAGCTCGCACATTTCTCCGGCACAATCGCGTACATGGGCAAAGTCGGTGCTCCCGCGCCGATCATCGCGGCCGTGATCGCCGTCGTGATGGAGCTGCCCGTCGGCATCGCGCTGCTGCTCGGCTTCTATACGCGTCCGCTCGCGCTGCTGCTGGCGCTCTATACGGTCGGCACCGCGCTCATCGGCCACCACTACTGGACGATGTCGGGTGCCGAACAGGCGAGCAACATGATCAATTTCTACAAGAACATCGCGATCACCGGCGGCCTGCTCGCGCTCTGCGCGGCCGGCCCCGGGCGTTTTTCGATCGATCGCGACTGACCGGGCGCGCGCATGGGGCGCGCGCCGTACGGTGAAGATACCGAGGGGGCAATACCTTGCGAGTCAAACACTTCGCATTGCTGATGGCGGCGGCCGCGCCCGCGGCCGCTGTCGCGCAGACGAGCGTGACGCTTTACGGCCGGATCGACGGCGGCGTCGAATACCTGAACCACATCGCGACGCCGAACGGCAGCGCGACGCGCTGGAGCGCGGAGGGCGGCGACTGGGGCACCAGCATGTTCGGCCTGAAGGGCTTCGAGGATCTCGGCGGCGGGCTGTCGACGGTGTTCGACCTGGAAACCGCGTTCCAGGTGATGAACGGCACGACGGGCGGCGGGCGCATGTGGTCGCGGCGCGCGTATGTCGGCCTGAAGAGCAATTCGTGGGGGCAGCTGCAGGCCGGCCGCAACCTGTTCATCGACAGCGACGGCGTGTGGGAATTCGATCCGTTCGTCCAGCAGGCGTTTTCGTCGGCGTCGCTCGTGCGCGGCCGCAACTGGCAGCAGACCAGCAACAACATCGAATATCACAGCCCGGTGATCGGCGGCTTCGACGTGCAGGCGCAGTATGCGTTCGGCAACCAGTCGCGCGGCTTCAACTACGGCGCGCCGGACGACTTCGGCCGCTCGGACGGGATCATGATCTCGTATCACTCGCCGTTGTTCGACGTGCGCGGGATCTACGACGAACTGCGCGACCGCAACGGCAAGTTCAGCAACATCTTCTCGAGCTCGCGCGAATACTTCGTCGGCGCGAACGTGAAGGTGTCGCAGTTCAAGATCCAGGGCGCGTATACGCACTACCAGGCGCCCGACAGCCCGGCCGGCGTCCCCGATCGTGCCGACCACTACTGGCTCGGCGCGACCTGGACCGCGAACCCGGAATGGGCGGTGACGGGCGGTGGCTACTACGTGAAGGTCGGTGACGGCGGCGGCGATGCATCGCACGATCCGTCGGGGCACGCGATGATGTACGTGCTCGGCACGACCTACAACCTGTCGAAGCGCACGTTCCTGTACGGCACCGTTGCGTACGTGCGCAATAGCGGGAACTCGAACTTCTCGCTGCTGGCGACGCCGCGCGACGCAAACCCGAACACGAGCCCGATGGCGGGTGAGTCGCAGACGGGCGCGTATGTCGGGATGATGCACAACTTCTGATCGGCGCGTGCCGGATCAGAACGTGCACGCATCGGTCGTCGTCAGCGTCGCGAACGGTCCGTCCAGCGTCGCGTTGTGATGTGCGACGATGCGCTCGGCCGACAGTGCCGGCGTGTCCATGCAGGTATGCGCGTCGGCGACGAGCACCGCGCGAAAGCCGAAATCGGCTGACGCGCGGCACGTCGTGTCGATGCAGTACTGCGTCTTCATTCCGGCAATCACGATTTCATGCACGCCGGCGGCATGCAGCCATTCGGCGAGTTGCGTGCCCGCGAAGCAGTTCGGCCGCATCTTCTCGAAGACGATATCGCACGCCCGGTCCACCTCGAGCTCGGGCAGCAGCGGCGTGAGCGGTCCGTTCGGATCGAGCGGCGAACCTGCCGGGCCGACGTGGCGCGCGGCAAAAATCGGTGCGTCGGCGTCGTGTGCCGCGCGGATCAGACGGTTGATGTTCGCGAGCACGCGTTCGCCGTCGTGCGGCCGGTCGGGGCCATGGAACAACCCGACCTGCATGTCGACGATCAGCAGGGCGCGCTTCAGTGGGACAGCTTCGGACATGGCGTTTCTCCTGAACGACCGGTCGGGACGGAGAAACGACAAGACCCCGTCCGGAACCGGCGGGGCCTTGGGGGCTGGGTGACGCTACGACCTTGCGTGCACTCGCCTCACGGCCCGCCGAAGGCGGTCGTGCGCGTGGTAGTGACGAGGGTCGGGGCGTTGTGCATGCATGTGATCATGCAGGACGCGGCGGCCTGGCGTCAACTGCGTGATTGCTGCGGCCAGTTGCCAGTTGCCGGTCGCGGGCCTGTCGATCCATCCGTCAATCAAGCGACTTGCCCGCCTTTTCATCCATGCAGCGCAGCGCGAGCAGCGTCAGCACGCCGCAGCCGATCGCATACCACGCGGGCGCATTCGGATTGCCGGTCGCCGCGATCAACCACGTGACGAAGAACTGCGCGAAGCCGCCGAAGATCGCGACGCCGACGCTGTACACGAGCGCGCCGCCCGTCGCCCGCACCGCGCGCGGGAACAGTTCGCCGAGCATCGCGCCGGTCGCGCCGATGTTGATCGCATGCACGACGGACAGTGCCGCGATGATCGACAGCAGCGACGCGGCCCCCGGCCAGCGGTTCAGCGCGATGAATGCCGGATAGATCGCGGCCATCAGCACGACGCGCGTCCACCAGACGATCCGGTTACGGCCGTACACGTCCGACAGGTGGCCGCCGATCGGCGTGACGAGCATCAGGATCGCGCCGGCGACGCAGCCGGCCGTCATCGACAGCCAGGTCGGCAGATGCAGCACCTGCACGCCGTAGATCGCCATGTAGAACACGATGATGTAATGGATCGACGTGCCGCCGATCGTGACGCCAAGCCCCGCGAACACGGCCTTGCCGTGATGGCGCAGCACATCCGCAAGCGGCAGCGACGCGACTTTCTCCTGCTTCGCAGGCATCGCGGGCTTTGAGGCCGGTACTTCCTCGACGGTATGACGCAACCAGTAGCCGACCGGCACGAACAGCGTGCCGATGACGAACGGCACGCGCCAGCCCCAGCTTTCGAGCTGCGCGGCGTTCAGCGTCGACGTCAGCGCGACGCCCGTCAACGCACCCGCGAGCGCGGCGAGCCCCTGGCTCGAGAACTGGAACGATGCGTAGAAGCCGCGGCGATGCTGCGGTGCCTGTTCGACCAGCAGCGTCGTCGACGCGCCCACTTCGCCGCCCGACGCAAAGCCCTGCAGCAGGCGTGCGAGCACCAGCAGTAGCGGCGCCGCGATGCCGATCTGCGCATAGGTCGGCGCGACCGCGATCGTCGCGGTGCCGAGCGCCATCAGCAGCAGCGTCGCGATCATCGCGCGCTTGCGCCCGACGCGGTCCGCATACATGCCGATCACGAGCCCGCCGAGCGGCCGCGTGACGAAGCCGACGCCGAAGCTCGCCACCGCGAGCATCAGCTGGCCGAACGACGAGTGCACCGGAAAGAACAGCTTGCCGATCAGGATTGCGAAAAAGCTGTAGACGGTGAAATCGTAGAACTCGAGCGCATTGCCGACCGCGGCGGCGGCGATCAGGCGGCGTTTCTTCGCGGCGGCGCGCGCGTCGGCCGGCGTGCCGGCGAAATTGAGGGCGGACGTTTCCATGGAGCTCCCGATGAACGCGAGACTGCGTGATGAAGGATCGTCAGGCCGCGAGCCAGGCTTCGGCGACGCGGACCCAGTAGCTCGCCCCGATCGCGAGAATGTCGTCGTTGAAGTCGTAGCCGGGGTTGTGCACCATGCATCCGCCCTTGCTGCCGATCCCGTTGCCGATGAACGCGTAGCAGCCGGGGCGCGCTTCGAGCATGAACGCAAAATCCTCGCTGCCCATCAGCGGCGCGGCATCGGCCTCGACGCGCCCGGCGCCGAGCATCTGGCGCGCGATGTCGGTCGCGAACGCGGTCGGCTCCGGGTGGTTGACGAGCACGGGGTAGCCATAGTCGTACTGCACGTCGGCCGTCACGCCGAAGCTGTCGGCCTGGCCCTTCGCGAGCGCGTCGATGCGACGCGCGAGCAGTTGGCGTACGTCGGCGCTGAGCGCACGCACCGACAGCTTCATCACGACGGTCTCGGGAATGATGTTGAAGGTCTCGCCGGCCTGCACGCTGCCGACCGTGATCACGGCCGCCTGCTGCGCATCGACCTCGCGCGCGACGATCGTCTGCAGCGCGACCATGATGCTGCCGGCCGCCGACATCGGATCACGCGCATAGTGCGGCATCGCGCCGTGGCCGCCGACGCCGCGCAGCGTGATCGTCACGCGGTCGGCGGACGCCATTGCAGCACCCGTGCGGAACGCCATGTCGCCGGCCGCGCGGCCCGGCATGTTGTGGATCGCGAAGATCGCGTCGCACGGGAAGCGGTCGAACAGGCCGTCGTCCATCATCGCCTTCGCGCCGCCGAAGTTTTCCTCGGCGGGCTGGAAGATCAGGTTCAGCGTGCCGGAAAACCTGCGCGTCGCCGCGAGGTGTCGCGCCGCGCACAGCAGCATTGCGGTGTGGCCGTCGTGGCCGCACGCATGCATCTTGTTCGCATGGCGGCTCGCATACGGCAGGCCCGTCGCTTCCGCGAGCGGCAACGCGTCCATGTCGGCGCGCAGGCCGATCGTGCGCTGGCCTTGGCCCTCGCGCAGCACGCCGACGACGCCCGTCTTGCCAAGGCCGCGGTGCACTTCGTAGCCCCAGCCGGCAAGCAGTTCGGCGACGAGATCGCTCGTCAGCGTTTCCTCGAACGCCAGCTCGGGATGCGCGTGAATCCTGCGGCGCACGTCGATCAGGTCGGGTGCGATCGCGGCGATGCCGGGGATGACGGGGTTCGCTGGCTGCATGGAGTCTCCTGTGGGGCGCTTGACTTGGGCGTTTGACGCGCATATGACGTCGAAGCATATAAATTTCTTTCGCGCACCATAAGCTGATAAATTGCTTTGGTGCTCACCACCGGTTGCCGCTAGGGAACACCCTGATCGAAAGCCTGCGACGGGCATCCGGGTTTTCACGAATCACGCGCTGTGCCATGAAATATCATCAGCTGAAAGCGTTCGTCACCGTCGCGGAGGAGGGCAGCATCCGCGCGGCTGCGCGGCGCCTGAACGTATCGCCGGCGGCCCTGACCAAGGCCGTGAAGGAACTCGAGATCGCGCTCGGCGTGTCGCTCGTCGTGCGTACCGCACGCGGCGTGCAACTGACGGGCTTCGGCCAGCAGCTCCAGGTGCGCGCGCGGCTGATCGTCGCCGAGATGCAGCGCGCGCGCGACGACATCGAGCAGGCACAGGGCGCGATGACGGGATCCGTCGCGGCCGCCATCACGCCTGCCGCCGCGGTGACGATCCTGCCCGACGCGTTCCGCGCGTTTCGCCGGCGCTTCCCGTTTGCCCGCGTGAGTCTCGTCGAAGGCTTTCCGGGCGTCGCGCTGCCGCGGCTGCACGACGGCTCGCTCGATTTCGCGGTGGCGGTCGTCGTGCCCGAATTGCTCGCGGCCGAGTTCGATCACGCGGAACTCTATTCGAGCCGCTCGCTGATCGTCGCGCGCAAAGGGCATCCGCTCGCATCGGCCACGTCGCTCGCCGATCTCGTCGATGCCGACTGGCTGATGAACCCGTCGCCGGAAAGCTCGACGCAGGTGCTGTTCAACTGTTTCGTCGCGAACGGGCTGCCGGTGCCCACGCGGATCGTCGAGTGCCCGAGCTTCGGGCTCGCGCACAGTCTGATGACGGGTTCCGATCTGCTTGCGTCGATGCCGGAACAATTGCTCGATGCCAACTGGGCGCGTGACCGGTTCACGGTGCTGCCGATCCGCGAACGGCTGCCGGCCGTATCCGTGCAGGTCATCACGCGACGCGACAGTCCGCTTACGCCGGCCGCATCGATGCTGCTCGACTGCCTGCGCGATTCCGCGCGGCGGCAAGGGTTGCGGTGAACAGGGGAGGCGCCCCCGATGAATTATCTAGTGATCCTTATCATGTTGCGGAGCCCGCAGCCGCGATGCGTCCGCGCACGCGGGGCGACCTCCTCGCAACACGCGATTTCGTCACGCTGCCCGCGAGCCGGTATCATTACGGCCGGCCGGCCGGCAGTGTCGGCCGATCTCCAACAACATCGAAAATCAGATTCCAGCTTTCAGAGGCGTCACATGACCAGTGCAACCCAATTCGACAACGTGTCGGTCGTCAAGCGTGCCAATGTCTACTTCGACGGCAAGTGCGTATCGCACACCGTGCTGTTTCCGGACGGCACGCGCAAGACGCTCGGCGTGATCCTGCCGTGCGCGCTCAATTTCGGCACCGACGCGCCCGAATTGATGGAAGTGCAGGCCGGCAAGTGCCGCGTGAAGCTCGATGGCAGCAGCGAATGGCAGACCTACGGCGCGGGCGAGTCGTTCTCGGTGCCGGGCAAGAGCCGCTTCGACATCGAAGTGCTGGAAACGCTCGACTACGTCTGCAGCTATCTGTGACGACGTCGGCGCGCGCTGCCGCGCAGCGCCGGTATCCGGCCGACCTTGCGCGCAGTGAAGCGCGCCGGCGGTCAAAATGAAAAGCCCCGCGCAACGCGGGGCTCGTGTCGTCGAGGACGGCGCGAGGCCGTCCGAAGGGCGCGTTACAGGCAGGCGTTGATGTCGCCGGCATCGGCGCCCGCACCGCGGAGGCCGACCCACGTCTTCGCGCTGGCGGTCTGCGCCGGGCGGACCATCGCGGCGGCGCCATTCGGCGGTTGCTGGCCCGGTGCGTAAACGTCGGTTGCGAGGCCGTTCGCGAGCACGTTCTGCGAGACGACCTGTTGCTGGGATTTGTCTGCCCAGGTCTTCGCGATACATGCCGACACTTCCTGAGCGGGTTTCTGGCTCTGTCCCACGTTTTGCACGGCCGGCGACGGATCGGCCGCGTGAGCAGAAATTGCGACAGTCAATGCGATGAGCGGTAAGTATTTCACGTTATCTCCCTCGGGTCGTGATTGATGAGTGGGATGCGCAGCAGTACTGCACAAGTGAGATCGCACCGTGCGAACCGGGTTCCGGCAATTCCGAAACAAGATGTTAATGCGCTTGCCAAACGGTGGATCCGATGCCGCGCGTAGCGCATGCGACGCGTTCGCACACGCGCGCGGTGACTTGCAGCGTCACGTGGTGGTCTCGCTTCCCGAGCTTGTGTGAGGGTGTCGGCCGTGGCGGGCGGCATCGATGATGCATGCCGCGCTACGACTCGTTATCGTGGACTGAATGTGTGAAGGCCCCGTCGCATGCGACACATGATGACAAACTTTCGTCTGTCGAACTGTCAAGCAACTTTAAACGCGGGGCTTCGATACGCGGTGAACGTTCGCAATCGCGCACGCGCGAACGTTCCGGAGATCGGTGACGCTGCCGGCGGGGGCCGGCAGCTATGAGAGGGCAGGCCGGATCAGCCGGCCTTGTGCGGGGCGCCGAGGCGTCGGCGCGTGTTGGCCGGCATGATCGGCCGGAAGCGCTCGCGCTTGTGTTCTTCGTCGAAGTGCTGCAACGCCGGCTTGATCAGATCGCTGCGCGACACGAGGCCCGTGAGGCGCAGCGATTGCGCATCGTCGACGACCGGCAGGCGTTCGAGGCCGAACACCGCGAGACGCGTCGCGACGAGGCGGCAGGTCTCGTGCGCGAGCGCGACCGGGGGCGCGCGATCGGGCAGCAGGTTCGCGACCGGCGTATCGGGCGTGTACTGCGCACGCTGCACGTCGAGGTGCGCACGATCGATGACGCCGAGCAGGCGGCCGTTCTGTACGACCGGATAGGCGCGGTGCGTCTGCTTCGTGCCGAAGTATTGCGTTTCGACGTGCTCGAGCGTCGACGTACCGTCAATCGTGACGATTGCATCGGCGTGCGTCATCACCTCGCCGACGTCATGCCGTTCGAGCGGATCGACGCCGTATTCGCGGTAGATGTGATAGCCGCGGCGCGCGATTTTCTCGGTCATGATCGAGCGTTTCATCACGACGGTCGCGAAGCCGTGCGCGATCAGCGTCGCCGCGAGCAGCGGCAGCAGCGCGTTCGTATCGTGCGTGAGGCCGAACGCAAACACGATCGCGGTCAGCGGCGCGCCGAGCGTCGCACCGAGCGTCGCGGCCATGCAGACGAGCGGCCACAGCGCGGGATCGCCGCCCGGCAGCACCGGCGACAGCACGGTGCCAAGGCCCGCGCCGAGCATCAGCAGCGGGGCGAGCACGCCGCCGGACGTGCCCGAGCCAAGCGCGATCACCCACATCACGGCCTTCACGATCAGCAGCACGAGTGCGATCTTCAGTGCGATGTGCTGGTGCAGCAGGTCGCCGATCACGTCGTAGCCGACGCCGAGCGCTCGCGGTTCGAGCCAGCCGCCGATGCCGATCACGATCGCGCCGAGCGCGGGCCACCACATCCAGTGCACGGGCAGCTTCGCGAACGTGTCCTCGACGCGGTAAAGCGCGGCCGACAACCCGCACGCGAGCATGCCGGACAGCAGCCCCGCGACCACGCACGACAGCAGCGCGACCGGTGACGGCGCGGCAGTCGTCAGCGGAAACAGCGGCTCGACGCCGAAGAACACCACGCGCGCGAAGCCGGCCACGGCACAGGCAAGCGCGACGGGCAGGAAGCTGCGCGGGCGCCATTCGAACAGCAGCAGTTCGACGGCGAGCAGCACCGCGGCGACCGGCGTGCCGAACACGGCGGTCATGCCGGCGGCGGCGCCCGCGACGAGCAGCGTCTTGCGCTCGGCGGCGGTGACCTTCACGCATGAAAAAAAACCCCAATAAAGTTCTTCCCTGAACCCGTTTACACCCGCCAATTTGATCAAAATCGTCGCTTTTTTAAGCGCAAGTGATGATTTTTCCGTGCGCGTGAACCCGATTGGGGCGGCATTCTAGCGAGCGAACCCGGTTAAGTCCGCAAACATCTTGCGTGGATCGTCGCCACAATCGGGTTCATAAAGCGCAGATTCATGATTAATTCTCATGGCTGACGGGGTTATGACGGCTCGCGGCCAGGTCGACTGCTGGCCGTTACTGAGATTTGAAAAGTCTTCAACGCGGAATGCGAGCGTAAGAAAATCGCGCCCTGTATTTAATTGCCGGAATTGAAAATGTCGGCGTTCGGCTGACCATCTCGTTAACTAATTTTATCAATTAATATTAATTTCTGAGTGTAGTTGTAAATAAACTCGGCATGTTGTCTGGGGTTTCGGGAATCTTATCAAGTTGGTTGCGTTGGCAGTGGCGTGGAAATTTGATAATTTTAGGCGGCTGGGAGGGCGAGGTGGTTGTTAAGTTCGGGTTGAGGCAGGTCTCGTCTTGTTTTCAAATAAATTCTTATAATTGATAAGGCAATAAATTTGCTTTTAGTTGGAATTGATAAAATAAAAAGGAAAGTATGAAAGAGCTTGGGGGTATGACTAGACCTTCCTTTGAGTTTGGCTATCTTGTGCGTATAACCACGAAGGAGAGGGGGCGGCAGCGCGACGGCGACTCAAACTAGCTCCCTCTTGTGACTAACTCCGCAGTATCGTCAAAACCGTCAAGGGAGTGCGTGATGAAGAAGCCATCGAAGGAGGAACTCGATTTCCTTCTTGAAGGATCATCCTTGACGTCCCTCGGAAGGGATTTTTCATATGGAGCATTTGATAGAAAGCCGCTCGGACCATGCCCGGTGACGCTCCCACACTGCCTCAGCGCCGCGATTTCGAGCATTGGGACTCAGCGGCAAACTTATCTCAATAACTTCATCGGGCAATCGGCACTTATGTATCTGATGGAGGGCTATGACTCACCCGTACGCTATTACGTTACTTGGGTATTTGAGGGGACGGTAGCTCGGCCGGTAGCGAGCGATAAAGACGGAGTGACGACATCCAAGGGGAAATTTCGTCCCTTCGTGCTTGCGTATTATAAGGGGCGAATAGCTTTTCGAGACGTCTATCCGAAAGCACATCTGGAAATGGAGGCCAAAAAGGATAATCCGGTATTCCGCCTTGAGGGCGGCGTCTGGGTCAGTGATGTCAGGCGGGAGGCCGTCGCGCATCTAGGTATAGATTACGAGGTCTGTTCGTCCGAGAGCCTAGGGAAGTGCATCCTAGCTAACATGGCTGGTCTGTATCGGCACGCTGTCGTTACGTATCAGGTGAAAGACCCTATTGCATGCCAGAGAACATTGGAGCACCTCAATGATGTAGGTTTTTCACTCAAGGCGGACTTGATTGATCACGGAATAATAACGGCAGATGATCTTAATCATCTTGTGGCGACCAGGCAGCTGTTTTTCCCCCTCGCAGAGTTGAGGTATTTCGATATAAATAACTGCTATGTATTTCGGGATGAAAATGCATATCTGTCGTACGTCGGGCAACGCGCTGCGCTCAACAACGGATTTCTCGAGTGGGGGGACGGCGAGACCATCCAGGAAGGAGGCGACGTACAATATTACGGCAATCCAGCAAAGGTCGGAAGAGTGACCAAGGATGGATTAGAGATCCTACTGGGGGAGCACCGGATCAATCTAAGTGCGGCCAATGCAGCATTACTGAAACGAGAAAAGGTATTAGTGCGCAAGCCGGTGGAACCAACTTCAATTCCTCCGATGCGGTCGACGGAACTGCGGGAAGCGCAATTTCGCGATTCTGTTCTTGGTGGATATGTCAAACCGATTTGGCCAGACTGGCATCGAAATCGCGGCAAGCCGATAAGTGTAGATACCCTGGCGGACTGGCGAAACTGCAAGGAACATGCTGAGGCGAAAGGGCTTGATCGCTTAGAGGCGCTTCGTCCAAATTTTCACATGCGTGGTAGTCACGGCCCAGTGATTCCAGAGACTGAATCCATTCTCGTTGACGTCCTTCGAGAAGCGGAGCAAAGCAACACAACAAGCACAGTCAGCAAGTGGTACCAAGTCTATAAGGATAGAGTGTTGGCCGCTGGATACGGATTGGACAAGGTCATGGCGTACGACAATTTTAGAATCCGTGTTCATAACCACTCGCCGACTCTGTTCATTCGAATTCGTAAAGGGGAGTCGGCCTGCTATCAGCTTAGCGAATTCTCACCATACAAGAAGAACGTATTCTTTGACGGCGACTTGCATTGCGCTGTTGCGCAAGCTGATCACATGAGTATTGACATCGGTCTGGAGCACGCGCTTCATCACAAACCTGTCGAGGGGAAAGCACTTTGGCTGACTGTCATGGTAAACATCTCGCCAATTTTTCCACTGGCGCATGTGCTCACGATGCATCGGACGAACGCCTCAACCACACAGCTGCTTTTGCTGGAATGTATTAGGCGAAACGGGTTTTTGCCGCCGTTTGTGATCATGGACAACGAGGGAAATTTCGACTGCCTGCCGATGCATGCCGTCCTATGTCGCGCAGAATCGAGTGCTGCATGGCGCGGCGCCCATAAACCACGGCACGGCTCGGAAGTCGAGTCGTTTTTTCATAAAGTAAGCGTACAGATGCTGCGGGGGGTTGTCGGGAGTTACCTAGGCGTGCAGGATTTTGAGAGGTTGAATGCGGCGAAGCTTGCGCGAAATAAGGACTTGATGACTTTGCCTGAACTGAACGTCTATCTAGATACGCTGTTTTACGAACATTTATATAACGCTCCAGGTCCAGACGGGCGCACCCCTAATGAATACATTGCGGAAAGTCGCAAATACAACGGTGAATTTCATCTCAAGCCGCTGAAGATAACACAAAACTGGCGCAGGTACTACATGCCACCGATAAGCAATGACGGAAGCCGCAAGATCCGCCCCGGTGGAACAGTTGTAGGATAAAACATCCTGTACCAGGATGACGAGCTAAGATCATTTGTCGACAGGCGTTGTTTTGTTCACCCGGATAGATTTAGTCCGGGCACCGCATATCTTTTCGTACCAAATGCAAGCACCGGAACTCCCATCAATGAAAATTCGGGAAAGTGGATAACTGCCAAGTCAGATTTTGCTGATTTATTCTCGTGTTACTCATACAACGAAGTTTTGGCAGCGAATATGGAAGCGCGTGAGCTTCGTGCCGGCCGCAGGGGTTCCAGTTCGCGTAACGACAGTGATGTTTGGGACATAAACCGATGCGCGGCGGAGGCGCTGAAAAACATCCAGAATGACGTTGACAGGCAGGAAAAACGCTACCGTCACGCCGAGACCATTTTGGCAATGAATCCAGAGTTGCGTCCTTCCGCAAGTAAGGAACCCGCAAGAGGAGGCCTTAAGCTCGTTCATTCCGCTTCGATCGATGTCAGTGGCGTTAGTTGTGACCCGAACGATTCGATTTGAGTTCGCACCGTGACGGTGCGGGCTTCCGTGGTCCAGAAAATGGAGGAAGGTATGGCTTTGAGTCGAGAAAAAGCCAGGAAACTCAGCGATGCCGCTCCGGTTGAGGATCCGGATGCTAGGAAGATGAGCCTTGAATTGAACGACTGGATCTACAAGAATCGCTATTTCGTTGAGGCGCAAAATGGGTTACTGGCGCTTGCTACATCGGAAGTGCCGAAACTCGTTGTGGTTTTCACAGGAGTACGGCGTACGCAAAAGTCCACGGTGGTCAAGGCGGTTCGTGCAATTCTCGACGATCGGGCAGCGACTGTTGGGAAGGCACTTGGCTCACTGGCAATCGGAGTTCCACCGTTTGATCGCAACGGGGCAATAAACTGGAAAGAGGGCGGCAGAGATGTATTGCTGCCTGTCATTGGTGGGCTAGCTGATAGCGTGGTTCCAATTCCACCCTTAGAAATGGGCGCTTTAAACCTTCGCGAGGTTCGATATAAAAGGGGTTCCGAGTTGGCTTACCTGTCGGCGATAGCGAGTGACATGGCGGCAGAGGCCATTCCCTTCTTCATTGATCACGCACACATCATTCACAGACTTTCATCATCTGGCAGAGTAAAAACGTTCTTCGCTGTTTTGGCGCGTCTCGTAGACAAGGGTAAGCACCCAGTGGTGCTCGTTGGAGGTCCGGGCTTGGCATTACTTTGTGCCACAGCGGTAGACGTCAACGTAGAGTACCTCGAGATGAAAAGTTACCTGACAGACCAGGACGGGCTCTATGAGATCGCCAAACTGCTTGACGCGTTTGAACAGAAGGTTGGAGAGAGGTTTTGTGAAAAGGGCCTACTGAAGAGTCACACTTCCGAAATTGCTACGATGGCAGATGCGCGTATCGGGGTCATGGTTGATGCGCTGAAGTCATCGTTTGAGCAAGACTGTGTTTGGGTGCATGGAAGGCTGACCTGGGCAACGGTACAGCTGAAACTAAAGGCTGCTCTTGCAGATGCTCTGGAATTCGAGTCAGAGCGAGTGGAATTTGAACGCCACGCCAACCTCCACTTTGCATCAAGGTTCAATTCAACAAGTCAAGAATCGAAGCGAAGCGCTGCCTCGGGCGAGAGCACCGATGGTCAGTCGGAAAGCAGTGGGACTAAAAGCGATTTCGCTAAGGCCAGTGATGACTCGAATGCCGCTGAGCCAACCACGGGTGACTCGTCTGACGAAGCTACCGCCGTACCAGGCGCAGTCGAAACCGAGATGCCGAAGAGGCGTCGTGGACGCCGTCGTCGTGTAGGACGGACCAAGCAATCCAATCGACCACTACATCCACATGGCGAACCTCAAGATTAGACGTATTGATCCCCTGAAGGCCGGTGATGTGCTTGTCGAGAGCAGCAGCAGCGTTCTCGTGCGAACAGCGGAAGCCAATCACGTCGTGGTCTGTGATCTAGTCGATTTTCTCAAATCCGCCTGTCCAGACGCTGAGCGCGTGTCTTGGCCTAATTCGCTGGCATTGTTTGACGGATTAGATGGAATCAATCCGATATCGCATGAAATAGGTAGTTCAGAAGCGATGCGACATCTGTTGGGGGACCTACGAAATCACACGTTCGAACCGATGTCAGGGCTGGTATCGGGGCGACGGATAATTCGAGGCTACAAGGCATGGTGCGCACAATGTCTCCAGCACGCTTACGTGAATTTCAGGACCGTGTACGAGCCGCTATTGTGGCGTGTTGCCGAGGATCGTAGTTGCATCGTTCACCAAACAGAGTTGGAAACGCAGTGCCCCGCGTGCGGCGCAGGTAATCTCCGGATACTTACCGCGACAAGCCGCATCGGTTGCTGCACAAAGTGTGGAGCGTGGCTCGGGTGCGCTGCGCACGGTAAGCGAGCTAGTGACTCCGACTATCTTCGGTCCATTTACGTTGCCGACCTCGTCGCAAGTTTTCAGCGGGAACCTCGATGTGACATCGGTAGCCAGGAGGTGCTTCGTCGGCTTCGACATCATTTTTTTGAGGATAGTACGCGGCTAATGTCGTTGGGGCTTGGCGTGGATACCAATCAAATATATACGTGGCTTGGAGGTATCGCGAAGCCGGCGCTGGCTAAGTGGGTCGACATTTGTTCGACTGTCCAGATACTGCCTAGAGACCTGTTGCAGCTGGAACCGTTTACGCCGCCGGAGGGTAGAGTTCGAGCCTCGCAACGACGACATGAGCCAACTGAGCTTGGGGCAAAGCTGCAGGCGACGCTCGCATCACAACCGAATCCTTCATTGTGGATTGCATGTGGGCGAGACACGGCCACTTACCAAACTGCCAGAAGGTTGTTTCCAAATCTCGTTCATCAATACAGCGAGAAGCAAAGACGATATCGAGAGGATCAAATGGAGCGATGCGAAAAATTTCTGAACATGGCGCTTGCGTCTGATGATTTGATCGGCGCAAGTGACGTCGCGAAACAAACCGGTGTCGATGTCCAGACGCTACGACGGTTCTTCCCAGCGAAAACGGTTGAGTTAGGGCGGCTGTATGTCGAAAAAAAGAAGCAACTTTGCCTGTCTCGCATCGAGTCCCTACGGCTAAAAATTAGGGATGGAATCAATAGAGTAGATGGTGCCGGGCTCGAGATTAGTCGGCAAAACATAGCAGTCGCATTGGGACTCCAGCGCCACGAAAGACTTTCCGGGGAAATGCTCGAGCTGATCAGAGAAGAATCTTATGCTCATGTCGCTGGAGACGCAGTTCGCCGGAGCAATGAACGCTTCCTGAGAGGCAAGGGGTACTCGCGAATCGTGAAGGATGAGGGTTGACCGCTCCGTTGTATTGAATCGAGTCTCGACGAAGTGTCGAAGAGGGTTATCCGTGGGCCTCAGATGGCAACTATGAGCATCGGATCGTACTTCGGATTTCCCCACGTTGAGCAACATTCGTCGCTTGCACGAATTCCATCTCGTTTCGGCGATCCAGCCGGATTGCATATCACTCTACAACGTCCCAATTTGTAGTCTGACGAGCGATGAGCATGTCCGTGCGCCCAGAGATCGACCCAGCGAGCCAAATAGCTGAGTTCGCTTGCAAACTGACAGTCAGCAAGCGAGAGAGCGACGTTGCCAAGTGAGAATCGATGTGGTGCGTGATGTGTCACCACCACAGTTTTCCCGCTAAACGGTTGAGCCAGCTCTGTCTCCAGCCACGAAGTTGACGCAAGGTGCTCGTCAAACGCATCGTCAACAGAAAAATTTCGGTGACCGTTCCATCCTATCAGGCCATAGTCGGGGCACCTTACCTCGGCCCACTCCATCGCATCGGTTCGATTGTGGGTTAGGCTGAAGTCGGTCCAAAGAATGGTACCGAGAAACCGCACGCCACCGAGTGTAAGCTTCTCGCGCTCAAGAAAACGAATTGATGTGTTAGCGAACTTCTCCCTTGCTTGGCGAATGGCTGGCCAATACTGACGGTAGTACAGGTCGTGATTGCCCGCGACGTAAATAACCGGTGACGGCCACGTTGCGAACGTGTGACCGAGCCGCTCGATACGGTCGATGTCGCCCGCCAGCACCAGGACGTCTGCGGCAGTTTTTTCAGGGATCGGTCGGAATCCCCTCTGGCCTCTCCACTTCTCGAGATGCAGGTCTGAGGCGAGCTGGATTCTCATGGCTGATCTCCAATTGGATAGGCTGCGCAGGGGTGTACAAAAAACATGATGAATGAATCGAGGCCTTTACCGATCGAGGAGTGAAGGGGCCGATGAGGGAGGGGATTGACTGTTTTTGAGCGTACTATAAAACATGATGAAGTCAAGATGGACCTGGATAAGACCGACCGACGGTGTGTCTTCTTGACATCCGAACTTCATCGAATATCATGTTTTATAGTACGTCGAAAAATGGAGCAGTAGCATGAATTTCTCTCCTCAATCGATGGGTGGAGGGCGAGTTGAACAGCTGAGCAGCTTCGCAATTCGCTGCGCGGAACAAATCTCGGTCTGCTTCATTGACTTCTACAGGGAAAAGATCGCGCCGCTGTTCTTCGAGGGGCGGGCACTGCCTCAGCGCGTTACCGTTCGAAAGGGAGCGATCATAGACGGTACCCTTGGCGCAGCGGAGGAGTGGGCGAACGCGTTGAACCGATTTACGGGGCGAAGAGACCTCCAGACTTGCACGTTACTACCGTGGCGAGATGTCCTCGCACCTCGAAGGCTTGCGAGGGATTCACGTGCGTGGTGTTCGGTGTGTCTCGAAGAGATGAGAGTCAAGGGGGAGCCTGTATACGAACCATTGGTTTGGAGGTTCCGCGAGGTAGATGTCTGCCCTGATCATCGTGCACGCCTTGCTACAGTCTGCCCCGCATGCGGGCGCGGCCGTCAGCACACGTTTTCCGCGACAGCACGAGTGGGATGTTGCCGCTATTGTGGTTCGTGGATGGGACGCGCGGAGGTGTCGGACGTCGCTCTGCAAGTGACGGAGCATGAGACGTTCTACGCGCGGACCTGTGAGCAGATGTTGGAACTTTCGTCCACCTTCGACGAATCGCAGTTCTTGTCGTCGGATTTGGCGGTACAGGCATTGCGAGATGTTTTTTTCGGCGGGCGTGGGAGCACGATGGCCAAGGCAATCGGCCATGGCCCGAGACAAGTGAACAAGTACCAAGAGGGGGCGGCACCGGCACCTCTGAATGTGTTTCTGCGAGCGGCGTGGGTCACGGGGGCTACCCCTGAGCAGATCTTTGTGACTGGGCGGTTTGATTGTCAAGGTGCTCCGAGAGAGACCGTGTTCGACGGTTATCGAGCAAGGAGCGAGCGAACGCTTGGGCGGGGCGAGCTTCGTCGCGGACTGGATGCTGCACTGGCCGAGCCATCAGGCGCTTCAGTTCGGAGTGTCGCTCTCCGCTTAGGCATCGACCCGACCGTGATTTGGCGTAGTGAGCCGGCGCTGGCCGCGAGACTTTCACGTGCCTATGCGGTACATGTGGCGGAGGAGTCTCAACGAAAAAAGGCGTCGTTTGAGCAGTCGGTTCTAAAGGTTGCGGAGGAGTTTCGGGCGTGCGGGAGACGGCCAACCTTGGATGAGATGAGGGAAGCACTCGGCGGTAGCGCCTGCTTCATCAATCCGTGGCGGCGTCACGTAGTGATTCGCACGCTCTATGCCGTATTCGGCGGAGGGGCCATCTAGTCGCGAGGTTCATTTCGCCGTCACCTTGGGTGATTGAAGAGGCTGGAGGCGCGAACTCGTGGCCGTATACAAATGCGTGGGTCAAGTTGGAATTTGCAAACATGTTTGTCGCCAAACTAAGGCTGTCGAGATGCCCATTTACAGGACTAGTTCAGTCGAGGACGAACCGACGATTTATCTCGCGCATTGGTCCGTTCGGAAAACTGGAGATGGCACTCTCCACCTAGTCGGGGTCAACCTGGTGACGCAGGACGGTCGAGTCAGCACATCGGTCAAGCAATTCGATACCGAGCGGCGGGTTGCATTGACTGCGAGCGGGCGCCGCTACGAGCTCATCGGTGCCGGTGGGTATGACGCGGATGCCGAGTACGTATGGAATTGGGCGATCAGGGCTTGGCGAATTGCCGTATGGACCGATGTGACCGCTGAGCTTGTTCCGGATTGGCGTCATGGTCTACCCGCGCTTTAGAGTGCCCGTAGTTTAGCGCCGGTCCTAGTTCACGCCGGTTCGGTAACCGGAGTTTTGGGAGTTGCGACGATACATCGCTGGCAATTCAGATTCCGAGCGTTAGCCCGAAAAGTCCCACCGATCGTCAAAGTCGACGTTCGTTTGGATGAGGTAAGTCCTACTCGCCGACCGTCGGTGAGACGTCCAGATATTCTCTTGCTTGGCGCAATGGCAGCGTGCCATAGCTCGGGGTTTGCGAATGCGGATCAAGACCGATCGTGCAGACAATGCCGGAAAATACCAGAAACGCCTGATGCGGGCGCTCGCGGTCGCAATCGACAAGGGCCTGAAACAGAGTCTCGACGCTATGACCCCGCGCGCGTATGTTGAAATAAGAACAACGTCGCCATTCGAACTGGGGCTGCGGCTCAAGCGGATGCTGCGAGACGAACTGTACGAACGACATCGCGAGGAGAGCAAACGGGCATCTGCGGATGAGATGGAGGAAAGCAAGTGAGCAACATCGACCACGAGCAGCTTGGATATAGCTATATATCCAGCCATGTCGGTTTCATTTCGGACCGTTGTGCGAAAGGCTGCACCCGGGCTTTCATGCGGCCATGGAGCTACAGGATACGCGGCATCCGCTGCAGTTGTGGGCCGTCCGCGAATGTAAGCGGAGGTGTCAGAAATCTTGTGTGCTGAGGTCGGTTAAAAAATCTCAGCTGATGGCGGCGGTGAATCGCTCGCCGAACAGAATGGCGAACTGATTGACTGCTTGCCGCCAGGTGATAGGCGGCATCTT
>NZ_QTQP01000082.1 GCF_003854275.1 Burkholderia sp. Bp8963
AGCGAGTCGGTCCCACCCCTTCCCATCCCGAACAGGACCGTGAAACGACTCTACGCCGATGATAGTGCGGATTCCCGTGTGAAAGTAGGTAATCGTCAGGCTCCCTAAGCCAGAAACCCCCGCCCAACAGGCGGGGGTTTTTGCATTGGCGCGGCGAAAATGCGTGGGGCTCCCCGCGCCACCTGGTCACCGGCGCCCGTTACGCAGCCATTCCGGCGCATCGCGTCGCTCCGACAATGCACTGAGGCATCAGCTCGGATTCCAGGATGACGCCACTCTCTTCAGCGCGATGACCTTCCATCCTGCCGCGTTCACTCGCTGCAACGCGTAACCGGAAGCGGTAGTATCGTTCCGCCGGGCGCTTGCGCGTTCGCATCGCAATGGCTTCTCCGATGATGTGCGCCCGTATCCTTCGGCTCCATCACGTTCCCCTCTCCCTCGATTTTCGAACCTCGGAATTCGGCATGTCTGCCACGTCTCGTCAAGACGATCGTGCGATTGGCCTGTTGCCTTATCTGGTCGCTGCGACTTTCTTCATGGAGTACCTCGACACCACGGTGATCGCGACTGCGCTGCCGCAGATGGCCAATACGTTCGGCGTCGGGCCGAATGCGTTGAGTCTCGGGATGACCGCCTACATGCTCGCGCTCGCGGTATTCATCCCGATCAGCGGCTGGATTGCCGACCGATACGGTTCGCGCACGGTGTTCGGAAGCGCCATCGTCGTCTTTACCGGCGCGTCGATTCTGTGCGGGCTGTCCAATGGCGTTGCGTCGTTTACGGCCGCACGCCTGCTGCAAGGGATCGGCGGCGCAATGATGGTGCCCGTCGGACGGATGATCGTCGTGCGCAGCACCGAGAAGGCGCGCCTGATGCGTGCAATCGCAACCATTACGTGGCCGGGAATCGTCGCGCCGGTCGTCGGGCCGCCGATCGGCGGATTCATCACGACCTATGCGTCGTGGCGGTGGATCTTCCTGCTGAACGTACCGTTCGGCATTGCAGCGCTCGTCTGCACCTGGCTGATCGTCAGGAATACGCGGGCTGACGAGCCGCGCCCGCTCGACTGGCTCGGTTTCGTGCTGGCCGGCGCCGCGTTGACCTGCCTGCTGATCGGAACCGAGACGGCAGGGCAGCAGGGTGCCGATATTTGGCGTGCCGCGGTACTCGTCGGCGCGAGCGTGCTGTTCGGCGTCGCCGCATGGCTGCATGCGCGACGCTGTACGCATCCGCTGCTCGATTTCACGACGCTCCACGTGCCGACGTTTTCCGTCACGGTGATGACGGGATCGATCACGCGGATCGCAATCAATGCGGTGCCGTATCTGCTGCCGCTGCTGTTCCAGATCGGGTTCGGTCTGTCGCCGTTCCAGTCCGGCCTGCTGCTGCTGGCCAGCGCACTCGGCAACCTCGGCATGAAGGCCGGAACGTCGTGGATCATCGACCGGTTCGGGTTCCGCCGCGTCGCACTCGTCGACGTGACGATCGTTGGCGTGTTCACGATCGCATGCGGCTGGCTGACCGCGTCGACGCCGCTCGTGATCACGTTGTTTGTCGTATTTGTCTACGGGCTAACGCGCTCGATGCAGTTCACCATGCTTGCGACCCTTGCCTATGCGGACATCCCCGCGCAGCAGACGAGCGCCGCGAGTACGCTGTGGAGCGCGGCGCAGCAGATGACGATCGGCATGGGGATTGCGTTCGGCGCGCTCGCGCTGCGGGTTGCGGCGACGATGCGTGGCGATGTGACGGGCGTCCACTATCTGCTGGAGGATTTTCGCTGGGCATTCTTCATGGCCGGCGCGCTTGCGCTGCTGACGTTGCCAGGCTATGTGCGGCTCGCGGCCGACGCTGGCGATCGGTTGAGGGCGAGCGTCGCCAAAGGCTGAAGCAAACCGCCCGCGTGGCTACTGCGCGTCGTGGAAGATGATGCCGACCGTATGGCGATGCCCCGAACGAATGCGGCTCACGCCGTGACGCAGGTTGACGCGATAGACGCCGCGCGTGCCGCGCACCGGTCTGCCGTGCACGGCAAAGATGACCGCGTCGCCTTGCGTCAGCGGTACGACTTCGGCACGAGACTGCATGCGCGGCCGCTGCTCGGTCAGCACGAATTCGCCACCCGTGAAGTCGCGTCCCGGTGCCGACAGCAGGATCGCGACCTGGAGCGGAAACACGTGCTCGCCATACAGGTCCTGATGCAGGCAGTTGTAGTCGTCCGGCCCATATTGCAGGATCAGCGGCGTCGGGCGTGTCTGTCCCGCCGCGTGGCATCGCGCGAGAAAGTCGGCGTGCTCAGCCGGATAGCGGACGTCGATGCCGAGTGTCGAGTTCCAGCGATTGGCAATCGGCGCCAGGTGCGGATAGAGCGTCGAGCGCAACGTATCGATCGTCGCCGGCAGCGGGTACGCGAAGTATTTGTATTCGCCGCGACCGAAGCCGTGACGCGCCATCACGACTCGCGAACGGTACAGGGTGTCGTGCGGATAGAGCGACGCCAGCGCGTCGCAGGCGGGCGCGGGCAACAACTTCGGAACGAGCGCACATCCGTGGTGATCCAGTTCCGCTTCGATCGTCGGCCAGTTCACGGAGTCGGCATGCCGGACAATGTCGTTGTCGTTGTCGTTGGTGGCAGCACCAGCGCGCAAGTCGGCAATGTTCACGCGAGTCCTCCAGTTATTGGCCGAATGACGTCGGATCTCCGGGCGAGCAGTACCGACGTTCGGTGAACGTGAACTGAACGCACCGCATGCGACGGTAGGCAGACCAGAGGGCGGATCGGAAAGGAAAATTGCGGCAACGTGTGACACATGACTGTTTTCGCGGCGAAGATCGACGAACCCAGTCTAGCGGCGCCGCTCTCCGGATGCGCTCCGCATCTTGCGGTCCAATTCGACGCATGTGAAGTGGCGGCGTTGCCGGTCGCGTAGCGCTAGTTGCGTAGTCATCCGCGTAGTTAGCCGCATAGTCAGCGGCTTAGTCGGCCGATCGATCAGCCGCCAACACCAACCTCGTTGCCCGACCGCGCCGGGTGGCACCTCCGTGCAGAAAAAGCCGGGCAGGCGGACGCGTGCCGCCTGCCCGTCGCGCGACGACTACGCGGTGCGCGCGCCGCGCGGCAGCGCTTCGCGCGGCGAGCCTGCATTGTCGGTGCCAACGCGTCGCGCGATCAGCCACACGCAGACCGACGACAGGATCGCGGCGCTCGTGTACTGAAGCGCGAGCGGCCACCATTGCGGTGTGGTGTTCTGCGCGATCACGGTCGCGACGAGCGGCGTGAGACCGCCGGCGAGCGCGCCGCACACCTGGTACGCGATCGAGATCGCCGTATAGCGGACGCGTGCGACGAAGATCCCGCTGACGAAGCCCGCGACCACCGAGTAGTAGCCCGATTCGGCGAGCGTCGCGAGGCCGACGCCGACCGTGATCGACAGCGGCGTGCCCGCATGCACGAGCGGCAGCATCACGAACGGCACGATCGCGGCCCACGCCCCGGTGATCAGCAGCACGCGCGTCGTGCCGAAGCGCTGCGCAAAGCACGCGGCCGCGAGCTGCACGACGAACTGCAGCACCGCGACGATCGTCATGCATTGCAGCACCATCGAGCGGTCGAGCGACAGGAACTGCGTCGCATAGCTGATCATGAAGATGTTGCTGAAGTACACGCCGGCGATCCCGTACACGTTCGCGCCGATCGCGAGCAGCAGCAGCGGCCAATACTTGAGCGCTTCGCGCACCGGGTTCTGCGCGGTGTCGCCGCGCTTCCTGACTTCCTCGAACTCGGGCGACTCGGACACGCTCGCACGAATCACGAAGCCAACCGCGAGCAGTACCGCACTCGCGAGGAACGGCAGTCGCCAGCCCCAGTTCATCAGGTCTTCCTTCGGCAGCGTGCTGATCGCGCCGAACGCGAGCATCGACAGGATCAGGCCGCTCGCGCTGCCGAGCTGCGCGAACGATGCGAAGAACGTGCGCTTGCCTTCCGGCGCGTGTTCGCCGGCGAGCAGCACCGCGCCGCCCCATTCGCCGCCGACCGCGATGCCCTGCAGCACGCGCAACAGCACGAGCAGGATCGGCGCGATCGCGCCGGCCTGCGCGTAGGTCGGCAACAGGCCGATCGCGACCGTCGACACCGCCATCAGCATCAGCGTCGCGAGCAGCGAGCGCTTGCGGCCGAAACGGTCGCCGAGATAGCCAAACATCACGCCGCCGAGCGGCCGCGCGAAGAATCCGACCGCGAACGAGCCGAACGACGCGAGCAGGCTGATGAAACGGTTCTCGCCCGGAAAGAATAGCGGCCCGAACACGATGGCCGCGGCGGTCGCGTAGCTGTAGAAGTCGTACCACTCGATCGTGGTGCCGACGAACGACGCGAGCGCCGCACGCTTCGGTTGCTTGACGGAAGTCCCCATCTTTTATTGGCTCCTCTCGAATCCTCTGGATTGGATATGTCGTTCCGTCGGGATCAGTCGCGGTACCTGACGCCCGGCAGCACGCACAGCAGCTCGTACGCGAGGTTCGCGCCGAGCAGCGCCGTGGTGCCGAACGGGTCGTATGGCGGCGCCACTTCGACGAGATCGCAGCCGACGATATTCAGGCCCTTCGCGCCGCGGATGATCTCGAGCGCCTGCGGCACGGTCAGCCCGGCGATTTCCGGGGTGCCGGTGCCCGGCGCGTAGGCCGGGTCGATGCCGTCGATGTCGAAGCTGATGTAGACGGGCGTGTCGCCGATCCGCTCGCGCACTTCGTCCATCAGCGGCGCGAGCGACTTGTTCCAGCATGCCTCCGCCTGGACGACGCGGAAGCCCTGCTCGCGGCACCAGTCGAAGTCCTCGGCCGCGTAGCCGGTGCCGCGCAGGCCGATCTGCGTGACCTTGTCGCCGTGCAGCAGGCCTTCCTCGACCGCGCGGCGGAACGGCGTGCCGTGCGCGATCTTTTCGCCCATCATCGTGTCGTTCACGTCGGCGTGTGCATCGACGTGGATCAATGCAACCTTGCCGTGCTTGCGGTGGATCGCGCGCAGGATCGGCAGCGCGATCGTGTGGTCGCCGCCGAGCGTGATCGGCTTGCAGTCGTGCTCCAGGATCGCGTCGTACGCGGCTTCGATGCGGGCGATGGAATCGTGCAGGTTGTACGGATTGATCGCGACGTCGCCGATGTCCGCGACCTGCAGCGAGTCGAACGGCGCGGCGCGCGTAGCCATGTTGTACGGGCGCAGCAGCACGGATTCGCTGCGGATCTGGCGCGGGCCGAAGCGGGCGCCGGTACGGTTGGACGTGCCGAGGTCGAACGGCACGCCGACGAAGCATGCATCGAGGCCTTCGGCCGTCGGCACGTGAGGCAGGCGCATCATCGTCGCGATGCCGCCGCAGCGCGGCATTTCATTGCCGCCGAGCGGCTGGAAATGAGTAGGGTTGTTCATCGTGCGTCTCTTCCAGTGTGGGGGTGCCGTATCATTCGACGCGGCCTGG
This sequence comes from Burkholderia sp. Bp8963, assembly GCF_003854275.1. GTDB lineage: Bacteria > Pseudomonadota > Gammaproteobacteria > Burkholderiales > Burkholderiaceae > Burkholderia. Next base: position 5,472 of record NZ_QTQP01000082.1, read on the forward strand.
CGCACAGTTGTACGCGTTCCGGCCGGAAAGAAGAATGCGAAGATATCGACGTAAACATCGATCGGCATCGATGTATGGAAGGGGAATAGCGTGCTGGGGAATCTGTCGACCCTCGATCTGCGGCTGATCCGCGTGTTTCTCGCGGTCACCGACGCCGGCGGCGTCTCGGCCGCGCAGGCGATGCTGAACGTCGGGCAGTCGACGATCAGCGCGCAGCTGTCGTCACTCGAGACGCGTCTCGGCTACCGGCTCTGCGAGCGGGGCCGCAGCGGCTTCCGGCTCACGCCGAAGGGCGAGCGCTTTCTTGCGATGAGCCGCAAGCTGCTGAGCGCGCTCGACGAATTCGGGATTGCCGCGCGGCATATGGACCGGCAACTGGTCGGCACGCTGAACATCGGCCTGATCGGCCATACGCCGATCAGCCAGAACGCGCGGATCGCCGAGGCGATCGCCGCGTTCCGCACCCGCGACGAGGCCGTGCGCTTCTCGATCTCGGTGCGGGCGCCCGGCGATCTCGAGGAAAAGCTGCTGAGCGACGAGATCCAGATCGCGGTCGGCTATTTCTGGCACCGGGTGCCCGCGCTGCACTACACGCCGCTTTTCATCGAGCGGCAGGTCGCGTACTGCGGACGCGGCCATCCGCTGTTCGTGCGCGCCGGCGCGCTGACGCCGGCCGACGTCGCCGGGTTCGAATGGGCGTGGCGCTCGTACCCGCTGCCGGAAGCGCAGATGTCGACGACGCCCGATCGCGTGACCGCGACCGCCGACAACATGGAGGCGGTCGCGCTGCTGATCCTGTCGGGCCATCATCTCGGCTACCTGCCGCAGCATTTCGCGGCGCCGTACGTCGCGCAGGGGCTGCTCGCGCCGCTGAACCCGGAGCGGCTGCATTACGACGTCACGTTCCACATGGTCGTCGCGCGCAACGCGCGCAGCAATCCGCTCGTGCAGGCGTTTCTCGAGGACCTCGAGCACGCGCACCAGCCGCCCGATGCGTGAGCGCGCACCGGCTCACGGCACCGGCAAGCCCGCCTCACGCTTCACCTCGCGCAGCGACAGCGCCGATTCGATCGACGTCACGCCGGGCAGCACCCGCAGCGATTCGCGCAGGAACGTGCCGTAGTCGTCGAGATCGTGCGCGACCACCTGCAGCAGGTAGTCGGCGGTGCCCGACACGTTGTGGCACGACAGGATCCGCTCGATCGCGAGGATTTCCCGCTCGAAGCGGTTCGCGACCTCGCGGTCGTGCACCGCGAACCGCACCAGCACGAACGCGACCACACCGAAGCCGAGCGCCTTGCGCGACAGCTGCGCGCGGTAGCGCTCGATATAGCCGTCGCTTTCGAGACGCTTCAGGCGCCGCGCGCACGGCGTTTCGGACAGGCCGACGCTGTCGGCCAGGCGCGCGATCGGCACGCGGCCGTCGCGTTGCACCGCGGCAAGAATCGCGCGGTCGGTTTTGTCGAGCTCAGGCATGGTGGCGGAATCCATATTGGAATGAGTAAATTTTGGGGGAATCAGCTCGCCATGGCCAGATGATTGCCAAATAAGGCCAAAAATCCCTCGTCCGTTGGCGGCACCATATCGCTATCGATGGACGGGGGCAGAACATGATTTCCACGCATTTGCTGTTGATTTACCTGGCCGCGCTGGCGGCGATCTACGCCGTGCCGGGGCCGGACATGGCGCTCGTGCTGCAGACCAGCATCGGCCGCGGCGTGCGGCCCGGCATCGCGGCGGCGGCCGGCCTGTCGCTGTCGCGCACCGCGCACGTGACGCTGTCCGCATGCGGCGTCGCGGCGCTGATCCGCAGCGCGCCGTGGCTGTACGAAGTGATCCGCTACGGCGGCGCGCTCTATCTCGCGTACGTCGCGATCCAGGTGTTCCGTTCGCCGGTGTTCGCACTTGGCGATGGCGCGGCGGATGCGGCCGGCGAATTGCGGCAGGCGTTCGTGAAAGGCCTGCTGACAAACCTGCTGAACCCGAAGGCGCTGCTGTTCTGTTCGGTGCTGTTGCCGCAGTTCGTGCGGCCGGAGGCCGGGCCGGTCGTCTTCCAGATGTTCGAGCTGGGCGCGATGCTGGTGGCGGCTGGTGTCTGTTTCGACCTCGCGTGCGTGTTCGGCGCATCGAGGATCGCGGCGTGGATGCGCGCGCATCCGCTCGCACAGACCGTGCAGCGCTGGACGTTCTCCGCGGCGCTGATCGGCTTCGCACTGCGCCTGTCGATGGACTGATGCACCCATCCCCCCAGCGCGATTCGTCTTACTTGTCCTAAACTTCCTTTACCTCGCCGCGCTGCTGTGAATCCGTCTGACTGAACGGAACCGTCCGTCGCCGGTTATGTCCGATTTTCTGGCTGTTCCGTGCAACGCGGTAACAAGGAGGGTCTGAACATGGCAAGGCATCTTCACGCCGACCGCGAACCCCGAATCGTCGCCGAGTCCCAGTGCCTCGGGCCGTGCGACCCGGCCGAGCGCATTCACGTCACGATCATGTTGCGGCGGCAGGAAGAAGGGGATCTCGACACGTTGCTTCACCAGCTCGCGACTGGCGATCCGAACGCGCGACCACTGTCGCGCGACGCTTTCGCGAAGCGCTTTTCCGCCAATCCCGACGACATCCGCAAGACCGAGGAATTCGCGCGCCGTCATCAGCTGACGGTCGATCGCGTCGATCCGGTCGAAAGCGTCGTCGTGCTGTCCGGCACGATCAAGCAGTTCGAAGCCGCGTTCGGCGTCACGCTCGAGCGCTTCGAGCATCGCACGATCGGTCAGTATCGCGGCCGGTCCGGCGCGATCACGCTGCCCGACGAGCTCGGCGATGCGGTCACCGCGGTGCTCGGCCTCGACAGCCGTCCGCAGGCGCGGCCGCACTTCCGGCTGCGCCCGCCGTTCAAGCCGGCGCGAGGCGGGGCGACGGCCGTCACGTTTACGCCGCCGCAGCTCGCTTCGCTGTATGGCTTTCCGGCCGGCGACGGTGCCGGGCAGTGCATTGCGATCATCGAGCTCGGCGGCGGCTATACCGCAGCGGACATCGCGCAGTATTTCCGCGGACTCGGCATCACGACGCCGCCGAAGCTCGTCGACGTGAACGTCGGCACGGGCCGCAATGCGCCGACCGGCGACCCGAGCGGGCCCGACGGCGAAGTCGCGCTCGACATCGAGGTCGCGGGCGCGATCGCGCCCGCGGCGACGATCGCCGTGTACTTCGCGCCGAACAGCGACGCGGGCTTCATCCAGGCCGTCAACGCGGCGGTCAACGACACGAAGAACCGGCCGTCCGTGATCTCGATCAGCTGGGGCGGCCCCGAAGCGATCTGGCAGGCGCAGTCGGCGCAGGCGTTCAACCGCGTATTGCAGACAGCGGCCGCGCAGGGCATCACGGTCTGTGCGGCGTCCGGCGACAGCGGCTCGGGCGACGGCCTGCAGGACGGCGCGCAGCACGTCGATTTCCCCGCGTCGAGCCCGTACGTGCTCGGCTGCGGCGGCACGCAGCTCGATGCGCTGCCGGGCCAGGGCATCCGCAGTGAGGTCACGTGGAACGACGATGCCTCGGGCGGCGGCGCGGGCGGTGGCGGTGTCAGCACGATGTTCGATCTGCCTGCATGGCAGCAGGGGCTCACGGTGACGCTCGCCGACGGCAGCGCCACGCCGCTCGCGAAGCGCGGCGTGCCGGACGTCGCGGGCGATGCGTCGCCGCAGACGGGCTACGAAGTCGCGATCGCGGGCACGCCGACGGTGATGGGCGGCACGAGCGCGGTGTCGCCGCTGTGGGCGGCGCTGATCGCGCGCATCAATGCATCGGCCGGCGCGTCCGTCGGCTGGATCAACCCGGTGCTGTACAGGAATCCGGGCGCGTTGCGCGACGTTACCGAAGGCTCGAACGGCGCATACGCGGCGGCGCCGGGCTGGGACGCGTGCACGGGCCTCGGCAGCCCGAACGGCGCGCAGCTGGCCGCGATCCTGACGCGCAAGCCGTCGAGCTGACGGCGGGCGGTCTCCCCGCATCACGCTTGTTGCTGGTTTCCCGCTTCCCCCTCACTTCCAGGAGCAGCACGATGGGCATCGATTCCGCATCCAATGGCGGCGTGTATCCGTTGCATCACGGCGACCACAATTCGCATGGCGTGCCGCCGACCGTCAATCCGGTCGCACTGAGCCACGGCCGCGACCAGCCGTTCTTCGATCCAGTCGCGTACGGCAACGGGCCGGACGACTCGGTGACCGACACGACGGAAGCCGCCGCCGTCACGCATCACGCGGTCACGATCGGCGGGCGACGCATCGCGTACACGGCGACGGCCGGCCATCTCGTGACGGTGGATCCGAGCAGTTCGCTGCCGGCCGCGAAGATCTTCTACGTCGCGTTCACCGAAGACGGGCAGAAGGAGGAGGAGCGGCCCGTGACGTACTTCTATAACGGCGGGCCCGGCTCGTCGTCGGTGTTCGTGCTGCTCGGCTCGTTTGCGCCGCGCCGCATCAAGACGTCGATGCCGGGCTTCACGCCGCCCGCGCCGTATCAGATGGAAGACAACCCCGACAGCCTGCTCGACAAGAGCGACCTCGTGTTCATCAACCCGGTCGGCACCGGCTATTCGGCGGCGGTCGCGCCGAACAAGAATCGCGATTTCTGGGGCGTCGACCAGGATGCGAATTCGCTGAAGCAGTTCATCAAGCGCTACCTGACGAAGAACAACCGCTGGAATTCGCCGAAATACCTGTTCGGCGAGTCGTATGGCACCGCGCGCAGTTGCGTGCTCGCGTACAAGCTGCACGAGGATGGCGTCGACCTGAACGGCATCACGCTGCAATCGTCGATCCTCGACTACCGGCAGGCCGGCAACCCGGTCGGCGCGCTGCCGACCGCCGCGGCCGACGCGTGGTATCACAAGCGGCTCGGCGTGTCGCCCGCGCCGGCCGATCTCGGCGCGTTCGTCGAGGAAGTCGCCCAGTTCGCCCGCACCGACTACCTGGACGCGCTGCGCAAGTTTCCGCAGACGGACCCGGCGATCGTGCAGAAGCTCTCCGAATACACGGGCATCGACACGACGACGCTGCTGTCGTGGAGCCTCGATGTCGCGGGCTACGACGCGCGCGGCAATTCGCTGTTCCTGACGACGCTGCTGCGCGCGAGCGGGCTGTCGCTCGGCGCGTACGACGGCCGCGTGACGGGGATCGGCACGGGCATCGCGGGCAAGGTCGATCCGAATTCGGGCGGCAACGATCCGACGATGACGGCCGTGTCGGGCGTCTATACGGCGATGTGGAACAGCTATCTGAACGAGCAGCTGAAGTTCACATCGAATTCGGCATTCACGGACCTGAACGACCAGGCGTTCCGGAACTGGGATTTCAGCCATATCGACCCGACCGGCGCGCAGCAGGGCGTCGATGCGAAGGGGAACGTGATCCTCTACACGGCGGGCGACCTGGCGGCGGTGATGGCGCTCAACGTCGACCTGAAGGTGCTGTCGGCAAACGGCTTCTACGATTTCGTCACGCCGTTCTACCAGACCGTGATCGACCTGCAGCAGATGCCGCTCGAGGATCCGAAGGTGCGGCAGAACCTGTCGGCGCGGTTCTATCCGTCCGGGCACATGGTGTATCTCGACGGCGGCTCGCGCACCGCGCTCAAGCACGACCTCGCGGCGATGTACGACACGACGGTTGCCGATACGGGCGCGCGGATGCGGATTCGTGCGTTGCAGGCGAAGGAGGACGCGCCTGTCGCGGGCGGGCACGCATGAGCCGTCCGGGCGACGCTCGCCGGCCGTAATGCGCGCCGGCGCGCGCCGTCAGCCGCGCTGCTCGGGCCAGTCGAACAGCGTGTAAGGCAGCGCGCGCTTGTGCCGCGAGCCGTCGTAGAAGCGCAGCACAGTTTCGTACACGTTGTCGCTGACGGGCTTGCCTTCGAGGAAGTCGTCGATCTCGTCGTAGGTGACGCCGTAGGCGTGCTCGTCGGGGCGCAGCGGACGCAGTTCCTCGAGATCGGCGGTCGGCACCTTCATCACGAGCGCCTCCTCGCCGCCCAGCGCGCGCGCCACCGCGCGCACGCGACGCTTGCTCAGGCCCGCGAGCGGCAACACGTCCGCGCCGCCATCGCCGAACTTCGTGAAGAACCCCATCAGCGATTCGGCCGCGTGATCGGTGCCGATCACGATCCCGCGCCGCGCGCCGGCCACCGCGTACTGCGCGATCATGCGCTCGCGCGCCTTGATGTTGCCGTGCACGAAGTCCTGCTGGCCGGGGGTGTCGAACGCGTGGCCGGAGGCGACCAGCGCGCCGAGCATCGCGTCGGCGGCCGGCTTCACGTTGACCGTCAGTTCCTCGTCCGCGCGCACGAACGTGAGCGCGCGCTGTGCGTCGGCCTCGTCGTTCTGCACGCCGTTCGGCAAGCGCATCGCGATGAAGCGCGCGTCGTAGCCGTCCGCGCGCAGGCGTTCGACCGCGAGTTGCGCGAGCCGGCCGGCCGTCGACGAATCGACGCCGCCGCTGATTCCGAGCACGTAGGTCCGCAGGCCGGTCGAGCGCAGGTACTGCGCGAGGAAATCGACGCGGCGCGCGATCTCGGCATCGGCGTCGAAATGCTCGGCGACGTTCAGTTCGGCGATGATCGCGCGTTGGCGGCTGGCGTAATCGGCGGCTGTCATGGGGAAGTTCCGGGTCGAAATGCGAGGCGCTCATCATAAGCGCATTCGCGGCGCCGTGCCGCGCCGCGGGCGTGACGCTGCGCGCGGGCGTTGCATGGGCGATACGGTGGATTGGAGGGCGGCCGAATCGCTGATCGGCTGATTGGCGTGCCTACCGCCGCGCGAGCACGACCCCCGCCAGCGCGACCGCGAACCCGGCAAGCTGGACGGCCGCGAGCGTTTCGCCGAACAGCAGGTAGCCCTGCAGCGCGGCGAGCGGCGGCGCGAGGAACAGCAGCGACGTCGCGCGCGCGGCGTTGCCGCGCCGGAGCATCCACATCAGCATCGTGACTGCGCCGCCGGACAGGAACACGACACCCCAGACGAGCGATACCCACAGGGCGGGCGCGCCGATCCAGCGCGTTTCGTGCAGCAGCACCGCGAAAACGGCCGCGACGATCGCGGCGCCGAAGTTCTGCACCGCGACGGCCGTGCGCAGGTCGCTCTTTGCGAGCTTGCCTTTCTGGTACAGCGAGCCGGCGGTGATCGACCCGACCGACAGTACCGACACGGTGACGACGAGCCACGCCGGCACGGCGCCAGGCGGCGGTGCGACGCCGCCCATCACCTTCGGAGCGAGCACGAGCGCGACGCCGGCGAGGCCGAGTGCCATCCCGAGCCAGCCGCGCGCGGGCAGCCGCTCGTTGAACAGCGGTACCGCGAGCACCGCGGTTGCGAGCGGCTGCAGCGCGCCGAGCAACGCCATCACGCCGGCATTCAGCCCCTGCGCGACTGCCCAGTAGCTCGCGCCGAGGTAGACACCCTGCAGCAGCGCGCCCGCGATCAGGTGGCGCGGCCATTCGCGGCGCGCGGGCCACGGTGCGCGCGCCGCAAGCGCGACCGCGCCGAACAGCACGGCGGTGCCTGCAAAGCGCGCGAGCAGGAACAGGTTCGGGTCGGTATAGGGCTTGATCGCCCGCGCGACGATGAAGCCGGTGGACCACAGCGCGACGAACGCCGCCGCGACAATCGAAGTGAACATGCAAGGCAGGCCGGGGCACGGCCGGACGGAATCACGAAGTCCGGCAGTATCCGGCGCCGCTGCGCCGGTGTCTTGTCGAATCCTGCAATCGCCCGCGTGGCACGCGGCGGGCCCGGATCGGAAGGATTGCGGGGATCGGCGGGATCAGTCGATGGAGAACGTGTCGAGCGGCTGGTTCGCGCTCGTGTCGCCCGCAAAGCGCGCGGCGAGTTGCTGATGGAGGCGGCGGGCCTCGTCGAGCGTCAGGTCGATCCAGTAGGGATCGCCGGCGGCGTCGTTGAGTCGTTCGGGCGGAAACTGGATTTCGAGCACTATGCCTTTGCGATACATCGCGCGAGCTCCTTCGGTGGTCTGTCGTTCGGTGAAGCGCGAAGTGTAGCAATCCGCACCGCGCCGATTCGCGCGCTTCCGGCAATTCTGAATTTCGTCGTCGGCCGCTCGGATCTGTCCCCTGTCACTGGCCCGTCAAATGCCGGTCAAATGGCCGTAATACAATGGCATGCTCCCCATTTACCAGTCGCCTAGGGCGCGTAACGAGATGCTGGCGGAACAACGTCATCAATTCATTTTGTCGGAACTCGGGCGATCGGGCGCGCTGTCGGTCGCGGAACTGGTGCGCTCGCTCGACGTGTCGCGCGAAACCGTGCGGCGCGACCTGAACGCGCTCGCCGCGCGCGGCCTGCTCGTGATGACGCACGGCGGCGCGCTGGCCGCGGACCGCCGCGAGCCGAGCCTGTCCGAGCGTGAAGCGGCGAACGCCGACGCGAAGCGTGCGATCGGGTGGCGCGCAGCCGAGTTCGTGCCCGACGGCGCATCGGTGCTGATCGATTCAGGCAGCACGACGCACGCGGTGGCGCTCGCGCTCGCCGACAAGCACCGGCTCGCGGTCTACACGAACGACTGGCGCATCGCGTTCGTGCTCGCGCGCCGCAACGGCAATCGCGTGACGCTGCTCGGCGGCGAACTGTCCGATGACGAGGACGCGACGTTCGGGCTCGACACGATCCAGCAGCTCGCGCAATACCACATCGATTTCGCGTTCATCGGCGCGGGCGGCATCACGGCCGACGGCGAATTCACCGACTATTCGCGGCTCGCGGCCGAAGTGCGCAGCCGGATGATCGCGTCGGCCGCCACGGTGGTGGTCGTCGCCGATCACTCGAAGTTCGGCCGCGTGACGCCGGTGCGGATCAACGGCACCGACGCGGTGCGCTGTCTCGTGACCGAACGCGCGCCGGACAAGGCCGTGCGCCGCGCATTGACCGCGCGCGGCATCGAGCTGGTGGTGTGCGGCTGACGCACGCGCGACATACAAGTTTCATCGGACCGTCATCCCGACTGAAAGAGCACCGAGGACACTGACCCGTTCGACCTTGACCGGCTGTTCACTGTGGTGGGATGCGCGTATCGATCCGCAGGACCGCGGCGGCAGGTTCCGCTACGACGTCTATCCGGTCGTCGGCACGCCCGCGAGCGTGCAGGTGCTCGATGCGAAGCAGCAAGGCGGCGCGGCGACGCATCCGCGGCTCGCGCTGGCGCCCGATTCGAGCTGGGCGAAGAAGTATTTCGTGGCGGGGAGCCCGGAAGAGAAGGCGAGGATCGCGTTGGCCGCGGCCGCGCCGCCGGACTGACGCACGGTGATACCTGCGTTAAGCGGCGACGTAGCGCAGCACGGCTTCGGCGATCGTGTCGCGGTGCCGTACGCGCAGACGCGGCGCTGACGGATCGCGGCCGAACGCGGCGCCGAACGTATAGCGGTTCGACACGCGATGGAAGCAGAACGAGCTGATCAGCAGGTGCAGGTCGAACGCGTCGATGTCCTGGCGGAACGCGCCGCTTGCGGCGCCGCGCTCGAGCAGTTCCTCGAGCGTCTTGATGATGCTGACGTTGCGGTTCTTGAACGACTTCAGCTGTTCGAGATACTTCGCGCCGTGAATGTTCTCGATCGACACGAGACGGACGAAGTCGCGATGCTTGTCGTGATAGTCGAACGTGAATTCGACGAGACGGCGCATGCCTTCGAGCGGTTCCATGTCGCCGACGTGCAGCTCCTGCTCGAGCGCGCGGATGTCGCCGTACACCTTCTCGAGCACGGCCTCGTACAGGCCTTCCTTGCTGTCGAAGTAGTAATAGAGCATCCGCTTCGTCGTGTTGGTGCGCTCGGCGATCGCGTCGACGCGCGCACCGGCGAGACCCATCGCGGAGAATTCCTGCGTGGCGACGTCGAGGATGTTGCGCTTGGTTTGCTCGGGATCGTACTTGCGCCGCGCATCGGACGGAACCGCGCGGTTGTCGGACGTGGCGGCCCTGCTTCCTGTTTTCATGTGACGTTATTGTGGCTTCGCGGCGGCTTGGACAGGGCATTCTAGCATGTGGAAAACCCCCGTCCCGCCGACCTTCGGCTCTAATCCGCCGCGCGGCACACGCGCCTGGCGCGTCGCCGCGCGGGCGCTCAGCGACACTCAGTGACGATATGCGGCGAGCGCGTCGCGGGCCTGGTAAGCCGTGTACGTGAGCTGCGCGGCGGCGAGGCCTGCGAGCCCGAATGTGCGCGTCAGGCCGAACGCGGCGAAGCCTTCCGGCACCGGTTGCTCGCCGGCCAGTGCGGCGGCGAGCGTTTCGCCGGCGACCGTGGTCGGCGCCATCCCGTGGCCGCCGAACGCGATCGCGTGCCACACGCCGTCGGCATCGCGGCCGATCTGCGGCATCTTGTGCCGCGCGTAGCTCATCAGCCCGCCCCATGCATAGTCGACCTTCACGTCCGCGAGCTGCGGATACACGCGCACGAGGTCGCGCTTGAGCAGCCGCGCGATCGCGTCCGGGCCGCGGTCCAGCACCGAGATCCTGCCGCCCCACAGGATCCGCGTGTCCTGCAGCGGACGGTAGTAGTCGAATGCGAAGCGCGTGTCGTAGATCGCGTACGGCGCGTCGATCGCGTCCGGCAGACGCGCGCCGAGCGGTTCGGTCGCGATCACGTAGGTCGCGATCGGCAGCACCGCGCGCTCGATGCGCGGCGACACGCCGCGCGCGTAGCCGCCGGCCGCGAACACGACGTCCTTCGCGCGCACCGCGCCGTGCGCCGTGCGCACGACGTACCCGGCGCCTTCGCGGGCGATGCCGAGCGCGGCCGACTGCTCGTAGATGCGCGCGCCGCCGCGCGCGGCGGCTGCCGCGACGCCGAGCACGTACTTGAGCGGGTGGAAGTGGAACGCGTTCGGCTCGAACAGCCCGCCGTGGTAGCGCGCGGTCTTCAGCCGGGCGCGCAGCGCGTCGGTCGCGACCGGCTCCCAGTCGACGTTGAATTCCTGCTTCATCAGCGTGCGCAGGCTGTCGAGCCGCGATGGATCGTCGAACCAGTTCGCGAGCATCACGCCGCGGTCGACGATGTCGCAGTCGATGCCGTAGCGCGCGATGCGCGAGCGGATCAGGTCGACCGCATCGACGGTCAGCCGGTACAGGCGGCGCCCTTCTTCACGGCCGAGCGTGCGCAGCAGGTCCGCGTTGTCGAGGCTGTAGCCGCCGAACACGAAGCCGCCGTTGCGGCCCGAGGCGCCGTAGCCCACGCGCTCGCCGTCGAGCACGACGACATCGCGCACGCCGCGCTCGATGAGCCCGAGCGCGGTGCACAGGCCGGCGAGGCCGCCGCCGACGATGCAGACCTGCGTATCGAGCGTGCCGGTCAGTTGCGGATACGGTTGGCGGGTAACGGTGGCTTCGTAGAAATTCTGCATGCGATTCGATGACGGATGAACGGCGGTAAAACAGACGGCGCGCGTCGATCTTGCCTGAACGTGCGCGCCGCGTCGATTGATTGCAAAACCGCGCCGGTGGAGGCTGGCGCGGCTGGCCCGGTCACGCGCCGGGCGTCGGGTTCGCGGAGCCCGCGACGTAGGCTGGATAGCCGGCGTCGGCAACGGGCGCCGGTTCGGGCGTCGCGTTGCGCTCGACCCACGGCGCGATCTCCATGTCCTCGCAGCGGACGAGCCGGCATTTGCGCACGAGCGCGTAGCCGAGCCAGATCACGAGGAAGAACGGCAGGCCGATATAGGTGGCGGCCACGCCGGCCCAGTCGATCTTGTCGGCGAGGAACGCCTGATAGTCCTGGCCGAGCGCGACGATCACGCACAGCACGAACGCGAACAGCGGGCCGAGCGGGAACCACTTCGACCGGTACGGCAGTTGCTCGAGCCGGTAGCCCTGCTTCAGGAAACCCTTGCGGAACCGGTAGTGGCTGACCGCAATGCCGAGCCACGTAATGAAGCCGGCCATCCCCGACGTGTTCAGCAGCCACAGGTACACGGTCTTGTCGCCATAGAGCGACGTCAGGAAGCACAGCGCGCCGACTGCGGTCGTCGCATACAGCGCATTGCGCGGCACGCCGCCCGGCGACAGCTTCGCGAACAGCTTCGGCGCGCGGCCTTCGGTCGCGAGGTTGTACAGCATCCGCGTCGACGCGTACATGCCCGAGTTGCCGGCCGACAGCACGGCGGTCAGGATCACCGCGTTCATCACGCCGGCTGCGAACGCGAGGCCCGCGCGGCGGAATACGAGCGTGAACGGGCTCACGCCGATGTCGGTCACGTCGCTCTTCAGCAGGTTCGGGTCGGTATACGGAACCAGCACGCCGATCACGAAGATTGCGAACACATAGAACAGCAGGATCCGCCAGAAGATCTGGCTCACCGCGCGCGGGATCGTCGTGCGCGGGTTTTCCGATTCGCCGGCCGCGACGCCGATCATCTCGGTGCCCTGGAACGAGAAGCCCGCGATCATCGCGACGCCGAGCATCGTCGACCAGCCGCCGACGAACGGCGCGTCGCCGGCCGTCAGGTTGCCCCAGGCGTTGCCCGGCGCGCCCTGCAGGATGCCGAAGATCATCAGCAGGCCAACGCCGACGAACGCGAGCACCGTCAGCACCTTGATCAGCGCGAACCAGTATTCGGCCTCACCAAAGCCGCGCACCGACAACGCGTTGAGCGCGAAGATCAAGGTCAGGAACAGTGCGCTCCACCAGACGCCCGGCACATGCGGGAACCAGTAGTTCATCACGAGCTGCGCGGCGACCAGCTCGACCGCGAGCGTCACGGCCCAGCTGTACCAGTAGTTCCAGCCGAGCGCGAAGCCGAAGCCTTCGTCGACGAATTTCGCGCCGTAGGTCGCGAACGAGCCCGACACCGGCATGAATGCCGCCATCTCGCCGAGGCTCGTCATCAGGAAATAGACCATCAGGCCGATCAGCATGTACGCGAGCATCGCGCCGCCGGGGCCGGCCTGCGAGATCGACGCGCCGGACGCGACGAACAGGCCGGTGCCGATCGAGCCGCCGATCGCGATCATGCGCAGATGACGCGCCTGCAGGCTGCGGTGGAGGGAAGGCTGCGAACCTTGCGAGCCGGACGGGCTCGCGGAATCGGGGTGGGAATCTGAACGCATGGGGGTGCTGAGCGCTGTCTCCGGGATTGTTTTGGGAAGACGAAGCGCGGCATGCCCGCCCGCCGCCCGTCGCTTGCCGGCGGCGTCGATGCGCACGGTACGGGGGGCCTGACCGACCTGCGCGTCGTCTTCGTCTGGGGCCGGCCGTGCCCGGTGAGGCGGGCAGGGTGGCCGTCGGCGCGCCGGGTGCTGTGCCGCACGCCTTGACGCAGATCAGATTGTGTGGGGTCGAAGCAGGGGCAGCAAACGATATTTCCGAACTGGTTGATGCAATTTTGTCATCAACTGGGGGCGAATCGCCGCGCGTTCGGGGCGCGTGCCGCTTGCCTTCGACTCGCATGCCGGACGTGTTCCGGGGCGACCCGGAAGGAAGCGGGCCGGATTCGATCGCGTGATGCGTTTTGGGAATGAAGTCGTGAGTTAATATCAATAGCGGCCCGACTTGTGGCCACCGACAATGCTGTCAATGGATCGCGGCTCGCGAGGCGAGGACACATGCGACGGCCGACGCAACCGGCGATGGCCGGCGCCGTGTGGGCCGGACGGCGGCAGGCTCGCCAGGGCGCGTATCCGCTTGCACAGGGCGCGCGAACGCGCTCCAATCGAATCACGCGGGCGGCGCTGCCGCCGCACCGATCAATCTGTCCCTCAAGAGGAAGTGATGCAATTCAACGACATTCTTGCCGCGCTCGACATCGATCTCGCCCAGTGGAAAGGCAACGCGCTGACCGCGCGCTCGCCGCTCGACGGCGCGACGCTCGCGACGCTGGCCGTCGACAGCCCTGCCGACGCCGAGCGCAAGATCGACGCCGCGCACGAGGCATTCCTCAAGTGGCGCACGGTGCCCGCGCCGGTTCGCGGCGAACTGGTGCGCGTGTTCGGCAACGTGCTGCGCGAACACAAGGCCGCGCTCGGCCGCCTCGTCACGCTCGAGGCCGGCAAGATCACGTCGGAAGGGCTCGGCGAAGTGCAGGAAATGATCGACATCTGCGATTTCGCGGTCGGCCTGTCGCGCCAGCTTTACGGTTTGACGATCGCGTCCGAGCGCCCGGGCCACCGGATGATGGAAACGTGGCATCCGATCGGCGTGTGTGGCGTGATTTCGGCGTTCAACTTCCCGGTCGCGGTGTGGGCATGGAATGCGGCGCTCGCGTTCGTGTGCGGCGATTCGGTGGTCTGGAAGCCGTCCGAGAAGACGCCGCTCACCGCGATCGCCTGCCACGTGCTGCTCGAGAAAGCGATCCGCGAGTTCGAGAAGACGCACCCGGGCGTCGCGCCGGCGGGGCTGAGCCAGCTCGTGCTCGGCATGCGTGACGTGGGCGAGGTGCTGACGTCGTCGAAGAAGGTGCCGGTCGTCAGCGCGACGGGCAGCGTGCGGATGGGCCAGGAAGTCGCGAAGGTGCTGAGCCAGCGCCTCGCGCGCGGCATCCTCGAACTCGGCGGCAACAACGGGATGATCGTCGCGCCGAGCGCGGATCTCGATCTCGTCGTGCGCGCGGTCACGTTCGCGGCCGTCGGCACGGCTGGCCAGCGCTGCACGACGCTGCGCCGCCTGATCGTGCATCGCAGCGTGGTCGATCAGCTGCTGCCGCGCCTCGAGAAGGCCTATACGTCGGTGAAGGTCGGCAGCCCGCTCGAAGCGGACACGCTGGTTGGTCCGCTCGTCGATCGCGCGTCGTTCGACGCGATGCAGAAGGCGCTTGCCGATGCACGCGAGCAGGGCGGGGAAGTGAAGGGCGGCGAGCGTATCGACATCGGTCACTCGGATGCGTACTACGTGCGTCCGGCCATCGTACGGATGCCGAAGCAGACGGCCGTGGTCGAACGCGAGACGTTCGCGCCGATCCTGTACGTGATGGTCTATGACGACTTCGCGGACGCGATCGACGTGCACAACGCAGTGCCGCAGGGCCTGTCGTCGGCGATCTTCACGAACGACATGCGCGAAGCCGAGCAATTCATGTCGGCAGCGGGCAGCGATTGCGGGATCGTCAACGTGAACATCGGCACGAGCGGCGCGGAGATCGGCGGCGCGTTCGGCGGCGAGAAGGAAACGGGCGGCGGCCGCGAGTCGGGTTCGGATGCGTGGAAGGCGTATATGCGTCGTGCGACGAACACGATCAACTACAGCCGCGAGCTGCCGCTGGCGCAGGGCGTGAAGTTCGACGTGTGATGAAGTAAGAGATGGAATCAAAAAGACCCCGTTGGGGGCTGTTAACCTTTTCGGCAAGCTGTTAACCTTGGCCATCTGAGCAACTGGAACCAAGGATGGGCGCGCCGATTGTTGATGACGAACTGTGGGCACTG
>NZ_QTQP01000083.1 GCF_003854275.1 Burkholderia sp. Bp8963
TGATCAAACGTCTGGACGACGATGAGTCAACTGTCGTGGCGCGGCTAACCGAACTCGGCCGCAATCGATATGGCGCCGCCTTTCGCAGCCACAGTGGGCGTTGGGAGCCGCTGCCGGGCATGGGTTCGCTCGACGAAATGGCCGATGTGATCGTCACGCTCCTGCAGCCATATTTACAGCCTGATAATTATTAAACTTATTTGAGGGATGTTGTACTAGGTGCAACGCGCGGCGCTTCGGACCGGCGCGCCGAAGGCTCGCTGCTGGTGACGCAGCGGATGACGTGGCTGCCAAGTCAAAACCAAAAGGGCTGAGTTCCGCGCAATACGGAACTCAGCCCGGTCAGCCCCGGCCGTCAACACTGTCCCGCTTTGCGTGGGCAGTCCAGACCGCCGGGGCTTTCTCCATCCACGGCGGTCAGCCGATGTTCACGCCATGGGCTTCAGCCAGCGGCTTCAGACCGCCGGCGAAACCCTGGCCGATCGCCTTGAACTTGAACTCGTCGTTGTGACGGTACAGCTCGCCGAAGATCATCGCCGTCTCGGTGGACGCATCTTCGGACAGGTCGTAACGGGCGATTTCCTTGCCGTCGGCCTTGTTCACCACGCGGATGTACGCGTGGGAGACCTGGCCGAAGTTCTGCTTGCGGCTTTCGGCGTCGTGAATGGTCACGGCGAACACCAGCTTCTTCACGTCGGCCGGCAGGCCGGTCAGCTTGACGACGACTTGTTCGTCATCGCCTTCGCCCTGGCCGGACCGGTTGTCGCCCAGGTGCTCGACGGAACCGTCGGCGGACTTCTTGTTGTTGTAGAAGATGAAGCCGGCGTCGCTCAGGACCTTGCCGCTCTCCCCGGCGACGAAGACGGACGCGTCGAGGTCGAACTCGGTGCCGTCGGTGACACGCGGGTCCCAGCCCAGGCCGACCAGCACTTCACTCAAGCCCGGGGCCTCTTTCGACAGGGAGACGTTGCCGCCTTTGGACAGACTCACAGCCATGGTGCGATTCCTTGTTCAGTTCAAGTGGGCAAGTGGACGATCAGAAGTTCATGCCGTAGCCATTGGCCACGGCGCGCAGGCCACCGGCGTAGCCTTGGCCGACGGCGCGGAACTTCCACTCGTTGTTGTGGCGGTACAGCTCGGCGAAGATCATCGCGGTTTCGGTCGACGCGTCTTCGGCGAGGTCGTAGCGGACGATCTCGGCGCTGCTGGTCTCGTTGACGATGCGGATGAACGAGTTGCTGACCTGGCCGAAGTTCTGCTTGCGTGCGTCGGCGTCGTGAATGGTGACTGTGAACGCAATCTTGTCGATGTCGGCCGGAACGCGGCTCAGGTCGACCTTGATCACCTCGTCGTCGCCGTCACCGGCGCCGGTGCGGTTGTCGCCGGTGTGCTCGACGGAGCCGTCCGCGCTCTTCAGCTGGTTGTAGAAGATGAAGTCGGCGTCGCCGCGGACCTTGCCGCTGGCGCCCAGCAGGAACGCGCTGGCGTCCAGGTCGAACTCGGTGCCATCGGTGGCGCGCGGGTCCCAGCCCAGGCCGACCAGGATCCTGGTCAGGCCAGGGGCTTCTTTGGACAGGGAGAGATTGCCGCCTTTTTGAAGAGTCAGTGCCATGAGTACAGCTCCTTGTGGTTGCTACGGGTTACGGGTTGTCGGTCGATGCCGATGATGTGGATCGATGCCACATCCCGGTTCGTCAGAGTTCGAAGTCCGCCGGGTTCAGGCCCAGCTCCACACAGATCAGGCGACAGGCGGCCTTCTCCTTGTCATCGAAGTTGCCGTCCGAGCCGCCGATGGCAATGCACACCCGCACCAGCAGGCGCGCTTCGCCGTCCTTGCCCTTGATCTTGCTGATGGTCTTCAGCGCCTCGGCCTGACCGATCTGGAAGTCGAATTCAAACTTCGCGCAGGCGTCGGTGAAGACCTTGATCACATCGGTCAGGCTGAAGACCTTCAGTTCCGGCGAGTGGTTGATGAAGCCGACCATCTTCATCTTCTCCTCGGACTGGATCACGCCGTCGGCCGCGGCGATGAGCGCGCAGCCATTGGCTACCGCTTCCATGAAGGTCCGGTTCTTGAATTTGGCGACTTCGGTCGTCAAGGTTTCGCGCGCTTTTGCCGCGTTGGTTTTCAGCCACTCGAGCATCGTTTCCTCCTCGTTGGGCGGGGCGCTTCGGCCCCGCCGGACAGATCGTTACTTGGAGCCGGCACGCCAGCTCATCCCCCATCCGTACGCACGGTCCATCTCCTGATGGCCACGGTGGAAGTCGACTCGGCGGGTGACCTTGACCGCGCCGCCCACGTTTTCAAGCATCGCGATCGCGCACATCCCGTAGCGGCCACCCTCCTCGTTCAATCGCACTTCGATCTCGGGCTGGCCGGGAACGAAAATGGTCACCACGCCGTCGGTCGCCTTCCAGTTGGGGGCACCTTCGTAGATGAACGCGAAGACCAGGATTCGCTTGATCTCGCTCCAATGCCTGCCGTTGATGTGCAGCCATTCGCCGCCCGCGACGGAGCCGGTGCGGTCGTCACCCATGAGCTGGATGTAAGGCTCGTCATTCAGGTTACCGAAGCAGTTGCCGAGCGCCTGGATCACGCTCTTGTGGCCATCCTGCAGTTCGAACAGGCAGCCCACGTCGAGATCGACGGCGTTGCTCTTGCCGAAGATGCCGCCCAGCAGACCGCTGCCACTGCCGCGGTTCCAGTTCAGGTTCACCTTGATCTCGCCGAAACCGGCCGCGGGTTTGTCCAGGCTGATGCTGGCGCGCGTCTTGTCCAGCGTGACCTTGCTCAGGCTGACCGTCGATTTCGGCGGCGCCGGAGGAACCGGCGCCGGGGCCGGCGCAGCAGCAGGAGCCGACGTCGGCGCCGGGGCCGGCGCCGGAGCGGCAATGTCGACACCGAAGTGCTTTGCCAGCGGCTCCAGGCCACCCGCGAAACCTTGACCCACGCAGCGGAACTTCCACGCGCCCTGACGCAGATAGAACTCGCCGAGGATCAGTGCGGTCTCGTTCATGCCGCGCGTCGGAATCTGGGCTTCGACACCGCCGGTAACGCTCATCGCCAGTGTCGACACGCGGTCGAACGAGGCTTTGCTCTCGTAGATGGTTGCGGTCAACGCCACCTTCTCGACTGCAGGGTCGAGACGCCCGAGCTCCAGCGTGAACCCGGCACGGCCTGACGAACTGCCGGTCAGCTCGACAGCGCCCCCCAGGATGCGTGTCTGGCCGTAGAAGCACATGTCGCCGTCACCACGGACTTTGCCCGTCGCGGCCAACGCGAATGCGGAGATGTCGATATCGGCGCCCGGGATCGGCGCATAGTTGATGTCGACGCGAAGCTGGCCGGTGGCGACCGGCACGTTACCGCCAGGAAGCAGCGCGGTCATGCACGCACCGCCTGGATAGCCAGGTTGACGAGGTCTTCGGCAGTGCGACCGTTGGTCGACTGGCCGATCGCCTTGAACTCCCAGCCGCCGCTCCCGCGGCTCAGGCTGGCCATCACCACGCCGGTGTGGCGGCCTTTCTCGGCCAGGTTGAAGCGCGCGAGCTCCCTGTTGCTGGATTCGTTCAGGATGCGGCAGTAGGCGTTTTCGACCTGATCGAAGGTCTGGCCGCGGAAGCTGTTCACGGTGAAGACCAGATGCGTCACCTTGGCCGGCAGGCGCTGCAGGTCCACGTAGATGGTTTCGTCATCGCCATCGCCTTCGCCGGTCAGGTTGTCGCCCGAGTGTTCGATCGAGCCATCCTTCGAAGCCAGCTGGCGGAACCAGACGACATCGATGGGCGCGTAGTCGCCATCCAGCACGATGCACGACGCATCGAGGTCGATCGAGTCGCTGCCGCTGCCCAGCAGCCTGGAGAGGAAGCCGTTGGGCTTCACAGGGTCCCAGCCCAGGCCCAGGCTGACGTTGCTCAGGCCGGTACCGGCCGTTTTCTCCAGCGAGATGCTCTGGTTCTTGCTGAGGGTGAGTGCCATGATTACGCTCCTTGTTGGTCTTCAGCGTTCGGTTGGAATGGACATGTCGCCAATGGGCGGGCGTGGTTCCCGTCGAATCTCGATGCTCGTCGGTTGGCCTCTGCCAGGCGGATGTTGGGCTCGCCGCCGTCGGCCTCGGCGGGCTTGACCCCAAGCCATTTGGCGCGCTCGAGGATGTGGGTTGCCCACTTGTGATGGGTGGCAGGCTCGCACATTGCGTCGTTGTGCCTGAACACGGCCTGTGCACGCTGATCGACGATCAGCCTGGCGGCGTTGAGATCCTCCAGGCTGACGCGCAGCGCGTCCTGGATGAGACCGATCTGGTACGGGTGAATGGCCGTCTTGCCCACCAGCCCGTGGGCGATATCCAGCTCCAGCTCGGCTTTCAGGAGTTCCGGTGCGGCCAGCTGTTCGAACACCGGGGCCGTCAAGGAAAACCCCTGAGCGCCCATGACACCCGCCAGCATCGGGATGACGTAACTCATCGGGGTGTCGTACAGCGTGCGGGTCGGGTTGCGACGAAGCCCGAGACACCCCATGAGGTCATTGCCGCCGATCCGTAGCGCGATGATGCGTTCGTTCAGGCTGGCTTTCAGCGCCTGGCCCAGTTCCACCATGGCACCCGGGTTGTAGACGTCGGCAGTCTCGAGCGTGGGCATGAGGAGAAGCTTCGGGTTGCTGACCGCTTGTTCCCAGAAGCCCAGGTTCTTCAAGGTCAGCTTCGGCACCACGAAACCGTCTACGTGCTTCATCAGCGGCCAGTCGTTCAGCACGGCTGCCATGCCCGCGTCGCGGGGCCGGACGAACACGAGCGGGCCTTCTGCAGGACGTCCGCCGCGCGCGTCGATCTGCATGAGTAGCGCCTGCAGGTTCGCCAGCGCGCGTTGGACGTCGATCTCCGCTACGGCGTCTTCCAGGCAAACCACGAGCGAGCGGAGCTCGGGGAGTTTGCTGCCGAAGACCATGTCCACGATGTCGCCACGGGTGGCCGGCATGTACAGGGTCGCCCCGAGCGCGAACGGCGAAATGGCTTTCATCCGTTCACGCTCCGGATGAGGGTCACTGCGCGGTACGGACCCAGGGCCGAACCCGCTTCTTCGACGGTCACGCCGGCACGCTCGGCGAGGTGCATCAACAACTGCACGTCGCTGTCGCCGCGATCGCGGACCAGCGCATGGTCAGGCACACGGCGAAGGACGGCGCGCGTCGCCTCGGCGATGCCGGGCTTCACGCGGTTCAGGTTGGTGACCCCGAAGCGCGCGGCGAGCGCATGCGCGACGCGTTCTGCGTCCGCCTGAAGCGTCGCGCGCTGATCGGCAGTCCACGGCGAGGCCGGCGGCACCTCGCCCAATGCGCGGCGCTCGGTCTCGATCTGCTCGATGAAGTCGCGGGTGACGTCGTGCTCATGCAGGTGGTCATACACCACGCAGCCATGCAGCCCGCCTTGTGCCGGCCAGATGGAACGCGATACCAGGCCCGATACGGTGGCGCCCAGAATGCCCGACGGAATCACCCAGTCCTCCGCCGACGCTGCCAGCCACGCGCGGCCGCATGGGTCTGCCAGCACGACGAGGCGCGGCGCTTCCGGGAAGCGTCTGTCTGCGCCGAGCGTCCGCCTGAGTTCGCCGGAAATCGCGCCTTTGCCGGTCCAGCCATCCACGAAGACGATGTTCTCCGCGCCGTGCAGACGGATGACCGCTTCGAGGGCAACCATGTCGATGCCGCGGTCGCGGATGATGCTGACGCCGTAGTGGTGGGCGTCGCGCCCTATCCCGATCAGCGCGCGGCGCAGCAGCACACCCAGCGGCAGTCCGGCGCGAACGAACGAGACGAGCGCGATGCCCGGGCCCGTGCAGGCGGCATTCAAAGCCAGCGCCAGCGACTGCACGTCGGTTGCCATGCGCTTGCCGTTCTGCACGAGTGCACGCGCGTAGAGGCGCTTGTGCAGCTCGCTCGGCGCATGCTCGATGCTGATCATCTCGGAGTAGTGCTTACGGTTCGTCTGGATCAGGCGCTCCTTTTCGCGAACGTCCGTCGGCTCCATTTGCGTGGGCTGCAGCAGCACATGCACGTCGTCCGGCGCGTAGCTGCCGCTGCCGACGGTTGTGAGGGACGCGAAAAGATCACGCATGGATCAGGCCCTCCGCTGCCTTCGCCAACTGGCTGCGGGCCGGCGTGGCCCACATGTGGCAGAGGTCCATGAAACCGAAGTCTGTGATGCTGTCGCCCAAGCCCAGCACCGGGCGTTCCCCGTTTAGCGCGCGGTCGCGGCGCAACCATTCCTGAGCGGCCAGGCGCTTGGCCAGCCCGTCGGGCAGGAAGGCCAGGTTGTTGCCGTTCGCATGGACGTGCATGCCATCCAGCAGGCCTCGGGCCCGAACTTCGGCCAGCACCGTGGAGAGCACTGCGTTGTCCGATTCGTTGTGCTTGGTCACCACGTAGTGGCTCAGCCCAGCCTCGGCGACGACCCAGCCGCGCAGGGAGAAGCCGAGCGCGTCGCCGATCTGCAGCGTGGTGTCGCTCAGCGCCGGCAGACGCTCCTGGAAAGCTCCGAGCGCTTCCGCCATCTGGCCGTGCCAATCCTGATCGAGCGTGCCGTCGGCGCGCAGGATCACGCCCCCGTGAGAGCAGATTGCACCTTGCGTGAACGGCAGCTGTACGCGGCGGTAGGCGTCGACGCTGCGCGCGGTGACCGGAACCACGTCGGCAGATGCCAGCAGCCAGCTGACGAGCGCCTGTTGCACCGGGGTCATGTAGCCGTTCGGCTGACCGTGACCATCCACGGTTGCCGGAGTGCGCGGGGTGCCTTCCGGCATCTTGCGTGCGGTCTGGAACAGCGTGTCGTCGAGATCGACGAGCACCAGCGGACGACTACTGCGCATCGACGATGACCTCCGCGCCCAGCGCCTCGACCAGCGCTGCAGGCAGCGCCTGCGCAGGGGTTTCGGTGCAGATCAGCACCCGGTCGAACTGGCCGGGCTTCACGTTGTAGAGGAAGTTCGGGATGCCGAGTCCGTAGTTGTCCGGGAAGGAAAGAACGTGCCCGATCGCGTGGCCGAGGGCGATGGGGGAGCGGGTGGTGGAGCCGAAGTGGACGTCCGCGCCGGCGCGCGCAAGGCGTTCCGCCAGCAGGAAGGGCCGCCACACGAATTCGCTGGTGCCGATCACGATGATCTTCTCGCCCGGCGCGACCTGAAGGTCCGGCGCGAGGGTGTCTTCCACGTTGCGCACACCCAGGCGCCCCCAGTCGTTTCGAGCGGAGAGCCGCCATTCGCCGACGGAGACCGCGCCCACATCCGGCATGTCCGGCAGCGGCGCGGACGGGTCTTCATGGAACCGATAAGAACCCTTCATCAGCGAAACCGACGTGGCTGATGCGCCGATGGCTTTTCCGACGGCCCCGGCGGACCAGTCGGTCAGCACGCAGGTGACGACCCGCTCGAGCCTCGTCAGGCCAGCGTCCACGAGCGCGCGATGCAGGTTCAAGAAGGTCTTGCCGGTGGACGCCTCATCGTCCACCAGCACCAGCGATCTGGCCTGCAGCATCATCTCCCGAACGTCGGGCTCGACCGGCATGTGGATCAGATGGGCGCTCGCGTGGCTGTGCTCTTCGTCGAACCGGGCGAAGAGTTCGGTGCCGAGCGGATGGCGGGTGCTGACCAGGTAAACGGTATCGGGCCGGGTTGCGCTCAATGCACGATGCACGCCGGCGCCGAGCCCGACGGCGGTTTCCGCCATGCCGATCACGAGCACCGGGCCAGGCAGGTCTGCCGGGATCGCTGCGGCCAGGCGCTCGAAGCTGGCGGACATGACGGACGGGCGAACCGGTATATGCCGGCCCAACACCCTGGACACGAACAGGAAGGCCCGCTTCGGATTGCGGCGCTCGGCGAAGCCGAACAGCGCAGACGGAGGCAGGACAGCGTCGTCGACTTCGACTTCGAGCAGCCCCCGCATCAGCTGTGCGCGGAGGGATACGGGTGCGACAGGGCTTTCCATAACGGCTTCCTGGATTGGCGCGAGGTGGCGAACCCGACACCGCTTCTTCGGGATTCAAGTCGACGTGCGTCTACGGGTTCCGCGCCTCGATTCGCCATAGACATTGCTGGGCCTCACGGGATATCTGGGCTGTGGTGAAGGTCTTGCCTGACGGGGTTCTGGACGCGATCACACCGCAGGCATTCAGGAACGCCAGTGCGAGGCCGGCCTTCACCGCGAAATTCATGTTCTGGGCATCCGGGACCGTTGACGTGACCATCCCGACGACCGCACTGGACGTATCGAACAAAGGGCTGCCACTCGATCCGGGCTGGATCGGGGCTGTGAACTGCAGCAGGCTGGCGTCGTTGTGCAGGCCGAACAGCGCGGAGACGCCGCCCTGAGTCACGTGCACGCCCCCGCCGGCCAGGCCGGCGAGCGGGTAACCCATTGCGACGACCTGCTCGCCCAGGTCGCAGCCCGTGCCGTCCCTGAAGGAGACTTGCCTGAAGGCGGACGCACCCTGGACACGCAGCAGCGCCAGGTCGTTCCGGCGATCCACCACCACCGGCTCTGCGCGGTGCCGGCCCTCGAACGAAGCGATGTGGATTTCCTGCATGTCCTCGATGACATGCGCACAGGTGAGGATGTGTGTCGCGCTGACGGCGAAACCGGTGCCGGTGGCTGAGCGGCCTGAATCGGAGGCGCCTGGACGCCGATCGGGATGGGCGTCGTCGATGGCCAGCCCGATCCTGCGGCCGAGCGCGGAGAGTCCGTACGCAGAGCCTTCGGCCAACGCGCGGAACTTCCACTGCTGGTTTCGGCAGTAGAACTCGCCGATGATGATCGCTGATTCGCCGTTCTCGGAGAGATTCAGGCTGAACTCGATCTGGTCGTCGATCTGCAGGCGAACCGAGCGGAGTGCGCTCACGGGGCCGATGGCCGAAAAGGTGTACACGACAACGCATACACGGTCGGCACCGGCCGGAAGTGCGGAAAGATTCAGTCGGCAGCCGATTCTCGCCTGGCTACCGCTCCACGCCATCCAGTCCCGTTCGACCTGGAACAAGGCCGCATCCCCCTTGGGCTGACGCTTGTCGTCAACCGGGAGCAAAGCGACTGCGGCATATTCGCCGAAGGCGGAGGTGTTCGCGCATTCCAGCGTCCAGGAGCATTGTGGTGCCCCTAAAGCGGTGTTTGCGCCAGGCGCCAGCACCATCATCCCTGCTTCGCTCCTCGAACCCGAACCATACAAAATAAATTCATATGCCATACAAATGCATTCGGCATGGTATCAAACTTGAGGCTTTTTGTAAGAAACAGATTGGCGCGTCCTGACGGATCGCGCTACACGCCGTGCCGGCCTGCCGTGACGCTGAGCCGGGAAACAGCCGGGCTAGAAAGGAGAGGAATTTGGCGTGATGTGTTCGAGCGGGCAGGCCACAGCGTTTGAACCGCTCACATTGTCATGACCAATGTGAAAATCTGTGGCGGAACGACAGTGTGTGTAGCACCGAGACTGGCTACAAGCACAAGTAACCGGATTCCTTCGACGTTGGCCGATCACGCACGATCCTGTTGTGCGGCATCGTCCTCTGCCGAATCGGTTCAGGCGCCTTGCAACGCGCAGGGTTTTTGCGCCCTTGCGTTGGCACCCGTATCTGCCATTCTGAATCGGATAAGGGACGCACTTTTGGCGCGAGTGGCGCTAAAGCCAGGCGAGTGGCGCTTTCGGTGCCTGAGTGCTGAAGTGGAACTGTCGGCAAGGAGGCCGTATGGAACTGCACATTCAATCACACCATTGGGAACGGCGCCTGCCCGACTGGCTCTCCGCTGCCGTGGCCGGTCTTGCGGGTGGTGCGTTGGTGATCGTGCTGGAATTCTTCTGGTCGACCATGGTGCTCAATGAAAGCCCGTGGCAACCGACCCACAAGATCGCGGCGATGGTGCTGGGCCCGAGTGCGCTCGAACAGATGGCGCAATTCAGCTTTGGCATCGTGGCGACGGCGCTGGTACTGCACTACGTGCTCGGCGCCATCATGGGGATGATACTCGGCGCGATCATTGCGCCTTTCCGCTTCGATTCGAGCGTGGGCATGGAGGCTGTCATCGGGGTGGCCTTCGGGTTTGCCGCGTATGTGTGGAACTTCCATGTGATGACGGCCGTGTTCCCATGGTTCGTCTCGGAGCGGGGTTCCGGCCCCTTGCTGGCAAACCTGCTGTTCGGCGTGGTCACCGCCATCGTCTACGGCATGCTGGCACGGCGCAGGCAGGACACGATGCACTGACGCGCCGTTTCGCATTTCATCGGAGCAAGTGACGCCTCCATACACGCGATTCGTATATGGGGCGCGCTCCCCGTTGCGCTGCCTTGCACGATGCAGGGGAGAGGACTACCTTTTCGTTAGGGCCGCTTACGACACTCGACGAAGCGGCTCCAGCGAGTGACACGCAGCGAGGCGGCCCATGGCGCTTGCCATTGCCTTGATCCTGATCATCGTATTGGCGGTGGGGTTTCACTTTGCCAGTCCGTGGTGGATCACGCCGATCGCCTCGAACTGGGTGCGCATGGACGACATGCTGACGATCACGCTCGTCATTACCGGCGCATTCTTCATAGCGATCAACCTGTTCATCGTAGTCGCACTGGTGCGCTTCCGGCACCGCAGCGGTCATCGCGCGACTTACGAGCCGCACAACAAGCGGCTGGAATGGTGGCTGATCGGCCTGACCGCCGTCGGCGTCGCCGCGTTGCTGGCGCCCGGTCTATTCGTCTACGCAGACTACATACGGCCGCCGCGCAACGTGCTGCAGATGGAAGTGCTCGGCCAGCAATGGCAATGGCGCTTCCGCTTTGCCGGCCCCGGCGGCAAGCTGGGCACGACGGACGTGCGCTACGTCAGCAACGACAACCCGTTCGGCCTGAACCCCGGCGACCCCAACGGCCGCGACAACTACCTGATCGAGACGCCCGAGGTGCACCTGCCGCTCAACCGGCCGATCCAGGTGCTGACACGCTCGCGCGACGTGCTGCACGACTTCTACGTCCCGCCGTTTCGGGCGCGCATGAACATGGTGCCCGGCATGGTGACCACGTTCTGGTTCACGCCGACCAAGGCGGGGCGTTACGACATCCTGTGCGCGCAGCTCTGCGGTATCGGGCACTCCAACATGCGCGGCGTGGTGGTGGTGGAAGAC
This sequence comes from Burkholderia sp. Bp8963, assembly GCF_003854275.1. Taxonomy (GTDB): domain Bacteria; phylum Pseudomonadota; class Gammaproteobacteria; order Burkholderiales; family Burkholderiaceae; genus Burkholderia. The sequence goes on from NZ_QTQP01000083.1 coordinate 11,156, forward strand.
GAAGCATCGTTCTCGCGCTGGCTGGCGCAGCAGACTACGTTCGAGCAGCGGCAGCAGGCCAAAGTGCAGGCCGCATCCGCCGCCGCGGGCGGCAGCGCCCAGGCGCTGGCCGACCAGGGCAAGACGCTCGCCGCGGCCAAGGGCTGCGTCGCCTGCCATACCGTGGACGGCAGTCCGCGCGTGGGCCCCACCTGGAAAGGCCTGTACGGCAAGACCGAGACGATGGCCGACGGCAGCACCGCGAAGGTGGACGAAGCCTATCTGCGCGCGTTCATCCGCAACCCGACCGCCCGCGTCGTGAAGGGCTTCGCACCCATCATGCCGCACTTCGACCTGAGCGAGCAGGAGTTGACCGCGCTGGTGGCCTATATCGAATCGCTAGGCGGCCCGGCCGCCAGCAGCGCAGCCAACTAGCGGAGCAGACGCAATGACCTACGCGCACACCGACCACGCCCCGCAAAGCTTCTGGACCCGCTATGTGTGGAGCCAGGACCACAAGGTCATCGCCGTGCAGTATTCGCTGACGGCCATCGCGATCGGCCTGGTCGGCCTCGTGTTGTCGGACCTGATGCGCTTGCAGCTCGGCTTCCCGGGCAAGTTCAGTTTCATCGACGCCAACCACTACTACCAGTTCGTCACCATGCACGGGATGATCATGGTGATCTACCTGCTGACGGCGCTGTTCCTGGGCGGCTTCGGCAATTACCTGATCCCGCTGATGCTGGGCGCACGCGACATGGTGTTCCCGTTTCTCAACATGCTGAGCTACTGGGTCTACCTGCTGGCCGTGCTGGTGCTGGTGGCGAGCTTCTTCGTGCCGGGCGGGCCGACCGGCGCGGGCTGGACACTGTATCCGCCACAGGCCATCCTGCCGGGCACGCCGGGCGTCGAATGGGGCATCGTGTTGATGCTGGTATCGCTGGCGATCTTCATCATCGCGGCAACGATGGGCGGCCTGAATTACGTGACCACCACGCTGCAGGCGCGCACGCGCGGCATGACGCTGATGCGCATGCCGCTCACGGTGTGGGGCATCTTCATCGCGACCATCATGGCGCTGCTGGCATTTCCGGCGCTGTTCGTATCGGCGGTGATGATGCTGCTCGACAGGACACTCGGCACCAGCTTCTTCGTGCCGGCCGTGGTGTCGATGGGGCAGACGCTCACGCATGCCGGCGGCAGCCCGCTGCTGTTCCAGCACCTGTTCTGGTTCTTCGGGCATCCGGAGGTCTACATCGTCGCGCTGCCGGCCTTCGGCATCGTGTCGGACCTCATCAGTACGCACGCGCGCAAGAACATCTTCGGCTACAAGATGATGGTGTGGGCCATCATCATCATCGGCGCGTTGAGCTTCGTGGTCTGGGCGCACCACATGTTCGTCGCCGGCATGAACCCGTACTTCGGCTTCTTCTTTGCCACTACCACGCTCATCATCGCCGTCCCGACCGCCCTCAAGGTCTACAACTGGGTGCTGACGCTGTGGCGCGGCGATATCCACCTGACCGTGCCGATGCTGTTTGCCATCGGCTTCGTCAGCACCTTCGTGCTGGGCGGGCTGACGGGGCTCTACCTCGGCAACGTGAGCGTGGACATTCCACTGTCGAACACGTACTTCGTGGTCGCGCACTTCCATATGGTGATGGCCGTGTCGCCGATCCTGGTGGTGTTTGGCGGCATCTACCACTGGTATCCGAAGGTGACGGGCCGCATGCTCAACGACACGCTCGGGCACGCGCACTTCTGGATCACCTTCGTCGGTACCTATGCGATCTACTTCCCGATGCATTATCTCGGCATCCTCGGCATGCCGCGGCGGTATTACGCGTATGAGGGCTACAGCTTCATTCCGCATTCGGCGCAGACGCTCAACACGTTCATCACCGTCGTTGCGCTGATCGTTGCGGTGGCGCAGTTGCTGTTCCTGTACAACCTGGCGTGGAGCCTCGTGCGCGGCAAGCGTGCCGACAGCAACCCGTGGCGGGCCACCACACTGGAATGGCAGACGCCGCAAACGCCGCCCGTGCACGGCAACTGGGGCGCCGCGCCGCCCGTCGTCTACCGCTGGGCGTACGAATACAGCCCGCCGGGGCAAGACGAAGATTTCGTTCCGCAAAACCAGCCGCCCGAGACGGCGCCTGAACCCGCCCACCCGACGCTTCAACCCGGCGAGGCACGCGAATGACCACCCTGCCCCGCCCGTTCGGTCCTGGCGCGCCACCTGTCTTGCCGAATGCGAGCCGCATCGGCCTGATCGTCTTCATGGCGGTGGCGACGACCTTGTTTTCACTGCTGCTGCTCGCCTATGGCATGCGCATGCGCGAGCCCGACTGGCAGCCGATCCCGCATCCGGCGCTGCTGTGGTGGAACACCGGCGCGCTGGTGCTGGCAAGCATTGCGATGCAGCGTGCGCGGCAGATGACCTTGCACCGCGCGGCGTGGCTCGCATCCGGCGGTGTGCTCGCGGCCGTGTTCGTGATCGGGCAACTGACCGCCTGGCACATGCTGTCGGCGGCCGGACAGACCGTCACCGTCAATCCGTCCAACAGCTTCCTCTACCTGCTCACCGGCCTGCACGGGTCGCATGTGATGGGCGGGCTGGTGGCCTGGGCCGTGACGATCGCGCATCTGCAGCGCGCGGACCCGTTCCGCACCCAGCGCGCCATCGTGCTGTGCGCGATCTACTGGCATTTCCTGCTGGCTGTCTGGCTCGTGCTGCTGGCGGCGATGTGGTGGATCACCCCTGAGATCGTCGCCGCCATCTGCGGGCCGCTGTATGGAGCCGCGCCATGACCTCGCCCACGCTCCCCACCGAGTCCTCTGCCGAATCCGCTTCCGAACCCGCTTCCATCGCACCCGCCGACGCCGGGCCTGACGGCTGGCGCGGCATCGTCACGGACTGGTCGGCCGACCGCGAAGCCTTCAAGGTGCCGTGGGGCAAGGCGATGATGTGGATCTTCCTGCTGTCGGACACCTTCATTTTCAGCAGCTTCCTGATCGGCTACATGACGGTGCGCATGTCGACCACGGTGCCTTGGCCCGACCCATCCAAGGTGTTTGGGCTCACCGTGGGCGGCCTGGATGTGCCCTTGCTGCTGATCGCGATCATGACGTTCACGCTGATCACCAGCAGCGGCACGATGGCGATGGCTGTCAACTTCGGCTATCGGCGCAACGCCACGCGCGCCGCCGCACTGTTGCTGGCTACCGCGCTGCTGGGCGCGACCTTCGTGTCGATGCAGGCCTTCGAATGGACCAAGGTGATCTTCCATGAAGGTATCCGCCCCTGGGGCAACCCGTTGGGCGCGGCGCAGTTTGGCGCGTGCTTCTTCATGATCACCGGGTTCCACGGCTTTCACGTGACCTGCGGCGTGATCTACCTGCTGCTGATCGCACGCAAGATCCTGCAGCCGGGTTTCGCCGAGCACGGCAACTTCCAGATCGTCGAGATTGCCGGCTTGTACTGGCACTTCGTCGACCTCGTGTGGGTGTTCATCTTTGCGCTGTTCTATTTGTGGTGAGGCAGACCATGGACCACACCGATCCCGCCCAGCACCCCGACGCCGCGCACGGCCAGCAGCATCCCATCGGCATCTACCTGAAGATCTGGGGCCTGCTGTTCGTACTGAGCACATTCTCGTACCTCGTGGATTACTTCCGCGTGCAGGGCCTGATGCGCTGGGTGCTGATCGTCGTGCTGATGATCGCCAAGGCCGGGCTGATCGTGTCGATTTTCATGCACATGATGTGGGAGCGGCTGGCGCTGGTCTACGCGATCCTGATACCGCCGCTGTGCCTGCTGGTGCTGATGGTGCTGATGGCTGCCGAAGCGCATCACACGTTCGGCATGCGGGAGCTATTCTTCCGCTGACCTCTTCTCGGGAATGCGATCATGGCTCGCGATTTCCTCGCGCATGGTCGGTCAGCATGTGCAGCGTCCTGATGGTCGGCACTCGCCGTTCAGACACTCCCGCGCGATCCAGATGTAATGCATGCATGCCGGATTTGCGGGCACCTTCGTAGTCTGCGTCGAAGGTATCGCCAACCATCACGATCTGTTCGGGCGATAAGCCGAGCATTTTCGATGCCGCCGTGAATATTGCCGAATCCGGCTTCAAGGATCCAACCGAAAACGACCATGCATAGGCGTCAAGGTCGAAGGGCAATAGTCGTAGCAGCGGCTCGGCATAAGGCTGAGCCAGGTTGGAAGCCACACCTATCCGAAGGCCACTGGCACGCAGATGCTCGAGCACGTCGGTAACTTCCTCGAAGAGTTCGATACTGGCCAGTTCGGCAGCCAGATCGTCTTCCAGCGCATCGAGATCCAGACCATCTACGTCGAATTCCTGTGCGGCTTCACGCAGATTGAACGGTCGCGTCATAACGAGATCGCGCGCTCGCTGGCGATCCGGGCTCGCATTGACCAGTTTCGCAAACGGCCGCCGCTTGTCGCGAATTTCGCAAAGCGTACCGTATGCATCGAACAGAACACCTTTGACTTCCACTCAGTTCCCCCGGCAATTAACCTGCCTCCGCTCTCGCTACGGAAACTCCGTGGACAAGAGAAGGTAAACATAAGTGGTCAATGTATCAGTTCGAGCTTTTTTGAGAGGAGATTCACGAACGACTTGCTGCAGTCGGTGGGCAGCACGAAGGCAATACGGGAACAAGCGTGCCTCAACGTTCTCGGGAGCCACCCATTTTGCAAACCAGCAGATACACGAAAAGGTGAACCCCCACCCCATCCAACCCCAAATATTCCACGTTGACATCCTATCTTTCGATATATATCTTTAGATATGTTTTACGACAGACAGGACTCGATCATGCGACACAACCACTTCCGCGGCCAGGCCCGATGCGACGGGCACGGTGCGCACTCCGCCCCTGCCTGGTTCACCGGTTTCTGGCACGCGATCGGCCGCCACCGCCGCGGCCGCGATCCGTTCGGCGGCGGGCCTTTCGGCAGCGGCCCCGGCGGTTTCGGGGGATTCGGCGGCGACGACGCGATGCCACGCGGCCGCCAGTTCAGCGCCGACGATCTGCAATTGCTGCTGCTCGCACTGCTCGCCGAGCAGCCGAGCCACGGCTACGAGCTGATCAAGGCGCTCGATACCCGTTCGAATGGCTTCTACAGCCCGAGCCCCGGGATGATCTATCCGGCCCTGACGTATCTCGAGGAAGTCGGCTTCGTCGCGTCGCAGGCGGAAGGCAACCGCAAGCGCTACGCACTGACCGACACCGGCCGCGCCCACCTCGACGCACAGCGCGAACGCGTCGACACGCTGTTCGCGCGCCTCACGCACCTCGCGCGCAAGATGGAATTCATGCGCCGCGCGTTCGCCGGTGAAGCGGCCGGCGCAGCGGCAGACGAGTCGCAAGGCGGGTGGCTGCCGGAATTCGTCGAGGCACGCGTCGCGCTGAAGCAGGCGCTGCTGCACAAGAGCGGCGCGTCCGCCGACGAGCAGCGCCGCATCGCCGCGATCCTGCGCCGCGCGACCGCCGAGATCGAAGGTCGCACGGAAGAGTGACCCGCGCCGCCACGCTTCATTTGGGATGAGCGTCAGCGCTGAAACGCCAACGCCCGTCGACACCGGAGAACCAATCGATGCAATCCACACCCGAACGCACCGTGACCCGCGTGCGTCACCCCCTCAAGTTCCGTCTGCTGCAGGTCGTGCGCATTCACGCGGTGTCGCCGCACCTGCTGCGCGTCACGTTGACCGGCCCCGATCTTGCGGACTTCGAATCGGCGTCGTTCGACGATCACGTGAAAGTATTCCTGCCGCCGCCCGGCGCCGAGCGCCCCACGCTGCCGGAGATGGGGCCGAACGGCCCCGTGTTCGCGGAAGGCGAGCCGAAGCCCGTTGCGCGCGACTTCACGCCGCGGCGCTTCGATCGGTCGACGTGCGAACTGGATCTGGAATTCGTGCTGAACCACCCGGGCCCGGCGTCGCAGTGGGCCGCGCAGGCGCGCGTCGGCCAATGGCTCGGCATCGGCGGCCCGCGCGGTTCGTTCGTCGTGCCGACCGGTTTCGACTGGCATCTGCTGATCGGCGACGATACCGCGCTGCCGGCCGTCGCCCGGCGCCTGGAAGAACTGCCCGCCGGCTCGCGCGCGGCGGTCGTGCTGGAAGTCGCGGACCGCGGCGCGCAGATCGCGTTCGATACGCGCGCGGATGTGCATGAGATCTGGCGTTTCCGCGACGACGCGCAGGCCGGCGACGGCAATCCGCTGCTGGACGCGGTGCGCGACCTGCCGCTGCCGGCAGGCGAAGGCTATGTATGGGCAGCCGGCGAAGCGCTCGCGATGCGCGCGGTGCGGCAGCATCTGACCGGCGAGCGGGGCGTCGACAAGGCGCGGATTCGTGCGGCGGCTTACTGGAAGCGCGGCGCGAGTGCAGTGCACGAATCGCTCGACGACTGACGAATTCGGACTGCCGACATGGGGTTCCGGCATACCGGGTGCCGGCGCCCGGCTGCGTCCGGCGCGCGAACGGCTTGGCACAGGCGCGGCGGCTGGTATATACCTACGTCTGCGATATCGCAGCCCGCGCAGTCAGGCAGCCCATGCAGTCCGCCCCCAGGAGCGCCCGGTCATGACAAAAGCAAGCCACGCTTCGCCTTTTCTTCGCAACCTGAAGATCGCCGGCTATTGCAGCCTCGCGGCCGTCGCGCTCGCGCTGTTCGTCGCGATGTGCGCGATCCTCAAGGAAAGCACGCTCGAGCGCGATGCCATGCAGCAGCCGGCAGACACGGTCGAGTTGCACGGCGGCGCCGGCCCGGCCGCGGCCGCCGAAGCGGCCAAAACGCCGGACTGATCGCGTCCGGCCCTGACTCTTCCCGCTACCGCGCGTGCAGACGCCCCATCACGACCGCATGCACGGTCTCGCCGATGCGCTCGAGCATCGCCGTCACGGGCCGTGCATACAGGTGCGCGGCCAGCGCGCCGGCGGTGCCGACCAGCACGCCGCCCGCCATGTCGAACGGCCAATGCACGCCCGCATAGATCCGCCCCCACGCGATCGCCGCCGCCATCGCGGCCATCACGAGGCCGGTCACGCGCGTCGCACTGCCGAGCAGCATGCCGGCCGCCACGCTCCAGACGAAGGTCATGTGATCGCTCGGAAACGAGCCGTCCGGCGCATGCGGAATCAGCTGCGTGCCGACGCCCGCCATGAACGGCCGCGGCGAGAACCAGAAATGCGACAGCACCTGCGCGAGCGCGAGCGCCACGCACGCGCCGACGCCGGCTTCGATCGCCTGGCGCCGGGTATTACGCACGCCGAACATCCAGGTCAGCAGCAGCATCGCCGGAATCGCGTAAACGAGCCAGTCGGCGGCAAAGATCGCGAGCTTCACGATGCCCGGTTGCGGCGCCGGGCCGGCGTTGATGGCGGAAAAGAGGGTGAGATTGAGGTTTTGCATGAATCCGGATATGTGGGGCGGGAGTGCCTGACCGGCCAACCGGTCACACACGATGCTAAAAGTGGCTCGCTTAAGCGATGCTTAATGACGTCCGGCGGGTGTCCGGCCGGCTGGCGGGCGTTGCCAGGTCCGTCAGTAAGGACGCACTTAGAACGTGCATTGCAACACAAGTTCACACAATTGAAATATTCCGGGCGGAGCGTTTCCCGTAAAGCCTCACCATTCATCCCGTAAAGGCTCACCTTTGATCACATCGCATCGTCATCGATGGCTGCGACGATCGGGACGTTGAGCGTCCATCGGGGCTATTTGCGCCGTTCGAGTCAACATTTGCGCAGTCAACGCTTTGGTTCCTGCAACAATCTATTCCAGTTGCGGCATCGCACAACGACGGCGTGCAGGCATACGATTACGGGCACTCATCCACGAAGCCGATCATCTACAAGGAGTCCACATGAAACCGAGTGATGTCCGATCGAAAGCGTTTGCGATGCCGTTGACCAGCCCTGCATTCCCGATGGGCCCTTACCGTTTCGTCGATCGTGAGTTCCTGATCATCACGTATCGCACCGATCCGGCCCGCCTGCGCGAAGTCGTGCCGGAACCGCTGCAGATCGTCGAGCCGCTCGTGCATTACGAATTCATTCGCATGGCCGACTCCACCGGCTTCGGCGACTACACCGAAAGCGGCCAGGTGATCCCCGTCGAATACGACGGCCAGCCGGGCGGCTACACGCTCGCGATGTATCTCGACGACCACCCGCCGATCGCGGGCGGCCGCGAGCTGTGGGGCTTTCCGAAGAAGCTCGCGTCGCCGACGCTGCAGGTGAACACCGATCACATCCTCGGCACGCTCGACTACGGCAAGGTGCGCGTCGCGACCGGCACGATGGGCTACAAGCACAAGGAACTCGACATCGCCGAGCAGACCACGCGTCTCGCCGGCCCCAATTTCCTGCTGAAGATCATTCCGCACGTCGACGGTTCGGCGCGCGTCTGCGAACTCGTGCGCTACTACATGCAGGACATCAAGATGAAGGGCGCATGGACGGGCCCCGCATCACTGCAACTCGCACCGCATGCACTTGCGCCGGTCGCCGACCTGCCGGTGCTCGAGATCGTCGAAGCCCGGCACCTCGTCGCAGATTTGACACTCGGTCTCGGCGAAGTCGTCTACGATTACCTGGCTCAGTAAAGTCCGCTGTCCGTTTTTTCCTTTCTTCACCTTTCACCTCGGGAATTCGAACATGAGCAATCTGAATGGCAAGACCGCAGTCGTCACGGGCGCCGCAAGCGGCATCGGCAAGGAAATCGCGCTCGAGCTGGCGAAGGCCGGCGCGGCGGTCGCAATCGCCGACCTGAACCAGGACGGTGCGAACGCGGTCGCGCAAGAGATCATCAACGCGGGCGGCAAGGCGATCGGCGTCGCGATGGACGTGACGAACGAAGAAGCCGTCAACAGCGGCATCGACAAGG
>NZ_QTQP01000084.1 GCF_003854275.1 Burkholderia sp. Bp8963
CGACACCGCTCACAAACCACGGAGCGTTCACACCCAGGGCGGCTTCGAACAGCTTGCTGTGCATCATTTACCTTCTTGTCTACAGGAAAAACGAGACGATACCACCCACTCGAAATTCAAAAGAGGCATAGGCGATCACCGAAAACAGCGAGGTAACGATACCCTTGCGGTCGTGGAAGAACATGTAGCGCGTGAGAAGCCCCCCCTTCCAGCCGAGTTGCTCCCAGCCTTGAAATGCGATGCCAAGGATCCATCTTGCTCGCTGCCGATACGCAGTCCTGAATGTTTTTGGAAAATATTCTCGGGTCGCCAGCAGGTTGCGGTTTATGACCCGACCACTGTCACCCGTCGCCCCGGTTTCATACGCCGTGTCCGAAAGCGGATAGCGCGCAAAGGTCTCCTTCATGCCCAGGTCTTTCAACCGAAAGCTGAAGTCATAGTCCTCGGTCAGCGAGCTCGTATTAAACGGGCAACCATCGCGGTCCTTCATCGCCGCTTCGATCGCGCGCCTGCTATAGCACGACGCAACGCCCGCGCCGGGTACGACACCGGTCAGACGCGCTCGCGAGGGCACGTCCTTCTGGTGCGTTTCGCTGAAGTCGTCCATGTAGCATCCGGCCACGAACTCGTTCCATTTCCGGGGCAATGACAGGACGGGAAGCTGGATCAGATCACTATCCGAAACGGCGTGGTTGAAGTATTTGAGTTCAACCGGATGAATGACATCCTCGCAGTCGTGCATGACGACGCCCGCGAACTGCATATGATGGATCTCTTCGTAACGCAGGATGGCGGCAATGATCCAGTTCAGGCAGTCCGCCTTGCAGGTCGGCCCATCGTTCATGACCGTTGCGCGCGTTACCCTGCCAGGATACCGGCGAACCATCCGGTCGACTTCCGCCGTGGTTTCTGCGTCGTTGTGATAGGTCCCGACGAAAATCACATATCGCTCGTACTCCATGGTCGCCAAGGTGTTTTCGATCATTTTGGCGATCACGTCATACTCTTTCCAGGCCGGCACCATTATCGCCAGATGGCGCTCTTCCAGGGAGCGCAGCATGCCGATATCGATAGTCTGCGGTTTTTCACGCCGCAGAATCCGCCCGATCTCGAATGCCCAATAGCAAGCATCCAGTACAAGGTCATCCAATGTGCTCACCAGGATGACAATTGCGGTCAAAAAAGCGATGACATCAAGTGCATATAAATACGCACTCCAAATCATATTATCCATCATTTTTTGCCCCGTTATTTCTCTTATGTGATGCGTCGCGCCTTCCATGCCAACACCAGGCGGATGTCTCCCCGCCCTCGTCGACCCCGTCGCTCCAACTTCGCGGCTGACGCTGCACAAAACCCCGTTTCTCGCGAAAGCTCAGTCAGGCCTCGAGCGTTCTCGATACAACCATCTACCATCACTGTCGCTGCAATGCGTCCACCGGATAACTGTCGGCATTGGGTCCTTCGCCTGCTTGCCTCAATCCCCGGCCGGAATGGGTCCCCTCCCATCGGTGCTTGCAGCTGTTCTCGTTCCGACTCCTCGCGGTGTTCCCCCGCACCGTCTTTTCAAGGCAATGTTCACCAAGCAAGTCGCGCGCCATCGCCGCGCCACCCTTGATATTCCGGCCTCGGAGCGTGCCATACAAAATTGGAACACCGGCCCCGGGCGAAATGTTTCAACCCTGAAACGCGAAAAGACGTGATCCGAGGAACAGCCATTTGTATCCCCCGTTCGGACGAAATCGGGTTCATCGGGAGAGTCGTCAAGCAGTTTCCGTGGTCACTGATCGGAAACACCTGCACCGGGTCCGAAATAGCGGATCGATGAACCGTCATTTCAGGGCGCGATCCATCCGGGTCGACAACCTCGACACCGACCGCCGGATGTGAGGAGGAACTGGTTTTCCCTGACTCGTCCAAACTGGCGTCGCTTATCCGCCTGGGCCCCGCCCAATCGGTTGCGTTACATTGCAGAAACGTTTTACCGAAGTAATTCCGGGTTGCAATGAAACGCGAACCGGCGCGCCTTGGTCCATGCGCATTTGCGGCTCAAGGTACGGTTTTCGCTTGAATGCGGGGTGATTCTGGAAATTTCTCCAGTGTCAAGCGCGCAGGAAACCTCCATGAGATAAATCATCCGACTCCGACTGCCCGGCACATCATCAAACTCAATTAATTAGTAATACGAACATACGCAGCGAATCAAAGGATAAAAATCATGCCTTTCGATCACAATCAACCGCGCAGGCAAACGTTTGGCACCCTTTTGGCCCTTGTCATGTTCACTACTACGGGGTGTATCGCCCTCGTCGCTCATGACGCGACTGCGCAAGGAAAAAGTCCCGTTTCTTCAACAAAGGCAAAGCCGCCTGCCTTGCCGAACGGCTCTGCTCACGTCATCGTGAAGCCCGGCATGTCCGACGAGGAATGGAAGAAGGCATACAAGGAAACCGGACGCCCCGCATTCAACAGGAAGTCCGTCAAGCGGGCCGGTGGCAATGTGGAACGTGACTAAGGAGAAATGGCCATGAAAAAGATCATTCTCGTCATCGCCCTGCTGGTCGGTTTCGCGCAGCTCACGCTGCCTGGTACGGCGCGCGCGCAGACCACCACGGCACACACGCTCGTGCTATACGACAATCCGGCCAACGACCCCTATTCGAAGCTTGGCCTGATGTACAGCATCATGTTGCGAAACCTGCTTGGCCATTTCAATACAACGGTCGATCTCGTTCCGGTTCAGAACTATACGTCCGGAATGGTGAAAAACCACGACGTCACGTTCTACATCGGCAACTACTACAACAACCCGATTCCGGCCACGTTCATGAGCGACGTGATGACTACCACGAAGACCGTCGTCTGGTTCAAATACAACTTGTGGCAGCTTGCGTGGAACACCGCCTACACGTTCAACCAGACGTTCGGCTTCAGCTTTCTTGGCGTGGCCGGGTTGAATGCGACACCTTCTTCCAGCAATCCGAATCCGGGCTTCTATGACACGGTCACGTACAAGAACATGCCGATGGTCAAGTACTACGCATACGACGCCTCAACCGGCGGCGTCAATGCGGACCCGGATGTAGGGCTGACCCAGGTCGTCGATGCCACCAAGGCGCAGGCGCTCGTCACGATCAAGAACAGCAAGAATGGCGCGAGCGCGCCGTACATCATGCACTCGGGAAACTTCTGGTATTTCGCCGATGTGCCGTTTTCCTACATCGGCCCGGCGGATCGATACCTGGTGATATGCGATGTCCTGCACGATATCCTGCGGACCAATGCCCCGGTGAACCATCGTGCGCTTGTGCGTCTGGAGGACCTGGACGCGTATACAACGACGAGCTCGATGAAGACGCTGACCAATTACCTGTACTCGAAGCGGATCCCGTTCACGATGGCGACCATTCCGGTGTACACGGATCCGAACGGCTATTACAACGGAGGCGTTGCCGAGACCATCCACCTGTCACAGGCGACTGGCCTCAAGAGTGCGCTGAACTACGCGTTGACGCGTGGCGGCTCGATCGTGATGCATGGCTATACGCACCAGTACGATTCGACGCCGAATCTGCTCACTGCGGTCAGCGGCAGCGATTACGAGTTCTGGTACGCGGTCCAGAACCGTCCCGTCGATGAGGACTCCGTTCAATGGGCAGCAGGCAGGATGATTGACGGCATCACCGAGTTTACGAGCAACGGCTACAAGGTCGTCGGATGGGCCGCGCCACAGTACCAGGTTTCACCGCTGGCCGCGTCGGCCACCGCCGCCCATTTTCCGACGACGTTCCAGCGGGCTGTCTATTACACCGCGGTCAATCCCCAACTGGGAACCGGCGCACCGAACCAGGACTTTTCAGCCGGGCAGTTTTTTCCGTACATCATCAACGCCGATTACTACGGGCAGCGGATCATTCCGGAGAACCTGGGCAGCATCCAGTACAACATCTGCAATATCGACCCCTTCTCGTGTATCGCGTATCCGTGGCAGCAACTCGTCACGAACGCTCAATATGGCCTGGTCGTGCGGGACGGTTTCGCGTCGTTCTTCTTCCATCCGTACTGGCTTGAACCCGATCTCGGATTGCCGGCGTATCAGGACTTCCAGAGTTTGATAACAGGCATCACGAATCTCGGCTATACGTGGGTAGACGGCACGACTGCCAAGTGATGCCGGCATGGCGGCAGCCACGTGCGACCCGTATCGGTAACGCGGGTCGCACGGTTGCGATCAATCGGTTACGATGACGCACGACATTGCTTCCGGGGAGTTTGCAATGACCATGTGCTCGATCCCGGTCGTGCGCAGAATTCAACAACGTGTGAACCAGTTTCGGCGATGCGGTCGGCCACATCGGCCCATCGCCGGGCCGCATGCACGCGCGAGCCGTGCAGCGACGTTCGCGGCGATCGGCGTGTCGCTTGGGCTGGCCGCCTGCAGCTGGACAGCGCACGACAACGTCCACGCCGACGGCATCGTCTGGCAGGTGGACAACGCGACGACGAACCCCGTCGGCAACTGGCAGATGCTCGGCGTACGCGATCTGTTGATTCAATGGGTGGTCGTCGACGATACCGCGTTCGTTGCCAATACCGGGATCCACACCGCGGCGCACCTTCCCGACTGGGAACGCATCAATCGTGCACCGTGGGCCAGGAACGTCATCCTGGGCCTTGCCGGGTACCAGGACGAAAAACGTGCGCGCACCCACCTGTCGACGCTCGCGGACCAGTCCGCCGCGGTGGCACGCGTCCCTATGCCATTGCATGTCACCGGCTACTACTTCCCCGTCGAAATCGATCCGACCTGGCAGGAGGCGCCCAAGCTTGCCGAGATCCTCCAACGACTGCCACGTCCGCTTTGGGTGAGCGTCTACGACCAGACCAATATCGGCGGAAAAGCACTGGCTGACTGGCTCACATCCTGGCTGCCGTCCGACGTCGGCGTGTTCTTTCAGGATGGCTGCGGCGTATACGCACGTGAGCCATACGTGGCACGCGCCTACGTCGATGAACTGGCTTCACGCCTGGGAAAGCAACGCGTGCGGGTCATTGCCGAAGCCTTCCGGCCAGCCGAGCATGGCGGCTTCCGTGCAGCCCGCGCCGAAGAATTGACCAAGCAACTGTTGGCCTATCGGGGCTATCCGATCTATCTGTTCGATGGCCCTCACTACGTGTCGGACGATCTCACCCGCGAGCTGACAACCAGGACGTCCGAGCCGGCCCCGGTCAAGCAGGCCGTTACGGGGCCCTGATCGCCCCGTCCACGTCTGCGCTCCGTCATGTTGGGTGAATGCAAACAGCTGCCAGGGAAATGGTTTGGGAAGACCAGACATCGTCGCGCTTCAAGCTTGCTCGGCGAGCCGTGCGAAATGGCGGCAACCAGATTGAATTTCGTTTGTTTTCATGAGGTTAGGTGAACCTCCGGGGTACATGAATCGGCACTGGCACGTCCCGTGCATATGTAGCTGCGAGCGCAACGAAACGTGCTCTTTTCCAGACTGCAGCTAACCCAAGGAGATTTACCATGTCCGCACTGATGATCAACGACCTGTCCCGCGCCCAAGAACTCAGCCGCAAGGAAATGGCTTCCGTCAGCGGTGGTAGCGTGTTCGGCAATTTCGGCGTCAACAATATCTCTACCGGCAGCGGTTTCTCGTTCGCCAGCCCCAACACCATCACGGCCCCGGTGACTCAGGTCGATGCATCGACCCACCTGGATCTCACCAACGTGACCAATTCGATCAACAACCTCGGCGGCCAGGTTATCGCGAAGCTCGGCCTGTAAGCTTCACGATGCCGCCTCGCAGTGGCAGCCGTGTTCGATCGCGTTGCACCGAAGTTCTCCAGACCGCCGCGGGTTTCACTCTCGCGGCGGTTAAAGCCCGCCAAGCGTGTTCCGTTGGCGGGCTTTCTTGCATGTATCAAAACGAAGGCGGCTTGCCGGGTCGCGCCACCCGATATCCAGCCCCGCACGTGTGTAACTCTGTGCCAGCACGGCCCTATCGCGCGCGTAACTTTGTGCCACCCAGTCGCTGTACAGCGCGGCCAGCACGCTCGCCCGATCGGGATGACGCGCAACCTCGACGGCCATTGCGCCCGCGTGGAGGCCAGATGCGATCGCAAAACGCAAGCCGTCTCCTGTCGCCGGGTCGAGATAGCCGGCCGCATCGCCGCACACGATATAGCCCGGCCCCGCAGGCTGGCGCAGACACTGCCAGCGCCTGCACTCGCGCCACACCGGCCCGACGGGCATTGCGTCCACTGGCCACGTGATATCGCCATCACGCAGCGTCGATAGCGACGTCCAGATTTGCAGCGTGGACGTTGCTCTCAACCAGAGCCAGCCACCCCGCGCGATTTGCCAGGTTGTGCCGATGCGCGCCCGGTCCGCACGCGCGTAGCCGCGGCGAAGCCAGAACCGTGACGAGTCGATCGCCACATCGAGCCGAAGCGCGCGACGCAGCCAGCCGTTGATGCCTGTCGCGTCGATCACGACGCTTGCGCGGACGTCGCAGTCACCGTCGCCGTCACCATGCGTGATGCCGACGACCGTTCCGTGTTCGACGCGTGGTGCAAGTCCGCCAGCCGGCGCGCACGCATAGAGCACGCCTGCGGCCAACGCTTCGGCACGCAAGCCATCGTCGAGGCGGCTGCGTATGACCGCACGTCCCCGCTGCGCATCGGCAAGGCCGTCGAGCCAGGTATCCGGTTGTCGGGCCAGACTCGGCGACAGTCGATCGAGCAGCGTCAGCGCGGCGCCGGACACGCATTCCGGCGCGGTGTGCGAACGGCCGCGACCCAGCATCCAGACGTCGCCTCCCGCCCTCGCCGCAGCGATCGCTGCAGCACATCCGGCAGGCCCGTCACCGACGACGAGCACGTCAATCGCGTGCATCGCGGTCACTCAGTAAAGCCCGAGCGCGTCAGGCCCCGGTGCGCAGCGCGACACGGGCCCGACCACCCGAGCCTCGGTCGCATCGCAACGGATCGCCTGCCCGTAGCGCACGCGCAGTCGTCCCGGCGTGTGCTGCTTCGGCGCGCCGGCATCATCGGCAGGAACGACAAAAAGAAAGCGATAGCACCGGGCAGCGCCGGGAGCGTTCGCATCGCCGGCTTCGCGGAGCGCCCTTGCGGATACCAGCCACAGTTTCGTATGCGAAGGCGTTTGCCCGTTGTCGCATGCCGCGACGGCATGGCGCAATGCACTGATCCGCCGGATCAGCTCGGCAGAATCGACATGCTCGAATGCGCCGTACAGCATCTCGCCGTGCAGCGCGTTTGCAACGTAGTCCGAGCGTTCGATGTCTGCGTAATCCACGCTGCCGTCGGGCGTCAGGTACGGCCCGTATTCGCCGTCCCATCCGCGCCGCGTATTCGACTCGTCCCCGCGCGTAACCAGCGGATGCGACGGATGCAAGCCGAGTTCATGGTCGAGCATCGGGATCGCGGTCGGCGCGTCGACCCGATTGAAGGTTCTCGACGCATCCGGACTCACGGCAGGCCAGAAGCTGTTTGAAGCCGCGCAGAGCTTGATATCTTCGGCGAACGGGCTGCCCAGCCCGAAGGTTGCGAGGAAGATGCCCCGCCGATCGCCTGCATAGGTGACGTCCCAGCCGGGCGCAAAGACACCCGAAGACGCGTCCGACAGGAACGACGTCATGCGCGGCGCATGCACCTCCCTGCCGCGCCGCCTTGCGCGCGCCGTGAGGCTGAACGCGACAGCGACCGTCGTGTCATTCGGCGAAAACGCCTGCGTGTTCCTGAACGGATCGATATGACCGGGATTGGCCGCGAGACGCTCGGCGCTGAGCGATATCGGCGAGCCGCTTCTGAACTGCGACTTCGGATCGATCTGCCGGTCCGTGAACCAGCGCTGCAGTTCCGCCTGGTCGGCGTACGGATAGAAATCCGGCGCGGCGACGACCGAATAGGCCGGCAACACAGCATGTTCCGCCAGCTCGGCGACGTCGATCGTCAGGATTCCTTCCGTGCAGTGATCCAGAAACAGCTGCGCGCGATAGCCGCCTTTGCTGACCTCCCCGAGAAAGTCCTGCCGGTTGACGGGATCGGCGCGCATGTCCGTGTAGGTGCCGTTCTCATGCGCCTTGTGGCGGATGTTGATGAACTCCGGTGCATTGCGGGGTTCGGGAAATCGAAGCCATCCGGGCGCGAAATGCGGAAAATATTGCTGGCGCACCTCGTCGATGGCGGCCAGCACCAGCTTCCACAGGTTCGTGATGATTCTCATCGTCGTGAAGCGCCGGTTGGCGAGCGGCACCAGTCGCCATCGAGCCGGCACGCCAAAGCCGCGCACCCCGAAGTCGACGGCGGTCACGGGCTCGATCAGGGGCCGCGCGGCCGGCATCAACAGCACGGCTGCGCCCGAGCGCTTCAGTGCGACGGCCGGTGCGTCCGGACCGGCAGCCGTTGCCGCGCCGGGGTCCTGACAGCAGACGGCATACGGTGCGCCGTGCAGATCACCCGCAGGCGACGGCCGCACGCCCCAGCGTGCTTCGGCGGCCCGCTTCAGCTTCTCGCCGACATGGCGGTGGCCATACTTCAACGTCAGGTGGAGTCCGGGCACGCATTCATCGGGAAACAGCTTGCGCACGGGCTCGATGAAGGTTCGCTGCTCGTCGCCCGATTGCTTGCCTTCGATCAGCGCGAGCGTGTCGGGACCGCTGACCCGGCGGACCAGGAACGCGCCGTAGCGTGCCGGCATCGCGCGCACATGCTCGATCCCGTCCTGCACGTGCGGCACGAAGCTGCGGGTCTGCTCGTCATAGCATGCGTCGGTGTCGCCATTGCGTGCAATGCCGAGTCGCGAGAACACGCGGTCCGCATGCTGCTGATGTCCGGTGCGGCGCGCCGGCCTGTACTGGTAAGCGAGCACCGCGATGTCCAGCGTCTGCCAGTCGGCAGGCAACGGCGCGAGCGAATCGATGTAGTTCTCCAGCAGATCGATCGCTTCGAGACGCACGCCGCCATCGGGCGACGGGCACTCGGACAGCGCAAGCATGTGGTAGATCAGACTGCGCGCAGGGTCGCCGGGCTCGATCGCCCGCTCGGTGGCCGGGCAGAGATCGTGAATGCGGGGGTCGTCCCAATCGATCGGCAGTGGCTGACGCAGTCGCTTCGCGGTCTCTTCGGGCGTGCGTGAATCGGACAGATCGAGACCGTGACGTTTGAACGCGTCTCGCCACGGCTCCGACAGTTCAAGCAGCAACGCGTGAACCTCATCGACTAGCATCAACGACCTCCGGTGGGTGGTGCGTTCGAAGCGGGTGGCACGATGCGCTTCGCGTCCCGCAAGCCAGGCCTGTCCATCCGGCCGCTACCGGTTGCTACCGGTCGCTACCGGTCGCGTTTTCAGTGCTTGTTTCAAACGCCAATCACATTCAGGTTCTCGGTCGCCGATATCAGTGACTAATATAGGTGATTGCAGCAGCAATGAAATGAAGGATCGTGTTTGAAACATCGAATTCTCGAGGCGCGTGGCCGGATGCGTTGAAGGCGCGGTGACTCGATCAACCCGTGTCGGCGGCCCACATCATGTTGAAGCGCAGAACCTTCCTGTTGGGCAGTGCGGGCGCGACGGGGATGCTCGTGATCGGCTGGGCATGGTGGCGCCCCGACGACCGGCTGGGGACACCCGCGAAACTGGAGACGTCGCGCGTCGATGTGCCGCTGAACGGCTGGGTGACGATCAATTCGGACAACGACGTGACGATCGTCATGAGCAAATCCGAAATGGGCCAGGGGGTACATACTGGCGCGGCCATGCTGCTGGCGGAAGAGCTCGATGCGGACTGGTCGCGGGTGCGCGTCGTCATGTCGCCGCTCGACACGATCTACAAAGACCGTGAGAACCTCGCCGACGGCCTTCCGTTTCGCCCCGACGATCACGGCCTGCTCGCCCGCGGCATGGCGGCGTTGGCGCGCCGCGGCGCACGCTATGCGGGCTCGATGGTGACGGGTGGATCGACGAGCATGATCGATCTGTGGGATCCCATGCGCGAGGCGGGTGCCACGGCCCGCATGATGCTGTGCGGCGCTGCCGCGAAGCTTTGGGGCGTGCCCGTCGCGGAATGCGAAACGAAAGCCGGCGTGGTGCGGCATCGATCGGGACGCTCGGCGACGTATGGCGAACTCGTCCAGCTCGCGCAGCACGTGCCGCGCCCGACGCAGGTCGAATTCAAGGACCCTAAGGCATACACACTCGTCGGGAAACGGCTCGGCCGCATCGAGGTGCACTCGAAGCTCGACGGCAGCGCGCGTTTCGGTATCGATGCGCTTCCGGACAAGCTCCTGTATGCGAGCGTCACGATGTGTCCGACACTTGGCGGAAAGGCGCTGGATTTCGACAAGTCCCGGGTCGCCAGCCTGAACGGCGTGACCGGCATCTTCAGAATCGAGCCATACAACGGCGGAACGGGGGGCGTTGCCGTCATTGCGGACAATCCGTTCATCGCGATGCGGACGTTGTGCCAGTTGTCGGTCACATGGGACCCTGGGCCGGCTGCCGGCGTGAATACCGCGGAGGTCCGCGCGGCGTTGACGCGCGCCCTCGACGGCGACGCGGGCGGCCACGTTTTCTACACCGTTGGCGACGCCGATGCCGTGCTGAGCCACACGAAGCCGTTGGTCGCGCAGTACGACGTGCCCTATCTGGCTCACGGGGCACTCGAACCGATGAATTGCACGGTGCAGGTTGACGACGACTCGGCAACGATCTGGGTCGGCACGCAGGTTCCCATGCTGGCACGCAACGCAGTCGCGGCGCTGCTGGGCCTCGACGAAGACATGGTGGTCGTGAATCAGCAATTGATCGGCGGGGCCTTCGGCCGGCGGCTGGAAGTCGACTTCATCACGCAGGCCGCCGCCATCGCGCAACATGTGAAGGGGCGGCCCGTGCAGACGATCTGGTCGCGCCCGCAGGACATGACGCACGATTTCTACCGCCCGGCCTGCGTGGCGAGATACAGCGGCGCGATCGATGCGAGCGGCAGGCTGGTCGCATGGAAAGGCCTATCGGTGAGCCAGTCGATCAGCGCGCAAGCGATGCCCCGCACCTTTGGCACGCCGAGCATCGCCGCGAAGCTGTTGCCCGACGCCACCACGGCGGAAGGCGCCTTCGACCAGCCCTATGAATGCGCGAACATTTGCGTCCAGCACAATACGGTGGCGCTGCCGGTTCCCGTTGGCTACTGGCGCTCCGTCGGGCATTCGCATCAGGCGTTCTTCGTCGAGAGCTTCATCGACGAGATGGCCGCGCTGGCACGGAAAGACCCGATCGCGTTTCGCCTCGACATGCTGAAGCAGCCGGCGCACCAGCGCCATGCGACCGTGTTGCGGGCGCTCGTCGCGTTGTCCGGCTGGCGTTCGCCGTTTGCATCGCGTGACAACACCGGCGCGCGGCGCGCGCGCGGCATGGCGATGCACGAATCGTTCGGCAGCGTGGTCGCGCAAGTCGCCGAAGTCCGGCAGGAAGGCGACGGCTTTCGCGTGACGCGCGTGTACTGCGTGATCGATTGCGGGCTGGCCGTGAATCCGAACCTCGTCGAGCAGCAGATGGAAAGCGGGATCGTCTTCGGCTTATCGGCCGCGCTCGAGCAGGCGATCACGATCGAGAAAGGACAAGTCGTGCAGCATTATTTCGACGACTACCCGCTGGTCAACATGGAAACGTGTCCCGAGATCGTCACGCAAGTCATCGCAGGCGGGACCGAACCGCACGGCGTCGGCGAAGCGGGCACGCCGCCGATTGCACCGGCCGTGGCGAATGCGCTGTTTGCACTCACGGGGGCGCGCCATCGCTCATTGCCGCTCGTCATGCCGCGCCCGCCGCAGCCAGGAGACGACCGATGGTGTCAGTCCGTATCAACGGGGAAACCGCTCACGTCAATGCCGAGCCCGACACGCCGCTGCTCTGGGTGATTCGCTGCGAACGGAAGCTGACCGGCACGAAGTTCGGCTGCGGCGTCGGGATCTGCGGCGCATGCACGGTGCTGCTGAACGATCAGCCCGTGCCTGCCTGCCAGATCCCGGTCGGCACACTGAACGGCGCGCGCATCACGACCATCGAAGGGCTGGACAGCCAGGAAGCGCGCGCACTGAAGGACGCCTGGATCGCGTTCGATGTCGTGCAGTGCGGCTATTGCCAGAGCGCACAGCTCGTCGCCGCCACTGCGCTGCTCATGCGATGTCCGCGCCCCGACGATCGCCAGATCAACGACGCGATGAAGGACATTGCATGCCGGTGCGGCACGTTTCCTCGCATCCGCAAAGCCATTCACCAGGCGGCCGAGTCACTTGGCCTCTGATAGAGAACGAACCCGATTGATCAGTTGCCGCCCGCATGCGTCGTGATCTGGACGAAATCGGCGGCAATGCGCGCCGATCCGTATTTGGCCTCGAACTGTTTCAACTGGCGATCGACCGCCGCGAGATAGGCCGCGCGCGGCTCGGATGGCGGGCGAATCCCGTCGAACAGCGGCGCCGGCGTGACGAGCAGCACGATCATCTCGGTCCCGAACGGCTTGCCGATCACCCAGTCGCCCATGCCGCCGATCGTCGCGGAATAATTCGGCGGCGCCTGGTTGTCGCGTTCGTGGCTGCTCGGCACGAGATGCACGACGCTCCCGTTCAGCACGTAATAGTCGACGTTCACGTACGAGTCGTACCCGGGTGTCGTGATGTCGATGATCAGCGGGTTGCCTTCCGCGAGATGCGCATCAGGCGGTCGCGTGCGGATCGACGCGGTGTGTGGCGATGCCCGGTTCGATCGCCAATAGGGGGCGAGCGCGCTCACGACCTCGCAGTTGTGGGTATCGACCGGATGCACATCGAGATTCGCCGCCTGTCCGCCCGGTATGCCGCTGAGCGCAGCTCGCAACCGCGCGATACCGACACCGGCTTCCACAAAACCCCGCACCTGCAGCACGTGATCCTGCACCGACGCATCCAGCGCCGAACAAGGCAGGCGGGCCAGCGCAGCCATCACCGGCGCCAGCGCAATGGCCGGCGCCGGTGCCGCTGCCGGCGGCGGCGGCGCACTTGCAGCGGCGGGTACGGGGTTCGCGGCGGCAACGGGTGCGCTGCCGGCCGTGGCGCCCGTCTTCGCGGCATTCCCGCCGCTTGCCGGCGCGTGCGCGAGCATGTCCGTTGCGGGGCGCGTTTCGCCGCTGCGCGACAGCATCTGGTAGCCGTACCAGAGCACGGCGATCGCGGCCAATGCGCACGCCCCCACGGCCACGCCTGTTCGTGCACCCGATGCCGACGACGCAGCGCGCTTGAGCACGCCCATGCCCGCCAGGAACAGGTTGACGCTCGGCGTGCGCGTCGCGCGGTCGAACGACAACGCGGCGCTCAAGGTTCGCCATTGGGTGCGATCGAGACCGGGCGGGCGCGCTGGCCGCAAGTGATCGTGACGCGCCTGGGTGGCCGACAGCCGGTCGAACGGATGGTGTCCGGTCAGCAATTCGTAAGTGACGCAGGCGAGCGCGTAGACGTCGTCGCGCGGATCCGGTTCGAGATGCTCGAACATCTCCGGGCTCGCGTAGGCCGGCGTGATGCCGCCAAGGCTCGCCGGGTCGAACACGGTCACGTCGGGATCCTCGTCGCGCCGCTGAAATGCGCGTGCAATCCCGAAGTCGATCACCTTCACCTCGCCCCGGTCGGTGAGAAACACATTGGCGGGCTTGAAATCGCAGTGGACGAAGCCGCGCTCATGCGCGTACGCGAGCGCCTGGCCCATGCCGGCGATGATCGGCGATGCGGCATCGAACGGCATACCGGCAAAGCCTGGTGCACGCAGCACCTTGCTGAGCGGCTTGCCCGACAGATACTCCATCGTGAGGTAGACGAGCGGCCCGTCCCGATCGAAGTCGTAGACGGTGACGATGTTGCGATGGGCGAGCGTCTGCGCCTTGCGCGCTTCACGCTGAAGTGCGATCAGCGACGTCGGCTGCCCGCGAAACTGCACGTTGAGCACCTTGATCGCAATGTGCGGCCTGCGATCCGAGGCCTCCAGCTTGCGCAGGTCGAGCGCCTTGTACACGGTGCCCATCCCGCCGATGCCAAGGCACTCCTCCAGCACGAAGCGTCCGTTCAGCGTATCGCCGATGCCTTTCACGCGCTCGCCGTCGACGAACATTGCGTCGCTCGACGGGCCGGACGGGGTGCCCGGATGAGCGTCCGTCTGCAGCGCGCCCTCGTGAAGCCGGGTCGCGTCGCCGGCGGATGCCGTTTTGTCGTGACACCGTTCGATGCGCTTCAGCACTTCCGCATAGATCTCGTCCGACAGCGGCTGCGTGGTTTGCGTCTCGTCGAGCACTTCGCGCAACCGCGCGCAATTGACCTGAGCGGTCGCCAGCACCCGGTCGATTTCCGAGAAGAACGCTTCCTGCGACAGCGCTCCGCTCTGGAATGTCTGAATCAGCTGCGTAAAGCTCATCATTCGTATGCCGTCTACTCAGCTTCAGCTGGCCGACCCGCTTCGGCGCATCACGGCGCCACCCACGCGAGGACTGTCGATTGGTGTACCGATGCAGTGCAACGCATCGGTGAGGGTCCGGACATCATCGATTTCATCCACTTCGCCGCCGCATCATCGTCAGACGAATTCGACTGTGCACCGCACCGTCCACCGGACTTCTGACAGGATGTCTAACAAATCATACTAGTCTGCTGCAACGCACTGTGCAATCAGTGCCGGAACTAGATTTCCGCAGCACGCGCAACCGTGCCGCGAAACCTATACTGAACAGATTGCGGGTACGCCGGCGCATCGCATGATGCTGCGTGGCGGCCCCCTACCATCCGGTTTCGCGGAGCAAACCATGGGCATTCTCGTCATCCACGACCTTCCCGAAAGCGTCGACCTCGACAGGCAGGCGATGGCCGCCATCACGGGTGGCGCGATGGTCCGCGCGCATCAGACGATGCTCGCGCCGCAGCCTTTCCCCTATCTTCACAGTGACGCACGTGGCGCTGCGTCGACGCGCACACGGGTGGCCGAAGCAGCGGCATCCCCGGCACGCCCGACGCTGTTGCGTTGACGAACACCTCGGCCCGCTGCGCATCGTCAGGCCGCTCGCGCCGTCATCGCGGGCCGCCGGTCGGCCGGCGGGAACACGCACCATGAGCCGTCGTCGTGACGAAAGAAGAAGATCGCGATCGTGCCGGCCGGATGCGCGGCCTCGACGCAGACATAGCGGCGCCGTTGCGCAGCCATTCTGCTGAAACACACGACGCGCGCCGGCACGCACGCGCTCGGCGCGAGCCACTTGTCGACCTGCATCCGCAGCGATGATCCGATACCGTTCATTTGAGCCCCCTGTGGCAACGTCGAGCGCGTCAGGACGCCGCTTATACAGTCGCTTATGCGATCGCTTACGCGGTCGCGATTCCAGCCGCGGCGCACCGTCCGCCCGCCAGCCGCGTCACCATTACCGCTCGGCAAGCGGACAGCGCGAACCGGATTGCGAACCGAAGTGCCGTGCGCGGATGCATGACGCACGTGCGAACCTGCTCGCTGTGGCCCGTGCCTTCCACGCACCACGTGCAGAAGTGCTCGCAGTTGTTCGTCAGCAGGCGGTAGCGGTTTTCGCCAAGGCGGGAGCGCGCGCGCAGCACCGCGGCGCGCCCCGCATACGCTGCGTACGGATGCGGCGCGATGCGGACCGCGTGACCGGCGGCGAAGCGTTCGAGCGTGACCTCCTCGATCGGGCCGCGATGCAGCGACGCGCAGAGCCCCGCGTAGTGGACGACACGCCCGTCGCCGACATAGATGCCGTGATGGCTGTAGCCGGTGCGATCGGAAACCAGGTGCGCGCCGAGCGGCAGTGCGTCGTCGCAGACGGGCAGCGAAGCGGCATCCGCGATCGCCTCCGCAGCGCCAGCCGCCGCGCGGGACACTGCGCTGTTCGCTGCTTGAAGGTCGAGTTCCATGGCTGGCTCCGTCTGCGGGTTGGCGGCCGCCCGTATTGCGAATGGGTTAGCCGGTTGCCAACGAACCTGCATCAAGCGTGCCAATTGCCGGGGAGCCCGTCGCGCAACGCGTTGCGGGAAATGCGCAGCGCGCGACGCACCGCTCTGTCGTCGCGCGGCCAACCATTTGCCGGGAATTGTGTTGGTGCGGAAGCGCCAGTTGGTGCGTCGGACCGCCGTTTGCGCCTGCCGGTGCATGTGTCGGTTTCGCGATTACATTCGTGCGCGCGACTGTTGGCTTGCGCACGACCATTGCCGGAGAACGCCGCGACGCACTAGCATGCAAGCAACGCGTGTCGATCGCGCTGTGCGTTGCCGGGTGCGGCGCTCACCGGATCGACGCACGCGCCCGGGCAACGCATGCGGGTTGCGTCACGCATGGCACGAGGTTTGCGTTTATCGGTTACCCGATCCGTCGGCAAGCCCCCATACGGAGACTCATCATGACCACGCTCTCGATTACCGACCTTCACATGCAGCGCGACCTCGACCGCAAGACGATGTCGTTCATCCGCGGCGCAGGTGCGCCGTGGGTATTCGGCTGGATCCAGCCCTACGCGCCGCCGGCTCCGGCGTTCGGGCCCGTCGTCAATCTCTATCAGACGTACAACACGTTCTACGCGAACCAGGTGCTCAACCAGATCCAGAACATCGACGTCACGAACTCGGCGGCCGGCTCGAACATCGTGGTCGGGGTTGGCGCAGACGGCAGAAACCGGCTCGTCTAGACGGAAAGGGATGGTGCGCCGTGAGCGCAGAACTGCAATGGACGTCGGCTTCGCGCACTGACGTGGGCCTGGTTCGCGAGATCAACGAAGACGACTGCATCGCGTTGCCGCACCGTGGCCTGTGGGCCGTGGCGGACGGCATGGGCGGCCATTCCGCGGGCGATCTCGCGAGCCGGATGATCGTGCACGCGCTGGAACGGCTGCCCGCCCCGGCCACGCTCGCGGCCTTCATCGAGGACGCGCGCACCGCGCTCGATGTCACCAACGCCCACTTGCGCGAATCGGCCGCTCGCCGCGGCGTACGCCTGATCGGCAGCACGGTGGCGGTGCTGCTCGCGAGCGGCCGTCAATGCGGCTGGCTCTGGGCCGGAGACAGCCGGATCTACCTGTACCGCGACGCGCACCTGACGCAGCTCACGCTCGATCACAGTCATGTCGCGGAACTGCAGGCGCAGGGCCACCTGACTGCGCAGCAGGCGCGCCATCACCCGGCCCAGCACGTCATCACGCGCGCCGTCGGCGCCGCCGAGCGGCTGCAGCTCGACGAACGCCGCATCGACGTGTGCGACGGCGACATGTTCCTGCTGTGCAGCGACGGCCTGAGCAACGAGATTGACGAAGCCGACATCGCGACCGCCCTCGCGGGCGGCGATTGCGCACGCGCAACGGACGCGCTCGTCGAGCGCGCGTTGCGCGAAGGCGGGCGGGACAACGTCACCGCCATCGTGATCCGCGCCGACGATCCTGATGCGTCAGACCGGACGCTCGCCAATCCTGCGGTGCAACGCTGATCGATCGAGCGCACGCAAGGTCACGCGCAAGGGCACGCGCAAGGTCACGCCCATTCTGCTCACGCCTCCTTGTCGGGCGTCGTGCCATCCGGATGACGAAACGCTTTCGAACGGATGCCGTGCTTCTTGAGCAGCATCTGCAGGTGCGACCGGTTCATCTCGCAACGGCGCGCCAGTTCGGCCACGGTTCCGCCCGTCTCCTGGAGCCCGCGTTCGAGAAACGCGCGCTCCGCCTCGTCGCTTGCGGCGCGTTTCGCGTCGCTGAGCGACATCGACCTGGCGGGCGTAGCGTCATCCGCCGCACGCACGACGCTCCCGGCCGATTTCGGACTGATATCCTCGGGCAGGTGCTCGATATCCGCGATCTCGCTGGCCAGACACGACAGACGGTAGACCAGGTTGCGCAACTCGCGGATGTTGCCCGGATACGCGTAGGTCAGCAGGAAGTCGCGCAGCTTCGGCGTCGTCTTGATGGGCCTGCGCTTCAGTGCCCCTGCCGCCTCGTCGCCGAAGTAGGCGAGCAGCAGCGGAATTTCGTCGCGACGCTCGCGCAGCGCCGGCAGCGTCAGATGAATGACGCTCAGGCGGTAGAACAGATCCTCGCGAAAGAGCCCCTGTTCGCTCAAGTTCCGCAGATTCCGGTTGGTGGCCGCGACGATGCGCGTATCGACCGCAATCGGCTCGTCCGAGCCGACCCGCTGGATCTCGTGCGATTCCAGTACGCGCAGCAACTTGACCTGGCCCGACAGCGGCAGCTCGCCGATTTCGTCGAGGAAGATCGTGCCGGTGTGCGCGCTCTCGAACTTGCCCTTGCGATCGTTCGACGCGCCAGTGAACGCACCGCGCCGATGCCCGAACAGCTCCGATTCGAGCAGATTGTCGGGAATCGCGCCGCAGTTCACCGAGATGTACGGCCGGTCGGCGCGCGCCCCGTTTGCGTGGATCACTTTCGCCATCAGTTCCTTGCCGGTGCCGCTCTCACCGTCGATCAGCACGGGCAGATCGGTCGGTGCGGCCTTTTCGGCAATTTCGAGCGCGGCGAGCAGCTTCGGGTTGTCGCCGAAGATGCCCTCGAAGATGAAGCTGCGTTCGATCAGCGCCTGCCGGCGCTGGCGCGCCGCGGGCGCGACGGCTTCCGGCGCGTCGGGCGTGTCGGGCGCGTCGGGTGACTGCGGCGCAGCCACGGCCGCCTCGACGAAGCGCTCCTTGCGCGACATCTGCATGACTTCGTCGCGCAACACGTTCGCCTGGTTGAGCAGCTTCTCGATGTCGGCGCGCTCGAGCTTGGGCGCCCAGCGCAGCATCGAGCGCAGGATCTCGTTTTTTT
>NZ_QTQP01000085.1 GCF_003854275.1 Burkholderia sp. Bp8963
TCCGCGAACGCTAGTTGCTGCTCTTTGGAGTGCTTCGTTCTCGGCTGATCGGGCGACGTCGCGGCGCATTCAGTTCCCCGTCAAGCAATCAAGCACACTTGATTCCGGTTTATGCAGAGCATCCTTAGAGCTTTGCTTGACATCTGCCCTCATTTTTGTTTAAGTAATCGCCAACAACTAATCCTTGAGACCGACGCGGCTTGTCCGTTTGGTGCGAGGAAGGAAAAGCCGGCGCAAGCCGGTTTTTTCGTTTCTGGGGGCAGATATGCAGGTCGTGTAGGGCGCGCGACGCCGCTTGCGCACGCGTGTGTTTGTCGATCGCTACAATTTTTACTACGGTTACCTCAGAGGCAGCCACGACAAATGGCTTGACCTTTATGGGCTGTTTGCCGATCACGTCCTGCCCTCGGTGCTGGTGCCTTACGAAGGTCAGCCTGCCGATTCCGAACTGCTCCCCGAGGCTATCCAATATTTCACCGCCAAGATCATTGAAAGTGTAGAAAAGGGGTCGGACTCTATTTCGTCGCAAGCGCGCTACCACACGGCGTTGCGCAAGCTGCACGGTAGCCGCGTCCAGATCATCGAAGGATACTACTCGCTGACCAAGGTCCGCGTTCCACGCATTGACGACGCAGATCCTGATCGGCAGCCGCGCGAGTGCGATCGCGTGTCCGTTTGGAAACTCGAGGAAAAACAAAGCGACGTCAACCTCGCCATCAACGCGTATCACGATGCGCTGACCGGCCAGATAGATCACGCCGTTATCGTGTCCAACGACACCGACCTGGTTCCTGCCCTGTGGATGATCCGCACACATACCCCAGTCATTATCGGGCTCGTCGTGCCCACCCGCGATCGCGCGCGTCGGCCGAATGCTGATTTGGCCAAGCACTGTCACTGGGTTCGCGACCACCTTACCGATCACGAATTGGCGGATGCCCAACTGCCTCGCGTCGTGCGCGGCGGGAAAAATGCGACAGTCAAACCAGATTCCTGGTACCCCTTTCCTGAGTTGTTCAAAGAGGCGTTAGAACTGGCCATTGGCGTCCGCGGCAGTCGCTCCGAGGCATTCAAGTGGTTCGATGCACCATCACCGTTTTTCGACGGTCTCGCGCCAATGACGCTGATGGCGACGGAGGAGGGGCTTGACCGCGTGATCGCGTACATGAAGGACTGGATCTTGAAGCACGAGACCGATGCACCCTGAGTGGCAAAGGTCGAGGACTACGAACGGGTATGTCGTGACTCCGCCGGCCGCTCTAATTCGTTCGGAAGCCGCGCCGCCCGCCAAGCCCTGAACGCAGTACCCCATTGCACAGGGAATACGGCCTGCAGACCGACGTCCTGGCGACGATTGTCACGAACACGCCCGTTGCCCCAAAGCGTGCCGGCCTGCTGACGGTGTTCGCGACGTGCACCGGCTATCACGGCGCGCGCTACTTAATGATCCGCGACGACCTCAGTGACCGGCCGCCGCATATCCTTGACGCCGACGGTCGCGATGTCTCCGCCGACTTCCGCGCCTGGATCGACGCGATCCGGCCGCCGCTCAATGTCTGACGACATCACCGACGAAACAATTTTCAACGTCGATGATGCGGGGTCCGCCTCGTTCATATTGCGCCACCCTGTAGCCCCGCTGCGGCATCCCTGGGCGAGCTCGGCTCACCAGTGACGAGGAGCGGCTCCTGGCAGGCTTCCGGGAATTGAAGGATCGGGAAAAAAGGGGCGTGTTGGCGCTGGTGGGCGCGATCAATGGAACCTTGCCGGATGATCAGGATGACGTCGAGGGCGATTGACTGCGACGCGTTCGCGCCCTTGTGAGCGGCTGTGGCAGTTGAGCGCTTGGCCCGTCGTAAATTGGGGCACTGCTTGACTTTTACGGCAACCTGCCGAGGGCGCCATCGCGCGTACGGTTCGCCGCCGACGTCCCGGAAACGGAGTAAGATTCAATAGGATTGAATCATTTTGGGGACTGCCATGCGAACCACGCGCCAATTCAGTATCACGTTGCCGAACGAGATGGCCGACATGTTGCGCGCCAAGGTCGAGGCGGGCGAGTACGCGTCGGAAAGTGAAGTCGTCCGGGATGGACTGCGGGCCTTGGCCGCGCGTGACAGGGCCGTGGAGGCATGGCTGCGGGAGACCGTAGTGCCGGCCGCCCAGGCGCTGAAGGCGGACCCGAGCCAGGCGCTGACGCCCGAACAGGTGCGGGAGCATTTGGCCCGTCGCCGCAAGGCTACCCTCAAAGCAGAAGCGTGACGTTCCGCGTCCAGTTTGCACCTACCGCTCGGGATCAACTCGCAGATCTTGAGGACTATATTGTCGAGGCGGGTTCACCAGCCTCGGCTATCCACTACGTCGATGCGATCGTCACGTATTGCACGAGCCTCGCAACTTTTCCTAAACGCGGACGGATGCGTGATGATCTCTTGTCCGGGCTACGCATCACCCATTACCGCGGTCGGACCGTGATCGCATTTCATGTCGACGATGAAACACAGGCGATTTCCATCGTCGGCATTTTCTATGGTGGGCAGGACTACGAGTCTCACCTGCTGACCGACACCGACGACTGAGCGTCCGTGGTCCGAGCGACCGTCACCGATGGTCGATATTCGGTGCGCACGGCGCCCAAAACCGGCGCAAGCCTATCCTGCAATCCCTTCTTTTCGTGTCTTCAAGGTTGTTGCTCTCAAATCCCGTGAGCATGGCGGATCGTGGTTACGCAGATAGATGGCCTACTCCCTGCAAAACACGATGCCCGTTGGCGCAGGAAAACCACGCGACTCGCGCAATAAAATGAACCACTCTCAGCGAAAGGCAAGAAGGGCGCGTGGACACAACTTCGAGCCCTCGTGCAAATCAGTTGATCACTCGACGCAAGAAGACTAAACACCGAACGCAGCATGCAAGAATGGCCCTGCCGTGCTTTGCGCAAAAAGTGGCTGCGCCAATTCGCGAGGGTGTCGGCGCTCGCGCAAATTAAATGAGTTGGCCTCGACGTGTATGTGCAGGAAAATCGCGTCGGCCGTGTATGTCGTGGCCAGTGCCGTGATCATCGCCCGATATGATCATGAGCGTCCGATTTCAAAGGCAGTTCGTTACCAGCGGACAGTGATCGTTCGTTCGATCGGAGGCGCCGCGTCGATGCCGATCTATGCGCGCTAACAAAGGTCTGTTGCCAACGCACGATGGTGTAAAAAAATTTTCGATTCCGGGCAATTCCGGCTTGTTCCGGTGCGTTCCGATCACTTGAACTGAGCCAATTCTCGGGCGTTGACGGCAGTGATTCCCGCCAGCAAGATGGAACGAAGGCAATGCGTTGAGGCAGATCATGCCGGTCGTGAAGCGCTTTACTCAAGCCCAATGGGACGCTGCGGCTCGCCGTCTCGACGCGCTGCCGGAAAAGCCTGCGCACGAGCATCGCGTCAACGTGCGCGATGCTGTGAAGTCGATGCAAGCTCAGATCAGCGGCGCACAACGAAAAGGGTACACGCTGGAAGAGATCGTCCAGCAACTGGCGCAGGAGGGCGTGGACATCAGCGCCAGTACGTTGCGATACGCGATGAAACGCACTACGAAAGAAAGCAAGTCTGAGCCCGTAGGCCAGACCATCTCGACGGCTCCGACGATCGCATCGCGTCGTGCCAAGAAATCCAACCCGACGAGGCCGTCACGCGTGGACGGCACAGGGAAAGAATCTGAGCGGGGTCGGGGAAAGGCGGTAACCAGGCCGGGGGCAATGGTGATTCAGGACGCGTTCTCGTTCGAGATCACGCCCGATACCGAAAACCTGTAGAGGGCGCATATGGCAACGACGTACCCCATTTATCTGGTTGGCGGAAGCAAGGGTGGTGTGGGCAAGAGTTTTGTCTCGCTCGCGCTGGCTGACTACATGCAACGGCATGATGTCCCGGTCGCGCTGGTGGAAACCGATACGTCCAATCCCGACGTGATGAAATCCGTCCAGGACGAGATGCATTGCATTGCCTATGACCTGGACGAGGCGGACGGCTGGATCGGTCTGGTCAACTTCTGCGACGAACGCCGGGACGCCGCCCTCATCGTGAACACAGCAGCGCGCAGTCAAACGGGTGTCGCCCGCTTTGGCACCACGCTCGCGGATACGCTAGGTGAACTTGGGCGCCAGCTCGTCGTGCTGTGGGTGATCAACCGGCAGCGCGACAGCCTCGAATTGCTGCATGCCTTCAGTTTGACCTTTCCCAACGCCGTCACGCATGTGGTGCGAAACGGCTATTTCGGTGCGCCCGACAAGTTCACGTTGTATCAGGCGTCGCAACTTCGCAAGAGCATTGAGGCACGAGGGCATTCGATCGATTTCCCGGAATTGGCGGATCGCGTGGCGGATGAGCTTCGTAGTCGGCGGATGTCAATCCGCAAGGCATCGGAAACAATGCACATCGGGGAGCGGGCGGAGCTGCTGCGCTGGCGGCGTCTGTGCGACACGATGTTCGCGAAGGTGATCAGCACCGACGGGGCCGCCCATGAGACGTAGACGATCGCAATCAGTCGATTCATTCACCCGCCTGTTTCACGATGTGTCTGGCGATGTCCCGGACGAAGCCAGTCTGGCCCGGATGCGTCGGGTGTCGAGTGTCTTGAACCTGCAGGACAATGACGCGCTCTGGTCGATTATCGTCGTGCTCGAATACTACGCGCGTCTGTATGAGGCGATGCCCGAACGTATCCGGTGGGCGAGCGAGGGCAGCCTCGAAGCGGCGCGCCGTGAAGTTGGCGGCGCGACCGATGCGCTGATGCAACAACACCGCGACGCGCTCGATCGGTGCAAGACAACGATCCAGTTGGCGGAAAATCTGATACAGGAACACGAGGCGCGGTACCGGGCTGCGTTGGCGAATCTCAATGAGACGGCACTGACAGCCTTGACGGCACGCATGGCCAGTCAGGTTGCGCGCGCGGCCGGTAATCGAATGATTGGGGCGGCTGCGATGTCCGGGCGCGAGCAGCGTGAACGATTGGATGAGGCAATCGACGCGGTGGCGGCGCGGACGGAGGCGATGGCCACCGAGATGGAGCGGCGTTTTGCACGCTCGATGCGCCGCCTAATGCTGGCGGGCGGTGCTGTCCTCTGCCTGATGCTGCTGGTCGCCGGCGGGTGGGGGGAAGGACGAATGGGTTGTCATTCGGCGGGCGCGGATTGTCGCGCGACGCAGCTTCGGCAGGCAGACGGCAAACCCTGACGGGTGTTGCCGTCTGCGGTGCCGCGTCATCGGCACGAGCGGGGAAGATTACGCGTCGTGTGAGTCAGCTTGCTCCGTATTGAGCGTGGCGGAAGTCGGGAAGGGCCACGGTGGCGGTTCGCTGCGGGTAGTAGACGGCGCTTGCGCATCAAGAGGGGCGTTGTTGACGTGCGCGTTGCCGTCGCTTGAATTCGGTTCGGCATTCTCGTCATCCGGCGTGCCCTCGCCATCATTCTCGACGTTGGCGTCGTCCTCATCGTCGTCGTCGCGGACAGCCCACGAGGGCGTCGCCGGAATCTGGCGACTGGTGAGGATTTCCGGGACCCATGCGACTTTAGCGAGGCGCAGTTCGGCGGCGGCAGCAGCGTCGGCCTTTTTCATCATCGCAAGGTTGGCAGCGACTTTCGGGGACACCGCACCGGACACGACTTGCGCGATGCGGGCCTTGCTGACATGATCGAAATACGTGGCCCGGGTCGGGGTCCAGTACCGTGTCATGTCAAGGTTCAGTGCGTCCGCGAGTGCGTTGATCGCATGTGGCTTTTCGTCGCCTGCGATGCCGTCAAGCAGCGTGCCGGTACAGAATGCAAGCAGGTCGAGCAGGGTCGTGTGCGCATCCTGCCTGATCAACCACGGCAGCAGATCGGCCCGGTTCACCGGTAGTTCCGCGATCCAGCGCGTGCGCTGCGTCTCGATGGCGTTCCACGCCGGGCTGACAGGCAGCTCGTCTGCCGCGCTCAGCAGGGTATCGTGATTGTTTTTGCCGGACAGCGCCAGATAGTCCGGCGCGGATGAATAGCCATAGTGCTCGGGCAGCGCCTGAGGGATCAGATGTCGCAACAGGGCCGCGAGCGCGACGGCGGGCTGGGCGACCAGTTCCGCGTGGATGGCGGCGGTGCGGTGCGCGCTCAGCCGCTGACAGAGCTTCGCGCTGTGGACGGGCTTGACCTTCGAAGCCGACGTGTCCGGGGCTTCGGCGTCAGGTGTGCCGGTCACGCTCGCGCCTGCCGCGTCGAGTGCTGCGCTGTTCTCGCCGCGCACGAGACCGCGCTCGATGATCAGTTCGCCCTGCGGGCCGACGAGCACGAACGCGCCAGCCTCGGCCATTTGCGGCGCCTCCCACACCGCGGCGCGACTTTCGAGTGCGCGGATCGCGGTGCTGACCTGCTCGATTTCGGCGTCGAGGCGTTCAGCGTCCGCGTAGGCATCTTCGTCGTCCTCAGGCAGCGCGTCGAGCCTGTCGGTCAGTTCGTCCCGCTGCGCGGTGAGCGCATCGATTTCATGCTGCTCGTCGTCGGTGTACGGACGCTGGACCGGGCGCAGTCTGCCGTAACGATTCAGTTCGAGCACATCGCGCTCGACGCGCGTTTCGATCCAGCCCCAACCCTCGGCTCGCACATCCTCGGCGGCCGCGTCGAGCTTGTGTGCGACGAGGCGCTGCAACAGCTCGGCGTCGGCAATATAGCCCGCATTCTCATCGTCGCTGAAGAGATCGCGACGCACATATCCGCCTGCTGCCTCGTAGGCGGCCAGACCAACGAAGCGCACGAGACGACTGCGGCTCGCGTCGATTTCGGCGTGTGTGATCGCCTGTCGCAGATAGTGCGGTTGACGCTGCCACTCGTTGGCCTCGAACCACAGATGCTCTTGCGTGTCGTGGTCATCCGCAAGGGCGAGCGCGGCCAGCTGGTCGAGCGTGATCGCGTCCTCGCGCAGCAGCGTGAGCAGTTTGGGCGACACATTGGCGAGCTTCATGCGCCGTTTCACTGTGATGGGCGAGGCGGAAAAGAGCGCGGCGATGTAATCGACGCTGCGGCCTTCGGCGGCCAGCATCCGGTAGGCGCGCAGCACATCGAACGGATCGAGGCCTTCGCGCTCGCTGTTCTCGATCAGCGAAATGGCGAGCGCTTCGCCTTCGCTGACGATGCGCACGGGCACCGGATAGTCGGCGGCGATGTGCTTCTGCTCGAACAACAGATCGAGCGCGGCTTCGCGACGCTGGCCCGCGCAGACACCATATTTGTGCTGCTTGCCGCGCGAGGCCTTGAGCTCATGGACCACGAGGTTTTGCAGCAACCCTTTCGCACGAATATTGGCGGCAAGTCCCGGAATTCCCGAAAGGGATTTCGTGCGGACGTTCAGCGGCGAGCGCCGCAGGCTGGAATACGGCACGTTCACGATCGGCTGCTCGTTGCCGAAGTGCGTTTCGAGTGCGGTTGCGGATTCGACGGCGTCAACGTCGGTGGTGACGGTTTCGACAGTTTGGGCTTGCATGATCGACTCCAGAGAGTTGGAAAGAAAATGCCGGGCCGGTGCGGTAGGTATGCGCCGGGACGTGACCCGACAGGCGTCGTGGCGCATAGCCGAGAGCCGGGGCGGCGTCGCTGCGCCGCCCCCGGGGCGTTACGCCTTCATCTGGCGCATCGCGTCCGCGAGCATCCACAGGGCGCGGTTAAGCTTCACGTTCTGGTCGATGCCGGTGATCGGACGCGTGGACATCGCGCGGCCCGAGCGCGCGCGTCCGTGCAGGCCGCCCTTGGTGAGGTTTTCCTGTACGCGATTAAAGACGGTCCAGAGGTCATCGCGGCGATCCTCGAAGCGGCGTGGGGCCAGCAACTGGGTCTCCGTGATGGGCGCGGGGGCTTCGGTGTCGGTCGGGTCGTAGCGCAGCGCGAGCGCTGAGCGCGCGAATGCCTGTTGTTCGTCACGATCGAGCGTGACGGTGCGCATGCCGTCCTTCTGCTCGCGGATCAGGTCGAAGCCGTCGAGCACGTCGAACGCGCCGTCGATCACGTTCTGGACGATGTTGCCCTTGTGCGGCACGCGGATATCGGCGATGTTCTCGCCCGCGACCATGCCGTTCTGGCAGACAAACCGGAATGTGCCCGCGAGCATCTGATAACTGCTCGTGCCATCGTGCGAGTTCAGCAGCACGATTTCGTCGGCCTCGTCGCCGGTGATCTGGTCGGCATGCCGAAGCCGGAGCATATGCTTGGTGAATTCGCGCTTGCCGGAATCGCGCACGCGGGTCTGACAGACCATGAATGGCTGGAAGCCTTCGTTGCGCAGGCCGCGCAGCACATCGATGGTCGGAATGTAGGTGTAGCGCTCCGAGCGGCTTTCGTGCTTGCAGTCCGCGAAGATGGAAGGGGCAACGCGGTGAATCTGGTCGTCCGACAGGGGCGAGTCAGCGCGCAGCATCGGGGCGCTGTAATGAAAGGAGGAAGCGAGTCGCATGACAGTCTCCACAGTCAAGGTTGAGGACCTGAACCGGGCGAGAGGAGGCGCCTTGCCGTTGCGGCTGGACACCTCCCGGTGGAACTCGGGGTTGGCTTTGCCGCCGCCTGGCTCCCGGGTTACCGCCCGTGCGACTCGAGGAGCCGATAGCGAGCGGGCGTCAAGGAAAAAGGCGAGGGAGGGGTGCGGGCAACACGGTCCCTCGCCCCTTGATGCCCGCTCGCTATCGGCTACGGTCGCGGGTCAAGGGCGGAAACCCGGGAGTCGGGTGCATGCCATGCCTCGGGTTGACCGGGCGAAGAGGCCTGCGGTACGCCGGCTGCTACGGCTGCGTCAGCGCGTTTGTTCGCCGCTGGCAAGAGCAGTAGGCCGAGGCGCAAGGCGCACGTGTCGCTCGCGTTCGAGCTCGGCGAGGCATTCCAGTTTGACCGGAGTTGCGAATACACCTTCATCGGTGGCCTTCGCCGACGCTTGGAAGTCGCGCACGTTAAGCTGAACGCCAGCCGGGTTTTCTGACTGGCGGCCTACCGCGCGCGGCTCGTGTGATACATCGCGACGTCGACCGCGCCGGGCGGCGCAAGCAACGGGAAGATACCGCCGCTCAGGGAGCGCTGCGATGACATTCCGATGCTGGTCGACGCATTCCTGCAGCGATTCGACGAGGAAAGCGGCCGCAACGTGCGCTTCGCACCGGCCGCGCGCGAAGCGTTGAAAACGTATGGATGGCTCGACAACGTGCGTGAAATTCGCAACTTCGTTTAGCGCGCGTACATCGTCAGCGACACCGACGTGATCGAAACGCTGCCGCCACCGATCATCGAAGAAGTGTCAACGATGGCCGACGTGCAGGAAGATCAGGTCATCGTACCGATCGGCGAAGGCGACCGACGCCTGATTCTCGGCACGCTTGCACAGTGCGGCGGCGTGAAGGCCCAGCGGCCGAGATGCCGGACGTCAGCGTGAAGACGATCACCAACCGGCTCGCGCAGCTCGGCGCCGACGATCCGGACAAGCGGGAACAGCCGGACAAGTGACGATGCGGCCGTCGAGCTCGTGCTATCGCGCTGCAGTGTCGGGCCGCCTCGATCATGCGGCGTCGCAGTACGTGAAGACATTTGCGTGCGTCACGTCGACCGGCGCGGAGGCATCGCCTGATGCAATCGATCTTTTAGTTGGTGAACGCAGCCGAGCGTGGCACGGCAGCCATTTCTTCGGCGAACTGACGGCCGTCGTCGAACGCCACATTCAAACGGCGTATCCCGCACACGACGCGCGGAGGCGCACTGCATGCCGAAGAAGTTGCAACGCGTTTGGCGAATCGGCGTTCGATCGTCTCCGCCCATTGTGGCGAGGTGCGGTGAGACGCGGCGCGCGCGCATGCGGCACGCGAATTGCGGCAGAGCCAGCAAGCGGCACGATGCCGGCTCGACGAAAGGGGGCACGATGAATGCCAGACAGTTGCAAGCATGGTCCGCATGGCTGAAGCGCCATCCGGCGAAACGGCTTGGCATGACGGTCACGATCACAGCGGCGGCATTTTGCGCCGCCGCGTCGCCGAGCGTGATGGCGGCCGGCGACGACGGTTCGGCTTCGTCATCCATGTCGTCGTTGGCAAAGACGGCCGGCACGAAGATCCGCGACGCCACGATCACGACCAAGGCGAAAGCTGCGCTCGTCGGCACGAACGACCTGAAGTCAGGCGACATCCACGTGAAGACGCGGCACGGCAACGTCGTGTTGACCGGCAGCGTGCCCGACTTGCACCAGCGCGCGCTCGCGGTCAACACCGTGCAGCAGGTCGAGGGCGTACACGAGGTGCGCAACCAGCTCACGATCCGCGCGAGGTGACGCAGGCGCCGGACAGGCGTTCGTTCGTGAATGGCCTGCTGAAACCGGCTGTCGAGCAGACGATTGTAATGACCAGTGCGACTCGCGCCAACGGGTTGCCGCCAGCAGGGGCGACGTGCGAAGGCGCGTACCGCGCGCAGTACGCGTGGTGATCAATGGCTGAGAACGCATTCCCGATCATGAATACAGCGCGCCGGCGTACGTGTCGACGGAACTTGGATGGCTAATGGCGGCTGCTGCCGTCACGCAAGGAGATATCAAATGATCACCATCAGCAGATCGCAGTGCTGGCCATCGGCGCGCTGTGCTCGGCTGCCGCGCACGCGCAATTGCCGAACGGACCGCCCGCATCAAATACGCAGGTCCCGCCCGAAATTATCAAGCCGGCACCGGGCCCCAACGACGCACGGATCGGCAAGCAGCCGCAAGGCGTCGACGCGGAATTCGTCGACCGTGCCTGGCTCGCCGACGCGAGCCAGGTGCAGGCGGGCCAGCTAGCGCCTGAGAAATCGACGTCGCCCGACGTTCGCGCGTTCGCGAAGCAAATGGTAGGTGATCACAGCAAGGAGAACGAACGGCTGCGTGATCTCGCTGTGCGCGGGCGTACCGGCGCAAACGGTCAGGGCCATCGATCCGGGCGTCGAGGCGCTGCGCGGCAGAAACGGCCGTGACTTCGACACCGCATATGTCGCCGCTGCCGGCCCGGACGCTCATCGCGAAGCGATCCGGGTGTTCGAGCACGAGGCGCGCGATGGCAAGGATCCCGATCTGCACGCGTTCGCGAAGACAACGCTGCCGACCCACAGACATCATCTTTCGGCCGCGCAGGCGCTCGAACGAAAGGTCGGCGCGCAATGAGCATTCGCGTGTTGCTAGGCCTCATGCGCGAAATTCGCGAAGCGATCGGCCACTAGTTCGACGCGCATGCAGTGCCGTTTCATATCGAAGATCACCCGGCAGGCGTGCTGCAGATCGGCTTTCAGGCCGGCGGCCACGCAGCCGCGGTGATCGTGGCGTTTGACGAGGATGCGTTCACCGCGTTCGAGCCGCAATCATCGATATCGCGCACGGCGACGGCAAGCGCACGGAGCACGTGATCCGCTTCGAGCGGATTGACTGAACCGGCGTGCGCGTTGCGCGACGTTCCGTGCGTCGCCCGTTGCGACGCGCGGCGTGCCACACCGCATCGCTGCGCGCGTCATGCCTGGCCCCGTTGTAAAAAACGCATGGTTTCACGCAAAGCAGAAGGGTACGAACCTGCGTTGCAAATGGTCGCGTCGTAGCCGGTGCGATTGGCACGGATGTTGCGGGTCTTCGCATACGGAAGCGAAGAGCGACAACGGGGACCGCACATGTCCGTGACGGTTTCACTTCAAATGCGGCAGCATCTGGCACATACGCCACGGCTTCAGCAGTCGCTGCACCTGTTGCAGTTGTCATCGCTCGAATTCCAGCAAGAGCTGCGGCAGGCGCTCGACACGAATCCGTTTCTCGAAGATGAACAAGTATATGGCGACGCCGCACGGCACCTTCGCGTTTACGCACTTCTTCCCGCGCCGGCTCGAAGCGGCGGGGAAGGGCACAGGGTCGGCTGCCGCCGCGAAGGGGCTTCCGCGCGACATGATCGCCGCCGAACAGCTTACCAACCCGCTGTCGGACGTCGCGCTGGCGCAATGTCTCGCGGGCCGAGGCATCCTGCTTGCGCGCCGCACCGTCACCACGTACGGCCAGACGATGAAGATTCCGACCGCCGATCTAGGGCGAAGCGATCCGGCATGACGATTGCGAACGTTCCGGAGCGCGCCGCGTCGTGCTTGCGGCAAAGTGAGGCCAGACGAAAGTGAACGATCTCAAGCCGCCGGCTCAGTCGATGGTCGGCGCGATGAGCGAACGGCAGCTCGAGGGGCTGGCCGCCAGGCCGACGCAAGGCAAACCGAAACACCAACACGGTTCGTGACCGGCGGTGCTCAGCGTCGACGGTCGCCACTCACCGGAGGACACCATGCTGCGATATGCACTCGTCTTCTTCATCATCGCGATCGTCGCGGCGCTCTTCGGGTTCGGCGGGATCGCGGCCGGCGCGGCCGAGATCGCAAAGGTCCTGTTCTACCTGTTCGTCGTGATCTTCCTCGTCACGCTCGTGTTGGGTGCGGTGCGACGATGACGGCCGCAACCGACCTGTCGCAGCGCGTCGCCGAGCTCGAGCACGCGCTCGCGAACGGCTTTCCGTCACAGTCGACCGTCGTCGTGCACGCGGACGATGCGTCTGGCCGGTGCGCGATCCAGGTCTCGTGGGTGCGTGAACCGACGGCCGAGAGCGCACGCGAATGGCGCTGCGCGGTCGACCTCGTGCTGGTCCGCGACGTGCTGACGCGCTATGCGACGCTCGACGCGTCCGACCGCCTGCGCGTCAGGACCCATCTGTGCGACGTCGCGCGGCGCGCAGTAGATGAGCGCAAGCCTCGAATTGGGGAAGCGATGATCGACTGCAGCGTGACGATCGACGTGACGGCCGACATGCTCGACGACGCGCTGCGAGATGCGTGACATCGCACGTTCCGCACGTTCATTCTGCATCTGCGCGATGGCTGCCACGCCCCGTCGAAGCGGTCGGTTCGGATGATGAGTCCGGTCGTACCGGGCCGATCATTCAGTTACCCGTTGCGCGCGTACCCGCACTCTCTGTCACGCGAATGCGTGCGACGAGCGGGTAGTGGTCCGACGCGCAGCGTGCGCGCGTGCTGCGGTGCACCGCGACATCGACCAGCCACTCGCCGGGATGGACCCAGATCCGGTCCAGCGAGAACAGCGGGCACAACGTCGGAAACGTGCGCGGCGCCGGTGCGCGTCGGAAGTGCGTGACCAGTGCGCGCAGCGCGCGGCCGTGCACGAACCATTCGTTGATGTCGCCGAGCAGGATCACGGGCATCGCGCTCGTGTCGAACGCGGCGAGCAGGCGCGCGACCTGCGCGCTGCGCTCGATCGCGGAGAGTCCGAGATGGGTCGCGACCACCCGGATCAGGCCGACGCCGCAATCGATGTCCGCGTCGAGTGCGCCGCGCGGCTCGCGGCGGCGAAACGACAGGTCGAGCGAGCGCGCGGCGCGGATCGGGAACCGCGACAGCACTGCATTGCCGTAGCGCCGTTCAGGCGTGTCGATCGTCGCGCCGGACACCGCATTCAGTCCGGTCGCCATGCGCAGGTGCGCGAGCACGTCGGGCCCGCGCGCGCCACCGAGCGGCACCTCTTGCAACGCGATGACGTCCGCGTCCAGTTCGTCGAGCACGGCGGCGATGCGATCGGCGGCGCGCGCATGCCAGTCGCCGAGACCGCCGCGGATGTTGTACGTCGCGATTCGCAGGTCGCGCGCGCTCGGCGACGCGCACCGCAAGCGTGCCGCGCCGGCATCATCGGGCATTCCAGTCGCGCGCGAATTCATCGCCACCGCCTGAGAAGCCGCACCAGCAGCACCGACACGTCGACGAGCGCGACACCGATCGCCGCGAGCCACGCGAATGCGGCCGCCGCCGGATGGCTGATTGCTGCACCGAGCTGACGCGCAAACATGAGGGTGAGCAGCATGCCGGGCAACATGCCGAGTGCAGTGCCGATGAGATAATCGCGCAGCCCGATATGGGACGCGCCGGCAACCAGATTGACGGCGGTAAATGGCGCGATCGGCAATAACCGCACCAGCGCCATCGCGACCACGCCGCGCCGGCCGATGCGTTCGCTCAGGCGGTTCGCCCGCGCGCCGGCGAGCCGTCGCACCGCGTCCCGCCCGAGCCATCGGCCCGCGCCGTAGGTTGTGGCGGCGGCCGCGAGGGTGCCCGTGGCCGCATACGCGAAGCCCGGCCACACGCCGAACACGAGCCCCGTGACGATAATCAGCAACATGATCGGCACGCAAAGCATCGCCGCCACCACATAGCCCAACAGCAGGATCGCCGGCGCGGCGGGCAGACCAGCGATCCGCATGCCGATGTGCGTGAGCGATGCGACGCTCACGTGCTCGCGCAGCGGCGAGAAGCGCCACGCGGCCGTGAGCCCGGCGATCAGCAGCACGCACGCGCCGAGCGCAAGAAAGCGCGCGGTGAGCGTGCGATGCTGATCCCGCGGCACGAATTCATGCATGAGCCGATCCGCGTCGATCGGCTGTTCCGGATCGAGCCATGCGCTGACGGGCACAAGCGCGTCGAGCTGCGGGCTGACCTCGGGATCCAGCGGCCGCAGCGTGCGCCCACGCCGGGTGCGTAGCCGGTCGATCGCGTCGTTCGGCCGGCCCGCGCGTGCGAACGCATCGGCCACCCGCTCGACCGTGACGCCGAGATGCTCGGCCAGCAAGCGGTTGCGCGTGCGTGCGATCGCCGCCCGCACGCGCGGCTCGCCCGCGGCGGCGAGCGCGACGCTGCATTCGGTGTCGAGCAGCATCGAGCGATTGTTGAGGTTTGCGCTACCGATCACCAGACACTCGTCATCGACGATCATCACCTTGCTGTGAACGTTCATGCAGCCGTTCGTGAGCCCGTCGACGTGCGGATACAGCAGCCGATAGTGGCCGCGGCGGTCGGCGTTGGAGAGTGTCGCGTGCAGGCGCGCGCGCAGCACGCCCATCGTCGCTTCCTGCAGCCAGCCGCGGTGACAGCGCGGTGCAACCACCGTCACGTCCGGCGGGTCGGTGCCTGCGAGGCGCGCGGACAGCGCCTCGCGCACGACTGCGGCGGTGAAGTACTGGTTCTCGACGTACAGATGCCGCCGCGTCGCACGGATCGCGTCGCCGACGAGCGCGCGAATCTGCCGGACCGGCGCGTGGCCGCGATGGCGCGGCGCCGTGTAGGCGATCCCGAGGCGCACGTCGCGCACGTCGACGGGCGCATCGGGGGGCCACGGATCGCCGCCGCCGCCGCGACGCTGTGCGGGGATCGCGACCCGGCGTCCGCGCGCGCCGAGCCAGCGTGCGCGAACGTGTTTGCCGATCGCGGCAGCTGCGTCGCCGTCGAACATCGCCTGCACGTCGTGAAACGGCCCGTACGGCGTGCCGCCGGGGTCGCGGCGTCGAGGTT
The DNA here is from genome assembly GCF_003854275.1 of Burkholderia sp. Bp8963. Lineage (GTDB taxonomy): Bacteria > Pseudomonadota > Gammaproteobacteria > Burkholderiales > Burkholderiaceae > Burkholderia. The sequence continues at coordinate 15,374 of NZ_QTQP01000085.1, forward strand.
CGTCGGCCGCGTGCGCGGGCGTGTCCCAGCGCGATCGCGTGAGGTCGAGCCCGCCGACGAAGGCAAGCCGGTCGTCGATCACGACGAGCTTCTGGTGATGCGACGCGCCGCGCGGATGCGTGCCGTCGAGCTGGAACACGATGCCGTGGTGCGGTCGCCAGCCTTTGCGGGACGCGGGCGGCCACTCGCGCTCGAGCGCATAGATCATCGCGAAGTCCCATACGAGGATATAAATGCGCAGGCTCGAGCGAGCAGCGGCGAGCGCCTGCAGAAACGCCGCGAGCGGCTCCGGATACCCGTCGTTCGCGCCGCCGGGAACGAGCCGCATCCGGCTGTCGATATCCCAGCCGACGATGAACACTGTGTGGCGCGCGCGCGTGAGCGCGGCGCGCAGCGTCGCGAAATACGCGTCGCCGTCGACGAGCGTCGCAAAGCGGTCTGCGTGACGGATCACGTCGCAGTTGCGGCCGCGCTCGAGCATCCCGTAGCGATCGGGTATCAGCCGCGCGTCGGTTCGGATCTGCATCGCCAACTGGCTTGTATCGAGACCCAAAGGCGGGTCGCCGCGGAGCACGCGACTCGCCTTGACGATGTGTCGGGCCGAGGATGTCCGTGCGATTGCAGGTAACGGATGACCGCAGCCGTGCGATGAAGTTGCCATGTCATGCCGTCAGCAATTGGCGTTCCAGCTCTGTGGTCCCGGGCCGATGGCATGGATATGCTTCCGCAATACTGGCGTTTTGTAAAAAGGCGCAGGCCCGATCGGATTCGCAGGACGAACCGACGTCGGATATTTGCCGCGCAGCGCGAAGTTCGCAAAGAGGGGGCGCACCCGTCGCACAACGCGAGCAGGCGTGCCACATCGCTTAACGCCGGGTGTCAGTATTCGTGACGTTCGTGATCCTGATCATGTCGGTGCGCGTGTTCGCGGTCGTGCCACGGGTCACGGTCATGCGGATGACGATGCATCCATTCGTCGTGCTCCCAATAGCGGTGGCCGTCCCAGTAGCGGTCGCCGTGCCAGCCGAGCGTGATTTCCACCCCTGGGGCCGGCTCTTCGTACCTCGGTTGCGGTGCGACGTAGACTTGCGCGAAAGTCGCGCTGGCCGTGATGAGTGGGGTGCCTGCTGCGAGCGTCATCAGCATCGAGCGCATTGCATTTGTCATGTATTTCATCGTGTACCTCCATCAAACAACCGAAATGGAGCACGGTTTGTACCTGGGCACCGTGGCGCACGTTTCGCTCGCTATCTCGAGAAAGCCTCCGTTGCTGTTTCGCGGCAGTCAAGATCCCGTGCGGACGTCCACAAGCGAGCAACCGTCGCGGGTCGGAAACTTGATCGCCTCGATTGGGCTCGGCGCATGCAGAGGGAAATGATCGGCCTCGTAGCGCTCGATTAGGATCGACAGAATTTCCAATTGATCGCCTTCGGGGGTGCCCGGATCCGGATCTGCGTCGACGAGCGCAGACACCACCTTCAGCGTGGCCTTGTAGTCTGACTCGGTTCGGATAGGGTGAATGTCCATTTCGTTACTCCATTTCCACAGCTGCGGTCTCCCCGAGAAACCCGCCGCTCTGATGCGCCCACGGCGCCGCATAGATGCCACCCGCCTGTAGCAGTTGCTGGTGCGTGCCTTCCTCGACGATCCGGCCTTCGTCGAGCACGATCAGCCGGTCCATCGCGGCGATCGTCGACAGCCGGTGCGCGATCGCGATCACCGTCTTGCCGCCCATGAGCGTGCCGAGGCTGTGCTGGATCGCGGCTTCGACCTCGGAGTCGAGCGCGCTCGTCGCCTCGTCGAGCACGAGGATCGGCGCGTCCTTCAGCATCACGCGCGCGATCGCGACGCGCTGCCGCTGGCCGCCCGACAGCTTCACGCCGCGCTCGCCGACCTCGACGTCGTAGGCGTTGCGCCCGTGACGATCCCTCAGGCGTTCGATGAAATCCGTGGCCTCGGCCCGCACCGCCGCGTCGTGCAGTTCCGCTTCGCTCGCGTCGGGCCGCCCGTAAAGGATGTTCTCGCGCATCGTGCGATGCAGCAGCGACGTGTCCTGCGTGACCATGCCGATTGCGCCGCGCAGGCTGTCCTGCGTGACGTGCGCGATGTCCTGCCCGTCGATGCGGATGTGGCCGCCGCCGACGTCGTAGAAGCGCAGCAGCAGGTTGACGAACGTGGACTTGCCCGCGCCGGAACGGCCGATCAGGCCGATGCGCTCGCCGGGCCGGATCACGAGGTTCAGGCCGTCGAACACCGGCTTCGCGTTCTCCTCGTGCGAGAAGCGCACGTTGTCGAACACGATCTCGCCGCGGCGCACCGCAAGCGGCCGCGCGTCGCGCGCATCGACGACGCCGCGTACTTTGGTTAACGTATGAATGCCGTCCTGGATCGTGCCGAGGTTCTCGAACAGCCCGGTTATCTCCCACATCACCAAATGTGCGGGAAGCCCCGGAGTTCAATCCGGGGTCGAGAGCACGGACGCCGCGGGCGTTCTTTAGGCCTTAGTGCGGCGATTGCTGGCCCTCAATGTACTTCCTCAAAATCTCGATGGGCGCGCCTCCGCACGACGCGGCGAAGTACGACGGCGACCATAGCACGCCACGGCGCTTGAGCCACGGGTGGAAATCGCCGAACTGCTGCCGCAGCATCCGGCTCGATACGCCCTTGAGCGACGCGACAAGTG
>NZ_QTQP01000086.1 GCF_003854275.1 Burkholderia sp. Bp8963
AGCGATCGCAGTTCCTGTCGTTCTTTATTCGCCAGCTTCACTGGCGTTGCATGTCGGCCTCGGCTCATCCAGACATGATAACCGAGGCAGTTATTTATTCAATCTATTTACGGGATGTTGTACTAGTCTACCCAACGGATACCGGCAGCCTGGACAAGGACCGCAACGTGCATGGCCGGAAGGATGGCCCATCTGAACTGATGCCGGTGGGTAGCTATCCACCCAATCCGCTGGGGCTTTATGAAATGGGTGAAAACGCCATGTCCTGGGTGAACGACTGGTACGACCCGGAGTACTACCAGCATTCGCCGGTCAATAACCCCAGGGGACCTGAGAGTGGGACTAAAAAAGTCATGCGAGGGGCTGACTTTGCTTCAGACCCAGAAATCACAGCCATGACAATGCTTCGTTTTCCTGAAAACCCTGTGCAGAAGGATTACTACCCTCGCTTCAGTTACCGGTGTTCCATCCAGCAAGCCGGACCACTGAAGAAATGAAGGCGCGCCTATTCACGTTCGGCGCCGCCGCCATCGCCCTGCTCGCCATCAGCGCCTGCCATGCCTCACCAGTGACCAGCAAGACCTTGAGTACTGCCCAGGTCAAGGCCATTGAGCAACGTATCGAGCAGCGCTACGCGCAACAGCCGGCCTGCGAGCGTCAAGCCCTGCTCACGCAGGTGGTCGCCGCGATCGACAATATGGTGTTCGTTGAAGGCGGCACCTTCGAGATGGGCGACTTCGGCTGGGTCAGCGAGTACAACCCGGCCAGGATGTGCGAATGGCCTTGCGGACTGGAACGCGACGAACTGATGCCACTGGTGCCAGAGGCCGATGCCCGGCCGCTGCACAAGGTACGGCTCGACAGTTTCTACATGGCCAGGTACCACACCACCATTGCCGAGGACGACCGGTTTCGGTTGATGAACGGCAGACCGCTTGGCGACATGGAACTCACGGAGGACGACCGACAACACGGTCTAACAACGCCGTTCCGCATACGCGTGTCAGATCAATTCAAGCCGAACTTTCCGGCGCGCAGCAGTTGGCAAGACGGCAAGGACTACTGCCAATGGCTGGGCGAGATCAGCGGCCTGCCGGTGAACCTGCCGACCGAGGCGCAGTACGAATATGCCGCGCGCTCGCGCGGTCGCTATGTAGTCTACCCAACGGATATCGGCAGCCTGGACAAGGGCCGCAACGTGCATGGCCGGAAAGATGGCCCATCTGAACTGATGCCGGTGGGTAGCTATCCCCCCAATCCGCTGGGACTCTACGAAATGGGCGAAAACGCCATGTCCTGGGTGAACGACTGGTATGACCCGGAGTACTACCAGCATTCGCCGATCGATAATCCGAAAGGACCTGACAGCGGCACTGAGAAAGTCATGCGAGGAGGAGATTTCGCTTCAAGCCCTCAGATAACTGCTATGACCATAATTCGCTTTCACGAAAAACCCGTATTGAAGGAGTACTTTGGCGGGTTTAGCTATCGGTGCTCCATCCAGCAAGCCGGACCACTGAAGAAATGAAGGCGTTCCTGTTCACGTGCGGTGCCGCCGCCATTGCCCTGCTCGCCATCAGCGCCTGCCACGCCTCGCCCGTGACCAGCAAGAGCCTGAGCACCGCCCAGGTCAAGGCCATCGAGCAACGTATCGAACAGCGCTATGCGCCGCAGCCGGCCAGCGAGCGTCAGGCCCTGCTCACGCAGGTGGTCGCCGCGATCGACAATATGGTGTTCGTTGAAGGCGGCACCTTCGAGATGGGCGACTTCGGCTGGGTCAGCGAGTACAACCCGGCCAGGATGTGCGAATGGCCTTGCGGACTGGAACGGGACGAACTGATGCCACTGGTGCCGGAGGCCGATGCCCGGCCGCTGCACAAGGTACGGCTCGACGGTTTCTACATGGCCAGGTACCACACCACCATTGCCGAGGACGATCGGTTTCGGTTGATGAACGGCAGGCCGCTCTATCGTATTGAACTTACTCCGGAAGATAAAGCGTTGGGCCTGAAAAGGCCGTATCGAATTCGTGAAGCACGCCAATTCAAACCAGATTTTCCGACGCGCAGCAATTGGCAGGATGGTAAGGATTACTGCCAATGGCTGGGCGAGATCAGTGGCCTACCGGTGGATCTGCCGACCGAGGCGCAGTACGAATATGCTGCGCGCTCCCGGGGCCTCCATGTAGTCTACCCAACGGATACCGGCAGCCTGGACAAGGGCCGCAATGTGCATGGCCGGAAGGATGGTCCGTCTGAATTGATGCCGATAGGTAGCTACCCACCCAATCCGCTGGGACTCTACGAAATGGGCGAAAACGCCATGTCCTGGGTGAACGACTGGTACGACCCGGAGTACTACCAGCATTCGCCGATCGATAATCCGAAAGGACCTGACGGCGGTAGCGAGAAAGTTATGCGAGGTGGAGATTACGCGTCGAGCCCTCAGCTAGCGGCCATGACCATGGCCCGCTTTCATGAAAATCCAGTACAGCGAGACTACTACGCTGGCATGAGCTATCGGTGCTCCATCCAGCAAGCCGGACCACTGAAAAAATGAAAGCGTTCCTGTTCACGTGCGGCGCTCCGTCCTCGACTTGCTGGCCGCAGACATGCGTTAAAGAGCGGCTTGCAGATAGCGCAATCCGCCGACAAACTATTCAGACAAAGTAAAGCGCGATGACAGTCACTCCCACCGCGATCCTCCGGCAAAGTGTGCTGGACTATGTGTTTCTGGCGATTGCAGGTATCGCCCTCGCCGTGGCGTTCTATTGCCACCTGCATCGGGCGTGGGAAAAGGAAGGCATGGTGCCCGTAACGGGCATCGTGGTAAATGCCGGCGGCCACTTCAGCGGAAATCGTTCCGCCTCGGCCAGAGTCGAGTTTGTAGTGGAGCAACGCCGCCATTTTGTTACCACAGCGGTTGCTGGGGGATACCACAAGGATGAGGTAGTGCCGGTGCTGTACGACCCGGTTAATCCTCAGCGGGCTCTCGTCAACACGTTTTTGGACAACTGGTTTATCTCGCTGCTGCTTGGCGGGATCGGTACCATTTTCTTATCTGGAGGCGTGTTACTTCTCTGGATACAGCACAGAGCGCAGGGCTTCTGGAAGCACATCTCGGGGGAGGATGCCGACGCTCTGTATGCGAGACTGTCACGTAGCCGCCGAAGCCGGTCCATCTCGACTCGCCTGCAGGAGATTCGGTGCAACGAAACGTTCTGCGTCAACGGCATTCATCCCTGGCAACTGGTATGTGTTGGCCAGGATGAGTCTGGACAGCGCCTTGAGTTCGAGAGCCCTTATCTGTGGTCCGATCCGTCGTCGTTCGTCACTGAATGGCAAGCATTCACCGTGCTGGTGGACCTGAAAAACCTGCAGCGTTACGCAATCGACCTCAGCGCCCTGTCCGGCGAGGTAATGCGTCAGCCACCGTTGGCCCCTGCGCGTCAGGTATCCCAAGAAGCGTTCAACGATTTCTTCTATCGCGGCAAACCCTTGCCGGACGAGCACATGGGCGATTGAGGGCAAACGGCACCGTAGCCATGAAAGTGCCGCAACATCCTCGATGCAAGGGGATACGGTGCCTCAAAAGCCCCTACATCAATGCGTCGTTCACATCCGACTTCGGCCACCTCCGAAATACTGTCATCGCTGCTCGTTGAAACAGTGCAAGCGACTGATTCGAGTGGCCACGAGCCATAAATGGCCCGGCAGGTCAAATATGGCCCGACAACTTTCCCTTTAATTTCAAATAGTTGCATCTACTTAAGCCATTCATGGCTCGTGGGTCGGAGGAGTAGGCCCGTATGACGCTCCCCCAGGCCAATTCAATGCCACCCAAAAAACATTCAACTCATTGATATTTAATAGCTTTATCAAAAATTCCAACGTCTGGCACAGCGATTGCGTTAAGGCCTATGCCATCGCCGATGGCGCATCGGGCCATGGGGGCCCATCACAACGTGGAGTACAGCTATGCCAACACCCGCCTACATCAGCATCCAGGGCAAGACCCAGGGCAACATCACCCAGGGTGCCTTCACCGCCGATTCGGTCGGCAACGTCTACCAGGAAGGCCATGAAGACCAGATCCTGGTCCAGGAGATCGAGCACCTGATCGCCACGCCGACCGACCCGCAGAGCGGCCAGCCCTCCGGCCAGCGCGTGCATAAGCCGTTCACCTTCACCGCGCCACTGAACAAAGCCACCCCGCTGCTGTACCAAGCGCTGGCCTCTGGCGAGATGCTCCCCGCAGTGGAAGTGAAGTGGTACCGCACCTCCACGGAGGGCAAGCAAGAGCATTTTTTCACCACAAAGCTTGAAGACGCCACCATCGTCAACATCAACGCCGCGCTGCCACACGCGCAGGACCCGAGCAAGGCCGAGTACACCCAGTTGATCAAGGTCGCCATGGCCTACCGCAAGATCACCTGGACCCATGCCATTGCTGGCACCGAGGCCTCCGACGACTGGCGCAAGCCGCAAGAGGCCTAACCAGGCGATCGCACGGCCAGTGAGTCGCTGGCCGTGCTTCCCGCGTCGGTGGCGCAACCTGGGAACTGCCCGAGCCCAAACGGACCTTGTTTACCGCGCGAGCGAGTCCTGCATGCGTGTCACCTTCCCAGCAAGCGGCGAATTCTTCGATGCAATCAAGCGCGTCGCCACGCGACAACGAGCTGCCGGTTGCGCGACATCAGCGCCAGATGCTCGGCCATCACGCACTGGATCTGTTCGAGCTTCTCCGCGCCATCGGCTTCGCAGCGCAAGCTCAGCACGTCACCGGTCCGCAGCATCGAGCAGACGCCGTACGGAAAATCCACCTTCGCACGGCGTTCGTCGAACACGACCGGCACCTTGATCGCGTAGTGCTTGCAGAGCTTGAACAGTACGCGGTCGGCCTGCGGCACCGTGATCTCAGCGGTGCTGACGAACGTCGCCGGGCATGCATCCGGCATCGGGTGCGCGGTCATGCTGACACCTGCACCGGGCGCTGCAGCAGACTCGTCCACGCCGCACTCGACGCGAGCGGCATATCGACATTCGGGTCGCCTTCCACCGCGTCGGTCGCGAGCAGCGCATGGGCCGGCGTCGTGAGAAACAGCGGCGTATCGGGACGATAAAGCTCCCAGATGTTTCGGGGTGCCAATAGTGTCGCGGGACGGGAAACCATGTTCATGGGATTGACCTCCAGATTGAATGGGCCGGCGCACGGCGCCGGCCGCGCCGTCACATTTCGGCCGTAACGCTCACCGCCACGCGGCGCCCCTCATCGACGAGCCAGTTGCCGCTCAGGCCGTTCGCGCGCGTGCGATCGTCGACCGGGACCATCTTGTTGGTCACGTTCAGCAACGCGAAATTGACCGAGAAGCGCTTGTCGATCCGGTAGCGGCCGCCGAGGTCGAACGTCGTCGTCGACGGCCGCTCGCGCACGCCCTGCGCGCCGTTGCGGAACGCCGCCCAGTATTCGTTGCCGATGTAGTTGGCCGTCGCATACAGGTCGAGCTTTGGCGTCGGCGCCCAGTCGACCTGCACGTTGAATTTGTGCTTCGGCGTCTTGTCGAGCGGCTGGCCGTCGAGCGAGCTGCCGTTGAATGCCTTCTCGCCGCTGCCTTCGCGGCGCGACTGCGTGAGCGTGTACCCGCCCGACACCCGAACCGTGCGCGACACGCGCGTGCCCGCGCCGAGCTCGAGCCCGTACAGCCGCACCCGGTCGATGTTGTCGTACACGTAGATATTGCGGCCCGGTGAACGCGGATCGGCGACACCCGTGTCGTAGCTCGCGACCTTGTTCTTGAACAGGTTGTTGAACAGCGTCAGGCCCGCGTACGTGTCGCCCATGTCGTAGCGCACGCCGAGTTCCTCGGTCACGCTGGTCTCGGGCTTCAGGTCCGGATTGCCGCACAACGTGCCGGGCACAGCCCCCGCCGCGCCGCCCGACGTCATGCAGTAGCCGGCCGTGCTCTGGCGCAGCGACGGCGGCCGGAAGCCGGTCGACACACCGCCACGCACCGTCCATGCCTGGGTGAGCTTGTACACGCCGTAGACGCGCGGGCTCACGTGGCTGCCATAGCGATCGTCATGATCGAGCCGCACGCCGGTCGTCAGCGTGAAGCGGTCGTTGAACAGGTATTCGTTCTCGCCGAACAACGCCCACGCGTTACGTTTGACGCTGTCCGAATTGACCGCATGGCCCTTCGGCACCGCATCCTGGCTGCCGACGCCCGACAGCCGCGACCAGATCTGCTGGCCGCCGACCGTCAGAATGTTGCGCTCACCCCACCACGGCACTTCGACCTTGCCCTCGAGGATCGTGTCCGTCAGCGCGGGCTTCACCGACGAGCGCCCCACCGGCGTCCACTGGTCCTGCACGCCGCGCTCGCCGTACAGCGACAGCGTCGTGTTGCCGAAGCCCCAGCGGCCGTCGTGCGTGACGCCCCAGTAGTTGCGAACGTGGCGCGTCTCGGTGACCGCGGTGGTCGCGGTGCGCGGCGTGAGCGGCGCCTCGCTCTTGCCCGGCGTACTGAGATAGGTGAGCTGTTCGCGGCCGACGTTCACGCTGATGTCCTGATTGCGGGTCGGCTTTGCGGACAGCTTCACGTCGAAGCTGCCGATGCGCTGCCCGTTCGCGCCGCTTGCGCCGCTCGCCGGGTAGTAAATGTCGTCCTCCCCCCGGTGCAGCAAGCGCCCGGACGCCTGCAGCCCGAGCACGTCGGACTTCAGCGGCCCGCCGAGCCAGAAATCGACGCTCTGCGTGTCGCCCTGGTTCGACTCGAGCTGCCACACGCTGCTCGCGGTGATCGACCCGCCCCAGCGCTTCGGCACCTTGCGCGTGATCACGTTGACCACGCCGCCCATCGCATCGGCGCCGTACAGCGACGACATCGGCCCGCGCACGACCTCGATGCGCTCGATCGCAGAGAGCGGCGGCAGCAGGTTCGACTGCACGCCCGCGGTGCCGCGGTTCATCGTTTCGCGGGTGTTCTGCCGGCGGCCGTCGACGAGGATCAGCGTGTATTCGCCCGGCATCCCGCGAATCGAGATGTCCTGGTCGTTCGGCGACCCGCCGACGACGCTCACGCCCTCGACCTTGCTGACGATCTCGGCAACCGATGTATACGGCTTCGCCGCGATCTCGTCGCGGGTGATCACCGAGATGCTGGCGGGCGCCTCCTTGATCGCCTGCTCGCGGCGGCTCGCGGTGACGACGATTTCCTTCATCATCGCCGGATCGCCGGACGCGGCCGATGCGGCCGACGCAGCGGCATCGCCCTGCTTGTCAGGCGTCTGCGCGCACGCACAGGACGCCCCCATCAGATACAGGCCGGCGACGACAGCCGGCTTCAACGCAAACTTCGCAACGTGACTCGACATGATGACGCTTTCGCTGCTCCACAATGTGATTGCTTCTCATTTACATTATGAAACCTGTCATGCGCCGAAATCTTTGCGAAAGCTTCGATCTTGTTTGAGCGCCGCCGCGATGCGGATCGGCATCGATCAACGCCGGTCAACGCCGGTCAGCGCCGATCGCTGCGCCGCGCGAGCGTCGGCGTCACGCCGAAGCGGCGCTTGTACGCGGTCGCGAAATTCGCGGCGCTCGTATAGCCGGCGAGCGCGGCGGCGTGCTTGACGCTCACCGCGTCGCGCTCGAGCGCGAGCCGCGCGCGCTGCAGGTGATGCTCGCGAATGAAGTCGAACACCGTCGTGCCGTACGCGGCGCGGAACTGGCGCTGCATCGCGTTCGCGCTCATCCCGGCGTGGCGCGCGATATCGTCGAGCGACAGGTCCTGCGCGGCGTCGCTCGCGAGAAACGCGCGCAGTTCGGCCATCCGCCGGTAGTCGCGCGAGCCGAGCGCCGCGTCCGACGCCTGGGGCGCCTGCGCCTCGAGCGGCGCGAACGCTTCGGCGAGCAGTTCGAGCACGCGGCTTTCCAGGTAGATCGCCTGCAGCATCGGCTGGTAGGACGGCGGCCGCACGATCTGCTCGGCGAGCGCGGTCGCGCGCGGCGTCGGCTGCCAGAAGCGGATCGCCAGATGCGCGGACAGCATCGAATCGAGCCGCTCCGGCAACGCCGCGCGGCTCGCGGCCTGCAGATGCGCGAGCCATTCGCCGGACATCGCGAGGCTGAGCCGCCGCGCGTAGCCGCCCTTGCTCAGCCGGCGGCGAAACGTGTCGGGCTGCAGCGCGTTGAGCAGGAACGACTGCATCCGCACATGCGGCCGGGCAACGTTCGGCCGCGCCGCGCTCGACCGTGCCGCACCATCGCGGCATGCGCTGCGGCCGTCCGTCGTCAGCAGCACGCGCCGGTCGCCATAGGACACGTCGAGCGCCCCTTCCAGCAGCAGCACGAGATGCAGGCCCGGCGTGCACTGGCCCGACATCACCGCGTCGAATTCGTCGGTCGCGTCGTCCGCGTGCACGCGCAGGCCGGGCCGCACTTCGCGGATCCGCGCCACGTGCGCGTCGTGCCGACCGCAATCGGAATGGAATGTCATCTCGGATGCCCCCGTGCGCGGTCAGTGCTCGCGCAAACTATTTAGTCGGCCAGCCAAACGAACAGCGTCCGCTCCGGCCCCGTCTCTCGGTTACAATTAAATGCGAATGGTTCTCATTTATATCGTATCGGGAGTAGCGTGAGAAAGACAAGCGGAATATGGGCCGCGCTCGACGTCTGGCTGTGCGGCTGGCTCTTGATGCACGCCGCGCATGCGGACACGACAACCGTCACCGACCTCGCCGGCCGGCAGGTCCGGATTCCCGCGCGCGTCGAGCGCGTGCTGCTCGGCGAAGGCCGGCTGCTGCCGGCGCTTGCGATCGTCGACGCCGGTGACCCGACGCGCCGGCTCGTCGGCATGATGGGCGACTTCGAACAGCTCGATCCGGCAAGCTATGCGCAATGGCTCGAGCGCTTTCCGCGGCTGCAGCACGTGCCGCGCATCGGGCGCTCGCAGGCCGGCAGCTTCAGCGACGAACGCGCGCTTGCGCTGCGGCCGCAGGTCGCGATCTTCGGGCTCGGCGGCGGCCACGGGCCCGGCGAGCGCGATCGCGAGACGCTGGCGCGGCTCGAGGCCGCGGGCGTCGCGATCGTGTTCGTCGATTTCCGTCACGATCCGCTCGCCAACACGCCGCGCAGCATCGCGGCGCTCGGCCAGGTGTTCGGTGCGCCGCAGCGCGCGGCCGACTTCAACGCGCTCTGGCAGGAACAGCTCGATCTCGTCCGCACCCGCCTGAAGACGGCCCGCGCCGCCGCGCCGACGGTGTTCCTCGAAAGCCGCGTCGGCCTGTCGAGCGACTGCTGCGAAACGATGACGGGCATGCTCGGCAAGCTGCTCGACGCGGCCGGCGGCGACAACGTCGCGAAGGGCCGCGTGCCGGGCGAGCACGGCACGCTGAACCCGGAATACCTGCTGAGCCGCCAGCCCGATTTCTACATCGGCACCGGAATCGGCTCGGCCCGCACGCTGCAGAGCGCGCCGCAGCGCATCGCGCTCGGCGCCGGCGTGACGCGGGAAGCGGCCGTCCGCTCGTTCGACCGCGTGCTGCAGCGCCCGACGATCGCGCCGCTGCGCGCGGTGCGCGAACGGCGCGCGTATGCGATCTGGCATCACTTCTACAACTCGCCGTTCAATGTCGTCGCGGTGCAAGCGATGGCGAAGTGGCTGCATCCGGACCTGTTCGCGGATCTCGATCCGCGCCGCACGTTCGACACGATGATGCGCCGCTTCCAGCCAGTCGCGCTGAACGGCGAATACTGGATCCAGGAAGGATCGTGACATGACCGGACGTCCTTCCCCTTCCCCCGTGCGTCGCGGCCTGCTGGTCGCCGGTCTCGCGGGCGCGCTCACGACGCGCGTCGCGTCCGCCGGCGCTGTGTCGAACGTGTCGAACGTGTCGAACGTGTCAAACCTGTCGAATGCGTCGGCATGGCCCGCCGCCGACGACGCGCCACCCGTCCAGCTCCCCGCCAGCCACCAGTTCGACGTGACGGTCGCCGGCGTGACCCGGCGCCTGTTCGTCGCGCTGCCCGCCGAGCGCTCGGCAACCGGGCCGCATCCGGTGCTGGTCGTGCTCGACGGCAACGCGCTGTTCCCGCTCGTCGCGCCGCTCGTGCGCAATCGCGCGGCGCGGCCCGACGCCGCGCGCGACCCCGCGCCGATCGTGATCGGCATAGGCTATCCGACCGACGCGCCGTACGACATGCAGGCGCGCGCCGACGACTACACGCTCGCGCCGTTGCCGGACAGGCAGGGTCTCGCCGCAAACCGCTTTCTCGATTTCATCGAGCACGACGTGCAACCGTGGCTCGCGCGCCAATGGCAGATCGACGCCGGCCGGCAGACGCTGTTCGGCCACTCGTATGGCGGCCTGCTGACGCTGTATGCGCTGCTGACGCGCCCGCACCTGTTCCGGCGCTACGTCGCGGCAAGTCCGTCGATCTGGTGGGGCGAGCGCGCGCTGCTGCCGTACGCCGACCGGTTCGCCGCGACTGCGGCGCCGCTCGACCCGGCGCTGCGCGTCATCGTGACCGCGGGCAGCCGCGAAGAAGGCGCGCCGAACCCGCACCCCGAACGCATGCGGCGGCAACAGGCGCGCAAGCAGGTCAGCTCGGCCCGCGACTTCGTGCAGCGCGTGGGCCGCCGTCCGGGCCTCGACGTCACGTTCCGGCTGATCGACGGCGAGGATCACGGCGGCGTCGTGATGCCGAGCACCGCGCTCGCCGTGCGCGTTGCGTGCGAGCCGGATACGGAAGGGAACGCCGCATGAACGCGACGACTCCCGTCCCGTCCGCGTCGCTGCGGATCCGCTACCGCGCAATCGCCACGCGGCGTGTCGGCGCGCTTGCGGCGTTGGCCTGCGTGCTCGTCGCGCTGCTCGTCGTCGACATCGCAACCGGCCCTTCGTCGTTTCCGGTCGCGGATATCGTCGCCGGGCTGTTTCGTCCGGATGCGCTGCCGCTCGAGCAGCGCGTGATCCTGTGGAACGTGCGCCTGCCCTACGCGCTGATGGCGGTGCTGGTTGGCGCAGCACTCGGGCTCGCAGGCGCCGAGATGCAGACCGTGCTGAACAACCCGCTCGCGAGCCCGTTCACGCTCGGCATCGCCGCGGCGGGCAGCGTCGGCGCGTCGCTGGTCGTGATCTCCGGCTGGCACCTCGTGCTGTGGAACGAAAACCTCGCGCTGTCGCTCGGCGCATTCGGCTGTGCGCTGTCCGCGACGCTGCTGATCGTCTGGCTCGCGTGGCGGCACGGCGCGACGACCGAAACCGTCGTGCTGTTCGGCATCGGCCTGATGTTCAGCTTCGAGGCGCTGCTGTGGCTGCTGCAATTCATCGCCGATGCAAACGCGCTCCAGCAGATCGTGTTCTGGAGCATGGGCAGCCTCGCGCGTGCGACCTGGAGCAAGATCGCAATCCTCACGTGCGTGCTCGCCGCCAGCGTGCTGTGGAGCGCGCCGGGCGTCGCGTCGATGACCGCGCTGCGCGCCGGTGAGGAACAGGCACGCAGCATGGGTATCGCGGTGGAGCGGCTGCGGATCGTCACGCTCGTGCGCATCAGCCTGCTGTCGGCGACCGCGCTGTCGTTCGTCGGCACGATCGGCTTCGTCGGGCTAGTCGGCCCGCACGTCGCGCGGCTGCTCGTCGGCGACGACCATCGCCACTACCTGCCCGGCGCGGCGCTCGCCGGCGCGATCATGCTGTCGGCCGCGTCGGTGCTCAGCAAGACGCTCGTCGAGGGCGTCGTGCTGCCGATCGGCATCATCACCGCGCTCGTCGGCGTGCCGCTCTTCATGACGCTGATCAGCCGTCGCAGGAGGCTCGATGGATAACCCGCAACACGCGCTGCGCATCGACGGGCTCGACGTCGGCTACGGCGCGCGCACGATCCTCGCGCGGCTGTCGCTGCGGCCGGTGCCGCCCGGCAGCGCCGTCGCGCTGCTCGGCCCGAACGGCGTCGGCAAATCGACGCTGCTGCGTGCGCTCGCCCGGCTCGTCACGGCGCGCGGCGCCGCGACGCTCGACCGGCACGACCTGCTGCGCGGCGCGCGCCGCGACCATATGCGCCGGGTCGGGTACCTGCCGCAGACGCTGCCGCAGCCGACGTCGCTGCTCGTCTACGAGGCGGTGCGTGGCGCGCTGCGCGCGACCTGCGGCGGCTTGTCGGCCGACGCGCAGGATGCCCGCCTCGAACGCGTGTTCGCGCAGCTGAACCTGCATGCGCTCGCAACGACGCCGCTCGACCGGTTGTCGGGCGGACAGCGCCAGATGGTCGGGCTCGCGCAGGTGCTGGTGCGCGAAACGCCGCTGCTGCTGCTGGACGAGCCGACGAGCGCACTCGACCTGCGCTGGCAACTGCTCGCACTGCAGGCGATGCGGGACGCGGTCACACGCCGCGGCGCGATTGCGCTCGTCGCGATGCACGACCTGAATCTCGCGGCCCGCTTCTGCGATCGGCTCGTGCTGCTCGGCGATGACGGCGTGCTGACCGACGGCAGCGTCGCCGATGTGTTGACGCCCGAAAACCTGCGACGCGCCTATCGCGTGGATGCGCGGATCGAGCGCACCGCGTCGGGCGACTATGTGGCGCTCGCCGAAAGGGCCGCGTCGATGGAGGAATCGGTGTCGACGAGCTGAGCGCGCTTCATCGGGCGCTCGAGTCCGATATTTTTCGACCGGGATCGAAAAACCTGTTGACAGCCTTCGCGACTGCTCTATAATTGCGGTCTTTCGCGATGCAGCAACAAGCGAAACGTGCCCAGGTGGCGGAATTGGTAGACGCACTAGGTTCAGGTCCTAGCGGTGGCAACACCGTGGAGGTTCGAGTCCTCTCCTGGGCACCATCTGTTTTGAAAAGGTCGGCTTTACGCCGGCCTTTTTTCATTTCCAGCCCAGGAAGCAAAGCGCCTGCGCGCTTTGCGTGAGGACTCGAAAGGCTGCGCTTGCAAGCGCAGCCGGGGTCGCGCCCGTGTGACCGAGTCCTCTCCTGGGCACCATCAGTTGTTCCGGCGAAAGCCGGTGTAGTTCGAGGAACCCCGTAAGATCAAGGTCTTACGGGGTTTTTTGTTTCCGCGGATGGCCGTCGTGTACCGGTGGCATCGACGATTTTTGCGTATACACGGAATCGAGGTGCCGAGCGATGCCCAAACACGCCGAACCGAAGTCCGAAGTAGTTTTTCGTGTCGCCAAACCGCGCGAGCGCCCTTATCTGCTCACAGACGGGAACGGGCTTGCCTTGCGCATCTGGCCGGACGGAAGCAAAACGTGGCTGCTCCGTTATCGCCGCCCAAGTACTGGGAAGGAGAACTTTCTCAGTCTTGGTCCATATCCCGAAGTTGCACTCGTCGACGCGCGCAAGTCTGCCGCGATCGCGCGTAGTCTCGTGCGTGATGGTACTGATCCCGTCGAGCACCGCAGAACCGAAGCCGCTGCACGCAAACGCGCCGCTGAAGGTGCGTTCCATCTCGTCGCAGAGAATTGGCTCGCGTTCAAACGCAAGGAGTGGGCCGATGAGACTTACCGCAAAGCGGAGTTCGTGGTTCGGCAATACCTGATCCCGTCACTACGCAACAAGCCCATCTCGACGCTCGCGACGGCTGAAGTCAAACCTGTCCTGGAAGCAATAGCGGCGCACGCCCCCAACCTCGCAACCAAGGCGCGCCAATATGTGGGCGGCGTCGTGACCTACGCGATCCACCATAGTCTGAGAGAGGACGGTGTCCCGTTGTCGCTTCGCGGCGTCATCCCGCGACACGAGAAAGGTCACATCCCGGCAATCACGAAGCCCGCCGAGATCGTCCCGCTGGTGCAGGCCATCAATACCTACAAGTCGCCGATTACGAGGGCCGCGTTGAAGCTGACTATGCTCACGGGCTTACGCCCCGGCGTGGTCGCAGCGGCTCCGTGGGACGAAATCGACCTGAACGCGGGCGAATGGCATGTTCCGGCCGCGCGGATGAAGATGGGCCACGACCATATCGTGCCCTTACGCTCGCTTGCTTCAGGCTTGACTTGCTTTAGTGTCTCGGTTTCCAGGGTTCGGAGTACCTGGACGTGTCGAAGGAGGGCTTCGCCTGCGGGCGTCGGAACTGCGCCGTCACGTACCAACAAAGGCGTCCCCAACGAGACTTCGAGCGCATTGACCCGTTGAGAAACCGCGCCGCGAGTAATGTTAAGCGCACTAGCCGCTCGGCCGAAATGCCTCAGTTCAACGACAACGGCAAAGGTCTCCAATTGCTGACGATCGAATACCATGCGCCCTCCTCGTAAGCCACTCGCAGAGTCCTTGCATCAATCCATAGACGAATAAATCACACTGTAAAGGCATATTCAGCTTGCAATAAATGCGGGCCGGAGTGGATTCTCGCGAGCCTAGGAAGGCAGAGAAGCGAATTGCGGGGTTGAGTGAAGAGGGCTCGGCAAAACAGTTGCTCGAGCTGGCACGCCAAGCATGAGGCTAGCTGGTCGCGCGAAGGCCAGCTGCGAGGTACTTCAGTCGATTACAGCGGTGGCACCCAGTGGCTAACAGCTCGCTGCATCTTCCGCATTGGCAACCGCTACAGCATCAAGACGAACTCGGTGTATCCCATTCATCTATTCGGCTCCACTTGATCAACTACCGCTCACTATGTCGGAAATCATGCTCACGCGAGTTGCTCGATCAAGCCCGGCACCAGTGCGAACAGATCGCCGACGAGGCCGTAATCGGCCACGTTGAAAATCGGCGCTTCTTCGTCCTTGTTGATCGCCACGATCACCTTCGAGTCCTTCATCCCGGCCAGGTGCTGGATCGCGCCCGAGATGCCGACCGCGATGTACAGCTGCGGCGCGACGATCTTGCCCGTCTGGCCGACCTGATAGTCGTTCGGCACGAAGCCCGCATCGACCGCCGCGCGCGATGCGCCCAGCGCCGCGCCGAGCTTGTCCGCCAGCGGCTCCAGCACCTTCGTGTAGTTCTCGCCGCTGCCCAGACCGCGGCCGCCCGACACGATGACCTTCGCGCTCGTCAGTTCCGGACGGTCCAGCTTCGTCACTTCGCGGCTCACGAATTGCGAGATGCCTGCGTCGGCTGCGGCTTCGATCTTCTCGACCGATGCGCTGCCGCCTTCCGCTGCCACCGCGTCAAAGCCGGTCGAACGCACCGTGATCACCTTGATCGGGTCCGACGATTGCACTATCGCAATCGCGTTGCCCGCGTAGATCGGACGCTCGAACGTATCGGCCGAATCGACTGCCGTGATGTCCGAGATTTGCGCAACGTCGAGCTTCGCAGCAATACGCGGCGCGACGTTCTTGCCATACGCCGTCGCCGGCGCAAGGATGTGCGAGTAGTGCTTCGCGATGTTCAGCACGGTCGCTTCGACGTTTTCCGCGAGGCCATCGGCCAGTTGCGGCGCGTCGGCCAGCAGCACCTTCGACACGCCGGCGATCTTCGCCGCCGCGTCCGCCGCCGCCTGCGCATTGTGGCCCGCGATCAGCACGTGAATGTCGCCGCCAATCTTCGCGGCAGCCGCCACCGTGTTCAGCGTCGCCGCCTTGATTGACGCATTGTCGTGTTTGGCAATTACCAGAATCGTCATTTTCTATCCACTCCTTACAGCACCTTGGCTTCGGTCTTCAGCTTCTCGACCAGCGTCTTCACGTCCGGCACCTTCACGCCCGCCGCGCGCTTCGGCGGCTCGGATACCTTCAGCGTCTTCAGACGCGGCGCGACATCCACGCCCAGGTCTTCCGGCTTCACCGTTTCCAGCGGCTTCTTCTTCGCCTTCATGATGTTCGGCAGCGTCACGTAGCGCGGCTCGTTCAGACGCAGGTCCGTCGTCACCACCGCCGGCAACGTCAGCGACAGCGTTTCCGCGCCGCCATCGACTTCACGCGCGACCGTAGCCTTGCCATCGGCGATCGTCACCTTCGACGCGAACGTCGCTTGCGGCAGGCCGGCCAGCGCAGCCAGCATCTGGCCCGTCTGGTTCGAATCGTCGTCGATCGCCTGCTTGCCGAGGATCACGAGCTGCGGCTGCTCCTTGTCGACCAGCGCTTTCAGGATCTTCGCCACGCCCAGCGGCTCGACGCCGTCACCGGCCTCGACCAGGATCGCGCGATCCGCGCCGATCGCCAGCGCCGTACGCAGCGTTTCCTGCGCCTGCGTCACGCCAACCGATACCGCGATCACTTCGGTCGCCACGCCCGCTTCCTTCAACCGCACCGCTTCCTCAACCGCGATTTCGTCGAACGGGTTCATCGACATCTTCACGTTCGCGATGTCGACGCCCGTGCCGTCCGACTTCACGCGGACTTTCACGTTGTAATCGACCACTCTTTTCACTGGCACCAAAACCTTCACTCGAATCTCCTCCGTCACATTTCTGTCCAGCGTGAGCAACCTTGCCCATTGATTTGCCGAATGCTCAATGCACATACAACGACAATTAATCGCTCGGGCGTCTCCCCGTATCGGGCTTGCTCCGATGATTGGGGATTATCTCGTCACCGACATCATTCAGCCGACTTCACCATGTCCTCGATGACCTTCTTCGCATCGCCGAAGACCATCATCGTCTTGTCCATGTAGAACAGGTCGTTGTCGAGCCCCGCGTACCCGGCCGCCATCGACCGCTTGTTCACGATCACGGTGCGCGCCTTGTACGCCTCGATGATCGGCATCCCCGCGATCGGCGATTTCGGGTCGTTCTTCGCGGCCGGGTTCACCACGTCGTTCGCGCCCAGCACCAGCACCACGTCCACCTGGCCGAACTCGCCGTTGATGTCCTCCATCTCCAGCACGATCTCGTACGGCACTTCCGCTTCCGCGAGCAGCACGTTCATGTGCCCCGGCATCCGCCCGGCGACCGGGTGGATCGCGTAACGCACGTCGATCCCCTTCTCGATCAGCTTGTCGGTCAGCTCCTTCAGCGCATGCTGCGCGCGCGCCACGGCGAGACCATAGCCCGGCACGATCACGACCGTTTCCGCGTTGCCGAGCATGAACGCCGCGTCCTCGGCCGAACCCGATTTCACCGGGCGCTGCTCCTGCGCGCCCGCCGGGCCGCCTACCGCCGCCTCGCCGCCGAACCCGCCCAGGATCACGTTGAAGAACGAGCGGTTCATCGCGTGGCACATGATGTACGACAGGATCGCACCCGACGAGCCGACCAGCGAACCCGCGATGATCAGCATCGCGTTGTTCAGCGAGAAGCCGATGCCCG
>NZ_QTQP01000087.1 GCF_003854275.1 Burkholderia sp. Bp8963
GCGAAGCGGCGCATGTCGCGCGCCTGCTCGCCAGTCGGCATCAGTTCGAATCGGAAGGCCTGAAGACATTGCATACGCTGAGCGTATCACCCACCACTTACGCGTTGTCAAGGACGCCTGCGGCGTCTGCGCTTTCCTTCTCCGGCCTGAAGTCCGGGGCTTGCCGCGCTTCCCGGTCAACTACGAACGGCCGCAGGCGCTCAAAAGCTGGCTCAAAAACATGCAGCCCGGTCAGTCCTGCCCAGACTCGTTGACGCCCGGCGGCAGCAACACGACCGTGTCCTCCGGCCCAAGCACGCGCCCGTCCTGCGAGCGCAGCTCCAGCTTCCTGACGGGAAGCCCGGTCTTCCTGTCGACCAGCAGCACGTGCGCCTCGTCCGGGTCGAAAAAGAAATCCTCGCCCCACTGCCGCAGCGCGACGAGCAGCGGAAACAGCCCGCGCCCCTTCTCGGTCAGCACGTATTCGCGGTGCGCGCCGCCGTCGGCGGCCGGCACCGCATCCATGATCCCGTGAGCGACCAGGTTGCGCAGACGGGCCGCCAGGATGTTCTTCGCAAGGCCGAGACTCTTCTGAAATTCGCCGAACCGGCGCAGGCCATCGAATGCGTCGCGGACGATCAGCAGCGACCACCAGTCGCCGATCGCGTCCAGCGGGCGGGCAACGCCGCATGGGGAATCCTGGTGGGTGGTTCGCCTGTTCATCGATGAGTCCTGTCCTGCCGTTCGCGCAGCTTCATCGGCGGCCGCAACGGCCGCCATTCCTCGTGTTTTATCGGTTGCAATATAAAACCTGAGGAGCCAAAAATCAATCGCTTCGGATCGACCGGTCGTGACACGCAGTCACCGCTATTCAGCCTGTCTGATTCCGCCACACCATCAAAATGGTTGCAAACTGAAACCGCACATCCTAAGCTCCCGCATGGTTTCAATTTGAAACCACAAAGCTCAACTCTCGAAAGGAGCGCCCGATGATCCGGTTCGACGCCACGTTCGGTGGCACATTTCCGTTCACCCCGCATTTCGACGATGCTTCTGGCTTCCGGATGCATTACGTGGACGAAGGTCCGCACGAGGGCGAGACCGTCCTGTGCCTGCACGGCGAGCCCACCTGGGGCTATCTGTTCCGCCACCTGATTTCGCCGCTGAGCCGCACGCACCGGGTCGTCGTTCCCGATCACATGGGGTTCGGAAAAAGCGAAGCGCCGCAGGATCGCAGCTACTGGCTGCAGGATCACATCGACAATCTGGAGAGGTTCGTGCTCGCGCTCGACCTCGATCGCGTGACGCTCGTGATGCACGATTTCGGCGGCCCCGTCGGGATGGGGCTCGCCGCCCGTCATCCGGACCGTATTCACCGCATCGTCTCGACGAACGGGCCGACGCCGTTCGGCCAGCCTGATCTGTTCGACCGCTTGATGGCGAACGGCCGCGATTCGCCGTGGTTCCAGTGGATCACCCGCGCAGCGGCGGACGGCAGCCTGGAGCCCGTACTCGGACAACTCGGCTTCAACATGCTGAGCACGCTGAAGCTCAACGGTTTCGAGAACCACGCGATCATCACCGACGACTGGCTCGCCGCCTACGCCGCGCCGTTCGCGAGCCCCGCCGATTGCGTCGGTGCGATCGGCTGGGCGAAAGGATTTGCGACGGGCGCACATCGGTTCGAAGTGCCCGACGCGGCGGCAATACGTGCGATACGCGAAAAGCCCGCGCTCGCGATCTGGGGCAATGCCGACCGCACCCTCGGCGCCGATCACTTCCTGCCGCTGTTCACCGCGCTGTTTCCGTCCGCGCCCGTCGAGCGCCTTGCGGGCGTCGGGCACTACTGCGTCGAGGACGCTCCCGAAGCCGTCACGGCCCGAATCCTGCGGTTCATCCGGAACACCTGATCGCGTCTCGTCGGCATCACCGCCCCCAACCCCACGGAGTCCACCTTCATGTCCACCTGCACTGCGCCGCCGCAGTCCGACGCGGTATCGCCGCTTCACCGCTGGCTGGCGGTCGTCGTCCTCGCCGTTGCCACCTTCACCATCGTCGTCACGGAATTCGCGCCCATCGGCCTCCTGTCGTCGATCGCCGGCGATCTTCACGAGCGTCCGGCAACCGTCGGCCTCATCGATGCGCACGCATCGTGTCAGTCGATCACCCGCGTGACCCCACGCCCGCGCGGATCGGCCACCGCGTCCGGCGTCTTGCCGTCGATCTTGATCGCCTGGATGTCGCCGCTGAAATCCTGTCCTTCCAGCTTGTAGCCGCGCGCCTCGACCTGCTTCGCGAGTTCGCCGTCGATCGGGCGGTACGGCTCCCAGAAGATCGTGTTCGGCGGCAGCAACTGGTGATGGAAGCGCATCGCGCCGACCGCTTCCTTCAACGGCATCCTGAAGTCGTAGATGTTGTTGATCACCTGGAAGATCGACGTGAAGATCCGCGAGCCGCCCGGCGTGCCGATCACGAGCGCGACCTTGCCGTCCCGCGTCAGGATCGTCGGCGTCATCGACGACAGCGGCCGCTTCTTCGGCTCGATCGCGTTGGCGTCCGCGCCCACGACGCCGAACGCATTGGCGACGCCCGGCTTCGCGGAGAAGTCGTCCATCTCGTCG
The DNA here is from genome assembly GCF_003854275.1 of Burkholderia sp. Bp8963. GTDB lineage: Bacteria > Pseudomonadota > Gammaproteobacteria > Burkholderiales > Burkholderiaceae > Burkholderia. Next base: position 2,601 of record NZ_QTQP01000087.1, read on the forward strand.
TTGAGCACGATGCCCGTGCCGTCCGCGATCATCCCCGAGCCGAAATAGCCGTTGATCGTGTACGTGTTCGACACCGCGTTGCCCCACTTGTCGACGACCGAGAAGTGCGTCGTCTCCGCCTTCTCCGGCATCGACGTGCCGAGCCCCGGCCGCACGCTGTGCGTGTCCGCGATCTGCGTCGGGCTCACTTCGGCCGCGCGCTTCGCGATGTACGCGTCGTCGGTCAGTTGCGCGATCGGTACCTTGTAGAAGTCCGGATCGCCGAGGTACTGCGCGCGATCGGCGAACACACGCTTCTCGATCTCGGCGATCAGGTGCACGTATTGCGGCGAATTGAGCGTGACGCCGTCGAAGTCCTGCTTCCGGTCGGCCTTCATCTTCAGCAACTGCACGAGCCCGATCCCGCCCGAGCTCGGCGGCGGCGCGGTGATCACGCGATAGCCGTTCCAGTTCGCCTGGATCGGCTCGCGCCAGACCGCGCGGTATTGCTGCAAGTCCTGCTTCGTGATCAGCCCGTTGCCGGCCTTCATCGACGCGGCGATCAGGTCGGCCGTCCTGCCGTCGTAGAAATCCTTCGCCCCGTCGTTCGAGATCCGCGTGAGGACGGCCGCGAGATCCGGCTGCCTGAAGTTCGTGCCGGCCTTCATCGCGCCGAAGTACCGGTCGAAATTGGTCTTGCCGCCGAATTCCTTCGACGCGTCGACGCCGCGCTGCGCGAGCTGCTCGTCGACGATGAAGCCGTCGCGCGCGTAGTGGATCGCCGGCGCGAGCACCTGCTTCCACTTCAGCTTGCCGAAGCGCTTCTGCGCTTCCCACATCCCCGCGACCGTGCCGGGCACGCCGACTGCGCGGTTGCCATACAGGCTCATGCCGGGCACGACTTCGCCCTGCTTGTCGAGATACATGTCTTTCGTGGCGGCGAGCGGCGCGCGCTCGCGGTAGTCGAGGAAGTACGGCTTGCCGTCGACGTAGAGCGTCATGAAGCCGCCGCCGCCGATGTTGCCCGCTTCCGGATACGTGACGGCGAGCGTAAACGCGATCGCGACCGCTGCGTCGATCGCATTGCCGCCCTGCTTGAAGATCCGCTCCGCGGCATCTGCGCTGTACTTGTCGGCGACGGCGACCGCCGAACTCGTCAGGACGGCGTGCGGGCCCTTCGCATACGCGGGCGCGGCCGGCAGGAAGCCGATGCCGGCCGCGGTCGCGATGACGATGGCGGAGGTTTTGAAGCGATCGAACGTGCGCATTGCGGGTCTCCCATGTGAGCGCGTTTCAAGGCCGAAGAATTCGCTTCATCTGCTTATAGCCGTGAGACCGTTGCGCCCAATAACAGGGATTCGTAGTCGTGGCGCGACTCATTGGCCAATCGTCAGGCGATACTACGAATCATGACGAATCTGCGTCCATCGCCGCCGCATACGCGAAATATCCTCGCCCGGATCTCCCGCGCCGCGCGCCGATCTGAGAAGATGGCGCCCCTTCGCATGTGCGCCGCTCCGACGTTTTCCGTTCGTACTCTTTCCCGTTCGTTTTCTTTCCGTATGGCATCACACAACGCACATCACGCGACCGGCTTTGCGGCCGGCCTGATTGCCGCCGTTCTCGTCGCGCAGAGTGGCGCGACCGGGCCGTGGCATGCGGGCATCCTCGCCGCATTCGCGGCAGGCGTCGCCGGCGGCACCGCGCCCGACTGGCTCGAAATTGCCTGGTGGAGCCGCAAACGCCGGCTCTGGATCACGCATCGCACCGTCACGCATTGGGGCATCGGCTGGGTCGCGCTGCTCGCGCTCGGGTGGCACGGGCTCGCGCATCACCCGCATCCGCTGTGGGCCGCGCCGCTGTTCGGCTTCGCGTGCGGCGGCCTGATGCACCTGCTCGCCGACTGGCCGAATCCGCTCGGCGTGCCGTGGATCTGGCGGCGTCACTCGCTGAACCTGTGGAACAGCGGGAACTGCGACCTGATCGTGGTCGGCGCGGCATGGGCCGGCGCACTGTGGCTCGCGCAATCGGTGTGGGCGCATGCGCCCGCACTGCAGCAGTGGCTTGGGTGGTTGCATCGCGTGTAGAGGTGAGCCGCCCGGCACGCGCGCGCGCGACGTCTGGCACACTGACGGTTCGCGCGCGCCCACCGCGCACCCGTGCTCGCACCCTGATTCACCGCTTCGATGGACGTCACCGCCACCTGCTCTGCCAACTGCGCCGCCGCCAGCGTGCTCGACGTGTTCCACCCCGCCGTCGCCGCCTGGTTCCAGCGCACGTTCGCCGCACCGACCGGCGCGCAGGCGCTTGCATGGCCGCATATCAAGGCCGGCCGCTCGACGCTCGTCGCCGCGCCGACCGGCTCCGGCAAGACGCTCACCGGCTTCCTGTGCGCGATCGACGATCTCGTGCGCGACGCACTCGCGCACGACGGCACACTGCCGGACGCGACCCTCGTCGTCTACGTGTCGCCGCTGAAGGCGCTGTCGAACGACATCCACGTGAACCTCGAAGCGCCGCTCGCCGGCATCGCCGAGTCGCTCGCACAGCGCGGCCTGCCGGTGCCGGCGATCCGCACCGCGGTGCGCACCGGCGACACCACGCAGGCCGAGCGCGCGGCGCTGCGCAAGCGCGCGCCGCACATCCTCGTGACGACGCCGGAATCGCTGTACGTGCTGCTGTCGTCGACGTCCGGCCGCCAGATGCTGTCGACCGCGCGCTCGGTCATCGTCGACGAGATCCACGCGCTGGCCAACAGCAAGCGCGGCAGCCATCTCGCACTGTCGCTCGAACGGCTCGACGCGCTGGCCGGGCGCACGCTGCCGCGCATCGGGCTGTCGGCGACGCAAAAGCCGATCGACGCGGTCGCGCGCTTCCTCGTCGGCGGGCCTGCGGACGCGCCGCGCGACTGCACGATCGTCGACACGGGCCACGCACGCGAGCGCGACCTCGCGCTGGAATTGCCGAACGTGCCGCTCGAGCCGGTGATGGCAACCGACGTGTGGGAACAGCTTTACGACCGGATCGCCGGGCTCGCCGCCGCGCACCGCACGACGCTCGTGTTCGTCAACACGCGGCGCACCGCGGAGCGCATGGCGCGCCATCTCGCCGACCGGCTCGGCAAGGATGCGATCGCCGCGCATCACGGCAGCCTCGCGAAAGAACACCGCTTCGACGCGGAACAGCGCCTGAAGCGCGGTGAACTGAAGCTGCTGGTCGCGACCGCGTCGCTGGAACTCGGCATCGACATCGGCGATGTCGATCTCGTCTGCCAGGTCGGCTCGCCGCGCGGCATCGCGCCATTCCTGCAGCGCGTCGGCCGCTCCGGGCACCATGTCGGCGGCGTGCCGAAGGGCCGCCTGTTCCCGCTGTCGCGCGACGAACTCGTCGAATGTGCGGCGCTGCTCGACTGCGTGCGTCGCGGCGAACTCGACACGCTGCGGATCCCCGACGCGCCGCTCGACGTGCTTGCGCAGCAGATCGTCGCGGAAGTCGCGTGCGCCGAATGGCAGGAAGACGCGCTGTATCGATGCTTCACGCGCGCGGCGCCGTATGCGCGCCTGCCGCGCGAGCGGTTCGACGACGTGATGCAGATGCTCGCCGAAGGTTTCAGCAGCCGGCGCGGCGTGCGCGCCGCGTACCTGCATCGCGACGTGGTCGGCGGCACGGTGCGCGGGCGGCGCAACGCGATGATGACCGCGACGACCTCCGGCGGCACGATCCCCGACATGGCCGACTACGCGGTGCTGCTCGAACCGCAGGGCATCCAGGTCGGCACCGTCAACGAGGATTTCGCGATCGAGAGCCTGGCCGGCGACGTGTTCCAGCTCGGCAACCAGTCGTACCGGATCATTCGCGTCGAGACAGGCCGCGTGCGCGTCGAGGATGCGCAGGGTCAGTCGCCGAACATTCCGTTCTGGCTCGGCGAAGCGCCGGGCCGCAGCGACGAGCTGTCGGCCGCGGTCGGCCGGCTGCGCGCGCGGCTCGACGCGCTGTTCGCGGAGGGTGATCGTCAGGCGAGCGGTGGTGCCGTCGAAAGCCGTCTCGCCCCCGCGCTGCGCTGGCTCGTCGACGACCTGCGGCTGTCGCCCGACGCCGCGCGCCAGATCGCCGACTACCTCGCGCGCAGCCGCGCGGCGCTCGGTGCACTGCCGACGCAGCACACGCTCGTGATGGAACGCTTCTTCGACGAATCCGGCGGCACGCAGCTCGTGATCCATTCGCCGTTCGGCAGCCGCATCAACCGCGCGTGGGGGCTCGCGCTGCGCAAGCGCTTCTGCCGCACGTTCAACTTCGAGCTGCAGGCCGCGGCGACCGACGACGCGATCATCCTGTCGCTGTCGCTCGCGCACAGCTTCGCGCTCGACGAAGTGTGGCGCTACCTGCGCGCGGCGAGCGCCGAGCACGTGCTCGTCCAGGCGCTGCTCGACGCGCCGCTGTTCGGCGTGCGCTGGCGCTGGAACGCGACGACGGCGCTCGCGCTGCCACGCTACACCGGCGGCAAGCGAACCGCGCCGCAACTGCAGCGGATGAAGAGCGAAGACCTGCTCGCGACCGTGTTCCCCGATCAGGTCGCGTGTCTCGAGAACATCGTCGGCGAGCGCGAGATTCCGCATCATCCGCTCGTCGACCAGACGCTCGACGATTGCCTGCACGACGCGATGGATACCGACGGCTGGCTCGCGCTGCTGCGCCGGATCGAAAGCGGCGCGATCGAGCTGGTCGCGCGCGACCTGCCCGCGCCGTCGCCGCTCGCGGCCGAGATTCTCAACGCGAAACCGTACGCATTCCTCGACGACGCGCCGCTCGAGGAGCGCCGCACGCAGGCCGTGCAGGCGCGCCGCTGGAGCGACCCCGAATCCGCGGACGATCTCGGCGCGCTCGATGCCGACGCGATCGCCGCGGTGCGCGACGAAGCGTGGCCGCTCGTGCGCGATGCGGACGAGATGCACGATGCACTGCTCACGCTCGCGTGCGTGACCGACGACGAAGCGCACGCGCAGGACGGCTGGCCCGCGTGGCTCGCCGAACTGGCCGGGCGCCGCCGCGCGACGAAGCTGGTCACGCCGGGCGGCGCGGCGCTGTGGGTGCCGGTCGAGCGGCTCGTCTGCGTGCGCGCGCTGCATCCGGACGCGCGCTGCACGCCGGCGCTCAAGGTGCCGGCCGCTTGCGCCACGCCGTGGGAAGCGGACGCCGCGCTCGTCGATGTGATCCGTGCAAGGCTGACCGGCTTCGGTCCGCTGACGCTCGACGCGATCGCGCAGCCGCTCGGCCTGCCGGTCACGACGATCAAGGCTGCGCTCGCCGCGCTCGAGCAGGAAGGCTACGTGATGCGCGGCCGCTTTACGCCCCGTGCGGGTGGCGCAGGCACGATCGCCGAAGAATGGTGCGAACGTCACCTGCTCGCGCGCATCCACCGCTACACGGTGAAACGCCTGCGCCGCGAAATCGAACCGGTCGAACGCGCGGACTTCATGCGCTTCCTGTTCCACTGGCAGCACCTGACGCCCGACACGCGCGGCGCCGGACGCGACGCGCTCGCCGCCGTCGTCGAACAGCTCGAAGGCTTCGAGGCGGCCGCGAGCGCATGGGAAGACGCGCTGCTCCCCGCGCGGCTGACCGACTACACGACGGGCGGGCTCGACGAGCTGTGCCGTTCCGGCAAGCTCGTATGGACCCGCATCGGCGCGCCGGCCCGCACGGCCGCGACGCCCGTGAAGACGACGCCGATCGTGCTGCTGCCGCGCCGCGATCTCGCCGCGTGGCAGGCGCTGCGCGATCCGGCCGCGCAACCGGCGCTGTCCGCGCGTGCGACACAGGTGCGCGATGTGCTCGCCGCGCACGGCGCGATGTTCTTCGACGAGCTGCTCGGCGACCTGCACATGCTGCCGGTCGAACTCGAACAGGCGCTCGGCGAACTCGTGTCGGCAGGCCTCGTGAACGCAGACAGTTTCGCGGGCCTGCGCGCGCTGCTGAAGCCCGTGGTGAAACGCAGCGCGACGTATGCACCGCGCACGCGGCGCGGCGGCGCGCTGATCGGCGGGATGGACGACGCCGGGCGCTGGGCGCTCGTGCAGCGTCCCGCGCCGCCCGCCGCCGCGCCGGCGGTGCCGGCGCGCGCGCTCGCCACGACCGATCCCGATGCGCTCGAACACGTCGCATGGACGCTGCTGCGCCGCTACGGCGTCGTGTTCTGGCGGCTGCTCGAACGCGAGGCCGACTGGCTGCCGGGCTGGCGTGAACTGGTGCGCGTGCTGCAGCGGCTGGAGGCGCGCGGCGAGATTCGCGGCGGACGCTTCGTCGCCGGGCTCGCGGGCGAACAGTTCGCACTGCCCGAGGCGATTCCGATCCTGCGCGAGCTGCGGCGGCAGCCCGGCGACGGCCAGTTCGTCTGCGTGACAGGCGCCGATCCACTCAATCTCGCCGGCACGCTGCTGCCCGGCGACAAGGTGCCTGCGCTGGCCGGCAACCGCGTGCTGTTCCGCGATGGCGTGCCGGTCGCGTCGCTCGTCGCCGGCGCCTTTCACTATGCGGCTGACCTGTCGCCCACCGCGCGCGAGGACGCGCGCGTGCGGCTCGCGCGCCGCTCCTGACAGCGGCTGACACGCGGCGCGTCGCCGACTACTGAACGGCCGCACGCACTCGACAGCGCATTCGGCTAGCATCGAACGATTCGATACGCCTGCGATGCGCGTGCGATGCGCCTGATATGCCGCGCGCACGCAGATACCTACGTTTCCGGAGACCCCTGCTCATGCCCTCCTCGGCCGACCCGCGTACCGCGTCGTCATCCTCCGTTCACCACGCCGGCTCGCTGACGATCTTCCAGGGCGCCGCGCTGTACATCGGCGCGGTACTCGGCACCGGCGTGATCGCGCTGCCCGCGCTCGCGGCCGAGGTCGCGGGCCCCGCGTCGCTGCTCGCGTGGGCGGCGCTCGTCGTGCTGTCCGCGCCGCTCGCGGCGACCTTCGCGGCGCTCGGCGCGCGCTTTCCGGATGCGGGCGGCGTGTCGACCTATGCGCGCCGCGCGTTCGGACCGAAAGCCGCGGCAATCGTCGGCTGGTGCTTCTATTTCGCGGTGCCGGCCGGCGCACCGGCCGCGGCCATGTTCGGCGGCGCGTACGTCGCGGCCGTGACGGGCGGTGGCCACACGACGGTCGTCGTCACCGCCGCCGCGCTGATCGCGATCGTATCGGCCGCGAACGCGTTCGGCGTCACCGTATCGGGACGGATGCAGCTCGTGCTGTCCGCGCTGCTCGTGACGCTGCTGCTCGCGGCCGTGCTCGCGTCCGCACCGCGCGCGAGCGTGTCGAATCTCCATCCGTTCGCGCCGCACGGCTGGTTCGCGATCGGCCAGGCGACCGCGCTGCTCGTCTGGAGCTTCGCCGGCTGGGAAGCGATCACGCATCTCGCGGCGGAATTCCGTCGGCCCGCGCACGATATGCCGCGGTCGGCCGGCATCGCGGTCGTCGTCGTCGGGCTGCTGTACCTGTCGGTCGCCGCCGCGAGCGTGACGGTGCTCGGCCCGTCCGCCGGCGCATCCGGCGCGCCGCTTGCCGAACTGATCGCGCGCGGCATCGGCGGCCATGCGCAGGTGCTGGCGGCCGCGGGCGCGTTGCTGCTGACGCTCGGGACAATGAACGCGTATTTCGCGGGCGCGGCGAAGCTCGGCGCGGCGCTCGGGCGCGATGGCGCGCTGCCTGCATGGCTCGCACAAGGCAGCCAGGTCGGCGGCGTGCCGCGCCGCAGCCTCGGCGTGATTGCGGCGCTCGCGACGTTCGCGCTGGCCGCGACGACCGTTGCCGGCGTGGGACCGAAGCCGCTCGTGCTCGTGACGTCCGGCTGCTTCGTGATGGTGTACGGGCTGGGCGCCGCGGCGGCGCTGAAGCTGTTGCCGCGCGGCGGCATCGCGCATCGTTGCGCGTGGGTTTCGCTGGTCGCGGTCGCCGGGCTGTTCCTGACGACCGGCTGGTATTTCGTGTGGCCGCTGCTGCTGGCGGGCGCGGCGCTGCTTTACCTGAGGGTGGCGGGACGCGGCCGGTAAGTCAGGCGGGCACCAGCTCAAAGCTCAAGCGCTTGCCGAGCGCTGCGGCAGCGCTCGCAAGCGTCGTCAGCGTGAGGCTCGTGTCGGTTTCGTCGAGCAGGCGGTTGAGCGCCGCGCGGCTCGTTTTCATCCGGGCGGCCATCGCGGTTTTCGTGATGTGCTGCGCCTTCATCTCCTGCTCGATCTGCCACGCGATCACGCGCTTGATCGCGGTCGCAGTGGCTTCCTCGAGGCTGCCTTCCGCGTCGAGGAAAGCGTCGAAGTCGCTGCCGATGTGGCGGTTGCTGGGGGTCGTCATGCCGTACTCCATTCGCTGTGTTGCGCACTGCCCGATCGCCGGTGAAGGCCTGCTGCGGTTCGGCCGCTCAGAAGTCTCACCATTGCCGTCTTGCCGCCTATCGCACCAAAATTGATACGACAGGCCAAGCGTGACGAAAGCGAACCTCGGCCGATCAGCCATCTCGCGCGTCCGCGTTCTGCAGCGTGTCAGCGCGGCTTCGTCGCGTTGCTCCCGCGCGCCCGCCGCCGGCCACGCTGCGCCGTGTCCCCCGGCCGCCCGTCGCCATACCGCGCCCGAGCAATCTCGCGCACCGCGTCGATCAGCGTCCGCGCGACGGGCGACGGCTGCGCGTCGGTGCGCAAAATCAGCCCGACCGGTTCGTCGGTGCCGGCTGACGGCAGCGGCAGCCGCGCGAGCGCGCCTGCCGCCAGGTCGTATTCGGCTGCGTACAGCGGCACGAACCAGACCGCATCGTTCTCGAGCGCGAGCGCACGCGCGACCGACACCGACAGCACCTCGATGAACGCATCCAGCGGCGGCGCGCCGCATGCGTTCAGCAATTGCTCGGCCGATTGCCGGATCAGCGTGCCGTACGGCGGCAGCACGACCGGGTAACGCGCGAGTTCGGCCGCCGGTGCGGCGCTCGCGAGCAGCGGATGACCGGCGCGCACCACGGCGACGAGCGGCTCGTTGTACAGCTGTTCGAACGCGAGACCGATCATCCGCTCCGGCTCCGACAGCCGCCCGATCGCGCACTCGATCGCGCCGGCCTTCAGGCGCTCGAGCAGTTCGGCGTTCGCGGCGGTCGCGATCCGCACGACGGCGCGCGGCCAGCGTGCAGCGAGCGCCTTCATCAGCGCCGGCGCGAGCGACGCCGCGACGGTCGGCAGCATCCCGACCTCGAGCGTCGCCGCCGCGCCGCCGCCTTCACGCGCCAGCAACCCGACGCCTTGCCGCAGCGCGAGCACGCACGCGTTCGCATGCGGCATGAAGAGCTGCCCTTCGCGGGTCGGGTGCGCGCCTTGCCGGCCGCGCTCGAACAGCCTGACGCCGAGGATCGACTCGAGTTCGGCGATCGTCTTCGAGACGGCCGGCTGCGTGATCGACAGGCTTTCGGCCGCCTTCTGCACGCCGCCCAGTTGGGCAACCGCGAGAAAGCACTGCAGGTGCCGGAACTTGACGCGGCCGTCGGCGATACGGTTATTCATGACAGGAGGTTATGCAACTGACGGTGAAATGCCATTTTGCATAACTTTCCGGTTGGTCCCAAGCGCTGTCTGCCGGCTGACACAGCCGCGTGCGCACCTGGGCGACGACGGACGCCGTCGCGCTCACGGCGCGCGCCGCAGCGCCTCGAATCCCGACGGCTCCCAGATCCGCTTCGCGATCAGCAACCCCGTACCGTGCTTCTGCCCGAGCGGCGCGGACGACGACTCCGCGTGCAGCGCCGCCGCCTTGCTGCGCAACCGACGCAATTCCTGCTCGAGCTCGGCGGCGGCGGCCACCGTGAGCATCCCCTGCGTGAACGTCATCGTTTCGCCAGGGCCGTCGAAGCGGCTGTCGAGGAAATCGCCGAGCGCATGCGTGTGGAAGTAGCGGCGGATCGGGCCGCCCGGCAGCCAGTCGAAGTCGCGCGCGACGCGCACGCGGATCCGGTCGCCCGGCAACAGCGCGACCACGTTCATCCGGTCGAGCATCAGCAGGTATTTCAGGCATTCGGCCTTCGTCACGCGATAGGCCGACACGATGTCGTCCACGGTCCAGTAGTTGATCGCGCAGACGGCGACGAGCAGCAGTTTCTCGTCCGACACGAGCAACGCCTCCTGCTGCTCGGTCAGCGTGTGCAGCCGCGGCGCGGACGCCGACGCTTCCTGCACGAGCTCGGCGAGCGTGTAGCCGAGCACCTGCGCGACCTGGACGACCCGCTCGAGCGTGAAGCGGCCGCTCGCGAACAGCCGCTTCACGCTCGTTTCAGAGACATCAAGTGCACGCGCGACGTCGCGGTAAGTCATGCCCTGCGCCTTCAGCTGGCGCTTCAGCGTATCGATCAGTTGGGCGGTTTCAGTCATGTTTGGTATCGGAAAATGATGCTTCAGGACGAATATTAGGCTACCAACGCACACAAGTGACCGCTTATCGTTACTTGTCTGCATAATCCGCTCCGTCCTGTCAACGATCGACGGAGTCGAGATGTCCACCCGAACCGAAACCGCCGCATACGAACCGCTCCGCGCCGTGTCACGCGATGCCCGCGAAACCGGCCGCGCCTTGCCGCTCGCGACCGTGCGCACGCTCGCCGCGAGCGCACACGTCGGGGATCTCGTGTTCATCCGCGTGCCGATCCGCCCGTTCCGCGAAGTGGCGGACGCGACGGGGACGTGGACCAACCACGTCGGCATCGTCGTCGACACGTCGGGGGCCGAGCCGGTGGTCGCGGAGAGCACGTTTCCGTGGGCGAAGCTGACGCCGCTCGCGCGCTTCGTCGCCCGCTCCGAAGGCGGCCGCATCGCGCTGGCGCGGCTTGCGACACGGCCCACGGCCGACGAACAGCGCCGCGTGCACGAGGCCGCCGAAAAGCGGATCGGCACGCTGTACGACACCGGCTTCAACCTGCGGTCGCGGCGACAATTCTGCTCGCGCTACGTGCGCGAAGTGCTCGGCGAAGCCACGGGCGTCGAGGTCGGCGACGTGGAAACCTTCGAAGCGCTGCACGCGCGCCGGCCCGGCGCGAAGCTTGGCTTCTGGCGGCTGTGGTACTTCGGGCGCATTCCGTGGGCACGCGAGACGGTGACGCCCGCGAGCCTGATCCGCAGCGACAAGCTGACGCTCGAATTCGACGGCATCGTGCTCGATCCGGGCCGCGCCTGACGGGCGGCGCGAAGGAGACCCACAACAATAAAAAGAAGAGCAAATAACAAACAGCGACGGGCTGGCTGGAGGGCCGTGCAACGTTCGTCACCGACGAAACGCGAGCCCGATTGCTTTATCCGCCGGACAGGCAGCCCTGTCCGGCGGCTTCTTTATTGGCGCGGCGTCCGCAGACCATAACGAACGGTTATGCGATCCACGAAAAATCGTCATTTTGCATAACTTTCCGGATTGGCTAAAGTCCTGCCATCCACTCTGCGAAAATTTATCAGGAGACGCCCGATGGATTCGCCCACGATTCTCACGCCGCGCGACTGGCCGTCGCATCCCGCATACATCCACCCCGACTACCGCTCGTCGGTGAAGCGCGGCCCCACGAAGCCGCTGATTCCGCTGAAGGAGAAACTGCGCGACCAGTATGCGCCAGTCTACGGCGCCGACGATCTCGGCGCGCTCGATCACGACCTGACGAAGAACGCCGTGAAGAACGGCGAGCCGCTCGGCGAGCGCATCGTCGTCACGGGCCGCGTGCTCGACGAAGGCGGCAAGCCGGTGCGCAACACGCTCGTCGAGGTCTGGCAGGCAAACGCCGCCGGCCGCTACGTGCACAAGGTCGACCAGCACGACGCGCCGCTCGACCCGAACTTCCTCGGCGCGGGCCGCTGCCTGACCGACAACGAAGGCCGCTACCGCTTCCTGACGATCAAGCCCGGCGCGTACCCGTGGGGCAACCACCCGAACGCGTGGCGCCCGAACCACATTCACTTCTCGCTGTTCGGCGACTACTTCGGCTCGCGCCTCGTCACGCAGATGTATTTCCCCGGCGATCCGCTGCTCGCGTACGACCCGATCTTCCAGGGCACGCCCGAAGCGGCGCGCGACCGCCTGATCTCGCGCTTCTCGATGGACATCACCGAAGAAGGCTATGCGCTCGGCTACGAATTCGACATCGTGCTGCGCGGCCGCGACGCCACCCCGATGGAGCGCTGAACCATGACGACGCTGAAACAAACCCCTTCGCAGACCGTCGGCCCGTACTTCGCTTACGGCCTGTGCCCGCAGCAGTACAACTACGACCTGAAGAGCCTGTTCACGGCGGCAATCGCCGCGCCGCACGCGGCGGGCGAGCACGTGCTGCTGGTCGGGCAGGTATTCGACGGCGACGGCAACGTCGTCAGCGACGCGGTGCTCGAATTCACGCAGGCGGACAGCGCGGGCGAGTACCCGGCGTCGCGCGACGACATCGCGCGGGCGGGCTTCACGGGCTTCGCGCGGGTCGGCACCGGCACCGATGCACAGCACCGCTTCGTCGTCGAGACGGTCAAGCCGGGCCGGATCGCAGCCGACGACGCGCCGCACGTCAATGTGACGGTGATGATGCGCGGGATTCTCACGCATGCGTTCACCCGTGTGTACTTCGATGACGAAGCGGCAGCGAACGCGGCGGATCCGGTGCTGAATGCGGTGCCGGCCGAGCGGCGGGCCACGCTTGTGGCGAAACGCGAAGCGCAACCGGGCGGGCCGGTGGTCTACCGGTTCGACATCCGGATGCAGGGCCCGCAGGAAACGGTGTTCTTCGACGTCTGACGATCTTCGACTGGAATCCAGCAGGATTCTGCGGAACTCCTTGTATGGGAAATCTCGTGTGAATCAGGGAGTTGGTGCAAACAATGGGGGCTCGCGCGGGTCGCTGTTGTTTGCCGGGTTCCAAAAGTCAGCCTAGCTGCGGCGCGTGCGGCACACGATGCCGCACATTCAATGATCAAGCAGGGTATCCATCCCGCCCACGAGCGCAGGAACGTCAAGCTGCGCTGACCTGCCGCCTTCCATGTTGGAGGCCTGCAAAGCGCATGGCGCGCGGGCGCGCATCCATATCACACGCGACCTTTCTGCCATCTTTGAGTTTGACGTGGTTCGAGGCTTGGCCAATAGCAACCCGATCTGGGGGCTACGCGGCTTGCTTCGCTTGCCGGACAGTCAAAGCAAGACCGTGTTGACTCTGGAGCAGATTCAAGCCTTCTATCAACGGCTGAAGAGCGACCGCAGCTACCCGGAACAGCTCAGGCATCGCGCCTGCATGAATTTCGTACAAGACAAGTACTGTCCGAACTATTTTTCGAACCAGTCCAATTTCCTAAAAATTTGGTGTTGTGCATTCTTGATTCCGGAAACGTCCATGAACGTCCAATTTCTCTGAGGGCTTGCAGCTAGGCATCGACTGGCTGGCTGTGGGTGCTCAGTTATCCGGAGCACGCCATGCCACATCAATCCGACCTGCGCTTCACCTTCCAGATCGTGGGCGGGATGGACTTCGAAGTCATCGAGTTCACCCTGGACGAAGCGCTGTCCGAAACCTATCGCCTCGAGCTGGACCTCGCCAGCTCCGACCGCGCCGTCGATTTCGGCCAGGTGCTCGACCGCCCCGCGCTCTTCACCCTATGGCGAGGCGAACAGCCCGTGCGCTATGTCCACGGGCTGGTCAGCACCCTGGAGCAATGCGAAACCGGCTTTCGCCGCACGCGCTACCGCGCGGTGGTCGAACCCGAACTGGCCCGGCTCAAGCTGTGCTCGGACTGGCGCGTGTTCCAGACCCAGAGCGTGCCGGAGATCCTGCAGAGCGTGCT
>NZ_QTQP01000088.1 GCF_003854275.1 Burkholderia sp. Bp8963
CGATCTGGTCCTGCACCTGCTTCAGTTGTGCGCCGTTGATCGCGTCCGTGCTCGTGGTCGACACATCGCCCGCTGCAACGTTCGTGATCTTCTGTGCCGAACCGCTGCCGTGCGAAGCATCGTATGCACCAGCCGATGCCGACCATTGCAGCGCATCCTGTTGCAGTGCGCCGATGTGGGTCGTGTTCTGCGTGACTTGACCGCCGATCTGCGTGATCGAGTCGCCCTGCTTCGCAACCGTCTGGTTGGTTGCATACAGTTGCGAGCCGTTCACCGCATCCGTGCTCGTCGCCGACAGCTCGGCCGCCTTGACGTTCGTCACCTTCGTGCCGTTCGGGCCCGCGAGCGTGACCGTGTCGAAACCTTCCGCGCCGTCATACTTGACGTTCCGCTTGTCGGCCGCCTGCAGGTTCGACACGTCCGTCTGCGTGCCAGCCAGGCTCGTGCTCAGGTTCGTGACATTCTGGTTGGTCGTGCCAAGCGACGTGCTCAGGTTGCTCACATCGCCTTGCAGGTTGGTGATGTTCGTCACCGCCGACGACAACGACGTCTGGATCGGCGAAATCGCACCGTTCAATTGACCGACGTTGACCGCATCGTTGTTCGCGACACCATCCGCGACGTTGTGCAGGCTCACCGGCGCGCTCGCACCCTGGCCGCCGAGCGTGACGCTCGTGTGCGCATCGTTGTCGTACTGCACCGCATTCTTCGTAGCGTCGCCGATCTGGCTGTTGATCGTCGTGCTGAGATTGCTGATCTGCGTACTGAAGCTGTTCGTCACGCTCGTGCTGAGCGAAGACAAGCCACCATTCAGCTGGCCGACGTTCACCGCGTCGTGCACATCCTTGCCATCCGCGACATTCTTGATCGTCGTGCCGTTCGTGCCCTGCAGCGTCACCGTATCGAAGCCCGACTGGCCGTCGTACTTCACGTTGCGGGTATCCGCCTGTTGCAGTTGCGTGATGTTCGACGTGGCCGTGCTCAGCGACGTATTGAGGTTCGTGACGCTCGTGTTCAGGTTGTTGACCGTCTGATTGGTCGAGCTGAGCGAGGTCTGAAGGTTCGTGATGTTCTGGGTGATCGGTGCAACCGCCGTGCTGATGCCGCCGTTCAGCTGCTTGACGTTCACTGCGTCCGTGTCGGCAGTTCCCGCCGCCACGTTGTGCAGCGCGACCGGCGACGTCGCGCTCGTGCCGCCGAGCGTCACGCTGTCGTGCGCGCTGCTGTCATATTGAACCGCATCCTTCGTCGCATTGACGATCGACGTGCTCAGCGACGAGCCGACGTTGGTGATCTGCGTGTTGACGTTGTTCGTCACGCTCGTGCTGAGCGATGACAAGCCGCCATTCAGCTGGCCGACGTTCACCGCGTCCGTGTCGGCGACGCCCGCCTTGACGTTGCTGATCGTCGTGCCGCCGCTGCCGTCGAGCGCGACTGCGGTATGCGTGCTGTCGGTGTACTTCACGTTCAGCTGGTCGGCCGCTTGCAGGTTCGTGATATTGGTCGTCGCCGTCGACAGCGACGAGTTGAGGTTCGTGATCTGGCCGCCGACCGTCGTGCTCAGGTTCGTCACGCGCGAATCGACGTTGCTGATGCTCGTCGTCAGGCCGTCGTTGACCGACTTCAATTGCGAAATGTTGACGGCATCCGTGCTGTCCACGCCTGCGGCGACGTTCTTCAGCTGACGTTCGTTGCCGACCGAACCGAACGAAACCGCGCCGCCGACCGGCGCGGCCGTGCCGCCGAACACCGGCTGGCTCGTGTTGTTGTCCGCGCCGACGCTGCCCGAGCCGATCGCAATCTGATTGTCGCCGTTCGTCTGAGCGCCCGCACCGATCGCGACGGATTGCGTGCCGCCCGCGCGCGTCTGCGTGGCTGCGTCATACGATGCGCCGTTCGACACGCCATCGCTCGTCGTCGGATTGGCGCCGCCGATTGCGACCGAGCGATCGCCTTGCGCGAGTGCGGAATGACCGAGCGCGATCGAGCTCTTCCCGTGCGCATCGGCGACGTTGCCGAGCGCCATCGAATAGTCGCCGACCGCGGCCGATTGACGACCGATCGCGAGTGCCGTGTTGCCTTGCGCGAGTGCGACCGTGCCGATTGCCGTCGCCGAGTTTGCGAGCGCCTGCGCACCCGTGCCGATCGCGGTTGCGCCACCGCCGCTGCCGCTGGTGTCCTTGCTGTTCGCGTTGGCCCGATCGCCGATCGCGATACCGCCGGTGCCGGCTTTCGCGTTATTGCCCGCGGTATAGCTCGCGGTGCTCACCGCGACGTACTGGCCGCTCTTCGTTGCAACGCAAAGCGGGTTCGTACCGTCGATGCACCCCCCGTTGAGCGCGTTGTCCGGATTGCCGCGGTCGACGAAGTTGCTCTGTGCATGAACGACACCCGCGCTCATGATGCCGACACCGGCGAACATCGCCGTCACGAGCATCGAAATCTGCTTCTTCTCCATACAGTATTTCCCCTTTTCCACGTTGCGTTGCATTGGTTGTCAATCAGTACTACGAATCTTCACGGACTCTTGAACAACACGGCGGCATTCGATGATCGATCTGGCACGAGAAATTTCGCCTGGAATCAGGGCGCAGCGGTCCCTCCGCGTCGACGCGGACGATCGCCGGCTCTCGGGTCGATTGCCGTGTTATCGGTGCCGCTCGCGCGGCCTTACGGATTCAATTTCGACGGTGTCGCCAGGCGAATGACGGATCGCTGACGAAGTCGATGGCAGACAGGACTATTTCCCCGGGCCATTAGGGCGCATGAGGTCGTTCACACGAACGATCGATTCGAGTTCCGGCGCGGTTGCAATTGCATTGACGACCTGCGCCATCCCGATGGCTTGCGGTCGAGCGCCGAATACGGACAGGATTTTCCGCGGCATTTTGATGCTTTCCCGTAGCAAATTGGTCTCTGTTCTCGCGTGCACGGCCCGCGGGATTTATCGCGTTCTTGAACGCCCCGCATTATCTGAACCGGCTCTGCTTTAATAAGTGCACGATCGTGACGAGTGGACAGCCCCCGGATCGTCACGCACGTTCTATGCGATTGATGGCGTTTGATCTTCTCAGGAATCCGCTTTCTTCAAGGATCGACCGAAATTAAATCAATTCAATTTCATCAAAATCGCGAATGGATTATAGCCACCAATATTGAGACGAGATCTTCAGAAACCGTAAAACTTCCGCCAACCATTTGTCAAACATCGTCAAATTTTCTATTAAATTCGATTATTTTTTGAAAAATCTTTTATTAGACGAACATGCAGGAAAATACGCAATTCGCGACCCTTCGCCTTGTCTCATTTGATGCTTCGAAATGTCTCATTTCACGATTCGTGCACACGAATCCGATTTGGCGAATTCAATCCCGCCACGAGCAGCCGCGTTCCGGATCAGCACATTCGTGCGAATCCGTTTCATGCGCGATCGTGTTTCGATCGGCGAGCGCGTCCGGCAATGCTGCCGGACGGGCATCGTCATGCCGGCCCCGCGACGCCAATTGAACAAGAGGAGAAGTGCGCGCGGGCCGGCTCCGCGAACGACATGCGGCTTGCGCATCCATCGCTATTCGCCGCCGGCGACCGTTGCGCCGTGATTCAGGTTGTTGCCGGAAGACGGCCGCGCCGTGCGCCTGAGCCGCGCCATGTGACAAGTGGTTGCATACTCGCCGTCGCGCAGCGCGAAGTCCGGCGACTCGCCCTCGATCCGGAAGCCGTGTTTCTCGTACAGTGCGATCGCCGCGCGGTTGTCGGCATACACGCTCAATTCGATGCGCGTCACGTTCAGCCAGTTTTCCGCCAGATCGATCGCAGCGGCGAGCAGCCGGTTGCCGATGCCACGCCCGTGGTGCGACGCGTTGACTATCATCCCGAACCCCGCGACGTGGCGCCGGCGCGGATTCTGTTCCGGGCTGAGCCCGAGATGGCCAACCACCTCGCCGTCGAGTTCGGCGACGAGGCTGAATCCCCGCTCGCGTATGCCGTTGATGCGTTGCGTCCATTTTTCCAAGGACGGAAACGGCAGTTGCAGCGTGTTCGCATAAACCGCGGGGTGCGCGGCGATCTGTCGGATCGCGTCGATATCCTTCGTCTCGGTGTGTCGGATCGTGATGTCGGCCATGATGGTCTCGGGTAGAAGCCGCACGCGACTGCCCAGGATCTGGCGTCGCTGCCGTGCCGGGGAAAGCTTCGAGCTTAGCCGAATTCATCTATTCGTCATATGAATGTTCGGTTCGCGGTAACCTCGAACCGGACCGACAGGCTGCCAGCCGGCCTCAGCGCCGGCCAGCGCGGCGCGACCGGTACGATGTGGACCGTCGCGGTGCGGCCGGGCGGGCCGCCACACGCGCTCCCCGAACACCAAACCTCAGAAGGATCGCCGATGCCGCCCTTATTTACCGAAGCTCGAAAATGCTCCGTGCACGACGCGTGTTCGCGTTAAACTCCGTCAAGCTGTTTTGTAACAACGACATCTCCGCCATACCGGCGCCAACGATACGAGGATAGGTTCGATGCGCACCACCGGCTCATCCGGGGCAATGACCTTGCTCACCGAACACGACCCGACCGACGGTCGCGAACTGCGCTCGTTGCGGCTCGAAGCAACCAGCGACGGCAAGAGCGTGCTGTTGATCGACATCGACGAACGCAAGCCCGGCATCCATCGCGAGGTCCGTTACGAGATCACGCCCGCCGAGCTGATCGCGGCGATCCGTTCGCACGGCGCCGAGCTGCCCGGCGAGAACCACGGCGCCGCGTCGCTCGCACGTAGCCCCTCCTGACCCGCCGGGCTCGGTGAGCCGCGCCCGATGCGCGGGCTCACCGACTCGTCCGCTCGTCCCCGCTCGTTCCTTTTCCCGCCGCTGTCTTGAAAATGGCCGATAATCGGCCCATCTGCGCATTTTCCGCGCGCGTCCCTTTTCAACAGCCGTCATGCTCCGTGACCTCGTCGCCCAGTACGGGCCGCTTCTCGTGTTCGCCAACGTGCTCGCCGCCGCAATCGGGCTACCGGTGCCGGCGATGCCGACGCTCGTGCTGTTCGGTGCCATGGCCGCGCTGCATCCGGACATGATCGGTTCGCAGCTCGTGACGGTGCTGGCGCTGTCGGTGCTCGGCGCGCTGATCGGCGACACCATCTGGTACGTCGCCGGACGCCGCTACGGCGGCACGACGCTGAAGACGATCTGCCGGCTGTCGCTGTCGCGTGACAGCTGCGTGAGGAAAACCGAGCGCTTCTTCGGCCGCTACGGCGTGCGCGTGCTTGCGGTCGCGCGCTTCATCCCTGGGCTGTCGCTCGTGTCGGTGCCGATGGCCGGCGCGCTCGGCACGCGCTACCGCACGTTCGCAGGCTACGACGCACTCGGCGCGGCACTGTGGACGATCGTCGGTCTGGTCGCCGGCGTCGTGTTCCACCAGCAGATCGACTGGCTGTTCGCCGGCGCGAGCCGGCTCGGCCACGCGGTGCTGCTGGTCATCGCCGCGCTGCTTGTGCTGTACGCGGCGGTGCGCTGGATGCGCCGCCGCGCGCTGCTGCGCCAGCTCGCGAATGCGCGGATCGGCGTCGACGAACTCGACGCGCTGCTGCGCGACCCGGCCGCACCGGTCGTCATCGACGTGCGCTCCGCCGAGCACCGCAAGCTCGATCCGTTCGCGATTCCGGGCGCGCAGTTCGCCGACGAGCGTCAGATCGGCGACATCGTCGCGCGTTATCCGCTCACGCAGAAGTTCGTTGTTTACTGCTCGTGCCCGAACGAGGTATCGGCCGCGCTGATGGCGAAGCGCCTGGCCGACGTGGGCTTCACCGATGCGCTCGCGCTGCGCGGCGGCCTCGACGCATGGCGCGACACGGGCCGCCAGCTCACGTCGCTCGCGGCCGAAGCCCCGCACGCGGATGACACCGTTTCAGGGCGGCACAAGCCGGCCTGAACGCCGGCTGCGAGACGCGCGCCGCCACCGCCGCGCGCGCGTCTTCCGGCTGATCGATCAGAACGCGTTCAGCGGCACGTTCACGACGAGACGATATTCGCGGTTCGTCGCATCCGAGTAGTGCGCGGAGCCGTTGTGCCACATCGCGATGAACGTGACCTTCGTATCCTTCAGCTTGCCGCTCTGGAACGTATACGACGGGATAAAGCCGAATTCGTGGTGACGGCCCTGCACCGGCGCGCCGTTCGCCCAGTAGATGCTCGACTTCGACGGATCGGCCGCCGCGCCCGCGCTCGCGTCCGCGCCCCAGCCCGTCACGCCCCACAGCATCGCCTTGAAGCCGGGCAGGCCCGCTTCCTTGCCGTAGAACGTATAGCGCAGCTGCAGCGACTTTTCGTGCGGCGCGTTGTAGTCGACGTCCATCGAGTTGACGAGGAAGATGCCGTTCGTCTCGTTCAGATAGTCGAAGAACTGGTCGCCGAGCACCTGCTGATAGCCGAGCAGCAGCTCATGCGCGCCGTGCTGGGCGGCCAGCGACAGGCTGTACGCGTTGTTGTTGATCTTGCCCTGCAGCGCATCGCCCGTGTCGTGCGTCGAGTAGACGTTCGCGAAGCCGGTCCACTTGATCGACTTCGAATCGCCGATGCTGTGCTTCAGCGACGCGTAGTACTGGTGCCACACGTCGTCGGCCTGGTTCGCGTACAGCGCGAGCTCGCCGTTCGGCGAGTAATCCCACGTGCCGCCGACATAGGTCAGCCGGTTGATGCGCGTGCCGCCATACTGCGTCGTCAGGTTGGTCAGCGTCGTGTGGCCGCGCGCGTCGGTCTTCGTGAAGCTGCCCGCCTCGAGCATCACGTTCTTGAATTCGTTGCTGACGATCGTCGTGCCGAGGAACGTCGGCGGCAGCGCGCGGTTGTCGTGCTGCTCCATGAACGGGTTGTCGACGGCCTGCAGACCGTACTTGATCACCGTGTTCGAGATCCGCGCCTTCACGTCGTAGATGCCGGGGTACGCCCACGCGAGCTGGTTCCCGCCGCCGCCGCCCTTCGCGATGTGCACCATGCTGCCCGCGCCCTTGCCGCCATCGAGCTTCAGCGCCGCATACAGCGACGCGTCGAAGCCGATGCCGATCAGCCCGGTCGTATAGCCCGACTCGAAGTTCGCCATCACGCCCTGCACCCACGCATGGCGATGCGGCCCGCCCTTGCTGTCGAGCACGTCCGCGTAGTTGCGGAACAGGAAGTTCAGGTGACTGTCCGCAATGAAGCCCTTCGACTTCGATTGCGCCGACGGCTCGTCAGGCGGCGTGACTGCCTGCTGGGCCTCCGCGTTGATCACCGCGTTCGGCGTCGTTGCCTGCGCAACGGTCATGCCCGGCGCGGCCTGCGCCACCGTCAGCGGCGCAGGCGCCGCGTCGTCTGCGTAAGCCGCGCCCGTCATCGAGACGCCAGCCAAGGCCGGCAGTCCCCACGCAAGCAGCATTTTCGATGCGTTTCCGATCGTCCTGTGTTTTTTCATCGTAATTCTCTTATTGTGTTGATGTCGTTGTGCCGGTCGCGATCCGCTTCCGGCCCCACCCCGGCCGCCCGGCTAAGGACGTGCCTGTACCCGCGGCGCGAAGATCATTCGCGCCGCACTTACCCCTGTTGACCTGCCTGGTTCTTGTGGCTGCGTCAGTCGGCTGCGTCAGTCCGCGCCTGCGCGGATGCACGCGACGCGCGCCGCCGAGCCGCGCCGCACTTCCGGACGCGGAACGTCCTGTGCGCACGCGTCGACCGCAACCGGACAGCGCGTGCGGAACGCACAGCCCGACGGCGGATTCAGCGGCGACGGCATCTCGCCCGCGAGCAGCATCGGCCGCCGTGCGCGTTCGCGCGCCGGCTCCGGCGTCGGCGCCGCGTCGAGCAGCGCCCGCGTGTACGGGTGCTGCGGCACGCGATACACGTCCTGCCGCGTGCCGAACTCCATCACGCGACCGAGATACATCACGAGCACGCGCTGGCTGATCGCCTTCACCACCGCGAGATCGTGCGCGACGAACAGATAGGACAACGACAGTTCGCGCTGAAGATCCCGCAGCAGGTTGACGATCTGCGCCTGGATCGACACGTCGAGTGCCGATACCGGTTCGTCGCAGATCACGAGCTTCGGCTCGCTGATCAGCGCACGCGCGATCCCGACGCGCTGGCACTGCCCGCCGGAGAATTCGTGCGGATAGCGCAGCATGTGATGCGCGTTCAGCCCGACCCGCTCCAGCATCGCGACCACCCGGCGGCGCACCTCGGCGCGGCCGATGCCCGGCTGATGCGCGACGAGCGGCTCGGCGACGATATGCTCGATCGTCATCCGCGGATCGAGTGACGCAAGCGGATCCTGGAAGATCATCTGCACTTCGCGCCGCATCGCGGTGCCGCGCAGATGATTGGGCGCGACCGTCTCGCCGCGCCAGCTCACGCTGCCGGCCGTCATCGGCACGAGGCCGATCAATGCGCGCGCGAGCGTCGACTTGCCGCAGCCGGATTCGCCGACGAGCCCGACGGTCTCGCCACGCTTCACGTCGAACGACACGCCGTCGACCGCGCGCAGCGTGCCTTTCGGCGACCACGGATAGCCGCCGAGCGGCACGCGGAAATGCACTTTCAGATCCTGGACGGACAGCAGCGCGTCCGCCGATCCACCCTGCTCGAGACCGATGACGCTCATCGCAGTCCTCCCGTCAGTTCCGCCACCGGCCGGTGGCACGCGCGCACCGCGCCGGCCGCGCTGTAGGTTTCGAGCACCGGGCGCGCGTCGCCGCAATGACTCTCCGCATACGCGCAGCGCTTCGCGAACGCGCAGCCGGCCGGCGCCGTGCCCGGCATCGGCGGGTTGCCCGGAATCGCGACGAGCGGCGCGTCGTCGGCATCGGTCAGGCGCGGCAGCGCGTTGAGCAGGCCGATCGTGTACGGATGCGACGGCGCCGCGAAGATCGACTCGGCCGGCGCGTATTCGACGGTGCGGCCCGCGTACATCACCATCACGTCGTCCGCGAGGCCCGCGACGACGCCCATGTCATGCGTGATCAGCACGATCGCGGTGCCGCGCTCGCGGTTCAGCTCGCGCAGCAGGTCGATGATCTGCGCCTGCACGGTCACGTCGAGCGCGGTGGTCGGCTCGTCGGCGATCAGGATTTCCGGTTCGGACAGGAGCGCCATCGCGATCATCACGCGCTGCCGCATGCCGCCCGAGAACTCGTGCGGATACATCCGGATGCGGCGCGCCGCGTCCGGAATGCGCACCGACTCCAGCGCCTCGATCGCGCGCTTCGTCGCTTCCTTGCGCGACAGCTTGCGATGCAGCTGCAGCGTCTCGGTCATCTGCCGCTCGATCGTCAGGAACGGATTGAGCGACGTCATCGGATCCTGGAAGATCATCGCGATGCGGTCGCCGCGCACGTTGTTCAGTGCGCGCGTATCCATCGCGAGCAGATCCTGGCCGCGATAGCGGGCCGCACCGCTCGTCGTGCCGTTGCCGGCGAGCAGGCCGAGCAGCGCCATCACGGTCTGGCTCTTGCCCGAGCCCGACTCGCCGACGATGCCGAGCGTCTTGCCCGCTTCGACGGTGAACGACACGCCGCTGACGGCGTCGATCGGCGGAGCATCCTTGCGCGTGAAGCGCACGCCGAGGTTGTCGACTTCGAGTAATGACATTTCAGCGATCCTTCGGGTCAAGCGCATCCCGCAGGCCATCGCCGACGAAATTCACGCAGTAGAGCGTCACGCACAGCAGCGTGGCCGGGAACAGCAGCAGCCACGGCATCGATTCCAGCTTCTGCGCGCCGTCCTGGATCAGCACGCCCCAGCTCGTCATCGGCTCCTGCACGCCGAGGCCGAGGAACGACAGCACGGATTCGGTCAGCACGATGCTCGGCACCGTGACCGTCGCGTACACGACGACCACGCCGAGCAGGTTCGGCACGATGTGGCGCAGCACGATCGACGCCGGCGACACGCCGATCGCGCGCGCCGCATCGACGAACTCGCGGTTGCGCAGCGACAGCGTCTGGCCGCGCACGACGCGCGCCATGTCGATCCACGAGAACGCGCTGATCGTCAGCACGACGAGGATGAACGAGCGGCCGAACAGCGTCATCATCAGGATGGCGATCAGCAGGTACGGAATCGCGTACATCATGTCGACGATGCGCATCATCACCGCGTCGACGCGGCCGCCGGCGAAGCCCGCGGTCGCGCCCCACGCGACGCCGAACAGGCCCGACACGAGCGTGCCGAGCAGGCCGACCTCGATCGATACGCGGCCGCCGATCAGCGTGCGCACGAGCAGGTCGCGGCCGAGTTCGTCGGTGCCGAACCAGTGCTGGTTCGCCCAGGTCGGCGCGAGGCTGATCGACGCCCAGTCGCTCGCGGCCGGATCGGCCGCCAGCAGGTACGGGCCAAGCAGGCACGCGAGCGTGATCAGCACGAGCAGCGCGAGGCTCAGGACCGCCGCGCGGTTATGCAGGAAGCGGGACATCGCGAGCGCCAGCGGCGTGCGCGAGCGCGGCGGCGTGTCGGCCTGCGCGGGCAGGCTGACGATGGGAGTAGTCGGCGTCATGGTGCGCCTCGCTCAATAACGGATGCGCGGGTCGAGCCACGCATATGCGAGGTCGACCAGCAGGTTGAACAGCACCGCGCAAACGGTCGTCAGCACGACGAGGCCGAGCACCAGCGTGTAGTCGCGGTTGATCGCGCCGTTCACGACGAGCTGCCCGAGCCCCGGCAGCGCGAACACCGATTCGGTCACGACGGCCGCGGTGATCGACGTGATGCAGACCGTGCCGAACAGCGACACGACCGGCATCAGCGCGGGCTTCAGCGCATGGCGCAGCACGATCGTCGAGCCGGGCAGCCCTTTCGCGCGCGCGGTGCGGATGTAATTGCTCGACAGCGTCTCGATCATCGAGCCGCGCATCACGCGCGCGAGCAGCGACATGTTGATGAACGACAGCAGCACGACCGGCAGCACGCGGTACTGCCAGTCACCGTTGCCCCAGCCGCCGGCCGGCAGCCAGCCGTTGCCGGCCGACGTCTTCAGCAGGATCGCGAAGATCCACACGAGCACGGGGCCGAGCACGAACGGCGGCACGACGTTGCCGAAGTTGCCGATCAGCATCACGTTGCGGTCGATCAGGCTGTCGCGGCGCACCGCCGCGACGGTGCCGAGCAGCACGCCGCACACGATCGAGATCGGGATCGAGATGCCGCCCACGCCGAGACTCACCGGCAGCGCCTTCTTCACGAGATCGTTGACCGACCAGTCGACGTAGCGGAACGACGGGCCGAGATCGCCATGCAGCAGCGCGTCGAGGTACAACAGGTACTGCTTCCACAGCGGTGCGTCGAGGTGGTACTTCGCGTTCAGGTTCGCGAGCGTCGCAGCAGACAGCTGCTTTTCCGTATCGAACGGACCGCCGGGCGTGAAGTGCAGCAGCAGGTAGCAGACGGTGACGACCGCGAGGATCGTCGGCACCGCCCACAACGTGCGTCTCAGTGCGTAGGCCAGCATGATCGCTCCGCTCAGTGCTTGATCAGGTACATGTCCTGCGAAGCACGCATGTCGATCACGTTCTTCAGCGAATAGCCGCCGACGTACGGCTTCACGAGACGGTCGGCCGAGTACTGGAACAGCGGCACCATCGGCGTGTCGGTCAGCGCCATGTCGTGTGCCTGCGTGAGCAGCGCGGTGCGCGCCTTGTCGTCGAGCTTCTGGTTGCCTTCGTCGATCAGTGCATCGGCCTGCTTGTTGCAGTAGCCGACGGTGTTCTGCGAGCTGCCGCAGCGGATCAGGTCGAAGAACGACATCGCGTCGTTGTAGTCGGCGAACCAGCCGTCGCGCGCGATCTGCACCTTGCCGTCATGCCGCTGCTTCATCAGCACCTTGAACTCGACGTTCTCGAGCTTCGTGTTGATGCCGAGCTTGGTGCGCCATTCGGACGCCGCGAACAGCGCGACCTTCTTGTGCAGGTCGTTGGTGTTGTAGGTCAGCGTAAACGACAGCGGCTTCGCGTCCGAATAGCCGGCCTGCTTCAGCAGGTTCTTCGCGGTTTCGACACGCCTGGCCATCGGCCACGACGCCCATTCCGGCGTGAACGGCTGCGCGCCCTTCGTGCCGTTCGGCATCAGCCCGTACATCGGCTTCTCGCCAGCCTGCGTCAATTTCTGCGTCAGCACGTCGCGATCGAGCACCATCGACAATGCCTGGCGCACGCGCTTGTCCTTCAGCGCCGGATCGCTGTTGTTCAGGTAGTAGTAGTAGGTCGCGAGCTGCAGGCCCGGGCGCAGTTCGCCGCCGAACTGCTTGCTGACCTGCTGGAAGATCCCCGACGGGATCGAGTAGCTGTAGTCGATCTGGCCGGCCTGGTACATGCGCATCGCCGTCTCGTCGCTCTCGATCGGCAGGTACGTGACCTTGTTGATCACGACCTTCGGCGCGTTCCAGTACTTCGCATCCTTCGAGATCACGATGCGGTTGTTCGGCTGCCAGTCGACGAGCTGGTACGCGCCGTTGCTGACGATGTTGCCCGGGCGCGTCCACGCGTCACCGAACTTGGCGATATTGTCCTTGTTCACCGGCGCGAGCGGCACCATCGCGGTCAGCTCGGGGAAGAACGCCACAGGCACGTCGGTCGTCACTTCGAGCGTGTATGGATCGACGGCGCGCACGCCGAGCGTCGTCGGCGCGGCCTTGCCCGCGATGATGTCCTTCGAGTTCTTCACGAACTCGACGAGGATCGTGTACTTCGAGCCCGTCTTCGGATCGACGAGGCGCTGCCACGCATAGACGAAATCGGCGGCCGTCACCGGCTGCCCGTTGCTCCACTTCGCATCGTGGCGCAGCTTGAACACCCACGTGTCGGGCGACTTGCGCTCCCACGACAGCGCGACACCCGGCACGACCTGGCCTGCCGCGTCGATGCGCGCGAGCCCTTCGAACAGGTCGAGGCCGATCGTATTGCCCGTCCACGACTCGATATGAGCGGGATCGAGCGACTCGACTTCGGCGGGCACCTGACGCGTCAGGTCCTGTTGCGCGGCGAGCGCGACGTTCGACGGAACGGAAACGGCGTGTGCGGCGGACGTCGTCAGGGCGAGCGCGGCCAGCACGGCCGACATGGCATGCAAGGATTTCATCGTGGCAGTCTTTAGAAGGGTTCTTCGGTGCGCGAATGGCGGCGGATGCCGCGCGTTACGCGTGGGACGCTGACGGGCGCAGCGATTGAGGAGGCCCGTGAATCTCGTATGTCATCTTAGTATTCCTTACATTTCTTTCGACAGATACCCCATCGTCGAAACGAAGGAATACCTGTGCGTTAGAACAGCCTCGGGGTACCGACCCAGACCACCACCGCTTCGATCTTCCCGGTGTTGGCCCAGCTGTGCGGGACCGTCGACTGATAATGCGCGCTGTCGCCGGCCTGCAGGACGAACGTCTTGCCCTCCAGCGTCAACGACACTTCCCCTTCAATCACATACAGGAACTCCTCTCCTGCATGTGTCGTCACCTCCGACCGCTTCTGTCCCGGCGGCAACCGCACGAGGATCGACTCGAGCTGACGCCCTTCCGTCACGTTCGTCAGCCGCGCGAACAGGTTGGCCGAATCGGCGAACCCGAAGAAGCGCAGCTGGTCTCCTCGGCAAACCGAACGCTCCTCGCTCGGCGTGTCGACGAAGTACTGCACCGTCACACCGAGCGCGTGCGCGATGCCGGCAAGCGACGTCAACGACGGCGATGCGAGCCCGCGCTCGACTTGTGACAGAAACGGTTTGGAAATACCCGCGGCCGTAGCCGTTTCATCCAGCGTGCGCTTCAGTCGTTGGCGCAACGCGCGAATCTTGCTGCCCAGTGCGGCGGCAGCGTTGGCAGACCGCGTGTTTTCAGTTGGGGGAACCATAGCAGGCCGAAATGTGGTCGTCAAAAAATGTTTGATGGAAAATAACTAAGTTAGATCGTTATGGCTTAGTCTTCGGGTCTTTGCACGTCTTCGGTGTCACGCGCGATCCGCTGAACACCATCCGGCCCCGGCCGGGAAACGCGCTATCTTGCCAGACTCGCCGCCACCACAGGCAAGCTGCAAGCGGCTCTCCGGGATTTTTCGGAGGCGCCGAAGTCAATCTTACAAAGACATGACGAGACGAATATTCCCGAAAGCTCCTGACATGTCAGGGATTACCCGGTGTGGCGCGAAATTGACGCGCCGCGCACGGAAACGTTACCGGTCACGCGCCGGCCGAGGCCCTGCGCCACCCGCCACGGGAGGCCTCTGACCCCGGCGTCGGCGCAGTCCGACCGACCTTGCCGCCGCTTTCGCGCTGCCCACCCGGCCGACGCGCGCAGGCACCAGATTGACCCCGGCAGCGCGCGATCCGCGCCGCCCGCTTGAACCGATATTGATGATGCATTCACCTGTTTCCCAAACCCGCTCGTTTACGACGGTCTTCCTCATTGAAATGTGGGAGCGCTTCGGCTACTACGGCATGGCAGCGCTTCTCGTCCTCTTCATGGTCGACAAGCTCGGCTTCACCGACGGCCGTGCGAACCTGACCTGGGGCGCGTTCACCGCGCTCGTCTACGCGTCGCCGTCGATCGGCGGCTGGATCGGCGACAAGGTGCTCGGCGCGCGCCGCACGATGATCATCGGCGCGACGGTGCTGTGCGCCGGCTACCTGATGCTCGCGATGCCGAACGACCAGCTCGGCTACCTGTATGCGTCGCTCGGCGTGGTCGTGGTCGGCAACGGCCTCTTCAAGGCGAACGCCGCGAACCTCGTGCGCCGGATCTATGAAGGCGACGACGCGCGCATCGACAGCGCGTTCACGATCTACTACATGGCCGTCAACATCGGCTCGACCGTGTCGATGCTCGCGACGCCGTGGATCAAGGACCACTGGGGCTGGCACACCGCGTTCGCCGTCTGCTGCGCGGGGATGCTGCTGGGCATTCTCAACTTCGTGCTGATGCACCGCACGCTCGCGCATATCGGCTCGCAGCCCGACGAGCAGCCGATCCAGTGGCGCCGTCTCGGTGCGGTCGTCGCGGGCGGCGTCGCGCTCGCGCTCGTGACGATGTACGTGCTCGAGCACAAGCAGCTCGCGGTCGCGAGCGTGTGGACGGCGGCAGCCGCGATCCTCGCGATCTTCGCATACATGATCGCGAAGTCCGAGCGCTCGGAGCGCGCGGGCCTGATCGCGGCGCTCGTACTGATCGCGCAGGTGATCCTGTTCTTCATCTTCTACGTGCAGATGTCGACGTCGCTGACGCTGTTCGCGCTGCGCAACGTCGATCCGCGCTTCATCCTGTTCGGCACGACGATGTTCTCGTGGAGCGCCGCGCAGTTCCAGGCACTCAACCCGATCTCGATCATGCTGCTGAGCCCCGTGCTCGTGGTGATCTACAACGCGTTCTCGAAGCGCGGCCATGACATCCCGGTCGCGCTGAAGTATGCGCTCGGCTTCGGCGCGGTTGCCGCGGGCTACCTCGTGTTCACGATCAGCGGCCGCTACGCGGTCGACGGTCGCGTGTCGTCGTGGTTCATGGTGTGGGGCTACGCGCTCTACTCGCTCGGCGAGCTGCTGGTGAGCGGCCTCGGTCTCGCGATGATCGCCCGCTACGTGCCGACGCGCATGAGCGGCTTCATGATGGGCGCGTACTTCGTCGCGACGGGCGTGTCGCAGTATCTCGGCAGCGTGGTCGCGAACTTCGCGCAGATGCCGTCGCACGATCTGCCCGCAACCGAATCGCTGCCGCTCTACCTGTCGCTGTTCGAAAAGCTCGGCTGGCTCGCGGCACTCGGCATGCTGATCGCACTGCTGCTGCTGCCGCTGATGAAGCGCCTGTCGCGCCAGCACCAGCGCTGCGTGGAAGAGCGCCGCGAAGCAGCAGCGGCGCCGGCGCCGGCAGTCGCCGCGGCTCAGTGATATCCCTCGGCGCGCTGCATGCGCGCCACATTCTCCTGCCGATCGCGCGCGCCCGTCCTACACTGGTTTCAGGGAGCGCTTCCGACGAGACGCGCGACAGGCGGGAGAAAATCATGAAAAGCAAGACGACGCGGCTCTTGAGGATGCTGTCGGACCTCCGGCACGCGCGGCACTGCAGCGCGCTGCGCGCCGCGAGGGCCGCCGCCGAAGTGGATGCGGTGCTCGCCGAGCGCAACGACGACGCAACGTCCGACGAGCGCAGCGAAGTGGACACCGGCGACGCACCGGCCGTGCCCCGCTCCCGTATCGGCTCACCTCACTAGGAGTCTGGGCGGCAGACGGTTTGCAGCGGTTAAATGAGGTCAACTCAGGCGACGCGACGTCGTCGGGCGCTGCAAGCCGGGGCCGCGCTGCGCTCGAGACCAGCATGCGTGCACAAGGCGGCT
>NZ_QTQP01000008.1 GCF_003854275.1 Burkholderia sp. Bp8963
TCGCCGCGATCTTCACTGGCTGGTATTCGCGCGTGTTGAGGCCGTGCGCGTCGCCGACGACGATCTGCACCGGCGCGAGCAGCAGCAACATCCACAGCGCCATCGAGAACGTGCGCTTGACGGGCTCGTCGCGGCGGCCCTTCAACAGATGCCATGCGCCGCACGCGGCGACGATGAAACCCGCGACGATGAACGCGGCAATGGTCATATGCACGAGCCGGTACGGAAACGACGGATTGAAGATCACCTTGAACCAGTCGACCGGGACAACGATGCCGTTCTGGATCGCGAAGCCCTGCGGCGTCTGCATGAAGCTGTTCGATGCGAGAATCCAGAACGTCGAGATCAGCGTGCCGACCGCGACCATCAGCGTCGCGAAAAAGTGCGCGCGCGGGCTCACGCGGTTCCAGCCGAACAGCATCACGCCGAGGAACCCGGCCTCGAGGAAGAATGCCGTCAATACTTCATACGTCAGCAATGGCCCCGTGATGTTGCCGGCGATGCGGGAAAACCCGCTCCAGTTGGTGCCGAACTCGTAGGCCATCACGACGCCGGAGACGACGCCCATCCCGAAGCCGACCGCGAAGATCTTCGACCAGAACTGGAACATCGATTTGTAGGCGGCGTCGCCCGTGGCGAGCCAGCGCCATTCGAGCACCGCGAGAAAGCTCGCCATGCCGATGCTGATCGCGGGGAACACGATATGAAAGGACACCGTGAACGCGAACTGCAATCGCGCCAGGTGAAAGGCGTCGAAGATTTCCATGACCGATATGTGCCCGTGATAGTGGAGACGTGCGTCCGATGCGGACCATCCCGCGACGGTCCGGCAGCCGCGTGGCGCGGCCCCGGCGACACGCGCATACATCGCATCCGGCATCGAAGCGTGATCGACGATAGCGCGATTCGAACGTCGCTCGCAATCAAACGCTGGCACCCGCGAACTGTGCTCGTGGCGCCCCGTTCGATGTGTACATCGAAACCGCGCGGGCGGCCGCCGCGGCCGTCAGCTGTACTGCTTTTCCGGTCGCCGCGCTGTGCACGCACATCGCGCGCGATCGCCCGTACCCTGTTGCCTGGTTCGGGTTCGCGGCAATCGGCGCAGGTCATCGACGCTCGTCGCCGCTCCCGTCATTCGCCGGCATAGCGCATCTGCTTCGGCATCTGCTGCGGCATCTGTTGTTGCGATGCACGCCGGCATCATCGCGAGGACACTCATGCAGCCACGCCCCATGCTGACCGAGCCGACCGGCAGCGTTGCGCGCGACGTCACGCGCCATCGTCCGGACGGGCTCGAACGGGTGGTCGACCGCGTCGTCGACGAATGCCCGGTCGCGCTCGTATTCAACGACATCTCGCATGCGGTGATGATGGCGACGCCGATCGATCTCGACGAATTCGGCGTCGGCTTCGCGCTCAGCGAAGGCATCGTCGAACGCGCGTCGGACATCTACGACATCGAAAGCGAATTCACGGCCAACTGCGCGGCCAACGGCGCGGTGGTGCGCCTCACCGTATCGCAGCGCGCGTTCGTCGCGCTGAAGGGCCGCCGCCGTGCGCTCGCCGGCCGCACCGGCTGCGGCGTGTGCGGGATCGAAAGCATCGCGCAGCTCGACCTGCATCCCGCGCGCATCCGTCATGCCGGCGCGGCGGCCGGGATCGGCGCGGAAGCGGTCGCGCACGCCGCGCGTGCGCTGCCCGCGCATCAGGCGCTGATGCGCGACACGGGCGGCATTCACGCGGCCGCGTGGTGCAACCGCGACGGTACGGTCGTCGAAGTTTTCGAGGACGTCGGCCGGCACAACGCGCTCGACAAGCTGATCGGCCGCCTCGCACGCGCCGGAACGGATACGCGCACGGGCTTCGTGTTCCTGTCGAGCCGCGCGAGCTACGAACTGGTTCGCAAGGCCGCGCGCGTCGATATCCCGATGATCGCGACGATCTCCGCGCCGACGGCGCTTGCGATCGACGTCGCGCGCGAAGCCGGCATCCGCCTGCTCGGCTTTTGCCGCGGCAGCGGTTTCGTCGAATACGTCGACGGCGTCGACGCCCCTGCAACCGTGGACGGATAACCGGCAATGATGCGCTCCATCGATTTCGACACCGCACAGCAGCACTTCGCGCACGCCTTCGCGCGATCGTTCGTCCGAACCTCCGTCCCGGTCGCCGATGCGGCGGGCCACATCCTCGCCGCGCCGTTGACCGCCGTGCTCGACCAGCCGCCCACCGACCAGAGCGCGATGGACGGCTATGCGGTACGCCACGCCGATCTCGCGAGCGGCGAGCCGTTGCGCATCGCGCAGCGCTGCTACGCGGGCGACGTGCCGCTGCCGCTCGATCCGCGCTGCGCGGCGCGCCTGTTCACCGGCAGCCTGATCCCGCCTGGCGCGGATACGGTGATCATGCAGGAGCACGCACGGGAGCAGGACGGGTACGTGAGCTTCGACGCGAGCACGCGTGCCGGCACGCACATCCGCCGGCGCGGCGAGGAACTGCGCGCGGGCGACGTGATGATGGCGGCAGGCACCCGCCTGCACGCCGCGCACGTCGGCATCGCGGCCGCGCAAGGCATCGCCCGGGTCGACGTGCACGCCGCGCTGCGTATCGGCATCCTGACGACCGGCGACGAGCTCGTCGCGTGCGGCGAGCCGCGGACGCCGCAGCAGATCTACAACAGCAACGCACCGATGCTGGCCGCGCTCGTCGCGGGCACCGGCGCCGTCGTCGCGCGGGCAGCGCACGCACGCGATACGCGGCACGCGGTCGACCACGCGCTGCGCGACCTGATCGCGCACTGCGACCTGCTCGTCTGCGTCGGCGGTGCGTCCGTCGGCGACAAGGATCTCCTGCGCCCGGTGCTCGCCGAGCTCGGCGCGTCGTTCGTGCTGTCCGGCGTTCGCATGAAACCCGGCAAGCCGGTCGCGCTCGCGCGGCTCGACGGCAAGCCGGTCGTGCTGCTGCCCGGCAACCCGGGCGCCGCGCTGACGACGTTCGCGCTGTTCGTGACGCCGCTGATCCGCTGCCTGCAGGGGCGCGACGAGCGCCTGCCGATCGCGCCGTCGCTGCCGTTCGACGCCGACATCGAGCCGGACGACACGCGCGACCGCTTCTTGCGGGTGCGCTGCCGCGTCGCAGCGAACGGGCAGCCCGTGCTCGACACGCTGCGGCAGCAAGGCGCCGGAACGCTGCAGTCGCTCGCGGACGCGAGCGGCGTCGTCCGGCTGCCCGCAGGCCGCGCGATTGCGCGCGGCGACGCGCTGCCGTACTACGATTTCGCGCGATGGCTCGCGTGACGGCGGCCGCACGCGTGGCCATGCTGCGGCGCGGCGCGATGCCGGCCGCTGCGTTGCACGGTTTTCGCGGTTCGCGCACCGCGTGCCGCGAACGAACTGTATTCCTGCAAATCGGCCGGGATTGTGCCTCTGCTTCGGCCACCCGGCGATCTATCCTCCGGCAAGGAGCCTGCCTCGGCCTGCGCCCGTCCCGTCCGCACGACCCGCGCACCGTCGGGCGCTCCGCTTTTCTCAACCTGCGCAGGCCAACGGAACGATCGTGAACGTCATCGATTTCGTCACGCCGACCGAAACCGCATCGAATCGCGGCGCGGCGGCAGTCGCCCTACCCGGCATCGCCGACATGCTCGAGCGTCCGCTGCGCGATCTGCGGCTGTCCGTGATCGATCGCTGCAATTTCCGCTGCACGTACTGCATGCCGCGCGACAGCTTCGACAGCGATCACGCGTTCATGCCGCCATCCGCACGCCTTTCGTTCGATGAACTGAGCAAAATCGCGCGCGCGTTCGTCGCGCTCGGCGTCGAGAAAATCCGCATCACCGGCGGCGAACCGCTGTTGCGGCGCGGGCTCGAAGCGCTGATCGAATCGCTCGCGTCGCTGACGACCGTGAGCGGCAAGCCTGTCGAAATCGCGTTGACGACGAACGGCTCGCTGCTCGCGGCGAAGGCGCGCACGCTGCGCGACGCCGGCCTCGCCCGCGTGACGGTGAGCCTCGACGCGATCGACGATGCGGTATTCCGCCGGATCAGCGACGTCGACCTCCCCGTGTCCCGCGTGCTGGACGGCATCGACGCCGCGCAAGCAGCGGGGCTCGCGCCCGTCAAGGTCAATGCGGTGATCGAGCGCGGCGTCAACGACAGCCAGCTGCTGCCGCTCGTGCGCGCGTTCCGGCACACGGGCGTGGCGCTGCGCTTCATCGAATACATGGACGTCGGCGGCGCGCAGTCATGGTCGGCCGACAAGGTGGTCACGGCCGCGCAGATGCGCGACACGATCGCCGCCGCGTATCCGCTGCTGCCGATCGACGATGCCGAACTGCACGCGGGCACCGCGATCCGCTATCGCCATGCTGACGGTGCAGGCGAAGTCGGTTTCATCGCCAGCGTGTCCCATCCGTTCTGCGGCACGTGCACGCGCGCCCGCGTGTCCGCCGACGGCCAGCTTTACACCTGCCTGTTCGCGACGCACGGCACCGATCTGAGGCCGTGGCTCGCCGACACCGTGCCGCTCGATCCGTTGAGCGCCGCGATCCGCGATCGCTGGCTGCGCCGCGACGACCGCTACTCGGCGTTGCGCGCGGCCCGGCCCGCGCGGCGGCCGGGGAAAGCGTATCCGACCGTGCGCATGTCGCTCGTCGGCGGCTGACACGCTGCCGAAGGATGCCGAGCGATGCAGGAAGCGCCGCCCTCTGGAGAACAATCATGACGTCATCGATCGATTCGCCCGCCGTACCGGACGACCCCGCGCATGCCGATCAACGCTGCGCCGACGACAGCACCGCGCGGCCCGTTCATGCGCCGCCGGCGATCGCCGCAGGCTTCGAGGTGCGCGTCCAGTACCCGCCGATCGACGTCGACGCGGAGATCATGCCGATCGCGCGCAACCCGCGCGTCGGCGCGGTCGTGAACTTCCTCGGCGTCGTGCGCCAGACCGGCGATTTCGACGACGTCGTCGCGCTCGAGATCGAGCACTATCCGGGCATGACCGAACGGTCGCTGTGGAGCATCGTCGAGGAAGCGTCCGCGCGCTGGACGCTCGAAGCGGTCAGGATCGTTCACAGGATCGGCCGGATCGCGCTCGGCGAGCCGGTCGTGCTGGTGGTCGTCGCCGCGCCGCATCGCGCATCGGCGTTCGACGCGTGCGAGTTCCTGATGGATTTCCTGAAGACCCATGCACCGTTCTGGAAAAAGGAAATCCGGCACGACGGCACGGCCGAATGGGTCGAGGCCAAGGCGCGCGACGATCACGCGATGCGACGGTGGGGCTGATACGCCCGCCGCCCTTTTTCCTTCCGGCAACGAGCCACCATGAGACTGACGATCAAGTACTTTGCGAGCATTCGCGAACAACTCCGCATCGACGAGGAAACCGTCGAGATCGATGCGACCGAACTCACCGTCGACGCGTTGCGCGACACGCTCGCCACGCGCGACGAGCGAACCGCCGACGCGCTGCACCGGGATCGCCCGGTGCGCGTCGCCGTCAACCACGAGATGGTGAACGGCACGTTCGTCGTGCACGAGGACAGCGAGATCGCGTTCTTCCCGCCCGTCACCGGCGGTTGAGCGACGCCGCGTTTCACGGTGTTCGTGGTGCGGTGTGCGATGCGCGCCGTGACGCGCATCGCCTTCCACCGTTCAGCGCGCGCAGATCGCCGCGAGCTTGCCGACGGTGATCACCGCCTGCTCGATCTGGCTCGACCACGGGCTGCTGTAGTTCAGCCGGATGAAATTCCGGTAGCTGTCGGAGATCGAGAACATATAGCCGGGTCCGATCGTGATCCCCTGCTCGAGCGCGAGCTGATACAGCCGCATCGCATCGACCTTCGCCGGCAATTCGATCCACAGCACGTAGCCGCCGGCCGGGCTCGAAATGCGCGTCCCCTCGGGGAAGAAGCGCGACACGATCGCGCGCATCAGGTTCGCCTGCTGCGCATACGCCTTGCGGATCCTGCGCAGGTGATGCTCGTAGCCGTCGCGCTCGAGATATTCCGCGATCGCGAGCTGCGGCAGCGACGGCGTCGCCAGCGTGTTCAGGAATTTCAGCTTTTCGACCTGGTCGCGGTAGCGGCCCGGCAATGCCCAGCCGATCCGGTACGCGGCGGTCAGGCTCTTCGAGAACGACGAGCAATGCAGCACGAGCCCCTTCCTGTCATAGGACTTCAGCGTGCTCGGATGCGAATCGCCGAAATACAGTTCGTTGTACACGCCATTCTCGATGATCGGCAGATCGGTCTTCGCTGCGAACTCGACCAGCTCGCGCTTACGCTCGTCCGGCATCTGGAAGCCGAGCGGGTTCTGGAAGTTCGGCATCACCATGCACGCGGCAATCGGCTGCGATTTCGCGATCGCCGCGAGCGCCGCGATGTCGATCCCGTACTCCGGATGCGTCGACACCTCGATCGCCTTCATCCCGAGACGCTCGATCGCATGCAGCATCGCGTAGAAGGTCGGCGACTCGACGGCGACCACGTCGCCGGGTTTCGCGACCGCCTGCAGGCACAGGTTGATCGCCTCCGTCGCGCCGACCGTGATGATGATCTCGTTCGGATCGACCGACATGCCGTTTTCCAGGTAGCGGCGCGCGATCTGGCGCACGAGCCGCGGATGGCCGGGCGGCAGCCCGTCCGTCACGCCCCACAGCGACTTGTCGCGGCCGGCCGCGTACGCATAGCGGTTCAGCTTCTCGAACGGAAACAGGCTCGGGTCCGGATACGGCGAGCCGAGCGGCACCGCGTCGTCGACGCCGATCGAACGCAGCGTCGACAGCACGAGGCGGCTCACGTCGACCGATGACGAAATCGCGATCGGCTTCGACGGGCGCAGGTCGCGCACCTGCCCGTTGCCGTCGTCGCGGCGCAGGTTGACGAAGTAGCCCGACTGCGGCCGGCTTTCGAGCAGGCCGCGGCTTTCGAGCAGCAGGTACGCGTGCAGGACCGTCGTGATGCTGAGCCGATGCTGCTGGCTCGCCTGCCGCACCGACGGAATCCGGTCGCCGTGCCGGTACACGCCCTGCCGGACCAGCCGCTCGATGTCGTCCGCAAGCTTTTCGTAGAGTTTCATCGTGCGCTCCCTGCCGCGGCGAGCGGTCGATGCGTGGCGATCCTTCCGTTCGGTTTTGCCTGTTCCATCATGGTGGGCTCTCGTGAAGATGCATCCGCAAGCCCGATCTCGCGGGACCTGCGGCGCTGTGCTTTAGATGATGGAAGAGTAAAAGCAGAACAGTCGGCCGCGAGCACACACATTCATCGTGCGTGCAAGAGTACAGTTTAGGCAAACGGCCGAGGTGTGTCCGAACTGTATGTCTTATGAAATACCCGGTGGGGTCGGATGAGGGGCCGGACGACTGGCGCGAGATGCGTCGGATGCGACGCGACAAAAAACAAAAACCGCGAGACGTCGCCGGCTCGCGGTTTCCGGGATCCGGCCGGCATCACGCGTCCGGCAGCACCACCACCTTGCCCTTGACCTGCCGGTTCGCGATCCGGGCGATCGCGTCCGCCGCGCCGGCGAGCGGCACGCGCTCGGTAATCACGGGGCGCACCTTGCCGGCCGCGAACCATTCCGCGAGCAGGCGCAGGTTGGCCGCATGCTGTGCCGGATCGCGGCGCACCGCGTCGCCCCAGAACACGCCGAGGATGTCGCGCTCCTTCAGCAGCGCGAGGTTCAGGGCAATCTTCGGAATCTCGCCGGCGGCGAACCCGACCACGAGGTAGCGGCCGCGCCATGCGGTCGCGCGCAGCGCCGTCTCGGTGTACGCGCCTCCGACCGGGTCGTAGACCACGTCGGCGCCGCGCCCGCCGGTCAGCTCGTCGACGCGGCGCCGCAAGTCTTCAGTCGCATAGTCGATCGTCTCGTCCGCACCCGCGGCGCGACAGAGTTCGAGCTTGTCGCCGCTCGATGCCGCCGCGATCACGCGCGCGCCGAGCGCCTTCGCGATCTCGATCGCCGCGAGCCCGACGCCGCCCGCCGCGCCCAGCACGAGCAGCGTCTCGCCCGCTTGCAGGCGCGCGCGCTGCTGCAGCGCGTGCAGCGACGTGCCATAGGTCAGCACGAACGCGGCGCCCTCGTCGAACGCCATGCCCGGCGGCAGCGCGGCGATCTGGCGCGCGTCGGCGACACACTGCTCGGCGAACCCGCCGTGTCCGGTCGATGCAATCACGGCAGCGCCGGGCTGCCATGCCGTCACGCCGTCGCCGACGGCGTCGATCACGCCCGCGAATTCCGCGCCCGGTGAAAACGGCAGCGCCGGTTTCATCTGGTACAGGCCCTGGACGATCAGCGCATCGGGAAAATTGAGCGCGGCCGCCTTCACGCGGATCCGCACCTGTCCCGCGGCCGGCTCCGGGACGGCGACGTCCTCGATCCGCAATTGGTCGATCGGACCGAAAGCGGTACATAACAAGGCTTTCATACGATGGTTTCTCCTTGTGCGGCATCACGAGCCGCGTCCTGTTCCTGCAACTGGCGCAACGGAATCCTGGCGCTGCCCGGCTTCGGCAGCGCATCCACGAAATCGACGAAATCGACGACGTCGACGACGCGCGGCGCCGGCTCAGAACCACGCATCGCGCATGTCGAGCGGCGTCGCATCGACACTCGCGAGCAGGTCGAGCTGCGCGTCCGTCTTCGGCAGCTCCCAGCGAAAGAAGTAGCGCGCGGCGGCGCGCTTGCCGTCGTGGAAGTCGCCGGTGCGCCCGTGCGTGGCGAGCGTCACGTCGAGCCATAGCCACGCGACGACCAGATGGCCGAACGCCTCCAGATAGACGCTCGCATTCGCGAGCCGCCGCTGCGGATCGTCGAGCGCGCCGAGCTGGCGCGTAACGTCGCCAAGCCGCCGCCAGCGCCGCAGCAGCGCATCGGCCTGCGCACACGCTTCGGCATCCGCGGCCCGCGCCCGCTCGACGGTCGCCGCGATGCGCGCGTCGAGCGAGCGCAGCGCCGCGCCGTCGTCCTGGCCGACCTTGCGGCCCAGCAGGTCGAGCGCCTGGATGCCGTGCGTGCCTTCGTGGATCGGATTCAGGCGGTTGTCCCGATAGAGCCGCTCGACCGCGTAGTCGCGCGTGTAGCCGTAGCCGCCGTGCACCTGGATTGCGAGGTCGTTCGCGGCGAGGCACCACTGCGACGGCCAGCTTTTCGCGATCGGCGTCAGGATGTCGAGCAGGCGCCCGGCGTCCGCACGCGCGGCCGCGTCGGGCTGCGCGCGCGCATCGTCGACGAGCCGCGCGCAGTACAGGATCAGCGCGAGACCGCCTTCGACGTAGGCCTTCTGAGCAAGCAGCATCCGGCGCACGTCCGGATGTTCGATGATCGGCGCCTGCGGCGCGGCGGCGTCCTTGCCGGCCGGCCCGAGCGGGCGCCCTTGCGGCCGGTTGCGCGCATAGTCGAGCGCATGCAGGTAGCCCGTGTAGCCGAGCGCCACCGCGCCCGCGCCGACACCGATGCGTGCTTCGTTCATCATGTGGAACATGTATGCGAGACCGTGGTTCGGCTTGCCGACCAGATAGCCGATCGCACCCGCGCGCCCCGCCGGACGATACCGCGTGCCCTCGCCGAAGTTCAGCAGGCAGTTGGTCGTTCCGCGATAACCCATCTTGTGGTTCAGTCCCGCGAGCACCACGTCGTTGTGCTCGCCGCTCGCGCCGCCGTCGGCTCCCGGCAGATACTTGGGCACGATGAACAGCGAGATGCCGTGCGTGCCGGGCATCAGCCGGCCGTGTTCGTCGGGAATCTTCGCGAGCACCAGGTGGACGATGTTCTCCGCGAGCTCGTGCTCGCCGCCCGAGATCCACATCTTGTTGCCGGTGAGCCGGTAGCGCGGGCCGAGCGGCGATTCGCACTCGTAGTCCGCGCGCGTCGCGATGTCGGACAGCGACGACCCCGCCTGAGGTTCCGACAGGCACATCGTGCCCAAAAAGCGCCCTTCGAGTTCGGGGCGCGCGAACGCGTCGATCTGCGCGGGGCTGCCGTGCGCGACGAGCAGGTTCGCGTTCGCGACGGTCAGGAACGGATAGGCCGCCGTCGCGATGTTCGCGGCCTGGAAGAACAGGAACGACGCCGCTTCGACGAGTTTCGGCAGACACATCCCGCCGAGCGCCTCGTCATGGCCCGCGGCGATCAGGCCCGCGTCGGCGAAGGCCCGCACTGCCGGCTCGACTTCGGGAATCAGCGTCACGCGCTCGCCGTCGAAGTGCGGCTCCTCGCGATCGCCGCGCGCCGCATGCGGCGCGAACAGGTCGGCCGCGATCCGCTCGCTGGTATCGAGCACGGCATCGAAGGTCTCGCGGCCATGCTCCGCATAGCGCGGCAGCGCCGCGAGCGCTTCGGCATCGAGCCATTCGTACAGCAGGAACGCGAGATCGCGGCGCGACATCAGCAAGCTCATCGCATTGCCCTCCTGCGCGCCTGGCCGCACACCCGGCCCGTTATCGTCCCTCGCCCGCGTGCCGTGCCGCGCGACGCGTGGCCCGCATGCGCGTGCCCGATCGATGCCTGCTCCATCACTTCTGTCTCCTGTCGGGCGGCACGATGCGCGCGGCCCGATGATTTCGTTTTGCGAAATTCGGTGAGCGATTCCTTCAGCGTCGAATGCTGGCGACATACTCATGCTGGCAAACAACGAACGCCGGCGAAAAATTTAGCACGGTCGTTCGCGAATCGCAACGCGCGATTCCATCGGCTCATGCGCGCGCGCCTCCGACACCGTCGCCCCGGTATCATCTGAACATTGGCCCGGCGGGAACACCGATGGACGAGCAGAACCTCGACGCCGTGGCAGAATCGCCGAAACGATCACACCGGATCAGAGTCATGCGTTGAAAGAGATTCGCCGAATGACGCCGGATCTCGCCGCGAGGCAATGCAGGCTGCCGCTCGCCGCGCTTTCAGCTCAGCCCTGATCGGACGCCGACACATGGATATGCAGCTAACCGAACAACAAGTCCTGGCGCTGGCGCCGGACAGCGGCTCGGCCGCGAATGGCAGGAAGCTGGCGCAGCCGAAGCAATGGCCGATGCTCGGGCGCAACGCGCGTGCGGTCTGGGGCGAATGCCAGGGCAGCGGCAAGAACCCCTATCAGGTGCGCGTGGACTTCGCCGATTTCGCGAGCAAGTGCTCCTGTCCGAGCTTCAAGTTCCCGTGCAAGCATGCGCTCGGCCTGTTGATCCTGGCCGCCAGCCAGCCCGCTGCCGTCGCCGACGCCGACGAGCCCGAATGGGTCACCGACTGGCTCGACAAGCGGGCGGACAACGTGGCCCGCAAGGAGGCGCGCGCGGCGGCCAAGGCCGACGCGCCGGTAGACGAAGCGGCGCAGCACAAGCGCGCCGAAAAGCGCGAGAACCAGGTGCGCGACGGGATGGCCGGGCTGCAGGTCTGGCTGGAGGACCTCGTGCGCAACGGCCTCGCGCGCTTGCCGGCGCAGGGGCCGGCCTTCTGGGAACAGATGGCCGCACGTCTGGTGGACGCGCAGGCACCCGGCCTGGCCGCGCGGGTACGCGCGTTGGCCGATATTCCGGGAAGCCGCGAAGACTGGCCCGAGCGGCTGCTGGCCGAGCTTGGCCGCCTCGCGCTGGCGGTGCGCGCATACGAGCGGATCGACCTGCTCTCTCCCGATCTGCAACAGCAGCTGCGGCAGCTGATCGGCTTCAGCGTGCGTGAAGAGGACGTACTCGCACACGGCGAAGGCTTGCGCGATCGCTGGCACGTGATCGGCCAGGCGGCCGACACGGACGAGCGCGTGCGGGTGCAACGCACCTGGCTCGTCGGCGAGGCCAGTGGCCGGTCCGCGCTGTTGTTGCAGTTCGCCGCGGGCAACCAGCCCTTTTCCGCCATCTGGCCGCCGGGCACGGCGTTCGACGGCGAACTGGCGTTCTGGCCGGGCACCGGATCGCGGCGCGCAATGCTCAAGGGTGCCGCCACCACGTTGCCGTTGCCTGCCGCGTTTCCGCGCGTGGATGACTACCCCGCTTTGCTCGACGAAGCGGCCAATGCACTGGCAGCCAACCCCTGGCACGACCGTCTTGCCACCGTACTCGACGCGATCGTGCCCGCGTACACGGGCAGCGCATGGCACGCGGTCGATTCGACCGGACATGGCCTGCCCCTGCACGGCGGCGACCATTGGCTCTGGCTGGCCGTGACCGGCGGACGGCCCCATCCGGTCGCCGTCGAGTGGGACGGACGCGCGCTTCGGCCGTTGGGCCTGTACATCGACGGACGCTATCAAGGCCTGGCAGGAGGCGCGTGATGCAAGACCTGATTCGCACCGCGCTGGTCGGCACGGCCAACGTGTCGCTCGACGCGCCGACGCTGGCAGAGATCGATGCGTTGTTGCCCGAAGGGACCAGGGAGCAGCGCCTGCTATGGCAGGCCGGCAGCCTTGCCGTCCATCGCGAAGCCGGCCGCCTGCCGCGGACAGCGTCACGGCCGGCCGCCGCGCCGGATGAAACCTTGCCGGAAACGCCCGCTGCGATCGCATCCGTGCTCGCAGCCGCTATCGCCGACGAGATACCGGGCCTGGGCGAATGGCTCGCGCCGCGTGTCGTGCAGGCTGGCTGCCGGCTGCCGCCCGCGCTGCTGCCGCTCGTTCTCGGCAAGGCCGCGACATTGACACGCTGGCGCGATGCGCTCGGCGAACGCGGGCGCTGGCTTG
Source organism: Burkholderia sp. Bp8963 (assembly GCF_003854275.1). GTDB lineage: Bacteria > Pseudomonadota > Gammaproteobacteria > Burkholderiales > Burkholderiaceae > Burkholderia. Next base: position 12,664 of record NZ_QTQP01000008.1, read on the forward strand.
CGTCACACAACCCGGACTGGGATGCGCGCCTGAGGAAATTCACGCCGGGCGACCTCGACGAAACCGCACTGCTGCGTACCTGGGACGAAGGCGACACGAGCGCACGCGCCGACGCGCTCGTCGCGCTGCGTGGCATCGACGCGGCCGATGCGCGTGAACGGCTGGCCGCCGTCCTGCCGAAGGAAAAGGCCGACGCACGCCAGCAATTCGTCAGCGCGATGGCAGCGAACCTCGGCATGGATGACGAGCCGCTGCTCGAGAGCCTGCTCGACGACCGCGCACAAACGGTGCGCGCGGCAGCGGCGAGTCTGCTCGCCCGCCTTCCGGACTCCGCGCTCATGCGTCGCATGACGGCGCGTGCCGACGCGTGCGTCCGCTGGCAGGCGGCCACGCCCGCGAGCGGCGCCGTCGCCAGGTTCGCCGCCTTCCTGGGCAAGCGCGCCGCGCCGGTGCTGAGCGTCGACATTCCCGACGAACTGCCGAAGGACTGGACACGCGACGGCATCGTCGATGCAACGGCGCCCGGAGAAGGCAGACGCGCATCGTGGCTGCGCCAGTTGCTGTCGGTGGTGCCGCCCGCGCGCTGGAGCGATGCGGCGGGCGACGAAGCAGACGCGCTGATTCCGTTGATGGCGGACAGCGACTGGGCCGAATCCCTGCTGTCCGGCTGCGCCACCGCCGCGTGCCAGGCGGGCGACCCCGCGTGGTCGGCCGCGTTCCTGCGCTGCGCGCTGAGTCGCAGCAAGCCGCCGGCGCAGTTGAGTGCACTGATCGTCACGCTATGGAAGTCGTCGCTTCCCGTCGTTCGCGAAGGCGAGCTGTGCCGCCAGCTCGCGCTCGGCAATGTCGACATGGCGGCCATGCTCGCCCGTCACCTCGATGCGCCGTGGCCGCCCGAAGTCGTCCGCACCTTTGCGCGCACCTTCTTCGCCGACGACATTCAGCGCCGCACGCCGGAGGACCTGATGCAGCGCTATGACCTCGCCGAGCTCGCGCAGCTGGCCGTGCTGCGCACAGCCGATGCCGACCTCGCCGTGCTGTCGCCCATCGTCGAACTGTATGCCGGCTGGCTCGGCAACGCCTTTGCCGGCCCACCCCGAATGCTGGAGCGGGCGCGTGAAATCGTCACGCTCGTGCAAGCCAAACAAACCGTGATCAAGGAGATGCCGCTGTGAGCGCCAACCTCAACACCGTGCTGCGCCAGCATGCCGAAACGCAATATGCGGAAGAACTGGCGGAACTCGCGCGCCACGACGCGCGCGCGCGGCCCGCGAACTGGAAGCTGTCGCCGTGGGCGGTCAAGACCTACCTGCTGGGCGGCAAGCTCGACAACGGCTTCGAGGTCACGCCGAAATACATCGGCAGCGGCCGACTCATCGAGATTGCCGTCGCCACGCTGGCGACCGACCGCGCGCTGCTGCTCTACGGCGTGCCGGGCACCGCGAAGAGCTGGGTGTCGGAGCATCTGGCGGCAGCGATCAGCGGCGATTCCACGCTGCTGATCCAGGGCACGGCCGGCACCGACGAGACCGCGTTGCGTTACGGCTGGAATTACGCGCGCCTGCTGTCGGAAGGCCCGTCGGAGCAGGCGCTGGTGCCGAGCCCGATGCTCAACGCGATGCGCGAAGGCAAGCTTGCGCGGCTGGAAGAGATGACACGCGTGCCGAGCGAAGTGCAGGACACGCTGATCACGCTGCTGTCGGAAAAGACGCTGCCCGTGCCCGAGCTCGGCATCGAAGTGCAGGCGCAACGCGGTTTCAATGTGATCGCGACGGCCAACAACCGCGACCGCGGCGTCAATGAGATGTCGTCGGCGCTGATGCGCCGTTTCAACACCGTGATCCTGCCCACGCCCGACACCTTCGACGAGGAAGTCGCGATCGTCAGCCGCCGCGTGGCCGAGCTGGGCCGCGCGCTGGCGCTGCCTGCCGAAAAGCCGGCCCTGGAAGAAGTGCGCCGCGTGGTCGCCGTGTTCCGCGAATTGCGCAACGGCCTGACCGAAGACGGCAAGACCAAGCTCAAATCGCCGAGCGGCACGCTGTCGACGGCGGAAGCGATTTCGGTGCTCGGCCACGGCATGGCGGTTGCCGGCTACTACAGCGACGGCGTGTTGCGCGCAGCCGACCTGGCGGCCGGCCTGACCGGCGCGATCGTCAAGGATCCGGTGCAGGACAAGCTGGTCTGGATGGAATACCTGAAGACGGTGGCGAAGGAGCGTGACGGTTGGAAAGACTTCTACCGCGCGTGCATGGAAGTCGCCTGATGGCGGTTCGCTACTACGGCATCCGCCACCATGGCCCCGGCTGCGCACGGGCGCTGAAGGCCGCGCTCGCGGCGCAGCAGCCCGATATCGTGCTGCTGGAAGGGCCGCCCGAGGCGAACGAGGTGGTCGCGCTGGCCGCCGACGCCGCCATGCAGCCGCCGGTCGCGCTGCTCGTCTACCCGAGCGAAGCGGCGCGGCTGGGCGTGTTCTACCCTTTTGCGGAGTTCTCGCCGGAATGGCAGGCGATTCGCCACGCGACGGCGCACGACGTGCCGCTGTGGTTCATCGATCTGCCGGTCGCGCACGGTTTCGCCGAAACCCTCGCGCGGGAACAGGCTGCCGCCGAAGCGGCATCGGCAACCGATGACGGCGACGTCGGGTCCGCGGAACCGATCACTGCAGCCGATGACACCGAAGCCGATCACGTCGATGTCGATGCTGCGGAAGCGACCACGGAAGCCACCGAGCCGGAGACGCCGGACGACGCGCTGCCGTCGGGCTGGCGCATGGATCCGGTCGGCGAACTGTCGCGCGCGGCAGGCTATGACGACCACGAGCTGTGGTGGGAAATCGAAGTCGAGCAGCGACGCGACGCCGGCGAGCTGTTTGCCGCGATCGAGGAAGCGATGACGGCGTTGCGCGAACATGCGCCCGCGCCATCGTTGCGCGAAGCGCGACGCGAGGCCCACATGCGCACGCGCGTGCGCGAAGCCCTGAAGGCCGGCTACCAGAACGTCGCCGTCGTATGTGGCGCCTGGCACGTGCCGGCGCTGACGCAGGCTGCCAGGATCAAGGACGACACGGCGCTCCTCAAGGGTTTGCCCAAGACCAGGACCGAAGCGACCTGGGTGCCGTGGAGCGACGATCGCCTTGCCTTTGCCAGCGGCTACGGTGCGGGCGTGGAGTCGCCCGGCTGGTATCGCCATCTGTGGCAAAGCCCGGATCGCGCCGGTTTGCGCTGGGTGACCGAGGGCGCCCGCCTGATGCGCGCGGAAGGGCTGGACGCATCGTCGGCCAGCGTGATCGAAACGGTGCGTCTGGCTGACGCGCTCGCCGCGATGCGCGACCTGCCGCTGCCGGGGCTGGCCGAGCAGCGCGACGCGATGATGGCCGTGCTTTGCCGCGGCGAGGCCGAACCGCTGGCCCTGATCCGCCGCAAGCTCGAGATCGGCGACCGCATGGGCAGCGTCCCCGCGTCGGCCGTTGCCGCCCCGCTGCAACGCGACCTGGAAGCGTGTCAGAAGCGCGTGCGCCTCAAGCCGACGACGGAAATCAGGCAGATCGACCTCGACCTGCGCGAAGACGGCGGCCGGCAACGCAGCTTGCTGCTGCATCGGCTCGATCTGCTCGACGTCGGCTGGGGCACGCTGATGCGGGACAACAACCGCACGGGCACGTTCCGCGAAACATGGGAACTGCGCTGGCAGCCGGAGATGATCGTCGCGCTGATTGCCGCCAGCCGTTACGGCAACACGATCGAGGACGCGGCCACGCATCGCCTGTGCGAGCGTGCGCGCGCAGGCGCCGAGCTGCCCCGGCTGACCGGGATGCTCGACCAGGCCGTACTTGCGCGGCTGCCGGTCGCCATCGATGTGCTGCTCGGCTGTGTGCAGACGCAGGCGGCCGTCGCGGCCGATCTTGCGCACCTGATGACCGCGTTGCCGCCGTTGGCGCGTGTGGCCCGGTATGGCGACGTGCGAGGCACGGCGGCCGCCGACCTGCAGCCGATCGTCGAAGGGCTGGTCGAGCGCATCGTCGTCGGTTTCGCGGCCGCCGCGAGCCATATCGACGAAACCGCCGCCGCCGCGATGCTGGAGCACATGGATGGCGTGCAGCGCGCGCTCGATACGCTGGACACGGCGGCACTGCGCGACAGCTGGTTCGATTGCCTCGTCGACCTGACCGCCGACGCCGCCGTTGCGCCCGCGGTACGCGGCTTTGCATTGCGCCTGGCCTTCGACCGCCAGCGCGTCGGCGCGGACGAGCTCGCACGCCAGGCCGGCCTGGCGCTCGCCACCGCGATACCACCGGCCGAATCCACCGGCTGGCTTACCGGGCTGCTGCGCGGCAGCGGCCTGCTGTTGCTGCAGCACGATGCGCTGTGGCGTGTCATCGACGCGTGGCTTGCGGGCCTCGCGCACGACGTCTTCATCGAGCGTCTGCCGCTGCTGCGTCGCGCGTTCGCCGATTTCCAGGCCGCCGAGCGGCGCGAAATGGGCCGCAAGGTCCGCCGGCTCGACGCGCCAGCCGCTGCGGCAGCCGCTGCCGCCGAACTCGACCACGCACGGGCCGCTCGCGTGCTGCCCGTGCTCGCCGCCATCCTGGGGAAGTGAAATGAGCGTCAACGTCGATCTCGAAACCGACCGCATGCAGCGCTGGCGCCTGGTTCTGGGCAGCGAGGCCGACGAAAGCTGCGGCGCGACGTTGTCCGCCGAACTCGTCCGTGCCGACAACGCGCTGGCCGCGCTGTATGACAGCGAACGTACGGGTGGCCTGGGTGCCAGCAACCCGAACGTTGCGCGCTGGCTTGGCGATATTCGCGAGTTCTTTCCGACATCCGTCGTGCAGGTCATGCAGCAGGACGCGCTCGAACGGCTGAATTTGCGCAAGATGCTGCTGGAGCCGGAACTGCTCGAAGCGGTCGAGCCGGACGTCCATCTCGTCGCCAGCCTGATGTCGCTGTCGCGCGTGATGCCGGCCAAGACCCGGGACACCGCGCGCCGGGTGGTGCGCCGCGTGGTCGACGAGCTCGAGCGGCGGCTTGCCGAGCCGATGCGTCACGCCATACGCGGCAGTCTCAACCGTGCGGAGCGCAACCACCGGCCGCGCCTGAATGAAATCGACTGGCATCGCACCATCCGCGCCAATCTGTCACGCTATCTGCCCGAACAGCGCACGGTGATCGCGGAAAAGCTGGTCGGCTACGCGCGCAAGCGCTCGGCTTTGCGTGACGTCGTGCTGTGCGTGGATCAAAGCGGATCGATGGCCGCGTCCGTCGTCTACGCGGGGGTGTTTGCCGCCGTGATGGCGTCGCTGCGGGCCGTCCGCACCCGCATGATCGTGTTCGATACCCATGTCGTCGATCTGACCGACGAAGCGGGCGATCCGGTCGACCTGCTGTTCGGCGTCCAGCTTGGCGGCGGCACCGACATCAACCGCGCATTGGGTTACTGCCAGCAGGTCATCGACCGCCCCGAACAAAGCATCCTCGTGCTGATCACCGATCTGTTCGAAGGCGGCAATCAGCAGGAGATGCTGCAGCGCGCCGCCGCGCTGAAGGCCGCCGGCGTCAACGTCATCTGCCTGCTGGCACTGGCCGACAACGGCGCGCCCGGCTACGACCATCACAATGCGGCGAGTTTTGCTGCACTCGGCATTCCGGCGTTCGCTTGTACGCCCGACCGTTTTCCGGAACTGATGGCCGCGGCCATCCAGAAGCAGGATATTGCGCTCTGGGCAGCGCAGCAGGGGTTTGTCACGAATCGTGCTGAATGACCGGAGGGTTTCGATCGACGATTGCCGCCCAGGCCCGCACCCCGCATATCCCTGGATCGCACTCGCACCCGATGGAACACGACGGAAACAACAAACCCGCGAGCGCTTGATTTCTCGCGGGTCTTCGGGACTTCATGGAATTGCATGGAAGCGATCCTGGTGCCGGGGACCGGACTCGAACCGGCAAGCCAGTTAAGGCGGCGGATTTTCGTCACACTGCTTCTTTCGAAGTCGGCATCGTCTGAACGATGCCGTTCGTGCGCTGGACTATGCCTTCGCCATCGCGCGCGGGCCGCTGCCCGTGCGCCTTAGGCGCCCCCCGTCTAGTCTCTACACCTTCCTCGCGCGAGCCACGAGGCTTGGCTCGGCGTTGCCTCGATGCATCGCATCAGGGGTTTCGCCGAATTTGAAGGGTTCTGCACCGACCGTTTCCGGCCGGGCACTCAAACTTTTAAGTCCGCTATGTTTACCAATTTCATCACCCCGGCAAGGGCGGACGGGATTCTACCACTGCTCGCACGGGCATTCGTCATTTGAACCTGTCGCGCTACGCCGGATCGTCGGAGGCGCCGTCGCACCTGCCCCGTCCCGCCCACGACATCCGGTGCCGCCGTTACAATCGACACCCTGCAGCGCGGGCGTTTTCGTCGCACGATTGCGCGCACGGCCTTCCGATATGCCCCCATCACACGTCATCGGAAGGTCACAAACGTTTTCGATAATCAGGTCGCCGAAAACGTTTACATCGCGCTACCCTCATGACCCCGACCATCAAGGATGTCGCCGCCCTCGCCGGCTTTTCGATCGCTACCGTGTCGCGCGCGATCAATGCGCCGCACACCGTGAGCCCCGCGACGCTCGAAGCGATCCGCACCGCCATCGACACGCTGAAGTTCCGCCCGAGCCCGCTCGGCCGCCAGTTGCGCGGCGAGCGCACGCGGCTCGTCGGCGTCGTGCTGCCGACCCTCGCGAACCCCGTGTTCGCCGACTGCCTGCAAGGGATCGACGAACTCGCGACCGCGGCCGGCTTCAAGCTGATCCTGATGACGACCGAATACGACGCGGCGCGCGAGCGCCACGCGATCGAGACGCTGCGCGAGCAGCGCGTCGAAGGGCTGATCCTGACCGTCGCCGACGCGGACACGCATCCGCTCCTCGACATGCTCGATCACGACGGCTCGCATTACGTGCTGATGCACAACGACACGCAGCGCCGCCCGTCGGTATCGGTCGACAACCGCCGCGCCGCGTACGACGGCGTGCGGCTGCTGACCGCACGTGGCCATCGCCGCGTGCTGATGCTCGCCGGCTCGCTCGCCGCATCGGACCGCGCACGGCAGCGTCACCTCGGCTATGCGCAGGCGCTCGAGGAAAGCGGCGTCGCGCCGCTGCCGCCCGTCGAGATCGACTTCAATGCGCCCGAGCTGCCCGACGCGGTGCTCGCGCACCTGACCGCGCGCGCGACACGCCCGACCGCGCTGTTCTGCAGCAACGACCTGCTCGCGATGGTCGTGATGCGCGGGCTGCGGCGCGCAGGCTTCTCGGTGCCGAACGACATCTCGGTGCTCGGCTTCGACGGCATCGCGATCGGCGAACTGCTCGCGCCGCCGCTCGCGAGCGTCGCGACGCCGAACCGCGACATCGGCCGGCACGCGTGGGAGCGGCTCGTCGAATGCATCGCCGGCAAGCGCGTCGAGCGTGCATCGCTGATCCTGCCGCACACCGTGCGCGACGGTGCAACGGTCGCGTCGGTCGCGTCGGCCGACCTGCACGTGCGCGAAGCCTGACCGCGGCACGCCGGTCGCCGCTCAACCAGCCGCTCAACCACACGCTCACCCACACGCTCAACCGGAGACCCCAACGTGACCTTTCGCCTGTCGTCCCTGCTGCGCGCATTCGCCGCGCCGCTCGCCTGCGCTGCGCTCCTCGCCGGTGCGTCGTCCGCATACGCGGAAGACACCGCGATCTGCTACAACTGCCCGCCCGAATGGGCCGACTGGGCCGCGCAGATCGCCGCGATCAAGCAGAAGACCGGCATCCGCGTGCCGTTCGACAACAAGAACTCTGGCCAGGCGATCGCGCAGCTGATCGCCGAGCAGCAAAGCCCGGTCGCCGACGTCGTCTATCTCGGCGTGTCGTCGGCGTTCCAGGCGAAGGACAAGGGCGTGACCGCGCCGTACCGGCCCGCGCACTGGAACGACATCCCGGCGAACCTGAAGGACCCGCAGGGCTACTGGTTCGCGATCCACTCGGGCACGCTCGGCTTCTTCGTCAACAAGGACGCGCTCGAAGGCAAGCCGGTGCCGCGTTCGTGGGCGGACCTGCTGAAGCCCGAGTACAAAGGGATGGTCGGCTACCTCGATCCGTCGAGCGCGTTCGTCGGCTACGCGGGCGCGGTTGCGGTCAACCAGGCGCTCGGCGGCAGCCTCGACAACTTCAAGCCGGCGCTCGACTGGTTCCGCAAGCTGAAGGCGAATGCGCCGATCGTGCCGAAGCAGACCGCGTACGCGCGCGTGCTGTCGGGCGAGATTCCGATCCTGCTCGACTACGACTTCGACGCGTATCGCGCGAAGTACAAGGATCACGCGAACGTCGAGTTCGTGATTCCGAAGGAAGGCACGATTGCGGTGCCGTACGTGATGAGCCTCGTGAAGGGCGCGCCGCACGAAGCGAACGGCAAGAAGGTGCTCGATTTCGTGCTGTCCGACGAAGGCCAGAAGCTGTGGGCAAGCGCGTATCTGCGTCCGGTGCGCGCGCAGGCGATGAGCGCCGACATCGCGTCGAAGTTCCTGCCCGCGAGCGACTATGCGCGCGCGAAGGCCGTCGACTTCGGCAAGATGGCCGCCGGCCAGCAGGCGTTCGGCCAGCAATACCTGCAGATCATGCAGTGACGGCAGGACGCCCGCGATGCTCGACCTGACCTTCCCGCTGCGCTGGCGCATCGCGCTCGTCGCGCCCGCGCTCGCGGTGTTCGCCGCGTTCTGGCTGCTGCCGATGGTGGCGCTCGCGCAGGTGTCGGCGAACGGCGCATTCTTCACGCAATATGCGTCGCTGCTCGGCAACGCGCGCTACATGAAGAGTCTCGGCGAAACGGTCGCGCTGTCCGCGGCCGTCACGCTCGCGACGCTCGCGCTGTCGACGATCTCGGGCCTGCTGCTCGCGCGCCGCGAGTTCGCCGGCAAGCGCGTGCTGCTCGCGCTGCTGACGTTTCCGCTCGCGTTTCCGGGCGTCGTCGTCGGCTTCATGGTGATCATGCTCGCGGGCCGGCAAGGGCTGATCGGGATGCTGTCCGCGAAGCTCACCGGCGACAAGTGGGTGTTCGCGTATTCGGTCGCGGGGCTGTTCGCGGGCTACCTGTACTTCTCGATCCCGCGCGTGATCGTCACCGTGATCGCGGCCGCGTCGAAGCTCGACCCGTCGCTCGAGGAAGCCGCGCGCTCGCTCGGCGCGTCGCCGTGGCGGATCCTGTGCGACATCGTGCTGCCGGCGCTCGCGCCGGGCCTGATCGCGGCCGGCGCGATCTGCTTCGCGACCGCGATGGGCGCGTTCGGTACCGCGTTCACGCTCGCGACCGATCTGAACGTGCTGCCGATGACGATCTACACCGAGTTCACGCTGAACGCGAACATCGCGACGGCCGCCGGCCTGTCGATCGTGCTCGGTATCGTCACGTGGGCCGTGCTCGCGCTCGCACGCCAGTTCACCGGCCACACCGCGGCTGCGGCCGCCTGAGGTTCACCCGATGCATTCGCTTTCCGATTCTTCCGCGCCGCCGCCCGCCCCCGCCCCCTCCCGCGCCAACGGTGCCGCGCGGCGCACGCCGCGCGTGACCGGTGCGCGTGCGATCGCCGCGCTGCAGTGGCTCGTCACGTTGCTGCTGTGCGCGTTCCTGATCGTGCCCGTCGTGATGTCGGTGCTCGCCGGGCTGACCGTCAACTATTTTCGCGGTCTGTCGAGCGGCCTCACGCTGCGCTGGCTCGAACAGGTGTGGGAGCAGTATCACGGCTCGGTCGCGCTGTCGCTGTACGTCGCATTTGCGACGCTCGCGATCGTGCTCGCCGTCGGCGTGCCGGCCGGCTATGCGCTTGCGCGCAGCAAGAACCGCGCCGCGCGCGTGATCGAGGAAGCGCTCGTGCTGCCGGTCGCGCTGCCGGGGCTCGCGTCCGCGCTTGCTCTGCTCGTCGTCTACGGCGGCTTCAGCGCGTTCCGGATGAGCCTGTGGTTCATCGTCGCCGGCCACGTCGTGTTCACGCTGCCGTTCATGGTGCGCGCGGTCGCGGCCGTTGCGGCAGGGGCCGACCTGCGCACGCTCGAGGAAGGTGCGGCAAGCCTCGGCGCATCGTTCGTCACGCGCTTCGTCACGATCGTGCTGCCGAACCTGCGGCCCGGCATCGTCGCGGGCGCACTCGCGGTGCTCACGCTGTCGATCGGCGAATTCAACCTCACGTGGATGCTGCATACGCCCGACACGAAGACGCTGCCCGTCGGCCTCGCCGATACCTACGCGTCGCTGCGTCTCGAAGTCGGCAGCGCGTACACGATCCTGTTCCTGCTGATGACGCTGCCGCTCCTCGTCGCGATGCAATGGCTCGGCGTCGATCCGTCGGGCACGCGCACACCGAAGCGCCGCAAGCGCTGATTTCGTATTCCTATGAAACTCGATTCGATCCCGATCACCCTGACCCGCTGCGCGAAGACGTTCCGCGGCACCCGCGTGCTCGAGCCGCTCGACCTGACGATCGGCGCGGGCGAAACGCTCGTGCTGCTCGGCCCGTCGGGCTGCGGCAAGACGACCACGCTGCGCCTGATCGCGGGCCTCGACACGCCCGATGCCGGCGGCACGATCGCGTTCGGCGACGACGACGTCACGCTGCTGCCGATCGAACGCCGGCAGGTCGGCATGGTGTTCCAGAACTACGCGCTGTTCCCGAACCTGACGGTGCGCGGCAACGTCGGCTACGGGCTGAAGATCCGCAAGACCGAACCGCGCGTGCTGCGCGAGCGCGTCGACGACCTGCTCGCGATGATGCGGCTCGACGCGCACGCGGACAAACCGGTCGACCAGCTGTCCGGCGGCCAGCGCCAGCGCGTCGCGCTCGCGCGCGCACTGGCGGTGCGGCCGCGCGTGCTGCTGCTCGACGAGCCGCTGACCGCGCTCGACGCGAAGCTGCGCGACGCGCTGCGCTGCGAGATGAACGCGCTGTTGCGCGAACTGGGCGTGACGACCGTCTACGTGACGCACGACCAGGCCGAGGCGATGGAGCTCGGCGACCGCATCGTCGTGATGAGCGCGGGCCGCATCGAGCAGATCGGCACGCCGCGCGACATCTACTACCGGCCCGCGAACCGTGCGGTCGCGCAATTCATCGGCACGCTGAACCGGGTTGCGGGAGAATGGCGGGACGGGGCGCTCGTGACGACGGGCGGCAGGCTCGTCACGCCGCACGCCGCCGACGAATGGTTCTTCCGTCCCGAGGACGCGCAGCTCGCGGACCCAACGCACGCGCCGCTGCGCGGCGCGGTCGGCGCATGCGCATTCCTCGGCGAACGCACCCGGCTCACGATCGAGCACGCGGCGCCCGACGCGCTCGTGATCGACGTGCCGGGCCGCGTCGAACTCGCACGCGGCACGGCCGTCGGCATCACGGTCGCGCCCGAAGGGCTGATCGCGCTCGCTGCGTGACGCACGCCCCACGATAACCATTCGATCCGAGGAATGACGATGCTGCTTGCACACATCAGCGATCTCCACATCAAGCGGCCGGGCCAGCTCGCGTACCGGCGCGTCGACACGGCCGCCGCGCTCGCGCGCTGCATCGCGCGGCTGAACGCGCTCGAGCCGCGCCCCGACGCGGTGCTCGTCACCGGCGACCTGACCGATTTCGGCCACGACGACGAATACCGCCATCTGCGCAACCTGCTCGCGCCGCTCGAGATTCCGTACTACCTGATGGTCGGCAATCACGACGATCGCGCGGCGTTGCGCCGCGTGTTCGCCGACCGGCCCGAATGGCAGGACGGCGAGTTCGTGCAGTACGCGCTCGACGTGGGCGCGGTGCGCGTGATCGCGCTCGATTCGCAGGTGCCGGGCACGAGCGCCGGCGACCTGTGCGACGCGCGCCTCGGATGGCTCGCGGCGCAGCTCGACGCCGCACGCGAGCGGCCCGTGATCGTCGCGCTGCATCACCCGCCGTTCGCGTCGGGGATCGGCCACATGGATGCGCTGCGGCTCGCGCCCGAGGCCACCGCGAAGCTCGATGCGCTGCTGCGCGGCCATCCGAACGTCGAGCGCGTGCTGTGCGGCCACGTGCACCGGACGATGTTCGCGCGCTTCGGCGGCACGATCGCGTCGGCCGTACCGGCGCCCGCGCACCAGGTCGCGTTCGACCTGCGCGACGGCGGGCCGTCGGCGTTCCGGCTCGAGCCGCCCGCGTTCGCCGTGCATCGCCATACGCCGGATGCGGGCCTGGTCACGCATCACGTGTACGTCGACGAAGGCGACGGGCCGTATCCGTTCTACGAACCGACGGGCGAGCTCGTCGACTGATCGGGCAGATCGTTGCGTGCCGCATGCGTCCGCATCGCCGCGCGCCCGGCAGGATTCACGACGCTCCGGTATGATCGGCACCCTCGATCGATGCCTGGCGGGCGCGGCCGTCCGCGACCGCTCCCGCGCACGCGTCGCCCCCTCGACTGCCCGGTACCGCCATGTCCGCCGCTGCCACCGACCAACCGACCCACGACGCCGCGTCGCCCCACTACTCGCGCAGCCTGCTGTTGCTGCTCGCGACGATCGCGGGCGTGTCGGTCGCGAACATCTACTACAACCAGCCGCTGCTCGACAGCTTCCGCGAGGCGTTTCCGGACCGCGCGGCGTGGATCGGCGCCGTGCCGACCGCAACGCAGCTCGGCTATGCGGCCGGCATGTTCCTGCTTGCGCCGCTCGGCGACCGCTTCGACCGCCGCCTGCTGATCCTGCTGCAGCTTGCCGGCCTGTCGGTCGCGCTGATCACGGCAGCTGCCGCGCCGTCGCTCGCCGTGCTCGCGGCCGCGAGCCTCGCGATCGGCGTGCTCGCGACGATCGCGCAGCAGGCCGTGCCGTTCGCCGCCGAAATCGCGCCGCCCGCCGCGCGCGGGCAGGCGGTCGGCACCGTGATGAGCGGGCTGTTGCTCGGCATCCTGCTCGCGCGCACGGCGGCCGGCTTCGTTGCCGAGTATTTCGGCTGGCGCGCGGTGTTCGGCGCGTCGGTTGCCGCGCTCGTCGCGCTCGCCGCGGTGATCGTGCTGCGGCTGCCGAAGAGCTCGCCGACGTCGACGCTGCCGTACGGCAAGCTGCTCGGTTCGATGTGGCATCTCGCGATGGAATTGCGCGGGCTGCGCGAAGCGTCGCTGACGGGCGCCGCGCTGTTCGCCGCGTTCAGCGCGTTCTGGCCCGTGCTGACGCTGCTGCTCGCCGGCGCGCCGTTCCATCTCGGGCCGAAGGCGGCGGGCCTGTTCGGCATCGTCGGCGCGGCCGGCGCGCTCGCGGCGCCGTATGCGGGCCGCTTCGCCGACAAGCGCGGGCCGCGCACGATCATCTCGTTCGCGATCGCGCTGCTCGCGCTGTCGTTCGTGATCTTCGCGCTGTCCGGCACGAGCATCGTCGGGCTCGTGATCGGCGTGATCGTGCTCGATGTCGGCGTGCAGGCCGCGCAGATCTCGAACCAGTCGCGCATCTATGCGCTGAAGCCCGAGGCGCGCAGCCGCGTGAACACGGTGTACATGGCGTGCTATTTCATCGGCGGCGCGCTCGGCTCGTCCGTCGGTGTCGCCGCGTGGCGCACGTTCGGCTGGATCGGGATGTGCGCGACGGGCCTGCTGTTCTCCGCGCTCGCGGGCTGGTGCCACTATCGCGGCGGCAAGCGCGGCGGCTGAACGCGTGCCGCGCGTGCCGCCGTCATGCGTCGGCGGCCGGGCGCACGGATGCCGACGTGGCGGTCGCTGCGGGCGGCCGGACGTGGGTTGGCGTGGAGGTCGGTTCGGACGCTGACATCGGCGTCGTTGCCATCGTCGGCACGGATGTCGTGGCAGACGTCGGCTTTGGAGCCGACATGGATGGCGCTGCGGTCGCCGGCGCGGACGCCGACACCGACGTCGAAGCACGCGCTGCAGCCGCTTGCGACACACCCCGGCGCGCGGGGTCGAACACGAACGACAGCCCGACGCTGCCTAGAATCGCGAGCGTCGCGACCACCGTCGCCATCGTCACGGGTTCGCCGAGCATCAGCGCGCCGAGCGCGACCGCGACGATCGGGTTCACATACATGCAGCTGCTCGAGATGATCGGGCTCGTGTGGCGGATCAGGTAGCCGTACGCGACGTACGCGGCCATCGTGCAGAACACCATCAGGTACACGAACGCGAACACCGGCGTCACCGCGAGATGCTCGATGCGCTCGCCGAGCAACCACGCGACGAGCGTCGACATCAGGCCGCCGAGGCCGATCTGCAGCGACGTCGACAGGAACAGGTCCGACGGCAGCTTGAGCCGCGTCGACAGATGCGCGCCGCCCGCCCAGAACAGCGCGCCGGCCAGCACGGAGATCGTGCCGAGCGCCGAATTCGTCTCGGCCGCACCGCCCGAATTCAGCACGACGATGCCGACCATTCCGAGCGCGACGGCCGCCCACTCGCCCTTCGTCACGGGCCGCCCCGCGACCGCGGCGATCACGGTCGCGAACAGCGGCACGGTGGCGACCATCACCGCGGCCGAGCCGCTGCTGACGGTCCGCATCCCGAGCGCGATCGTGCCGGACGACAGCGCGACGAGCATCGTGCCGATGATCGCCGCATTACGGACTTCGACGAGCGTCGGCCATTCCGGCTTGCGCCGCAGCGCGAAGATGAACAGGCCGATCCCGCCGAGCAGGTTGCGCAGCCCCGACAGCAGCAGCGGCGGAAACGACTGCAGCGCGAAGTGCAGGCCGCTGTAGGTCGAACCCCAGACGAAATAGATGAACACGAGCGCCAGCGCGACGCGTCCGCCGCGGCTTTGCGGCAGCCGGATCGGATGGCGGGCGAAGAAATCGAGGAGCCGGTCGAGCGGGGTCATCGTTCAGCCTGCCCGCACGGCGTGTCGCGTGCCCCGTTGAAGAACGCCGGAACAACCGGCAAACGGCCCGGACGGGGCCAGGACGGCGGGGGCAAACGTGCGGAACGACATGACAGTGCGAACGGCGACGAAGTAAACCGGCTGGGCCGGCGGCAGACGGACATGAAAATGTGCGCAACCGCTGCGGCTGCGCACGTTCGGCATTATGGCACCACGGATTCGAAAGGATCTTCAGACCTTGCTGAAAGGTGAGCGACTGACGTTTCGACGCGACAGTTTCGGTGCGGCCGGCGAGGTGTGGCCGGCGAGGTGCGGCCGGCGAGGTGCGGCCGGCGAGGTGCGGCCGGCGAGGTGCGGCGCAACCAATCGAAGCCCCCGAACATTTTTATCCGCGCGGTCCATTTCCCCCTCAAGGTCGCGTCCGCACCTGCCGTTTACCCTCCCATAACCCTGATCGCAATATGGTTTTGTCAGACGAAAAGATTCGTCGCGAGCGTTCCGGGAAAGCGGGTTTCTCGTTTCGATATGGATGACAGGGTATGGGCAAACTGACTGGCACAATCAGGTTCAAGATCACGCTCGCGTTCGGCGCGTGCGTGGTCGTGATGGTCGCGATCGGGCTGATGGGAATGCGCGGACTCTCGACGTTGAGTTCCGACATGAGTTCGATGTATACGGAAGGCGCCGTGCCGCTCGAAGATCTGGCAAGCGCTCAAACAGCGTCGCTGCAGATGCGCGTCGCGCTCGACGAGCTTGCCGCGCAAACCGATCGGACCGCCGCGAAGCGCACCGCTGATCACATCCGCGAGCTCGACAAGAAGCTCGCCGCCGCGTGGAACGATTACTACCCGTCGCGCGTGACCGCCGACGACGAGCGCAGGATCGCGGACCGGATCGCGGGCCGCATCGGCGAATTCCGGGCGCTGATCGGCACCGCGCTCGCATCGGCGGATACGGGCGCCGTCGACGCAGCCGGCGCGACGCTCGACAAGATCCGCCCCGTCGGCGAAGCACTCGCCAGCGGCATCGGCGAAGACATCGAGAACAACGCGAACCAGATCAAGGACGCCGCCACGCAAGGCAACGACACGTTCCGCCGGCTGCTGTGGGCGTCGATCGGTGTGCTCGCCGTCGGCGTGGCCGCCGCGACCGGCGCCTGGCGCTACCTGCTGCGCGCGATCACGCAGCCGCTCGACGCCGCGATGAACGCAGCCCGGCGCATTGCGGACGGCCAGCTCGAAACCGGGCTCGACATCCGCTCGAACGACGAATTCGGGCACCTGCTGATGGCACTGCGCCAGATGGACACGCAGCTCGCCGACATCGTGCGCGGCATCAAGGCGTCGAGCGAATCGATCCTCGTCGCGTCGGCCCAGATCGCGGCCGGCAACATGGACCTGTCGTCGCGCACCGAGGAACAGGCCGCGTCGCTCGAAGAGACGGCGGCGAGCATGGAAGAGCTGACCGCGACGGTCAAACAGAACTCGGACAATGCGCGCCAGGCGACGACGCTCGCGACGAGTGCATCGCAGGTCGCGGACAACGGCAGCGAAGTGGTCGAGCGGATGCTCGCGACGATGGCTGAGATCAGCGCAAGCTCGACGAAGATCGCCGACATCACCGGGCTGATCGAGAGCATCGCATTCCAGACCAACATCCTCGCACTGAACGCGGCCGTCGAGGCCGCGCGCGCGGGCGAACAGGGGCGCGGCTTCGCCGTCGTAGCCGGCGAGGTGCGCAGCCTCGCGCAGCGCGCGTCGAGCGCCGCGAAGGAAATCAAGGACCTGATCCAGCGCTCGGTGGCGACCGTGCACGAAGGCTCGACGCAGGCGGAGGCGGTCGGCCGCACGATGGGCGACGTCCGGCAGGCGATCCGCCGCGTCGCGGACATCAACGCCGAGATTTCGGCGGCGTCCGACGAGCAGAGCCGCGGCATCGAGCAGGTGAACACGGCGGTCAGCCAGATGGACGAAGTGACGCAGCAGAACGCGGCGCTCGTCGAAGAGGCGTCCGCGGCCGCGCAATCGCTCGAGCAGCAGGCCGCGGAACAGAAACGCGCCGTCTCCGTGTTCAAGCTTTCCGGCGACACCGGCACGGCTGCGCCGGCGGCCCCTGCCGTGCGCAAGGCGGCGCCGCGGCCCGCCGCACGCCGCGTCCCGGCCCGGCCGACGCCCTCGCTTGCACCCTCGCCCGCTCCAGCGCCGGCGCTTGCGGCGACAGGCGCCTCCGGCTCGACCGACTGGGAGACGTTCTGACGTGCAGCGGGCAGGACGGTGCCGCCCTGCCCGCCGCGTCGCGATACGACGGCGACACCGCGGCGGCGCCTACGAACCGCCGAGACCGGGAGTCATCCTGACGCGCGGCGGGCACTGAGCAGCGCCGCCTACGACCCACCGAACCAGTTGTACCCCTGGTCGACCCAATACCCGCCCGGAAACGTATTGGTCACGAAGATTTCCATGATGTGCTTCGGGTTCTTGTAGCCGAGCTTGGTCGGCATCCGCAGTTTCATCGGGAAGCCGAATTCCGCCGGCAGCCGCTGCCCGTCGTATTCGAAGGTGAGGAGCGTCTGCGGGTGCAGCGCGGTCGGCATGTCGATGCTTTCGTAGTAGTCGTCCGCACATTTGAAGCCGACGTATTTGGCGCTCGTGTCCGCGCCGACGCGCTGCAGGAACGCGCCGAACGGCGTGCCGCCCCAGCGGCCGATCGCGCTCCATCCTTCGACGCAGATATGCCGCGTGATCTGCTCCGCGTGCGGTAGCGCGTACAGCTCGTCGAGCGTCCACACGCGCTTGCCGGTCACGAGGCCTGACAGCGCGAGCCGGAAAGTCGACGCATCGACGTGCGGCACCTCGTCGATCCCGTAAAACGCGTTGAACGGAAACGGCCGCGTCAGGTCGGCCTCGGTGTAGGTCGGCGCGAGACGCTGCGGGCCGAACAGCCAGCCCTGCACGCGGTCGTTCATCCGCGACACTTTCTCGAGAAACGCGTTGACCGACGCGTCGTCCTGCAGCGTGCAGCCCGTCAGCATCGCGAGGCCGCCAAGCGTCAGGATGCGCCGGTTGAACAGCCGCCGCGACGGCATCGCGAGCTCGCGCCGCACGTCGAGCGCCAGCGACTGCCGGTCGAGCGTCCAGCGCGGACGCGCGCGCGCGTCTTCGGGTTTGGACATGATGATCTCCTTCGGCCCGCAGGCTAGTGTCCGCGCAGCATCGCGAGCAGCGAGCGCGGCACCAGCAGCGCCATCGCGACGTGCACGACGAAGAACGCGACGAGCACCGACATCGCCCAGAAATGCACGACGCGTGCGTTGTCGTAGCCGCCGAGCAGCATGCGCAGCAGCGGAAACTGCACCGATTTCCAGATCACGAGGCCGGACAGCACCAGCACGATCAGATCGACGATCGCCGTCAGGTAGGCGATGCGCTGTACCGCGTTGTAGACGCTCAGGTCTTCGTGCGCGAGCTTGCCGCGCAGCGCCGCGGCCAGATCGCGCAGCACCGCCACCGGTGTGACCGGAAAGAACTTGCGCGCGATGCGGCCGGTCGCGATCGCCATCGTCAGGTAAAAGAGTCCGTTGCCGGCCAACAGCCACATCGCCGCGAAATGCCATTGCAGCGCGCCGCCGAGCCAGCCGCCCAGCGTGATGCCGTGTGGAAACATGAACGGCGGATAAATCGGCGACGCATCGTAGATGCGCCAGCCGGACAGCACCATCACGATCGCCGCGAGCGCGTTGAGCCAGTGGCTCACGCGCACCCACAGTGGATGGATCGCTCGCACGGGCGGCTTCACGGCCGCGTGGTCGGAGACGGGAACGGCGGGCATCACGCACCTCCTCGAATGTGTCTGCATGCGCTAACCACACGACGGCAGGCCGAGCGCCTGCACGACGTCGCCCGTCACCGTGTCCTCGACGAACGCGGCCGCGCCCGTCCGCGCGGCGCGCGCACGAACAATACGTTCAGTACGACATCTTGTTCGACTTGTCGTCGTTCGTCGGCTTGCCCATCGAGTCGTGCGACATCGCGCCCTTTTTCTTCATCTCGTGTTTGGCCATGCCGCCCTTCTTCATGCCGTTGTCCTTGGACATCTCATCGTGCCCCATCGCGTCCTTCGACATCGACGGCTGGTCCTTCGACATCGGTGCCTGGTCCTTCGACATCGACGGCTGGTCTTTCGACATCGCGTCGTTCTGCGCGTATGCACCCGTGGCGGCAAACGCGAAACCGGCGAGGCAAGCGGCGATCAACAGGTTCTTTTTCATGACATCACTCCTTCGTGGGTGGGATTTAGGAGTCGAATAGTCGGGCGAGGCGACGCGACATGACAGCCGCCTCACAAAACATTTTAGTTTTCGCGGCGCACGATCGCGTGGCGCATTCGGCGCTCGCCGCCGCGCCTCTCATCTGCCCCCGGTTGAAACCGCCGCGAACCCGGTGTATCGTGTGCGCTTGCTAACGCGGGGGTCCTGCAATGAGCCCGGTCAACAAACCGGCAATTGCGGGTGAGAAATACCCTTTGAACCTGATCTGGATAATGCCAGCGCAGGGAAGCGTACGGGCTTCGCCGCCATCCCTCTGACGAAACCCGCCGCCTCACGAATCTCGTCTCCTGCTTAGCTAGCGCCCCACATCAGGAGAAGGAGATCGCATGAACGCCAATCCGAAGTTTCTGTCCGCCGACGCTCACGTCGACGCTGCTGCCGTCGCGCCGCTGCCGAATTCGCGCAAGGTCTACGTGACGGGCTCGCAGCCCGACATCCGCGTGCCGATGCGCGAGATCACGCAGGCCGACACGCCGACCGGCTTCGGCGGCGAAAAGAATCCGCCAATCTACGTGTACGACACGTCGGGCCCGTACACGGATCCGGACGCGAAGATCGACATCCGCGCGGGCCTGCCGGCGCTGCGCCAGCGCTGGATCGAAGCACGCGGCGACACCGAGACGCTCGCCGGGCTCACGAGCCAGTATGGCCTCGAACGCGCGGCCGACCCGGCCACCGCCGACCTGCGCTTCCCGGGCCTGCACCGCAATCCGCGCCGTGCGCAGGCCGGCAAGAACGTCTCGCAGATGCACTACGCGCGCCAGGGCATCATCACGCCGGAAATGGAGTACATCGCGATCCGCGAGAACCAGCGCCGCGCCGAGTATCTGGAAAGCCTGAAGGCGAGCGGCCCGAACGGCGCGAAGCTCGCCGCGATGATGGGCCGCCAGCATCCGGGTCAGGCGTTCGGCGCCGCGGCGTTCGGCCCGAACGCGCTGACCGAGATCACGCCGGAATTCGTGCGCTCGGAAGTGGCATGCGGCCGCGCGATCATCCCCGCGAACATCAACCACCCGGAATCCGAGCCGATGATCATCGGCCGCAACTTCCTCGTGAAGATCAACGCGAACATCGGCAACTCGGCCGTCACGTCGTCGATCGGCGAGGAAGTCGACAAGATGACGTGGGCGATCCGCTGGGGCGGCGACACGGTGATGGACCTGTCGACCGGCAAGCACATCCATGAAACGCGCGAGTGGATCATCCGCAACAGCCCGGTGCCGATCGGCACGGTGCCGATCTACCAGGCGCTGGAAAAGGTCAACGGCAAGGCCGAGGACCTGACCTGGGAAATCTTCCGCGACACGCTGATCGAACAGGCCGAGCAAGGTGTCGACTACTTCACGATCCACGCAGGCGTGCGCCTGCAGTACGTGCCGCTCACCGCGAACCGGATGACGGGCATCGTGTCGCGCGGCGGCTCGATCATGGCGAAGTGGTGCCTCGCGCATCACAAGGAAAGCTTCCTGTACGAGCACTTCGAAGAGATCTGCGAAATCATGAAGGCGTACGACGTGAGCTTCTCGCTCGGCGACGGCCTGCGCCCCGGCTCGATCTACGACGCGAACGACGAAGCGCAGCTCGGCGAGCTGAAGACGCTCGGCGAGCTCACGCAGATCGCTTGGAAGCATGACGTGCAGGTGATGATCGAAGGTCCGGGCCACGTGCCGATGCAGCTGATCAAGGAGAACATGGATCTGCAGCTCGACTGGTGCAAGGAAGCGCCGTTCTACACGCTCGGGCCGCTGACGACCGACATCGCGCCGGGCTACGACCACATCACGTCGGGCATCGGCGCCGCGATGATCGGCTGGTTCGGCACCGCGATGCTGTGCTACGTGACGCCGAAGGAGCACCTCGGCCTGCCGAACAAGGACGACGTGAAGGAAGGGATCATCACGTACAAGCTCGCCGCGCACGCCGCCGACCTCGCGAAGGGCCACCCGGGCGCGCAGGTGCGCGACAACGCACTGTCGAAGGCGCGCTTCGAGTTCCGCTGGGAAGATCAGTTCAACCTCGGCCTCGATCCGGACAAGGCGCGCGAATTCCACGACGAAACGCTGCCGAAGGATTCGGCGAAGGTCGCGCACTTCTGCTCGATGTGCGGCCCGCACTTCTGCTCGATGAAGATCACGCAGGACGTGCGCGAGTTTGCGGCGCAGCAAGGCGTGTCCGAAACGGAAGCGCTGAAGAAAGGGATGGAAGTGAAGGCTGTCGAGTTCGTCAAGACTGGCGCCGAGATCTATCACCGGCAATAAGCGTCCGATCAAGCGTCGGATCAAGCGCCCGATCGCTCCGCGATGCACGAAGCCCGCTTTCGAGCGGGCTTTTTTGCGCATGCCGCATGCCCGCCGGGTTGCCAGGAAACAATTGATTACGAACGTCGATCACTTTAACAAGTCCTTACAGCAACCGGCCGATGCGGCGCGTAACTTGGGTTTGTGCGCGGGACCGATCCGACGCGCGACTTTTACGACTTCAAGGACAACGATCATGATTTCGATTCGACGTATTGGAGCAAGCGCATTGATCGTCGCAACGATGGCGAGCCTGTCGGCTTGCGACTCGATGACCACGCGTCAGCGCGATACGGCAATCGGCGCGGGCGTCGGCGGCATCGCCGGTGCGGCGATCGGTGGCAATACGCTGTCGACCCTCGGCGGCGCGGCCGTCGGCGGCATCATCGGCAACCAGGTCGGCAAGAAGCATTGACGGCCGGCCCCCGTCCGGGGGCGGCCTGACACGATCGGACGGCGCTCTCCGCTTCGCGTGAGCGCCGTTTCCGCAGTGGTTTCCGAAGCGGTACGCGAAATGATCCGTTACCGTTTTGCACGTCGTATCACGGCCGTGCGGCGTAAGCTTAAGAATCGGCTCACTGCCCTCCTTGCCGGGGACGCATCATGAACAGAACGCTCGTCGCGGCAGCCGTTGCATGCGCGACGCTTGCCGGCTGCTATTACCCGTACGGCTACTATCCTTCCGACTATTACGCGGCGGCGCCGGTCCAGCCCGCGCCGGTGTATGTCGCACCCGCGCCGGCCTACTATCCGGCATATCCGGCCTATCCGGCGCCCGGTTACTACGCGCCGGCCTGGGGCGGCTGGTGGGGGCCGTCGCTGTCACTCAATTTCGGCTTCGGCGGCCGCGGCGGCCGGCATCACCACTGACCGCGTGCGCCGCCGGTCGCCGGCGGGCGCCGGCGGGCGCACGGCTCTGCCGTTTCTTGTCGTTTCATCCGATCGTGAAACGTCGGCCGGGTAGCGCGGTGTAAGATTCGTCGCACCCCCTCCCCGCCTTCCGGCCCGCGATCGATGTCACCGAAAAACGCCTCCCTGCTGACCGTGCTTGCCGCCCTGTGGGGCGCGTCGTTCCTGTTCATCCGGATCGGCGTGGCCGAGTTCGGCGTCGCGCCGCTGATGGCGCTGCGCGTCGGCATCGGCGCGCTGTTCCTGACCGGTCTCGCGCTCACCCGTTTCAAGCCCGCCGATCTCGGCACGCAACTGCGCCGTCATGCATGGCCGCTGTTCGTCGTCGGCGTGCTCAATTCCGGCGCGCCGTTCTGCCTGTTCGCGTTCGCCGAACTGACGCTGTCGGCCGGCGTGACGTCGGTGATCAACGCGACGACGCCGCTCTGGGGTGCGCTCGTCGCATACCTGTGGCTGAAGGACAAGCTGTCGCTGCCGCGCGCGCTTGGCCTCGTGATCGGCTTCGCGGGCGTACTGACGCTCGTCTGGAATCAGATCGCGAGCGCACACGGCGATACCGGCGCCGGCGCAACCGCGCTCGCCGCCGCCGCGGCGCTCGGCGCGACGCTGCTGTACGGCATCGCGGCCAACTACACGAAGCGCAAGCTGACCGGCGTCGACCCGCTCGTCAACGCGACCGGCAGCATGATCGGGTCGACCGTGCTGCTGCTGCCGTTCGCGATCGCGACGTGGCCCGCGGCGCCGGTCAGCGCGCACGCCTGGGGCGCCGTGCTCGGGCTCGGCATCGCATGCACGGGTATCGCTTATTTCATCTTCTTCTACCTGATCGCCCACGTCGGGCCCGCACGCGCGATCACCGTGACGTTCGTGATTCCGGTGTTCGGCCTGTTGTGGGGCGCGCTGTTCCTGAGCGAGCGCGTATCGGCCGTGATGCTCGAAGGCTGCACGATCGTGCTCGTCGGCACCGCGCTCGCGACCGGCGTGATCAAGCGGCTGCCGGGCATGCGGCCGCGCGGCGGCGAGACGGCCTGACGAAGAAGTTCGTCAGTGTGGAGTTACCCTGATACGCGATCCGCGCGGATCTCGCTACACTCGGATTAATTATCCGCAGGAGCCGGTCAAGATGGGCCACGTACTTCCGCGCCTGCCTGCGCGTGCGATCGCTGCGGCGACGCACTGTGAAGCCGCGTCGCCGTCCGCCTCCGGACGTCGCTGACATGCCGCAGACTCGCGACCTTTCACTCGAATCCCTGCTCGAACGCCTTACGCCCACGCCGGCCGGCTGGCTCGCCGACTATCGCGGCGTGACGTTGCGCAGCGTGTACCAACCCGTGCTGTCGATCACGCACAAGCGCGTCGTCGGCTACGAAGCGCTGCTGCGTGTTGCCGACGCGAACGGCCGGGCCATTTCGCCCAGCGCGCTATTCGACCGCGCACGCGGCGAGGCGGAAGCGCTGTTGCTCGACCGCCTCGCCCGTTGCCTGCATACGGCCAATTTCGTCGCGCAAGGCATCGGCGACGGCTGGCTGTTCCTGAACGTGACGCCGCGCGTGCTCGACTCGGGCCTCGTGCAACGCGAGTTCGTCGAGGCGCTGTGCCATCACTACGCACTGCCACCAAACCGCATCGTGCTCGAAGTCGTCGAGCAGCCGTCGCGCGACGAAGCCGAACTCGCGCGCACGATCGACATGATCCAGCATCGCGACTTCCTGATCGCGATCGACGATTTCGGCACCGGGTTCTCGAACTTCGACCGCGTGTGGCGTGCGAGGCCCGACATCGTCAAGCTCGATCGTTCGCTGATCGCGCGCGCGACCTGGGCGGCCGAGGATCGCCGCATCATCCATCACCTCGTATCGATGCTGCATCAGGCGGGCGCGATGGTGCTCGCCGAAGGCGTCGAAAGCGACGACGCGCTGCAGGCGCTGATGGAAGCGGACATCGATTTCGTGCAGGGCTTCCGGTTCGGTCAGCCCGATCCGTCGATCGCGCGCGCGAGCGCGTCAGTGCCCGCGATGCTCGACGCCGCGTGGTCGCGCTTCATCGCACGCCATCACACGCCGGCGTCGGCCGTGCAACCGGGCTTCGACGCGATCGAACGGCTGGTGCTCGCCGGCGCGGCCGCGTTCGCCGCGACCGGCAACCTGCAGGACGCCGCGCAGCGCGTGCTCGTCGTACCGTCCGCGCGCCGCGTGTTCGTCACGGACGAGATCGGCGAACAGTTCCTGCCGTCGATCAGCGCGCCGGCCGCCAACCAGAGCACGGCCGCCACCCGTCTCGCCCCGCTGTTTCCGGAAACGCACAGCAACTGGTCGCGTCGCCCGTACTTCCAGCGCGCGATCGCCGCGCCCGGCCGCGTCGCACTGATGGGGCCGCACTTCTCGCTGACGGAAGGCCGCGACTGCTACACGGCCGCCGTCGCCACCCGTGCGCACGATCGGCTCGTCGTGTTCTGCGTCGACTTCGTGCTCGACAGTGCGGGAACGGTGATGCGCTGATGCAACGGTGTCGTCCGGCGCAACCCGCCGGCGTCAGTCGACGACCTTCCCGCGCCCGGATTTCACCGCGCCGCGGCGCGCCTTGTGCTCCAGCCGCCGCTCCTTCGATGCGCGTGTCGGCCGCGTCGCGACGCGCGCACGCGGCGTCACGGCGACGCTGCGGATCAACGCGTCGAGGCGCGCCAGCGCGGCGTCGAGATTCTTCTCCTGCGTGCGGTGTTCCTGCGACTTGATCACGACGACGCCGTCGCGCGTGATGCGCTGGTCCGACAGTGCAAGCAGCCGCTCCTTGAGCAAATCGGGCAGCGACGACGCGCGGATGTCGAACCGCAGGTGAATCGCGCTCGATACCTTGTTGACGTTCTGCCCGCCCGCGCCCTGCGCGCGCACCGCGGTCCATTCGATCTCGGCCGGGTCGAGCGTATAGCGGACCATCATCGCAGTTCCTCCGCACGGCGCCGCGCGAGCGCCTCGTCGATACGCGCGGACAGCCCCGAATCGCGCTGCGTGCGCGTCGCGACGGCCTGCGCAAGCACGCGCCGCGTGCCGATCACCTGCACGCGCGTGCGCGCGCGCGTCACCGCCGTATACACCAGCTCGCGCGTCAGCACGCGGCCGAACGTCGCCGGCAATACGAGCGCCGCCTCGTCGAACTCCGAGCCCTGCGACTTGTGGACGGTCAGCGCGAACGCAGTCTCGTGTGGCGGCAACGCGGCCGGCGACACCGCGCGCGCCGTGCCGTCCGCGCGCTTGAACCACACGCGCAGCACGCCATGCGCATCGGGCAGCGCGATGCCGATGTCGCCGTTGAAGAGCCCGAGCGCGTAATCGTTGCGCGTCACCATGATCGGCCGCCCGGTGAACCAGTGTGCGCCGACCGCGAGCGGCACGCGTGCGGCGCGGCGCACGTGCGCTGCGACGAGCGCATTGACGTGCTCGGCGCCGCGCGACCCGCTGCGCGTCGCGCACAGGATCCGGAACCGGTTGAGCGCGTCGAACAGCGGCAATGGATCGGGCTCGCGCGCGGCGAGCGCGTCGCGCAACGCATCGAGATAGGTGGAGAAACGCTGCGCGAGGCGCTCGACCGTCGCCGCGGCGAGCATGTCGCCGGCATCTTCGTGGAACGACGCAGCGGCCGCGTCGCTCGCCGGCAACGCGTCGAGTGCGTGCTGCACGTCGCCGCGGCGAATCGCGAGCGACAGGCGGCCGATCGGCGAATCGAGCCCGAAGCGGTAATTGTGCTCGAGCCACACCACGCAATCGGCGAGCGGCGCACGCGCATCGGCGGCCAGGGGCACGTCGGCCGCCGGGATGATCGCCGCGGCCGCACACTGCGCATCGCCGCTGTCGAGCGGCGGAACCGCGGCTTCATCGAGCCACGCGAGTTCGTCGGCCTCGATCCATGCGGGCGCGTCGGCCGCGTCGGCCACGTTGGCCGCGTCGCGCGCGATGTCAGCCGCGAACGCGGCGTCCGTCGCCGCGTCGGCGTTGTCGGCGTTGTCGTCAGGCAGCATGTCGAACAGCGACGCTTGCCGGTCGTCCACCCGCGCGCGAGCGGCCGGCCTGCGCACGACTGCCGCGGCAACCGGCGTCGCCGGCGTCGCTGGCGCCGACACGGGTTCGGGCACCGGAAGCGCCGCGGCGAACGCCGCTTCGTCGATGCCGAGCGCCTGCGCGATGCGCGCTCGCGCGGCCGCGCTGAACGACGGCCGCGCGCTCAGCTCGGCAAACACGGCGCCCGCCTCGACCGCGGCAAGCTGGTCCTTGTCGCCGAGCAGCACGAGCCGCGCGCCCGGCGCGAGCGCGTCGAGCAGATGTGCGGCGAGCGCGACGTCGATCATCGACGCCTCGTCGACGACGATCAGGTCGTAGGGCAGCGGGTTGTCCCGATGATGGCGGAAACCCGCCGCACCGCCGCCGCCCAGCAGCCGATGCAGCGTATACGACGTGTCCGGCAGGCGCGCGGCGAGTTCGGGCGGCAGGTCGCCCGCTCGCGCGTGCAGCGCTTCCTGCATCCGCTGGGCGGCCTTGCCGGTCGGCGCGGCGAGCGCGATGCGCAGGCCTGGATGCGCGTCCAGCAGGCATGCGAGCACGCCGACGACCGTGGTCGTCTTGCCGGTGCCGGGGCCGCCGCTGACGATGGTCACGCGGCCCGTCAGCGCGACGATCGCCGCGACGCGCTGCCAGTCCACGTCACCCGTCGCCGGCCCGAAGTAGCGGGCAAGGCGTTCGCGCAATGCGTCGGGCGCGAGCGCATCGTCGGCCACGGCGGTGTCGGCTTGGGCGACCAGTGCATCGGCGAGCCGCCGCTCATAGTCGAAATAACGCGCGAGATAGAGGTGGCCGTGCCGGTCGACGATCAGCGGACGCTCGTCGCCGCGCTCGAGCGTGCCGAACGCGACGACGCCACTCGCCGCGAGCGCCGCGCGCACGTCGGCGAGCGGCTCGTCGTAACGCTGCGCGAGCGCACCGAGCGACACGCAGACATGCCCGCCCGCGGTCGCCCGGCTGGCCGCGAACGCGGCCCGCGCGGCCCAGCGTGCGGCCGCGGCCGGCGCGCCCGCGCGGCGCGCGAGTTCGCCGATCCGGCGCGCGAACCCTTCCGCCAGCGCGATGCCGAAATCAGCCGGTTCGGGCAGGCGTGCGACGAGGCCGCCGGTGAACGCGAGCGTATCGTCGGGCGTGCTCATGCGCGGCCTCCTTCCATCATCCGGTCGAGCGCGTCGACGAGTTCGCGCGCGGGCCGCCGCGCATGCACGCCGGCCGGCGCGCCATCGCTGCGCCACGCCGGCCGCACGCCGCGCACGAACAGGTACAGATAGCCCGCGATGTGCGTGTCGTAGTCGTAGTCGCGCACACGGCCGCGCAGGTAGCGATGCAACGCGACCGTATAGAGCAGCGCCTGCAGGTGGTACGCGTGATCGGCCATGGCCGCGTCGAGCGCGCGCGGGCCGTACGCATCCGGCGTACTGCCGAGATGGTTCGATTTCCAGTCGACGATCCAGAACCGGCCGTCATGTTCGACGATCATGTCGATGAAGCCCTTGATGAAACCGGCGAGCACGCTCGCGTCCAGCGCGACGTCCGGATAACCGTGCGCGACGAGCAGCCGCCGCAGCGCGGTCAGGTCCAGCGACGGCGCCGGAAACAGGAAGCCCATTTCGTCGAGCCGCTTCGCCGGATCGAGATCGGCAAGGCGCATGCCTGGCACGAGTTCCGTGCGCACGACGTCGTCGACGAGCCGCGCCATCATCGCCGGCAGCCGCTCGCCGAGCTCGGGCTCGGCCTCGACGGGCCGGTCGTGCAGCGCGCCGAGCGCCGCCGCATGCCACGACGCCGGATCGGTGAAGTCGCTCAGCTCGAACAGGCGGTGCAGGCACTCGCCGGCCGCCGCGCCGCGCGGAAACACGAGAATGTCGTCGTCGGGCGGCACCACCGCCTGCCACGCGTCGACGGCGTCGCCATCGGGCGCGAACGCGGCGAGCGCATCGTGGTCGGGCCGCAGCTCTTCATCGGGCACGGCCGCGACGCCGGCCTCCTCGCGCGCCATCGTCGCAGTCAGCGAACTGAAGCTCGCCATCCGCCACGCATCGCGCAGCACGCGCGACGCGCGACGCGCAGCGAGCGTCTGCGTCGCATCGTGTCCGGCGGCAAGACGCTCGCGATGGGTCGGCACCGGCAACGGTCTGACGCTGACCGGCCCGCCCGCGAGCGCACGCCAGGCCTGGTCGAGCGCGGCATCGTCCGGCGGCTCGTCGAGCCATGCGTCGAATGCGTGGCCGGCGCCGGCCACGAGCCAGTTGAGCACGCTGCGCCGCGCTTCGCGCGTCGAGCGTGACGACACGTACGGCCCCGCGACGAGATAGCACCGGTAGACCGCGCGCGTCAGCGCAACGTAGACGAGCCGTGCGCGCTCCGCCGCCTGCTCGCGCATCACCTGCCGCGCCGCATGCTCGGCGGCCTCGTCGTCGCAACCGTAGTGCAGCACCGCGTCGCCCGCGTCGTCGTGATACTCGCGCGCGTCCGGAAGACCGGACGCCGGCGGCTCGCGCAGCCCGCCATCGTTCAGGAACGGACAGAACACGATCGCGTATTCGAGGCCCTTCGACTTGTGCACGGTCACGATCTGCACGAGATTGCGATCCGACTCGAGGCGCAGCTGCGCTTCCTCGCCGCCGCCGTCGAGCCGCTGCGCGGCGAGCCAGCGCAGCGTCGGCGCGATGCCCGGCTGCGCAGACGCGCGCGCCTGCGTCAGCTCGGCGAGATGATTCACGTCCGTCACGCGGCGCTCGCCGTCGGCGCCCGCCATCAGCCGCTCGGCGATCCGCAGCTCGCGCGTGAACGTGCGCCACATCACCGCGAACCCGCGCTCGCGCCACAGCAACCGATAGCGCGAAAAACGCTCGACCCAGCTCATCGCGTCGGCGCCGTCCATCGACGCATCCGCTGCCGCGCCGCGCGCATCGCCTCCGCCGGCGTCTGCGTCGCCCTGCTCCATCCGCCACAGCGCGCCCGCGTCGAGGCCGAACCAGTCGGACGCGAGCGCCGCACGCAGGCGCCGCAGGTCGCCTGGCGCATCGATCGCCGCTAGCACGCGTTCGAGCTGCTCGGCATCGCCGGTCGAGAATACCGATGCCTGTGCGAGCTCGACACTGCCGATGCCCCACGTCGCCAGCACGCGCTTCACGAGGCTGCCCTGCCGGTGCGTCTGCACGAGCACCGCGATATCGCCCGGCGACAGCGGCGTGTCGCCAAGCCGGACGCGGCCGTCGCGCGCGCCGCGCATCAAGCGCGCGATCTCGGCCGCGCACGCCTGCGCGGCCTGCGCTTGCGCATCGCGCTTGAGCCGCGTGTCGTCACCGCCCGGCAGCGTCCAGATCCGGAAGTCGCCGGGCTGGCCCGACTGGTCCGTATCGGTCTCGTCGGCGAGCGGCGCGCGCACGCGCGTGCCCGCGCGCACCGGGTAATAGTCGAGCCCGTCGAGCACGAACGCGCGCGGGTTCGACAGGAAGAACCGGTTGCATGCGTCGACGATCGCCGGCGTCGACCGCTGGTTGACCGCGAGCGTGTAGCACGCGCTCGCCCGCGCGCGCGCCGCCAGATACGTATGCAGATCGGCCGCGCGGAAACTGTAGATCGCCTGCTTCGGATCGCCGACGAGGAACAGCGGCCCGCCGGGCGCGAAGATCCGGTCGAAGATCGCGAACTGCAGCGGATCGGTGTCCTGGAACTCGTCGATCAGCGCGGCCGGATAGCGCGCGCGCAGCGTATCGGCAAGCCACGGGTGCGCGTGCAATGCGTCGTGCAGGTTCGCGAGCAGGTCGTCGAACGACACGACGCGCCGCGTGCGCTTGCGTTCGGCCAGCTCGCGCGGCGCGTCCTCGAGCCATGCGGCGATCAGCGCGAGCCAGCGCGCGCGCTGCGCGGCCTCGGCGGCGGCCACCGCCGCATCGAGCGCGTCGGCGACGTCGAAGAACGGATGCCCGGGTGTCGCGCCGCCTTTCTTCGTCGCCTTCACGAGTGCCGTGCGCGTCAGCTTCAGTGCGGCTTTCGGCAACGCGGCGCTTGCGTCGGACTGCGCGAAATGCGCAGCCCACGCGGCGAGCGCGTCGGCAACCGCTTCCGGCTTGTGCGAGCGCTGGTTGAGCGCAGGCTGCGCGGCGCGCAGCAGCGCGTCGATCGCGTCGCGTTCGGCGGACCAGATCCGAGCCGCCTCCGCAAAGCACTCGGCCGCCGCCGCTTCCGCCGATGCGTCAGGCTCCGTGACGCCGTCCCAGCGCAGCGCGGCGAGCGGCTTCTTCAGCCGGCGCGCGAGCTGCGCGTCGAGCGCGGCGGGCCCGGCGCCCGATTCGACAAGCCACGCTGCGAAGCCCGGCCAGCGTGCGGCCATCGGCTCGACGCGCGTGCGCCAGAAATCCGCGGCGAGCTCGAAACGCAGCGACGCGTCGTCGGCTTCCATCTCGAACGCGAATGGCATCGCGGCCGCGAACGGCGCCTCCTGCAACGCGCGCTGGCAGAACGCGTGGATCGTGTGGATCGCGGCCTGGTCGAACGCCCGAAGCGCGCGCCGGATCCGCTTCGCGGCCGTCTCCGGATCGAGCATGCCGCCGTCGCCGAGCGTCGTTTCGACGAGGCGCGCGATGAACGGATCGCCGCCGTCGTCGCCCGTGTCGAGCGCATGCGCAAGCTGCGCGAGGCGGCCGCGGATCCGCTCGTGCAGCTCGGCGGTCGCCGCTTTCGTGAAGGTCACGACGAGGATCTGGTCTGCGCCGAGATCCTTTTCGAGCAGCAGGCGCACGTACAGCGCGCAGATGTTCCACGTCTTGCCGGTGCCCGCCGACGCCTCGATCTGGTTGACGCCGTCGAGCGGACACGCGAACACGTCGAGCTCGAGCGCCGCGAGCGGATGCGATGTACCGCTCATGACGCGTCCCTCAGATGTTCGACGAGCGGCTCGAACACGAGCCGGGCGAGCGTGCCGAACGGTTCGTCGAGCGACGGGTTCGCGCCGCGCCACGCGATCGCAATGGCGGGATCGTCGGCTTCGCTCACGACCCGGTCGTTGATCCAGACACTTGCCGCCTTGGCCTCGCTGTCGGTCACCCGGGCCCACGCGCTGCGCGGGAAGAAGCGCAGCGGCATGCGCCGGCCCGCGCGGAACAGCGCGGCAAGCGGCGCGAGGTGCGCGAGCGGCGCCGCGACGGGCGTGAGCTCGAATGCGCCGCCGCTGCCGAACCACAGCGTGCGGCGCGGCCCGTCCGGCACCACCGCGCAATAGACGAGATGCGCGAGCCACGCGGACAGGTAATCCCGCGCGCTCGGCCGCGCATAGCGGTAGATGACCTGGCCCGCGGCCGTCAGCCGGTTCAGCGTGCCGTGCAGCGCGAGCGGCGCGCTCACCGCATCACGCGCGAGCGCCGCATCGTCGGCGCCGAACAGCGGCTGCTCCGTATCGGGCCAGACCGGCGTGACTTCGAGCGAAAACGGCAGCCGCTCAGCGCCGTCGGCAAGCGCGCGCCGCACGTTTGCCGCCAGTTGCGTCAGCGACCCGAGCGCCTGGTCGCGCCAGACCGCGCCCGTCGCGCCGCCCGGCAGTTCCGGGCTCGCGTCCGCGATGCGCAGCGCGTGATCGCGCGCGGCCGCTTCGCCCGACTCGATCAGCAGCGGCAGCACGCGCTCGGCGAGCGCGTCGCTGCCCGCGAAGTCGAGCGCGAACGGCTCGGTGTCGAGCAGCTCCGCCTGCGCATCCGCGAGCACGATGCCGAGACGCTCGCGCAGCAGCGCGCGCGCCGGGTGGCGCCAGAAGCGCTCGAAGTCGGCGAACGCGACCGGCTCGACGGGCTCGGCCGGCAACGGCCGCGCGAAAAACGCCGCGTCGCGCGCGCCGCCGCCCGGCTGCTCGGCCGCCAGCAGCGTCGCGAGCGACGCCCGTTCCGCGTCGTACGAGAACAGCGGCCCGTCGGGCTGGAAATAGGCGGCCGCGAACGGTTGCAGCGGATGCTCGACGACGAACGAACGGCGCGCGGCGTCAACGTCGTCCGGCGCGGCGTCGGGACCGGCCGCGACGAGCGCGAGATGGTCGAGCAGTTCGTCGACGAGCGCGGCCGGCGGCAGCGGCGCGTTGTCGCGAATGCTGCGCCCCGTATAGGCGATCAGCAGCCGGTCGCGCGCGCCGAGCAGCAGGTCGAGGAACAGGTTGCGCTCGTCGTCGCGCCGCTGCCGGTCGCCGAGCTTCGGCAGCACGGCCATCAGGTCGAACTCGTCCGCGCGCGCGAGACTCGGCAGCACGCCGTCGTCCATCCCGAGCAGGCACACGACCCGGTACGGCAGCCCGCGCAGGCTCGTCAGCGACGAGAACGTCACGCCGCCCCACGGCACGCCGCCGCGGGCCGGATCGTCGAGCGCGGCCGCGAGCCCCGCGCGCACGACCGCGGCGGGCAGCGCCTGCTCGGGCGCGCCTTCCGCCATCGCGGCCAGCAGCGCGTCGAGCGCGTCGCGCACGCCCGCGAGCGCATCGGCATGCGCGGCGCCGGAATCGAAGAAGCGTGCGAGCGTGTCGGCAAACAGCTCGCTCCACGCACGCGGCGCGTGCGGCTCCCCGACCCGCCTCGCGAAGCCGTCGAGATCGTCGGTGAAACGCGCGAGACGGCCGAGCAGCTCGGCCTCGCTGCCCGTCGCCGCCTCGATCGGCAGCCATGCGCCGACCGGCGCCGCGCCGTCGGGCATCGCGTAACCGAGAAAGAGGCGCGCGAGCGCATCCGAAAACGTGTGGCGCGGCTGCGGCACCGCCGCGTCATCGCTCGCTTGCGGCGCAAGCCCGCGCCGCGCGCCGGCGGCCGCGAGCCAGGTCTGCACCGTTTCGAGCGCGGCCGCGTCGATCCCGTAGCGCGCGGCCACCGCATCGACGCGCAGCCATTCGATCAGCTCCGGCGCGCCGACCTGGCGCTCCGGCAGCGCGAGCCAGTCGAGCAGCACGCGCGCGACGGGGTTCGCCTGCGACGGCGGCAGGCCCGTGATCCGGTACGGCACGCGCGCGCCGCCCGGGCCGGCCGTGCCGAATACCGCGTCGATCAACGGCCCCGCCGCCGCGAGGTCGGCCACCGCGACCAGCACGTCGGACGGCCGCAGGCTGTCGTCGGCATCGAACCATGCAAGCAGGCGGTCGTGCAGCACCTCGAGCTGGCGCGCGAGGCTGTGGCAGATGTGCACTTCGATTCCGTGTTCCACGGGCGGTGCGCCGAGATCCGCTTCGGGCTGCAGGTCGAGGATCGCGTTCTGGATCCGCGCGAGCCAGGTCGGCGCGGGATTCCCGACGTAGTACGACGCATCGCCCGACGCCGCGCTTTCGGTCAGCTCGTGCAGCATGTGCAGTTGCGCCTGCGTCTGGCGGCCCCATTCGGCGAGCAGCGGATGGCCGACTTCCTGGTAGTCGAGCCGCCCGGCCGCGTCGAGCGCCTCCGCGTGCGCGGCGGTCACGATGTCGAACCAGAACTCGCGGCACGGGTTGAGCGCGTAGATCCGCACGTCGATCCAGCGCGACAGCTCGCGCAGCAGCGCGACGTGCAGCGGCGGCATCGTCGGCAGTGCGAACACGCTGACCGATTCCGGCCAGTCCAAGCGCGCGACCGTGTCGAGATCGAGATGGCGCGCTTCGCCGAGAAAGCGGTGCGCGGGCGGCGTGCCGCTGTCGCTCAGCTCCGCGAGCAGCGCACGCCACAGCGCGGCCTGCCAGCGCTCGTCGTCGCGCGCCGCATCGCTGACGCCGCGCGGCGCACCGTCGCCCGCGAGGACCGAGTCGCCCGCCTGCCACGCGGCCAGCCACTCGGGACGATAGGTCAGGTAGTGATCGAGCACCGTCGCGACGCGCTGCGCGAGTTCGTAGCGCATCGCGTCGTCGGACGCGGACAGATACGCGGCGAGCCGCGGCGACGCAAGCCACGGCGCGTCGCCCTGCCCGCCGGCAAGCAGCCGGTAGCAGCGCCATACGAGGCGCTCTGGCGCGAACGGCGAACGCTTCGGCACCGTCATCACGCGGCCGATCTGCGCCCACAGCCACTGCGCGAGATAGGTGAACTCGACGTTCGCGCACACGCCGTGGCGCTCGGCGATGTCGAGTTCGAGACGGCGGCGCAGCGCCGCGCTTGGCACGATGATCTGCTGCGGCGCCCACGGCCCTTCGCGGGCCGGGAATGCGGCGAGATCGTCGAGCAGCGCATCGGCCAGCGTTTCGTGACGGTTCGAATAAAAGAGGTGGAGCATGAAACTGACGTCGAAGCGTCGCGCCGGCCGGGCCGGGCGAACGGAAGCACCAAGGATAGCAAACGACCGCCGCCGCGCGTATCCGCCGAACGGCCAGGGTCGGCTCATCTACGGGAGGCAAGGTCTTCGGCAGCGCGAAATACGATAGACTCGTCGCCAGTCCGGACGCCGCCCTGGCGTCGTCGTCAGCCATTCAGCCCATCGATGCGCTATTCCGTCGAAATCAGAAAGTTTTTTTACAGCCAGTATTTTTTCGGCGGCCTGCGGATCGCGGTCGGCGTCTCGTTGCCGGCCGTGCTGTGCCTGATCGTGTTCCACAACCGCGAGCTCGGCTTCACGATCTCGACCGGCGCGCTCGGCGCGTGCGTCGTCGACATGCCGGGCCCGCTCAAGTACAAGCACAACGAAATGCTCGCGTGCAGCGTGATCGGCTTTCTCGCCGCGCTCGCGACGGGGCTCGCTACGCCGAACATCTTCGCGCTGTGGCTGACGATCGTGCCGCTCACGTTCGTGCTGTCGCTGATCGTCGTCTACGGCAATCGCTGGCCGCAGATCAGCTTCGCGACGCTGTTCATGATGGTGATGACGCTCGAGGAGAAGCTCACGCCGCTGCAGGCGTTCATCAATGCGGGCTGGATTCTCGCGGGCGGCCTCTGGTACACGTACTGGGCGACCGTCGTGTCGCAATGGCAGGCACGCCGGATCGAGCAGCAGGCGCTCGCCGAGAGCCTGTTCGCGTGCGCCGACTACCTGCTCGCGCGCGCGGCGTTCTACGACCTCGACGCCGATCTCGACGAGTGCTACCGCAATCTCGTCGCGAAGCAGATCACTGCGGTCGAGACGCAGGAAACCGCGCGCGACATCGTGCTGCGCAACCTGCCGAAGCTGCGGCGCGGCAAGCTCGACCCAGGCCGCGTGACGATGTACAACCTGTTCATCAACAGCGTCGACCTGCACGAGCTGTTCGTCGGCGCGCACACCGACTACCCGCTCGTGCGCAACACGTTCGGCGGCTCCGATCTCATCATTTTCTATCGCGACCTGATCCGCAAGGCGGCCGCCGACCTCGAGGAGATCGGCCTCGCGGTGCTCGAGAACCGCGCGCCGCATTCACGGATCAGCGTGAAAGCCGAATTGCGCGCGATCGAGTACGAGATCGAGCTGATGCGCAAGAAGAACTTCCCGACCACCAACGCGGAAGCATACGCGGCGGTGCTTGCGACGTTCCGGCGCATCTGGAGCGCGACGCGCCTGATCGAGCGGATGCGGCGCAACCTGTCCGGCCGCGCCGATCCGCAGCAGACCGAGCTGAAGATCGACAAGGCGCTCACGCGCTTCCTGCAGCGCCGCCGGATGTCGCCGCTGCTGATCTTCTCGAACCTGAACATGCGCTCGCCGAGCTTCCGGCACGCGCTGCGCGTGACGATTGCGGTCGCGGTCGGCTTCTGGCTCGGGCGACTGCTGCCGCTCACCAATGCCTACTGGATCGTGATGACGAGCATCATCATCCTGAAGCCCGGCTATTCGCTGACCAAGCAGCGCAACGTGCAACGTATCGTCGGCACGCTGATCGGCTGCGCGGCGAGCCTCGCGCTGATCTACACGGTCAAGAATCCGCACCTGCTGATCGTGATGATGTTCGGCTCGATGGTGATGAGCTACAGCCTGCTGCTGTTCAACTACGCGGCGAGCGTCGTGTTCACGTCGTCGTACGTGCTGCTGATGTTCCACCTGCTCGCGCCGGGCAACATGCGCATCATCGGCGAGCGCGCGATCGACACCGTGGTCGGCTGCATGATCGCGATCGCCGCGAGCCGGCTGTTCCCGTACTGGGAGTACCGGCTGATGGGCAAGCTCGTCACCGACGTGCTGAGCTCGACCCGCAAGTACTTCGAGGCCGCGTGGCGCGTCGGACGCAGCGGGCGCGCGCCGGCCGTGTCCGAGGCCGCGATGCGGGGCCCCGACGGCGCGGCCGTCGTGCCGGTCGTCGCGGCCGCGGTCGAGGTGCCCGCGGCCAGCCTCGATAGCGACTACCCGTATCGCCTCGCGCGCAAGAACGTGCACATCGCGTTCGCGAACCTCGGCCAGGCATTCCAGCGGATGATGATCGAGCCGAAGGCGCACCAGCGTTTCGTGCCGGAGCTGAACGACCTGCTCGTGCAGACGCACGTGCTCGGCGCGCAGATCACGGCCGCCGCGCCGCTGATCCGCAATGCTTGCTCGGCCGACGGCGGCCCGGCCAATCCGGCCAATCCCGCCGTTCCAGCCCCGAACCACGCGGACGCGCTGCAGCGCGGCCTCGCCGCCGTGCTCGACAACCTCGAGAAGGCCGAGGCCGGCGAGCCGCCGCCCGCGCACCAGCTCGAGGCGACCCGGCAGATCACGCGCGATCTCGACGCGATGGTCGTCGCCGCCGAGCAGTCCGGCTCGGTAAGCGCCGAGCGCACGCACGACCTGAAGGTGCTCGCGCACCAGTGCAAGCAGATGCTCGCGTCGTCGCTGCTGATCCGCAAGGATGCGAGCGTGATCCGCTTGCCCGCATGACGCCGCGGGGGCCCGCGGGCGCCCGCTTGCCCCCGCGCCTCTGTTCCGACGGACCGCAACCATGCATCGCACCGGGCGGCACGCCGCCGCCCCGCTTCCCCTTGCCGCTTCCGCGCGTTGCGCCAGTCAGGGATTCCCTGATTCCGCGCGACGCGCGTCGCTTGGTATCATTCGTCCGATTTCAAGTTGTATAGACAACTTCGATTCGACCGGACCGGCCCCGCTCGCCCGGTCCATCGCAATAACCATATCGGAGACTCGATGAAGAACTTGCAGCGCCACCTGAGCGCGCGGCACATCCGCTTTCTCGCGCTGGGCTCGGCGATCGGCACCGGCCTGTTCTACGGCTCGGCGTCCGCGATCCAGCTCGCGGGCCCGGCGGTGATCCTCGCCTACATCCTCGGCGGTGCAGCCGTCTACATGGTGATGCGCGCGCTCGGCGAAATGGCCGTGCGCGAGCCCGTCGCCGGTTCGTTCGGCCATTACGCGACCGAGAACCTCGGCCCGTTCGCGGGCTTCGTCACCGGCTGGACCTATACGCTG
Organism: Burkholderia sp. Bp8963; assembly: GCF_003854275.1. GTDB lineage: Bacteria > Pseudomonadota > Gammaproteobacteria > Burkholderiales > Burkholderiaceae > Burkholderia. The sequence continues at coordinate 50,390 of NZ_QTQP01000008.1, forward strand.
GAAATGGTGATCGTCGCGATCGCGGACATCACCGCGTTCGGCATCTACATGGGCTTCTGGTTTCCGGGCGTGCCGCAGTGGATCTGGGTGCTCGGCGTCGTGACGGTGATCTGCGGGCTGAACCTGTGCCACGTGAAGGTGTTCGGCGAGCTCGAGTTCTGGCTGTCGATCATCAAGGTCGGCGCGATCGTCGCCATGATCGGCGGCGGCGTCGCGATCCTCGCGACCGGCATGCATCTCGGCCACGCGGCCGACGCGCCGTCGCTCGCGAACCTGTGGAACCACGGCGGCTTCCTGCCGAACGGAATCGGCGGGCTGATCGCGTCGCTGTCGGTCGTGATCTTCGCGTACGGCGGCATCGAGGTGATCGGGATGAGCGCCGGCGAGGCGAAGGACCCCGAGCGCGTGATCCCGCGCGCGATCAACGCGGTGCCCGCGCGGATCCTGCTGTTCTACGTGCTGACGATGATCGTGCTGATGTCGATCAGCCCGTGGACGGGTGTCGGCAACGACGGCAGCCCGTTCGTGCAGATCTTCTCGGCGCTCGGCGTGAAATCGGCTGCGACGATCCTCAACCTCGTCGTGATCAGCGCGGCGATCTCGGCGATCAACAGCGACATCTTCGGCGCGGGCCGCATGATGTTCGGGATGGCGCAGCAAGGCCAGGCGCCGCGCGTGCTGATGTCGACGTCGCGCCACGGCGTGCCGTGGGTCACGGTGCTCGTGATGGCCGGCGCGCTGTTCGTCGGCGTGCTGCTCAACTACCTGATGCCGAAGGACGTGTTCCTGGTGGTCGCGGCGATCGCGACGTTCGCGACGGTGTGGGTGTGGCTGATGATCCTGCTGTCGCAGGTCGCGATGCGGCGGCGCCTGCCGGCAGCCGAAGTCGCGGCATTGAAGTTCAAGGTGCCGCTGTGGCCGGTCGCGCCGGCGCTGACGATCGCGTTCATGGGCCTCGTGATCGTGATGCTCGGCTGGTTCGACGACACGCGCATCGCGCTGTATGTCGGCGCCGCGTGGCTCGTGCTGCTCGCGGCCGTCTTCTTCGTCCGGATCCGCCCGAAATTCGCTCCTGCGTCACGTTGACGCAAACGCGCGGCGCGCCGACTCCGGTGCCCGCGCGTCGCTTCTGTCGGGGCCGGACCGGTCCCGGGCACGCGAATCCCGCCGCTCCCGGCCGGATTCGCGTTGTTGTTTCGGTGGTCCGGTAGCCCGACAGTCCGGCGGCTCGACGCGTCTCGCGCGTGCGCCGCCGCGACGTCAGTGCGCGGTCGACGCGCTCGTCGCTTCGGCCGGATGGGCCTCGTCGTACGCGCGCTTCTCCGAGATCGCGTTGTACAGGATCGTCCCGATCACGATCGACACGGCCACGACGATCAGGATGCCCACGTTGCGTACCGGATTCTTCTTGCGCTGATCGTTCATGGTGCGGCCCTGCTCCGTCAAATTCATCGAAGCGGGCATTTTACGCGCTTGCGCGCACCTTGCCGAAACTCTCCCTTCGCGCTCCGTCCCCCCTTCTACACACGCCTGCCAGGGCTCGCCGCAAGCTTTCATTTGATAATCGTTCCCATTTCGATCTAGAATCCGAAATCTTTCATTGTGTAATGTTCCGGGTTGCTCGAGCGGCAGGCGCGCCCCGGAACACCCATTAGCCCGCCTGCCTCATCGGAGCCTCCATGTCGCCTTCGCGCACCCGCCTGCTTCCGCTCGTCAGCGCCCTCGCCGTGTCCACCGCCGCGTTCGCGCCGCTTGCCCATGCCGCCGACGAAGTCAGCCTGTACACCACCCGCGAGCCGAAGCTGATCCAGCCGCTCATCGACGCGTTCACGAAACAGAGCGGCGTCAAGGTCAACACCGTGTTCGTGAAGGACGGCCTGCTCGAACGCGTGAAGGCGGAAGGCGGCCAGTCGCCGGCCGACGTGCTGATGACGGTCGACATCGGCAACCTGCTCGACCTCGTCGACGGCGGGCTCACGCAGCCGGTCCGCTCGAAGGCGCTCGACGACGCGATTCCCGCGAACCTGCGCGGCGCGCAGGGCGACTGGTACGCGCTGTCGCTGCGCGACCGCGTGCTGTACGTCGAGAAGGACCTGAAGGTCGACGCGTTCCGCTACGAAGATCTCGCCGATCCGAAATGGAAAGGCAAGGTGTGCATCCGCTCGGGCCAGCATCCGTACAACACTGCGCTCGTCGCCGCGATGATCGCGCACGACGGCGAGGCCGCCACCGAGAAGTGGCTGCGCGGCGTGAAGGCAAACCTCGCGCGCAAGGCGACAGGCGGCGACCGCGACGTCGCACGCGACATCCTCGGCGGCATCTGCGACGTCGGGCTCGCGAACGCGTACTACGTCGGCCACATGAAGAACGCCGAGCCTGGCTCCGACGCGCGCAAATGGGGCGACGCGATCAAGGTCGTGCGGCCGACCTTCGCGAACGAAAAGAGCGGCGGCACGCACGTGAACATCAGCGGCGCGGCGGTCGCGAAGCACGCGCCGCACAAGGCCAACGCGGTCAGGCTGCTCGAATACCTCGTATCGCCCGACGCGCAGACGCTGTACGCGCAGGCGAACTACGAGTATCCGGTGCGTGCGAACGTGAAGCTCGACCCGGTCGTCGCGAGCTTCGGCCCGCTGAAGGTCGATCCGCTGCCGCTCGCGGAGATCGCGAAGTATCGCAAGCAGGCAAGCCAGCTCGTCGACAAGGTCGGCTTTGACAACTGACACAACTGGCCCGACTGCCCCAACTGCCCCGACCGACGCGTCGTTCGCGCGCGCGCGTCGCCTGCGGCGGGCGCCGCGCGTGAAGGGCGGCATCTGGCTCGTCGCGGCGCTCGTGATCGCCGCGGCAGTCGCGGCGCCGCTCGCGACGCTGATCTGCGCCGCGCTCGACGCAGATTTCGCACACTGGCGTCACCTCGCCGAATTCGTGCTGCCGCAGGCGCTCGCGAACACGCTGCTGCTGCTCGCGGGCGTCGGCGCGATCGTCACGGCCGTCGGCACCGGCTGCGCGTGGCTCGTCACCGCGTACGACTTCCCGGGGCGCCGCGCGCTGACCTGGGCGCTGCTGCTGCCGCTCGCGGTGCCGACCTACATCGTCGCGTTCGCGTATCTCGACCTGCTGCACCCGATCGGCCCCGTGCAGGGCGCGATCCGCTGGCTGCTCGGCTTCGACAGCCCGCGCCAGTTCCGGCTGCCCGACCTGCGCTCGCTGCCCGGCGCGATCTTCGTGCTCGGCTTCGTGCTGTATCCGTATGTCTACCTGAGCACGCGCGCGATGTTCGTCACGCAGTCCGCGAGCCTGCTCGAAGCCGCGCGCACGCTCGGCGCGGGACGCGTCGCGACGTTCTGGCGCGTCGTCGTGCCGCTCGCGCGGCCCGCGATCGCGGTCGGTGCGAGCCTCGCGCTGCTCGAGACGCTGAACGACATCGGCGCGTCCGAGTTTCTCGGCGTGCAGACGCTGACGGTATCCGTCTATACGACGTGGATCACGCGCTCCGATCTCGCCGGCGCCGCGCAGATCGCGCTCGCGATGCTCGCGATCGTCGTCGGCATGATCGCGCTCGAACGCTACGGGCGCCGCCGCCAGCGCTATACGCACGGCCGGCGCATGCGGCCGATCGCGCCGCGCCGCCTGACGGGCCCGGCCGCGTGGAGCGCCGCCACGCTCGGCTGGCTGCCGGTGCTGCTCGGCTTCGGCGCGCCGGCCGCGTATCTCGCGGTCGAAACGGCCAAGCGGCTCCATCTCGTCGGCGGCGTGTCCGCGCAGTTGCTGACGGGGCTCGCGAACACGCTGACGGTCGCGCTCGCCGCCACCGCGGCGACGCTCGCATGCGGGCTGATCGTCGCTTGGGCCGCGCGCACACAACGTGACAGCAGCGGCAGCGGCGGTGGCGCGGGCACAGGCCCGGCGCGCGTCTGCGCACGGATCGCGAGCCTCGGCTACGCGGTGCCCGGCACCGTGCTCGCGATCGGGCTGCTGCTGCCGTTCGCGGCCGCCGACCGCGCGATCGGCGCGCTGCTCGGCCGCGACGGGCTGATCCTGATGGGGTCGGTCGGCGCGCTCGTGATCGCGTACACGGTGCGCTTCCTCGCGATCTCGGCGGGCAGCATCGAAGCGGGCCTCGCGCGCATCCCGCCATCGCTCGAACAGGCGGCCCGCTCGCTCGGCGAGACCGCGGGCGGCACGCTGCGGCGCGTGCACCTGCCGCTGCTGCGGCCCGCGATGACGACGAGCGCGCTGCTGGTGTTCGTCGACGCGATGAAGGAATTACCGGCGACGCTGCTGCTGCGCCCGCTGAACTTCGACACGCTCGCGACCTGGCTGTACGCGGAGGCCGCGCGCGGCACCTACGAGGAAGGCGCGGTCGCCGCGTTCGCGATCGTGCTCGCGGGGCTCGTGCCCGTGATCCTGCTCGCCCGCACCCGTCACAAGATCGGATCCTGACATCATGAACCTGCTCGAACTCGACGCCCTCTGCGTCGCCTACGACACACCCCACGGCCGCCGCACGGTGGTCGACGCGCTGAGCCTCGCGCTGCCCCGCGGCGACATCGGCTGCCTGCTCGGCGCGTCCGGCTGCGGCAAGACGACCGTGCTGCGCGCGATCGCCGGTTTCGAGCCGGTGCGCGCGGGCCGCATCGTGCTCGACGGCGCGCCCGTCGCGTCGCCGTCCATCGACGTGCCGCCCGAGCGGCGGCGCATCGGCATGATGTTCCAGGACTACGCGCTGTTCCCGCACCTGAGCGCCGCGGACAACGTCGCGTTCGGCCTGCGGCGGCAGCCGGCCGCCGAACGGCGCGCGCGCGTCGCCGAGATGCTCGAACTCGTCGGCCTCGCCGATGCCGCGGGTGCCTATCCGCACGAACTGTCCGGCGGCCAGCAACAGCGCGTCGCGCTCGCCCGCGCGCTCGCGCCGTCGCCGGAACTGCTGCTGCTCGACGAGCCGTTCTCGAACCTCGACGTCGATACGCGCGAGCGGCTCGCGTTCGAATTGCGCGACATCCTGAAGCGCACGGGCCACACGGCGATTCTCGTCACGCACAACCAGGCCGAAGCGTTCGCGATTGCCGACCGGATCGGCGTGATGCAGCACGGGCGGCTTGCGCAATGGGACACGCCGTACGCGCTGCATCATCATCCGGCGAGCGCATTCGTCGCCGACTTCGTGCGCCGCGACGCGCTCGCCGACGAACGCGCCCGTGCGCTCGCGCGCGGCGCCGAAGCCGCACTGCACCGCTGACGGTGCCCCGCACGCCGCAGGCGAGGCACCGCGCACTGCGGCAGCCATCACACCGCGCGCTATGCGGGTTCGGCAACGTCGCGCACGGGCAGCGCGGTCGAATACTTGATCTGCTCCATCGCGAACGACGAACTGACGTCGAACAACGGCACCGCGCGGATCAGCTGCTTGTACACGCGATCGTAGTCGTCGATGCCGGCCACCACGACGCGCAGCAGGTAATCGGTCTCGCCGCTCATCCGATAGACCTCGACCACTTCCGGCATGTCGCGCACCGCCTGCGTGAAGCGCTGCGCCCACTCCTCGGTGTGCTGATTGGTGCGCACGGCGACGAACACCGTCGTGCCGACGCCGAGCTTGCGCGGATCGCAGAGCGCCACCTGCGCGCGGATCGCGCCGGTTTCCTTCAGCCGCTGCACGCGCTTCCAGCACGGCGTCTGCGACAGGTTCACGCGTTGCGCGAGCTCCGCGATCGGCAGCGTGGCATCCGCCTGCAGCAGCTCGAGCAGCTTGCGATCGATGGCATCCATTTCCCCGGCCCCTCCTGGATAGAAAATTGTTCTATGCATAGCACATCCCGGGGAACAATATGGAATCCGTGTCTTCGCGTCGACCGGTATAAATACCAATCATGCGTGTGCGTTTCCGTCACGTGCCCGACAACGCAAACGAGAACACGATGCGAACGTCAGCCGCCCTTTCCGTGACCGTGCAGCGCGGCGGGCGAGGCCGCGGCCGTGTCGCTGCACGTGTATGGCGGGTCCGGCGAACGGATCGCGACGATGCGTCAGGCCGAACTGCCGTCTCGCGGCGACGAAACCGAAACCGGCCCCGCGTGGTCTGCGGAACGCGCCGACGCGGAAACCGCCGCAGCGACCGGCACAAGCGGCGCAGCCTCGCTGGCCACCGGGGTCTCGCTGACGTCCGCCACCGGCTCCCCGTGCATTGCCCACGGCGCCCCGACCACCTGCATCTGCGGCACCGGAATTTCGATGCCCGCGGCTTCCATCCTCGCCTTCACGCGCGCGTTGAACGCCCGCATCACGGCCGCCTGCTGCTGCGGTTGCGTGCGGATCTGGCCTTTGACGATCAGCCAGTTCGGCTCGAAGCGGTCGAGCCCCCACACCTCGACGCCGCCGAGCATCAGGCGCCGCACCGTGAAGTCGCTCCACAGGTCGGCGCCCGCGTCGCGGATCAGGTGCGTGAGTGCGTCGACGTCGGCGGACAGCGGCGCGCGCACCTCGAACACCGCGCAGCCGAAATCGCGCGACAGGTTCTTCACGATCTTGATCTGCGAGAACGGAATCGCGTGCAGCGCGCCCTGCCCGTCGCGCAGCCGCACGGTGCGGATCGACAGGTGTTCGACGGTGCCCGCATGCCCGCCGTCGACGTCGATCCAGTCGCCGACCGAGATCGTGTCCTCGACGATGATGAAAAGCCCCGTGATCAGGTCCGACACGAGCGACTGCGCGCCAAAACCGACCGCGAGGCCGATCACGCCCGCACCGGCGAGCAGCGGCGTCACGTTGATCCCGAGGTTCGCCGCTGTGACGACCGCGGCGATCGTCAGGATCGTCATGAACACGACGTTGCGCACGAGCGGCAGCATCGTGCGCGCGCGCACGCTCGGGTTGCGGCCGCGGCGCGCGGCGGCAGCATTGAGCGCCTCGAGAATCGCGGTGTCGACGATGATCCACGTGAGCCACGACACGAACCACGTGACCACGATCGCGGTGACCGCCTGCGCGATCCCGCGCGCGGCGACGCTGTGCTCGACGATCCGCGCGATCGAGATGCCCCACAGTCGCGACGTCAGCTCGACGTAGCCGAGCCAGATCAGCAGCGTCACGAGCGAGCCGGCGAAGCGCACGAGCCGCGCGATGTACGCGGACTGGTTGCGCCGCACGCGGCGATGGGTCGGGTTCGGGCGCGTGATGCGCAGCACGACCGCCGACAGGAAGAACGCGAGCACGAGCAGCAGCGCGGTGACGACCGACGTCTGCAGCAGGTTCGACGACGTGCTGCTGCCCGCGAGCGTGCCCAGCACCGCGGCGAACGCGAGCAGCAGCACCGGCACCGGCCAGACCCACGCGGCAAATTCCGCCATCTCGGTCGTCGCGCGGTGCTGGGTGCGCTGCATATGGCTGCGGTTGCGGATCAGGTGCGCGACGGGCCGCCGGTACGCGAGCGCGAAATACGCGCAGAGCGTTGCGGCCGCCATGTTCGCGACCGTCGCGATCAGGCCCGCGAGATTGGTGCCGAGCTGGTGCGCGATGTCGTAGTTGAGCGCGGCGTCGCCGAGCGCGCCGAACGCGCCGATCACGCGCAGCAGGCGCCACGACCGCTCGATCAGCACGTGCCCCGCCGCCCGGCGATGCCCGGCACTGAACAGCGCGAACATGATCAGGCACAGCGCAGCAAACACCGAGCCCGCCACGATCACGTACGCGACCACGAGCGCGACGATGCGGCCGAGCGATTCCGGCAGGTTTCGGGACATCGCGAACACGACCGCGAACGCGATGATCCATGGCCCGACGCGGCGCAGCGCGAACCTCAGCATCTCGCCCGCGCTAGGGTTCGGATTCAGCTTGATGACGACGCCGGCCCGCGCGGCGAGCCGCTGCTGCAGCCAGATCAGCGCGATTGCGCAGGCGCCCCAGCCGAGCAGCAGCAGCACGAAGTCGAGCACGACGACGCCGAACGACTCGGGCCCTTGGCCGCTGACGATCGTATACAGCTCGTTGCCTGCCGCGTTGAAGCGGCCCGCCCAGTAGCGTGCGGGCGAGTCGCCGTGCTTCATGTTCGCTTCGACGGACGCCATGCCCGACGCGATCGCGCCCCACAGGCCGGCATTCGCATCCGACGCGGCCGATGCGGCTGACGCCGCCTGCGCGGTCTGCGCGACGTCGCGCAGCGCCTTGAGCTGGGACACGAGCGCGGTCCGCTGCCGATCGTTGTCGAGCATGCGGATCACCGCGTTGAACGAACGCGCGATCTCCGCGGCGCTCGCCGGCGATGGCGCGGACGCCGCGGCGGTGCCCGACGCGGCCACGCCCGATGCGGCCGATGCGGACGATGGGGCCCCTGAAGCCCCTGACGCCGATGCAGGCGCGTCGGCCGCAGCCGGCGCGATCAGTTTCTGGAAGGCGGCGAGACCGGGAGGCGTGACGGCGGCGCCGGCCGGCTGCGCGAACGCGAGGCCGAGCGCCGCCGCGCACAACACGATACGGGGCCTGACCCACCCGCGCGCGACGGCGAGCAAGGCCAGCAACACGAGACAACAGGCCGAAAACCTGGCCGAAGAACAGCCCGTTAACCAGCCCGTTATCACCCAGCCCGGAAGATGCAAGGAATCCGAAAGCAAAATGCGATCCTGTCTGGGGAAGCACGGATCGCCTAGTGTAGCCGCAAGTTGCGGTGCGCCCGCCGAAGCGGGTCGCCGGCGGCCTGGCTTCGCCGCCCGCCGGCCGCCCACTTGCTCACTACGCGCTCAGTACGCGACGGTCGCGATCTCGCGCACGAAGCTGCCCTGCTCGAGCGCGTCGACGAACGCGACCGCGTAGTCTTCCGCCGAGATCTTGCTGTCACCGTTCGCGTCGACGATCAGCTTGCCGACACCGGTGCGGAACGTGCCCGTGCGCTCGCCCGGCGCGATCAATGCGGCCGGCGCAAAGAACGTCCAGTCGAGGTCTTCAACCGTACGCAGGTAGTCGAGCGCATCACGGTGTGCGAGCGCGACCGCCTTGTAGGCGTCCGGAAACCCTTCCGCATCGACGAGCTGCTTGCCCGGCGCGACTTCGAGCGAGCCCGCGCCCCCCACCACGACGAGCCGCTTCAGGCCCGCCTCGCGCGTACCGGCGACGAGCGCCCGCGCGGCTGCGACGACCTTCGCCGTGTCGTCCAGCTTCGGGCCGTAGGCGCTTGCGACGACATCATGCCCCGGCAGCGCGGCTGCGATGCTGGCCGGATCGAACAGGTCGGCCGCTTTCGCGTTGACGCCGTCGGCGGTCGCACCGGGCGTGCGCGACAGCGCCGTTACGCGATGGCCGCGTCGCGCGGCTTCCGCCGCGATGCGCGAGCCGATCATGCCGGTGGCGCCAAACAGTGCGATGTTCAAAGGACGTTGCGTCATGTCGTTTCTCCAGAAAGAAAAATATGTAACTTACATAATTACATATAAGAGCGAAAAAAATGGGGTGGTCAACCCCGCGTCGTGCCGGACCCGGTCCGGCTCACTTCACCACCTGCCGGCACTCATCCGCCGGCACCTGCCTGCTGCTGCCGATGCTGCTCGGAATGCAGCACGTCGGCCGTCACGTCGGCCAGCGTGCGGGTTGCGAGCGACGCTTCCATCGCGCGCTGCGCATCGCCAATGTAGTCGGTCAGCACGCCCTGGATGTGCCGCCCCACCAGACATGCGGGATTCGGCGCCTCGCGGTGCAGCGCGAACAGCTGCGCGTCGTCAACCGCCCGGTACACGTCGAGCAGCGTGACATCACCGGGCTCGCGCGCGAGCAGCGCGCCGCCGCCCGCGCCGAGCTGCGACGTGGTCAGCCCCGCGGCCGCCAGCATCGACAGCAGCCGGCGGATCAGCGCCGGGTTCGTGTTGACGCTGCCCGCGATCACGTCGGACGACAGCGGCACGCCTTCCTGCATCGACAGCAAGGCGAGCACGTGGACGGCAAACGCGAACCGGCTGCTGGTATTCATTCCTGACTCACTCGGCGACGCCGGCCCGTACCGGCTTCCAGCGACAATATGCAACCATGATAGTTACATTTCATCATTCGTGCAACCGGCGCGTCACTGCCCGCTGGCGGGCTTCGCTCCGGACGCGCCCTGCGGGTTCCATTGCTGGAGCTTGCGCCCCGCTTCCGCGATCTTTGCACCGGCTTCGGACGCGGCCTGGCCAACGACGGCGGATGCCGCCGCGTTCAACTGCGCCTGCGCGGCGGCCGCGAGGCTGCTGGCCGACAGTGGCGGCACGGCCGACGCAGCGGACGCGATCCCGGCCTTCGCGGCGCCGAGCTGCTGGTTCACCGCGCTCGCGACCTGGTCGATCGCCTGGGTCGCGTGCTTCGCGACGTCGGCGGCCGCGCTCGCGGCCGTATCGGGCGGTGGCGCGGACGGCGCGCCGGATTTCTCGCATCCTGCGAGCAACGCTGCGGCGCACGCGGCAGCGACCAGAACGGGCGCGCTGCGCACCCGCCAAGACTTCATGTTCATCAGCATTCTCCGGCCGCGCGTCGCACGGCCTTCACAATTGGACCGACGTCGATGATACCGCCTGTGCGCGCCGCATTTCGCGGCTGCAGGTTAAAAATGGCTTTCAATTTCGAACTCGTCTGATTCAAACGCGCGGACAGTGGCACTAAAGTGATGCAGCCTCAACTCACATCGCCGCGCTCCCGACGTCCATGCATTTCCTAGTCGACTGGTTCATCGTTCTCGCCGTGCTGACGGCCGCCGCACTGTTTCTGTTCCTGCGCGCGCCGCGCCACCGCTATGCGCCGGAGATCGGCCGCAAGCGCCGCATCGATTCCGCGCGCCTGATCACGCAGGCGATCCTCGGCTTCTGGACAGCCGCGCTGATCGTCGCGCGCGGCATCCTCGGCACGGCCGGCGCCGACGCGTCGCCGGCCGGCTTCGCCGCATTCGCGCTCGCCGCGTTCGGGCTGGCGTCAGTTTCCACCTACTGGACCGTGCTCGCGCTGCGGCTGCGCCGCACTCGCACGCTGTTCACGCGCCACTGACGCGCGAGCCCGGTGCGCACCGCGCACACTGCACTGCACTGCACTGCACTGCACTGCACTGCACCACGTTGCACCATACCGCGCCCGGCGCGCACCAGATCGGCACGCTTCGCACCACACGCGTGCGGCCTCGATCGACGCCACCCCATGGCCGCGCAGCGAAGCACCTGCGCGATTCCCCGGAAAGCCGCACGGGATCGCGCCCTCGCACCATTTCCACGCATCCGTTCACCACGTTGGCTCGATTTTTGCGTTCCTCGCCCACTTTTTGAGCAAGGAAGCTTCGGAATGGATGGTCTGAAATCCGGCGTCGATACACTGTTCCTGTTGATCGGCGCGGTCATGGTGCTCGCGATGCACGCGGGCTTCGCGTTTCTCGAACTCGGCACGGTGCGCAAGAAGAACCAGGTCAACGCGCTCGTGAAGATCCTCGTCGATTTCTCGGTGTCGACCATCGCGTACTTCTTCATCGGCTACACGATCGCGTACGGCGTCGAGTTCTTCGACGACATCGGCACGCTGTCGCAGCACAGCGGCTACGCGCTCGTGCGCTTCTTCTTTCTGCTGACCTTCGCCGCCGCGATTCCCGCGATCATCTCCGGGGGGATCGCCGAGCGCGCGAAATTCAATCCACAGCTCGTCGCGACGCTGATCATCGTCGGCTTCATCTATCCGTTCTTCGAAGGGATCGCATGGAACGAGCGCTACGGCGTGCAGGCGTGGCTCACGCACGCGTTCGGCGCGCCGTTCCACGATTTCGCGGGCTCGGTCGTCGTGCATGCGTTCGGCGGCTGGGTCGCGCTGCCCGCGGTGCTGCTGCTCGGCGCGCGCCACGGCCGCTACGGCAACGACGGGCGGATCGCCGCGCACCCGCCGTCGAACATCCCGTTTCTCGCGCTCGGCGCGTGGGTGCTCGCGGTCGGCTGGTTCGGCTTCAACGTGATGAGCGCGCAGACGCTCGACAAGGTGAGCGGCCTCGTCGCAGTGAACTCGCTGATGGCGATGGTTGGCGGCACGCTCGCCGCGTGGCTAGCAGGCCGCAACGACCCGGGCTTCACGTACAACGGCCCGCTCGCGGGGCTCGTCGCGGTGTGCGCGGGGTCCGACGTGATGCACCCGATCGGTGCGCTCGCGACCGGCGCCGCGGCCGGCGCGCTGTTCGTCGCAATGTTCACCTGCGTGCAGAACAAGTGGCGCATCGACGACGTGCTCGGCGTGTGGCCGCTGCACGGGATGTGCGGCGCGCTTGGCGGCATCGCGGCCGGCGTGTTCGGGCTGCCGGCGCTCGGCGGCCTCGGCGGCGTGTCGTTCGTGTCGCAGCTGCTCGGCACGCTCGGCGGCATCGCGATCGCGCTGGCCGGCGGCACGCTCGTCTACGGCGCGCTGAAAGCGACCGTCGGCCTGCGCCTCGATCGCGAGGCGGAATTCGACGGCGCCGATCTGTCGATCCACCGCATCTCGGCAACGCCTGAACGAGACTGAGCACAACCGAGCGCCAAACCGACGCCCGACGCCCGACGCCCGACGCAACCATACAATTTCAATTCAAAAAACTTTCATCGAGCGCCTATAAACTTCCGCCCAGTTTTCAAATAGCCTTCGCGCCGCTTGCTGTTTGCAAACGCGCGACGGCGATTCTTCCAATAACCGAAACTGGACACCCCATGCCCGCGTTGCCCAATGCTTCCCGTCGACAGGCCCTGAAGATCCTCGCCGGCGCACCGATGCTTCCCCTTTCCGGTCTCGCGCTGCCTGCCCTGCTGACGGGTTGCGGCGGCGACGACAGCCCGGCCGCCACCCCCGCCACCCCCGCGGCCGCGTTCACCGCGGCGACGTTCTCGGCAATGGCCGCGCCGACGCTCGACAATGCGGCGGCGATGGCGGCGACGACGGTCGGCTCGACGCTGTCGGTGTCCTTCTCCGACGGCACGTCGCGCAACTTCAAGCTCGCGTACAAGCCGTTCTTCGTAACGGGCGACATGGTGCCGGACGGCAAGGGCGGCACGATCCTCGCGGGCGGCTACTACGACATCAACAACCAGCCGATCATCGACCGTTCGGTCGCGGGCAAGGAACGCCAGTTCTATTCGGACTGCCCGGACGGCAGCTCGCTGCTGACGCTGAAGAACGCGAGCGTGCCCGGCGTGAAGGGCAACACGGTGTTCGCAGTCGTGCAGTTCGAATACACGACGCGCGACCAGGCGAGCGTGTCGCAGTACGGCCAGCTGCCGTCGCCGATCGCGGTGCTGACGCTCGACCAGGATCCGGCGACCGGCGCGCTCAAGCTCGTCAAGTACCACAACGTCGACACGTCGAAGGCACACGGCCTATGGATCACCTGCGGCGCGAGCCTGTCGCCGTGGGGCACGCATTTGTCGAGCGAGGAATACGAGCCGGACGCGACGAAGGCCGCGACCGATGCGCAATTCAAGGCATTCAGCAAGAACACGTTCGGCGACGCAACGAAGGCCAATCCTTATCACTACGGCCACCTGCCGGAGATCACCGTCAATCCGGACGGCACGGGCACCGTGAAGAAGCACTACTGCCTCGGCCGCATCTCGCACGAGCTGATCCAGGTGATGCCGGACCAGCGCACCGTGATGATGGGCGACGACGCGACCAACGGCGGCCTCTTCATGTTCGTCGCCGACAAGGCGGCCGACCTGTCGGCGGGCACGCTGTACGTCGCGAAGTGGACGCAGACGTCGTCGGCGGGCGCGGGCTCCGCGACGCTCACGTGGCTCAAGATCGGCCACGCGACGAGCGCCGAGATCGAGGCGCTCGCGAACACGCTGAAGGCGTCGGACATCATGGACGTCGCGACGACCGATCCGGCCGACGCGAGCTACACGAAGATCCATTTCGGCGGCAAGTTCAACTGGATCCGCGTGAAGCCGGGCATGGAAAAGGCCGCCGCGTTCCTCGAGACGCACCGCTACGCGGCGCTGATCGGCGGCAGCATGGCATTCACGAAGCTCGAAGGCACGACGGTGAATGCGAAGGACAAGATCGTCTACACCGCGATGTCGCGAATCGAGACGTCGATGGTCAAGGGCAACGCGGTGTCGCGCGACGTCGCGCTCGACAAGAAGATCGCCGCGGGCGCGACCTACGCGCTGAACCTGAAGGGCGGCCAGCGCGACACGTCGGGCGCCGCGATCGACAGCGAGTGGGTGCCGGTCGACATGAGCGCGCCGGCCGCGCTGGTCGGCGAGGACCTCGCCGCCGCCGACGCGCTCGGCAACCTCGCGAACCCCGACAAGGTCGCGAACCCCGACAACCTGAAGTTCTCCGAGAAGCTGCGCACGCTGTTCATCGGCGAGGACTCGGGCATGCACGTGAACAACTTCCTGTGGGCGTACAACGTCGACGCGAAAACGCTCACGCGCGTGCTGTCCTGCCCGGCCGGCGCCGAATCGACGGGCCTGCACGCGGTCGACGAGATCAACGGCTGGACCTACATCATGAGCAATTTCCAGCACGCGGGCGATTGGGAATCGCCGCTGCACGACAAGGTCAAGCCGACGCTCGACCCGCTCGTGCGCGCAAACTTCAAGGACCGGTTCGGCGCGAGCGTCGGCTACCTGACGGCCGAGCCGACGAGCATCAAGCTCGCGAAGGCCTGATCGCAGCGGCGGGACTTCCGCTCCCGCCGACAACGGACTCCGGCCTCATCCGTTTTCGTCACGTTTCATTCGTCGGCTCCACGCCGTCTTTCGCGCGATGCCTTTGCGGGCATCGCGCTTTTTTTTGCGCGTGAAGAAGTCCACACCGGGCATGCGCCGGGTGTTTGCGTGGGCGAATTTCGAGGAGGGGGATAATACGGGCCTGACGTGTCGCGGCGGACAGGCAAAAAAAAGCGCCACGGAGACCGTGGCGCTAAAAAAGTTCTAGCCATTCCGAGGGCCGTGCTAGAACCTGAGAGACTGCGCGAAACACCGTTGTCGATTAAACTGCGAAACGATGTTTCGAAAACGTGAGCCATTCTTTACGTTTCCGACCGGCAAGTCAAGCGGTATTTGCACCAATCAATGCAGTTTACAGCGGCGAAAGCTTCGGCGTTTTCCTAATAAACCAAGGGTGAACCCGTAAAATCCCATCGGATGACCGGTTCACTCGCAGAACATGCATTTTTTGACAATCATCGTACGATTGCAAGAAAATTGAAATACAGTTTCGGAAATTGAGAGAACCTCCCGTGTCGATACCCGTGCCTCCTCCTGCTTCCCGCGAACGCGAATCGTCGCCCGACGAGATTACCGCGCTTGCGCGCGGCCTTGCCGTGCTGCGCCGAATCGCCGCCGCCGACGCGCCGGTCAGCAACCGCGAGCTGACCGAACTGACCGGCATCCCGAAGCCGACCGTGTCGCGGATCACCGCGACGCTCGTCAGCGCCGGCTTCCTGTTCCAGCTGCCGGACAGCGAACGCTTCGTGCTGACCGCGTCGGTGCTCGAGCTGAGCCACGGCTTCCTGCGCAACTTCGACATCCGCGCGCGTTCGCGGCCGTTCATGATCGAGCTGGCCGAACACACGTCGCTGTCCGTGCACCTCGCGGTACGCGACCGGCTCGACATGGTCGCGATCGACGTGATCCGGCCGCGCTCGGCGGTGCTCGTCACGCGGCTCGAGATCGGCTCGCGGATGGACATCGCGCGCACCGCGGTGGGCCGCGCGTATCTCGCCGCGCTCGAGGACGACGAGCGCGGCGCGCTGATCGACGCGCTGCGGGCCGCGGCCGGCGACGACTGGCCGCACGTGTTCGCACGGCTCAACCCGGCGCTCGACGACGCGACCCGCATGGGCCACTCGATCGCGATCGGGGAATGGCGCGAAGGCCTGAATGCGGTCGCCGCGGGCTTCGTCGGACCGTCGGGCCAGCGCTACTCGGTCAACTGCGGCGGCGCATCGCACCAGTGCCCGCCGGAATGGCTCACTGAACACGTCGTGCCGGCACTGCACGAGTGCATCGCCAAGATTACCCGGGAAATCGGCGGCGCGCCCGCGCGCCGCCGCGCCGCCTGACCGTTTTGTCATCCTGCTGTCGCGTTCTGTAACGACCGTAACCCGTTGAAAGATAGCGCACTGGACTCTATCGGGGACGGGACGTAGCATCATGCCCATCGCCGCGCCGCATCCGCGGTGCGCACGCTCTTTTCCCGCGCGGATCGGGGGCCGGGCCGGCCCGCCTGATGCCGCATGCACGCCCACGCGCGACCCGCTTTGCAGCGCGCCGCGTCGTCATCAAGACAGAACCGATGGACAATCAACAAAAGCCCACGCCCCCCGCGCGCGAACCTGCGCCCGCCTCCACCGCCGCGCGGCGCCCGCGCCGCAAGCTGATGGCTGGCGCGCTCGCGCTCGTCGTGATTGGCGGCCTGCTGTGGTGGCATCCGTGGCGCAGCGCGCCCGCCGGCCCGGCCGGCCCGGACGCCGGCGGCGGCCGCAGCGGCCGCGGCGGTCCCGCCGCGATGGCGAACGTCCCGCAGCCCGTGCAGGTCGCGACCGCGACGCACGGCGAGATGCCGATCGTGCTGTCCGCACTCGGCACCGTGACGCCGCTCGCGAACGTGACGGTGAAGACGCAGCTTTCGGGCTACCTGCAGTCCGTCGCGTTCCAGGAAGGCCAGATCGTGAACAAGGGCGACCTGCTGGCGCAGATCGACCCGCGCCCTTACCAGAATGCACTCGAGAACGCCGAAGGCACGCATGCGCGCGACGAGGCGCTGCTCGCGACCGCGCGCCTCGACCTGAAGCGCTACCAGACGCTGCTCGCGCAGGACTCGATCGCATCGCAGACGGTCGACACGCAGAAGTCGCTCGTCAAGCAGTATGAAGGCACCGTGAAAACCGACCAGGCAGCGATCGATACGGCCCGGCTGAACCTCGTCTACGCGCGCATCACCGCGCCCGTGTCGGGCCGCGTCGGCCTGCGCCAGGTCGACCCCGGCAACTACGTGACGCCGGGCGACACGAACGGCATCGTCGTGATCACGCAGCTGCAGCCGATGAGCGTGATCTTCACGACGTCCGAGGACAACCTGCCGTCGATCCTCAAGCAGGTGAACGCGGGCAGCAAGCTGTCGGTGACCGCATACGACCGCAGCAACACGACCCCGCTCGAGACTGGCTCGCTCGCGACGCTCGACAACCAGATCGACACCACCACCGGCACGGTCAAGCTGCGCGCGACCTTCGATAACAAGGAAGGCCTGCTGTTCCCGAATCAGTTCGTCAACACGCGGCTGCTCGTCGACGTGATCCACGACGCGACGATCGTGCCGACCTCGGCCGTGCTGACCGGCTCGATCGGCCAGTTCGTCTATATCGTGAAGCCGGACAACACGGTGACGGTGCGCAAGGTCAAGATCGGCCCGGTCGACGGCGAGCGCACGAGCATCGTCAACGGCGTCGCGGTCGGCGAACGGGTCGTCACCGACGGCTCCGACCGCCTGCGCGAAGGCTCGAAGATCACGATCCCGGTCGACAAGGCGAAAGGCGCGGGGGGCGCGTCCGGCGCGCGTGGCGCGAGCGCGGCATCGAGCGCATCGGGCGCAGCGGGCGCGAAAGGCGGCGGCCACCGCGGCCAGCATCACGGCGGCGCATCGCAGGCGCCTGCCCAATAACGCGCGGGCCGCCTGATGAATCCGTCCCGCATCTTCATTCTCCGGCCGGTCGGCACCGCCCTCCTGATGGCGGCCATCATGCTGGCCGGCCTCGTCGCGCTGCGCTTCCTGCCGCTCGCGGCGCTGCCCGAAGTCGACTATCCGACCATCCAGGTCCAGACCTTCTATCCGGGCGCGAGCCCCGAAGTGATGACGTCGTCGGTGACGGCACCGCTCGAACGCCAGTTCGGGCAGATGCCGTCGCTGAACCAGATGTCGTCGCAGAGCTCGGCCGGCGCGTCGGTGATCACGCTGCAGTTCTCGCTCGACCTGCCGCTCGACATCGCCGAGCAGGAAGTGCAGGCCGCGATCAACGCGGCCGGCAACCTGCTGCCGTCCGATCTGCCCGCGCCGCCGATCTACGCGAAGGTCAACCCGGCCGACGCACCGGTGCTGACGCTCGCCGTCACGTCGAAGACGCTGCCGCTCACGCAGGTGCAGGACCTCGCCGACACGCGGCTCGCGATGAAGATCTCGCAGGTCGCGGGCGTCGGCCTCGTCAGCCTGTCGGGCGGCAACCGCCCCGCCGTGCGGATCCAGGCGAACCCGACCGCGCTCGCGCAGTACGGGCTGAACCTCGACGATTTGCGCACGACGGTCTCGAACCTGAACGTCAACACGCCGAAGGGCAACTTCGACGGCCCGACGCGCGCGTACACGATCAACGCGAACGACCAGCTGACGAGCGCCGACGAGTACCAGAGCGCCGTTGTCGCGTACAAGAACGGCCGCCCCGTGATGCTGACCGACGTCGCGAAGATCATCGACGGCTCGGAGAACACCAAGCTCGGCGCGTGGGTCGACTCGGAACCGGCGATCATCCTGAACGTGCAGCGCCAGCCGGGCGCGAACGTGATCCAGACGGTCGACGCGATCAAGGCGCAGCTGCCGAAGCTGCAGGAATCGCTGCCCGCGGCGCTCGACGTACACATCGTCACCGACCGCACGACGATGATCCGCGCCGCAGTGCGCGACGTACAGTTCGAGCTCGGGCTCGCAGTCGCGCTCGTCGTGCTGGTGATGTACCTGTTCCTCGCGAACGTCTACGCGACGATCATCCCGAGCCTGTCGGTGCCGCTGTCGCTGATCGGCACGCTCGCGGTGATGTACCTGTCCGGCTTCTCGCTGAACAACCTGTCGCTGATGGCGCTGACGATCGCGACCGGCTTCGTCGTCGACGACGCGATCGTGATGATCGAGAACATCGCGCGCTACGTCGAGGAAGGCGATTCGGCGCTCGAAGCGGCGCTGAAGGGCTCGAAGCAGATCGGCTTCACGATCATTTCGCTGACCGTGTCGCTGATCGCGGTGCTGATTCCGCTGCTGTTCATGGGCGACGTGGTCGGGCGCCTCTTCCACGAGTTCGCGATCACGCTCGCGGTAACGATCGTGATCTCGGCGATCGTGTCGCTGACGCTCGTGCCGATGATGTGCGCGAAGCTGTTGCGCCACTCGCCGCCGCCCGAGAGCCACCGCTTCGAGGCGCGCGTGCACCTGGCGATCGACTGGGTGATCGCGCGCTACGCGGTCGCGCTCGAATGGGTGCTGGACCGCCAGCGCTCGACGCTCGTCGTCGCGGTGCTGACGCTCGTGCTGACGGGCCTGCTCTACGTGCTCGTGCCGAAGGGCTTCTTCCCGCCGCAGGACACCGGCGTGATCCAGGCGATCACGCAGGCACCGCAGGCGATCTCGTACGGCGCGATGGCCGAGCGGCAGCAGCAGCTCGCGGCCGAGATCCTGAAGGATCCGAACGTCGAGAGCCTGACGTCGTTCATCGGCGTCGACGGCACCAACATCACGCTGAACAGCGGGCGGATGCTGATCAACCTGAAGGCGCGCGACCAGCGCAAGGAGACGGCGGCCGAGATCATCCGCGACCTGCAGCAGCGCGTGTCGCACGTGCCGGGCATCTCGCTCTACATGCAGTCGGTGCAGGACCTGACGATCGATTCGACCGTCAGTCCGACGCAATACCAGTTCATGCTGACGAGCCCGAACCCCGACGAGTTCGCGACCTGGGTGCCGAAGCTCGTCGCGCGCCTGCAGCAGGAGCCGTCGCTCGCCGACGTCGCGACCGACCTGCAGAACAGCGGCCAGTCGGTGTACGTCGAGATCGACCGCGCGAACGCCGCGCGCTTCGGCATCACGCCCGCGACAGTCGACAACGCGCTCTACGATGCGTTCGGCCAGCGCATCGTGTCGACGATCTTCACGCAGTCGAACCAGTACCGCGTGATCCTCGAGTCCGCGCCGAAGGAACAGCACTACGCGCAGTCGCTGAACGACCTCTACCTGCCGTCCGCGGGCGGCGGCCAGGTGCCGCTCGCGTCGATCGCGACGTTCCACGAGCGGCCGTCGCCACTGCTCGTGTCGCACCTGTCGCAGTTCCCGTCGACGACGATCTCGTTCAACCTCGCGCCGGGCGCGTCGCTCGGCGAGGCGGTGAAGGCGATCGGCGCGGCCGAGCAGGAGATCGGCCTGCCCGCGTCGTTCCAGACCCGCTACCAGGGCGCGGCGCTCGCGTTCCAGGCGTCGCTGTCGAACCAGCTGTTCCTGATCCTCGCGGCGATCATCACGATGTACATCGTGCTCGGCGTGCTGTACGAGAGCTACATCCACCCGATCACGATCCTGTCGACGCTGCCGTCGGCCGGCGTCGGCGCGCTGCTCGCGCTGATGCTGACCGGGCACGACCTCGACATCATCGGCATCATCGGCATCGTGCTGCTGATCGGCATCGTGAAGAAGAACGCGATCATGATGATCGACTTCGCGCTCGAGGCCGAGCGCGCGGAAGGCAAGCCACCGCGCGAGGCGATCTACCAGGCGTGCCTGCTGCGGTTCCGGCCGATCCTGATGACGACGCTCGCCGCGCTGCTCGGCGCGGTGCCGCTGATCGTCGGCTCCGGCGCCGGTTCCGAGCTGCGCCAGCCACTCGGCATCGCGATCGCCGGCGGCCTGATCGTGTCGCAGGTGCTGACGCTGTTCACGACGCCCGTGATCTATCTCGGCTTCGATTCGCTCGCGCGCCGCGTGCGCGGCTGGTTCGAACGCCACGGCCCCGCCGCCGGCCCGCGCACGGATGCGTAAGTAAATGAACCTGTCGCGCCCCTTCATCACCCGGCCTGTCGCGACGACGCTGCTCGCGCTCGGCGTCGCGCTCGCGGGCCTGTTCGCGTTCATCAGGCTGCCCGTATCGCCGCTGCCGCAGGTCGATTTCCCGACGATCCTGGTGCAGGCGTCGCTGCCCGGCGCGAGCCCAGAGACGGTCGCCACCAGCGTGACGAGCCCGCTCGAGCGGCACCTCGGCTCGATCGCCGACGTCAGCGAAATGACGTCGACCAGCACCGTCGGCAACGCGCGGATCATCCTGCAGTTCGGCCTGAACCGCGACATCGACGGCGCCGCGCGCGACGTGCAGGCGGCGATCAATGCCGCACGCGCCGACCTTCCCGCGGCACTGAAGAGCAACCCGACGTACCGCAAGGTCAACCCGGCCGACTCGCCGATCATGGTCGTGTCGCTGACGTCCGAAACCTCGTCGCCCGCGAAGCTGTACGACGCGGCGTCGACGGTGCTGCAGCAATCGCTGTCGCAGGTCGAAGGCGTCGGCCAGGTGTCGGTCAGCGGCTCGGCGAACCCGGCCGTGCGCGTCGAGCTCGAGCCGCAGGCGCTGTTTCATTACGGCATCGGGCTGGAAGACGTGCGCGCCGCGCTCGCGTCGGCGAACGCGAACAGCCCGAAGGGCGCGATCGAATTCGGCCCGCAACGCTTTCAGCTCTACACGAACGACCAGGCATCGGAGGCGTCGCAGTATCGCGATCTCGTCGTCGCGTACCGCAACGGCTCGGCGGTGCGGCTGTCGGAGCTGTCCGACGTCGTCGATTCCGTCGAGGACCTGCGCAACCTCGGCCTCGCGAACGGCAAGCGCGCGGTGCTCGTGATCCTGTACCGTTCGCCCGGCGCGAACATCATCGAGACGATCGACCGCGTGCGCGCGGCGCTGCCGAAGCTGACCGCCGCGCTGCCCGCCGACATCGAGGTGACGCCCGTGCTCGACCGGTCGACCACGATCCGCGCATCGCTGAACGATACCGAGCGCACGCTGCTGATCGCGGTCGGCCTCGTCGTGATGGTGGTGTTCCTGTTCCTGCGCAACTGGCGCGCGACGCTGATCCCGAGCGTCGCGGTGCCGATCTCGATCGTCGGCACGTTCGGCGCGATGTACCTGCTCGGCTTCTCGATCGACAACCTGTCGCTGATGGCGCTGATCGTCGCGACCGGCTTCGTCGTCGACGATGCGATCGTCGTGCTCGAGAACATCACGCGCCACATCGAGAACGGCACGCCCAGGTTGCAGGCCGCGTTCGACGGCGCGCGCGAGGTCGGCTTCACGGTGCTGTCGATGAGCCTGTCGCTGGTCGCGGTATTCCTGCCGATCCTGCTGATGGGCGGCATCGTCGGGCGGCTGTTCCGCGAGTTCGCGCTGACGCTGTCGCTCGCGATCGCCGTATCGCTCGCGGTGTCGCTGACCGTCACGCCGATGATGTGCGCGCGGCTGCTGCCGGAGGTGCACGACAAGCGCGACGAGGGCCGCTTCGCGCGCTTCCTCGAGCATTGCTTCACGTCGCTGCAGCGCGGCTACGAGCGCTCGCTGTCGTGGGCGCTGCGCCATCCGCGGCTGATCCTGCTGACCCTCCTCGCGACGGTCGTCCTGAACGGCTATCTGTACTACATCGTGCCGAAGGGCTTCTTCCCGCAGCAGGATACGGGGCTGATGATCGGCGGCATCCAGGCCGACCAGAGCACGTCGTTCCAGGCGATGAAGCTGAAGTTCTCCGAGATGATGCGCATCGTGCAGCACAATCCGAACGTGAAGAGCGTCGCCGGCTTCACGGGCGGCTCGCAGACCAACTCGGGTTTCATGTTCGTCACGCTGAAGGATCGCACCGAGCGCAAGCTGTCGGCCGACCAGGTGATCCAGCAACTGCGCCGGCCGCTCAGCGACGTCGCGGGTGCGCGCACGTTCCTGCAGGCCGCGCAGGACATCCGTGTCGGCGGCCGGCAGAGCAGCGCGCAATACCAGTTCACGCTGCTCGGCGACTCGACCCCCGAGCTGTACAAGTGGGGGCCGTTGCTGACCGAAGCGCTGCAGAAGCGCGCCGAGCTGGCCGACGTGAACTCCGACCAGCAGCAAGGCGGCCTCGAGGCGATGGTGACGATCGACCGCGCGACCGCGGCGCGGCTCGGCATCAAGCCCGCGCAGATCGACAACACGCTGTACGACGCGTTCGGCCAGCGGCAGGTCTCGACGATCTACAACCCGCTGAACCAGTACCACGTGGTGATGGAGGTCGCGCCGAAATACTGGCAGAGCCCGCAGATGCTGAACCAGGTCTGGATCAGCACGTCGGGAGGCAGCGCGAGCGGCGCGCAGACGACCAACGCGGCGGCCGGCACCTACGTCGCGACGAAGGCCGGCGCGTCGAGCGCGGGCACTGCCGTGCAGAGCGCCGCCGCGATCGCGTCGGATTCCGCGCGCAACCAGGCGCTCAACTCGATCGCGGCGAGCGGGAAGTCGAGCGCGTCGTCGGGTGCGGCCGTGTCGACGTCGAAATCGACGATGGTGCCGCTGTCGGCGATCGCGTCGTTCGGGCCGAGCACGACGCCGCTGTCGGTCAACCACCAGGGGCTGTTCGTCGCGACCACGATCTCGTTCAACCTGGCGCCGGGCGTGTCGCTGTCGCAGGCGACGCAGGCAATCTACGCGACGATGGCCGGGATCGGCATGCCGCCGACGATCCACGGCAGCTTCCAGGGCACCGCGCAGGCGTTCCAGCAGTCGCTGGGCAACCAGCCGATCCTCATCGTGGCGGCGCTGATGGCCGTCTACATCGTACTCGGCATCCTGTACGAGAGCTACATCCACCCGATCACGATCCTGTCGACGCTGCCGTCGGCCGGCGTCGGCGCGCTGCTCGGCCTGCTGCTGTTCAAGACCGAGTTCAGCATCATCGCGCTGATCGGCGTGATCCTGCTGATCGGTATCGTGAAGAAGAACGCGATCATGATGGTCGACTTCGCGATCGATGCGACGCGCAACGGCGGCAAATCGTCGTTCGACGCGATCCACGAGGCGTGCCTGCTGCGCTTCAGGCCGATCATGATGACGACGATGGCGGCGCTGCTCGGCGCGGTGCCGCTCGCGTTCGGCAGCGGCGACGGCGCCGAGCTGCGCGCGCCGCTCGGGATCGCGATCGCGGGCGGCCTGATCGTGTCGCAGATGCTGACGCTTTACACGACGCCGGTCGTCTACCTGTACATGGACCGGCTGCGGGTGTGGGCCGAGAGGCGGCGCGGGCGGCGGCCGTCGGGCGGCGCGGCGGTCGCGGGAGAGTGACGGCGGTCGCCTTGAACGCGGGTGGCAATCGACTATCGTGAGTCCATGCACACCGCCGTGCGCTTCCCGGGGACACACCATGAACGTCCAGCTGAACCATACGATCGTCTGGTGCCGCGACAAGCTCGCGTCGAGCCGGTTCCTGACGGAGCTGCTGGAACTGCCGCCGCCGATCCCGTTCGGATCGATGCTGGTCGTGCAGCTCGACAACGGCGTGTCGCTCGACTTTTACGAACGGGCAGGCGACATCACGTCGCAGCACTATGCGTTCCTGATCGACGAAACCGCGTTCGACGCGGTCTTCACACGGATTCGCGACCGAGGGCTGCCGTACTGGGCCGATCCGTCGAAACGGCACGCCGGCGAAATCTACCGGCACAACGGCGGCCGGGGCGTGTATTTCGACGATCCGGACGGTCATTTCCTCGAAGTGATGACCCGGCCGTATGCACTGAACGGCTAGCGTTGCAGGCAGTCCGGCGTTGCACCGGCCGACGTCGGGCGACGCAGGCGCCGCCCTGCTACTCGCGCCACCCGGCAGGCGCCGGGCGTGGCCGCATCCGGCGCGCGCCGTCGGGCGAACCGGCGCGGCAGGCGGCCTTCACTCCGCGGCCGGCGCGGTCTTGCGCGGACGGCGCGCGCGCGGCGCCGTCTTGCGGGCAGGCTTTTTCGGCTTCGCATCGGCAGCCGCCTCGGCGAATGCTTCGGCCGGCGTGGCCGCTTCCGGCTGCGGCTCCACGGCGGCGGTGATCGCCGCCTTCGTGCCTGCCGGCCTCGCGTCGGCATGTGCGCTGTCGACAAACATCTCGACCTGCGGCGCGTCCGCGTGCTTCCCGTCGCCGTGCTTGTGCTCGCCGTGCTTGTGCTCGCCGTGCCTCGCGTCGGCATGCTTGGCGTCAACGTGTTGCTCGTCGCCGTGCCGCTCGTCGGCTTCCTTCGCGACAGCTTGCTTCGCGCCGGCTTCCTTCGCGTCCGTCCCGTCCGTCCTCTTCGCGCCGCCCTTCTTCGTCGCGACCTTCTTCGCCGCGCTCTTGCGCGCACGCTTGCGGCTGTCCTTCTTCTCGTCGTGCGCGTCACCCGGGCCGGCGGCCGCGTCCGCGCGCCCCGCCGCTTCCGGCGCGGCAGCTTCCACCGCGTCGCGCTCGGCCGCCTCGGCCACGACCGGCGCCGCCGCTTCCTGCGCATGCGCGGCGCCGTGCCGCCCGTGGCGGCGCTCGCGCTCGGCGTGCACCGGCTCGACCGCCCGCGCGTCGTCCTGCGCGATCGGCACCTCGACAGGCGCCGCCGACTCCACCGCCGCGGCCTGGCGCGCGCGCGACACGAACGCGCCCGACTTGTCGTCGCGGCCGACCTCGAGCAGGCCGCGCGCCTGCGCCTCGTCGAGCAGGTTGCCGAATGCGCGGAAGCCGTAATACGACTCGTTGAAGTCCGGCTTGCGGCGCTTGATCGCGCTCTTCAGCACCGACGCCCAGATCTTGCCGACGTCGTCGCGCTCCGACGCGAGCGCGTCGAAGGTCTCGACCGCGAGCGCGATCGCCTCGGCCCGGCGCACTTCGAGCTCCGGCTTGCGGGACGGCTCGTCGGGCCGCTTCGCACCGCCGTTGCCCACCCGCTGCTGCTCGCGCTTCGCGAGCGCGCGCTGCTGCTCGCGCACGAGATCGTCGTAGAAGATGAATTCGTCGCAGTTCGCGACCAGCAGGTCCGACGTCGATTTCTTCACGCCGACACCGATCACCTTCTTCGCGTTCTCGCGCAGCTTCGACACGAGCGGCGAGAAATCCGAGTCGCCGCTGATGATCACGAAGGTGTCGACGTGCGACTTCGTGTAGCACAGGTCGAGCGCGTCGACGACGAGCCGGATGTCGGCCGAGTTCTTGCCCGACTGCCGCACGTGCGGGATCTCGATCAGCTCGAAGCTCGCCTCGTGCATCGCCGCCTTGAACCCCTTGTAGCGATCCCAGTCGCAATAGGCCTTCTTGACGACGATGCTGCCCTTCAGCAGCAACCGCTCGAGCACCGGCTTGATGTCGAACTTTTCGTACTTCGCGTCGCGCACGCCGAGCGCGACGTTCTCGAAGTCGCAGAACACCGCCATGCTGACGTTATCGAGGGGTAATGCCATGTGTACTCCAACCGGTTGGCCGACGCGTTGAATTGCGTAGCGGCAGAAAATGCGTCGCGCACATGATAGCCGGTCGGCGGGGTCTCACCCGCGATAGTTGCACGCGGGCAGCTCCGCGTCGCCGGTACGCCGCCGCAGGTACGCCCCCATTTCGCTATCCGCCGGCGGGCCAAATCGACATACACTTGAGTATCGGTCGTCCGTCCCCATCTGGACTGGCGACGCATCGATCAAGGAGCGGTTTCATGACGATCAAGGTACTGCTGATTGGCGCCGCCGGCCGCACCGGCCAGGCCTGTGCCGATCTTTTGCTCGAGCAGCCTGAATTCGAGGTCACGGCGCTGGTGCGCCGGCACGGCTATACGCTGCCGGGCGCGAAGGTGATCGAGGCCGACCTGACGGACGACTTCTCGCACGCATTCCAGGGCATCACGCACGTGATCTACACGGCCGGCTCTGCCGAGTCGGAAGGCGCGACCGAGGAGGAGCAGGTCGACCGCGACGCGGTCGCGCGTGCGGCCGACTATGCGCTCGCATTCAACGTGCAGAAGCTGGTCGTGATCAGTTCGCTGTCCGCGTACTGGCCCGAGCGCAGCCCCGACGCGCTGCGCCACTACTCGCAGATGAAACGCGAAGGCGACGAGCGCGTGATCGCATCAGGCGTCGACTACGTGATCCTGCGGCCAGGCCCGCTCGCGGACGGCCCGGGCGTCGGCAAGATCGCGCTGACCGAGGAGCGACTTGACGACGCACCGCCGGTGTCGCGCCAGGACGTCGCCTGGGCCGCGATCGAGGCGATCAAGCTCGGGATCTCGAGGAAGACGATCGGCTTCGTCGGCGGCAGCGTGCCGATCGAGCAGGCGCTGCGCGCATGACGCCCGCGGGCGCCGCCGCACCGGCCGCGCCCGCCGCCACGCCCACCCCGCGGCATGCCCGCGGGGCGGGCGTCCCTTTCGTTCCTTTCGTCCCGCCCGTTCGTCCCCGCCGTTCACCCCCTTTACTGCTTCGGGTGCGCGTCCGCCCACGCCTTGACCGCCGCGAGCGTGTTCTCGACGTGCTTGTCCGGCGACAGGCTCGTGTACTCGTACAGCACCTTCCCCTCCGGCGAAATCACGTAGGACACGCGGTTCGCGCGGCTGATCGCGGGCAGCTTCGCGTCGTACTCACGGATGATCTTCGCGTCGGGATCGGCCGCGACCGGAAACTTGCTGCGGCACTCGCTGACCGAAAACTTCGCCAGCGTGCCGATATCGTCTGCGGATACGCCGATCACGGTCGCGCCATATGCGCTATAGCGGCCGACCGCGTCCGCGAACGCGTGCGCCTCGATCGTGCAGCCCTTCGTGAACGCGGCCGGATAGAAGTACAGCACCACCGGCCCGCGCTTCAGCGCGTCGGCGAGCGAATATGTATAAGTCTTGCCGCCCAGCGACGCCTGCGTCGTGAAATCCGGCGCCCGATCGCCCGGCTTCAGTTCCGCGTGCGCACTCAGCGCATAGCCCGCGACGAGCGTCGCCGCCGCGGAACACACCATCGACACCATCAGTTTTCGCTTCATCTGCGTCCTCATTTCTTATAAAGTCAGCCTCGATGCGTGACGTGCCGGCGTTCGCCAGTCGAACGTCGGCGCACCATCTGGGTGCGCGCGGCCCAAGTCCCGGAGGGCCGCGCGTTAAAGATTTCGCGTGGTCTGCCGTTATTCCTCCCGGACAACCGGTTCCAGCCCTTCACGTCAGCGAGAAACATGGAAGCCAACAGGAAACAGACGCCACGCAAGGGCTCCTGGCGTAGCGCCTTGCATACGCTGCGCCGCTTCGCCTGGTCAGGCGGCGCGCTGATGCCGGCGCGCGCCGGCGCGCCGCGCCGCGACGATACCGTCCGCAACTGGCTGGAACAGACGGTCGGCGCGGTGGACTTCCTCGCGCACGTCGATCGCGAGCTGCGCTTTCTCTACGTGTCCGATGCCAGCCTGCGCTTCATCGGCTATCACCGCGACTATCTGCACACGCTGACGCTGCGCGATCTCATCGCCGAGCAGGATACCGCGGCGCTCGAAGGTCTGCTTGCGCGCGCCGCGCGCTCCGGCCACGTCGAGAAGGCGACGATGTGCATCGTCAAGTCGCTGACCTACCCGCTCGACGTCGAGGTGCGGGCGGTCAAGAGCCGCCACCACGGCGTCGACGGCTTCGCGATCGCGGCATTCGACGTGTCGTCGTGGCGCGCGCTCGAGGCACGCCTGACCTACGAAATGCATCACGACCCGATGACGGGGCTCGACAACCTGTCGGCGCTCGTGCCTGCGCTGATGCGCGCGCAGCAGACCGCCGACGAGACGGGCACCTACGCGGCGCTGCTGCTGCTCGACCTCGACGATTACCAGCGGATCAACCGCGCGCTCGGCTACGACGCCGGCGACGCGCTGCTGCGCGAGACCGCGCAGCGGCTGCAGGCGCTGATGGCGCCGGACCACCAGCTCGCGCGGGTCGCGAGCGACAAGTTCGCGATCGTGTTCAACGCGCCGGGCCGCGCGCAGGCAAGCGACGTCGCGGGCGCACTCGGGCGCCGGCTGCAGGCGGCGGTGCGCCAGCCGTACGTGTATCACGGGCAGCCCGTGCACCTGTCCGCGAGCATCGGCATCGCGCTCTACCCGGACGAGCGCGCGGCCCCGCATCGCGCGCAGCACCACAGCCCGCTGCTGCGCCGCGCGGACCACGCACTGTCGCAGGCGAAAGCGTCGGGCGGCAACGCGCTCGCGTTTCATACGCCGGTCGACGACCCGTCCGATGCCGAACGCCTGAAGCTCGAGGCCGACCTGTACGACGGCGTGCGCAACGGCGAGTTCTCGCTGCATTTCCAGCCGATCTCGCGCAGCCAGTCGGGCGCGGTGGTCGGCGTCGAGGCGCTGATCCGCTGGAGCCACCCCGTGCACGGGCTCGTGCCGCCGGCAACCTTCATTCCGCTCGCCGAATCGATCGGCCTGATCAACTACCTCGGCAACTGGGTGCTGAAGGCCGCGTGCATGCAGCTCGTCGCGTGGGACCGCCAGGGGCTCGCGCTGCAGTACGTCGCGGTGAACGTGTCGCCGCAACAATTCCGTGATCCGCGCTTCACGCAGAGCGTGCGCGACGCGATTACACTGACCGGCATCGACCCGCGCCGCATTGTGCTCGAGATCACCGAGAGCCTGCTGATGCACGACCCGGCGCACGCGAAGGGGCTGCTCGAGGAGCTGACCGACCTCGGCATCCGCTTCGCGATCGACGATTTCGGCACCGGTTACTCGAGCCTCGCGTATCTGCAGCGCTTCCCGCTCGCGAAGCTGAAGATCGACCGCAGCTTCGTCGAGAACCTGCTGACGTCGCGCAACGACCGCGCGATCGTGTCGGCGGTCGTCGGCCTCGCGCAAACGCTCGATCTCGAACTCGTCGCCGAAGGCGTCGAGACCGAGGCGCAGCGCGAGCTTCTGACCGAGATGGGCTGCAACCATATCCAGGGCTGGCTGGTCTGCAAGGCGCTGCCGTCCGAGGAACTGGCGCGGCGCTTCGAGGCGCAGCAGTTGCGCCTGCACGCGGCCGCTTGACGTGTCGCCGCGAACCGAACGGATCCGTATGTCAATCACCGAACACCTGCCCCGGACGACGCTGCTCGACAAGCTGTGGGCCCGGATGAACGAACGGGGCGATTTCCCGCTGCTGTCGGAATCGCTGCGCGCGACGATGGCCGCGATGAAGAGCGACGACCTCGACTTCACCGCGCTCGTGCGCGTCGTACTGTCGGACTTCGCGCTGACGCAGAAGGTGCTGCGGCTCGCGAACTCCGCGATGTACATGGCGTTCGGCGGCAACATCACCACCGTGACCCGCGCACTGATGGTGCTCGGGATGGACGCGGTCGGCCACCTCGTCGTCGGCCTCAAGCTCGTCGACCACTTCCACCAGAGCACGCCGCGCAGAATCGACGCGAAGCTCGAGCTGAACCGCGCGCTGCTGTCAGGCTGCGTCGCGCGCAAGCTGACCGAGCACGTCGACCTGCGCGCCGGCGAGGAAGCGATCGTCTGCACGCTGATGCGGCAGGTCGGCAAGCTGCTCGTCGTCTGCTATCTCGACACCGAATGGGACCGGATCCGCCGGCGGGCGGCCGAGCTGCACGGCGACGAGGCCGCGGCCTGCATCGACGTGCTCGGCGTCGGGTTCGACGAGATCGGCCTCGAAGCGGCCACGCGCTGGCGGCTGCCCGAGCTGGTTCGCGCCGGCATGGCCGATGACGCCCGGCTCGTGGCGCTGATCGGCGGCGACGCGCCGCAGGACGAAGCGAACGACCCGGACGACGGCGACAACCCGGCCAGCGAGGTGCGCTGGCTGCGCGCGGTGAGCCGCTGCTCGACCGAAGTCGCGGCCGCGCTCACGATGCCGGCGAGCCCGCAGCGCGACGCGCGCATCGCGTCGGTCGCACAGCACTACGGTGCGGAGCTCGACACGTCGCCCGACGCGCTCATCCAGATCGCCGAGCAGCTCGCTCGCGAGGAGACGAGCGACACCGTGATGCGCGAGATCGTCGAACTGCGCGCGAACGCCGACGCGATCGCCCGCGCGGGCGATACCGAGGCCTGCCTCGAGGCCGGCCTCGCCGACCTGCGCGCGCTGCCGTCCGAGCATGTGCTCACGCCGGTGCTCGCGCTCGCGTCCGAAAGCCTGCTCGCGGGCCTCGCGTTCACGCGCACCGTGATGTTCGTGCGGCATGACGACGGCTCGTTCGCCGCCCGCCTCGGCTTCGGCCCCGGCGTCGACGCGGCGCTCGGCCAGCTACGCTTCGACGAGCGCTTCGAGCCGGACGTGTTCCATCTCGCGATCACCAATTCGGTCGGCATCTTCATCGAGCAGGCGCAGGACCCGAAGATGGTGAAACGCCTGCCCGCGTGGTATCTCGACGCGTTCGACGACACGCACGCGTTCGTGCTGCTGCCGGTACGGGTCGACACGTCGACGGTTGCGCTGCTGTACGGCGACTGGTCCGGCGCGCAGCGCGCGCGCAAGATCTCGCAGCAGGAAATGGGCGTGCTCAACGAGCTGGCGCGGGAATTGAGCCGGTTCTTCAAGACCTGAACTTCAAGGCCTGAAAAGCAAACCGGCCGCATCTGCGGCCGGTTTGCATCATGCGGCGAATCGGATCGCGCGCTTACTTGAGCGTGACGGGCACGCTGAAGTACTTCTTCGCGAGGTTGTCGATCGTACCGTCCGCCTTCAGCTCCTTCAGCGCCTGATCGAGCGCGGTCTTCAGCGCCGCGTCGTTCTTGCGCAGGCCGAAGCCGACGCCCGAGCCGAGGATCTCGGCATCGCTGACGGTGCCGCCTGCGTAGCCGAAGCCCTGGCCTTGCGGCTTCGACAGGAAGCCCTTCGCGCCCGCTTCCGAATCCTGGAAGGTCGCGTCGAGACGGCCCGACTTCAGGTCCGCGTACGCGAGATCCTGCGTCTGGTACGGCACGACTTCGACGCCGGCCGGCGCCCACTTCTTCTTCGCGTACGCTTCCTGGATCGTGCCCTGCAGCACGCCGACGCGCTTGCCCTTCAGCGATTGCGGGGTCGGCAGCAGGCCGCTGCCCTGCTTTGCGATCAACTGGTTCGGGATCGTGTAGATCGGATCGGTGAACGCGATCGCGTGCTTGCGCTGGTCGGTGATCGTCATGTCCGAGTTGATCGCGTCGAACTTGCGCGCCTGCAGCGCCGGGATCAGGCCGTCGAAGTCGTTCTCGACCCACACGCACTTCGTCTTCAGCTTCGCGCACACTGCGTTGCCGACGTCGATGTCGAAGCCGGTCAGCTTGCCGTCGGGCGTCTTGAATTCGAACGGCGCATACGATGCCTCGACGCCGAAGCGGATCTCCTTCAGATCCGACGCAAACGCGCTGCCCGCCGCCACGGCCACTGCCGCCACCACCGCGTGCGCGGCCACTTTTCGCCAATCCAACTTCATTAAAGGGTCCTCCTGATACGAACGGTATTTCCGGAACAACGTGCGTACGCATCATTGCAGGGCCGGAATGCCCGGACAATCGCGATGCGTCGCCGTGATGCGGCGCAACAGCCGCAAGGCCGCGATTGTACCAATCCGCGTGCGCCGTCACGGCAAAGCGGCCGGCCGGGCCGGTTGCTGCACTGCGCGCACGACGCCGCGCGCGACGCATGCGGAACTTGCAAGACGATGTCGCAAACACGCAAGGCAGGGGCGTCGCACGCACCGTCGGCGCACTGCGCGTGCGAACGTCGGCGCGTCGCTCAGACGAGCGCGGCGAGCGTCTCGCGGGTCGTATCGACGACGAGCAGCCCGGCACGCAGCCCGGGCTTCACCGACGGGTTCGGAAACACGATCCGCTCCTCGTCGTGCTGCACCGTGTAGCGGTACGCGCCGTCCTGCGCGAGCACCGTGCCGCGCGGGAATGGCGTGAAGTTCGCGACATCGGCCGCGACGAACAGCTCGAGCGCGTCGCTCTGCTTCGTGATCTGGTCGATCACGGTGAACACGCGCGGCAGTGAAGCATCGGCATCGCGCTGCGAGTGGCCGCCGCGCGGATGGCCGCCCCGCACCCCCGACACGAGCGCGCGCACTGCGCGATCGGCGGCTGCGAAGCGCGTCAGGTCGTTCTGGCCGAACGGCCGCACCTTGCCGAGCTCCAGCGTGCACGCCAGCGCGCCGCAATGCTCGGCCGTGAAGTGCGAATACGTGAACCCTTTCGCGGAGTGCAGCAGCACGGCCGCGATGCGCGCGTCGCCGAGCCATTCGATCATCGTGCGCGACGGCGGCGCGCCCGTATGCGGCAGCAGCGCGAACTGCTCGAATACCGACGCGCGGATCGCCGTATGCATGTCGATATGCCAGCGCGCGCCCGCTTCGGCCGGCGCAGCGGCGAAGAACGACGCGGCGGCCGCCTCGAGCTGCGCGGCGCGCGGCGCCTCGCGGCTGCCCGGCACCTGCGCATGACGCCCGCTGAACAGCCGGTTCAGGTCGTCGTCGAGATAGCGGTCGCCCGCGCGCATCGCCGGCGAATTGCCGAGCACGACGAACAATCGGCACGCGAGCGGCAACGCGCCCGCCGCGATATCGCGCACGAGCATCGACAGCAGCTCGATCGGTGCGGTCTCGTCGCCGTGCACGCCGGCTGACACGAGCACACTGAGGCCCGACGCGACGTTCGCCGTGCCCACCGCTTTCGGCTCGAGTGCCAGCAGCCCTTCGCCATGCCACTGCCAGCGCACCGCGCCGTCGGCACAGACGCCGTCCGTCACGGCAGGCGTCTCACCCGCGAGCGTGAACGCGAGGAAATCGTCGAGCCAGGCCGCGTCGCGCATGCGGGCCTCAGCGCTGGAAGTCATACAGCGACCCGACGCGCAGGATCTGCGTCAACTCGTCGAGCGCGGTGCGCGACTCGTCGAGCAGCACCGGATCGGCGAGGTCTTCCGGCGCGAGGCGGTCGCGGTAGTGCTTTTCGATCCACGCGTCGAGCGACGCGAACAGCGTGTCGTTGATCCACACGTTCGACGTGACGGCCGCGCGCTCCGCGTCGTTCAGCACGACGCGCAGGCGCAGGCACGCCGGGCCGCCGCCGTTCTTCATGCTTTCGCGCAGGTCGAACACGAGCACGTCGCGGATCGGGCCGCTGCCGGCCGCGAGGCTGTCGAGGTACCCGGCAACGTTCGCGTTCTCGCGGCATTCCTGCGGCACGACGAGCACTTGCGAACCGTCGGCGCGCGACAGCAGCTGGCTGTTGAACAGATACGACGTCACCGCGTCATTGACGCTCACCGCCGCATCGGGCACCTCGATCACGTTCAGGCGCGCGCCGCGCGCGTCGAGCGCCGCCGTCAGCGTGTCGTAGATCGCCTGCTTGTTGACGAATGCGCGCTCGTGCGTGAACAGCGTGTCGCGGTTGCCGACCGAGATCACGTCGTTGTGGAACACGCCCGCGTCGATCACGTCCGGATCCTGCTGCGCGTAGACCGTCGCTTCCTCGCGCAGCCCGTGGCGATGCGCGACCGCGCGGCTCGCCTCGAAGGTCTGGCGCGCCGGGAAGCGCTTCGGCTCCGGCCCGCGGCGGTATTCCGAGCGGCCGTACACGAAGAACTCGACGCCCGGCTGCCCGTATTCGGCGCAAAAGCGCGTGTGGTTTGCCGCGCCCTCGTCGCCGAGCGCGGGCGTGCCGGTCAGCGCTTCATGCACCGCGAAGTGCGCGGGATCGGCAAACAGCGTCGACAGCGTGCGGCGCGTCGCCTCGTGCTCGATCGCGCGGTGCAGCTTGCTGCACAGGTTCGCCGGCGTGAAGTGCACGCGGCCGTCGCCCGTGTCAGCCGACGGGCTGACGGTGGCCGCATTCGCGGTCCACATCGCCGATGCGGAACTCGCCGCGGCGAGCAGTTCGGGCGCCTGTTTCGCGGCCTTCGCGATCACGTCCGCGTCCTTGCCCGAGAAGCCGAGCTCGCGCAGCAGGCGCAGCGACGGGCGCTCCTGAGGCGGCAGCACGCCCTGTGCGAAACCGAGGTCGGCGAGCTGCTTCATCTTGCGCAGCCCCTGCTTCGCGGCGGCCTTCGGATTCGCTGCGGATTTTTCGTTGTTCAGCGACGCGACGTTGCCGAACGACAGCCCGGCGTAGTTGTGAGTCGGGCCGACGAGTCCGTCGAAATTGGCTTCTTGTGCGTTCATCGTCGTTCCCTCGTTCAGAAGTGCAGGCCCGGCGACAGGCTCGCGGGCAAGGTCAGTTGCGTGCTTTCCACCGACGCCATCGGGTACGCGCAGTAGTCGGCCGCGTAGTACGCGCTCGGCCGGTGATTGCCGGAGCGGCCCGTGCCGCCGAACGGCGCCGCCGACGATGCGCCGTTGGTCGGGCGGTTCCAGTTGACGATCCCCGCGCGGATCGTGCGGCGGAAGTGATCCCACACGCGCGCATCGTCGGCGATGAGGCCCGCGGACAGGCCGAACGCGGTGTCGTTCGCGCGCTCGATCGCGGCGTCGAACGTCGTGTAGCGGATGATCTGCGCGAGCGGGCCGAAGTGCTCCTCGTCGGGCAGCTCGGCGACGCCGGTCACGTCGAGGATCGACGCGTTCACGAAGCCGAGGCGTGGGTCGCGTTGCGCCATCTCGATGATCGGCTTCGCGCCCTGCGCGACGAGGCGCGCCTGCGCATCGACGAGCTTCGCGGCCGCGCGCGCCGAGATCACCGCGCCCATGAACGGCTGCGGATCGGCGTCGTAGACGTCCGCCGTGATCTTCGACGTGACGTCGGCGAGGCGTGCGACGAAGCGGTCGCCGTACGCGCCTTCCGGCACGAAGATGCGGCGCGCGCACGTGCAGCGCTGGCCCGCCGACAGGAACGCCGACTGGATCGTGTGATGCACGGCCGCGTCGAGGTCCTCGACCTCGCCGATCACGAGCGGGTTGTTGCCGCCCATCTCGAGCGCGAGCACGATCTCCGGACGGCCGCCGAACTGCTTGTGCAGCAGCGTGCCGGTATCCGAGCTGCCGGTGAAGAACAGGCCGTCGATCTGGCGATGGTTCGCGAGCGCGATCCCGGTGTCCTTCTCGCCCTGCACGAGGTTCAGCACGCCGGCCGGCAGGCCCGCGTCCTTCCACACTTCGACGGTCGCGCGCGCGACGCCCGGCGCGAGTTCGGACGGCTTGAACACGACCGTGTTGCCCGCGATCAGCGCCGGCACGATATGCCCGTTCGGCAAATGACCGGGGAAGTTGTACGGGCCGAACACCGCGACGACGCCGTGCGGACGGTGGCGCAGCACCGCGACGCCGTCGGCCATGTCCTGGCGCTTCTCGCCGGTGCGTTCCTGGTACGCCTGAATCGAGATGCCGACCTTCGCGGCCATCGACGCGACTTCGGTGCGCGCTTCCCACAGCGGCTTGCCGGTCTCGCGGCCGATCGCGGCGGCGAGCGCGTCCTTGCGCTCGTTGAGCAGCGCGGCGAAGCGTTTCGCGATTTCGCAGCGCGATTCGAAGTCGAGCGCCGACCAGCCGGCGAACGCACGGCGCGCGCTGATGACCGCGCGGTCGACGTCGGCGGCCGATGCGCTCGCGCCCTGCCACGCGATTTCGTCGGTGCCCGGGTTGCGCGATGCGAAGACGTGGCCCGAGCCTGCGACCCAGGCGCCGTCGATGAAGAGTTCCGTCATGATTCGTTTATCCCTGTTTGACTTTGAGCGGCAGCACGCGGACCGGATCGCCGGCCTTCACGTCGAGCGCGGCGGCATCGTCGGCCGACAGCACGAACGCGCCGTTCGCAACGACGCCCGGCGCGACGCCGACGCGGAAATCGCCGAGCGACGTGTTCGACACGAGCGATTTCGGCGCGCGCTCGTCTGGCACGCCCGCGTCAGGCACGCCGATCGCGACCGGCACGACGACGCTCTCGCGCACCGTGCGCAGGTCGTTGACGTGGCATTCGAGCACCGGGCCCGCATCGAAGATGTCGACGTGGTTCTGGTATCGCAGCCCTTCCGCCTCGAGCATCTTGCGCGCCGGCAGCGTGTCGCGATGCGTGAGGCCGACCGCGTCCTGCGCGTCCTGCGGCAGCAGGTCGACGTACACGGGGTAGCGCGGCATCAGTTCCGCGAGGAACGACTTGCGGCCGTGTGAGCTGAGGTAGTCCGCCGCATTGAAGTCGATCTGATAGAAGTGCGAACCGACCGCGCGCCAGAACGGCGACGTGCCGTCGTCGTCGAAGTGGCCGCGCAGCTCCGCGCAGATGCGTTCCGGAAACAGTTCGCGGAACTGCGCGATGAACATGAAGCGCGAGCGCGACAGCAGGCCGCCGACGCCGCCCGTGCGGTAGCGCGGGCTCAGGAACAGCGAGCACACTTCCGCGTAGCCGGTCAGGTCGTGCGAGATGTTCAGCGCGTGCATCCGCGTCCACACGCCGAGCTCCTGGCTCGCGTGGACGACCGTGCTCACGCGGTAGTTGTAGAACGGCTGCTCGAGGCCGACCTGCGATTCGATCCCGCACACGCCCGCGATGTCGCCCGTTGCCGAGTCTTCCATCACGAAGAAGTAGCCGGCTTCCGACGGTTGCGCGTGCCCTTCGAGCGTGCGGCGCGTGCGTTCGATGCGCGCGGCGAGCGCGTCGCGGTCGGGCTTGAACGTGGTCAGGCCCGGACCGGTTTCCTTCGCGAGCGACACGAGCGCATCCACATCGCCCGTTTGTACGACCCGAACGACGATCATGCTGCGTCTCCCTTCGAATGTTCGTCATCGCGCTGGTGCAGCGGCACGCAGCGCACGACATCGCCGTCCTTCACGTCGAGCGCCGCGCGCACGTCGCCGGCGAGCGGCGCGTCCTTACCGGCATCGGCCGGCAAGTCGGCGAGCACGCAGCGGAACGCATCGCCGCTGCCGCTCGACACGAGGTACGCGACGTCGCCCTGCTGGCGCGCGGCCTCGCGCACCGTGCGTTCGGCCGCGTGCGCCACGCACGCGGTGCGATCGACCTGCTGGGTCAGCACCGGGCCCGCGTCGAAGATGTCGACGAAGCGGTCCGGCTCGAAGCCTTCCTCGAGGTGGATGTCGTATGCGAGCAGCGCGGTGGCGTTCGGCTCGCCGAGCACGCGCTGCGCGGCTTCCGGCAACAGCGGCACGTACAGCGGATAGCCGGGCATCACTTCGGCGATGAACGTGCGGCTGCGGCCGCCCGACGCGATGTCGACGTCGGCGAAGTCACGGCCGAAGAACTTGCGGCCCACCGCTTCCCAGAACGGCGACGCGCCGCTCTCGTCGCTCACGCCGAGCAGCAGCGTGAACACTTCGGGCGTGAAGCGGCGGCGGTTCGCGGCGATGTACATCATCCGTGCGCGGGAAATCAGGTGCGCGGCCGCGTCGCCACGCAGCGACGGATCGACGTAGAAGCCCGCGAGCCGGCTCTTGCCCGTCAGCTCGTGCGACATCGTCAGCGCGTGGATCTTGCGGTTCACGTGCAGTTCGCGCGACGCGTGGATCAGCGCGTCGTTGCGAAACGCGTAGAACGGCTCGGAGTAGCCGGCGGCCGCCACGATGCTGGCGGTGCCGAGCAGTTTGCCGGTTGCGGCGTCTTCCAGCACGAAGAGATAGAACTCCTCGCCGGGGAAGTCGACGTCCGCGCGAAACGAATCCTCCGAGAGCGCGACACGCGCCTCGAGCGCCGCGCGATCATGCGGCAGCGAGTGCAGGACCGGCTGCGCGGTGCGCGCCATGTGCGCGAGCGCATCGAGATCCGTGAGTTTGCCGGGGCGAACAAATAGCATCGTCGTTCCTGTCAGCGATGGGTGCACGCTTCAGCGCGCGGTGGCTTCCTGCGCGGCGACCACCTGCTCGACCGCCTTCTCGAAGCGCGCGAGGCCTTCGTCGAGCACGTCGAACGGAATCACGAGCGACGGCACGAAGCGCAGCACGTTAGGGCCTGCGATCAGCATGATCACGCCGTGCTCGGCGGCTGCGTTCACGAAGTCCTTTGCGCGGCCGTCGAATGCGGCCGTGAGTTCCGCGCCGACCAGCAGGCCCTTGCCGCGCACGTCCTTGAAGATGCCGAAGCGTGCGTTGATGCGCTCGAGCGCGCCCTTCAGTCGCACGCTGCGTTCGCGCACGCCTTCGAGCAGAGCCGGGTCGCCGATCAGTTCGACGACCTTGTCGGCGATCGCCGACGCGAGCGGGTTGCCGCCGTAGGTCGTGCCGTGCACGCCGACCTTGAAGTGGGCGGCCAGTTCCTTCGTCGTCAGCATCGCGCCGATCGGGAAGCCGTTGCCGAGCGCCTTCGCGGTCGTCAGGATATCCGGCGTGACGCCCGTGTCCATGTATGCGTAGAAGTGGCCCGTGCGGCCGACACCCGTCTGCACTTCGTCGAAGATCAGCAGTGCGCCATGCGCGTCGCATGCTTCGCGCAGCGCCTTCAGGAAGGCCGGATCGGCGGGGATCACGCCGCCTTCGCCCTGCACGGGTTCGACGATCACCGCGCAGGTTTGCGGGCCGATTGCGGCCTTCGCGGCTTCGATGTCATTGAACGGCAGGTGCTTGATGCCTTCGGGCACCGGGCCGAAGCCTTCCGAGTATTTCGGCTGGCCGCCGACGCTGACCGTGAAGAACGTGCGGCCGTGGAACGACTGCACGAACGAGATGATTTCGTATTTGTCGGCGCCGTGGCGTTCGAACGCGACGCGGCGGGCGAGCTTCAGCGCGGCTTCGTTCGCTTCCGCGCCCGAGTTCGCGAAGAACGCGCGGTCGGCGAAGGTCAGCGATTCGAGGCGCTTGGCGAGACGCAGCACCGGTTCATTCGTGTAGCCGTTGCCGATGTGCCAGAGCTTGCGGCTTTGCTCGTCGAGCACCTTCAGCAGTTCCGGGTGGCCGTGGCCCAGCGACGTCACGGCGATGCCGCACGCGAAATCCACGTACTCGCGACCGGCCGTGTCCCACACACGGGAGCCCTCGCCGCGGTCCGGCACGAACGGCGCGGGGGAAAACACCGGCACCATCACTTCGTCGAAAGTCTGGCGGTTCACGGTCAGGTTCGTCATGGTGGTTCCTTCCTTTCGGTTGAGGTCTTGAAACAATAGGTTCAAGTTTAGGTAAGGGGCGGGGAAGCGTCTTGCGCAATTGCGACGGGTTCTGTCGGGATGCCTCGGGCGGTTTTTTTTTGCCTCCGGCGGGGGGCTTCGGGTTCGGGGCTTCAGTTTGCTCAGCTTTTTCCCTCTGTGTGGCTGGGGTTTTGCTCGGTCCCGATTTCTTATCGGTCTATTTGTGTCGCCCCTCCCCGGGGCAGGGGGAGGGGCGACACAAATAGACCGACAAGATCACAGGTACTTCACGCCCGCCGCCGCCGGACCACCAAAAAAATGCCCCCAGGCCCCCTCATCCCTTACTTGTTCTCGCGCTCGACGAGCGCCCCCGCCCGTGGCTCGGCGGCACCCCCAGTCTGCTTCTCGAGCCAAGCACGCCGATCCTCACGAGGCGTCACCCCGAACCTCTCGCGGTACGCATTGGAAAAGTGCGCAGCAGAAGAAAACCCACAGGCGAGACTGACCTGAACGACCGACTTGCTGGTCCGCTGCAACTGCGTCCTTGCCTTGAGCAACCGCAAATTGAGGTAATACTTCGACGGCATCGCCCCAAGATACTGCCGAAACAGCCGCTCGAGCTGCCGGCGAGACACGCCGACCAACCCGGCGATCTCATCGGTCGTCAACGGATCCTCGATATTCGCTTCCATCAGCAGCAGCGCATCGTTCAAACGAGGATGCCGCTCGCCGGGCGCGGTGACAAAAGGAATCCGCTGCCGCTCCTCGCCACTGCGCAGCGTGCCCGCACCGAGCGCATCCGCAATCCGCTCCGCCAGGTCGGGCCCATGCTCCCGACCGATCATCGCCAGCATGAAATCAACCGTCGTCTGCCCGCCCGCACACGTGGCCCGATCCCGGTCGATCTCGAAGATCTGCTGCGTGACGATCGAACGCTCGAACTGCTCGGCAAACTGCTGGTACGTCTCCCAGTTCACGCTCACGCGATAACCGGACAACTGCCCGGCCATCGCCAGCCACCACACGCCATGGTGGATGCCCGTCACGACCGGCGTGCGCTGCCCGACGCGCGCAAGGCTCGCCAGGAACAGCCGGTAGTCGGCAAACTGCTGGAACCGCTCGGAAACGACGATCAGCCAGTCGCACGCAACCGCGTCGTTGAACGCCGCATCCGCATGCCATTGCGCGCCGCCGGCGAGCGGCACCGGCCGCCCGTCCCACGAACACACCTGCCAGCGGTACAGCAGCCGGCCATCGATCTCGTTGGCAAGACTCAACGCATCGACGATCGGACCCACGCCCGACATCGACACGGGCGGCAAAGCAACGATCACCACCTGCGTCGTGCGGGTGGCGCCTGCGGGACGGGACACCGGTACCACGGATGCGACCTGCCGCGCCGCGTTACTTGAGGCTGCCGGACAGGAACTGCTTCAGGCGCTCGCTCTGCGGGCGCACCAGCACCTCCGCCGGATTGCCCTGCTCCTCGGTCCGCCCCTGGTGCAGGAACATCACGTGGTTCGACACGTTGCGCGCGAAGCCCATCTCGTGCGTGACGACGATCATCGTGCGGCCCTCCTCGGCGAGCTTCTGCATCACCTTCAGCACTTCGCCGACGAGCTCCGGATCCAGCGCCGAGGTCGGCTCGTCGAACAGCATCACGTCCGGATGCATCGCCAGCGCCCGCGCGATCGCGACGCGCTGCTGCTGACCGCCCGACAGGTGCGACGGATATTGCTTCTCGACCCGCGGCGGCAGCCCGACCTTCTCCAGATACTCGCGCGCACGATCCTCGGCTTCCTTCTTCGAGATGCCAAGCACGTGCACCGGCGCTTCCATCACG
Organism: Burkholderia sp. Bp8963; assembly: GCF_003854275.1. Classification (GTDB taxonomy): domain Bacteria; phylum Pseudomonadota; class Gammaproteobacteria; order Burkholderiales; family Burkholderiaceae; genus Burkholderia. The sequence goes on from NZ_QTQP01000008.1 coordinate 91,951, forward strand.
TTCTCGAGCACGTTCATGTGCGCCCACAGATTGAAGTGCTGGAACACCATCGCAAGCTTCGTGCGGATCCGCTGCAGCTGCTTGTGGTCGGCAACCTCGAGCGCGCCGCTCTTGTCGGTCTTCGTGCGCACGGCCTCGCCGTCGACGACGATCTGCCCCGCATTCGGCCGCTCGAGAAAATTGATGCAGCGCAGGAACGTGCTCTTGCCCGAGCCGCTCGCGCCGATGATGCTGATGACGTCGCCGGCCTTCGCGTTCAGCGACACGCCCTTCAGCACCTCGTTGTCACCATAGCGCTTGTGAATGTCGACCGCCGCAAGCTTGCAGGCAGCGCCCGTTTGAGTGATCTCGGCCAACTGGCTCTCCTCGAAGTGAAATCAATGACGGCCGGCCGCGAGATACGCGAGCCAGTGGCGCTCTGCACGGCGAAATGCCGCGACGAGTGCGAACGATACCGCAAGATAGATCAGCGCAGCGATCCCGAACGACTGGAACGCCATGTACGTCGCCGAATTCGCGTCACGCGCGACTTTCAGGATGTCCGGCACGGTCGCCGTGAACGCAACCGTCGTCGCGTGCAGCATCAGGATCACCTCGTTGCTGTAAAGCGGCAACGCACGGCGCAGCGCCGACGGCAGGATCACGCGGCGATACATCGTGAACGGCGTCATCCCGTAAGCGCGCGCCGCCTCGACCTCGCCGTGCGGAATCGCGCGGATCGCGCCGGCGAAGATCTCGGTCGTGTACGCGCAGGTGTTCAGCGCAAACGCGAGAATCGCGCAGTTGAAGCCGCTCCTGAAGAACGCGTCGAGCAGCGAATGCGAGCGCACGAATTCCAGGCTGTACATGCCCGTATAGAGCAGCAGAAGCTGCACGTAAAGCGGCGTGCCGCGGAACACGTACGTGTAGAAGCGCACCGGCATCGATACCCACTTCTTCTTCGACACCCGCGCGACCGCGAGCGGCACCGCGCACACGAAGCCGAACGAAATCGACGCAACGAGCAGCCACAGCGTGACCGCAAGGCCTGACAGGCGCTGGCCGTCCCAGTAAAGGAACGCCTGGCCGAATTCCTGGAGAATCTCGATCATAGTTCTGCGTGGCGCACGCCCGTGGAATAACGTTTCTCGAGCTGCATCAGCACGAGGTTGGAAACGGTCGTGATCGCGAGATAGATCAGCGCCGCGACGAGGATGAAGAAGAACATGTTGAACGTGCTCTTGCCTGCGTCCTGCGCCGCCTTCACGACGTCGGCGAGGCCGATGATCGACACGAGCGCGGTCGCCTTCACGAGCACCTGCCAGTTGTTGCCGATGCCCGGCAGCGCGAAGCGCATCATCTGCGGGAACATGATCCGCACGAACACCCGCAGCCCGCTCATCCCGTACGCCGCACCGGCCTCGAGCTGGCCGCGCGGCACCGACAGGAACGCACCGCGGAACGTCTCGGTGAAATACGCGCCGTAGATGAAGCCGAGCGTCAGCACGCCGGCGACGAACGGGTCGATGTCGATCTGATCCCAGCCGACCAGGTCGGTGAACTGGTTCAGCCAGATCTGCATGCTGTAGAACAGCAGCAGCATCAGGACGAGATCGGGCACCGAGCGGATCAGCGTCGTATAACCGGTCGCGATCGAACGCAGAAACCGGTTGTGCGACAGCTTCGCCACCGCGCCGATCAGCCCCAGCGCCACCGCAGTGGCGAGCGACAGCACCGACAGCTCGATCGTCTGCACGGTGCCGGCCCAGAGGACGGGACCAAAGCCGTAAAGAAACACGCGCGTCTCCAGAGTTGGAATGAAAGCCGGCGCGCATGCGTGTCCTGCGCCGGGCTGACGCGGATAGTCGCAAGCGGAAATGATTGCCTCAAATCACCGTGCATCGTATTGCTGCGTCGCAACAATCCGGGCCGGCGCCCGCAATACCCCGCTACACGGCTGTTTCAAAAGGAAAAAAGCCGCTCCCTGACAGTTCGACAACACGCCAGGAAGCGGACTTTTTGCAATTTTCCGGTCGCTTTTTCGATATAGCGCCGGGGGGCGGTCACTGGGTCAGTGCCCTTTCAGGATGTCGGAGCGCGACGTCGTGTAGACGAGGCCGTCGGGGCCGAAATGCACGTTGAAGAACGCATCGGTATTGACGCCGTCCTCGAGCCAGCGCCAGCTCCAGACGATTTCGGGCTTCAGCGGATACTCCGCGATCTCGCAAGGCTTGCCGAGCAGGCGCCGCACCTCGTCCTCGCTCATCCCGGGCTGCACCTTCGCGAAATTCGCCGCGGTGAGCACCTGCGTCGCGCCCGTGTAGTGCCCGTTCGCGTCGATGTCGACGAACCAGGTCTGATTGCCCATCGGGCCGCGTGGATACTCGAGGCGCTTCGAGCCGTCGGTGAACACCCGCTCGGTTTCCGGCTTGCCCATCGTGCCGCGGATGTCGGCCTCGGTCGATTCGCCGGGCTTCAGCCCCTTCAGCAGCAGCGGCGCAGGCTTGATCGCGTTGAAGAAATCCTTGAGACGTTGCACGTTGAACTCGCTTTGCTGGTCGTCGCAACCGGACAACGCCAGCATTGCGGCCACTACGGCGACGGGGAACAGCCGGAAACGGAAAATCATCGGGAGCAAGCCGCATCGGGACAAACACGCGGCAAGCATACCCGCGCGGCGCCAAAAGCGCGAGACGGGCGCGCGGCCCGTCTCGTTCAGTGCATCGTTTCGGTTTCTGCTTCCGTTTCGCGCGCATGCGCCGGCTGCGGCGCGCGCGATACGGGCGCCTTGATCCTGCGGCGCGTATGCGCAAGCTCCGCGAGCTGCCACGAGCCGAGCGCGAGGCAGCCGAACACGACCTCGCGCGCGCGCTTCACGAGCGCGAGCGACAGCGCCGTTTCGCGGTCGACGCCGAACATCTGCGCGAGCAGCACGACGGTCGCCTCCTGCACGCCAAGGCCGCCCGGCACCATGAACGCCGCATGGCGCGCGGCCTGCGTCATCGCCTCGATCGCGAGCGCGCCGCCGATCGACACCGGATGGCCGAGCAGTTCGAGCGCCCAGTAGATCTCAAGCGCGCCGACCGCGTAGCCTGCCAATTGCCAGAAGAATGCGCTGAACAGCAAGCCCGTGCGCGACATCAGCGCGTCGATGTCCGCGTCGAGGCGCTTGCCGTCGACGCCCTGCAGCAGCCGGTGCGAATCGCCGAGCAGGCGGCTCGCGAAACGCTCGATCGCATGGAAGATGCCGCCGCGCCGCATCAGCACGACGCCGAGCACCGGCAGCGGCAGCGACAGCACGAGCGCGAGGCCGATCGTGCCGCCGCTCATCTCGTGTGTCGACGCGAGCAGCAGCACGAGGCCGAGCGCCGCGAACGCGTACTGGACGACGATCGTGACGAGCACCTCGACGATCACCGACGCGGTCACGCGACTCGCGTCCGGTACCTGCCAGCGCGCAAGCCGGATGCCGACGAGTTCGCCGCCGATCCCGACCACCGGCAGCAGCCGGTTGACGGCCTCGCGCACGGTCGCGATCCACCACAGGAACGGCAGCGAGCTGCGCTTGTCGAGCAGCAGGTGCCACGCATACGCGTCGAGCAGCAGCGGCAGCGCATGGAACGGCACGAGCCACAGCAGCGCGAACCCCGCGCGGCCGATCATCTGCGTGACGTCGCCGACACCTTCATGCAGCCCCAGCACGAGCAAGAGCCCGATGCCGATCGGCCAGCCGAGCCATTTGATCCACTTGCTCACGACGGCTGCGCTCCCGGTTGGCGCGCCGCGCGCGGCGCGCGCGACGGCGAATGCTGGCCGAACACGTCGGCAAAGCCGCCGGTCGCGACGCCCGCCGACTTCAGCGCGGCGGCGACGCGCGGCGACAGCAGCGCATCCAGTTCGTCGACCGGACGATAGCCGGCCATCGTCGGCGTGATCGGACCGTCGCCGGCCTCGGCCGGATGGCAGTAGATCTCGCCGACGCCGGGCGGCAGCTTCGCGAGCGCGTCGAGCAGCACCGCCTCGTCCATCCCGCCCGTGTGCTCGATGCCGACCACGTAGTCGTTGTGCGCGAGCCCCGCACGGTCGAGCCGCGCGCGCACGAGCCCGATCCATGGCTTGAGCCACGCGGGCGCGTTCGTCTCGTAAGGGAGCCGGACCGCGCGCAGCCCGTAATCGCGGCCGATCTCGACGATCATCGACAGCACGGTCGGATGCAGATGGAAATGCTTGTGCGCGTTCACGTGGTCGAGCGGCAAGCCGCTCGCCGCGAACGCGTCGAACTGCGCGCGGATCTCGCGGCGCAGCTGCGCACGCACGTGCGGCAGGAAGAAGAAGCGACAGCCGTCCTTCGCCATCGCGTCGCCGAACCGCCCGTCGGCGCCGACGAGCGCGGGAATCTCATGCGCGGGCAGCGTGGCCGGCCCGTCCGCAAGGACGAGATGCAGGCCGACCGCGAGCGACGGCAGCCGCCGGGCGCGCTCAATCGCATCGGCCGCGGCCGGCGCGGCGACCATCAGGCTCGCGGCGTTCAGCACGCCGTCGCGATGCGCGCGCTCGACCGCCGCGTTGACGCGCGGATGCAGCCCGAAATCGTCCGCGGTGAAGATGAGCGCCCGCGCCGCCCGCTGCGTCGTCACGTATCAGGCCTCGTGCGCGCGCAGGAAACGGAAGAATTCCACGCCCTCGCGCAGACGGCGCTTCATCATGTCCCAGCTCGTCAGCATCTCGCGGACGATTTCCCAGATCTTCGACGGACGGAAGTAGAACTGGCGATAGAACTGCTCGAGGTGGTGATAGATCTCGTCGCGCGACAGGTGCGCATAGCCGATCGCCGCGAGCTGCACGCCTTCCTTGCTCACCAGGTTGATGGTCTTGTTCTCTTCCATCCAGCCGTTTTCCACGGCCTGCTTGTAGAGCGTCGTGCCCGGATACGGCGCGGCGAGCGACACCTGGATCGTGTGCGGATTGATTTCCTTCGCGTACTCGATCGTCTTCTTGATGGTTTCCTGCGTCTCGCCCGGCAGGCCGAGGATGAAGGTGCCGTGGATCTTGATGCCGAGCTTCTTGCAGTCCGCGCTGAAGCGGCGCGCGAAATCGGTGCGCACGCCCTTCTTGATGTTCACGAGGATCTGGTCGTCGCCGGATTCGAAGCCGACCAGCAGCAGGCGCAGGCCGTTTTCCTTCATGACCTTCAGCGACTTGTACGGCACGTTCGCCTTCGCGTTGCACGACCACGTCATGCCGAGCTTGCCCAGGCCGATGGCGATGGCTTCAGCACGCGGCAGGTCGTCGGTGAAGGTGTCGTCGTCGAACATCAGTTCCTTCACTTCCGGCATGTTGTCGCGGATCCACTTCGCTTCCGCGAGCACGTTCTCGACCGAGCGCGTGCGGTAGCGATGGCCGCTGACCGTCTGCGGCCACAGGCAGAAGGTGCAGCGCGACTTGCAGCCGCGGCCCGTGTAGATCGATACGTACGGATAGTTGAGGTAGCCGATGAAGTAGTTGTCGATCTTCAGGTCGCGCTTGTAGACGGGCGCGACGAACGGCAGTTCGTCCATGTTCTCGAGGATCGGACGCGCTTCGTTGTGCTCGATCGAGCCGTCCTTCGCGCGCCAGCTCAAGCCCTTGATCTGCGGGAACGGCTTGCCTTCGGCGATTTCCTTGCAGGTGTAGTCGAATTCCTCGCGGCACACGAAGTCGATGGCCTCGCTCGCCGTGAGCGAGTTGTGCGGATCGACCATCACCTTCGCGCCGACCATGCCGACCAACAGCGACGGCTTCATCTTCTTCAGGTCCTGCGCGAACATCGCGTCGGTCGGGAACGACGGCGTGCTCGTGTGGATGATCACGAGGTCATAGTCGTTCGCGATCTTCAGCGTTTCCTCGACCGACAGGCCGTCGGCCGGCGCATCGAGCACGCGGCTGCCCGGCACGAGCGCGGCCGGCTGCGCGAGCCACGTCGGATACCAGAAGGAACGGATTTCGCGCTTCGCCTGGTAGCGGGAGCCGGCACCGCCGTCGAAGCCGTCGTACGAAGGGGCCTGCAAGAACAGCGTTTTCATGAATGCTCCGGTAGCCTGCATAGTTCGAGTTCGTTTCAAGAATCTAGTAAAAAAAACCGCGGGCCGCCCACACGGGTGCCCGCTCTCGGAATAGGGGTCGGTACGCGCGACGCCGCTCAGCGGCCGTCGACGCCCTCCACGGCCGTCGCGCGCTCGCCGCCGACGACCGTCATCCTCGCACCGCGCCACACGACCTGCGTGCCGAACGCGGCGACGAGCCACTCGAGCGCGAGCAGCGTGTCGCGCACCGCGACGAGCGGCAGATCACGCCAGAACGCGCGCCAGCCGTCTTCGCCGCGCGCATGCAGCACGAGCCGCCCGAACGCGCCCGCGGCGGCGGCCGTGCCCGCCAGCGTGCCGGCGAACGTGCCATCCAGACGCAGCGCGAGCCCCGCGCCGATCGCGAGCCACGGCGCGGTGAACGTGATGAACAGGAACGCGAAACCGGCCGGGTTCAGCGACCGGATCGTGCGCAGCCAGCGCGTCTCACGGTGCCAGAGCGGCCCGAACGACGCTTCGATCACGTCGGTGCCGACCTCGACCTCGGACAGCACCGTGCGCCGGCCGAGGCGGCGCGGCAGTTCGGCGAGCCAGAAATCGTCGGCCAGTTCGTCCTTCAGCGCCTTGAAGCCGCCGATCCGGTCGAGCGTGTCGCGCGTCAGCGCGAGCGTCGCGCCGAAGCCGAAGCGGCTCGAGCGGCCGAGGTGCGTGATCCGCACCGACGGCGCGAACCATGCGTCGACGAACTGCGCGCCGATCCGCGTCCAGAATCCGCCGACGCTGCGCGCATGATACAGGCACGTGACGACGCCGACCGACACATCGGCGAGCGGCGCCGTCACGCGCTCGAGATAGTCGGGCTTCACCGCGATGTCGCTGTCGGCAATCACGATGCGCCCGTACTTCGCCCGGTCGGCGAGGTTGATCAGGTTGCTGACCTTCAGGTTCTTGCCGTACACGCGCGCGTCGATCACGAGCGTGATGTCGCATTCAGGGTAGTCCGCGCGCAGCCGCTCGACGACTGCGACCGCCGGGTCGCTCGCCGACGCGACGCCGAACAGCACCTCGTAACGCGGGTGGCGCTGTTCGCAGAAGGTCGCGAGGTTCTCGTACAGGTGCGGCTCCGCGCCGCACAGCGGCTTCAGCACGCTGACGGGCTCGAAGCCGTCGCGCGCGGCCGTGCGCGGCGTGCGCGGCCGCGGCGCGAACGCCGCGACGAGCGCATAGCCGGCAGCGGCGAGCGTAAACGCGATCAGCAGCCAGTCGATGAGCGTTGCGGCAGGCGTCATGCGAGGTGCCCTCCGGCGGCGAAACCGCGGCGGGCATCGGTGGTGTGTGTACTGGGTGATCCGATTGGGACGAACGCGGGCACGACCCGACTCCTTGTTCCGGCAGCGTCTGAATTGGGGGGACTCCATACCCGAAAACGGCCATGCCCCCTCTTGCGAGGCACTCCCCGCGCGACGCCCGGGCGGGACGCAGGAAGATGAACGGTAACGATCCTGTCAGTCAGCAAGACATGGACAAGCGCCGGATTTTAGCAGTCAGCGGCATCGAGCGCTTGGCGACCCAGGCAACGGACTGGTGCAAAATCGGCAAATTCCCGGAAAGGAGAACCATTCCGGTGCAACCTCGTTCAGATTAGCGTAAGCGCTTTGCAGGCGTATTGCAGTCTTCGTGTGAAGGCCTTTCGTGCTTTTTTGTGTCTACGCCCGGATTCACACCCAATCCCCGTAAAAATCGGTAATTTACCGACTATTACAGCGATTTTGAAAACAATCGAAAACCGCCTTTCACGCACCCCTGACAACGTCAGGGGTATCCGCGCGCCGTCAGCACGTTCCGGCACCCTTTGGCAAAATCGACCGATCTGTTGCGTCCGCGCATCACCGCGCGCACCCCCGTTCGAAGGCCATCCGATGACTCCGTTTTCCGTACTCGATCTTGCCCCCATTCCGGCCGGCGCCGACGCCGCGCAGGCATTCCGTAACACCCTCGATCTCGCGCAGCACGCCGAGCGCTGGGGCTACCGCCGCTACTGGCTCGCGGAGCACCACAACATGCCCGGCATCGCGAGCGCCGCGACCGCCGTCGTGATCGGCCACGTCGCGGGCGGCACGCGGACGATCCGCGTCGGCTCAGGCGGCATCATGCTGCCGAACCATGCGCCGCTCGTGATCGCCGAGCAGTTCGGCACGCTCGCGTCGCTGTACCCGGGCCGGATCGATCTCGGCCTCGGCCGCGCGCCGGGCACCGACCAGACCACGTCGCGCGCGCTGCGCCGCGACCTGGTCGGCAGCGCCGACGCGTTCCCCGACGACGTCGCCGAGCTGCTCCGCTACTTCGCGGAACCGGCGCCCGGCCAGCGCGTGCGTGCGGTGCCTGGCGCCGGGCTCGACGTGCCGGTCTGGCTGCTCGGCTCGAGCCTGTTCAGCGCGCAGCTCGCCGCAATGCTCGGTCTGCCGTTCGCGTTCGCGTCGCACTTTGCGCCGGACTCCCTGATGCGCGCGCTCGAACTGTACCGCGCGCAGTACCGGCCGTCGGCCGCGTGGCCGAAACCCCATGCAATGGTGGGCGTGAACGTGTTCGCGGCAGATACCGACGACGAGGCGCGGCACCTGTTCACGTCGCTGCAGCAGCAGTTCCTGAACCTGCGCCGCGGCACGCCAGGCAAGCTGCCGCCGCCCGTCGACGTGCTCGACGCGAACGAGCTCGAGCTCGCGAACGTCGCGCATGCGTTGTCGTTCGCCGCGGTCGGCTCGCGCGATACCGTGCGCGACCGGCTGCGCGACCGGATCGCGCAGACCGGCGCGGACGAGCTGATCATCACCGCGCAGATTTACGATCACGCGGCGCGCTTGCGTTCGTTCGAGCTCGCCGCGCAGATCCGCGACGAGCTCGCGAGCGAAGCGCACTAAGTCGGCCACGACACCGGCCACGGCATCGGCGCCGGCGCGCCGGGAGACGCCCGGCGCGCCGGCATCACTGCGGATGCACTTGCGCGAGCCCTTCTAGCAGCGCCTTGTGGAAGGTGTCCGGATCCTGGAGCTGCGGCGCATGGCCGAGCGCCGGGAACTCGACGAGCTGCGCGCCGGGAATCGCCGCCTGCGTACGCTTCGCGAGCTCCGGATAGTGCCCGAGCTTCGCGTGGAGATCCGGCGGTGCGACGTCCTTGCCGATCGCGGTCGTGTCCTTGTCGCCGATCATCAACAGCGTCGGCACGCGGATCGCACCGAATTCGTAGACGACCGGCTGCGTGAAGATCATGTCGTAGACCAGTGCGGAACTCCATGCGACCGCGTCCCGACCTGGCCCGCGATACATCCCGGCGAGCATCTGCACCCAGCGCTCGTACGCGGGCGACCACTTGCCCGCGTAGTACGTCGCCTGCTCGTAGCGGCGGATGCCGTCGGCCGTCGTCTTCAGCTCGCGGGCATACCAGTAATCGATCGACAGCGGCGGCACGCCGAGCGCCTTCCAGTCCTCGAGGCCGATCGGGTCGACGAGGACGAGCTGCTCGGTCGCCTTCGGGTACATCAGCGCGTAGCGGATCGCGAGCATGCCGCCCGTCGAATGGCCGACGAGCGTCGCGCTCTTCACGCCGAGCGACTCGAGCAGCGCATGCGTGTTGTGCGCGAGCTGCTGGAAGCTGTACTGGTAGCGCTCGGGCTTCGACGACTTGCAGAAGCCGATCTGGTCGGGCGCGATCACGCGATAGCCGGCACGGCTCAGCACCGCGATCGATTCTTCCCAGGTCGCCGCGCAGAAGTTCTTGCCGTGCAGCAGCACGACGGTGCGGCCGTTCGGATGGGCGGGCTGCACGTCCATGTACGTCATCTCGAGAGTCTCGCGCTGCGACACGAACGCATAGCGATGCACGGGCTCCGGATACGTGAAGCCCTCCAGCCGCGGACCGTAAGCGGGCCCGTCGTTGCCGCCCGACGGGGGCGTCGCCGCGGTCGCCGCGGTCGCAACGGACGCCGCGCACGCGGCGGCGAAGCACGCGCCGAGCACGGCGGCACGCGAGGCGGACAACATCTTGCAAATCGAAGGCATGACGGACACGATGAGTGGATACGCACGCGGATAGCGCCGCGCCCCGCGATTCTACGCGGTCGCGCTGACGACGGCGCGCAACACTCCGCGACCGCGCGACTTTCTCGCATGCGGCGAACTCGGGTATCGTGTGACGTGACCCTGATCCGCGTGCAGGCGAAACCCCATGAAAAACGTCCTCAGCATTCAGTCTCACGTGATCTACGGCCACGCGGGCAACAGTGCGGCCGTGTTCCCGATGCAGCGCCTCGGCGTGAATGTCTGGCCGCTCAACACCGTCCAGCTGTCGAACCACATGCAGTACGGCCACTGGGCCGGCAGCGCGATCGACGCCGCGAAAATGGAGCAGCTCGTCGACGGCATCGCCGCGATCGGCGCGCTCAAGCGCTGCGACGCGGTGCTGTCGGGGTTCCTCGGCTCCCCCGCGCAGGCGCGCGCGACGGTCGAGATCGTCCGCGCGGTCAAGGCGACGAATCCGAACGCGTGGTACTTCTGCGATCCGGCGATGGGACAGACGGGCGGCATCCGCCCGGAACCGGGCGTCGAGGAGTTCATCGTCCACGAGATGCCCGCGCTCGCCGATGGCATGTCGCCGAACCACACCGAACTGCAGAAGCTCGCCGGGCGCCGCATCGAGACCGTCCCGGAAGCGGTCGACGCATGCCGCGCGCTGATCCGCCGCGGGCCACAGATCATCCTCGTGAAGCACCTGCATGACCGCAACAGCCCGGCGGACCGTTTCAACATGCTGGCCGTCACCGAAACGGAGGCATGGATCGGCCAGCGTCCGCTGTACGCGTTTCCGCGCCATCCGGTCGGCGTCGGCGACCTGACGAGCGCCATCTTCGTCGCGCGGCGGCTGCGCGGCGACTCGGTGCGCGCGGCGTTCGAGCACACGCTCGCGGCAGTGCACGCGGTCGTCAAGGCCACCTACGACGCGCGACGCTACGAGCTCGAACTCATCGCCGCACAGGACGAGATCGCAAGCCCGAGCGAGTGGTTCGGCGCGTGGGTCACGGACGTGTGACGACGCATTTGCCTTGATCCTGCCGGGCGCTCCGCGCCGGCTTTCCAGCGGCGCGCCCTGCTTTCCAGCTTTCCCGCTTTCCCGCTTTCCCGCTTTCCCGCTTTCCCGCTTTCCCGCTTTCCCGCTTTCCCGCTTTCCCGCTGTCCGTGCAACACCGCAAAAAAACTGTCGCGCAAACGTTTTCGTTTCTTCATCCGATTTTCACCGTTCGCTCGTTATGCTCGCGGCGGCACGGATCGGGGTCATGCAATCCGCCCCGGTCCGGACGATTCCAGTCGCCGCTTCAAGGCGTCCATTCCCTTCCGTATCGGAACCGAGACATGACCCAAAAGAATCGCCGTGACTTCCTGCGTCTGGCCGCCGGCACCGCCGGCGCCACCGCGCTGAACCTGTTCCCGCCCGCGATCCGCGATGCGCTCGCGATTCCCGCGAACCGCCGCACCGGCACGATCCGCGACATCGAGCACATCGTGATCCTGATGCAGGAGAACCGCTCGTTCGACCATTACTTCGGCACGCTGCGCGGCGTGCGCGGCTTCGGCGACCCGCGCCCGCTGCGCCTCGCGAACGGCAAGTCGGTGTTCCATCAGCCGGTCGGCCCGGCCGAGCTGCTGCCGTTCCATCCGGGCGCGGACAAGCTCGGCATGCAGTTCCTGCAGGACCTGCCGCACGGCTGGCAGGACATGCACGCCGCGTGGAACAAGGGCCGCTATGACCAGTGGGTGCCGAACAAGGGCACGACGACGATGGCGTACCTGAAGCGCGACGACATCCCGTTCCACTACCAGCTCGCCGACGCATTTACGATCTGCGACGCGTACCACTGCGCGATCCCGAGCTCGACCGACCCGAACCGCTACTACATGTGGACGGGCTATGTCGGCAACGACGGCATCGGCGGTGGCCCCGTGCTCGGCAACGAGGAGCAGGGTTACGGCTGGACGACCTATCCGGAAGTGCTGCAGAACGCCGGCGTGTCGTGGAAGATCTACCAGGACGTCGGCACCGGGCTCGACGCGAACGGCTCGTGGGGCTGGACGCAGAACCCGTACATCGGCAACTACGGCGACAATGCGCTGCTCTACTTCAACCAGTACCGCACCGCGCTGCCCGGCACGCCGCTGTACGACAACGCGCGCACCGGCACCAACATCAGCGCGGGCGGCACGCTGTTCGACATCCTGCAGCAGGACGTGAAGAACGGCACACTGCCGCAGGTGTCGTGGATCTGCGCGCCGGAAGCGTACTCCGAGCACCCGAACTGGCCGGCGAACTACGGCGCGTGGTACATCGAGCAGGTGCTGGCGACGCTCGTGTCGAACCCGGACGTGTGGAGCAAGACCGCGCTCTTCATCACCTACGACGAGAACGACGGCTTCTTCGACCACGTGCCGCCGCCGTTCGCGCCGCAGTCGCGCGACAACGGGCTGTCGACGGTCGCGACCACCAACGAGGCATTCCCCGGCGACGCATCGCACATGGCCGGCCCGTACGGCCTGGGGCCGCGCGTGCCGATGCTGGTCGTGTCGCCGTGGACCAAGGGCGGCTGGGTCTGCTCGCAGACGTTCGATCACACGTCGCTGCTGCAATTCATCGAGGCCCGCTTCGGCGCGCAGTACGCGGTGACGGCCGGCAACGTGTCGCCGTGGCGCCGCACGGTGTGCGGCGACCTGACGTCCGCGTTCGACTTCTCGACGCCCGACGCAAGCTGGCCGCAACTGCCCGACACGAGCGGCTACGCGCCGCCCGATCGCAACCGCCACCCCAACTACATCCCGGTCCCGCCCGTCGTGCAGCACCTGCCGAAGCAGGAGCCCGGCCTGCGGCCGGCACGCGCACTGCCGTACGAGCTGTTCGCATACGGCCGGATCGACAACGCAAGCGGCCAGTTCCGGCTGACCTTCGCGAACACCGGCAGCGCCGGTGCGGCGTTCCAGGTCCAGGCGCGCAACCGTGTCGACGGCCCGTGGACCTATACGGCGGCGGCCGGCAAGCGAGTCTCCGACACCTGGAGCCCGGCGCCGTCGCTCGGCCTGTACGACCTCGACGTGCACGGCCCGAACGGCTTCTACTGCCACTTCCGCAGCCCCGCCGCGATGGCGGTCGGGCCCGCGAGCATCAACCCCGAAGTGATCTACGGCTTCGACGTCGCGAACGGCAACATCACGCTGCGCCTGATGAACCGCGGCCACCGGCCGGTGCGGCTCAAGGTCACGAGCGCGTATGGCCACGCCCATCCGCGCGTGTTCGACCTCGAGCCGGGCGCGCGGGTCGACGACTACTGGGACCTGCGCGGCAGCCACGGCTGGTACGACCTCACCATCACCGACAGCAAGCCGCTCGGCTTCCTGCGCCGCTTCGCCGGCCACGTCGAAACCGGCCGCCCGAGCACGAGCGACCCGCTGATCCGGACCGAGCCGGCCGCCGAGTCCGCATCCGACGACGCGTCCGGGTCCGAGTAACGCCACCGTCACGCCACCGTCACGCCACCGTCACGCCACCGTCACGCCAACGTCACGCCAACGTCACGCCATCGCGAGCGCCGGCCGTTCGATACGGCCGGTGCCCCGTGCTGCGGGCGCGGCGTCTGCCGCCGCGCCCGCCCCGCCAGGTTCCGGCGCGGGAATTCCCTCATCGCCGCTTTCCCTTGTCGCGCCTGAACTGTGCGGAAATCCGCATGTTTCGTGCGTCGAATCGACAAGACTCGCCCAATTTGGCCCCCTATAAATCGTCGTCAGACGCTCGGGCCCACGTTCGGCCAGGCCCGCAGAAGCGTCGCCCGCGTGCGCCTTTGCGCGCGTTTTCGTGTCTCGCCGCCCAAGGAACGAACATGACATTCCGCCCATCGCTGCTGTCCCTGTCGCTCGCCTCCGCACTTGCGGTGTTCACGCACCAGGCCGCGCTGGCGGCCGGGGAAACCGACGTCAAGGTCGGCTTCGCCGCGCCGCTCACCGGCGTCAATGCCGGCTACGGCAAGGACCTTCAGAACGGCGTCCAGCTCGCGCTCGACGACGCCACCGCGCAGAAGGTGCAGATCGCCGGCAAGCCAGTGCACTTCGACCTCGTCGTGCAGGACGACCAGGCCGACCCGCGGATCGGCGTGCAGGCCGCCCAAAGCCTCGTCGACCAGAGCGTGTCGGTTGTCGTCGGCCACTTCAACTCAGGCACGACGATTCCGGCGTCGGTCGTCTACGACAAGGCCGGCATCCCCGTAATCGATCCGGCCGCCACCAACCCGACGCTGACGTCTCGCGGGCTCGCAAACATGTTCATGGTCATCGCGACCGACGGCCAGAATGCCGGCAACGCGGGCAAGTACGCGGTCGACGTGACGAAAGCGAAGCGCATCGCGATCGTCGACGATCGCACGGCGTTCGGCCAGGGCGAAGCGGACGAATTCGAGAAGGCCGTGAAGGCGGCCGGCGGCTCGATCATCGCGCGCGAATTCACGAACAACCAGGCGGTCGACTTCCGCGCGCAGATCACGAGCCTGAAAGGCAAGAATCCCGACCTGATTTTCTTCGGCGGGCTCGATTCGCTCGCCGCGAACTTCATCAAGCAGATGCGCCAGCTCGGGCTGAACGCGCAGTTCGTCGGCGGCGGCGGCGTGAAGGACAACGAGTTCATCAAGATCGCGGGGCCCGCCGCCGAAGGCGCGATGGCGTGGGAATACGGCCGGCCGCTCGACGAGCTGCCGCAAGGGAAAGACTTCGAGCAGCGCTTCAGGAAGCGCTTCGGCGTCGACGTGCTGTCGTACGCGCAGTTCGGCTACGACGCGACGTGGGCGGCGATCAAGGCGATGCAGGCGGCCGGCTCGACCGATCCGAAGGTCTATCGCCCGGCGCTCAGGAAGGTCGATTTCGAAGGGATCACCGGCCGCATCTCGTTCGCGCACGACGGCTCGCTCAGGAGCGGCATGTCGACGCTGTACCAGGTGAAGGGCGGCGACTGGAAGACGATCGTGACGAAGGGGGGTTGATCGCGCGGGCGGCACCGGCAGCGCGCGGCCTGCGACGGGCCGCTGCGCCGCCGCGAAGATCCCTTGCATGCCGGCAAGCCGACATCATCATACGATGACTGACATTAATAACTTCCAGCCAGCCGGCTGACCGGAGGCGGCCCCGCCCTGCCGGGTCGGCCGCCTGGTCGCGCATCATTCGGCGTGCACGCCCCGTTCGGCCTCGGCCGCTTCATGCGCGCGGCGCAGCCGCTCGCGGCTGTTGGTCAGGTGCGTGCGCATCGCGGCGCGTGCGGCCTCCGGGTCGTGGCGCGCGATTGCCTCGTAGATGTCCTCGTGCTCGTGGTTCAGCCGGCCGACGTAACGTTCGAGGTCGTCGCCCGCGAAGCGCGCGGAATTCACGCGGGTGCGCGGGATGATCGATGCGCCGAGCTGCGACATGATGTCGACGAAATACCGGTTGCCGGTCGATTGCGCGATCTGCAGGTGGAACTGGTAGTCGAGCTGAGCGGTGTCGCGGCCGCCGCCCGAGCCCGACGCGATCGCGTCGAGTGCGCGCCGCAGCGCGGCGAGATCCGCGTCGTTCGCGCGCTGCGCGGCAAGGCTCGCGCATTCGCTTTCGAGGCTGATGCGCAGCTCGAGCACCGCGAGCACGTCGCGCAGCGTCGTGATCGTCGCAGGATCGATGCCAAGCGCCTGGCGGCGCGACGGCTCGAGCACGAAGCTGCCGATGCCGTGGCGCGTCTCGATCAGGCCGCTTGCCTGCATCCGCGAGATCGCTTCGCGCACGACCGTGCGGCTCACGCCCTGCGTCGCCATCACTTCGGTTTCGGTCGGCAGCTTGTCGCCAGGACGCAGCGCGCCGTTCTCGATCTGCGCAGTCAGCGCGTCGACGACATCTTGTGCGAGGCTGCGCGCGCGACGACGCGGCGCTGCGGGGAGCGTAGGCACGGACATGTGGCCGGTTCCTTATTGAATGATCGTATCGGTAAGCCGAGGGTTTACGCGGGGTTTGAGCGAAAGGCGATGATTCATTATACTGCGTCACAAGTCATCCGACGACTGATGATCGCTGTATTCGTCTCCTGGCATCGAGCCTTTCGCGCCGCTATCGTGGGATTCATGCGTCGTGCGGCGTCTGCAGACGATCCGCGCACGTCGGTTGTCGAATGATCGCACCTCCTGCCGCGCGCGGCAAAGCTTTTGCCGTGCGCGACGCCGCCCGCCCCGCTCACCCTTTCGCCAACGCCGCCCATGACTGCCGCCACTACCCCGCCCGTTCACGACACGCCGCGCATCATCGACCTGCAAGCGATCCCGGTTGCCGGCCACGACAGCATGCTGCTCAACCTGAGCGGTGCGCACGGCCCGTTCTTCACCCGCAATCTCGTGATCCTGAAGGACAGCGCGGGTCGCACCGGGGTCGGTGAAGTGCCGGGCGGCGAGAGCATCCGCCGCACGCTCGACGACGCGCGCGCGCTCGTCGTCGGCCAGCCGGTCGGCAACCATCATGCGGTGCTCAACGACGTGCGCCGCCGCTTCGCGGACCGCGACGCCGGCGGCCGCGGCCTGCAGACGTTCGACCTGCGCACGACGATCCACGCGGTGACCGCGCTCGAGGCAGCGATGCTCGACCTGCTCGGCCAGCACCTCGGCGTGCCGGTCGCCGCGCTGCTCGGCGAAGGCCAGCAGCGCGAGCGCGTCGAGATGCTCGGCTACCTGTTCTACATCGGCGACCGCACGCAGACCGCACTGCCGTACCGCGACAGCAGCGGCGCGACCGACGACTGGACGCGCGTGCGCAACGAGCCCGCGCTGACGCCGGAGGCGGTCGTGCGGCTCGCCGAGGCCGCGCATGCGCGCTACGGCTTCAACGACTTCAAGCTGAAAGGCGGCGTGTTCGACGGCGCGCGCGAGGTCGAGGCCGTGACCGCGCTCGCCGAACGCTTCCCCGACGCGCGCGTGACGCTCGACCCGAACGGCGCATGGTCGCTCGACGAGGCCGTGCGGCTGTGCCGCGACCTCCATCACGTGCTGGCTTATGCGGAGGATCCGTGCGGTGCGGAAAACGGCTACTCGGGCCGCGAGGTGATGGCGGAATTTCGCCGGGCGACGGGGCTGCCGACCGCGACCAACATGATCGCGACCGACTGGCGGCAGATGGGCCACGCGGTGCAGCTGCATGCAGTCGATATTCCGCTCGCCGACCCGCACTTCTGGACGATGCAGGGTTCCGTGCGCGTCGCGCAGATGTGCCGCGACTGGGACCTGACCTGGGGCTCGCACTCGAACAACCACTTCGACGTATCGCTCGCGATGTTCACGCACGTCGCGGCGGCCGCGCCGGGCAAGGTCACCGCGATCGACACGCACTGGATCTGGCAGGACGGCGAGCGCCTCACGCGCGAGCCGCTGAAGATCGAGAACGGGCTGGTGGACGTGCCGAAGCGGCCGGGGCTGGGGATCGAACTCGACATGGACGCGGTCGCGGTCGCACACGAGCTGTACAGGCAGCACGGCCTCGGCGCGCGCGACGATGCGGCGGCGATGCAGTACCTGATCCCCGGGTGGACGTTCAACAACAAGCGCCCGTGCCTCGTGCGCTGAGCGCGGCAAGCACGACGCCGAACGCGCTCAGGTGAAGGCAGCCGGCAACCCGCGAACGGTCATTACGCGTTCGTTGTCGGCTGCGCACGACGCGCCAGCCGGATCAGACGATCTGCTTGAGCGCCGCGTCGAGCGCGAGCGCGGCGACGCGGTCGCCGTCGGTCGCGAGCGGCGCGCGCATCACGATCTGCCGGTTATGGCCGACGGCCGCGGGCGAATCCCACAGCAGCTCCACCTTCGGCCGCTTGAACCAGCCGGCGCGGCGCGGCGGCGTGCCTCGCGGCCTGTCGCTCTGCGCAGCGCCGCCCGACGGAGCGCTGCCCGCCGCATTACCGGCTGACGCATCACCGCCCGGCGGATCGCCCGCGGCGGTCGCCGCCCCGTTCGGCCAGCGCACCGACAGTTCGCGCGCATCGTACTGGCCGACCTTGCGGCTTTCCATCCAGACGATCGCGGTGCGCGTGAGGGTATCGATGGAGATCGCGTAGCGGCCGACCGCGAAGCGTCGCGCGGCGATATTGGTGCGCCATAGCGGCCGCGGCCGGCAGATCCAGACGACGGCCGCGTACAGCGCCGGCGCGGCGACGAGCCAGCCGTTGGTCGCCGTCACCGCGTGCAGTGCGCGGCGCCAGCCGGCCACCAGCACATAGGCGCCGATCGACCAGACCGCGAACAGGAACCCGATCAGTGCAAAGAAGCGGAGCGCCTGGCGCAGCCATTGCGGCAACGGATGGAACGGACGCTCGGCGCGCGCGGCCGCGCCCGGCAACGCGAGCAGCAGGAACATCAGCACGAGGTAGACGAATGCCCACGGCGACGACGCCATCGCCGACAGCGACTCGCGATAGCCCATCTCCGACATCGAGAACAGCCACCGCGCGAGCAGCACGAGACCGATCGCGCGCAACGCGAAGATCACGCCGGCGCCGGGGGCCGGGGCTGCGCGCGTGGATTTCGTTCTCGCCAAGACTGCTCTCCTCTCGATGATCTGCGGGGCCGGATTTCGCGGCACGGCCATTATAGGGACATTACCGTCTGGACAGACGAACGGCCCGTGTGAGCGAGCGCGTTCGGCGCGTTCATGTCCGCCGGGCGCGGCGAGAATACAACAGATTGGCGCTGCGGATGTGACAACGCCCCGCCGGAAAACCCGGACGGGGCGTCGGTGCGGCGGCCGGCCGACGAAATCCGGCCGGCTGCGGCGATCAGCCTGCGTTGACTTCGCGCAGCACGGTGCGGCGCTTCTGGCGCAGCAGCTCTTCGTAGCCCTTCACGTAGTTCTGCGCCATCACCTTCGACGAGAAGCGCGCTTCGAACGCCGCACGAACCTTCTCGCGCGGCAGCGTGTTCAGGCGCTTGACCGCAGCGACGGCCGACAGCTCGTCCTCGACGACGAAGCCCGACACGCCGTTGTCGATCACTTCCGGCACCGAGCCGCGCTTGAACGCGATCACCGGCGTGCCGCACGCCATCGCCTCGATCATCACGAGGCCGAACGGCTCCGGCCAGTCGATCGGGAACAGCAGCGCATGTGCGTTGCCGAGGAATTCGGTCTTCTCGGATTCGCTGATCTCGCCGATGTACTCGACGTGCGGCAGCGAGAACAGCGGCTTGATCTTCTCTTCGTAGTACGCGCGATCGGCCTTGTCGAGCTTCGCGGCAATCTTGATCGGCATGCCGGCCTGCTCGGCGATGCGGATCGCCGTGTCGACGCGCTTCTCCGGCGAGATGCGGCCGAGGAACGCGAGGTAGCTCGGCTTCACGTCGGGGATCGGCGTCAGCAAGTTTTCCGGCAGGCCGTGGTAGGTCGTCTGCAGCCAGTTCGCCTGCTGCAGCGGGATGCGCTGGTTGTCGGAGATCGACACGACCGGCACGTCGCTGAACGTATTGAAGATCGGCTGCAGTTCCGGCAGGTCGAGGCGGCCGTGCAGCGTCGTCAGATGCGGCACCGGCTGGCGCGAGAACAGCGGGAACGGATAGTAGTCGATGTGGAAGTGCAGCACGTCGAACTCGTCCGCGCGGCGGCGCACCTGCTCGAGCAGCAGCATGTGCGGGGCCATCACGTCGCGGATCGTCGGGTCGAGGCGCAGCGCCTGCGGCCAGACGGCTTCGAGCTTCGCCGACGTTTGCGAATCGCCGCTCGCGAAGAGCGTGACGTCATGCCCCATCTCGACAAGCGCTTCGGTCAGGTAGGACACCACCCGTTCGGTACCACCGTACAGCTTCGGGGGAACCGCTTCGTGCAACGGAGCGATTTGGGCGATTCGCATGCGTAACTCCTAAAAAATCGGCAATAAACCAGGCTTTGGGTCGGCAGCCTGCCGGCAATCCCGGCGGGACGCGTGTCGTCTAAAAATCGGACGAATCGGCCTGCTGGCGGCGTCGAACCCGCGCTGCTCAAGGAGCGTCGGCGACGCGACAGGCATAGAACGTTTGAAACGAAGACCCGTTGACAGGGGTTCGTAAAAATACCAGGACGCGAACCCGGAGCCGATTATCTAGGGTTAATCCCGAGACGGTGCACGACATTTCAAACACTTTACTTTGTTACAAAGCGGCAACACTTTGCAACCCGCGGACTTGGGTGTCCGTTCTAGAGTGGAAGGCCTTTTTCGGCATTCCTCGCCGCACATCGCGTGATCCGGCACCGAAATTACGGTGCGTCGCGCGCGGCACGGGATGCCGGATTTTATCTCAAAATTGAACGCGCGCCCTCTGCCGACGGCAAGATTCGCGCGGCGCGATGCCGGGCGTTGTTTACAATGGCGGATTACGTCGGGACGAAATCCTGCAGGCGATCCGGGCGCGACGTTCAACCATCGATTCACCGCACGCACATTTTGGAAGCTCTCACCCCTGCCCAGCGCAACGCCTACAACGCGAAGCTGTCGAGCTACGCGCACCGTCCGCTTGCGTTCCTGTTCCGCTACATCCGCCTGCATCCGGTCGCGCACCTGATCGTGCTCGTCAGCGTGCTGGCCGCCGTCGGCTGCGCACTCGGCTCGCAATACGCGATCAAGCACCTGATCGACGTGCTCGCGACCGGCCGCCACCATCCGGGCCCGCTGTGGAGCGCGTTCGCGCTGCTCGTCGGGCTGATCGCCGCCGACAACCTGCTGTGGCGGGTCGGCGGCTGGGCCGCCGCGCACACGTTCGTCGCGGTCACGGGCGACCTGCGGCGCGACCTGTTCCAGTACCTGATCGGCCACTCGCCGACCTATTACTCCGAGAAGCAGCCCGGTACGCTCGCAAGCCGCATCACCGCGACGTCGAACGCCGTCTACACGTCGGAGAACACGATGGCGTGGAACGTGCTGCCGCCGTGCATCGCGGTGATGGGCGCGATCCTGATGATCATCGTCGTCAACCCGCTGATGGCGGCCGGCCTGCTCAGTTGCTCGGCGGTGCTCTCCGTCGTGCTGTTCAAGCTCGCCGGCCGCGGCTCCGCGCGCCATCACACGTTCGCGGCGAAGGCGGCGGCAGTCGACGGCGAGCTCGTCGACGTGATCGGCAACATGGGCCTCGTGCGCGCGTTCGGGATGACGCTGCGCGAGCAGAAGCGCTTCGGCGCGACCGTGAAGGCCGAGATGGACGCGCGCCAGCAGAGCCTGCTCTATCTGGAAAAGCTGCGCCTGCTGCACGCGGTGATCACCGCGATGCTGTCCGCCGGCCTGCTCGGCTGGGCGCTGTGGCTGTGGGACCAGGGCCGCGCAACGTCGGGCGACATCGTGCTCGTCAGCTCGCTCGGTTTCACGATCCTGCACGGCACGCGCGATCTCGCGGTCGCGCTCGTCGACGTCACGCAGCACATCGCGCGCCTGTCCGAAGCGGTGAAGACGCTGCTCGAGCCGCACGGGATGCCGGACCGCTCCGATGCGGTGCCGCTCGCGGCACGAGGCGGGCGCGTCGATTTCGAGCGCGTGACGTTCGCGTACCCGCATCGTCGTGCGATCCTCGATCACTTCGACCTCCATATCGAACCGGGCCAGCGCGTCGGCCTGATCGGCAAGTCCGGCGCCGGCAAGTCGACCGTGCTCGCGCTGCTGCAGCGCTTCTACGACACGCAGGACGGCGTCGTGAAAGTCGACGGCCAGGACGTGAAGTCGCTCACGCAGGACAGCCTGCGCCACGCGATCGCGCTCGTGCCGCAGGACATCTCGCTGCTGCACCGGACGATCTACGACAACATCGCGTACGGCCGCCCCGACGCGTCTCGCGACGAAGTGCTCGCCGCCGCGCGCGACGCGCGCTGCGCGGAGTTCATCGAGGCGATGCCCGAGGGCTACGACACGATCGTCGGCGACCGCGGCGTCAAGCTGTCGGGTGGCCAGCGCCAGCGCATCGCGATCGCGCGGGCGATCCTGAAGAACGCGCCGATCCTGCTGCTCGACGAGGCGACGTCCGCGCTCGACAGCGCATCGGAGGAAGCGATCCAGAGCGCGCTCGACCGCCTGATGGTCGGCCGCACGGTGATCGCGATCGCACACCGCCTGTCGACACTGCGCAACTTCGACCGGATCATCGTAATGAGCAACGGCAAGGTGATCGACGACGGCAGCCCCGACGTGCTGCGCAACCGCCCGGGCCTGTACCGCGACCTGCTCGCGAAACAGCACGGCCGCCATCATCACGCAGCGCCCGACGGCGGCGGCGCGCCGACCGGCGAACGCGCGGCCTGACGCGGCGCGCGTCCCGCCACGCGCGTCCCGCAAAAGACAAAGCCGCAGTGCATCACGTACTGCGGCTTTTTTCATGTTCCGCCGAACCGGTGTCCGGCGCACGGGCTGCGCGTCACGCGCGCTGCAGGTCGCGCAGGAAGTTGTCGCGCCACACCGACACGTTGTTCTCGCGCAGCTGCGCGATCATGTCCGCATAGCGCGCGCGCCGTTCGGCGAGCGGCATCGACAGCGCTCGCGACAGCGCTTCGGCCATGCCCGCGATGTCGATCGGATTGACGATCAGCGCGCCCGTCAGCTCGCGCGCGGCGCCCGCGAATTGCGACAGCACCAGCACGCCCGGATCGTCCGGATTCTGCGCGGATACGTACTCCTTCGCGACGAGGTTCATCCCGTCGCGCAGCGGCGTCACGTAACCGACGCGCGCGAGCCGGTACAGCGCGGCGAGCAACTGTCGGTCGTACTGCCGGTGGATATAGAGGATCGGCGCCCAGTCGAGCTCCGCAAAGCGTCCGTTGATGCGGCCCGACTCCGCCTCGAGCTGCAGGCGGATGTCCTGGTACGCGCGCAGCTCCGCGCGGGTCGACGGCGCGATCTGCAGGAACGACACGCGATTGCGCTGCGAAGGTTCGTGCTCGAGCAGCTTCTCGAACGCGCGGAAGCGCTCGACGAGCCCCTTCGAATAATCGAGCCGGTCGACGCTCATGATCAGCTGGCGGCCGCGCAGCGACGTCGCAAGCGTGCGCACGGCCTTGCCGTGCTCGCCCGCCTGCGCGAGCGTCGCGATCTCGTCCGGATGCACGCCGATCGGATACGCGGCTGCGCGCAGCGTTTGCCCGAATGCGCGCACGGTCACCGTGCGAGCGTCGCGCTCGATCGTACCGTCCGCCTCGGATTCGACGTAGTCGCAGAACGCGCGCAGGTCGGGTTCCGTCTGGAAACCGAGCAGGTCGAACGCACACAGCACCTCGACGAGCTCGCGGTGCGGCGGCACGTTGACGAGCACCTGCGCGGCCGGAAACGGAATATGCAGGAAAAAACCGATGCGGTTCTTCACGCCGGCC
Organism: Burkholderia sp. Bp8963; assembly: GCF_003854275.1. Lineage (GTDB taxonomy): Bacteria > Pseudomonadota > Gammaproteobacteria > Burkholderiales > Burkholderiaceae > Burkholderia. Next base: position 115,380 of record NZ_QTQP01000008.1, read on the forward strand.
GCACGCAGCGCGCGGGCGAACGGGATCAGGTGGTAGTCGTGCACCCAGATCACGTCGTCGTCCTGCAGCAACGGCACGAGCTGCTGCGCGAGCCACACGTTCACGCGCGCGTAGCCTTCGAACTCGTGGCGGTCGTACTGGATCAGGTCTGCGCGGTAGTGGAACGCGGGCCACAGCGTCGCGTTCGAGAACCCGCGGTAATACTGCTCGTAGTCGCGCCGCGACAGGCCGATGGTCGCGAACGTGACGGGCCCGTGCTCCTCGACGCGGATCTGCGGCGCGCCGGACGCGACCACCTCGCCACTCCAGCCGAACCACATGCCGCCGGTTTCCTTCAGCGCGTCGTACACGCCGATCGCAAGCCCCCCCGCCGCCGGCTCGCCTTCGGAAATCGGCGCGACGCGGTTCGAAACGATGATCAGACGACTCATGCGGGCTGCGTTCCCGTGCCGAGCCATTGCGCGATCTGCGCGTGCAGCGTATCGACCGAGTCGAGCCGCGTACGCGCGGACGTCTCGCCCGCGCCGACCTTGATCGACAGGCCGCCGCGCGCGTTGACGACCGCGAAGCCCTTCTCGTCGGTCAGGTCGTCGCCGGCGAACACCGGCCTGCGACCGGCGAACGGCGGCTCGTCGAGGAACGCGGCAAGCGCGCGCCCCTTGTCGACGCCCTTCGGCTTGATCTCGAACACCATCTTGCCCGGCTGCAGCACGTACGCATCCGCGTAGTCGGCCACGAGCCGCTCGGTGGCCGCGCGCGCGACCGGCTCGCGCTCGGGCGCGTTACGGAAATGCAGCGCGACCGCCGCACCCTTGATTTCGAGCAGCATCCCCGGATTGCGGTCGACGACGGCCGCGAGCTCGCGCTCGATGCGCAACAGGCGCGCGTCGTTGAAGCCGATACGCTGCGTGTCGCCGTTTGCATCGCGCCGCTCCGCACCGTGCAGGCCCGCGACCGGCAGGTCGGGCATCTTCAGGAACTGGTCGATGCTGTCGATGCCGCGCCCGGACAGGATCGCGACCGCGCCGTGCGAACGACGCCGCAGTTCGTCGAGGAGCGTGAGCAGGGACGGCGGGACGTGAATGCTGTCGGGCGTCGGCGCCAGCTCGACGAGCGTGCCGTCGAAGTCGAAGAAGAACGCGGTATCGGTCAGAGACAGGGAAGCCGGAATGGATTGCATCGATTCGATAGTCCGGGCGGAGGCCCAAAGGCCCACCGCTACGCGTAAGGAATTGTGCGCATCTTACCGCGCCTTGGGCCCGAGATGGTCGAAACTGATGCGCGGCGCACTGTTCGCCGCGTGGCGCGGCATCTGCGACATTTTGCCCCGATCGCATGGCCCGGACAGGTTTCGAACGAACGCTGCTGTGCGAATTGCGCTACATTCGGCGCTGCATTCGCAACTGCCGGCCGCGCGATATACCGCGACACACCCGCGCCGCACCGGCCGTGCGACCGTTCTGTCCGTCCGATCGAGCCCCTGGATGTCGCCTGCCCGTCCCGCGCCGCACCGGCGCCTCTCACGCCTCGTCCGCACCGGCGCGGCCCTCGCCGCCACCGTGGCGCTTGCCGCCTGCACGCGCGGCGAGCCGCCGTGGCGCCTGACCGACGTGACCGGCCACCTGCCCGACCTGTCGTTCACGCTGACAGGCGGCGACGGCAGGCCGGTCGACGCGTCCGCGTACCGCGGCCAGGTCGCGCTCGTCTATTTCGGCTACACGCATTGCCCGGACGTCTGTCCGGAAACGATGGCGCGGCTGATGGAAGTCCTCGCGCAGCTCGGCCCGCAGGCACGCGACGTGCGCATCCTGTTCGTATCGGTCGACCCCGCGCGCGACACGCCGCAGCTGATGCAGTCGTATGTCGCCGCATTCGACGCCGGGCACGCGCGCGGCCTGACCGGCACCGACCGCCAGATCGAGTCGCTCGCGAAACGCTATCGCGTCGCCTACCAGATGGAAAAACGCGACCCGTCCGGCGGCTACGAGGTGACGCACAGCTCGGCCGTCTACATTTTCGATGCCAACGGCCGCGCGCGCCTGCTCGCGACCGACCGCGACAAGCCCGACGCCATCGCCGCCGATGTGCGCCGGATCCTCGACAACGCCCCATCAACCTGATCCACCTGAGCCCCCAAGAAATGACGACGAAACTCAAGACGCTCGCCTTCCTCGCCGCGCTGTCCGTCGGCGCACACGCGTTTGCCGCCGGCGCGATCACCGCGCAGAACGCATGGGTGCGCTGGCTGCCGAACAAGCTGCCCGCGGGCGGCTACGTGACGCTCGTCAACGCGAGCGACAAGCCGGTCGATCTCGTCGACGTCGACAGCCCCGACTACGGAATGGCCATGCTGCACCAGACGGTGTCGAACGGCTCGACGCAGAAGATGGAAATGGTCGACAAGCTGACGATCCCCGCTCGCGGCAAGGTCGACATCGCGCCAGGCGGCTACCACTTCATGCTCGAGGAGCCGAAGCACGCGATCAAGCCGGGCGACACCGTCCGCCTGCGCCTGAAGTTCTCCGACGGCGAAACGCTCGACGCGCCGTTCGCGGTCAAGTCGCCGGCGCAGGCGAAGTAACGCCGCACGATGAACCTCCTGTACTGGCTCGATCCGTGGGAGCCGTCGCCGACCGTGGTGATCGCGGTGCTGGCGGCCGCGGTGCTGTTCGCGCGCGGCGTGAAGAAGGCGAAGGTGTCGCCGCTGCGGCAGTTCTCGTTCTGGCTCGGGCTGACCGCGCTGTACGTCGCGCTGCACACGCGGCTCGACTACTTCTTCGAGCACGAGTTCTTCCTGCACCGCGCGCAGCACCTCGTGCTGCACCACCTCGGGCCGTTCTTCATCGCGCTCGCGTATCCGGGCGCGGCGATCCGCGCGGGCATCCCGTTCCGCTGGCGGCAGCGCTTCGTGCGGCCCGCGCTCGCGTGGGTGCCGGTGCGCGCGACGCTCGACGTCGTGTTCAACCCGGTCGTCGCGGTCGTGCTGTTCGTCGGGCTGATCTATTTCTGGCTGCTGTCGCCGATCCACTTCGTCGCGATGCTCGACTGGCGGCTCTATCGCGTGATGAACTGGAGCATGGTGATCGACGGCCTGCTGTTCTGGTGGCTCGTCGTGGATCCGCGCCCGGCGCCGCCCGCGCGGCTGTCGCCGGGCCGCCGGATCCTGGTCGTCGTCGCGGCGATCCCGCCGCAGCTCGTGCTCGGCGCGCTGATCTTCTTCACGCCGCACGAGCTATATCCGATCTATTCGATCTGCGGACGTGCGTTCACGTGGCTGAGCCCGCTGCGCGACCAGCAGATCGGCGGGCTGCTGCTGTGGATTCCCGGCTCGATGATGAGCGTGATCGGGGCATTGATCGCGCTGCGGCACTGGCTGCGGCTGTCGGCGCGCGGGCGCCTGCTGGACGAACGCGCGGCGAAGCGCGAGGCGCCCGGCCCGGCGGTCGCGCGCACCGTGCCCACCGCGCCCACCGCGCACTGACGCGGCGCGCGCCGCGGCCGCAGCGACGTCATGCGCGCGCGCTGCGCATCCACACGTGCGGGATGCCATCCTCGTCATGCACGTCGGAACTCGGCGCAAAGCCGAATGCGCCGTAGAAGCGCTGCAGATGGGCCTGCGCATGCAGGCTCACCGGAGTCTCGGGCCATTGCGCGCGGATATGCTCGAGCGCGCGCGACAGCAACGCATTGCCGAGGCCCGCGCCGCGGAACGCGGCGGTCGTCAGCACGCGGCCGATCCGGACATCGGGATCCTGCGCGTCGGGCAGCAGCACGCGCAGGTAGCCGGCGAGCCGCCCGGCGTCGTCATAGGCAGCCAGATGCCATGCCGCCTGGTCCGCATCGTCGATATCGCGGTACACGCAGTTCTGTTCGACGACGAACACCGCGCTGCGCGCCTCGAGGATCGTGTAGACCTCGCGCGCCGACAGCGCGTCGAAGGATGTCCAGCGCCACTCGAGCGCATCGGTAGCGGGCGGGTTTGCGGCAGAGACGGGAGCATTCATGTGCGATCCTGATTCGGGGCGCGCCGGCCGGCGCGCGGCAATCGACGATTATGCCCCGAAGCACACGCGACGCGCGACCGCCGTGCCGATGCGGCAACGGGCCCCGCATTGCGCGGAGCCCGTCCGTCACGCCGGCATCCTGCCGAAGCGCCCGCCGTTGAAGTCGTCGATTGCGGCGCGGATTTCCTCTTGCGAGTTCATCACGAACGGCCCGTAACCGACGATCGGCTCGTCGATCGGTTCACCGCTCAGGATCAGCAGCTTCGCGTCGCCATTCGCTTCGATCTCGACGTCACGACCGTCGCGGCTCAACTGCACGAACTGCGCTTCGCGCGCGACCGTTTCGCCGTTCACGAGCACCGTGCCGCTCAGCACGACCACCGCGAGCGTGCGCCCTTCCGCGATCGGAAACCGCGCACGACCGCCGGCCGCGAGCCGCACGTCCCACACGTCGATCGGCGTGTGCGTGCGGGCCGGACCGCGCCGCCCGTCGAGTTCGCCCGCGATGATCCGCGCACGACCTGCATTTTCCGGCAATTCGACCACCGGGATGTCCGCGTTCAGCAGCGTCTGATAGCCGGGCGCCCCCATCTTGTCCGCCGCGGGCAGGTTCACCCACAGCTGCACCATTTCGAGCGGCCCGCCACGCTTCGTGAACGCCTCCGAGTGAAATTCCTCGTGCAGGATCCCGCTCGCAGCCGTCATCCACTGGACGTCGCCGGGGCCGATCACGCCGCCCGCGCCCGTCGAGTCACGATGCGCGACCTCGCCGTCGTAGACGATCGTGACCGTCTCGAACCCGCGGTGCGGATGCTGGCCGACGCCGCGCGGCGCCGCGCCCGACGCCGGCTCGAACGTTGCCGGCCCCGCGTAATCGAGCAGCAGGAACGGGCTCAGATGCGCGCCATGCGACTGATAGCTGAACATCGAGCGCACCGGAAACCCGTCGCCGACCCAATGGCCGCGCGGCGCACTGTACACACCCTCGATCTTCTTCATCTTCCTCTCCGAATTGCGGCGAAACCCGTGTTTCGCATCCTGGAAAGGAATATAGAGTCGGCACGATCGATTTGGTAGACCGCGAAAATCGCACTCAGCGTTCCATTTGGTGAACGATAACCAGCGGGATCTGAACGATCTCTACTCGGGCCCGGCGGTACGCGCGCTGCACGTCGTCGACATGTGCCGTAGACTGCCACATACGCGCATCGCGCAATTTCGACAACCATTCCCGCATTCCTGCCATGTTCACGCTGTCCAACGACCCGCACGCGTCGAAGGCCGACCAATACGCGACGCTCGTCGAGCAGGCCCGCTCGCTCGTCGAGTCGGAACGCGACCTGATCGCCAACGCCGCGAACTTCGCTGCGCTCGTCTATCACTCGCTCGACCGGCTCAACTGGGCCGGCTTCTATTTCTTCGACGGCACCGAGCTCGTGGTCGGCCCGTTCCAGGGCAAGCCCGCGTGCGTGCGCATCGCGCTCGGCAAGGGCGTGTGCGGCACGGCCGCGCAGACGCGCGACACGCAGGTGGTGCGCGACGTGCACGCATTCCCCGGCCACATCGCGTGCGATACGGCGTCCGAATCGGAGATCGTCGTGCCGCTCGTCGCGAACGACGGCACGCTGATCGGCGTATGGGATGTCGACAGCCCGGTTGCCGCGCGCTTCGACGACGACGACCGGCAAGGAATGGAAGCGCTGTGCCGCGTGTTCGTGGAACACGCATGGGAGAAGGCGCGCCGCTGAGCGGTGCGCGACGATCGCGATCGCAGGTGGACGAACGCCGCCGCGATCGCGGCATGATGCCTGGTGAGCAATGGATAAAAGAAAAGCCCCGCTTTTGCGGGGCTTTTTCTCTTCGTACCTGGAGGCGCGAGCCGGAGTCGAACCGGCCTAAACGGCTTTGCAGGCCGCTGCATAACCGCTTTGCTATCGCGCCGTAAGCGGACTGTTCACTCACCATGCCGGCAAGCAACAGATTTTATTGATGACCGTCGGTCCATCAAATAAAAAGGGAAGCTTTGCTTCCCCAGTACCTGGAGCGGGAGACGAGTCTCGAACTCGCGACCTCAACCTTGGCAAGGTTGCGCTCTACCAACTGAGCTACTCCCGCATTGTCCTGCATGTGCAGCGCCTTGCCGTACAACGCGCCGCCAGAAAACCTGGAGCGGGAGACGAGTCTCGAACTCGCGACCTCAACCTTGGCAAGGTTGCGCTCTACCAACTGAGCTACTCCCGCATTGTCCTGCATATGCAGCGCTTTGCCGTACAACACGCCGCCAGAAATCTGGAGCGGGAGACGAGTCTCGAACTCGCGACCTCAACCTTGGCAAGGTTGCGCTCTACCAACTGAGCTACTCCCGCATACCGCCTGACTTCTGCTCCACCGCACTTGCTTTGCAGTGCAGCGGAGAAGCGAGATTATGTCGAAGGCACATTCCGGTGTCAAGCGTTTTTCGCGCCCTTTTTCCAAAAAGGTTCTCGCGCACCCAACGCAGCTCGCATCACACGCGGCTACGCTCGCGAATCTGCGGCCATGCGAGCTTCATGTAGTACAGCATCGACCAGATCGTCAGCACCGCCGCGAGATACATCAGCCACTCGCCCCACACGCGCGTGTCGATCGTCGCGAAGCCGAGCGGCAGCGGCCCGTAGTACAGCAGCATCGGGATCGCGACCATCTGGCATGCCGTCTTGAACTTGCCGAGCTGATTCACCGCGACGCTCTTCGACGCGCCGATCTGTGCCATCCATTCGCGCAGCGCGGAGATCGCGATCTCGCGGCCGACGATCACGAGCGCGATCGCCGCGTCGACCCGCGTGATCTGCACGAGGATCAGCAGCGCAGCCGTCACCATCAGCTTGTCCGCGACCGGATCGAGGAACGCGCCGAACGACGACGTCTGATTCCACTTGCGCGCGAGGTAGCCGTCGAACCAGTCGGTCAGCGCGGCGAGCACGAAGATCAGCGCAGCCGCGAGATTGCGGTGCCCGGGCGCCATCACCGTGTCCGGCAGATAGAACACGCCGACGACGAGCGGGATCAGCACGATCCGCACCCACGTCAGGAAAATCGGAAAATTGAACGGCATGGCATCCGGGACAGTAAAGGATTCGCAATTGTGCCGCGTCGACCGCCCTGCCACAAGCGAAGCGGCCGGCCACGCGGCGCGGGTCAGTGCAGCTGCCGGTAGATCTGTTCGGCGAGCGCGCGCGAGATGCCCTCGACGCTCGCGAGTTCGTCGACACTCGCCGCGACGACGCCACGCAGCCCGCCGAATCGCGCCAGCAGCCGCTGCCGGCGTTTCGCGCCGACCCCTTCGAGCTCTTCGAGCCGCGACGTCTGGCGGGCCTTCGCGCGCTTCGCACGCATGCCGGTGATCGCGAAGCGGTGCGCCTCGTCGCGGATCTGCGCGACGAGCATCAGCGCGGCGCTCTCCTTGCCGAGTTCGAGCGGCGTGCGGCCGTCGGCGAACACGAGCGTCTCGAGCCCGACCTTCCGCCCCTCGCCCTTCGCGACGCCGACCAGCATCGACGTATCGAGACCCAGCTCGGTGAACACCTGCCGCGCGATCTCGACCTGGCCCTTGCCGCCGTCGATCAGCACGATGTTCGGCAGCAGGCTCGCGGCCTCGGCCTTGTGCGTCGATTCGGCGTCGATGCCGGCCGCTTCGTCGGCCGCCGCGGCCTGCGCCGCCTGCTCGACCATCTTCTCGTAGCGGCGTGTCAGCACCTGGCGCATCGCCGCGTAGTCGTCGCCGGGCGTGATGCCGGTGATGTTGTAGCGCCGGTATTCGCCGGACTGCATCTTGTGATGGTGATAGACGACGCACGACGCCTGGGTCGCCTCGCCCATCGTGTGGCTGATGTCGAAGCACTCGATCCGCAACTGCGCGAGATCGTCGCTTTCGAACGCGAGCGTATCGGCCAGCGCACGCGTGCGCGCCTGCTGCGAGCCCTGCTCCGACAGCAGCCGCGCGAGTGCGAGGCTCGCGTTCTGCTCGGCCATCGACAGCCACGCACGCCGCTGCCCCTGCGGCTGCCGCACCAGCGACACCTTGTGGCCGGCCTGCTCGGACAGCAGTTCGAGCAGGTCGCGGCTTGCGGGCGCGTGGCTCACGACGAGCACGGGTGGCACGCGGTTGCCGAGATAGTGCTGCGCGATGAACGCGTCGAGCACCTCGGCCTCGACCGATACCGGCGCACTGCGCATACCGCCCGCTTCATCGACCGCTTCATCGACCGCTTCGGCGGCCGGCTGGTCGGCCGGCTGGTCGGCCAGCGCGTCGCCGGCCGGCTCGGCGGCGTCTTCGAGACCGCCTTCCGCAAGCGTCAGCGCGCTCTCGACGTGCGTCGGGAAGTACGCCTTGTCGCCGAGATGCCGGCCGCCGCGCACCATCGCGAGGTTCACGCACACCCGGCCGCCCTGCGCGACCACCGCGAGGATGTCGACGTCGCTGTCGCTGCCGACCTCGATCGCCTGCTGGTGCAGCACGGTCGCAAGCGAGCTCATCTGGTTGCGCACGGCCGCCGCCTGCTCGAACTTCAGCTCGGCTGCGAAGCCGTGCATCTTCTGTTCGAGCTCCTTCATCACTTCGGACTGCCGGCCGAGCAGGAAACGCGCGGCATTCGACACGTCGCGCGCGTAGTCCTCGTCGGAGATCGCGCCGACGCACGGCGCGGTGCAGCGCCCGATCTGGTGCAGCAGGCACGGCCGCGTGCGGTTGTTGAACACCGAATCCTCGCAGGTGCGCAGCTGGAACACGCGCTGCAGGATCTGGATGCTCTCGCGCACGGCCCACGCGCTCGGGAACGGCCCGAAATACTGGTTCTGCTTGTCGACCGCGCCGCGGTAATACGCCATCCGCGGAAAGCGATGCGCGGTGAGCTTCAGGTACGGGTACGACTTGTCGTCGCGAAACAGGATGTTGTAACGCGGCGCGAGCGCCTTGATCAGGTTGTTCTCGAGCAGCAGCGCTTCCGCTTCCGAACGCGTGACGGTCGTTTCGACACGCGCGATGCGCGTGACCATCATCGCGATGCGCGGCGACAACTGCGTCTTCGTGAAATAGCTCGACACGCGCTTTTTCAGATCGCGCGCCTTGCCGACGTAGAGCACGGTGCCCGCCGTGTCGTAATAGCGGTACACGCCGGGCAGGTGCGGCAATTGCGCGAGGATCTTCTTCGGTTCGAACGAGGCTTCGGGGGCGTCTGGGGATGTCATGCGTGATCCGGGCGCTGCATGGCGCTAAACGGGTCTATTAGAATCGCCAGTTTAGAGCATTCCACCCGCCCGCTTCGATGCCCCGCACCGCCTCCCGTCCCCCAATCCCGTCCCCGTCCACGCCGGACGAGCCGCTCGCCTGCGACATCTTCTGTACCGTCGTCGACAACTTCGGCGACATCGGCGTGTGCTGGCGCCTCGCGCGCCAGCTCGCGCACGAGCATGGCTGGCAGGTGCGCCTGTTCATCGACGACCTGCACACGTTCGCGCGCCTGCTGCCCGGCGTCGAGCCCGACGCGCGGCGGCAGACCGCCGACGGGGTCGTGATCGAACACTGGCACGCCGAGGTCGGCGACGCGCTCGAGATCGCCGACGTCGTGATCGAGGCGTTCGCGTGCGAGCTGCCGGGCGCGTATCTGGCGGCGATGGCGCGCCGCGAGCGCCGGCCCGTGTGGATCAATCTCGAATACCTGAGCGCCGAGGACTGGGTCGCGGATTTCCACCTGCGGCCGTCGCCGCACCCGCGCTACCCGCTCGTCAAGACGTTCTTCTTCCCCGGCCTGTCGGCCGGCACCGGCGGCGTGCTGAAGGAGCGCGACCTCGATGCGCGCCGCGCGGCGTTCGACGCGCACGCGCAAGCCCAGGCCGAATGGTGGTGGCGCGCGACCGGCGGCGCGCCGCCCGCGCCCGGCACGACGGTCGTGAGCCTGTTCGCGTACGAGAATCCCGCCGTCGACGCGCTGCTCGCGCAGTGGCGCGACGGCGCGTCGCCCGTCGTCGCGCTCGTGCCGGAGGGGCGCGTGTCGCCGCACGTCGCGCGCTTTTTCGGGGTTGAGTCCGGGGTTGGGTCATTCGGCGCCGGCGCGCAGGCGCGCGCCGGCAACCTGACCGCGTACGGGCTCGCGTTCGTCCCGCAGGCCGACTACGATCCGTTGCTGTGGGTCAGCGACCTGAATTTCGTGCGCGGCGAGGATTCGTTCGTCCGCGCGCAATGGGCGCGCCGGCCGTTCGTCTGGCACATCTATCCGCAGGCCGACGACGCGCACCTGCCGAAGCTCGATGCTGCGCTTGCGCACGTCGGCGCCGGCCTCGCCGCTGCGCCGCGCGACGCACTCGCGCGCTTCTGGCATGCGTGGAACGGCGCCGGCACGCCTGACTGGGCCGATTTCTGGCAGCACCGCGCGGCGCTGCAGGCGAACGCGGCCGGCTGGGCCGACGCGCTGGCCGCCGTCGGCGATCTCGCTGGAAAGCTGGCGGAATACGCAAAATCTCAGTTAAAATAAGCGGTTATCCGACGGCTGACCACGCAAGCGCTCGCTTTTGGGGCCTCCCGGAACGTACGCTTGCGCCGTCCGCCGTTGCGCAACGCTCAGGCACCCTTTATTTGATTTGATCAGGACAGTTTTTTTATGAAGACCGCACAGGAACTCCGCGTAGGCAACGTCGTGCAGATCGGCAGCGACGCATGGGTCATCTCGAAGACGGAATACAACAAGTCGGGCCGTAACGCCGCTGTCGTCAAGATGAAGATGAAGAACCTGCTGACCAACGCAGGCCAGGAATCGGTCTACAAGGCCGACGACAAGTTCGACGTCGTCGTGCTCGACCGCAAGGAAGTGACGTACTCGTACTTCGCCGACCCGATGTACGTGTTCATGGACGCCGACTACAACCAGTACGAAGTCGAAGCGGAAATGATGGGCGAAGCGCTCAACTACCTCGAAGACGGCATGGCGTGCGAAGTCGTGTTCTACAACGAGAAGGCGATCTCGGTCGAACTGCCGACGGTTCTCGTGCGCGAAATCACCTACACCGAGCCGGCCGTCAAGGGCGACACGTCGTCGGGCAAGGTGCTGAAGAACGCAAAGCTCGCAACCGGTTTCGAACTGCAGGTTCCGCTGTTCTGCAACACCGGCGACAAGATCGAAATCGACACGCGCACGCACGAATACCGCAGCCGCGCATAATCGCCGAGCGATTAATATGTCGAACAAAGCGCCCTTCGGGGCGCTTTTTGTTTGTCCGGGCCCAACAGCACGCCGCCGGCCGGTAGAGAGAAGCACAACAAAATCCACCGGTAAAGATATTCAATTTGTATCATCTGTAACTGTTTTATAGCGACCGAGAAATAATGTACGTCACGCGTGCAGTGGGGCATAAAATCAGTTTTTAATCTGGATATGCGGCTGCGGCATTAATGCCGACGGCCCGCCTCTTTTGACACGACACGCGTCCTCCATGCCACACGCCCTGATTGTCGAAGACGATCCCAATAGTCTGTCCGGACTCACCGCGCTGCTCGCCGCGGACGGCTTCTCGGTCGACACGGCAACGTCGCTCGCCGAAGCGCGCACCGCGCTCGGCCGCTCGATTCCCGATGTCGTCCTCGTCGACCTGAATCTGCCGGACGGCAGCGGGTTCGACCTGCTTCAGCACCTGCCGCAGCAACAGCCGAACGGTTCGCTGCCCGTCATCGTACTGACCGGCAACGCGACCGTCGAAAGCGCGATCGAAGGCCTGCGTCACGGTATCTGGGACTACCTGCTCAAGCCGATCAACATTCCGCGCCTGCGCAGCCTGCTCGCACGCATTCCCCGCCCGTACGAACTGATCGACGAAGTGCAGTCGCTGCGCGCGTCGCTGCGGCATCTCGGCCGCTTCGGCGCGCTGGTCGGCCGCAGCGAGCCGATGCAGCACGTGTACGACATGATCGAGCACAACGCGCGCACCGAGACAGCCGTGCTGTTCTCGGGAGAAGCCGGTACCGGCAAGAAGCTGGCCGCGCGCACGCTGCATGACCTGAGCCGCCGCCGCAAGGGGCCGTTCGTCGCGTTCGACTGCCGCTCGCTCGCGCATGCGGGGCGTCACGGCGCTGCGCTCGACAGCGTGCTGTTCGGCCACGAGCGCGGTGCGTTCGACGGCGCCGAGCGGCGCGAGTCGGGCCTGTTCGAACAGGCCGGCGGCGGCACGCTGTTCCTCGACGAGGTCACCGCACTGCCGCTCGCGCTTCAGGAAGCGCTGCTGCAGGCGCTCGATTCGCAGAACTTCATGCGCATCGGTGGCACGAGCGCGGTTGCGAGCGACTTCCGGCTGATCGCCACCACGCGCCGCCCGGCACGCGAGGCGGTTGCGAACGGCACGCTGCGCGAGGATCTGTGGCTGCGTCTCGACGCGGCATCGATCACGATGCCGCCTCTGCGCGAACGCGACGGCGATGCGCTGTCGATCGCCGACGCGCTGATCGACGATCTGAACCGCGATGCGCGCGCGACCGGCCGCAGCACGACCGACAAGCGTGCGGCACCGGGCTTCGTGCGCGAGTGCCTGTCCTACGAATGGCCGGGCAACGTGCGCGAACTGCAGGAGCGCGTGCGCTTCGCATACGACGCATCCGGCGACTTCATCGATACGCTGCGCGCCGGCGAAGCGAGCTTTTCGGCCGGCGCCGCGCTGAACGGCAGCAGCGTGCAGATCAAGGTCGGCACGCCACTGTCGGACGTCGAAGACCTGCTGATCCGCGCGACGCTCGACGCGGTCGGCGGCACGCGCCATCGCGCGGCGACACTGCTCGGCATCAGCCCGAAAACGCTGTACAACAAGCTGCAGCGGATGAAAGTGGATTGACGGGTGAAAGAACGGCCGGCTGAATTCGGCCGTTTTGCGGCCATTTTGCGGCCGGTGGTTGCGGCCGCAACGACCTGCGCGTCCCTTACGCGAACGCGCTGCTCAACAGCGCCTGTGCGCGCAGATACTCGGGCTGCGCGACCAGCTTGTCCCATTTGACCGGCTTGCCGCGCGCACGCATCCGCTTGATGCGGCGCACCGATTCCGGCGACGGCTGCGCCTTCAGCCCGTTCAGCACGCTTTCGGCGGCGTCCGGCTGGTTGCAGACGAGCACCATGTCGCAGCCGGCGCCGAGCGCGGCCTCGGCCGCCTGCGTGAGCGTGCCGCCCTCGCGCGCCGCTTCCATCGACAGGTCGTCGCTGAAGATCGCGCCCGTGAAGCCGAGCCGGCCGCGCAGGATGTCCTGCAGCCAGACCCGCGAGAAGCCGGCGGGCAGCGCGTCGACCTGCGTGTAGATCACGTGCGCCGGGATCACCGCCGACAGCGACAGGCCGAGCCAGTCATAAGGCGCGACGTCCTGCTTGAGGATCGTGTCGAGCGGCCGGTCGTCGGTCGGCAGCGCGACATGCGAATCGGCTTCCGCAAAACCGTGCCCGGGAAAATGCTTGCCGCAGTTCGCCATCCCCGCGAGCGAGAGCCCGTGGTTGACGCTCTTCGCGAGCATCGTCACGACGCGCGGATCGCGATGGAACGCGCGATCGCCGATCACCTTCGAGTGGCCGTAGTCGAGGTCAAGCACGGGCGTGAAGCTCATGTCGATCCCGCATGCACGCAACTCCGCGGCAAGGATGTAGCCGACCGCCGTCGCGACCTTCGTCGCATGCAGCACGTCCTGGTCCCACAGCTCGCCGAGGCGGCGCATCGCGGGCAGCACCGTGAAGCCGTCGGTGCGAAAGCGCTGCACGCGGCCGCCTTCGTGGTCGACGGCGATCAGCACGTCCTCGCGGATCGCGCGAATCGAGTCGGTCAGCGCGGTCAGCTGCGCGCGGTTCTCGAAATGCCGCGCGAACAGGATCACGCCGCCGGTGTTCGGATGGGCGAGACGGCGCGCATCGTCGCGCGTCAGGGCCGTGCCGACGACGTCGAGCATGACCGGGCCGGGAGTCGTTTTCATCGATTCGGGAGTCCGTCAGGAAGAGATTCGGGAAACCGGCGGAGCCGGGGTCGGCCAGTCGGTCTCGGCGACCACGAACGACACTGCGTAGTCGCGCTCGTCGCTGACCGTCACGCGAGCGGTGATACCGCGCGCAGCGAGCCACTCGGCCAGCTCGCCGGACGCGACGACGTACGGTTCGCCGCTCGGTTGGTTGAGGGTTTGCAGCGCGCGCCACGTCATCGGCCAGTGCATGCCAAGCCCGATCGCCTTCGAGAACGCTTCCTTCGCGGAAAAACGCGTCGCGAGGAACGCGATGCCGCGCGCCTCGGAGCGCGCGCGGCGGGCGCGGAACACGCGCAGCTCGTCGGGCCCCAGTACTTTCTCGGCAAACCGCCCGCCGGTGCGCTCGAGCACCGCCGCGATGCGGCTCACCTGCACGATATCGGTGCCGATGCCGTAGATCGTCATGTCAGCACCCGCCGGGCCGCCCTAGGGGCGGAAAGAGACGCTTTGTGGAAACGGGGGAGCTATGCCCCCCCGAGCGATCGGAGAGAGCGTGGGGGCATTTCATCTTCAACGCGTGCCGTGCAGCGCCGCAACGCGGGCCGCGACCATGATCGCCTTCATCTCGCGCACCGCGTTGTCCCATCCCGCGAAAATCGCATGCGCGACGATCGCATGGCCGATGTTCAGCTCGACGATGCCGTCGATCGCGGCGATCTGCTGCACGTTCGTATAGTGCAGGCCATGCCCCGCGTTCACCTTCAGCCCGAGCTGCGCGCCGGCCTGCACGCCCGCGACGATCCGCTCGTATTCGCGCTGCTGCTCGGCCGCGTCGTGTGCGTCCGCGTAACGGCCCGTGTGCAGTTCGATCACCGGCGCGCCGGCTTCGTGCGCGGCGCGAATCTGCGTCTCGTCCGGATCGATGAACAACGACACGCGTACGCCCGCGTCGGCGAGCTGCCTGCACGCGGCGCTCACGGCCTCGAAGCGGCCCGCGACGTCGAGGCCGCCCTCGGTCGTCAGCTCCTCGCGCTTTTCGGGCACGAGGCACGCGTCGTGCGGCTGCACTTCGCACGCGATGTCGAGCATTTCGGTCGTCACCGCGCATTCGAGGTTCATTCGCGTCTTCAGCAGCGGGCGCAGCTTGCGCACGTCCGCGTCGACGATGTGCCGGCGGTCCTCGCGCAGATGCAGCGTGATCGCGTCGGCGCCGGCCTCTTCGGCCGCGAGCGCCGCGCGGATCGGGTCCGGATAGGTCGTGCCGCGCGCGTTGCGCAGCGTCGCGACGTGGTCGATGTTGACGCCGAGATCGATGGCGGTGGGCGAAGTCAGGAAGAAGCTCATAGATTTTGCAGGTCGATCAGGATCTGGCGCGTCGCGAGCGGCGTGCCACCGAGATAGGTGTTCAGCAGAAAGCGCATCAGCGTCTTGCTTTGCGCGACCGTCTGGGCTCGATGGTAATCGTCCTGCTCCATGTCGAGCAACGTCTGTCCTGTCACCACCGGCCAATGCGACGGCACGTCGTCGTCCGCGTTGCGCACGCCGCGCTCGGGATCGAACACGTAAAGGCGGTCGGCCTCGACCGCGCGGCGCGCGACCGTGCGGTTCAGCGCCATCGCATAGCCGGTCTCGCGCAGCAGCACGCGTTCGAACGAGCGCAGCACCTGCACCGCGGGCTCGCCGTGCGCGAGGCGCGTGAGCGTCACCACGTAGTGATTGAAGAGCGGCGGCTGCGGATCCTCGCGCGCGCAGAACTTCACGAGCAGCTCGTTCGCGTAGAAGCCGCACAGCAGCGCATCGCCGCCGAGCGGCAGCATCCCGCCGACCCATTCGGCGCCCGTCAGCGTGCGCATCTCCGACTTGCCGGACCACGACAGCAGCAGCGGCTGGAACGTCTGCAGCACGCCGCGCAGCGCGGAATGCGGGCGCTTCGCGCCCTTTGCGACGAGCGCGAGCCGGCCGTGATCGCGCGTCAGCACGTCGACGATCAGGCTCGTTTCGCGATAGGGATAGCTGTGCAGCACGAACGCCGGCTGCTCGGCGACACGAAAATCGGACGTGCGCGAGGTCGCACGCCGCGCCTTGCGCGGCGGTGCGGGGGGCGCGGCAGGCGGCGCGTCGTCCGCGCCGGGCGCCGCCGCGTCTTCGGTCGACGTCAGTGCGTCATTCGCACCGTCATTCGTACCCATAGGCACGAAGCCCCGCTTCGTTGTCGGCCCAGCCGCTCCTCACCTTGACGAAGGTCTCGAGATAGACGGGGCCGTCGAACAGCTTTTCCATGTCCATCCGCGCCTCGGTGCTGATCTGCTTGAGTTTCTCGCCCTTCTTGCCGATCACCATCGCCTTGTGCGAATCGCGCTCGACGAGGATCGTCGCGAAGATGCGCTTCAGGCGCCCTTCCTCCTCGAACTTGTCGATGATGACGGTGCTCGTGTACGGCAGTTCGTCGCCGGTCCAGCGGAACACCTTCTCGCGCAGGATCTCGGCCGCGAGAAAGCGCGAGCTGCGGTCGGTCAGTTCGTCCTCGCCGTAGATCGGCTCGCCCTCCGGCAGGTACGGCTTGATCGTCTCCAGCAGGCGCTTGATATCTTCCGGCTGCCTGGCCGCCAGCGGCACGAGTTCGGCGAATTCGCGCAGCGCGCTCATCTTCTGCATGAACGGGAACAGCGTCGCCTTGTCGGTCACGCGGTCGATCTTGTTCGCGATCAGCAGCGTCGGCGTGCCGGGCGGGATCAGGTCGAGCACCTTCTGGTCGTCGGGCCCGAAGCGGCCGGCCTCGATCACGAACAGGATCAGGTCGACCGACGTCAGCGTTGACGTGACCGCGCGGTTCAGCGAGCGGTTCAGCGCGGTGCTGTGGCGGGTCTGGAAGCCCGGCGTGTCGACGAACACGAATTGCGCGTCGTCGAACGTGTTGATGCCGGTGATGCGGTGGCGGGTCGTCTGCGCCTTGCGCGACGTGATGCTGATCTTCTGGCCGACGAGCGCGTTCATCAGCGTCGACTTGCCGACGTTCGGACGGCCCACGATCGCGATCATGCCGCAGCGGAAACCAGTAGGAGCGGTAGCGTTCATATCGATTGGGAAACAGGTTCGGAACCGGCCGCGCGGTGCGCGGCACGATCGATGGGCAATGTGTCAGTGGTCGGCATCGGCCACGGGCGCCTGGGCAGCGGCGAGGCTCGGTCCGCCAGGCGACGCGTCCGGTCCGGCTTCCGCGTCGCGCACGCGCAGCGTCGCGCGCTCCGCGGCCGCTCGCGGCGCGGCGTCGGCCGCCGGCTTGTCGGTCCGCGGCGCGGCGTCGGTGTGATCGGCTGCGTTGTCGGTGCCGCCCGACCCGGTATCGGGCTGGCCTGCAGGCTTGTCGGTGGCTTTCGGTGCGGCGTCGGTCCGGTCACCGGCCTTGTCCGCCACCGGCTTCGCGGCCCGCTCGGCCTTTTCCGCGCCATGTTCGACGTGCGCAGCGCGGATCGCGGCCACCGAGGCCGGAACAGCCCGCTCGCCCTGCTCCGCCACGTCGCCCGCGGCCGGCACAGCCTTCGCTTCGGCGCGTGCCGCGGCGCGCTCCTTGCGCTCGGGCGAGCGCAGATCGAGCGCTTCCTGCACGCCTTTCACGCCGGGCACGATTTCCGGCTCGACATGCTTGGCCGCACGCGCGTTTTTCGAACGCTTCGGCTTCGCGGCCGGCATCGGCGCAGCCGCCATCACCTCGTCGAGCGCCTTCTTCGCCGCGGCCTGCTCGGCCGCGCGGCGGCTTGCGCCGGAACCGGACACCTTGACGTCCAGCTTCGGCACCGTGCATTCGACCTCGAACTGCTGATTGTGCGCCGCACCATGCGTCGCGACGACCGTGTAGGTCGGCAGCGCGATCTTGTGCCCCTGCAGGTACTCCTGCAGCAGCGTCTTCGCATCCTTGCCGAGCGTGCGCGGATCGATGTGGTCGAGAATCGGCACGTAAAGCCGCTTGATGACCCCTTGGGCGGCTTCGAAGCCGCCATCGAGGAACACGGCCCCGATGATGGCTTCGAACGCGTCCGCGAGGATCGACGGCCGGCGGAAGCCGCCACTGCGCAACTCGCCTTCGCCGAGCCGCAGCCCATCGGAAATATTCAGGGCCTGAGCGATTTCGTACAGGGACTGCTGCTTGACGAGGTTGGCGCGCACGCGCGACAGGTCGCCTTCGTCCAGCTTGCTGAAACGCTGGAACAAAAGGGCGGCCACCGCGCAATTCAGAACGGAGTCGCCGAGAAACTCGAGCCGTTCGTTATGCGTGGCACTGTGACTGCGATGGGTCAAAGCCTGGCGCAACAATTCCGCATTGCGAAATTCGTAGCGCAGCCGGCTTTCCAACTGGGATAGGGGCATGTGCAGGAGTATAACGCGGGCGCCGGTCGTGCCGAAACGACGCGACCGGCCCCGAAAAGGCGTGACGTGGCGGTGTTACCGCCGGTTCTTAAAGTAGTTCGGCAATACGCTTCGCGGCCCGTGCGTTGCGTATTGCGTGCGAGTCGAGCGGGATCAGTTGAACGAGCCGATGCGCTTCAGGTCGCTGAAGTTCATCCAGATGAAGAACGCGCGGCCGACGATGTTCTTGTCCGGCACGAAACCCCAGTAGCGGCTGTCCGCACTGTTGTCGCGGTTGTCGCCCATCATGAAGTAGTGGCCGGCCGGCACCTTGCAGATCACGCCGCGGCTGTTGTACGTGCAATTGTCGCGATACGGATAGTCGTACGCGCCCATCACGAATGGCGGCACGGCGGAGTTGTTGAGGATCACGTTCGTGCGGCCGCCGATTGACTCCTCGAACTGCTTCGCGTAATTCTGGCGCTCGTCGTCGAAGTAGTCGGCAAGCGGCGTCTCGCCAACCGGCTTGCCGTTGATCGTCAACTGCTTGTCCTGGTACGCGATCGTGTCGCCCGGCAGGCCGATCACGCGCTTGATGTAGTCGACCGACTCATCCTTCGGATAGCGGAACACGACCACGTCGCCACGCTCGAGCGGGCGGCCCTGCGTGATCTTCGCGTTCGTGATCGGCATGCGCAGGCCGTAGTCGAACTTGTTGACGAGGATGAAGTCGCCGACGAGCAGCGTCGGCACCATCGAGCCCGACGGGATCTTGAACGGCTCGACGATGAACGAACGCACGACGAACACCGCGAGGATCACCGGGAAGAAGCTTGCGGTGTACTCGAGCCACCACGGCTGGCGCAGCTTCTCGTCGCGCAGCTTCGAACGGGTCTGCGCCGCGTTCTCGTCGGCGAAACGCTTGTCGACGCGCGACTGCTGGCGGTCGAACTCCTTGACCGCCTCGTCCGCCGCCCGCCGACGCCGCGGCAGGAACACCAATTTGTCCAAAACCCACGCCACGCCCGTCAGTGCGACGAGCACAAAAAGAATCAGCGCAAAATTCATAAAAGGATCAGTCCTGTTATTTGTCTTCGACGCGCAAGATCGCGAGGAACGCCTCCTGCGGGATCTCGACCGAACCCACCTGCTTCATCCGCTTCTTGCCTTCCTTCTGCTTCTCGAGCAGCTTCTTCTTCCGCGTGATGTCGCCGCCGTAGCACTTCGCCAGCACGTTCTTGCGCAGCGCCTTGATGTTCTCGCGCGCGATGATGTGCGCGCCGATCGCGGCCTGGATCGCGACGTCGTACATCTGGCGCGGGATGATCTCGCGCATCTTCGCGGCCACTTCGCGGCCGCGGTACTGCGACTGCGAACGGTGCACGATGATCGACAGCGCGTCGACCTTGTCGCCGTTGATCAGCATGTCGACCTTCACGACGTCCGACGTGCGGTATTCCTTGAACTCGTAGTCCATCGACGCATAGCCGCGCGACACCGACTTCAGGCGATCGAAGAAGTCGAGCACGATCTCGGCCATCGGGATCTCGTACGTGAGCTGCACCTGGCGGCCGTGGTACTGCATGTTGATCTGCGAGCCGCGCTTCTGCTCGCACAGCGTGATCACCGAGCCGACGTAGTCCTGCGGCATGTACAGGTTCACGGTGACGATCGGCTCGCGGATCTCGCCGATCTTCGCAGGCTCGGGCATCTTCGCCGGGTTCTCGACCCGGATCGTCGAACCGTCGCTCTGCACGACCTCGTAGACCACGGTCGGCGCGGTCGTGATGAGGTCCATGTCGAACTCGCGCTCGAGCCGCTCCTGCACGATTTCCATGTGCAGCAGGCCGAGGAAGCCGCAGCGGAAGCCGAAGCCGAGCGCCTGCGACACTTCCGGCTCGTACTGCAGCGACGCGTCGTTGAGCTTCAGCTTTTCCAGCGACTCGCGCAGCGCGTCGTACTGGTTCGCCTCGACCGGGTACAGGCCCGCGAACACCTGCGGCTTCACTTCCTTGAAGCCCGGCAGCGGCTCGGCGGCCGACTTGGTCACGTGCGTGACGGTATCGCCGACCTTCGCGGCGGTCAGTTCCTTGATGCCGGCGATGATGAAACCCACCTGCCCGGCCGACAGCGATTCGAGGTTGCGCGACTTCGGCGTGAACACGCCGACGTGCTCGACCGGGTACTGCGCGCCGGTCGCCATCAGCTTGATCTTTTCCTTCGGACGCAGCGTGCCGTTGACGATGCGCACGAGCATCACGACGCCGACGTAGTTGTCGAACCACGAGTCGATGATCAGCGCCTGCAGCGGCGCGTCCGGATCGCCCTTCGGCGGCGGCACCTTCGCGATCAGCGATTCGAGCACGTCCTCGACGCCGAGGCCCGTCTTCGCGCTGCAGCGCGTCGCGTCCATCGCGTCGATGCCGATCACGTCCTCGATCTCGGCGATCGCGTTCTCGGGGTTCGCGGCCGGCAGGTCGATCTTGTTCAGCACCGGCACGACTTCCACGCCCAGCTCGATCGCCGTGTAGCAGTTCGCGACGGTCTGCGCCTCGACGCCCTGGCTCGCGTCGACGACGAGCAGCGCGCCCTCGCACGCCGACAGCGAACGGCTGACTTCGTACGAGAAGTCGACGTGCCCCGGCGTGTCGATCAGGTTCAGGTTGTACACCTTGCCGTCGCGCGCACGATACGACAGCGCAGCAGTCTGCGCCTTGATCGTGATGCCGCGCTCGCGCTCGATATCCATCGAGTCGAGCACCTGCGCTTCCATTTCACGGTCGGCGAGCCCGCCGCATACCTGGATGATGCGATCCGCGAGTGTCGACTTGCCATGGTCGATGTGCGCGATGATCGAGAAATTGCGAATATGATCCATTCAGTGCCGATCAAGCGAAAAAGGCGCGCTCGACGACCGCGGAGCACGCCTTGTAAGTCGGTGAAAAAACGGCTTATTTTAGCCGAAAAGCCCTTTGCCGGGCGGCATTTTGGCGGACGTCCGCCACCGGGCCTCAGCGCCGCGCGGTGAGCGCATTCCGCACCCGGGTCTCGTCGAAGCGGTGGCGGCACACTTCGGCGCCATCCAGCAGCAGCACGGGCACGTCCTCGTCATAGCGCGCGACGAGGGCCGCATCCGCGTCGATATCGACATAATCGACCGCCACGCCGAATTCGGCCGCCACCGGCGCCAGTGCGTCGCGCATGTCGTCGCACAGGTGGCACCAGCCGCGGCCGTAGAGCGTGAACACCGGCGCCCGCATCACTTCTGGCGCGGACGGACCGGGATGAACTGCGTGTTGTCGCCGCGCCGCACGAGCACCGCGACCGCCTTTTGCGGGTCGAGCTGCGCGGTGACGTCGGCGAACTGCTTCGCGCTCGTGATGTCGGTGTCGCCGATGCGCAGCACGACGTCGCCGCGCTGCAGGCCCGCACGCGCTGCCGGGCCGTCGACGTTGTCGACCTGCACGCCGTTCTTCAGCTTCAGCGATTTCAGCTGGTCGGCCGGAATGTCGCTGACCGCGAGGCCGAGCGCGTTGCTCTGGCGCGGTTTCTGCGGCACCTTCTTGGCCGTGTCGGCCTTCGCCGTCGTATCGGTCGGCGTTTCGGCGATCACGATCGGCAGATCGCGCGACTGACCCTTGCGCCACACGGTGATCGCCGCCTTCGCGCCCGGCTTCATGTCGCCGACCATGCGCGGCAGGTCCGACGCCGTCTCGACCGGACGGCCGTTGAACTTCAGGATGATGTCGCCCGGCTGCACGCCCGCCTTGTCGGCCGGTCCGCCCGGCTCGACGCTGCTGACGAGCGCGCCTTCCGCCTTCGGCAGGCCGATCGAGTCGGCCACGTCCTTCGTCACCTCGCCGATCGCGACCGCGATCCGGCCGCGCGTCACCTTGCCCGACGCCTTCAGCTGCTCGGCCACGCGCATCGCCTCGTCGATCGGGATCGCGAACGAAATGCCCATGAAACCGCCGGTGCGGCTGTAGATCTGCGAGTTGATGCCGATCACCTCGCCCTGCATGTTGATCAGCGGGCCGCCCGAGTTGCCGGGGTTCACGGCCACGTCGGTCTGAATGAACGGCAGGTAGTCGCCCGTGTTGCGCCCCTTCGCGCTGACGATGCCGGCCGTGACGGTGTTGTCGAGGCCGAACGGCGAGCCGATCGCGACGACCCACTCGCCGACGCGCACCTTGTTCGAATCGCCGATCGCGACGACCGGCAGGCTCGACGCCTGGATCTTGACGACCGCGACGTCGGTGCGATCGTCGACACCGATCAGCTTCGCCTTGAACTCGCGCTTGTCGGTCAGCGTCACGTAGATCGTGTCGGCATCGTCGACGACGTGCGCATTGGTCATCACGTAGCCGTCGGCCGACAGGATGAAGCCTGAGCCGACGCCGCGGTTCTGCTCGGTGTCGGGCGGATTGTCAGGCGCCGGTGCGTTCTTCGGGTTGCCAGGCGCCTGCGGCAGCGGAATGCCGAAGAAGCGCCGGAAGAATTCCGACATGTCGCCGTTGTCGAAGCCCGGCGGAAATGCGCCGCGCGGGCCGGCCGTCGGCACGTTCGCCGTCGTCCGGATGTTCACGACGGCCGGCCCCACCTTTTCGACGAGATCCGCGAAATCGGGCAGGCTCGCCCCGGGAGCCGCGGCCGCGGTATGCGGCACGAGTGGCAGGCAAGCCGCCACCGCCGCAACGGCCAGCCATTTGCGCAGCGTGAGTTTCATCATGTCGGAAACGGAAGCGTTACTTGGAAGCCTTATATTCTATGGCAGACGCGAACTGCTGCAACGTGGCCGGCGGCACTTCGCCGAGCACGGTGATCCAGTAGTCGCCGCGGCGCTTGACGAGCACGTGCGTCGCGCCCGTGCTGCCCGCGCCTTCCTTGCGCGTGTTCTTGTCGGCAGGTTCGATGAAAACGGAGATCGTCGCAAGCCCGTCGGTGAAGACGGCCTGGTCGACCGGAATCGGCGGGTCGCCTGCGTCGCGCGCGGCCATCGGGCGCCGCACCTCGCGGATCTTCTGGAAGCCGGCAACGCTCGGCGCGAGCTGCCAGCCCTGCGCCTCCATGTCGACCGGCGACACCGGCGGACGTACCACCGTCCAGCCGCTCAGGTTCTTCATGCCCGCCGCGATCGCGTTCTTGTCGCCGGCGCCCGCACCGCCCAGCTGCAGTTGCGAGAACGCGATCTGCTCGAGCACGTGGTCGCTCGCGTCGAGCGTCTGCGAGCGCAGCAGCAGGCCCGTGCGAGCGTCGGCCCACAGCTTGTAGGTGAAGCGGTACGCATCCTTCGGCACCAGTTCGACGACCTGCGCGTCAAGCCCCGCCACGCGGTCCTTGCCGAGCAGCTTCGCGTCGTAGACCGACATCACGTGCTCGCCGCTCGCGCCGAGCAGCGCAGGAAACGAATCGCGGGCCTGGCGGCGCTCGACGACGCACAGCTTGCGCTCGGGTACGAACGTGTAAAGCTCGTCGTTATGCCGCAGCAGCTTGCGCGGCTTGCCGTCGAGGCTCTCGATCCGCTCGAATTCGCCGTCGCGGGACGCGTAATGCACGATCCGCGACGATTGCACGAACCCGCCGCGCTGGTAGACGAACGTACCTTCGTAACTCTGCTGCTGCGCCGCCTGCTGGATGCGGTCGAGCCACTCCGCGGCACCCTTGCGGGTCGCGACAGGATCGTCCGGCTGCTGGGCGTTGGCTTGAAGGGATTGAACGGACAACAGAGCGGCTGCGCAAAGCAGGAGGGCCGGCAGCCGCATCCATCCGTAGATGGCTTGATTCAACCGCAAAGTCCGCATCGGATTTATTGGCCTGGCGTCGTGGTCACGGCAGCGCGGATCAGCGGCATCGAACCCGTGACGACGGGCTGCTGCGCGAATTGCTGGTGCGCTTCAAGGTATTGATCGAGACTCGCGTCGCGAATGATGTTGGCGTCGGCCAGCCCCGGCTGCGACGGCGCCTGCGCGACCGTCACGCGCTGCAGGTTGCCTTGCTGCTGCGCGGATACCGATGCGACCTGGACGCCCGGCGCGCTGGCCGTCTGCATCTGCGGGACGACGATCCACGTCAGCGTGGCAGCCGCGGCCGCCACGGCGAACGCCGGCACGACGCGCCGGCGCAGCGACAGCAGCTTGCGGGTGACCGGCGCGGCGGCCGGCGCGAGCAGATGCGGCTCGGCCTCGAGGCAGGCCGACATGCGTGCGGTGAACGACGCGCTCAGCACCGGCGACAGCGCCAGCTCGTCCGAGCGCAGCGCATCACCGATCAGGTGATAATGGGCCCACGCAGCGCGATCCGCGCGATCGAACCCAGCCAGAAACTGCCCGTGATCCGAGCCGTCGAACGTTTCGCCGTCGACCAGAGCGGAAAGGCGTTCGCTGCGCGAGCACGCCTGCGACTGCGTATTGACCGACCCCATGATGCTCCCCATCTTGCACACCCCGTCGTGAATGCACGACTCTATCCGTAACTAGACCCCGACCCGCTCCGTTCCCCGAAGCGCTTACCAGCGCTTGCCTTCGGGGGTATCGAGTAGCGGACGCAATTTTGCAGCGATTGCCTCGCGAGCCCGGAAAATCCGCGAGCGGACCGTCCCGATCGGGCAGCCCATCATTTCCGCGATTTCCTCGTAGCTCAGCCCTTCGATCTCGCGCAGCGTGATTGCCTGGCGCAGCTCTTCGGGCAAGAGGGCCATTGCAGCGTTGACCGTCTCCGCAATCTGCTTGCTCATCAACATCGACTCAGGCGTGTTGATATCCCTTAGTTGGTCTGCGTCGGAGAAAGTTTCCGCTTCCTCGGCATCCGCCTCGGTCGAGGTCGGCGCCCGGCGGCCTTGCGTCGCAAGGTAGTTCTTCGCCGTATTCACGGCAATCCGGTACAACCACGTGTAGAACGCCGACTCGCCGCGGAATTGCGGCAGCGCGCGGTAGGCCTTGATGAACGCGTCCTGGGCCACATCCTCGACCTCGGCGGGATCCCGCACGAGGCGCGATATCAGCCGAATGATCTTGCGGTGGTATTTGGAGACCAGGAGTTCGAACGCCGCCTTGTCGCCTTTCTGTACGCGCTCGACCAGAACCTGATCGATTTCTTTTTCACTCACCTGACAAATCCGTTAACTAGGGATGCAACGCGGAGCAATATTGTAGCGTTCCCGCGCCGGGTGCTGGTTACGGTCCGTAACCGCACCGCCGTCATGCACCGCCGTCATGCACGACCCGCCGCGCCCGCAGTCCGCGCGAGCACGGACAGCGCGCTGAACGACGCCGCATCGAGCGCGTCGGCCGGAATCAGCAGCGTGCGCGCCCAGCGTCCGTTCGGCCCCTTCGACCCGTCGGGCCCGACCGACAGCACGAGCAGCAGGCTGCTCCAGTGCGCATGGCCCGTCACGCGGCCGCGCGCGAGCAACCGCCCGGTGCGGCCAAACGCCGCAACCTCCCCGAGTGCGTCGATCCGCAGCTCCGCCGGCAGCCGCCGCGCACAGGCGCGCGCCGCGCCATAGGCCAGCAGCACCGCCACCGCGATCGCGCCAGCGGCACCGGCCGCCACGCCGGCCCGCGGCGCGAGGAACAGATGCACCGCGCACGCAGCCGACGCGACGAAAACGGCGAGCACCAGATACGACACGGCCGAGGCCCGCAGCGTGATCCGCTGCGGGCACCCGGCCGGATTAACGAACGGACTCGTCAAGCGATCCCGCGTCAGACGCGCTTGAACACCAGCGTGCCGTTGGTACCGCCGAAGCCGAAGTTGTTCTTCACGGCCACGTCGATCTTCATGTCACGCGCGGTGTTCGCGCAGTAATCGAGATCGCACTCGGGGTCCTGGTTGAAGATGTTGATGGTCGGCGGCGACACGTTGTTGTGCAGCGCCAGCACCGTGAACACCGACTCGAGGCCGCCCGCGCCGCCCAGCAGGTGGCCCGTCATCGACTTCGTCGAGTTCACGACGAGCTTGTACGCGTGCTCGCCGAATGCCGCCTTCACCGCGTCGGACTCGTTCTTGTCGCCCAGCGGCGTCGACGTGCCATGCGCGTTCAGGTACTGCACTTCGTCCGGGTTCACGCCGGCGTCGCGCAGCGCCGCGACCATGCAGCGGCGCGGGCCGTCCATGTTCGGCGCGGTCATGTGGTACGCGTCGCCCGTCATGCCGAAGCCCGAGACTTCCGCATAGATCGTCGCGCCGCGCGCCTTCGCCGCTTCGTACTCTTCGAGCACCATCACGCCCGCGCCCTCGCCCAGCACGAAGCCGTCACGGTCCTTGTCCCACGGACGGGACGCAGTGGCCGGATCGTCGTTGCGGGTCGACAGCGCGCGCGCCGCCGCGAAACCGCCGATGCCGAGCGGCGACACCGTCGATTCCGCGCCGCCCGCAACCATCACGTCGGCGTCGCCGGCCTGGATCAGGCGCGCGGCGAGGCCGATGCTGTGCAGGCCGGTCGTGCAGGCCGTGACGGCCGCGAGGTTCGGGCCCTTCAGGCCGAACATGATGCTCAGGTGGCCCGAGATCATGTTGATGATCGAACCCGGCACGAAGAACGGCGAGATCCGGCGCGCGCCGCGCTCCGTATACGTCGCGTGCGTGTCTTCGATCATCGGCAGGCCGCCGATGCCGGATCCGACCATCACGCCGATGCGTTCCGCATTGGCTTCGGTCACTTCCAGCCCGCTGTCCTTGAATGCCTGGATGCCGGCGGCGATGCCGTAATGGATGAAGGTATCCATGTTGCGCGCTTCCTTCGCCGGGATGTACTCCTCGGCGCTGAAGCCCTTCACCTCGCCGGCGAAATGCACGGCCAGGTTCGACGCATCGAATTTGGTGACGGTGGCGATGCCGGACTTGCCGGCGACGAGATTGGCCCAGCCGTCGGCAACATTATTGCCAACAGGCGAAATCAGCCCCAGGCCTGTAACGACAACACGACGGCGGCTCACGGTAACCTCTTTTCCATTGGATGACAAAAACAAAAGCCACAGTGGCCACAGGAACCAGCCCTGCGAGCCCTGTGGCTGTTAGCCCGTCCGGCGAAGATGCCGGCAGGATGGCGCGTCAAATGCGGCCAGGCGAAAAGCGCGGACGGCGCTTACGCCTTGACGTTTGCGCGAGCGTAATCGATCGCTTGCTGAACCGTCGTGATCTTCTCTGCTTCTTCGTCCGGGATTTCCATGCCGAACTCGTCTTCCAGCGCCATCACCAGTTCAACCGTGTCGAGCGAGTCGGCGCCCAGGTCGTTCACGAACGAAGCTTCGTTCTTGATCTCGGCTTCCGCGACGCCCAGTTGTTCAGCGACGATTTTCTTGACACGTTGTTCGATATTGTCCATTACCCCTCCGAGGGAAAGTTCAAATTTACAAGTGCGCGCATTTTATCAGGTTTGCTGCCGCCAAAAACGCGCGTTGGCTTGATGGTCGATCAAGCGCCGAATCCGCCAGAAACCGGATACGGCGCGGATGGTAAACGAAAATGCTTACGACATGTACATGCCGCCGTTCACGTGCAGCGTCGTGCCGGTGATATAACCGGCCTGCGGCGATGCGAGGAACGCGACGGCATGGGCGATGTCTTCCGGGCTGCCGAGGCGGCCGAGCGGAATCTGGGACTTGAGCGCGGTCTGCTGCTCTTCCGGCAGCGTCTTCGTCATGTCGGTGTCGATGAAGCCCGGCGCGACGCAGTTGACCGTGATGCCGCGGCTGCCGATTTCGCGTGCGAGCGCGCGGGTCATGCCGGCGACGCCGGCCTTCGCGGCCGCGTAGTTCGCCTGGCCCGGGTTGCCGGCCGAGCCGACCACCGACGTGATGTTGATGATGCGGCCGCCGCGCGCCTTCATCATCGGGCGCAGCACCGCGCGCGACAGGCGGAACACCGACTTCAGGTTGGTGTCGATCACCGCGTCCCAGTCCTCGTCCTTCATGCGCATCGCGAGCTGGTCCTGCGTGATGCCCGCGTTGTTGACGAGCACGTGCAGCGCACCGAATTCCTTGACCGTTGCGTCGATCAGCGCCTCGGCAGCCGCCGCGTCGTTGACGTTCAGCACCGCGCCGCGGCCCGCAACGCCCGCTTCCGCGAACGCTGCCGAGATGGCGGCCGCGCCCGATTCGCTCGTCGCCGTGCCGATCACCGTCGCGCCCTGGCGCGCCAGCTCGAGCGCGATCGCCCGGCCGATGCCGCGCGACGCGCCGGTCACGATCGCAACCTGTTTATCGAGAGTCTTTTCCATGAATCGAAAGTCCGTTTCTTCGGGAAAGGCGCCGCGTCAGGCGGTCGCCAGCTTGAGCGCTTCGTCGAGCGACGCCGGATCGAACACCGACGCACCCGTCAGGTTGCCGTCGATGCGCTTCGTGAGGCCTGCGAGCACCTTGCCGGGGCCGCATTCGATCACGTGCGTGACGCCCGTGCCGGCGATGTGCTGCACGCATTCGACCCAGCGCACGGGGCCTGCCGCCTGGCGCACCAGCGCGTCCTTGATCGCGGCAGGATCGCTGACCACCGCAACGTCGATGTTGTTGACCACCGGAATCTGCGGCGCTTTCACGTCGACGTTCGCGAGGTAGTCGCGCAACTGGTCCGACGCCGGCTTCAGCAGCGACGAGTGGAACGGCGCCGACACCGGCAGCGGCAGCGCGCGCTTCGCGCCCTTCGCCTTCGCGATCTCGCAGGCCTTCTCGACGGCCGCCTTGTTGCCGGCGATCACGACCTGCGCCGGCGCGTTGAAGTTGACCGCCTCAACCACGCCCGCTTCCGCGGCTTCGGCGCATACTGCGCGCACCGTGTCGTCGTCGAGGCCGAGGATCGCGGCCATGCCGCCCTGGCCGACCGGCACCGCGGTCTGCATCGCCTGCGCGCGGAAGCGCACGAGCGGCACCGCGTCCTTGAACGCGATCGCGCCAGCGGCGACGAGCGCCGTGTATTCGCCGAGGCTGTGGCCGGCGACGATCGACGGCGCCGGGCCGCCCGCCTGCTGCCACGCGCGATAGCACGCGTACGCGGCCGTCAGCATCACGGGCTGGGTGTTGGTGGTGAGATTCAGTTCTTCAGCCGGACCCTCGGCGATCAGCTTGCCGAGATCCTGGTTGAGCGCATCGGACGCTTCCTGGAGCGTTTCGCGCACGACAGCCAGATCGGCGAATGCATTGAGCATGCCGACCGACTGCGAGCCCTGCCCCGGAAAAACGAACGCAAATTTCATATCGTCCCCAATTGAATCGATTCGGACGGCGCGCACGAACGGCGCGCCGGTTGGGAGCGCGCGCAGCAGCAGTCGCGCGCAGGGATCAGAAGCGGAAGACCGACGCGCCCCACGTGAAGCCGCCGCCGACGCCCTCGATCAGCACATGCTGGCCGCGCTTGATGCGGCCGTCGCGCACCGCGACGTCGAGCGCGAGCGGGATCGACGCGGCCGACGTGTTGCCGTGCTCGGCGACCGTCACGACCATGCGCTCCTGCGGCAGGCCGAGCTTGCGGCAGGTACTCGTCATGATGCGGATGTTGGCCTGGTGCGGGATCAGCCAGTCGATCTGCTCGGGTGCGAGGTTCGCCTTCGCGAGCGCCTCGACCGCGACCTTCTCGAGCACGTTGACCGCGAGCTTGAACACGGCCTGGCCATCCATCTGAAGGAATGCGCTGCCTTCGATCACGCCGCGATTGACGTTGCCCGGCGTGCACAGGATGTTCGAGTAGCTGCCGTCCGCGTGCAGCGCGCTGCCGAGCACGCCCGGCTCTTCGGATGCGGACAGGATCACCGCGCCCGCGCCGTCGCCGAACAGCACGCAGGTCGTGCGGTCGGTGAAGTCGAGAATGCGCGAGAACGTCTCCGCGCCGACGATCAGCGCCGTGCGGTGCTGGCCGCTGCGGATGAAGCTGTCGGCCGTCGCCACCGCATACGCGAACCCGGAGCACACGGCCTGCACGTCAAACGCGGCGCCGCCGTTCTTGATGCCGAGCTTGTTCTGCAGCAGGCACGCGGTACTCGGGAACACGAAATCGGGGGTCGAAGTCGCGACGATGATCAGGTCGATCGACTGCGGATCGATATCGGCCGCCTCGATCGCACGGCGCGACGCTTCGAGTGCGAGGTCGCTCGTCGTGACGTCCGGTGCGGCGAAGTGACGTGCATGGATGCCCGTGCGCGCAACGATCCACTCGTCGCTCGTCTCGATGCCGTCCTTCGCGAGACGATCGGCCAGCTGCTGGTTCGTGACGCGGTCGGGCGGCAGGAAGCTGCCCGTGCCGAGCACGCGGGAATAGAGAGTCGATTGGGCCATTTATGCCTTAGAGGATAGCGCAGCGGAAGGCTCGGCGTGCTGGCCAGCGGCGGGACTCGCCTGGCCCGCGCCACTCGCGTCGTGCCCGGCGTCGCCGAGCGATCCGGAATTATCCGCCATCGCGCTCGCGAGGCGCTCCAGGACGCCATTTTTGACGGCATCATACCCGCGTTTGATCGCCCACTCAAACGCGTAGGCGTCTGCGGAACCGTGGCTCTTGATCACGAGGCTCTTCAGGCCCAGCAGCGCCGCGCCGTTGTACTGGCGGTGGTCGACGCGCTTCTTGAAGCGCAGCAGAACCGGCAGCGCGAGAAAGGCCATCAGCTTCGACAGCAGCGAGCGGCCGAACTCCTCGCGGATGATGTCGGACAGCATCTGCGCGAGCCCTTCGGACGTCTTCAGCGCGACGTTGCCGACGAAGCCGTCGCAGACGATCACGTCGACGGTGCCCTTGTAGATGTCGTTGCCTTCGACGTTACCGCGGAAATTGAGCGTGCTGGCGCGCAGCAGTTCGCCCGCGCGCTTGATCGTCTCGTTGCCCTTGATGACTTCCTCGCCGATGTTCAGGAGGCCGATCGTCGGCCGCTCCTTGCCTTCGAGCGCGGCCACGAGCGCGTGCCCCATCTCTGCGAACTGCAGCAGGTGCTGCGGCTCGCAATCGACGTTCGCGCCGAGGTCCAGCATCATCGTGTAGCCGGTCGGATTCGGCAGCGCGAACGCGATCGCGGGCCGCTCGATGCCGGGCAGCGTCTTCAGCACGTAACGGGAAACGGCCATCAGCGCGCCGGTGTTGCCGGCGGAGATGCAGGCCTGGGCCTCGCCTTCCTTCACGTGATTGAGGGCGACGCGCATCGAAGAATCCTTCTTCTTGCGCAACGCCACTTCGACAGGATCGTCCATCGCCACGACTTCGGTGGCGGGCACGATGGTCAGCGCAGGGTCGTCGAGCGCCTTGCACTTCTTGAGTTGCGCACGGATCGCACTCTCGATGCCCACGAGCATCAGGTGCGCATCGGGATGTGCGCGAACGAACTTGACTGCCGCGGGAACGGTCACGGACGGGCCGTGGTCGCCTCCCATGCAATCGATTGTGAGCTTTACTGTCATGGAATGCGACGAATTTCAGGCACAAAAAAGCGGCAGTTGAATGCCGCCTTTTTGTCGAGCCAGGAAAGTGTCAAGCGAACCAGTTGTCACGCGAACGGCTAGCGTAGCGCGCAACGCGTGACTTGACGCTTAGTCGTTCTTCGTCTTGACGACTTTCTTGCCGCGATAGTAGCCGTTCGGGCTGACGTGGTGGCGCAGATGCACTTCACCCGTGCTCGGCTCGACTGCCAGCGGCGCTGCCGTCAGGAAATCGTGCGAACGATGCATGCCGCGCTTCGACGGCGACTTCTTGTTTTGCTGGACTGCCATGACTAACTCCTAAAAATTTTCCGGATTCTAACACAGCCCGATCCGGCGCTTAACTACCCTGGCCCACGGCCCTTACGCCTTCCCGCGCCACACTGCTCAGTGTTTCTTGTTGCCGTCCCCGCCCTTCTTCAGCGCTTCGAGCGCCGCGAACGGATTCGGCTGTTTGCCTTCGTCCCCGTCTTCTTCGGGCTCGCCGCCCGATTCCTCCGAGGGACCGCTCGCACCCGACACGAGGCTTTCATGAACCGCCGGGCAAACCTCGTGCTTTGGCACGAGCGGCAGCGAAAGCAGCAACTCCTCCTCGATCAGGTCGACGAGATCGAAATGGCGGGAGCCCACGATCACATCGGCTTCATCGTCGTCGAGCGGAAATTCTTCAGCTTCTTCTTCGGTTGCGACGATCCGGTACGTCATGTCGACGTCGAACGCCTGTTCGCACGGGGTCATGCAGCGCTGGCACGTCAGCCACGCTTGACCATGCAGCGCGAGGCGCAGATACGGCTGCTGCCCTTCGGCGCCGTCGTCCTGCAACTCCTTCTGGACGAACCCTTCCGCCTGCCACGTAAACACCGTGTCGCGATCTGGCGCGTCTGCCGGCACTTCGTTTAACATGCGCGGCAACTGCGAAAGGTGCACCGCACCCGACGCCTGCCGGCCGCTACGAGCGAATTCGAACAGGTCGATCGCGTGCGGATCGAGCGAAACCGCAGGTTTGCCAGAAGAGGGATTCATGTGCGCTCCTGCTAATCGATCCGGCTCGGCGCCGTGAACTTCCGAAGACTCGGCGGGCGCCCTACAGGAACCTGCCGATGAAAAGCGCAAAAGCATAACCGTTTTATCTTTTACAGTCAATCACTTAAGATGGCGCCCGCGCGGCGCCTCGCGACCACCGATCCAACCGACCATGCCGGACACCCTTTGCCGCCCACCGCGGCTCATTCTCGCCTCCAGTTCCCGTTACCGGCGCACGCTGCTCGAGCGCCTCGGCGTGCCGTTCGACGTCGTGTCGCCCGACGTCGACGAAACGCCGCTCTCCGGCGAAACGCCTGCCGCGACTGCGTTGCGCCTGTCCGGCGCGAAGGCGCGCGCCGTCGCCGCGACGATCGATGCGCCTGACGGCGTGCTCGTGATCGGCTCCGACCAGGTCGCGACCTTCGACGGCCTGCAGATCGGCAAGCCCGGCACCCACGAGCGCGCGCTCGCGCAGCTCGTCGCGATGCAGGGGCGCGACGTCGAGTTCCACAGCGCGCTCTGCCTGTACGACAGCCGGACCGACGAAACGCAGACCGAGGACATCGTGACGCGCGTGCGCTTCCGCACGCTGCCGGAGGCCGAACTCGACGCGTACCTGCGCGCGGAAACGCCGTACGACGTCGCGGGCAGCGCGAAATCCGAGGGGCTCGGCATCGCGCTGCTCGACGCAATCGACTCGGATGACCCGACCGCACTCGTCGGCCTGCCGCTGATCGCGCTGACGCGGATGCTGCGCACCGCCGGCTACCCGCTCCTCAGCGCCCGTGGCGCCCGCGGAGGCCGCGCATGACGGCCGGCACGCTCTATCTGGTGCCGAATACGCTCGGCGACGGCGACGCGTCGATGCTGGCCGCGGTCCTGCCCGCCGCCGTGCAGGCGCGCGCCGGCACGCTCGGCTACTACATCGGCGAAAACGCGAAAACCACGCGCGCGTTCCTGAAGAAGATCGGCACGACACGGCCGATCCAGGAGATCGAGATCCGCGAGCTGAACGTGAACACGCCGGCCGGCGAGATCGACAGGCTGCTCGCGCCGATCCTGGCCGGCGCGGACGCCGGGCTCGTGTCCGAGGCCGGCTGCCCGGCCGTCGCCGATCCTGGCGCGCTGCTGGTACGCCGCGCGCACGAGCGCGGCGTGAAGGTCGTGCCGCTCGTCGGGCCGAGTTCGATCCTGCTCGCGCTGATGGCGTCCGGGCTGAACGGCCAGAGCTTCGCGTTCAACGGCTACCTGCCGGTCGACGCGGGCGCGCGCGCGAAACGGCTGCGCGAGCTCGAGCAGCTGTCGCGCAAGGCCCGCCAGACGCAGATCTTCATCGAGACGCCGTACCGCAATCACGCGATGCTCGACACGCTCGTCGCGACCTGCGCGCCGTCGACGCTGATCTGCGTCGCGGCCGACCTGACGCTCGCGACCGAGACGATCGCGAGCCGCACCGTGGCCGATTGGAAAAAGGCGCCTGTGCCGGATCTGCACAAGCGCCCTGCGATCTTCCTGCTGCTCGCGAACTGACGGCGGAACCTGCGCTTGGCGCTTGGCCGCGCCGGGGCGCAACGCGCCGCCCGGCGCGGAAACCGCGCCGTTCGTTGATATCTAGCGCAGGCTGAGCTGCGCGCTTGCGGCCAGCGCCTTCATCGCGGCATTGCCGGCGGCCGCGCCGAACTTGCGCGCGACGCGGTTCGTCAGGCTCTCCTTCACCGTGTAGTCGACGAGGTCGGGCGCCTTCAGCACATCGCGCGCGACCGTGTCGGTCGTGCCGAAGCCGTCCGCGAGCCCGAGCTCGACGCCCTTCTCGCCGGTCCAGAACAGGCCCGAGAACATGTCCGGCGTTTCGCGCAGGCGCGCGCCGCGGCCGTCCTTCACGGCCTTGATGAACTGCGCGTGAACCTGGTCGAGCAGTGCCTGCGCGTGCGCATCCATCTTCGGCGTCTCCGGCGAGAACGGGTCGTAGAAGCCCTTGTTTTCGCCCGACGTGTGCAGGCGCCGCTCGACGCCGAGCTTGTTCATCAGGCCGGTAAAGCCGAAACCGTCCATCAGCACGCCAATCGAACCGATGATGCTCGCCTTGTCGACATAGATTCTGTCGGCCGCCGACGCAATGTAATAGCCGCCCGACGCGCACATGTCGGTCACGACCACGTAGAGCGGCTTGCTCGGGTACTTCGCGCGCAGGCGCTTGATCTCGTTGTAGACCATCCCCGCCTGCACGGGGCTGCCGCCCGGGCTGTTGATCTGCAGCACGACGCCGGCCGTGCCGTCGTCGTCGAACGCGGCATTGAGCGCCGTGTTGATGTCGTCGGCGTTCGCGTTGACACCGGCTGCGATCTCGCCGTCGACCGTCACGAGCGCCGTGTGCCGGCCGCTCGTCGAGAACTTCGAATCGCTCGAGAAATCGATCAGCGCAAACGCGAGCAGCAGGAACACGCCGAGGAACGCGAATCGGAAGAAAATCTTCCAGCGCCGCGCCGCGCGCTGCTCCCTGATCGCGGCGAGCGCGATCCGCTCGAGCGCCGCGCGCTCCCAGTTCGGCTCACGGCCGTCGGAGCGGGAGGAGGAATCGGCAGGGGTCGGTTGGTCGGCCATGCTGGGTTGTCTGGTTGTCGTCAGTCGGAAGCGGCAGGACGCAGATCAGCGTCGGGCAGCCAGAATACCGCGCGACCGTCCGGTGTGTCGCGCTCGTCGACCTCCACCGGGCGCAAGCGGGCGCCGCGGCACGGGCCGCCGACGCATTTGCCGGTGTCCGGCGCATAGACCGCCCCATGCGTCGCGCACATCAGATACAGGCCGGACGACTCGAAGAACTGTCCCTCGACCCAGTCCAGCTCCATCGGCACATGCGCGCAGCGGTTCAGGTAGCCGTACGCGCGCCCGTCATAGCGGACGAAGAACACGACGACCGGTTCGCCGCGCAGCAGCGCGTCGACGCGCACGCCCGCGCCGCAGTCGGCCAGCGCGTCCGACGCGCATACGCGGATCGGGTCCGGAGCGGGAACCGCGCTCATGCGTGCTCGCGCAGCCAGCCGGCCAGCGCCTCGACGTCCGGCGCGACGAAGCGCGGCGCCAGCGCGGCGAGCGCATCGGCCGAATGCGCGCCGTACGCGACACCAATCCCGGCGGCGCCCGCGCTCGCGGCCATCTGCAGGTCGTGCGTCGTGTCGCCGATCATCACGGTGCGCGCCAGATCCTGCCCCAATTCACGCGTCAGCTCCTGCAGCATCGCCGGATGCGGCTTCGAGAACGTCTCGTCCGCGCAGCGCGTCGCGTCGAACAGGCTCGTCAGCTTCGCCTGGTCGAGCGCACGGTTCAGCCCGACCCGCCCCTTGCCCGTCGCGACCGCGAGCAGATAGCCCGTGTCACGCAGCTCGGCGAGCAGCTCGCGCACGCCGGCGAACAGTTCGATGCGCTGGTCCTTGATCAGGTAGTGATACCGGTAGCGCTCGGCGAGGCGTGGATAGTCGGACGGATCGAGGGTCGGAGCGGTAATCTGCAGCGCATCGCGCAGCCCGAGGCCGATCACGTAGCGGGCCGCCTCCTCGGACGGCGTCGGCAGGCCGAGATCGCGGCATGCGGCCTGGATGCTGTAGGCGATGTGCGCCGTCGAATCCATCAGCGTGCCGTCCCAGTCGAAGACGATCAGATCAAATTGCTGTCGTGCCATGCGTTTCAAGCGGTATCGCGCAATGCGCTCAGTTGGTCGAGAAAGCGCCGGCATTCGTCCGGCAGCGGCGCGTCGAACTGCAGCGCTTCGCCGGTCAGCGGATGCGCGAGCCGCAGCCGGTGCGCATGCAGGAACATCCGCTTCAGCGACGGCTGCGCGTTCGCGCGCGCAAGCGCCTTGTTCAGTGCGAAATCGCCGTACTTGGCGTCGCCGACGATCGGCAGGCCGAGATGCGCGAGGTGCACGCGAATCTGATGGGTCCGACCCGTTTTAAGTTCCGCCTCGACAAACGCGTACTCGGGCCAGCGCTCGACGAGGTTGAAAATGGTGTGCGATGGCAGCCCGTCGTCCTGCACGCGCACGCGCCGCTCCCCTTCCGGGGTCGAATACTTGAACAGCGGCACCTTGACCGCGCGGCGGCGGCCCCAGTCGGCCTGCCACTCGCCGTGCCCGCATGCGTAGTAGCGCTTGTCCATCTTGTTCTCGCGGATCTGCTCGTGCAGGCCGACCAGCGCGGTGCGCTTCTTCGCGAGCATCAGGATGCCGGACGTCTCGCGGTCGAGGCGGTGCACGAGCTCGAGGAATTTCGCGCGCGGGCGCGCCTGGCGCAACTGCTCGATCACGCCGAACGCGACGCCGCTGCCGCCGTGCACCGCGATGCCGGCCGGCTTGTTGATGACGAGCATCGCATCGTCCTCGAACAGCACCTCGAAATGCGCGGGCGGCACGCGTGGCGCGTCGGCGCGCGCGAGGTCGGCCGCGGCCACGCGCACCGGCGGCACCCGCACGACGTCGCCGAACGCAAGCCGGTACTGCGCGTCGATCCGGCCCTTGTTGACGCGGACTTCCCCGCTGCGCAGAATCCGGTAAATATGGCTTTTCGGCACGCCTTTACAGACGCGCAACAGGAAGTTGTCGATCCGCTGACCAGCGGCGTTTTCGTCGATCTCGATGATCGAGACCTGGCCACTTGTGACCGAATTCTGGGATATTTTGCCTAACTCATTCATACTGAATATAATTTTGCCCAGCCTGACGTAGCGGGCGGCCTGACCGGCCGGCCTGGACGGATTGGGTGAGGCGCAAGCGCAAACCGTCAT
This sequence comes from Burkholderia sp. Bp8963, assembly GCF_003854275.1. Taxonomy (GTDB): domain Bacteria; phylum Pseudomonadota; class Gammaproteobacteria; order Burkholderiales; family Burkholderiaceae; genus Burkholderia. The sequence continues at coordinate 152,864 of NZ_QTQP01000008.1, forward strand.
TTTACTTGCGCCGGGGGTTCGCTGCTCGCCCCGAACCAAGAGAAGCAGCAAGTTGCACGCACGGCGCCGGCCGCCGGCAAGGATCGCGCCCACAGGCGGATTCGGTCGGCAAGGCGCCGCGGTAACGGAAAGTTGGTTGAAAAGAATTTAATTGGCAGACGGGCGGCGCGCATCGCGCCCGTACCGGCTGCCGGTTGCGAAAAACGGCGTTGCGCCCGATTTGGCCCCGCGAAGCGTGCGGGGACTGGCGACGTCAAACCAAGGAAGAACACCCCAGGCGGGAAAGTCGGGCTGGATTCGATACTCCCCGCTGCGGCCCAAGCCGCAGCATCTGCCGCCCGTTGGCGCGCGCGACTTACTGCGACGCGCCCCGCGGCAGTGCCCGGTCTCAGGCTTAGCGCGCTTATGCAGCGTGCGGTGTGTGGACGCTTGCTTTGAAGCCGTGTTCGCAGGTGCCCTCTGGCCGCCGGCCCCGTCGTTCGGGCCCAAGCGCCTCTTCAGGCAATTCTCCCCGCCATCGTTCCCGCTCCAGCGTGCTTGTGACAACACAACAAGGCGCGGCCTGCCGTCGTTCCCGTCCCTGCGGCTGACAACCGCGAGGCGTCGGCAGCAGAGCCGCCTGGAGTCGTTCATGAAACGCATGCTGTTCAATGCGACGCAGCAGGAGGAGCTGCGCGTCGCCATCGTCGATGGGCAAAAACTCATCGACATCGACATCGAAACCGCCGGACGCGAACAGCGCAAAGGCAATATCTACAAAGGCATCATTACCCGTATCGAGCCGTCGCTCGAAGCCTGCTTCGTCAACTACGGCGAAGACCGCCACGGCTTCCTGCCGTTCAAGGAAGTCGCGCGCCAGTACTTCAAGGAAGGCGTCGACATGCGCTCCGCGCGCATCCAGGACGCGCTGCGCGAAGGCCAGGAGCTGATCGTCCAGGTCGAGAAGGAAGAGCGCGGCAACAAGGGCGCGGCCCTCACGACGTTCATCTCGCTCGCCGGCCGCTACCTCGTGCTGATGCCGAACAACCCGCGCGGCGGCGGCGTGTCGCGCCGCATCGAGGGCGACGAGCGTCAGGAGCTGCGCGAAACGATGGCGCAGCTGCAGATTCCGGACGGCATGAGCATGATCGCCCGCACCGCGGGCATCGGCCGCAGCGCCGAAGAACTGCAGTGGGACCTGAACTACCTGCTGCAGCTGTGGCGCGCGATCGAAGCCGCGTCGCAGAGCGGCCGCTCCGGCGAGCCGATGCTGATCTACCTGGAATCGAGCCTCGTGATCCGCGCGATCCGGGACTATTTCCAGCCGGACATCGGCGAAATCCTGATCGACACGACCGAGATCCACGATCAGGCCCGTGCGTTCATGGACATCGTGATGCCGGACAACGTGTCGAAGGTGAAGCGCTACCACGACGACGTGCCCCTCTTTTCCCGCTTCCAGATCGAGCACCAGATCGAGACGGCGTACTCGCGCACGGTGCCGCTGCCGTCGGGCGGCGCGATCGTGATCGACCACACCGAGGCGCTCGTCGCGATCGACGTGAACTCGGCGCGCGCGACCAAGGGCGCGGACATCGAGGAAACGGCGACCCGCACGAACCTCGAAGCGGCCGACGAAGTCGCCCGCCAGCTGCGCCTGCGCGACCTCGGCGGCCTGATCGTGATCGATTTCATCGACATGGAGTCGGCGAAGAGCCAGCGCGAAGTCGAGCAGCGCCTGAAGGACGCGCTCAAGCATGACCGTGCCCGCGTGCAGATGGGGAAGATCTCCCGCTTCGGCCTGATGGAACTGTCGCGCCAGCGGCTGCGCCCGGCGCTGTCGGAAGGCAGCCACGTGACCTGCCCGCGCTGCAACGGCACGGGCCACATCCGCGACACCGAATCGTCCGCGCTGCAAGTGCTGCGGATCATTCAGGAAGAGGCGATGAAGGAAAACACCGCGGCGATCCACTGCCAGGTGCCGGTCGAGGTGACCGCCTTCCTGCTCAACGAAAAGCGTCAGGAAATCAACAAGATCGAGTCGCGCTTCAAGGTCGGTATCGTGCTGATCCCGAACAAGCACCTCGATACGCCGCACTACAAGCTCGAGCGCCTGCGTCACGACGACGCACGCCTCGACGATCCGCGCGCATCGTGGAAGATGGCCGAGGAAGCTGCCCGCGAGATGGAGTCGGAAACCGGCTACAGCAAGCGCGCCGCCGAAGTGAAGCCGAAGCAGGAAGCCGCGGTCAAGGGCATCACGCCCGAGCGCCCGGCTCCGAGCCCGGCACCGCAGCGCACCGCCGAACCCGCACCGGCACCGGCCCCGGCGCCGGCGGCTGCCGCCCCGGCAAGCAGCGGCTTCATCGGCTGGCTGAAGGGTCTGTTCGGCATGCAGCCGGCGGCACCCGCGCCAGCACCGGCCCCGGCACCCGTGCAGGAACAGGCTGCGGCCCGTCCGGCCCGCGAGCGTGGCGAAAAGACCGAGCAGCGCGGCGAACGCGGCGCCGACCGCAATCGCAACCGTCGTGGCGGCGCGCAGCAGCCGCAAGGCGGCCGCGATCAAGCCGCCGCCGGTCGTGGCCAGCCGCAGCGTGCGGAACGCGAAGGCAAGGAAGCCCGCGAACCGCGTGAAGGCCGTGAGGGGCGCGAAGGCCGTGAGGCCCGTGAAGGTCGCGAAGGTCGTGAGGCTCGTGAAGGTCGTGAGGCCCGTGAAGGCCGCGGCCAACGCGAGCCGCGCGAAGCCCGCGAGGGCCGCGAAGCTCGCGAGCCGCGCGAACAGCGCGAACCGCGTGAGCCGCGCGAGCGCGTCGAGCAGCCGGAGGCCGTCGAAGCGGCCGGCCGCGGCGAGCGCCAGGAACGCGGCGAACGTCGCGAGCGCGGTGAACGCCGCAAGCCGACCCAGCACGCAGCCACGCTCGAGACCGTGAACCGTGGTGAAAGCCATGCGGAACCGGTAGACGAACAGGCCGCCGCCGCGCTTCCGGGCGCCGACGTGATGGCTGACGCCGAAGCCGGCGCGCGTGACGGTGAGGAACGCCGCCGCCGCCGCCGCGGCCGCCGCGGCGGTCGTCGCGAGCGCGAGGAAGACGGCACGCTCGTCGCCCACGCAGAGGAAGGCGCCGAAGGCGAAGCCGTCGCCGAGCCGGCAGACGAGCCGGTGACGCACGCGGCACCGGTCGCACAAGCCGAGCCGGCGCACACGTCCGCACCGGCAGCCGTGGCTGCTGTCGCGGCAGCTGGCGCTGTCATCGCGGAAACCGCCGCAGCGCACGCCGATCCGGTCCAGCCGGCCGCCGCCGACGAACAACCGGCAGCGGCACGCGTCGACGAAGCCCCGGCGGTCGCCGTGGCAGCGCCCGCGGTTGCAGCCCAGCCGGTCGAGACGGTCGTTTCAGCACCGGTCGCCGAGGTCGAAGCCGGCCCGGCCCCGGTCGCCGTTTCGCCGACCGACGCGTTTGAGGTACCGCAAGCCGCCGCGCCTGTCGAAGCCCCGCAACCGGCTCCTGTCGTGGAAGCCTCGCCGGCCGTCGAAGCCGCGCCGGCACCGGCCGCCGAACCGACTCCGGTCGAACCGGCACCGGTCGCAGCCGCCGAAGCTGCACCGGCAGTCGTCGAGCAGGTGCAACCGGCCGCCACGGCGCCGGCTGCGGCCAGCCTCGAGTCGGTGCTCGCACAGGCCGGCCTCGTCTGGGTGAACACGGACGCCGACAAGTTCCGCGCCGCCCAGGACGCCGCCGCGCAGCTGCCGCGCCCGGTCCGCGCGCCGCGTGAACGCAAGGCGCTGCCGCCCGTCGACACGACGCCGATGCAGCAGGTGGAAACGACGCACCACTGATCGCGTCCGCCGCCACGAAAAAGCCCGCTTTGGAGCCCGCTCCGGCGGGCTTTTTCACGTCCGCGCTGCGGGTTTTCGCCCCGGGCCCGGGGCTGACGCTTGCAGCTAGAATAGAGGTCTGGCTCGCACTTCTTTCAACATGTCCCGACGCATCATCCCCCTCGCCGACGTCAGCGGCATGCCGGACATCTCCGGCGCCGCGCATACCCCTGACGGCCTGTTGCACGACACGCTCGCGCGGCCGCTGCGCGATCTGCGCATCTCGGTGACGGATCGCTGCAATTTCCGCTGCGTGTACTGCATGCCGCGCGCGGTCTTCGACAAGGACTATCCGTTCCTCCCGCACAGCGCGCTGCTGACGCTCGAGGAAATCGAGCGGGTCGCGCGGCTGTTCGTCGCACACGGCGTCGAGAAGATCCGGATCACCGGCGGCGAGCCGCTGCTGCGCAAGAACCTCGAATTCCTGATCGAGCGCCTCGCGCGCCTGACGACACACGCCGGCCGCCCGCTCGACCTCACGCTGACGACCAACGGCTCGCTGCTCGCTCGCAAGGCGCGCGCGCTGAAGGACGCCGGCCTCACACGCGTGACGGTCAGCCTCGACGCGCTCGACGATGCGCTGTTCAAGCGCATGAACGACGCCGATTTCGCGAGCGCCGACGTGCTCGACGGCATCTTCGCCGCGCAGGCCGTCGGCCTCGAGCCGATCAAGGTCAACATGGTCGTGAAGCGCGGCACGAACGACAGCGAGATCCTGCCGATGGCGGCGCGCTTCCGCGGCACGGGCGTCGTCCTGCGTTTCATCGAATACATGGACGTCGGCACGTCGAACGGCTGGAACATGACCGAAGTGCTGCCATCCGCCGACGTCGTCGCGCGCATCGCCGAACATTTCCCGCTCGTCCCGCTCGAGGCCCACACGGCGGCCGAGACCGCGCAGCGCTGGGGCTATGCGGACGGTAGCGGCGAGATCGGCGTGATTTCCAGCGTCACGCAGGCATTTTGCGGCGAGTGCACGCGGGCGCGGCTGTCGACCGAGGGCAAGCTGTACCTGTGCCTGTTCGCATCGACCGGCCACGACCTGCGCGCGCTGGTACGCGGCGGCGCGAGCGATGCCGAGATCGCGACCGCGATCGCGCGGATCTGGCAGGCCCGCACCGACCGCTATTCGCAGCTGCGCGGCAGCGCGACGCCCGATGCAGCCCCCGAAGGCGCCGGTAAGCGCGTCGAGATGTCGTACATCGGCGGCTAAGCCCGACGCGCAATGCCCGCTCCCACCTCCCCGTCGATTGCCGGCCTGCTGCTTGCGGGCGGTCGCGCGACGCGCATGGACGGCGCCGACAAGGGCCTGCAGGTGCTCGACGGCACGCCGCTCGCGCTCCACGTGCTGCGCCGGCTCGCGCCGCAGGTCGACGAGACGCTGATCAGCGCGAACCGCCACCTGGACCGCTATGTGGAACTCGGCGCGCCGTTCGGCGCACGGGTGGTGGCGGACGCGACACGCGACTTCCCCGGCCCGCTCGCGGGCCTGCTCGCCGGCATGCGCGCCGCACGCGCGCCGCTCGTCGTCTGCGCCCCCTGCGATTCGCCGTTCCTGCCCGACGATCTCGTCGCGCAGCTGCATGCAGCGCTCGTCGAGCAGCAAGCGGACATCGCGATGGCCGTCACCGTCGACTCGCAGCAGGAACGCTCGCCCCAGCCGACCTTCGCGCTGCTGCGCACCGCGCTCGCCGACGATCTCGCGGCACGGCTCGACGCCGGCGACCGCAAGGTCCGTGCGTGGTACGCACGCCACAAGACGGTCGAAGTCGAGTTTCATGACGAGCGTGCGTTTTACAATGCCAACTCCTGGCAGGAACTCGCCGCGCTCGCCCGTCGCTGACGGCACCGGCCCTGTTCCCGCGCGCCACCTGCCGCACGCGACCCCGCGCTGATGCGCCACCCTCGCCCTGCCGGCCACGAACCCCGGCCACAAACCCGATAAGCCTCGCGGCGCAGTCCGACTCATGACCACGCATTCCTCGCCTGCTTCCCGACCCGCCGCCGACGATCCTGCGCCGTTGTCGCTCGCCGACGCGCAAGCGCTCGCGTGCGGTTGCGCGGCACCGGTCGACACATGCGACACGGTGTCGCTGCGCGACGCGCTCGACCGCGTGCTTGCGGCCGACGTCGTTGCGCCGTTCGACATCCCCGCGTACGACAACTCGGCGATGGACGGTTACGCGTTCAATGGCGATGAATGCGCGCACGCGTCGCCCGACGGCGAAGTGACGCTCGCGATCGCAGGCGCGGCGTTTGCGGGCCGGCCGTTCGACGGCGCGGTGCCCGCACGCGCCTGCATCCGCATCATGACGGGCGCGCCGCTGCCTGCCGGGTGCGACACGGTGATTCCGCAGGAGCGCGTGACCGTGCAGGACGGCGCGATGCGTTTCGCCGCGCACGACATCTCGCGCGGCGCGAACTGCCGCAAGGCCGGCGAGGATCTCGCCGTTGGCGCGTGCGCGCTCGCGGCGGGCCGGATCCTGCGCCCGGCGGACCTCGGGCTGCTCGCGTCGTTCGGCATCGCCGACGTCACGGTGCGCCGCCGCCTGCGCGTTGCCGTGTTCTCGACCGGCGACGAACTGCGTATGCCTGGCGCGCCGCTCGACCGCGGCACGCTGTACGACAGCAATCGCGGCATGCTGGTCGCGATGCTCGAACGCCTGAATGTCGAACCGGTCGATCTCGGCATCGTCCGCGACGATCCGGCTGCGCTCGAAGCAGCGTTGCGCGACGCGGTCGCCGCGCAGGTCGATGCGGTGATCACGTCGGGCGGTGTATCGGTCGGCGAGGCCGATTTCACGCGCGACGTGATGGCGCGGCTCGGCGACGTCACGTTCGCGAGCCTCGCGCTCAGGCCCGGACGGCCGCTTGCCTGCGGCACGCTGGCGCCGCCGTCCGCTGGCAGCCGTGGCGCGCTGTTCTTCGGCCTGCCCGGCAATCCGGTCGCGTCCGCGGTGACGTTCCATGCGATCGTGCGTCCCGCACTGCTCGCGATGGCCGGCGCGCACACGCCGCCGCCCGCGCTGTATCGCGCGTTCAGCACGCAGCCGCTGAAAAAACGTCCCGGCCGCGCCGAATACCTGCGCGGGATCGCGACGCGCGCCGCCGACGGCAGCTGGCACGTCACGCCGGCCGGCTCGCAGAGTTCCGCGTCGCTGAGCGGGCTCGCCGCCGCCAACTGCTTCATCGTCCTGGGCCACGACACGGGTGCGGTCGACGCCGGTGCACCGGTCGACATTTTGCCGTTCGACGGCCAGATCTGAATTTCACTATTGGTAAATCTCTACGGGGGCAATCCGCACATGAAAAAACAAATTTCGTCGATCGCCGCGGGACAGACCGCCAAGGCGCTGATCCTCGTGTACCTGACGTTCAGCGTGCCGATCGTGCTGCTCGGCATCCTCGTCGCGTACATCCGCTACGGGATGGTCGAGCTGAGCACGATCCTGAGCGCGCTGCTGCTGAACGCGATCATCGGTTTCGTGCTGCTGTGGATCGCCTGCCACGCGTACAACTGGGTCGCATCGCGCTTCGGCGGCATCGAGATCGTGCTGTCCGACCCGCCGGAGGAAGCATGAGCGGCACGCCGCTGATCCGCGCGGCCGAAGCCCGCGACGTCGGCCCGATCCTCGCGCTGATGCGCGAACTGGCCGAATTCGAGAAGCTCACGCACCTGTTCGTCGCGACCGACGACGATCTCGCCGATGCGCTGTTCAGCCCGCGCCCGGCCGCAGAGGCGCTCGTCGCCGAACGCGACGGCGCGCTCGTCGGCTACGCGCTGTTCTTCCACAACTATTCGACGTTTCTCGGCCGCCGCGGCCTGTATCTCGAGGATCTCTACGTGCAGCCGGCGCAGCGCGGCACGGGCCTCGGCACCGCGATGCTCCGGCGGCTCGCGGCACTCGCCGTCGAGCGCCGCTGTGGACGCTTCGAATGGTCGGTGCTCGACTGGAACCAGCCGGCGATCGACTTCTACGAAAAGATGGGCGCGACCGTGCTGCCGGACTGGCGCATCGTACGCGTGACCGGCGACGCGCTGGACGCGCTCGCCAAGGCCATCCAGTAATCGCGGCAGCATGCACGCTGCCGGGAAACGAAAACGGGCGCGATCAGCGCCCGTTTTCATTGCAGCCCGCCCTGCACCGGGAATGCCGGTCAGGCTTCGTCGGCTTCGGCGCTGTCTGCGGCGTCTGCACCGTCCGCGCCCAGCAGACCGGCCGCCGTGTCGCCCGGCAGCGCCTCGACCTGCTTGAGTTTGCGGTTCATCACGCGCGTGCGTTGTTCGGCGGCCTCGATCGAACGCGTGACCGTCTCCAGTTGCGACTTCGTGCGCGCGAGCACGTCGCCGAACTTGCCGAATTCCGTCTTTACCGCCCCGAGCACCTGCCAGACCTCGCTCGAGCGCTTCTCGATCGCCAGCGTGCGGAAACCCATCTGCAGGCTGTTCAGCAGCGCGGTGAGCGTCGTCGGCCCCGCCACCGTCACGCGGTAGTCGCGCTGCAGCAGGTCGGTCAGGCCCGGGCGGCGCAGGATCTCCGCATATAGCCCCTCGGTCGGCAGGAACAGCAGCGCAAAATCGGTCGTATGCGGCGGCGCCACGTACTTCTCGGCGATCGTGCGCGCTTCCGCCCGCACGCGCGCCTCGAGCGCGCGCGCCGCCTCTTCGACCGCCACTGCGTCGGCACGCTCCTGCGCGTCGATCAGCCGCTCGTAATCCTCGCGCGGAAATTTCGCGTCGATCGGCAGCCAGACCGGCGGCGTGTCGCGCATGCCGGCTTCGCGTCCCGGCAGGCGGATCGCGAACTCGACGCGCTCGCTGCTCTTCGGCACCGTCGCAACGTTCTTCGCGTACTGGTCGGGCGTCAGCATCTGCTCGAGCAACGCCTCGAGCTGGACCTCACCCCAGGTGCCGCGCGTCTTCACGTTGGTCAGCACTTTCTTCAGATCGCCGACCCCCGCCGCGAGCGTCTGCATCTCGCCGAGCCCGCGATGCACCTGCTCGAGCCGGTCGGACACCAGCTTGAACGACTCGCCGAGCCGCTGCTCGAGCGTCGCATGCAGCTTCTCGTCGACGGTGCGCCGCATCTCCTCGAGCTTCGCCGCGTTGTTCGTCTCGATTTCCTTCAGGCGCTGCTCGAGCGTCGCGCGCACCTCGCCGATACGGCGATCGTTCGCCTCGGTGAGCTGCGTGAGCTGCCGGTTCAGCGTGTCGCCGAACATCCGCAGCGCCGCGCTCTGCTCTTCGCGCGCCTGCTGCGCCTGACGCTGCAGGCTTTCGCGCATCGCGTCGAACTGCTGCGCGTTGCCCGCGACGAGCTTCGCAAGCTGCTGCGCAAAACCGTCGATCTGGTTGTTCTGCACGGTCGCGACACTCGCGAGTTGCGCCGCGAGCGTCTGCTGCAACTGCGCGAAACTGCCCGCCATTTCGGTGCGCGAGCCGCGCGAACCCTCGACGATCTCGCCGCGCAGCTCGCGTTCGAGCCGCTCGAGCGCGCGCGCATGTTCGTGCGCGACGTCGTCGATCTGCTCGCCGAGCAGCGCCGTGTCGTCGTGGCGGCCACCGCCGCGCACGATCGCAACGATCGCCACCACCAGCGCGACGGCCAGCACGACGACCGCCGCCAGCAACAACGCCATCGTCATGCGCGCGCCTTCCCGATCACGTCGGGGTTGATCGGATTCGGCGGACGCCCCGCGCGCGGGCCCTCGCCGAGCGCGGCGATCAGGTTGTCGGCGGCGAGATCCGCCATCGCGCGGCGCGTCTTCTCGGTCGCGCTCGCGATATGCGGCGTCAACACGACGTTCGGCACTTCGAGCAGTGCCGGATGCACGCTCGGCTCGCCCTCGAACACGTCGAGGCCCGCCGCCGCAATCTTCCGGTCGCGCAACGCGGCGGCCAGCGCCGCATCGTCGACGATCCCGCCGCGCGCGATGTTGGTCAGCGTCGCGGTGGGCTTCATCAGCGCAAGCTCGGCCGCGCCGATCGTGTGGTGGTTTTCCTTCGTGTACGGCAGCACCAGCACGACGTGGTCGGCACGCGCCAGCAGCGCCTCCTTCGATACGTATTCGGCATTCAGCTCCGCCTCGATCTCCGCCGCGACGCGCGACCGGTTGTGATAGATCACCTGCATGCCGAAGCCCTTCGCGCGGCGCGCGAGCGCCTGCCCGATGCGGCCCATCCCGATGACGCCCAGCGTCGAACCGTAGATGTCGCTGCCGAGGAAGCCGTCATACGCCCACTTCTGCCAGTGGCCGGCACGCAGCCAGTGCTCGGATTCGGCGATGCGCCGCGCGGCCGCCATCATCAGCGCCCAGCCGAAATCGGCGGTGGATTCGTTCAGTACGTCGGGCGTGTTGGTGCCGAGCACGTTCGCCGCATTGAACGCGGCCATGTCGAAGTTGTTGTAGCCGACCGCCATATTCGACACGACGCGCAGGCGCGGCGCCGCCGCGAGTTCGGCCGCGCCGACCGGATCGCCCGCCGTCAGCGCGCCGTCCTTGTCGGCCAGGCGCGCGGCGAGCACGTCGGGCGCGAGCGCGTCACCATTGTTCCAGTCGACTTCGAAATACTGCTCGAGCCGTTCGATCACGTCCGGGAAGATCGGACGCGCGACCAGGATCTTCTGCATCGCCATCTCCGCATGTCGCCGGCAGCTCGTCGCGTACATCGCGCGACGAACTGCCCGCTCATTGTTGAAAACCGTCAGCTTACGCCGTGAAGAACAACCACGTCGCGAGCAGGAACACGGGTACCAGCACGACGAGCGCCCAGCCGAGATACGCGAAGAAGCTCGGCATCTTCACGCCGCGCGATTCGGCGATCGCCTTCACCATGAAGTTCGGCGCGTTGCCGATATAGCTGTTCGCGCCCATGAACACCGCGCCCGCGGAAATCGCGGCGAGCGTCGTCGCACCCGTCGTCATCAGCGACTGCGCGTCGCCGCCCGCGAGGTTGAAGAACACGAGATAGGTCGGCGCGTTGTCGAGGAACGACGACAACAGGCCCGTCGCCCAGAAGTACATCGCATCGATCGGCTTGCCGTCCGGGCCGGTGACGAGATGGACGATCTGCGCGAACGCACCGTCCGCGCCCGCGCGCAGGATCACGATCACCGGCGCGATCGTCACGAAGATCCCCGCGAACAGCTTCGCGACTTCCTCGATCGGCGCCCAGTTGAATGCGTTGCCTTCGCGCGCGGAACGCGGCGTCAGCGCGAGCGACGCGAGCGTCACACCGACGAGCGCGATGTCGCGCACGAGGTTCTGCAGCGCGACGTGCGTGCCCCACACGTCGAACATCACACCGGGCTTCCAGATCCCGCTCATCAGCACGAGGCCGACCACCGCCGCGAGCAGCGCGAAGTTGACCTTGCCGTCGATCGACAGCGCGTCGCTGCCTGGCGTCGGATCGACGGCAGCCGGCCGCTCTTCGCCGCCCTTTCGGTAGAAATACGTATCGAGCGCGAAGAACACCGTGAGCAGCACCGCGCAGATGAACAGCATCGGCGGCGCGAGATGCGTCGTCGTCCAGAAGAAGCTCACGCCGTTCAAAAAGCCGAGGAACAGCGGCGGATCGCCGAGCGGCGACAGCGAACCGCCCGCGTTCGCGACGAGGAAGATGAAGAAGATCACGACGTGCACGACGTGCTTGCGGTTATCGTTTGCCCGCAACAGCGGCCGGATCAGCAGCATCGCCGCGCCGGTCGTGCCCATCACGCTCGCGAGCAGCGTGCCGAGCGCGAGGAGCGCGGTGTTGAGCTTCGGCGTGCCGTGCAGGTTGCCGTTCACGCAGATGCCGCCCGCGACCGTGTAGAGCGCTGTGAGCAGCACGATGAACGGGATGTATTCGTCGAGCAGCGCGTGCACGAGCGTGCCGAACGCGGTGCCCGCGCCGAACACGGCGGCGAACGGCACCAGGAACGCGATGGCCCACGCGGCCGCGATCTTGCCGAAATGGTGATGCCAGAACACCGGCGCGAAGAGCGGGAACAGCGCGATGGACAGCAGGATCCCGGCGAACGGGATGCCCCAGAGCGCAGACAACGTGGCGCCGTCGAGCGTCGCGGCCGATGCGAGCGCGGGAGCCGCGCCAAGCGCAGCCCCCGACGCCATGCCCGCCCAGGCGGCATGTCGTTTCATGCAGAACTTCCTTTTGAATTGCGGTGGGTTTGACGGGCGCGTCACGCGCCCCGTACGACGATCACGTGGACGCGGTACGGGCCGTGCGCGCCCAGCACGATGGTTTGCTCGATGTCGCCCGTGCGCGACGGACCGGACACGAAGTTGACCGCGCGCGGCAATTCGCCGCGCTCCGCGCGAATCAGCGCGAATGCGTCTTCATGACCGGCGACGATCCGCGACGCAGGGACGATCGCGATATGCGTTTCCGGCAGCAGGCCGGCCGACGCATACGTATCGGGACCCGACAGCAGAACCAGCGAGCCGGTTTCCGCCGTCGCGCAAAAACAGCCGGTCAGGCCGACGAGATCGCCATCGGCCGGCTTGCGGCATTCGACGGCAAGGCCTGCGCCTGCCCAGTCGAGATCGGCGAGCGTGCGCCACGCGATGGCCTGCATCGGCAGGCCGTGCGCGGTCAGGTAGCGGGCGGCAGCGGCCGGCGCGGCGGCGAGCGAGTCGACTTCGTCGACGGTCGTCGCAAGCTTCGTCGCTTCTTCGATGAACGCCGCGACGAGGTCGGCCGGCATCGGCGGACGCGGGCCTTGCGGATGACGGGCGAGGTAGTCGTCGACACCTTCGCGCTCCGCCGCGTCCGGTTCGGGCCCGCGACCCTGCGCTGCGCGGATGCGTGCGAGGATCTGGCGACGGGCAGCGGAAGTGTCCATGAACGGTCCTCGTGACGTTGGCGTGCGATACCGTCGGATTATACCGGCCGCCCCACCCGCATCGCACCTTCGGCCGAACGGCCGACGCTCATTGCGACGCGTCGTCGTCGACCGGCTGCGCGATGCCGAACACCTGGCGCAGGTACGTGAGATACGCCTTGTCGTCGCACATGCTCTTGCCCGGCGAATCCGACAGCTTCGCGACCGGCTGGCCGTTGCAGCGGACCATCTTGATCACGATCTGCAGCGGCACGTAGCCGAGGTCGTTGGTCAGATTGGTGCCGACGCCGAACGCGAGCTTGCAGCGTCCGCGGAACCGTTCGTACAGCTGCATGACCTTCGGGATGTCGAGCGCGTCGGAGAAAACGAGCACCTTGGTGCGCGGGTCGCAGCGGTTCGCCTCGTAATGGCGGATCATCCGCTCGCCCCACTCGAACGGATCGCCCGAGTCGTGCCGTGCGCCGTCGAACAGCTTGCAGAAGTACATGTCGAAGTCGTTCAGGAACGCGTCCATGCCGTAGACGTCCGACAGCGCGATACCGAGGTCGCCGCGGTATTCCTTCGCCCACATCTCGAAGCCGTAGGTCTGCGAATCGCGCAGCCGTGGGCCGAGCGCCTGACATGCCTGCAGGTATTCGTGCGCCATCGTGCCGAGCGGCGTGAGGCCGTGCTTCATCGCGTAGTACACGTTGCTCGTGCCCGCGAACTGCGGGCCGAGCCCGTCGCGCAGCGTGTGCGCGACCTCCTCGTGCCAGACCTTCGAGAAACGCCGGCGCGTGCCGTAGTCGGCGATCTTGCAATCGGCGAACTCGGGCTTCGCGCCGAGTAGCTTGATCTTCTCGCACAGCCGCCCGCGCCCTTCGCGGTAGTCGGGCTCGCGCTGCGTGTTGCGGAAATAGACCTCGTTGACGATCGCGAGCACCGGGATCTCGAACAGGATCGTGTGCAGCCACGGCCCGCGGATCTCGATGTCGATCTCGCCGTTGCCCTTCGGCGACGGCGTGATCGAGATGTACTTCTCGTTCAGGTGGAACAGCGCGAGGAAATCGACGAAGTCGCTCTTGATGAAGCGCATCCGGCGCAGGTAGTCGAGTTCGTCGTCGGTGAAGCGCAGCGCGCACAGGCCGCGCACCTCGTCGCGAATCTCGTCGATGTACGGCACGAGATCGACGCCGGGCGTGCGGCACTTGAAACGGTATTCGACGTTTGCGGCCGGGAAGTGATGCAGGACGACCTGCATCATCGTGAACTTGTAGAGATCCGTGTCGAGCAGCGAAGTGATGATCATGATGACGGCACCGCCAATATCGGGACCGGCTCCGGCGCACCGCGCGCCGCCCGGCCTGTCGGCCATGTTACCCGAATGCGGGCCGGACCATCGCGAAACCGCACCGCCCTGCACGGCGCCCCAGCCAGGCGCCCCCCCATAAACTAATCACGAAACGGTATAAGCCGGAAAGCCGACCACGCCATGCGGGTTTTGTGCATCAGTTACAATGCCGCTTTTGGCGCATACGCCACCCCATATATACCGCCAAGCAGGAGCGTTTTAATGACTCACGTTGTGACCGAAGGCTGCATCAAGTGCAAATACACGGATTGCGTGGATGTGTGCCCGGTGGATTGCTTCCGTGAAGGTCCCAACTTCCTCGCGATCGATCCCGACGAGTGCATCGACTGCGCCGTGTGCGTGGCCGAGTGCCCGACCAACGCGATCTACGCGGAAGAAGACGTCCCGGGCGACCAGCAGCAGTTCACCGCGCTGAACGCCGAGCTGGCGAAGAACTGGCCGTCGATCACGAAGACGAAGCCGGCACCGGCCGACGCGGACGAGTGGAAGGACGTGCAGGACAAGCTGCATCTGCTCGAGCGCTGATCGCACGACGCCCGCCCGAAAAAATTTTTGAGCGGAATGCGTTAAAAGTGTTGACACACTAACCAACACTCCATACAATCTCGTTTCTCTGCTGTTTGTTCCCCGATAGCTCAGTCGGTAGAGCGCCGGACTGTTAATCCGTAGGTCCCTGGTTCGAGCCCAGGTCGGGGAGCCAAAAATGCAAAGGCCCGTTGAAAGTGGACGGGTTTTTTGTTGGTAGCGCAAACGCAGATGTACCGATTTATTCCCCGATAGCTCAGTCGGTAGAGCGCCGGACTGTTAATCCGTAGGTCCCTGGTTCGAGCCCAGGTCGGGGAGCCAAATAGCGAAAGGCCCGTCATTCGACGGGCCTTTTGTTTTTTCCGGCGCTGCAATGCCAACACCCATTCCATTGCCGATGCCGATGGCGCGTCCCGCGCGCATGCTAGAGTCTCTGTCCCGCAATCGCCTCAGCCTCAGCCGATGAAGACCCGCCTTTCCGCCGTCGTGCCCTCCGCCCTTCTCGTCGCAACGTTCGCCGCCGCGCCGCTCGCGCATGCGGAGGAAGTCGGCAGCGTCAACACCAATTTCCGCGTGACGGGCTCCGACCGCGTGGTCGTCGAGGCATACGACGATCCGCTCGTCCAGGGCGTGACCTGCTACGTGTCGCGCGCGCGCACCGGCGGGATCAAGGGCTCGCTCGGCCTCGCCGAGGACCCGAGCGAAGCGTCGATCGCGTGCCGGCAGGTCGGCCCGATCAGCTTCACGGGGCCGCTCAAGCAGCAGACCGATGTGTTCAGCGAGCGGATGTCATTCATCTTCAAGACGCTGCACGTCGTGCGGGTCGTCGACAAGAAGCGCAACACGCTCGTCTATCTGACCTACAGCGACCGGGTCGTCAGCGGCAGCCCGAAGAACAGCGTGACCGCGGTGCCCGTCCCGGCCGCCACGCCGATCCCCGTCAAGTAAGCGAGCCGGATTCGCGCAGGGCTACACTATCGGTTCGCCCGCTCCCGCGCCCGCCATGTCCGCCGCCCGCCTTCGAGATACCGTCCGCTACTGGCGCACTGCGCTGCTGCCCGACGCCGATCTCGTCACGGCCACCTATCGCGACCACACGTTCGCGCCCCACTGGCACGACGCGTACACGATCCCCGTCATCGAGGCGGGCGCCGAGCGCTACACGTATCGCGGCAGCGGCTACGTCGCCGAGACCGGCACCGTACCCGTGATCAACCCCGGCGAAGTGCACACCGGCTCGCGCGCGGCCGACGACGGCTGGCGCTACCGGGTCAGCTACGTGCCGGTCGATTTCATCCGGTCGCTCGCGAGCGCGATCGCCGGCCGCCCTCAGGACGCCCCCTGGTTTCCGCCGGACGTGATCCGCGACCTCGATCTCGCGGCACGGATCTCGCACGCCTACCGTCTGATGGAAGCGGGCAGCGAACACGCGGCCGCGTCGCACGGACACGGGCTGCAGTCGGCCGACCAGGCCGGCGCTGCCGCATCGCGCATCTACGATCCGCTCGCGGCCGAAACGGCAATGCTCGACGCGTTCTCGACGCTGATCGTGCGCCATGCCGACACGCATCCGCGCCCGGCGCTGCTCATCGCGGACGAACCGCGCGTCGAAGCGATGCGCGAGCAACTCGCCGCGGACCTGACGCGCGCGGTGACGCTGGACGAAGTCGCGCGCGCGGCGGGCCTGTCGCCATTCCACGCGGCACGCCTCTTCACCCGCACGACCGGCATGCCGCCGCACGCGTGGCGCAACCAGCTGCGCCTGCAGCGGGCGCTCGCGCCGCTGCGCGCGGGCGTGGCCGTCGCCGACGTCGCGGCGGACAGCGGCTTCGTCGACCAGAGCCATTTCACCCGACATTTCAAACGGATGTTCGGCGTGCCGCCCGGACGCTGGCAGACTCGCTGATGCGCTGATGCGCCGGCCCGGCAGCGCAAGAACGTACAAGCCGGCCGCGCGCCGGCCCACTATCCTCCAGAGCATGGAGGCGCTACGTTGAACGATTCCCCAACCTCATCCCCCCGCCGGCCGCTGAACGAGTGGCTCGACGGCGCGCGCGACACGATCCCGATGCTGGTCGGCGCGGCGCCGTTCGGCGTGATCTACGGCACGCTCGTCAGCGGCGGCCCGCTCGCCGGCTGGCACGGCGCGCTGATGTCGCTGACCGTGTTCGCGGGTTCCGCGCAATTTATCGCGCTCGGGCTCGTCGCGGGCGGCGCGAGCTTCGCGGTCGTGCTCGCGACGACGCTGATCGTCAACCTGCGCCACCTGCTGTACAGCGCGACGCTCGCGCCATACGTCGCGCATCTGCCGCTGCGGTGGCGCGCAACGCTCGGCGCACTGTTGACCGACGAGGTGTTCGCAGTCGCGTACGCACACTATCGGCACTTCCCGCCGGGCGCGATCGGCCCGCACTACTTCTTCGGCTGCGGGCTCGCAATGTACGTGAACTGGCAGATCTGGACGATCGCCGGCCTGTGGTTCGGCGCGGCGTTTCCGGGCCTCCAGTCGCTCGGCCTCGATTTCGCGATGGCAGCGACCTTCATCGCGATCGTGGTGCCGCAGCTCGGCACGTTGCGTTACTTCGCGGCGGCCGCGACGGCCGGCACGCTCGCGTATTACTGGCAGGGCTGGCCGTACAAGCTCGGCCTGCTCGGCGCGGTCGCGGCGGGGGTCGTCGTCGGCGTCGCACTCACGCTGCTGCAGGACCGTGCGCGCGCCGGCTCGCACACGGAGGCCGCATCGTGAGCTACGCGCTGCTGATCCTCGGCATGGCCGCCATTACGTACGCGATCCGCTCGACGCTGTTCCTGTTTGGCGAACGCCTGACGTTTCCGCCGCTCGTGCGTACTGCGCTCGGCTTCGTGCCCGTCACCGTGCTGACCGCGATCATCGTGCCGATGACCGTGTCGCCGCACGGCGGGACGGCCGAACTCACGTGGCGCAATCCGCAGCTCGTCGGCGCGCTCGCCGCGGTGCTTGTGTCGGCGACGACGCGCCGACCGCTCGTGACGATCGCCGCCGGGCTCGCGGTGTTCTTCTTCTGGCAGGGCGTGGTGCTACCGCACGGCTGGCTGCCGGGCTGAGCGGCGCGCCCGCCAGTAATCAGCCCGGCAATCCACCCGGTTAGCCATCCCCGATAGCACGTATCCGGGCGCCCCGCCCGGGAACCCGCCCATATCGACGGTTCGCGTCCCGCCGCCAGCATCGCGCGCGGGCACGGCCCGCTCAAGTTTCCGTCCCGCGTGCCGATAAACGATTGAAGACCCGCCATCGGCCCCGGCGCAAATCGGTCCCGTCGACGCTGCGCCCGCACCCGCGCGCAATGTCGGCATCCGTTACGCGCGGGCCGCCATCGAGACGATTCATGGGCCAGATCACCCTTTCCCTCAAGGACGACACGCTTGCGTCCCTGCGCAAGGACTACGACGCCTTCGTGCGCGTGTCGCTGAAACTCGACCCGCAATTCGCGACGCCGTCGTTCGAGGATTTCCTGCGCGCGAAACTGCTCGACAACATGGTTCCGCTGACCGAGCACGCGGTGCAGCGGATGCTGCAGGGCGGCCAGTATGCGTGGGCAAAGCGGACGCTCGACAAGGAATTTCCGGACGTCGTCGCGATCCTGATGCGCCAGGCCAGCGAATTCGGCTTCGGCTTCGCATCGCGCTCGGAATGGACGCCCGACGAGCTCGCGAAGGCCTGCCGCGACTGGGCGAAAGCGATCGTCACCGAGGCGCAGGGCGACCCTGCCCTCGTCGACCCACTCGCCGCGCAGATCAAGAGCGCAGTGCTCGACATCCAGGTGCTCGAGGAACAGATGCAGACGCCCGCGTGGCGGCTCGCGGAATCGCTGCGGCAACGGATCTACGAAGCGAAGCTCGCGTGCGAGATGAGCGTCGGCAGCGCCGCGCGCGACAAGCTCGGCGAACTGCGCGGACTGTTGCGGCTCGGGCTCGCGCACGGCTCGTTCCAGAAGCAGGAAGCGCAGCAGATCATGGAATACCTGCGGCTCCTCAAGCCGGAGATCTTCGTCGAGGAACCGTACGACGTGTTCGCGCGCCTCGCCGCGTGGTTGCGCAGCGTATTTGCGCCGGCCCCCGCGCGGACCGCGCAAGGCCAGGCACCGGAGCAGCGCCGGCCGTGACGGTACGCCGGCCGGAATGAAGAGCGGCCCGGTTCGCGCCAAGCGAACCGGGCCACCGGTGGGTTGCGGGTTGGCCGCCGATTGGTTGCCAGTTAGCCGCTGTCACGACGCGCCTTCCGGGGCGACCGTCGTGCCGGCGGACGAACGCCGCTTACTCCGCTGCGCCCTTGGCCGACGCACCGCCCTGCACGCCAACGGACGCGCCGCCCTCGGCGCCCGCGCCGCCTTCAGCCGCGTCGCCGGCCTTCGCCTTCGCGGCGCCGGCATGGCCCTTCGCCGACTTCGCAGCGTGCTTCACATGCTTCTTGGCCGAATGGACCGCCGACGATGCGGTGTCCTTGGCCTCGTCGGCTGCCGAGCCGACCGCGCCGGTCGCGCCGCCCATGGTCTTGCCGGCTGCATCACCGACACCGCCAACGGCGTTGCCGAGGCCGCTGCCCGACGCATTCGCGCCGGCCGCGCCCTGAGCGCCTGCACCGACGCCGGCGGCCGGCGTCTGCACCTGCACGCCTGCGCCTGCGGAGCCCTGCGCGCCAGCACCCGTCTGCGCGAATGCAGCCGAGGTCGCGAACGCCGTCATTGCGGCACCGATCAGCATCGTACGAATCTTGGACATGACTATCCTCCTCAAGAAGTTGTAGGCGCGGCCCGCATCGGCGCGGCCCGTCGCGTCACCCGCCGCAACATGCGGCAGGTACGGCTAGAGACCCGGCCGTCGCGTCGCGGGTTCGCCGATCTCGCAGACTGTTACCCACCGTTTCATTTGCTGACGAATGGCTCACACTCCCTAACATCTCGCGCTGGCACATACCGGACCGGGGTGGAATCGCCCGCGGCCGCCTGGACACGCGACCCGCCGCCGCGCTCGCGCCGCGCCCCCGGGTGCCGTATGATGCGGGGCGATTCATCCCGCGCCGTGCGCGCTTACTTCGTCATGCCCAATCTGGATTTCACGCTGACCGGCGAATTCGTCGAGTTGCACAACCTCCTGAAGATCACCGGCCTCGCCGACAGCGGCGGTTCCGCGAAAATGATCGTCGCGTCCGGCGCGGTGAAAGTCGACGGCGCCGTCGAACTCCGCAAGACCTGCAAGATCCGTGCAGGCCAGGTCGTACTGCTCGGCGACACGCGCATCGCGATACACGGCGCGTAGCGGCGCCACCGTCCCTGTCCGCCCCTGCCCGCGACAGGGCCATCCGCAACCCGTTCGACAGGGTATGAATAAACCCGTAAGCTAGCTGTCTCTCAAAATAAACACAGCACGGGCCCGCACACGCGCGAGCGTTCATTCCATGTCGCATTCCGGTCTTACGCGGACGGCCGCCGCGCCGCCGTCCCTGTCCAGCCATGCCGCCGATACCGCGCGCCTCGCCGCACCGCTCGCGATCGCCCAGCTGTCGCAGATGGCGATGAGCGTCACCGACACGGTGCTGCTCGGCTCGCTCGGCCCCGACTCGCTCGCCGCGGGCGGGCTCGGCGCGAACTTCTTCTTCGTGATCGTCACGGTGCTGCAGGGCGTGCTGTCGTCGATCAGCGTCAGCGTCGCGCACGCGCGCGGCGCGAAGGCCGACCACCGGGTGCCGCACATCTACTGGACGGGCTTCGCGCTGGCGGTGCTGCTCGCGATCCCGGCCATCGTCGCGCTGTCGCTGTCCGAGCCGATCCTGCTGATGTTCCATGAGCCGCCGGCACTTGCGCGCAACGTCGGCGAATACACGGGCATCCTGCGCTTCGCCGCGCTCGGCAGCCTGATCGGCGTCGGCCTGATGCGCTCGTTCCTGCCGGCGATCGGCGCCGCGCGGCGGCTCCTGTGGGTGTCGCTTGGCGGCATCGGCGTGAACGCGGTGTTGAACTACGGTCTGATCCACGGCGCGTTCGGGCTGCCGCGGCTCGGCTTTCTCGGTTCCGCGGTCGCGACGACGATCACGATCTGGCTCTCCGCGCTTGCGCTCGTCTGGCTGCTGCACGGCCGCCGGCGCTTCAAGCATTTCGTGACCGTGTCGCGTCCGAAGCTGCCCGTGATGGGCGAGCTGATCGGCATCGGCTGGCCCGTCGCGATCACGTACGGGGTCGAATCGACGCTGTTCCTCGCAACCGGCCTCACGGTCGGCGTGCTCGGCGCGACGTCGCTCGCCGCGCACCAGATCGCGCTGAACGTCGCGTCGGTGTCGTTCATGGTGCCGCTCGCGATCGGCCAGGCGGCCAATGTCCGGGTCGGCTACTGGGTCGGCGCGGGCGCGCCCGTCGCCGCGCGGCACGCGGGTTTCGTCGCGCTCGGGCTCGGCGTCGCATTCATGTCGCTGTCGGGGCTCGTGATGATCGTCGCGCCGCATACGATCGTCGGCCTCTACCTGCACCTCGACGATCCCGCGAACGCCGGCACCGTGTCGCTTGCCGCGTCGCTGCTCGGAATCGCCGCGGTGTTCCAGATCGTCGACGGAATGCAGACGGTCGCGTCCGGCGCGCTGCGCGGCCTGAGGGACACGCGCATCCCGATGCTGGCCGCCACCTTTGGCTACTGGGGGATCGGCTTTCCGACCGGCTACTGGCTCGCGTTCCATGCGGGCCTCGGCGCACGCGGTCTGTGGTGGGGCCTCGCGGCGGGCCTTGCGAGCGTTGCCGCGCTGTTGGCGTGGCGCTTCCATCGGAAGAGCGCATCGCTCGCCACTGAGCGCCACTTGAGCCACTGAGCGCCTGACGGCGCAATCCGGCCGTCGGCGCTATGCTTCTTGCGTTGAAGACGCTGCGGACAAGCAGCGCAACTGCGTCACGATACGCCTGACGCCGCGCCCCGCGCGGCCTTTCCCCTTTCGAAGAGGAGTGCATCATGAACGAAGCAGTTCGGATGGAACGCGACACGTTCGGCGAGATCGCCGTGCCGGCCGCCCGGCTCTGGGGCGCGCAGACCGAGCGCTCGCTGCAGAACTTCAGGATCTCGACCGAGAAGCAGTCGCCGGAACTGATCCACGCGCTCGCGACCGTCAAGCGCGCGGCGGCGGCCGTGAACCAGTCGCTCGGCGTGCTGGCCGACGACAAGGCCAGCGCGATCATCGCGGCGGCCGACGAGATCATCGCGGGCCAGCATCCGCGCGAATTCCCGCTCGCGGTCTGGCAGACCGGCTCCGGCACGCAGACCAACATGAACCTCAACGAGGTGATCGCGAACCGTGCGAGCGAGCTGATGGGCGGCGAGCGCGGCGAAGCGCGCAAGGTGCATCCGAACGATGACGTGAACCGCGGCCAGTCGTCGAACGACGTGTTCCCGACTGCGATGCACGTCGCCGCCGCGTACGCGATCGTCAACCACCTGCTGCCCGCGCTGCGCACGCTGCGCGCAACGCTCGACGCGAAATCGAAGGCGTTCGCCGACATCGTCAAGATCGGTCGCACGCACCTGCAGGATGCGACCCCGCTCACGCTCGGCCAGGAATTCTCGGGCTACGTCGCGCAGCTCGACCAGGGCGTCCGGCACGTCGAATCGGCGCTGCCGCACCTGTACGAGCTCGCGCTCGGCGGCACCGCGGTCGGCACCGGGCTGAATGCGCATCCGGAATTCGCGGTGCGCGTCGCCGACGAAATCGGCCGCCTGACGAAGCTGCCGTTCGTGACCGCGCCGAGCAAGTTCGAGGTGATGGCGGCCGCCGACGCGCTGGTGTTCGCGCACGGCGCGCTGAAGACCGTCGCGGCCAGCCTGATGAAGATTGCCAACGACGTCCGCTGGCTCGCGAGCGGGCCACGCTGCGGGCTCGGCGAGCTGTCGATTCCCGAGAACGAGCCGGGCAGCTCGATCATGCCGGGCAAGGTGAATCCGACCCAGTCCGAGGCCGTGACGATGCTGTGCTGCCAGGTGTTCGGCAACGACGTCGCGGTGAACGTCGGCGGCGCGAGCGGCAATTTCGAGCTGAACGTGTTCCGGCCGATGATCGCGCATAACGTGCTGCAATCGGTGCGGCTGCTCGCCGACGGCGCGCAGAGCTTCAACGACCACTGCGCCGTGGGCATCGAGCCGAACCGCGCGCGCATCGACCTGCTGCTGAACGAATCGCTGATGCTCGTGACGGCGCTCAATCCGCACATCGGCTACGACAAGGCCGCGCAGATCGCGAAGAAGGCGCACAAGGAAGGTACGACGCTGAAGGCCGCCGCGCTCGCGCTCGGCCATCTGACCGAGGCGGAATTCGATGCGTGGGTGCGGCCGGAGCAGATGATCGGGTCGCGCTGAGCGGTCAAGCGCGCGCCGGCGTTTGCGCCGGGCGCGAGGCACCGGGTGGCCTGGCACCGGAGGCCAGGCACCAGGTGGTCTGAAGCGCGCTGGCGGCGCAACGGCCGCCGCCGCGCGACGCGTCAGATCGTGCCCTTCGCAACCTCTTCCGGCTTCATCTCGACGATCTTGTCGAGCGCGGCGCGCACGTCCATCGCGTATTTCGCGAGCACCTTCTGCTCGTCGGTTTCCGGCACGAACGGCGGCACCGGCAGCGGGTTGCCGTTCTCGTCGACCGCGACGAACACGACGAGGCAGTCGGTCGTCTGGCGCAGCACGCCGCCTTTCGGATCGCCGGCGTGCACGGATACATGGATGTGCATGCTGGTGCGCCCCGTCGCGACGACGCGCGCCTTCAGCTCGACGAGATTTCCAACCAGGATCGGGCGCTGGAAGCGGATGTTGCCGACGCTGACCGTCACGCAGTAGCGGCTCGACCAGACCGCCGCGCACGCGTACGCAACCTCGTCGATCCATTTCATCAGCGCGCCGCCATGCACCTTGCCGCCGAAGTTCACGGACGACGGCTCGGCGAGAAAGCGGAAGACGGTTTCGGTGCGATCGAGGGTCGCGGGGGCAGGGGACAAGGGGGGCATCTTGTGGGCTCCAGGCGGCGGGGGCGCTGCAATCGGGGCATTATACGTTGCGCTGCGTCAACGCGTCGCAGCGCGACGGCGCCAGGTGCAGGCGGCGTTCCCGGGCCACGCCCGCCGTGCCGGGTGCGCGGATAGCCGACCGTCAGCGCCGCACCGTGACGCCCTGGTCGATCACGCCGTACATCTCGATACTGCCGCCGCGCTCACCTGCGGAACCCGCGCCGCCCTGCGCACAGGCCGCGCAGACGAGCGCGACCGCCAACATGCCGAAAATCGTCTTCATCGTCGCATCGCGTTGCGTGCGGCGGCCCCACTGCCGCCGCGTCCGTTTATTTTACGCGCGCGCCACCCCACCCACCCCGCCGGCCGGCCCTGCAATCGACATTTCAGCAAGTCGTGAAACATCGAATGCAGCAAGCACCTACACTACGTCGTATCCCCTTCCATTTCCTCGCCGGGACGCCACGATGACCGATCACGACGACCATCATTTTCCGGGCCTGAGCCGCATCGGCGCGCTGATCGCCGATCCCGGGCGGGCCGCGATGCTGTGGGTGCTGATGGACGGCAGCGCCCGTCCGGCCGGCGAGCTGACGCTGATCGCCGGGCTGTCGCCGTCCGCCGCGAGCGCCCACCTCGCGCGGTTGACCGATGGCGGGCTGCTCGCGCTCGACGTGCGCGGCCGCCACCGCTACTACCGGATCGCCTCCGCCGACATCGCCGCGTCGCTCGAGGCACTCGCGAACGTCGCCCGCGCGGCCGCGCCCAACCGGCCGGTTCCGCCGACGGCGCGCAGCGTGCCCGCCGAACTCCGCTACGCGCGCACCTGCTACGACCACATGGCCGGCGAGCTCGCGGTGCGCATCTTCGACGGCCTCACCGCGCGCGGCTGGCTACACGCGCAAGGCGATGCGGTCGACACGACCGAGCTCGGCGCCCAGGCGCTCGCGCGCTGGGGCATCGACGTCGCGCAGCAGCGCGCGCGCCGGCGTCGCTTCGCGTGCGGCTGCCTGGACTGGAGCGAACGCCGCGCGCACCTGGGCGGCGCGCTCGGCGCGGCACTGCTCGACAGCTTCTGCGCGCACGGCTGGATCGAGCGCACCGAGCGGCCGCGCGTGCTGCGCGTGACGGTGTCGGGACAGCAGGCGCTCGACGCGTGGCTTACGGCCGCATGACGCGCGCATTGCGGCCGGACGACAACCGCGCCAGATGGACAAGAATTGTTACAGGACGAGCCATTAGCCTTACAAAACACCGCGCACTGAAACAGGCCGAGCGGATATTGTGAAATCAACGGCACGAATCGACGGGCCGGGATAACGACGCATACGCTCATCATGACCACCCTGTTCACGCTCAAGCGCACTGCCCGCCTCACGTTGCTCGCGTTCGCGGCGCTCGCCGCGTTGCCGCCCGCGTTCGCGCAATCGGCCGGCGCGCCGCCGTACGCGGCGCCGGCCCGGCAGCCGGGTGGTGACCCGCCCGGCCGGGTCGCACGGCTCAATTACCTGTCCGGCGCGGTGACGACCGAGCCGGCCGGCACCGACACGTGGTCGTACGCGGCCGTGAACCGGCCGTTGACGACCGGCGACCAGCTCTGGAACGACGCTGGCGCCCGCTCCGAAATCCACATCGGCTCGACCGCCGTGCGGCTCGGCCAATCGACGAGCCTGTCGCTGCTGAACCTCGACGACTCGACGACCCAGCTGAAGGTCGGCCTCGGCACCGTGTCGACGCACGTGCGCTCGCTGCCGCCCGGCGCGTCGTATGAAATCGACACGCCGAACCTCGCGCTCGGCGTCACGGGCCCCGGCGACTATCGGGTCGACGTCGCGCCCGACGGCGCGAGCACGACGGTCACCGTGCGGCGCGGCAGCGCGACCGTCTACGGCGACAACGGCCAGTATCCGCTGTCCGCCGGGCAGCAGGTCGTATTCACCGGCACCAACCTGGCGGTCGCGCAGGAGTCCCCGGCGCCCGGATTCGATCCGCTCGACCAGTGGGCGGCCGGCCGCGACGCGGCCGAGGAACGCTCGGTGTCGGCACGCTACGTGTCGCGCGACGTCCCCGGCTACCAGGATCTCGATGCGAACGGCACGTGGCGCCAGGATCCGAGCTATGGCTCGGTATGGGTGCCGAACGACGTGCCGTCGGACTGGGCGCCGTATCACGACGGCCACTGGATCTGGCAGGCGCCGTGGGGCTGGACCTGGGTCGATGACCAGCCGTGGGGCTTCGCGCCTTACCACTATGGCCGCTGGGCGTATGTCGACGACAGCTGGGCGTGGGTGCCCGGCCCGCTCGTCGTCAGCGAGCCGCCCGTCTATGCACCGGCACTCGTCGCGTTCGTCGGCGGTGGCGGCGGCGGCTTCGACTGGAGCGTCGGCCTCGCAGTCGGCGGCGTCGCGGCCGCAGGCTGCGCGTGGTTCCCGCTCGGCCCCGGCGAACGCTGGCACCCGGGCTGGGGCGGCTGGAGCCCGCACTACTACGATCGCGTGAACCAGAACGTCGTGGTGAACAACGTCAACGTGAACAAGACCGTGAACGTGACGAACATCAACAACATCACCAACATCAACAACACGTACATCAACTATCACGCGCCGCATGCGATCACGGCCGTGCCCGCGACCGCGTTCGTGCACGGCCAGCCGGTCGCGCATTTCGCTCAGCGGGTCGATCCGCAGCAGTGGCGCAACGCGCACGTGACCCCCGGCACGCCCGGCATCGCCCCGGTGCGCCAGAGTTTCACCGGCGGGCTGCGCAATGCCGCCTATCGACCGCCCGCTGCCGTCGCGCAGCACCCGGTCGTCGCGACCCGCAACCCGGTGGTGCCGGCCGCGTATCGCGACCAGGCGGCCGCGCACCTCGTGCAGCAAGGCGGTCGCGTGCCGGGCGCCGGCGCGCCGGTCGCGAAGACGTCCGCGCCGCCCGACTACACGCCGCGCCCGGTCCGGGTAGCCGGCAACCCGCACCAGGACTGGGCGATGCGAAACGTCCAGCTCGTCAACCCGCACGGCCCGGTCGTGCAGCCGCCGCATGCGCAGGGCGAAGGCCGACCCGGCGCCACGCATGCACAGGGCGAAGGCCAGCCTGGCGCTGCGCATGCGGGCCCGTCCGGCCTCGCAGCGGCCGGCATCGGCGCGGCCGCCGCCGGTCTGGGCGCGGCGGCGCTCATGGGCGCCGCGCATGGCGGCCACCCGACGAACGGCGACGCCGCGAATGCGCCTCATCTAATGAACGGTGCCGTGCCGAACGTGCCCGCGGCGCAGCACGCCGCCGCGGCGCCCGAGCGCGGCGTCCCGCATCCGCCGTCGTTCGGCAACGCGCCGGACCAGCGCAACGGCGAGCGGCCCGCAGCAGCCGCACCAGATCAGCGCAACGGCGAGCGGCCCGCAGCAGCCGCGCCGGCGCCGGCGCCCGCGTGGATGCAGCCGCATCCGCCGATCGACCGGCAGCGCGCAGCGCTCGGCCCGTCTGGCGCGCCGCTGTCGGCAACGCATCCAGCAGGCCAGAACGCGCTGCTGCCGTTGCGCGGTACGCAGACGCCGCGCGCTGAGGCCGCACCGTCGCCGCAAGGCGGGATGCCTGCCGCGCGGCAGGCCGAAGCGGCACCTGCGCCGCGCGCTGAAGCCGCGCCGTCGCCGCAGGGCGGGATGCCTGCCGCGCGGCAAGCCGAAGCGGCACCTGCACCGCGCGCGCTGCCGCAACCGCACGCCGACCTCGCCACACAAGTTCCGCAGCCGCGACCGCGCCCCGATTTCACCGCGCCCGCGCAGCATGCGCAACCGCGGTCGGAACCGCGGCCGGATTACGCGGCACCGGCGGCACGGCCTCGCCCGGACTACTCCGCGCCCGCGCCGCGTCCGAGCTACACGCCGCCGCATGCGAACGAGTATCGTCCGCCGGCCCCGGTTCACGAAGCGCCACGCCCGCAGCCTGCGATGCCGGCGCCGCGGATGGAGCCGCGTGCAGAGCCGCGACCGCAGGTGCAGGCGCCGCGCATGGAGCCGCGCCCGGCGGCGCCACCCCCGCAGCACGTGCAAAGCAGCCCGCCGCCGCAAGCGCAACACGACAACCGGCGCCACGAGTGAGTGAACGCGTGAGTGGACACAAACTCGGATGACAAAACGCCCCGACCGGCAGAAGCCGATCGGGGCGTTGTTTTGCCGACCACATGTTGTCGGGCCCGGCGCCCGACGCGCGCGCTCAGACGGCCATCGGCGCCGTCAGCGGCTCATGGTGCCGGTATCCGGCGAGCGAGAAGTCGGACGGCTCGATCTTCTCGAGCCACTCGGGTTCGTAGACGCCCGTCTGCGCATAGTCGGGCACGCGATCGGCGATCACGAGCCGCGGGCTCTCGTACGGCTCGCGCGCGAGCTGCTGCTGCAGCATGTCGAGCTGGTTTTCGTAGATATGCGCGTCGCCGATGAAATAGGTGAACCAGCGCGGCGTATAGCCGGTCAGACGGCCGACGAGCGACAGCAGCGCCGCGCCTTCGGTCAGGTTGAACGGCGTGCCGAGTCCGACGTCGTTGCTGCGGATGTACAGGCACAGCGAGATCTCGCGCTTCGCGGCGGTCGGCAGGAACTGGTACAGCAGATGACAGGCCGGCAGCGCGATCTGGTCGAGCAGCGCCGGATTCCACGCGTGGAACAGGATGCGGCGGTCGGACGGGTTCTCCATGATCGTGTCGAGGCACTGGCGCAGCTGGTCGATCGCCTTGTACAGCAGCACCTTCGGCGCGCCGCCATCGTCGAAGCGCGTGACGATGCGAAAGCCGCGGCGCGTCGCATCAGCGATCTGCGCGTCGGCGCCCGCGTCGAGCACCTTGTAGCCGGGCCACTGGCGCCACTGCACGCCATACACGTCGCCGAGATCGTCGACGCCCTGCCGGTACGGATTCGCGAGCCATTGCGCGTTCTCGTTCGCATTGGCGTCCCACACCTTGCAGCCGAGCGCGCGGAAATCGGCCGCGCTCTTCGACGCGCGCAGGAAGCCGACCAGCTCGCCGATCGCCGACTTGAACGCGAGCTTCTTCGTCGTCACGGCCGGAAAGCCTTGCTGGAGGTCGAAGCGCAGCATCGCGCCGGGCATGCTGATGGTGCGGATGCCCGTGCGGTTCTCCTGCCAGCTGCCAGTGTCGAGGATGGTGCGAACGAGGTCGAGATACTGTTTCATGCGGGTTCCTTCGGCCGCGAGGGCGGCCGCACCCGCCAATTTTAGCAAGCGTGCCGCGGAAGGTCCGGCAACGGCGCCGGAAAGCCGGCCAGCGCATCGCCGCGATCGCGCATCCCGTGCGCACACATCAGCCGGTACAGCGTGACGCGCGACACGCCGAGCTCGCGCGCGGCATCCGCGAAACGGCCGCGGTGCCGCAGCAGCGCGTGTTCGATCGCCTGCCGCTCGGCCGCCTCGCGCGCCTCGACGAGCGACACGGGCGCGAGCACCGCATAGTCGCTCAGCTCGAGATCGTCGGCCGTGATCGTCCGGCCCTCCGACATCACGATCGCGCGACGCACGCGGTTGATCAGCTCGCGCACGTTGCCCGGCCACGGATACCCGTACAGCGCGGCAACCGCGTCGGGCGAGAAGCCGCGCAGGCGGCGATGCGAATCGCCCTTGAAGCGCTCGAGCATGTGCCGCGCGAGCACTTCGATGTCCTTGCCGCGCGCGCGCAGCGGCGGT
Organism: Burkholderia sp. Bp8963; assembly: GCF_003854275.1. Lineage (GTDB taxonomy): Bacteria > Pseudomonadota > Gammaproteobacteria > Burkholderiales > Burkholderiaceae > Burkholderia. Next base: position 182,129 of record NZ_QTQP01000008.1, read on the forward strand.
TCGTCGATCTTCAGTACGCAGAGCCGATGGAACAGGTCCTCGCGAAAACGCCCGTCGCGCAGCGCCGCTTCCATGTCGACATGCGTCGCGCAGATCACGCGCACGTCGACCGGCACCGACACGTGCGCGCCGAGCCGTTCGATCTTCCCCTCCTGCAGGAAGCGCAACAGGCTCGCCTGGCTCTCGAGCGGCAGGTCGCCGATCTCGTCAAGGAACAGCGTGCCGCCGTGCGCGGCCTCGACGCGGCCGATCTTGCGCTGGTTCGCGCCGGTGAATGCACCGCGCTCGTAGCCGAACAGCTCGGCCTGCAGCAGCGTCGACGGGATCGCGCCGCAGTTGATCGCGATGAACGGTGCCTGCGCACGCGACGACCGCTCGTGAATCGCGACGGCCGTCAGCTCCTTGCCGGTGCCCGATTCACCGGAAATGAACACGGGCGCATCGGTCGTCGCCACCCGGCGAATCATCTTGAACAGCGCGAGCATCGCGTCGCATGTGCCGACCATCTCGCCCTCCCCGCGCCCGGCCCCCGCCGGCAGCGGAACCGGATCGGTCAGCGCGACCATTCCGTGCGCATGGCCGATCGTCTCGACGATCCGCGACGTCTCGTACGGCATCGTCACGTAGTCGAAGCAGTAGTCGCGAATCAGGTGCCGCAGCGCGGCGTCCTGCAACTGGCCGCGCTGCGTCGCCGCGATCCAGCCGATATGCGGGATCGTCAGGCAGGGCTCGAGTTCATGCAGGTCGGCCGGTTTGAAACCCGAGGAGAAATCGAGCAGCCCGGCCGTCGCGACGCCGTGCTGCACGACACGCCGCACGTCGCGCACGGTTTCGGCGAGATCGACACGCCAGCCGCGCGCGTCGAAGTGTCCGCGCAACGCATCGCTCGGCTCCCGGGAAAAGTAGATCACATGCCGTGCTTCGGCTTCCATACGATCACCCCGTTCATCAACCGTCTAACGATTACCGACGCATGCCAAGTCGCATGCAAAAATCGAATCGGGTCCATGCACAGGCTGGCTCGATTCACCATGCAATGCGAGGCAGCGCTACACCTCGCATGATGGCGCGTACGAATTCGCGGACAGCGGCCGCGGGTCTCTTCGCGTGTGGTTCTTGTTTGGTCAATGCAGCTTGGTTATAGCCGCTCATCAAGACAAACCGATTTCAACGCCCTGCGTGCGATCGAAGCGCAACCCGACCGGATAATCGCGATTCCTCTGCATATATGGCCGGGCGCGCGGGCTGTTTTTCGCATCGACACGTAGCCACGATTTTCATCCTTGAAGCGGATTGCTTGAATCCGCAGTACTCCCAAGTCCCCTCGTTTCAGGCCTGAAACATTTTTTTGGCGTTTGGCTGCACGACCCGATACACCGGAATGCAACGCGCAATCGCGACAACGGTTTCACGTCGATGGCATGCAATTCGCTGAATACGGGGTACACCGGAGACACGCCATGCGACACGTCCTTCGCCCTTCTCTCGCCTCGTTGGCCATCGCGCTTGCAGCCGCATGGCTGCCGGTTTCGGCGTCCGCCGAGGATGCCGCACCACCGGACACGCCAGTCGCAACGTTTGCGTCTCCGCTCGCGGACGCTACGTGGATGAAGCGTTATACGCCACTCGACGAGGAAACGCTCGGCCAGCAGCGTGGCCGCGCGCCGGGCTACGTGACGATCTCGACGTCGGCGCAACTGACGACCGGCAGTGCGTCGGTGACGCTGTGGGACGAGATCGCGCCGCCCGCACCGATGCCGATGCCGGTCGACGCGCAACGCGCGATGCAGGGCAATAACGCGAGCTACACGCGCAAGTAACCGGTACCGCCGCTCGTCGAGCAAGACGCGAACCAAGAGGCACGACATGAACGTTCCGCAGTTTTCGCTGCATCACCCGGCACTCGCCGTCCTGTGCGCAGCGTTCGTCGGCATCGGATGCGGCACGGCTTTCGCGCAGGAATCGACCGCGAATCCGGGCGACATCGTCGTGGCGCGCGACATCACGCCGCGCGTCGCATACGACCACGTGCCGAAGGATCAGGATCCCGTGCTCGCGCGCGCGACGACGTTCCCGGCCAGCAGCTTCAACCCGATGATCGCGACGACGGTGTCCGACGTGGATCTGACGAATGCACACGGCTCGAACGGTGTCGCGCCTGGCGGCGTGCTCGGCGACATCGGAATGCAGGCCGTCACGCGCGTGCTCGCGGGCGATGCTGGCAACAGCTCGATCGTGCGCGGCGCGGTCGGCGGCGTGCCGACGACGGGCGGCATCGGCGGCACGATCTCGAGCTCGGTGACGGGTGCGCTCGCCCCGCTCACGAGCGCGTTGGGAGCGGTCAAGTGAACGCGCGCACGCTATGCGCGCCGCTCGCCAGCGCATTGCTGGTCGCGCTCACCACGCTCGCTGCGCCGGGCGCATTCGCGCAGAACGTGCCGGTGGTCAGCGGCAACGCGACGATCTCGACCGGCGCAGGCAGCGACACGACCGGCGCGCTCTCGGTCAACGAAGCGGCCGGTCTCGACAACGCGCAGAGCAATCAGCTGGCTTTGGGAATGGGCGCCACCGGCGCCGGATACGTCGGCGTCACGCAGTTGGCCGTCACGCACGCACGCGTAGGCGATACGGCGACGCGCATCGAGGGCACGGCATTTTCGAATGTCTCAGGCGCATTGATGGTGAACCAGAGCGCCGGGGCAGGAAATCTTCAGCGCAACAGCATCGTGCTCGGCACGCTGGGCGCGGAAGCGAGGGCTGTCTCGGATACCGAACTATCCGAGACAGCCCCGAGACCCGGAGGACCGGGGCTCCCGGTGGGCGGGCGGGGTATGCCCGAGGCGTCGATTAGCGGCGACGCTTTCAAGCATATCAGCGGCATCGTACAAGTCAACCAGACCTCCGGCGCCGGTAATGCAACGGCAAACAGTTTTGTGCTCCGTCCCCCGGCGGGCACTCTTTTTAATTAAGCCATCACCGTAACGGAGCGTACTATGAAGCGCACACTCATTGCAGCGGCGGTATTCGCCGCAGCGGCCGGGTCCGCATTGGCGGCCCCGCCGAAGGTGTACCTGTTCAACACGACCGGTGTGCATGAAACGGTCGGCATACGCGGCTGGGTCCGGATCTTCGGCTGCGTGACCGTGACGAGCACCGCCGGGGCGGTCGTCAACAACACCCAGACGGTCATGCTGCCGGAAGGGACGTCGCTCGATCCGAACTATCACAGCTACACGCTCGGCGCGGTCACGACGACCTACAACAACGAGGACAAGAACGTCTCGGTGAAGGGCAGCGCGTCGTACTCGGCGAGCGAGTCATTCTCGAAGACGTGGTCGTCGAAGTCGAACGCATCGCATTCGTCGTCGCACGATTCGCTGAGCGCGACGGCGTGGGCGTCGTCCGAAAGCCGGAATTCGCAGTCCAGCAGCGACACGCAGCATGCTTCGTCGTCGAGCGACACGAGCACCAACAGCGGCCACGAGGCCGTCGCGGGCGTGCTGACGGCCACGGTCGCCGCGTCCGCCAGCGCGAGCGAGACCCATACCCATACCGGCAACCATCGCAATGGCGGCAGCAGCGAGGACGTGAACCTGAACGGCAGCCTCTATGTAGCCGGCGCGGCCGGTGTCGCATGGGACGGCGCATCGTCGAAGAGCACGACGCACAACGACACGTCGAGTTCATCGACGAACACGAGTTCGTCGACGAGCGAATCCGGCTACCGCGCGCGCGCGCACCACGACGAGATGGCGTCTACCGAATCGTCGAGCAAGTCGGGCGAGAAGAGCCGATCCGAAACATTCTCGAAGAGCAAGTCGTGGAGCTACAACCTCGACCTCGACCAGACTGACGTGACGAAGACGGGCAGCGTCACGCACTACACCGACACTCGCCAGGCCGGCGTGCTGAATGCGGGTACCGGCAGCAACGCCGCGTCGGGCGTGACCGGCAATCTCGGCGTGAACGTCGCGGAAGGCATCGACAACGCGCAAAGCAACGACGTGTCGCTCGCGTCGGTCGATATCGGCAACGTGTTCGGCAACGCGCAGATCTTCAGCAAGCAGTCGTCGGCGGGCTCGGCCAGCGTCAACAACTTCAAGCTGAACGCGACGGTCGGTGACGGCTCGCTGTCGAACGTGTCGGGCAATGTCGGCGTGAACGTCGCGTCGGGCATCGGCAACGTGCAGAACAACAGCCTCGCCGGCTCGGTCACGACCATCAATGCGACGCAAGCGCAGACGGTCGCGATGGTCGCGACCGACGACAACACGCAAACCGCAGCGGCCGGCGCCAGCGGACGCTTTGAAGGCAATGCCGTGCTCGGCGCGAACACGCTGCACGGTTCGACCGGCAACATCGGCGTGAACATCGCCGGCGGCGTCGGCAACCTGCAGCACAACGGTCTCGCGATCGCGGCGCTCAACAACGGTCATTGATCGTTGAAACCGGGGGAACGCGCGCCGTGCCGCCGCTCATCGCGGTGCGGCGCGCGAAGCAGGAGATCAGCATGTCCGGGGAACATCGGTTGTGGCCGCTGCGCATCGCCACCGCCCTCGCAGGCGGCGTCTGGTGCGCGGCAGTCGCGGCGCAATCGAGCATCGATGCATCCACGCTCGTGGGCGTGCCGCTCACGAAGCATCTGCAATCGATGCGTGACCTGCGCTATCGCGACATCGTCAACCAGCAGTTCGATTTCAGCTGTGGCTCGGCCGCGCTCGCGACGCTGCTCAAGTACGGCTACGACATCGACATTCCGGAAACCGAAATGATCCGGCGGATGATGGCGTTCTCGACGCCCGACGTCGTGGTCAGGAACGGCTTCTCGATGCTCGACATGAAGAAGTTCGTCGAGACGCTCGGCCTGCGCGGCCGCGGCTTCCGGGTCGGGATCGACGCGCTGTACCACCTGCAGATACCCGTGCTCGTCCTGATGAACCTCGACGGCTACGAGCACTTCGTGATCGTCAAGCATGCCGAAAACGACCGGATCTTCATCGCCGACCCCGCACTCGGCAACCGCATCGTGCTCGAGCAGGATTTCGCCAGGACCTGGAACGGCCTCGTCTTCGCCGTGCTGGGGAAACCGTTCAAGGAGGATTCCCCGCTTTTGCAGAACAACGAATCGCTGGCGCTCAAGCTGCGCGACCAGGCGCTCAACACGGGCAACGCCGCGATTCCCTTCGTCGAATTCGGCTTGATCAAGGCAGACCTGTTCTGACCCATCATGAAACGCTCCCTCTCGCCGCTTTGCGTTGCATGGTGTGCTGCCATGTGCGGTTACTCGGACGGCGCCATTGCAGCCGGGAACGCGCTCGGCGCGCCCGACTTGCGTCCGTTCGACAATCAGGTGCCTGCACCGGCCATCCAGCTCGTCGACGATGACGTCCTCGGCCGCCAGACCGGCAAGTATGCGGACGCATCGATGATTTCCGGGTTCGTGCTGAACCTCGTGTCCGAATGGCAACTGCCGAACGGCGCCCGCGCGATCGCGCAAGGCACGCTGTCGGCTTCCACGAATGCCGAACACCACGTCCACACGCATGTCACGACGCTCGCGAAGGTCGTCGACGGCGACGACGCGCCGACCGGCGCGAACCCGAACGCGATCGCCACGGGCGGGCAACCGGTATCGGTCAACGGCATCTCGCAGGTCACGCAAGTCGCGGGCAACAACAACGCCGGCACCAACACCGCCGTCATCGATTTCAATGCGCAGCATCCGGCGCCGGCGCCGCTGCCCGGCTCGACGTCGAACCCGAGCGCATTCGCGACCGATGCGACCGGCACCGTGAAGGCCGGGGTCTCGTTCACCGGCAATGGAGTCTCTGTCGTGCTGCAAACACCCGCGGGACTGGCCACCCAGTCGATTGCGCCGGCATCCACCCGGCAGGCCGGCTCGATCGCGCAACTGCTGCAGGTCGCAGGCAATCGGCAGATCGTCTCGAACCAGTTGCAACTCCTGCTGCAGACGCAGCAGATGTCACCGGCAACGCTCCGTCAGATGGGCGTCCTGCAGGCGCTGCAAAACAGCGCCCTGTCGAGGAGATGACGGGCGGCGCGCAAGCCGCGGCATCGCACATGCAACCGCTTCATGTGCCGCATCAGGCGGCCGCGAACCGGACCCTTTGGTTTGCTTCGCGGCCGCTCCATCCGGGGGAAGGGCCATGCATCACAAGTCGTCAACATGTCTACCGCACGCCAGGCTTGCCGCCATTCCGGCTGCGGTGCTCTGCTTTACGTTCATGCAAGGTGCACATGCGCAGGCGCTCGCCAACCAGTCGCTCGAAGAGCGGCTCAATACGCTGATGAAGGTCGTCGACGAGCAGCAGCACAAGATCGACGCACTCGAGCGCCAGGTCGTCGATCTCGAGATGGCTCGCCGCGGCCGCGGCGAGCCGGGTGCGCCCGGCGCCGCCGATCCGGCCGCGCTGGCGTCGCCGCTGCTGTCACAGTACACGCCCGTCACGCCCGCGCCGGGCGAAGGCACCGGCACCGCGACCGGCGTGCCGGTCAATCCGCCGCCGCCCGCGGGCGCCGCCGAAACCGGCGCCCCCGGCGCCGTCGGCACCGCGCAGAAAGCGGCCGAGCCCACCCGCACCGCGGCCGAGGACGCGGTCGTGCAGCGCGAGCATGCGCCGCTCTTCGACCGCAAGCTGACGATCGACTGGGGGATCAGCGACACCTACTACGACCGTCGGCAACTGCAGCTGTCCGGCTTCCTCGCGCTCGACGCGATCTTCCTCGGCAACCTGAATCTCGGCCAGACGAAGTCGCATCAGCTGATGTCCGACGTAGATGTCCGCTATGGCCTCACCGACCGCATCAGCGTCGACGCCGACGTACCGTACATGTATCGCACGTCGACCTTCATCAACGGCGGCGCCGGCGGCGCGGCGAACACGCTGTCCGATACCGCGGTGAATTCGCACGCGCTCGGCGACGTGAACTTCGGCATCTACTACCAGTTCGTCAAGGAGCACGGCAGCGTGCCGGACATCGTCGGCAGCCTGCGCGTGAAGTCGCCGACCGGCACGTCGCCGTTCGGCATCAAGCTGCTGCAGGCCGACGCGAGCAACACGAACCTCGTCGCGCCGAGCAAGCTGCCGACCGGCACCGGCTTCTGGAGCATCACGGCCGGGCTGTCCGCGCTGAAGACCTACGACCCGATCGTGCTGTTCGGCAGCGTGTCCTATACGTACAACGTCGCGCGCTCGTTCGCGGACATCTCGTCGGTGGTCGGCCAGACGCAGCCCGCGAAAGTGAAGCTCGGCGACATCGTCCAGCTCGGCGGCGGCGTCGCACTTGCGTTCTCCGAGCGCGACTCGGCGAGCATCGCCTACACCATGGCGATCGAACCGTCGACCCGCACCCAGGCGCCCGGCGGCGAGTGGCAGCGCGTGCCGGGCAGCCAGACGACCGCATCGACACTGGGCTTCGGCCTCAACCATGTGTTCAACAAACACCTGACGATGAATGCGTCGGTCGCGATCGGGCTCACGCCCGATGCGCCGAACTACGTCGTCGGACTGCGCTTCCCGTATACGTTCTGAAGCGCGACACCGTAGCGAGGATATCGTGCATGACTCCCGCCCCGACTCACCTTCCGCCCCTCCGGGTTTCGTGCCGCGACTGACGATCGCGCACGCGGACGGGCCCGGGACCAGCCACTTGCCTGCCGTCCGGCCACTCGTGTATCTGTCGCGCCGTCCCGACGCGGCGCTCGTCGCGCATCTGCGAGAGCGACGCTGGGACGTGCTCTGCGCCAAATCCGCGCATGATGTGCAGCGGCTCGTGAAGCCGGAAGTCGCGCACGCGGGCATCGTCGATCTCGACGGCTTCGCGGCGCGCGACCTGCCCGCGCTCGAGCCGGTCCTGCGCCATCAGCAGATCGGCTGGATCGCGCTCGCCGACGCCGCGCGCCTCGCCGAGCCCGATATCCGCAAGCTGATCCGGCAATGCTGCTTCGATTACGTGAAGGGCCCGCCGACCCATACGACGATCGACTACCTCATCGGCCACGCGTATGGCATGGTGACGCTGTGTGACCTCGAGCTTGCAACCGACGTCGCGGCAACCGGCGATGACGAAATGGTCGGCACCTGCGACGCGATGCAGCAGCTGTTCCGCACGATCCGCAAGGTCGCGAACACCGACGCCACGGTGTTCATTTCCGGCGAATCGGGCACCGGCAAGGAGCTGACCGCACTCGCGATCCACGAGCGCTCCACGCGCCGCAAGGCACCGTTCGTCGCGATCAACTGCGGCGCGATTCCGCATCATCTGCTGCAGTCCGAACTGTTTGGCTATGAACGCGGCGCGTTCACCGGCGCGAACCAGCGCAAGATCGGCCGCGTCGAGGCCGCGCACGGCGGCACGCTGTTCCTCGACGAAATCGGCGACATGCCGCTCGAAAGCCAGGCGAGCATGCTGCGCTTCCTGCAGGAAGGCAAAATCGAGCGGCTCGGCGGCCACGAGTCGATCCCGGTCGACGTGCGGATCATTTCGGCGACGCACGTCGATGTCGAGGCGGCGATGCGCGACGGGCGCTTTCGCACGGACCTGTTCCACCGCCTGTGCGTGCTGCGCATCGACGAGCCGCCGCTGCGCGCACGCGGCAAGGACATCGAACTGCTCGCGCACCACGTGCTGCTGAAGTTCCGCAGCGACGGCGCACGCAAGATCCGCGGCTTCACGCCGTGCGCAATCGAGGCGATGTACAGCTACCCGTGGCCCGGCAACGTGCGCGAGCTGATCAACCGGATCCGTCGCGCGATCGTGATGGCGGACAGCCGGCTGATCTCGGCGGCCGATCTCGATCTCGGGCAGTACACGGTGCAGCAATCGACGACGCTGGCCGAGGCGCGCGAGCGCGCGGAAAAGCGCGCGATCGAGGCTGCGCTGCTGCGCCACCGGCACCGGCTCGCGGAAGCGGCTGCGGAACTCGGCATCTCGCGCGTCACGCTGTACCGGCTGATGGGTGCGCACGGGTTGCGCGACCTGTCGGACACCGAGCAGCGCGCGGCGGCGGGCGACGACGAGCACGGTGGGTAGGCACGTACGCACGACGTTGCGCGGACGGATGATGCGTCCGGCCGCTGCGAAGCATCGCGCGGGAGGCGCACGCGCCGCCGCGCACGATGCCCGGCACTCACCGGCATTCCGGTAAAATCAGAGCCATTCCGGTTTTCCCTCTTTCCGACCTTCATGACGACGCTGACCCTGATCGTCGCGCGCGCCCGCAACGGCATCATCGGCCGCGACAACCAGTTGCCCTGGAAACTTCCCGAGGATCTCGCCTTCTTCAAGCGCACGACGATGGGCGCGCCGATCGTGATGGGCCGCAAGACCCACGAATCGATCGGCCGGCCGCTGCCGGGCCGCCGCAACATTGTCGTCACGCGCGACGCAGCGCGCCGCTTCGACGGCTGCGATACCGTGACGTCGCTCGCCGACGCGCTCGCGCTCGCCGCGCAGGACGGCGCGGCCGAGGCGTTCCTGATCGGCGGCGCGCAGCTCTATGCGGAAGGCCTTGCGCTCGCCGACAAGCTGGTCGTCACCGAGATCGACGCCGACTTCGACGGCGACGCGTCGTTCCCGGCGCCCGATCCCGCGCACTGGCAGCAAGTGTCGCGCGACGCGCACCAGGCGGCTGCACCGAACACGTTTGGCTACGCGTTCGTCGTCTACGCACGCAAGCGCGGCTGACGCGCGACACGCGCAATACAAAAAGCCCGACCGGCACGCTTGCCGGTCGGGCTTTGTTTTCTGGTCGGGCGAGCCGACGCGGGCCGCGCACTGCGGCGCCGCATCATCGGGCCTTCATGCCGCTTACTGCCCGGCGATCGTCATCTGCTCGATCAGCACCGAGCCGGTTTCCTTCGTGCCGCGCACGATCGAATCCGCACCGATCGCGACGATGTGACGGAACATCTCCTGCAGCGTGCTCGCGACGGTGATCTCCTCGACCGGATACTGGATCACGCCGTTCTCGACCCAGAAGCCCGCTGCGCCGCGCGAATAGTCGCCCGTCACATAGTTCACACCCTGCCCCATCAGCTCGGTCAGCAACAGGCCCGTGCCGAGCTTCTTCAGCATCGCGTCGAAATCGTCGCCCGGCTGCGTGTTGCTGCTGCGCAGCGCGAGATTGTGCGAGCCGCCCGCGTTGCCGGTCGTCTGCGTGCCGAGCTTGCGCGCCGAGTAGGTCGACAGGAAATAACCCTCGACGACGCCGTCCTTGACGACGCTGCGCGCACGCGTGCGCACGCCTTCCTCGTCGAACGGCGCGCTGCCCATCGCACGCGGCACGTGCGGATCCTCGACGACCTGCACGTGCGGCGCGAACACCGGCTTGCCGAGGCTGTCGACGAGAAACGAGGTCTTGCGGTACAGCGCGCCGCCGCTCACCGCCTGCACGAACGCGCCGAGCAGGCCGGCCGCGAGCGGCGCCTCGAACAGCACCGGCACCTTGCGGGTATCGAGGCGGCGCGCGCCCATCCGCGCGAGCGCGCGTTCGGCAGCATAACGGCCGACCGCTTCCGGTGCCGCGAGATCGGCCGCGCTGCGCTTCGACGTATACCAGTCGTCGCGCTGCATGTGGCGGCCGCTGCCCGCGATCGGCGCGCACGCGATGTAGTGGCGCGAGTACGGATAGCCGGCAAGGAAGCCGCGCGACGTCGCGAGCACGAACTGCGAATGCTGCGCCGACACGCTCGCGCCCTCCGAATTGCGGATCTGCGGGCTGACTGCGAACGCGGCGTCCTCCGCGCGACGGGCGAGCTCGACCGCGTCGTCGGCCGACAGGTCCCACGGGTGGTAGAGATCGAGATCGCGCGGCGCCGTCTCGAGCAGTTCGGCCTCGGCGAGCCCGGCCGCATCGTCCTCGGCGGTGAAGCGCGCGATGTTGTACGCGGCGGCGACGGTGTCCTTGATCGCGTCCGGCGAGAAGTCCGACGTGCTCGCGTTGCCGCGCTTCTTGCCGATGAACACGGTCACGCCGACCATCTTGTCGCGGTTGTGCTCGATCGTCTCGACTTCACCGCGGCGCACCGACACCGACAGGCCGTCGCCTTCGGAGATTTCGGTCGCGGCGTCCGTCGCGCCGAGCGCGTTCGCATGCCGGAGGATGTCCGAGGCGATTTCTTTCAGCTGATCCTGCGTATGCGGGAAATAGCGCGCTTGCGTGTCGAGGTTGGCAGCCATCTTCGTGATATCCGGTGACGGGCTCGCGGCCCGCGTGTTCAAAATGTCGTATCCCGCGATCATAGCAAGGTCCGGGACACCGTAACGGAGAAGCTTGGGGCGGCCGCGGCGCGATACAATGCCGTCCATGACACGCAAAACCCGTATTCAGCCGATCGAGCACGCCGACGACGACGCCGGCCACGGCTACGATCGCCCCAGCAAATCCCAGTTGAAGCGCGAAATGCACGCGCTGCAGGAACTTGGCCAGGCCCTCGTCGATCTGCCGAAAGACGCGCTCAAGCGGATGCCGATGCCCGAAGACCTCGGTGACGCTGTTCGCGAAGCGCGCCGCATCACCGATCACGAAGGCAAGCGCCGCCAGCTCCAGTACGTCGGCCGCGTGATGCGCACGCTGACCGACGACGAGACGGCCGCGCTGCGCACCGCGCTCGACGCGCAGCGCGGTGTGAACAAGGCCGCGACGGCCCGCCTGCACTGGATCGAACGCACCCGCGAGCAGCTTCTCGCCAACGACGAAGCGCTGACCGAATTCATCCGCCAGCACCCGGATGCCGACGTGCAGGAAGGCCGCACGCTGATCCGCAATGCCCGCAGGGAAACGCAGCAAAACAAGCCGCCGCGCTACTACCGCGAGCTGTTCCAGTGGATCAAGACCGCGAGCGGCACGCCCGACGCCGACGACGAGGCGCCCGAAGCCAGCGGGGACGACGATGACGACGAAGCCTAACCATCCGGACGAACTGGTGGTCGGCCTCGTGTCGATCAGCGACCGCGCAAGCAGCGGCGTCTACGAGGACAAAGGCATTCCGGCGCTGCAGGACTGGCTCGCCGCCGCGCTGACGTCGCCGTGGCGCGCCGAGACCCGGCTGATCCAGGACGACGCGGCGACGATCTCCGCGACCCTCGTCGAGCTCGTCGACACGGCCCGCTGCGACCTCGTGCTGACGACGGGCGGCACCGGCCCCGCGCGCCGCGACGTAACGCCGGAGGCGACGCTCGCGGTGGCGACGAAGGAAATGCCGGGATTCGGCGAGCAGATGCGGCAGATCAGCCTGAATTTCGTGCCGACCGCGATCCTGTCGCGGCAGGTCGCGGTAATCCGCGAGACGGCCGATCATGCGGCGCTGATCGTCAACCTGCCGGGTCAGCCGAAATCGATCAAGGAAACCCTCGAAGGGCTGCGCGACGCGGACGGCCGGGCCACCGTGCCCGGCATCTTCGCTGCGGTGCCCTACTGCATCGACCTGATCGGCGGCCCGTACATCGAGACCGACGCCGCGGTGGTCGCGGCGTTCCGGCCGAAGAGCGCGCAGCGCGCGCCGCGCTGATCGGCGGCCGGAACGCTCAGGCAGTCCGCTCAGGCAGTCCGCTCAAGCAGTCCGCTCAGGCTGCCGGCGCGGATTCGCCCGTCGGCGCCGGCACGCCCGGGATCAGGAAATGCTCGCGGTAATACTTCAGCTCGTCGATCGATTCGTGGATGTCGGCGAGCGCCGTGTGCATCGCGCGCTTCTGGAACCCCTTGTAGATCGCCGGCTGCCAGCGGCGGCACAGCTCCTTCAGCGTGCTGACGTCGAGGTTGCGGTAGTGGAAGAACCGCTCGAGATCCGGCATCCAGCGCGCCATGAAGCGGCGGTCCTGGCAAATCGAGTTGCCGCACATCGGCGACTTGCCGGGCGACACGTACTGGACGAGAAACGCCTGGAGCTGCGCGGCGGCGTCCGCTTCGGTGACCGTCGACGCGCGCACGCGGTCGATCAGGCCCGAGCGGCCGTGCGTGTTCTTGTTCCAGTCGTCCATCTTGGCGAGCGTCGCATCGCTCTGGTGGATCGCGAACACCGGGCCTTCGACCGCGATGTCGAGCGTCGAGTTGGTCACGACGACCGCGACTTCGATGATGCGATCGTTATCCGGGTCGAGGCCCGTCATTTCCATGTCGAGCCAGACGAGATTCAGCTCGTTGCGCACGAGTTCGGGCTGGCTGGCGGAAGCGGGGGTATCGGTCATGAGTCATCCTGGAAAATGGCGGACGGCGTGCTGCGCCGCGGCGGCCCGCGTCGCATCAGCGGGCCCGGTCCGCAAGAACATATAATTCTCGCATAGAACCCTTTGGCGCCTTCGATGTCACCTTTTTCGTTCACCCTGCTGTTCGCGCTCGCCGTGCTCGCGATGGTCGTCACCAAGCTGTGGCTCGCGTCGCGGCAGATCCGCTTCGTCGCCGCGCACCGTAACCGCGTGCCCGCGCAGTTCAGCGCAACCATCCCGCTGTCCGCGCACCAGCGCGCGGCCGACTACACGGTCGAGCGCACCCGCCTGACGATGCTCGAGATCGTCGTCAGCGCGGCCGTGCTCGTCGGCCTCACGCTGCTGGGCGGCGTCGGCGCGCTCGACACGCTGCTGACCGGCTGGTTCGGCCGCGGCTACGGGCAGCAGGTCGCGCTCGTCGGCGCGGTTTTCGCGATCACGAGCGTGATCGACGTGCCGTTCGAGTATTACCGCCAGTTCGGCATCGAGGAGCGCTTCGGCTTCAACCGGATGCCGAAGCGCCTGTTCTTCACCGACATGCTGAAAAACGCGCTGCTCGGCGCCACGCTCGGCCTGCCGCTGCTGTTCGTCGTGCTCTGGCTGATGAACCAAGCGGGCAGCCTGTGGTGGCTGTGGACGTGGATCGTCTGGGTCGTGTTCCAGATGCTCGTGCTGTTGATCTACCCGACCTTCATCGCCCCGCTCTTCAACAAGTTCGAGCCGCTCACGGACGACGCGCTGCGCGCGCGCATCGAGTCGCTGATGAAGCGTTGCGGCTTCGCGGCAAAGGGCCTGTTCGTGATGGACGGCAGCCGCCGGTCCGCGCACGGCAACGCGTACTTCACCGGCTTCGGCGCGTCGAAGCGGATCGTGTTCTTCGACACGCTGCTCGCGCGCCTGTCCGGCGAGGAAATCGAGGCCGTGCTCGCTCACGAGCTCGGCCATTTCAAGCGCCGCCACGTAATGAAGCGCATGCTCGTGTCGTTCGTGCTGAGCCTCGCGCTGCTTGCGCTGCTCGGCTGGCTCGCGCAACGCGCATGGTTCTATACGGGGCTCGGCGTGATGCCGTCGCTCGATTCCAGCAACGCCGGCGCCGCGCTCGTGCTGTTCTTCCTCGCGATCCCCGTGTTCCTGTTCTTCGCGACGCCGGTCGGCAGCCTGACGTCGCGCAAGCACGAGTTCGAGGCCGATGCATTCGCCGCCAGCCAGACCCAGGCGCAGGACCTCGTCAGTGCGCTCGTGAAGCTATACGAGGACAACGCGTCGACGCTGACGCCCGACCCCGTCTATACCGCGTTCTACTACTCGCACCCGCCCGCGTCGCAGCGGATCGACCGGCTGCTGCAGCAAGCATGAGCCGGCCGACCTCCCGCAAGCCGGCCCCGCGCGCATCAGGCGCGGCGCGTGCCGAAGGCCGCGTGATCGCGGCGCACGGGCGCCATTACATCGTCGCACCCGACGAAGGCGGCCCGATGCTGCAGTGCTTCCCGCGCGGCAAGAAGAGCGACATCGCGGTCGGCGACCGCGTCGCGTACGAGCGCTCGTCCGCCGACCAGGGCGTGATCGTCGAGATTGGCGAGCGGCGCAACCTGCTGTACCGCTCGGACCAGTTCAAGTCGAAGCTGTTCGCGGCCAATCTCGACCAGCTGCTGATCGTGCTCGCGACCGAGCCCTATTTCAGCGAGGACCTGCTCGGCCGCGCGCTGATCGCCGCCGAGGCCAACGACCTGAAGCCGCTCGTCGTGCTGAACAAGATCGACGTCGAGGCCGCCCTGCCCGTCGCCCGCGAACGGCTCGCACCGTACCGCGAGCTGGGCTACGACGTGCTCGAACTGTCGGTCAAGGGCGCGCCCGACGATGCGCGTGCGCAGTTGATGCCGCATCTCGCCGGCCACTCGACGATCCTGCTCGGCCAGTCAGGGATGGGCAAATCGACGCTCGTGAACCTGCTCGTGCCCGACGCGGAAGCCGCGACCCGCGAAATCTCGGCCGCACTCAACAGTGGCCGGCACACGACGACGTTCACGCGCCTCTATCCGCTGCCCGCGTGCGACGGCGCGCTGATCGATTCGCCGGGATTCCAGGAATTCGGCCTCTATCATCTGACGGAAGGCCGCCTCGAGCGCGCGTTCCCCGAGTTCCGGCCGCTGCTCGCACACTGCCGTTTCTATAATTGTCATCACCTGCACGAGCCGGGCTGCGCGATCCTGGAAGCCGTCGCCGACGGCCGCGTCGCGCCGTCGCGGCATGGGTTGTATGCGCAACTGGTGCACGAGGCGAGCCAGATCGTGCGTTGACGCTCCGGCAACCGGGGCGCGCCGGGGCGGCACACCTCCAAAGCCGACAGAAGTGACAGGAGCGACAGGAGCCGCAATGCGTTTCAAGGCACCGGATCTCGCGACCGCGCAGCATTGGGCCAACGTGCTCGAAGCGGCGGGAATCGGCTGCGAACTGCACAATCGCTATGCGACGGGCGCGCTCGGCGGGCTTCCCGCCGATGCATGCGCGCCCGAAGTCTGGCTCGACGACGAACGCGACGACGCGCTTGCGCGCCGCCTGCTCGACGCCGCGTCGCACGGCCCGGCGGCCGGCGCGACGCCGTGGCGGTGCCGGCACTGCGGCGAGGAACTCGAAGCGCAGTTCACCGCGTGCTGGCATTGCGGCGCACTACGCGACCCGCGCGACGGCTGATCCAGCAAAAAGGCCGGCATCGAGCCGGCCTTGTTCTTTCCCTGCGTGCGAGACGACGCGGTGCGGTGCCCGCGTCACGACACCCAGACGGCTAGCGTCAGCATCAGCAGCAGGATCATCCACAGAATCACCGCGCGCCACACGAGGCCGACCGCCGACTGCAGCGTGCGCGGCGTGCAATCGTCACCGACCGTCAACGGACCGCTGTCGCCGACCGCCAGCGCGTCGAGGCTCGACGGCTCCGCCAGCGGCCCGGCCAGCCGCGCGCCGAGCGCCCCGCTGCCCGCGGCCAGCAACACGCCGTCGTTCGGGTCGGGCCATTGGCGCGTGTGGTTGCGCCATGCGTAGATCGCATCCTCGAAGTTGCCGACGATCGCGAAACCGAGCGCCGTCAGTCGCGCCGGCACCCAGTCGATCACGAAGAACGCGCGCTGCGCGAACGTCGAAAATGCCGCAGTGCGGTCGTCGGCCGGTGTCGACCAGCTGCGCGCGAGGTATTCGGAAATGCGATACAGCACCGCGCCGGCCGGCCCGATCGGCAGCACGTACCAGAAGAACACGCCGAACACGTGCCGATGCGATGCGACGACCGCGTGGATCAACGTATGGCGGACGATCTCGCCGACGGGCATGTCGACCGTATCGATGCCCGTCCACTCCCGCAGGATTTCGCGCGCACGCGGCACGTCGTCGTTGTTGAGCGCGAGGTGGATGTCGGTGAAGTAATGGCTGAACTGGCGGAAGCCGAGCGTGAAATACACGACCGCGACGTTCCACAGGAACGCGAGTACGAAGCTCACCTTGTACAACAGGAAATAGATCAGCGCGACGACCAGCACCCACGGCAGCACGACCGCGAGCCACGCGAGGATGCCGTGCTTTTGCTTGCCGGCGTCGAGGCCATGCGCGACGGTTTCCGCATGAAACTGGAACAGCGCGAAGACCGGATTGCTCGGCGACAACGCGCGGACCTGTTCGATGATGAGGGCAAGGAGAACCGAAAAGAAAGTCATGCGTGGCGCCGTCTTCGGGTTATGTCACTTTTTGCATAACGATAGCACAGCGTAAGCCACGAAGGGCTGCCAGCGCCGGCAGCCGGCGGCCGGCCAGGCGCACGTAGCGGCGCACCGCGTCATCCGGCGGCCAAGAAGCGGTAAAGATTGCGCAACATGCCGGCAGTTGCGCCCCAGATGAAGTAATCGCCACCCGCGTCGCCGCGCGGATAAGGCATCGCAAAAAAACGACGCTCGCCGCCGTCCCAGCGGAATACCCGCACCTGGTGGTTTGCCGGATTCATCAGGAACGCGAGCGGCACCTCGAAGATCTCGGCAACCTCGAACGTATCCGCCTGCACCGTGAACGGCGGATGCACGAGGCCGACGACGGGCGCGACGCAAAAACCGGTGCCCGTCAGGTAGTCCGGCAATGCGCCGAGGATCTCGACCCGCTCGCTGTCGAGCCCGATCTCCTCCTTCGCCTCGCGCAGCGCGGTCGCGGTGGCGTCGCGGTCGAACGGCTCTCGCCGGCCGCCGGGAAAGCTGACCTGTCCGGCGTGATCGTTCAGATGGTCGGCACGCTGCGTCAGCAGCACGGTCAGGCCGGCTTCACGGACGACGAGCGGCACGAGCACGGCAGCGCTGCGCGGATCGACGCCTTCGCTGATCCGGGCTTCGAAGGGTTCGGCGGTCCATTCTAGCGGGAGGGCGAAGCGGTCGCGCATGCCGGACGGTGTCATCCGTGCGCGATCGATGGACGGCAGCCCGGCACTGGTGCCTTCGATTGGCAGCACTTCGGGATCGACGATGGGGCGGCGGTTCAATGGAGCTCTCTTGATTCGGGTCGATATGAGCATATTGTCGCGCCAGAATGAAAAAAGCACCCGGGTGGGTGCTTTTTCCTTACAGCTCTTACGCTTGGGTAGCTGCGGCGCGATCCTTCGACACCAGCTTTTCCTTGATTCGAGCCGACTTGCCCGAACGCTCGCGCAGGTAGTACAGCTTTGCGCGACGCACGTCGCCGCGACGCTTCACGACGATGCTCGCCAGCAGCGGCGAGTACGTCTGGAACGTACGCTCAACGCCTTCGCCCGACGAGATCTTGCGGACGATGAACGCCGAGTTGAGGCCACGGTTGCGCTTCGCGATCACGACGCCTTCGTAAGCCTGAACGCGCTTGCGGTTACCTTCAACCACGTTCACGTTCACGATCACCGTGTCGCCCGGGGCGAATTCGGGGATCGTCTTGCCTGCGAGCGCGCGCTCGATTTCTTCCTGCTCAAGCTTTGCAATCAGATTCATCACTGACTCCTAAAACCATCTTGTCGGCGTTTGCGCCCGCCCGTTCCCAGGCTCGGCCCCGATAGAGGATGGATTCACATCAGGTGCTGCACACGCATGTACGGCACCCCCAAAATTCCCGCCCGCGAGCACCGCCTCAGGAGGCGTCCTTCGCTTCGCGCGCGAGGTTCGCGAGCCACGCCTCGTCGGCACGGCTCAGCAACTTGTCGCGACGCGCCCGGGCGATCAGGTCCGGGCGCTTCAGCCACGTATTCTTCAATGCTTCCTGGCGCCGCCAGCGCTCGATCTCGGCATGGTGGCCGCCGAGCAGCACGTCCGGTACGCGCATGCCCTCGTATTCTTCCGGGCGCGTGTAGTGCGGACAATCGAGCAGGCCGCCGACGAAGCTGTCCTGCACGGCCGACTGCGCATCGTTCAGCACGCCGGGCAGCAGGCGCACGACGGCATCCATCATTGCCATCGCCGGCAGCTCACCGCCAGACAGCACGAAATCGCCGAGGCTGATCTCCTCGTCGACGCAACGGTCCAGCAGACGCTGGTCGATCGCCTCGTAGCGCCCGCAAAGTACGACGACACCCTGCTCCTGCGCCATCCGCTCGACGCGTTCGTGCGTCAGCGGCGCGCCCTGCGGCGACATCATCACGACACGCGTGCTTGCGATGCCCTGCTCCGCCTGCGCCGCCTTCGCGGCGCCGATCGCAGCCTCGAGCGGCCTGGCCAGCATCACCATGCCCGGACCGCCGCCGTACGGGCGATCGTCGACCGTGCGGTAGTTGTCCGTCGTGAAGTCACGCGGGTTCCAGGTGCGCAGCCCGAAGCGCCCCTGCTTGACCGCCCGGCTGGTAATCCCCCAGTCGGACAGTGCGCGGAACATTTCGGGAAAGAGCGTGACGACATCGAACTGCACCGCGCTCTCCGTGACCTGGTTCATTTAGTAATCGGCTTCCCAGTCGACGACAATGCGACGCGCCGCCTGATCCACCGTTTTGACGTACACGCCGACGAACGGGATCAGCCGCTCGTCAGTCACCGACTGGCCGTCTTTCCCGGTCGCCGGATATTCGATACGCATGATCGAATGCACGCCGTTGTCGATCATCCCGACCACCTTCCCGAGCGCCACCGATTGCTCGTTGACGACATCGAGGCCGATCAGGTCGACCCAATAAAACTCGTCCGACGCCAGCGCCGGAAAATCGTCGCGGCGCACGAACACGCGAAAGCCGCGCAACGCGAGCGCGGCATCGCGATCGCCGCAACCAGCAAGCTGCGCGACGACCGTGTCGCTATGCGTCTTCGCATGCGTGATGCGAGCCGCATGACGCTCACCGCCCCGCTCCAGCCACCACTGACGCGCGCTGAGCAGCGCATCGCCACCGCGGCCGGCATCGGCATGCGCCGCCACCTTGATCCAGCCTTTGAGGCCATAGGCATCGACCACCGCCCCGACCTCGACAGCGTCATCGGGCAAGGACTGCACCATTTCGAGGCCGCCTTGCTCGGCAGCCGCACCGGCGTTCGCGGCAGAACCGCGCTCGACCGGCTTGCGGACGAATGCGCCGAACGACGCACGCCCGCGCCTTGCGTTACCGGAATCGTGACCCGACATCAATGCACCTCACAGCCGGCACGACCGGCACACCGTGCCATGTCAGGCAGCCGGTTGCGCCTTTTGCGCTTCCTTCACGAGACGCTGGACGGTCGGCGACAGTTGCGCGCCAACGCCTTGCCAGTACGTCAGGCGATCCTGAGCGATACGCAGCGATTCGCCCTTCGTAGCGACCGGGTTGTAGAAGCCGACGCGCTCGATGAAGCGGCCGTCACGACGGTTGCGCGAATCGGTAGCGACGATGTTGTAGAACGGGCGCTTCTTCGAGCCGCCGCGAGCCAGACGGATGATAACCATATGAAATCCTTCGGGAAAACCGGGTTCGAAACTACTGAAACGTGCGATTATAGCTGGAAACCAGAGGCACAACAAACACTTACGCGCAAAAAATCCGCAAACGCCCCGTTCGCCGGACATACAATCGTGCTGTCCAGGACTGTCCGCCGCCGCCATGCCGCCTGTTCGCGCCGTGGCGCGCCGCGTGCGGCGCCGCGCTGCGGGGCTGCTTGCCGGCGCCGCCTGTCTCGCCTGTGCAACGACGTTCGCCGCCGGCCAGCTACCGGTTGACGAGCTCGTCGTGCCGCCCGGCTTCCAGGTATCGCTACTCACCGACGCGGTGCCGACCGCACGCGAAATGACGTGGTCGCCGCGCGGCATCCTGTACGTCGGCAGCCGCGAAGGCCGCGTGCACGCACTCGTGATGCGCGACGGCCGGATCAGCGCACACCATGTGATCGCATCCGGGCTCGACATGCCGGTCGGCGTCGCCTGGCGGGATGGCGCATTGTTCGTGTCGGCCGTGTCGCGTATTGTGCGCCTCGACCGCATCGACGACCAGCTCGTCGCGCCGCCGAAGCCCGTCGTCGTCACCGATGCGCTGCCGACCGAGCACCATCACGGCTGGAAGTTCATCGCGTTCGGCCCCGACGGCAAGCTGTACGTGCCGACCGGCGCGCCGTGCAACGTCTGTCTCGCCGACCGCAACCGCTACGCGCTCATCGCGCGGATGAACGCGGACGGCAGCCATCGGGAAGTGGTCGCGCGCGGCGTGCGCAACACGGTCGGATTCGCGTGGCACCCCGACACGGGCGAGCTGTGGTTCACCGACAACGGCCGCGACTGGATGGGCGACGACGTGCCGGACGACAAGCTTAACCGCGCGCCGCGCGCAGGGCTCGATTTCGGCTTCCCCTATTGCCATGGCGGCGACACGCCCGACCCCGAATACGGCGGCCCGGATGTGTGCCGCCGCTATACGGGCCCCGTGCTGAAGCTCGGCGCACACGTCGCGTCGCTCGGCATGCGCTTCTATACGGGTACGATGTTTCCGGCCGCGTATCGCAACAATATCTTCATCGCCGAACATGGTTCGTGGAACCGCAGCACCAAGGTCGGTTATCGCGTGATGCGTGTCGTCGCGTCCGCCGACGGCAGCCACGCGCGGCAAATGCCGTTCGTGACCGGCTGGCTGCGACCCGACGGCACCGTGTGGGGCCGCCCGGCCGACGTGCTGCAGCTGCCTGATGGTTCGCTGCTCGTCAGCGACGACTATGCGGGCGCGATCTACCGCATCACCTATGCGGCACCTTGACGCAGACCGGGGATGACCGCCCCTACCCCGACATCGTAGAATGCGTGCCGGGCTGCGCGCCCGCACCGCGTCTGCGGCCATCCATTCCAGCGATCCATTCGAACGACATTACGCCCGCCCATCCATGTCCAGCAGCAGCACCGCCCCGATCCGCCGCTTCCGCTCCAAGACGCTGACTGCCGCACTCGCCTTCCTGTTCGGCTCGATAGGCGCGCATCGCTTCTACCTGTATGGCTTCCGCGATGTATATGGCTGGGCGCACCTGCTCGCGACGATCGTCGGCATCCCCGGCTTCCTGCTGCTCGCCGCCACCCAGCGCACCGCCGGTCTCGGCTGGTGGCTGGCCGTGCCCGGTGCAATCTCGCTGCTGGCCGCGTTCCTCGCGGCGATCGTCTACGGCCTGCGCCCGGATGAAAAATGGGATGCGCAATTCAACGCCGACACGGGCAAGCACAGCCGCTCCGGCTGGACGGTGATCTTCGTCGTGATCTTCTCGCTGCTGATCGGCGCCTTCTTGCTGATGACCGCGCTCGCCATCTCGTTCCAGACGTATTTCGAATCGCAGGTCGAAGCGGCCAAGCAGATCTCGCAATAACCGGGGCAGCAGCAAGCGCGCTGCACCCAATGCCGCCAAAACCGGCAACGCCGGCGATGCACGGCCGAACGCACGCAGAAGCCGGGGCTTCCTGCGGTCGAGCACCCCGCTGCGTCGCCCACGACCCGGCACCGCAGCGGAAACTAGAAAAGACTTAACTGCGCGTCGTCGCGCGAAATCGCGCTGACCGCCCGTGCGTTCGACCGCGGGATGGCCACCTTTCCTGACTCCAGCCCTCGAACGGCCGCCCCGCGAACGGCTTGTCGCAACTCGCCGCCACCCCGAAACTGCGACAGGTCGAGAATGCCGTTCGCGCGCTCGTTCATCCCGAGCCGCTTGACCGCCTGACGAAAACGCTGCTTCAACAGATCCGCCCAGATCCCCTCGCCCTTCATCCGCTTGCTGAAATCCGAGTCGTAGTCCTTGCCGCCGCGCATGTCGCGTACGCGGTTCATCACACGCTCCGCCCGATCCGGGAAATGTGCGGTCAGCCAGTTACGGAACAGCGGCGCGACTTCCCACGGCAGCCTCAGGATGATGTAGCTCGCGTGCGTCGCCCCCGCCTCCGCACACGCTTCCAGCACCCGCTCCATATCGGGCTCGGTGACGAACGGGATCACCGGCGCGATGCTCACGCCGACCGGCACCCCGGCCTCGCGCAATGCGCGGATCGTGCGCAGCCGGCGGGCCGGCGTCGCTGCGCGCGGCTCGAGCGTGCGCGCGAGATCGGCGTCGAGCGTCGTGATCGTGACCGCCGCCATCACCTGTCCGCGCTCGGCCATCGGCGCGAGCAGGTCGAGGTCGCGCTCGATCAGCGAAGACTTCGTGATCGCGGCAAACGGCAGCCCGCGATCATGCATGACCTGGATCACGCTGCGCGTGATGCGCAGATCCCGTTCGACCGGCTGGTACGCATCGGTGTTGACGCCGAGCGCGATCGGCTCGGGCACGTAGTTTTTCCGGGAGATCTCGCGCTCGAGCAGTTCGGCCGCGTTGACCTTCGCATAGATGCGGCTCTCGAAGTCGAGCCCCGGCGACAGGCCGAGATAGCTGTGCGTCGGCCTCGCGAAGCAATAGATGCAGCCATGCTCGCAGCCGCGATAGGGATTGAGCGACACGCTGAACGGAATGTCGGGGGACTGGTTGCGTGTCAGGATGCTCTTCGCGTGTTCCTCGAACACCTGCGTGCGCAGCGGCCCCGGCAGGTCGGCGTCGCCCGACTCGTGCGTCCAGCCGTCATCGACCGACTCACGCAGCGCCGTTTCGTACCGCCCCTGCAGATTGTCGACCGCCCCGCGCCCCTTGCGGGGCATTGGCGGCGCAACCGGAAATTCGTTGTCGGATCGATCGCCCATCTCCACACCCCGTCACTCGCGCCCAATACTGGATATTTATACAGTATTGGGCGCGGCGTGCCAAGGGTGAATTCAGGCGCCTATTCGTCGACCGAAATCGTCAGCGTCTCCTTGATTTCCTCCATCACGACATAGCTCTTCGACTGCACCGCGCCCGGCAACTGCAGCAGGATGTCGCCGAGCAGCTTGCGGTAATCGGCCATCTCGCCGATCCGCGCCTTGATCAGGTAATCAAAGTCGCCTGACACGAGATGACACTCGAGCACCTCGTCGATCTTCATCACTTCGCGGCGAAACTGCTCGAACATGTTGCCGCCCTTGTGGCCGAGCGTGATCTCGACGAACACGAGCAGCGCCGCACCGAGCTGGGCCGGGTCGACCCGCGCGTGATAGCCGGTGATCACCCCGTCGCGCTCCATGCGCCGCACGCGCTCGATGCAGGGCGTCACGGTCAGGCCGACCTGTTCCGCGAGGTCCTTCATCGCCATCCGGCCGTCGTCCTGGAGCAGTTTGAGGATGCGCCGGTCGAGCTTGTCGAGCGTGCGTACCGGCTGGCGCTGAGTTCTCATGGTTTTTTTGCTGAAAAACAGAAAAATACGATAACAAAACCTATACCTTCGACAATACCATAGCGCAAAAAACTAGATCAGATCGAGGTTACACGGAGCCGCGGTTGCGCCCGGCCTCGACCTGGTCCTTCCATCTGGAGCAGCTATGCGAGTCGTCGTTTTGGGCAGCGGTGTAGTGGGCGTGACAAGCGCGTATTACCTCGCGCGTGCCGGGCATGAAGTCACGGTGATCGACCGGGAGGCCGGCCCGGCGCTCGAGACGAGCTTTGCGAACGCGGGCCAGATCTCGCCGGGCTATGCGGCGCCGTGGGCCGCGCCCGGCGTGCCGCTGAAGGCCGTCAAGTGGATGTTCGAGAAGCACGCGCCGCTCGCGATCCGCCTCGACGGCACCCGCTTCCAGCTCCAGTGGATGTGGCAGATGCTGCGCAACTGCACGGCCGAACGCTATGCGATCAACAAGGGCCGCATGGTCCGGCTCGCCGAGTACAGCCGGGACTGCATCCAGACGCTGCGCGCCGACACCGGCATCCAGTACGAAGGCCGCACGGGCGGCACGCTGCAGCTGTTCCGCACGCAGCAGCAGCTCGACGGTGCCGCGAAGGACATCGCCGTGCTGCGCGAAGCGAACGTACCGTTCGAACTGCTGTCGCCGGCCGAGCTGAGGAACGCCGAACCGGCCCTTGCCGCGGTGTCGCACAAGCTGACGGGCGGCCTGCGCCTGCCGGGCGACGAAACCGGCGATTGCCAGCTGTTCACGACGCGCCTCGCTGCGCTCGCCGAAGGGCTCGGCGTCAAGTTCCGCTACAACACGCCGATCGACGCGCTCGCGATCGCCGGCGGCAAGATCGCCGGCGTGCAGTGCGGCAGCGAGACTGTGCGCGCGGATGCCTACGTGGTCGCGCTCGGCTCGTATTCGACCCGCTTCATCGCGAACCTGATGAAGATCCCGGTCTACCCGCTCAAGGGCTACTCGATCACTGCGCCGATCGTCGACGCAGCGGCCGCACCGGTGTCGACGGTGCTCGACGAGACCTACAAGATCGCGATCACGCGTTTCGACCAGCGCATCCGCGTCGGCGGGATGGCCGAGATCGTCGGCTTCGACAAGAACCTGCGCGCTGCGCGCCGCGAAACGCTCGAGATGTGCGTGAACGACCTGTTCCCGGGCGGCGGCGACACGTCGAAGGCGACGTTCTGGACGGGCCTGCGCCCGATGACGCCGGACGGCACGCCGATCGTCGGCCGCACGCCGCTGTCGAACCTGTTCCTGAACACCGGCCACGGCACGCTCGGCTGGACGATGTCGTGCGGTTCGGGCCAGCTGCTCGCGGACCTGATCTCGGGCAAGAAGCCCGCGATCCAGGCCGACGACCTGTCGGTGCACCGCTACCTGAAGGACGTGGCCGGCCAGCCGCGCCCCGCATACGCGTAAGCCGCATCGGCACGCCGCAACGCGGGCCGGTCGCCATCGAACAAAAAGGCGCAGGGGCGCCTTTTTGCATCACATCGCCAGTCCGCGAGATCAGAACTGGTCTTCGGTCAACGCGAGCACGCCCGCGCCGCCCTTCGCGCTGACGATCGACGCTTCGAGCCCGCTCGCCTGCACGAGGATGTGTTCCGCGTAGAACTGCGCGATCGCGATCTTCGCGTCATAGAACGCCGGATCGCTCGCGCGGTTCGCGTGCGCCGCCACCAGCGCGCGCGCCATCTGCCACCCGCACAGCACCACGCCCGCCAGCTTCAGGTACGGCACGCTGCCCGCGAACACCGCGTTCGGGTCCTGCTTCGTGTTCGCGACCACGTAATCGACCACCGCCGACAGTGCACGTGCGCCCTGCTCGAGCTGCGCCTTCATCGACGCCGCCGCTGCGCCGTCGAGCTGGCCCAGCGCGTCGACCGTCTGCCCGATCTCGCCGATCAGCGCCTTCGCGACCGCACCGCCGTCGCGCACCGTCTTGCGGCCGACCAGGTCGTTCGCCTGGATCGCCGTCGTCCCTTCGTAGATCGCCAGGATCCGCGCGTCGCGGTAGTACTGCGCGGCGCCCGTCTCCTCGATGAAGCCCATCCCGCCGTGCACCTGCACGCCGAGGCTCGCGACATCGTTCACCATCTCGGTGCTCCAGCCCTTCACGACCGGCACCAGATACTCGTAGATTGCCTGATGATGCGCACGCGTCGCCTCGTCCGAATGGCGGTGGGCAATGTCGCTGTGCGCGGCCGCGACAT
>NZ_QTQP01000089.1 GCF_003854275.1 Burkholderia sp. Bp8963
CCGTTCGACTTGCATGTGTAAGGCATGCCGCCAGCGTTCAATCTGAGCCAGGATCAAACTCTTCAGTTCAAACCTGTTACTGTTTTCGGTTTCGTTAGAAACCGGTCGCTCACTCAAAGCTGACAGGAATATGAATTGCTTCATAAACCTGACTTACTTTAGTGTGAGACTCTTGATACTTTTGCTATCCCGATCCGAGGACCGGGCTCGCTATCATCAAGCGCCCACACTTATCGGCTGTTAATTTTTAAAGAACGTTTCTGCGAGAAGGACCGCTTTCTCAGCAGCGCTGCGTTTTCAGCAGCAGAGAAGTGAGATTATGAACACTGTTTCGCAGTTCGTCAACAACTTTTTTACCACCTCGTTGCGACTGCGGGGTTCATCTTCCTTGGCCAACCAAACGTCTAACAAGACATCCGGCCAACTTCGCTTCCCCTCTTCCGCGCCGCGTGACCGTCAGCGCGAAAGAGGCGTGATTGTAGACATCTGCCCCGACGTGTGCAAGGGGTTTGTGAAAGAAATTTTAGAAGACGAACCGTCAGACCACGCGCACCAGCCGCGCGACGATCTCCATATAGTGATCGAGGTCGGGCGTCGGCTTCCCCTCGACTTTTGCCGTATCGTCCCAGCGCCGCAGGCGCAGCGCGTCCTCCGCGTATGGGTGCTGCAGGAACGCCTCGGCTTCCGCGTCGCTGAAGATCCCGCCCTGCAACGCGAGGCTCCGCACCGAGTCCGGCGACAGGCTCTCGAAGTAGCCGGCGTCCGTCCTGCACAGGCAGCGCTTCGCGTCGACGTGCAGCCGGATCGGCTCCAGCACCGCGTCCGAAAACAACGGCCGCAAGAACGGCAATACATAATATTGATGCAGATCGTCGATGCCGCGCGCGCTCGGCGTCTCGCCCTGGCGATTCAGCAAATGGCCGAGATCGTGCAGGAACGCGGCGGCGATCAGCGCATCGTCCGCGCCCGCCTCTTCCGCGAGCAGCCCGCTTTGCAGCGCATGCTCGAGCTGCGTGACCGGCTCCCCGCTGTAGGCCGTGTGACCATGCTCCTGATACAGACCGCGAATCTCTTCAAGCGTCAAAGCCATTGCATCATCCCCACGGCAGCGAAAAGGTCTTGAGGTTCGTGAAGCTCTTCATCGCTTCCTGAACACCTTCCTTGTAGCCCAAACCCGAATCCTTGACCCCGCCGAACGGCGTCAGCTCGATCCGGTAGCCCGGCACTTCCCATACGTTCACGGTGCCGACGCTCAATTCGTTGACGAAACGCACGATCGCTTCCGCGCTGTCGGTGCAAACGCCCGACGACAGCCCGAATGCCGTGCCGTTGCTGATCCGGATCGCGTCGTCGATGGTATCGAACGCGATCACGGGCGACACCGGGCCGAAGGTCTCCTCGCGCACCAGTGTCATCGCAGGATCGACGCAGTCGAGCACGGTCGGGGAATACAGCGCGCCGCGCCGGACGTTGCCCGTCAGCAGACGGGCGCCCTGCGCGACCGCCTCGTCGACGCGCGCCTCGAACAGTCGCGCGGCGGCCTCGTCGATCACCGTGCCCATCTCGTTCGCCGGGTCGAACGGATCACCGTACGTCCATGCGCGCGTCTTGTCGACCAGCAGATCGGTGAACGCCGGCGCGATCGAGCGCTGCACGAGAATGCGCTTGACCGCCGTACAGCGCTGGCCGGAGTTGCGGTACGAACCCTGCGCCGCGAGTGTTGCCGCACGGTCGAGATCGGCGTCCGCGAGGACGATCAGCGGATCGTTGCCGCCCAGTTCCAGCACGACGCGCCGGTAGCCCGCCTTCGCGGCAATGTACTTGCCGATCGAGACACCGCCGGTGAAGGTGATCAGCGACGCGTGCGGATGCGTCAGCAATTCGTCGCAGATTTCGCGCGGGTCGCCGGTCAGCACCTGCAGCATCGGCTCGGGCAGGCCGGCTTCATAAAGCAGGTCGGCCAGATAGAACGCCGACATCGGCACCTTTTCCGACGGCTTCACGATCACCCGGTTGTTCGTCGCGATCACCGGCGCGACCTTGTGCGCGACCTGATTCATCGGATGATTGAACGGCGTGATCGCGACGATCACCCCGTCGAGCGGCTGGCGCTGCGAGAACACGCGCCGCGCCTTGCCGTGAGGAGTCAGGTCGCACGAGAAGCTCTGCGCATCGTCGCGCAGCGCCTCGACCGACGCGAATTTCAGCACGTCCGCGACGCGGCCGATCTCGTAGCGCGAATCCTGCTTCGACAGCCCGGATTCCAGCGAGATCAGGTCCGACGCCTCCTCGACGCGCTCGCGCAGCAGCACCGCCGCGCGCTCGAGAATCTGCGAACGCTCGTAGCGCGTGAGGCTCGGCCGGTAACCGACCGCGTAATCGAACGCCGCGCGTACATCATCAACACTCGCGAGCGGTGCCGTGCCGACGCGCTGCCCCGTATACGGATCGACGACGTCGAAGGTCCGCTCGCGTGTCGCGCGTTCGCCGCACCAACGCAGCGCCTCGCTGCGAAACGCCGGGTGGTCTTGCTGCTTGCCCGACGTCATGATGCAATCCGGTTCAGCGCGAAATCGAAGACATCGAAATTGCGCGGACGTCGCGCGGGATCGTCCCGCTCGACGCGACGGTTGAACAGCAGCGGCACCTCCTGCTCCGACACGCCGCCGTGCGAACGCAGCGGCACGGTCAGGCCCGACAGGTCGTGCTCGCGCTCGCGCGTGCCGAGTGTCGTATCGCGACGGGCGATCACGACCAGATCGCCGATGCGGTCGGCCGGCAATTCGAAGCGCGCCGCAGCTTCCGCGTTGTCGAGCACGAGTTCGACACCGTCGAGTCCGCCGATCCGCCACATCGCGTCTGCCCGATCGACGCCCGCCGCCAGGTAGACAGTCGCGAACGAGCCGAGCGCGCCGTGATGCACGACGTACGGATCGGTGATCGGCAGGATCACGCGCGCGGCCTGTGCACCGAACCAGCCGTCGAACGCATCCTGCAGATAGATGACGTTCGGCAGCCCCGTCACCGGGTCGTGCTTCGCGTTCATCCCGTGATCGGCGGTCAGGCCGATCACCCAGCCGAGCGCATCGAGCTGCGCGAGATAGCGGTCCATCATCGCGTAGAACGCATTCGCACCGTCGCTGCCGGGCGCGCACTTGTGTTGCACATAGTCGGTCGTCGACAGGTACATCAGATCGATCTGCCGAGTCTGCGCGAGCCGCACGCCCGCTGCGAACACGAATTCGGACAGCGCGGCGCTATAGACGTCCGGCGACGGCAGGCCGACCCAGTCGAGCACGTCGTCGATGCCGTTCTCCGCGAGATTCGCCTGCGCGGCCTTCTCCGCGGAAAAGCAGATGCCGCGCATCCGCCAGCCGAGCAGGCGACGCAACTTGTCCTTCGCCGTCACGACCGCTACCCGCGCGCCGGCGTCGGACGCCGCCGCAAGCAGCGTGCCGGCCCGCAGGTACGCGGGATCGTTCATCATCACCTCGGCGCCGCGTCCGCCGTCGGCGTCCGGGTCCCAGAAGTAGTTGCCGCAGATCCCGTGCACCGACGGCGGCACGCCGCAGACGATCGACAGGTTGTTCGGGTTGGTGAACGTCGGCACGACGCAATCCGCGCGCCATGCGGTGCCTTCCGCGATCATCCGGCCGATGAACGGCGCGACGCCCGCCGCCACCGCCTGCTCGAGATAGTCGTACTCACAGCCGTCGACGCACACGACGACGGTCGGCTCCGACGGCAGCCGGTAGCGCCGGCCGTTGACATCGACGTGCGCGGGCTGCGTGCCCGACGCCGCACCGGCAGCCTCAGGCGCGCCGGGTACCCGCAACGAAAACGCCGCGTTCATGATGCAGCCCTCCGGCCGCGCGGCACGCGCGCAGCGATCAGCAGCAGCGCCGCGAGCGACGCGCCGAGCATCAGCAGCGACAGCGCCGACGCAGGCAGGTAATAGCCACGCTCCACCTGGCCGATCACGACGATCGGCACGGTCGCGAAGCCGGGCGGATAAACGGTCAGCGTCGCCCCGAGCTCGCCGAGCGACAGCGCGAAGCCGAGCGCGAGGCTCGCGCGCAGCGCCGGCACGAGCTGCGGCACCAGCACGCGCCGCAGCACCATCGCGGGCGGCGCACCGAGGCTGGCCGCCGCTTCGCGCAGCACCGTCAGTTCCGGGCGCAG
Source organism: Burkholderia sp. Bp8963 (assembly GCF_003854275.1). Taxonomy (GTDB): domain Bacteria; phylum Pseudomonadota; class Gammaproteobacteria; order Burkholderiales; family Burkholderiaceae; genus Burkholderia. The sequence continues at coordinate 4,183 of NZ_QTQP01000089.1, forward strand.
CGCGGCCGCCGCGCATCGATAGCAGAACGGCAGAATCAGCGCGAGCTGCACGAGCACGACGATCGCTGCCGAACTCGACAGATCGACCGGCTTCTGGTGATACGCGATCAACACCGCGAGGCCGAGCACGACGCTCGGCACGCCGTTGGGCACCATCACCAGTGCGTCGACGACCGCGCCGATGCCACGCCGGTCGCGCCCTTCGAGCGCCAGTGCGAGCCACAGGCCGAGGATCGTGCCGATCACGGCGACGCCGAAGCCGATCTCGAGGCTCGTCACGAGCGCGCCGTATTCCTGCGAACCGAGCTGCTCGAACCAGCGCAGGCTGTAGCCGGCCGGCAGGATGGTGCCGGACCAGCGGGTCGACACGCTCGACAGCGCGACGACGATCACCGGCAGCACGAACAGCCAGAAGCACGCGAACGCGGCGAGCGCGAGCGCAATGCGCGACGCATGCTTGAGCAGCGTATCGGTCCAGCCGATCTGGTGGCGGGGCACCCGGTGCCCGATCCGGTATTCAGCGGACATCGTTCGTCCCTCCCGTCGCGCGCCGGTTCACCCGGCGATAGACCGTATACAGCGCCAGCGACAGCGCGAGCATCATGACCGCGCCGGCCGACGCGGTCGGCAGGTCGAGATCGACGGTCGCGCTGCTGTAGATCGCGACCGGCAGTGTGACGAGCTTCGCACTGCCGAGCACCAGCAGGATCCCGAATTCGTTCAGCGTCAGCAGGAAGCACAGCACCGTGCCGGCGGCGATCCCGGGCCACGCGATCGGCAGCACGACGCGCCGCGCGAGCATCCAGCCCGACGCACCGAGGCTGCGCGCGGCTTCGATCAGCCGCAGGTCGAGCGTCGCGAACGACGCGAGCGTCGGCCGCACGACGAACGGCGTATAGAACACGGTCTGCGCGAGAATCACGCCGCCAAAGCCGAACAGGAAGTCGAGCGGCGGCTGGTCGAGATGGAACATCTGCTGCAGCGCGATGCTGACTGAGCCTTGCGAGCCGTACAGGAAGATCAGCGTGAACGCGACCAGGAACGACGGGAACGCAACGTACAGCTCCAGGAAGCGCGTGACGAGCGATGCGCCCGGGAACGGCCTGAAGAACAGCAGCGCCGCGAGCAGCACGCCGAGCAGCGACGCGGTGCCGGCGCTCGCGAACAGCACGCCGAGCGTCGTCAGCAGCACGTTGCGGGTGTCGGGGTTGCCGAAGAAGCTCCGGTACGCGGCGAAGCTCAGGCCGTGATCGCCGGTCAGGCTCAGCAGCACGAGCTGCACGAGCGGATAGACGACGAGCGGGCCAAGCACGACAACCGCCAGCAGGATCAGGTGCAGGTCGCCGGCGCGCTTGCGGCGACGCGCGGCCGCGGCATGCGCGGCGGCCGACGCGAGCGCCTGCGGCGACAGCGCGGCGTCAGGGCTCGATAAGGACGACATCGTCTGCCTCGCAATGCAGGGAAACTCGCGCGCCGCGCTCGGGCGCCATGCCACGGCCGCGTTGCATCGTCACGCGCACCGGCTCGTCCGGCGCCGTGTCGATCACGACCGCGATCGACAGCTCCGCGCCTTGCCATTCGACCGACGCAACCGTGCCGTGCAGCCCGCCCGCCGCGAGCGGCCTGACGGTCAACTGCTCCGGCCGCACGCATGCAACCTTGTCGCGCACTTCGTAACGCGGATCGCCGAGCGGGAAGATCACGCGCGGCGGCAGCAGGTTCGCCGGGCCGAGATAGCGCGCGACATAGCCGTTCTGCGGCGTGTCGTAAAGCTGTTGCGGCGTGCCGAGCTGCGCGACGTGGCCGTCGCGCATCAGCAGCGCGCGATCGGACAGCACCAGCGCGTCGTCGCGGTCGTGCGTCACGCACACGACCGTCAGGTTCGGCAGGCGCTCGTGCAGCGCCTTCAGTTCGCTGCGCACCGACGCGCGCAGGTTGGCGTCGAGCGCCGACAGCGGCTCGTCGAGCAGCAGCACGTCGGGCTCGATCACGAGCGCGCGGGCGAGCGCGACGCGCTGCTGCATCCCGCCCGACAGCTGCGCCGGCATGTGATGGCCGGTATCGCCGAGCTGGACGAGCTTCAGCGCGTCGGCGACGCGGCGCGTCACTTCGGCTGACGCCATCCGCCGCGCGCGCAGCCCGAATGCGACGTTCTCGAACACCGACAGGTGCGGGAACAGCGCGTAGTTCTGGAACAGCAGACCGAGATTGCGCTTGTGCGGCGGCGCATAGGTCAGGTCACGCCCGGCAACGGTCAGCGTGCCGGTCAGGCCGTCGGCCTTCACGAACCCGGCGATGAAGCGCAACAGCGTGGTCTTGCCGCAGCCGCTCTTGCCGAGCACGGTCAAAAATTCGCCGGCGCCAATCGACAGCGTCAGATCGTCCAGCACCGTGCGTGCGCCGTAGCGCACGCTCAGGTGCTCGATCTGCACGCCGCCCGGCGCACCGGACCGCAGCGTCGCGTGCGGTCCGGCAGCGCCGAATGCGCCGGGATGGGTCATGGCGGTTTCCACCGTTTTCATCCTTTCAATTGCAGGCGGCGTGCGCCGGTCACTTCGGCTTGACGACGTCGAGCTGCTTGCCCGAGCTGCCGATCACGTCCTTCTTCCAGCGCTCCAGCCACACCGGCTTCTTCGCCATCACCTGGGTCCAGTCGACCGGAATCAGCTTCACGCCCGCGATCGCGCGCTTGACCGCCTCGCCGTTCTTGCCGGCGAGCGGCACGTCGCTGCGGCCCGGGATGCCGTACATGTCCGGCACCTTCGACTGCACGTCGGTCGACATCAGGTAGTCGATCAGCTTCTTGCCCACGTCCTGGTTCGGGCCACCCTTGATCAGGCCGATGCCGTACGGGAGCTGGAACGTCGTCGGCTGGTCGCCGTCCTTCGCCGCGAGGAAGATCGGCTTGATCGTCAGGCCGCCGTGCTCGGCGTCGTCGAGGTCCATCTGCAGGTCGCCGTTCGCGACGCTGATCTCGTTACGCGACAGCAGCACGTTCAGGTAGCCCGTGCCCTTCGTGTGGAACTTCACGCTCTGCGACAGCTTCGCGAGATAGTCGAACGCCTTGTCCTCGCCCATCAGCGAGGTCGTCAGGATCAGCACGGCCATCCCGTCGCCGGCCGTCGCCGGGTTCGAGTATGCAACCTTGCCCGCGTAGTTCGGCGACAGCAGGTCGGCGAACGTCTTCGGCTGCTGCTTCACGACTTCCGGGTTGATCGCGAACGAGAAATAGTTGTTCACGAACGTCGCCCAGGTGCCGTCTTCCGCCTTCGCGATCGCCGGCACGTTCTTGTAGTTGACGCTCTGGTACGGCTGCAGCAGGCCCATCTGGCCGGCTTGCTGGATGAACGGCGGCAGCGTGACGATCACGTCGGCCTTCGGCGAATTCTTCTCGACGTTCGCGCGGTTCACGACTTCGCCACTGCCCGCCGTGACGATGTTGACCTTGACGCCTTCCTTCTTCTCGAACGCCGGCAGCACGTCGCGGTAAAGGTTCTCGAGGCCGTCCGCCGTGTACAGCACGACCGCGCTCGCCGCGTGCGCCGGCAGCGCGGCGCCTTGCAGCAGACCGGCGGCACCGGCGGCCAGCGCAAGCTTGCGGAACGCGCCGGCAGCGGCGCGCGAGGAATTCTGCAGTGTCATCTGACTTCTCCGTAGACGGAACAGCAAACGGCCGGCCAAACCGGCTCCTGTTATCCGGGCGAACCGCCAGCCGGCCCGCCTCGTCGCCGCCCCGACCGATGCGGTCTCGTGCGGCAACCGAAGGATCACAGCGTTCGATGACAAACCCGTGACGCGCGCCCAAATTTCCAAAAAATGACACATTTTGCCAATATCATACACATCATCCGGAGCCGAAAACCGGCGTTCCGTCCGACTCTTTGCTGGAGAAAACCCGATGTCCACCCCCGATCCGATCCTGCTCACCCCCGGCCCGCTGACCACCTCCACGGCAACCCGCGAAGCGATGCAACACGACTGGGGGTCATGGGATGCCGCGTTCAATCGTCTGACCGAAAGCGTCTGCGCCGACCTCGTCGGCATCGCGCGCGGCGCCAATGAATATGTCTGCGTGCCGCTGCAGGGCAGCGGCACGTTCGCGGTCGAAGCCGCGCTCGGCACGCTGGTGCCGCACGACGGCGTCGTGCTCGTGCCGGACAACGGCGCGTATTGCGCGCGCGTGCTGAAGATTCTCGACCGGCTCGGCATCGACGCGGTCGCGCTGCCGTTCGGCGAGGACGCCGCCGTCGATCCGGCCGCCATCGAAGCGGCCTTCGCGCGCGAACCGCGGATCACGCACGTCGCGCTCGTGCACCTCGAGACGAGCGCCGGGATCCTGAACCCGCTCGACGAGATCGCCGCCCTGTGCCGCCGGCACGGCAAGCGGCTGATCGTCGACGCGATGAGCTCGTTCGGCGCGTTGCCGATCACGCTCGACGGCAGCGGCATCGACGCGCTGATCTCCGCGAGCGGCAAGTGTCTCGAAGGCGTGCCGGGCATGGGGTTCGTGATCGCGCGGCGCGACGCGCTGGAGGCGAGTGAAGGCAACTCGCGGTCGCTCGCGCTCGATCTGTACGATCAATACGCGTACCTGCGCAAGACCGGCCAGTGGCGCTTCACGCCGCCGACGCACGTGGTCGCCGCGCTGCGCGCCGCGCTCGACCAGTTCCTCGCCGCAGGCGGCCAGCCTGCGCGCGGCGCGCGCTACATGGAGAACTGCCGGACGCTGATCGAATCGATGCGCGCGCTCGGCTTCGCGCCGTTCCTCGACGCCAGCGTGCAGGCGCCGGTGATCGTGACCTTCCACGCGCCGGCCGATCCGGCCTACGACTTCCGGCGCTTCTACGACGCGGTGCGCGATGCCGGCTTCATCCTGTACCCCGGCAAGCTCACGCAGCTCGAGACGTTCCGGGTCGGCTGCATCGGCGCGATCGACGCCAACGACGTGCGCCGCGCGGTCGCCGCGATCGCGCAAGCGGTCGAATCGCTCGGCATCTCGCAGCACCGCGCGTAAGCGGAAATAGACCCGGCGGAAATAGGCCCGGCGAAAGAAGGCCCGACGAAAAAAGGCCCGGCGGTTCGCACCACCGGGCCCGACTCACTGCGATCTGGAACGCGTTACAGCTCGATCCGCTTGATATCGCCGACGACGAAGATGTATGACGCGGCGCCGATCAGCGCGATCACGCCGATGAACACCAGCGCGCCGACGAACGAGCCGGTCGACGCGACGATGAAGCCGACGACGAGCGGCGTGATGATGCCGGCAAGGTTTGCCGCGAAGTTGAAGATGCCGCCCGTCACGCCGAGCAGGCCGTCCGGCGCGATGTCGGACACGAGCGTCCAGCCGAGCGCGGCCATCCCCTGCGCGAAGAACGCAACCGACATGATCGCGATCACCGCTTCGTTGCTCTGCACGTAGTTCGCGAGAATGATCGTCGACGCGAGCAGCAGCCCCGCGATGATCGGCAGCTTGCGCGCGAGGTTCGCGGACTTGCCGCGGCGCAGCAGCCAGTCGGAGAAGATCCCGCCGAACATCACGCCGACCGACGCGGCGATGAACGGCATCACCGCGAAAAAGCCGATCTTCAGCCAGCCCATGTGGCGCTCGGTCGCGAGATAGGTCGGGAACCAGGTCAGGAAGAACACGAGCGTCGAGTTGCCGGCGAACTGGCCGAGGCAGATGCCCGCGAGCTGGCGCTTCTTCAGCAGCTTGCCGGCCATGCTCCAGCTGAATTTCGCCTGCGCGGGCCGATCGTCCTTCGTCGCGCCGTGCGCGAGACCGCCGCCCGCTTCGATGTACTCGAGCTCCGCCTTGTTCGCGCCCGGATGGTTGCGCGGCTCGTGGTAGAACTTCCACCAGATCAGGCCGAACGCGATGCCGACGGTGCCGACGACCCAGAACAGCGAGCGCCAGCCGAACGCGCCCATCAGCGCGAACAGCACCGGGCTGAAGAACGCAAGGCCGATGTACTCGCCGACCGTGTAGGTGCCGGTCGCCATCGCGCGCTCGTTCTGCGGGAACCACGTCGCGACCACCCGGCTGTTGGTCGGGAAGCACGGCGCTTCCGTGATGCCGAGGCCAAGGCGGCATGCGAGCAGCGTCGCGACGCCGGGCACGAAGCCCTGCAGCAGCGTGCACAGCGACCACAGCGTCATCGACCAGTAATACGTGATCTTGCTGCCGAAGCGGTCGAGGAAGAGACCGCCCGGCACCTGCATCGCGACGTACGTCCACGAGAACGCGGAGAACATGATGCCCATCACCGCCGCGTTGATGCCGAGCTCCTTGGTGAGCTGCGGCGCAGCCACCCCCAGCACCGTGCGGTCGAGATAGTTGATCATCGTGCCAATTGCGAGCAGCGCGAGAATCTTGTAGCGCGCCGACGTGCGCCGGACCGTGCCGGCCGCCTGCGCCGGCTGAACCGGTGCGGTGTTCGTGTGGGTGGTGTGCTGCATGGTCGTCTCCTGGTCTCGTCTTTCTCTGAATCTATAAAGGGTCAGCGCGCAACGAGCGATTGAAAGTGATCGAACATCCGTTCGGCGTCGGGCGTGCGTCCGGTGAAGATCTCGAACGCGTCGACGGCCTGGTAGACCGCCATTCCGCCGCCCGGCAGCGTCGCGCAGCCCGTCGCGCGCGCCGCCCGGATCAACTCCGTTTCGAGCGGGAAGTACACGATGTCGGCAACCCACATCCCCGCATGCAGCAACTCGGCCGGCAACGGCAGGCCCGGGTGCTTCGTCATGCCGGTCGGGGTCGCGTGGATCAGGCCCGTGGCCGCCCGCACCGTCGTCGCGAGGTCGTCGCCCTGCGTGACCCTGGCGGCCGGGAAGCGCTGCTGCAGTTCTTCCGCGAGCGCGCGGGCGCGCGTCGCGTCGACATCGAAGATCGCCAGTTCCGCCGCGCCCATCTGCAATGCTGCGTGCGCGACTGCCGCGCCCGCGCCGCCCGCGCCGAGCTGCACGACGCGTTCGAGCGACACGCCCGGCAGCCCGCGCCGGAACGACTTCGCGAATCCCGACCAGTCGGTGTTGTGGCCGATCCGCTTGCCGTCCTTGAACAGCACGGTGTTGACCGCGCCGAGCGCGCGCGCGTCGTCGGACAGCGCATCGAGGTGCTCGATCACGCGCTGCTTGCACGGGTGCGTGATGTTCAGGCCCGTGTAGCCCATCTGTTCGGCCGCCGCGAGCAATTGCGCCAGCGCGTCGACGGTCAGGCCGAGCGCGTCGAGGTCGATGCGCCGGTAGACATAGCCGAATCCCTGGCGGAATCCTTCTTCTTCGTGCATCGCGGGCGACAGCGAACCGCCGATACCCTGGCCGATCAGGCCGATCAGAAACGACGGGCGGCTCATTGCTTGGCTCCTTGCGAAAGAATGGTCGACATGCGCTGCAGCGCGAGGACGTAGCCTTCGGTGCCGCATCCGCAGATCACGGCCTCGGCGACCGCCGACACGTACGAGTGGTGACGGAACGGCTCGCGGCGATGCACGTTCGAGATGTGGATCTCGATCACCGGCTTCGCGATCGCCGACAGCGCATCGGCCAGCGCGACCGACGTGTGCGTGTACGCGGCCGGGTTGATCACGATGCCGTCCGTGTCGTGGCGCGCCGCGTGCAGCCAGTCGATCAGCTCGTGCTCGGCGTTCGACTGGCGAAAGTCGACCTCGAGCCCGAGCCCGTCTGCCGCGTCGCGGCAGCGCTGTGCCACGTCGGCGAGCGTTTCCGCTCCATAGATGTGGGGTTCGCGCGTCCCCAGCAGATTCAGGTTCGGGCCGTTCAGCACCAGCACCTTGCGCTTGCTCATGTCAGTTGCTCCTAAAACGGGGGCGAATCGCTAGCGACTTCGCCCCTTCTCGTCAAGATTCGGCGCCAGTGTGCGCTTGCGCAAGCGCAATGTCTTTTCGGGTTTTCGCTAATTTGTACCAACTAGTTAGTTTGTATAATTCACCCAATCACCCTAGTAAATTCGGGATATGGCGCGTTCCATGGACTCCATGACTGGTTCATTCAGGGTCGAGTCCAGCCGGCGCCGTCCCGCCTCTTAGCAGGATTTGCCCATGCAGCGCTCGATCGCCACCGTGTCCCTGTCCGGCACGCTCGCCGAGAAGCTCGCCGCCATCCAGGCCGCGGGCTTCGACGGCGTCGAAATCTTCGAGAACGACCTCGTCTATTTCGACGGGTCGCCCGCCGACGTGCGGAACATGGCCGCCGATCTCGGTCTCGACATCGTGCTGTTCCAGCCGTTTCGCGATTTCGAGGGCGTGAGCCCCGCGCAGCTCGCGCGCAATCTCGATCGCGTCCGGCGCAAGTTCGACGTGATGCATGCGCTCGGCACCGACCGCATCCTCGTCTGCAGCAACGTGTCGCCGGAAACGATCGCGGACGACGCGCTGCTCGTCGACCAGCTCGGCGCGCTCGCCGAGGCCGCGCAGCAGGCGGGCGTCGTCGCCGCCTATGAAGCGCTCGCGTGGGGGCGGGTCGTGAAGACGTATGGCCATGCGTGGCGGCTCGTGAATGCGGTGAACAACCGGCACCTCGGCCTTGCGCTCGACAGCTTCCACACGCTGTCGCTCGACGACTCGCCGGACGCGATCGCCGACATTCCCGGCGACCGGATCGCGTTCGTGCAGATCGCCGATGCGCCGAAGCTCGCGATGGATGTCCTCGAATGGAGCCGCCATTACCGTTCGTTCCCCGGCCAGGGCGACTTCGACCTCGCGCGCTTCACCGCGCGCGTGATCGAGGCCGGCTATACGGGGCCGCTGTCGCTCGAGATCTTCAACGACGGCTTCCGCGCGGCGCCGACCGCCATCACCGCGGCCGACGGGCACCGCTCGCTGCTCTATCTGGAGGAGCAGACGCGCGCGCAGCTCGCGCGGGACCAGCGCACGCCCGGCGCCGGCCAGCCGCTGTTCGCACCGCCCGCGCCGCCCGCGCACGTCGGCTTCCAGTTCATCGAATTCGCAGTCGACGCGCAGGCAGCGGCCAATGTCGGCGAATGGCTCGGCAAGATGCGCTTCCGCCTCGCGGGCCGCCATCGCTCGAAGGACGTGACGCTGTTCCAGCACGGCGCCGCGTCGATCGTGCTGAACGCGGAGCGCGACTCGTTCGCCGATGCGTTCTTTCAGCAGCACGGCCTGTCGCTGTGCGCGTCGGCGTTCCGCGTCGACGACGCGAACGTCGCGTTCGAACGCGCGGCAGGCTTCGGCTATGCGCCGTTTTCCGGGCGCGTCGGCCCGCACGAACGCGTACTGCCGAGCGTAAAGGCGCCGGACGGCAGCCTCGAATACTTCGTCGACGAAGCGCCGAATGCGCCGACACTATATGAATCCGATTTCGTGCTGACCGACATCGACGGCCCGAGCGAGGTCGGCCCGCTGACCGGCATCGACCACGTGTGCCTCGCGCTGCCGGCCGACGCGCTCGATACGTGGATCCTGTTCTTCAAGACGGCGTTCGGCTTCGAAGCCGAGCGCAGCTGGCTCGTGCCGGACCCGTACGGGCTGATGCGCAGCCGCGCGGTGCGCAGCGCGGACGGCTCGGTGCGGATCGCGCTGAACGCGTCGGTCGACCGCCACACCGCGGTCGCCGAATCGCTGGACCGGTATCACGGCACCGGACTGAACCACGTCGCGTTCCGCACCGAAGACATCGTGAAGACGGTCGCCGAATTCGCGGCCGACGGCGTGCCGTTCCTGCGCATCCCGCGCAACTATTACGACGACCTCGCCGCACGCTATGCGCTGCCCGACGACCTGATCGACACGCTGAGCGCCCATCACCTGCTGTACGACCGCGACGAGAACGGCGGCGAGTTCCTGCATGCGTATACAGAACTGGTCGACAACCGCTTCTCGCTGGAGATCGTCGAGCGGCGCGGCGGATACGACGGTTACGGCGCGGCGAACGCGGCCGTTCGCCTGGCGGCGCAGGCACAGCGGAAGAAGTGACGGGCGGGAAATACCGGGTGCGACGAAAAGTCATCGTACATTCGTCTGGAGAATAGACGGCGTATGCATTATGCTGGCGCATGTGCTGTCGGACGCGCGCCTGAAGCGGCTTCCGGCGATCCGGTTCGCGAAGTCGCCACCACGCCGCCACCACGCCGTTACATGCTGTAACCACCGGCCGACCGTGGCCGGTCACCGAGCGGGGCGTTTTAAGAATCGCTTAAGTCTTCGACGGCACTATCCGCAACCGTATCCGAAGAATCTCTCTACAACGAGGACAGCGATGAGCGCCGTAGAAACACCCGCGGACCGCCCGGCCGCCCCCCCTTCAAAACCGAAGACGATGCTGCGCCGCCTGCTCAGCCATCACGAAATCGCGACGCTGCTCGTGCTGCTGCATGCACCGATCGGCGCGAACGCGAAACCCGAATTGCCCGGACTGCAGGAAGCAGGCCTGGTCGAAATGGTGCGCGCAGACGCTGACACCCCGCCGAGCTTCCGCCTGACGGAAAACGGCACGGCCGTCCTGAAGGGACTCGGCTACCGCTGAACCTGCGCTTCACCAGTCATCCCCGCCGGCCTTCCCCGCCGCGCCGGCCGCCACCGGCGCACGCATCACCCCGCCCGCTCCTGCAGCATCATCCGATATTCGGTCGGCGTCACGCCGACCGTCGCCTTGAACTGGCGCGTAAACGCGCTGTGATCCGTGTAACCGCATAGCGCCGCGACGTCGGTCACCTTGTCGTGCGTGATCAGCAGCGCTGTCGCGGCGTCGAGCCGCGTCTTCAGCAGCACCTGGCGTGGCGTCAGGTGAAACACCTTGTGGAAGTACCGCTCGAGCTGCGCGACCGACATGCCGGCCATCTGCGCGAGCTGCTTCAGGTTGAGCGGCTGCACGTAATGATCCTGGATGTACTGGACCACGTCCGCGAGCTTGCTGTAGGCCGGATGCGAGCCCTCGTGCGCCTTCAGGTCGCGCGAAATGCCGGCAAGGCCGACCACATGCCCGCCCGCGTCGCGCAGCGGCTCCTTGCAGGTCAGGCACCAGCCCGGCTGGCGGCCGGGATACAGATGCAGCTCGAGCTGGTCGGTCAGCTGATGGCCGGCGTTGATCGTCGCCATGTCCTGCTCGAAGTAGCTGCTGCCGAACCGTCGCGGAAACACCTCGTCCGCGGTCTTGCCGAGCAGGTCGCGCTTGTCCTTGTAGCCGCAGCGCATCGCCAGCGTGCGGTTGACGAGCGCATAGCGGCCATCGGCATCCTTCACGAAGAATGCAACGTCCGGCAATGCGTCGAACACCGGCTCGAGCATGCGGAAATGCGCGAGCATCGCGCCGAAGTCGGCGTTGGCGGGCTGGTACGGCAGGGTGTCAGACGAACTCATGGGCGGTACGGCAAGTAAGGTCATCATCCCGGCATCCGCGAAGCGAGTGGCTGATGGCGTCGATTATAGGAGCGCCTGTCCGCTGCGCGGCGCGACAAAACGGACTTTGGTGACGGAACGTCGTGAGTGCAGAATCAGATCCTACGACACGGACACTCGCCGACTTTCAGCCTACGTGACCAGACGACAGGCACACACATGTCGCGCCGCATGCGGCATCGTGCGTGGTTTTCGGCACGATACACGCTCCGCGTAGCGCCGCCGCGCTATGCGTACACACGCGCGGCTTGCGCGCCCCCGAATCTCGCCATCGTAGAAACTCAGGCGCATCGCGTCTTGGCGTGATTACGCATGCCGAATGACGATTTCTGCACACATCAGGGTTGTCGACGATATGTCGAAATCGTCGCCGACCAGGCATTGAACGCACAAGACGCGCGCAATTCCGCTACTCGGGTTCTATGAACATTCGAACCAAGCCGACCGGAGGATTGACAACAATGACCTGCGGATTCAACCCGTCGATGCAACACACTTGAGGCTGCATAGCAGCAAGGAGTGTTGCCATGAAACAGAGACGGCGGATCTACTATACAGATACCCAGAAGGCGTTAATGTGGGAGCGTTGGCGCA
>NZ_QTQP01000090.1 GCF_003854275.1 Burkholderia sp. Bp8963
GGCAGCGCGCGTACGAGTGTCGTATAGAGCCGGCCCAGCCATTCCAGCGGCGCGTATTCCGATAGCTTCGCGAGCGCGCCCGTGAGGCCGAGCAGCGTACCGATGGCGAACGATGACGCCGCAACGCCGACCGTCAGCGCGAGTGCATTCGCGAACGCGCGGCCGTAGCCACCGTCGCCGAAACTCAGCAGGCCAAGCAGCGAACCTTCCATCGATATGAGACTCACCGGCCCTTTTCGATCGTGCCCTGCAGTTTCGGATAGCGCGCAGTGATCGCATCCCACGTGCCGTCCTTCTGCAGTTGCGCGATTGCGGTGGACAGCTTGCCGCGCAGCGCGTCGCCGCGTCGCACGCCAGCACCGATCCCGAGGCCAAGCACCGGGTCGTCGGCGCAGGCGGCCTTGATCTCGAAGTCCTTGCCGTCTGGCGACGACAGGAATGCGGTGAACAGTCCTTTCGCTTCCTGAACGTAATCGACGCGGCCGGACACGAGATCGGCAAGCGCGTTATCGAACTTGTCGAACGACTTGACCTGCGCGTCGCGCTTGAAGCGGGCATCGAGGAATGCAGAGAAATTCGTGCCGGCCTCGACGCCGATCACGCGACCCTTGAAGCTCGCTGGCACCGCACAGTCGACCTTGTGCCGGTCGTTCTTCGCGCCGACAAACACGGTCGGCGATTCGTAGTACGCGCGACTGAAATCGATCGCCTTCTGGCGCTCGCCGGTGATCGTCATCGACGACCAGATTACGTCGATCTTGCCGTTCTGCAGCGACGGAATCAGCCCGTCCCACGCGATGTCGGTCAGTTCGCAGCGCACGTTCAGCTTGCTGCAGGTGGCATTGAGAACATCGATTTCCCACCCGTTCCATTTGCCGCTTGCATCTTTCGAAAAGAACGGCGGATATGACTCGGCGTCGATACCGACGCGCAACGTCGGTTGGGCTGAAAAAGTGGCGGTGGCAGCGGTAAGCGTGAACAGCGCGACCGCTGCAGCGCGGATCGGGAAATGCGTCAACCGGTTCATTTGGCAAGCTTCAGGCGTGATATCGGAACGGCCGGCGTTGCAGCCGGAGATTGGAGGCACGACTTTAGCCGTTCACGCTGCCTGTACCAAATGGTTATTTTTGAGATGAATATCCTGTTGAGCGATATGAGCGAGACCTTGGGCGTAAGGATGAGTAAACCGGCCGGGGCATTCGCAGGCCGCCGTGACGGCCCGAAGACGCAATGAATCGATTGGTTCCCGTGACGGTACCAAGCAGATCTCACGCCGCATTGCCAACGCGCCGCACCGCATAGTCCGTCGGGTTGCCGCCGAGATACGCATCCCGCAACGTATCGAGCCCGGACAGCTCGGCCGCCGTGCCCTGCGTCGCAACACGGCCACCTTCCAGCACGTAGCCGTACGTCGCATGACGCAGCGCGATCGCCGCGTTCTGCTCGGCGAGCAGGAAGCTCACGCGCTCGTTGCGATTCAGCGCCGCGATCGTCTCGAAGATCTCTTCCACGACCTGCGGTGCGAGCCCCATCGACGGCTCGTCGAGCAGCACGACCGTCGGTTCCGCCATCAGCGCGCGGCCTATCGCCACCATCTGCTGCTCGCCACCCGACGTGTAGCCGGCCAACGCATGACGGCGCGTTTTCAAGCGCGGAAAAATCGCGTAGATCCGCTCGAGGCCGGCCTCGATCTCCGCGCGCCGCGGCCGCCGCACGAACGCGCCGATCCGCAGGTTCTGCTCGACGGTCAGTTGCGCGAAGCAGCGTCGCCCTTCGAGCACTTGCACGAGGCCGCGCTCGACGAGCGTCCACGGCTCCGCATGCGTGACGTCGCCGCCGCGAAAAGCGATCCGGCCGGCCGTCACCGCTCCGCGCTCGGCCCGCACCAAGCCCGACACGGTGCGCAGCGTCGTGGTCTTGCCCGCACCGTTGCCGCCCAGCAGCGCAACGATCGCGCCGTCGGGCACGGCGAGCGACACGCCCCGCAACGCCGGAATGATCTCGCTATACGTTACCGCGAGGTCGTCGACCTGCAGGATCGGGGTCGCGGCCATCGTCACAGCTCCTTCGCGCAGTCGCGCGGTGTGATGCCCTTTTCCTTCGCGTAGGCGAGCGCGGATTTCTCGATGATCGGCCGCAGCGACGCGCGATCGGCCTGCACCCAACTGCTGATCACGTTCCACTGCCTGCCGTCCCACTGCTGGAAGCGCACCGCGCCGCCGCCCTCGTGATCGGCGCACGACAGCTTGAGCGGCTGTACAAGCCCCAGCGCACCGAGCTGTTTCAGCCGCGCGTCGTCGAGATCGAGGTGCTCGAAGCCCCAGCGCACCTGCTCGCCCGTCAACGGCTTGTTGCCGAACTTGCGCTGCGCGACCCGAATGGCCTCGACGTTGAGGATGCCGTTCACGACGCCGAGGTTGTAGTACACGGTGCCGAAGCGCGCCGCGTCCTTCAGGTTGCCGTTGCCGGGCTTGGTCACGTACTGGTCGATCGCCTGCAGCACCGGATAGCCGGTGCCCGACGGATGCGTCGTGATCGAGATGAAGCCCTTCGCGGCGTCGCCGGCCGGCCGCACGTCCTCTTCCGAGTTGCTCCAGATGTTGCCGATGATGTGCGTCGCCGGATAGCCGACCTTCTGCGCCGATTTCAGCGCGACCGGATTCATCACGCCCCAGCCTCGCAGGATCACCCAGTCAGGATTGATCTGGTGGATCTTCAGCCATTGCGAGCCCTGCTCGTTGCCCGGATGCGGCACCTCGATCTGCGTCAGCGCGAAACCGTAGCGCTTCGCGAGCACGTCGAGCACCGGAATCGTCTCGCGCCCATACGGCGAGCCGTGATACAGCACGACGATCTTCTTGCCCTTCAGGTTGCCGAGGCCGCCCGACTGCTGGCCGATGTAGTTCACGATCGCCGACACCTCGCTGTACGGATTGAGCTGCAGCGGGAACACATACGGGAACACGGCGCCGTCGGTCGAATCGGTGCGGCCGTGATTGATCGTCACGAGCGGGATCCGGTCGGCTGTCGAGCGGTCGAGCGTCGCGTACGCGATGCCGACGGAAAGCGGATTCGTCGCCGCCGCCGGCGCGCCGTTGAGCCCTTTCTTGAGCCGCTCGTAGCATTCGACACCCTTCTCGACCACGTACTCCGTCTCGCACTCGCTCCACGTCAGCTTGACGCCGTTCACGCCGCCGTCGCGCGCGTTGATCAGCTGCATGTAGTCGATGAACCCGCCGAAGAAGCCGCTTCCGCCGGCCGCGTACGGGCCGATCCGGTAGCTCTGCAGCGGGAAATACTGCTCGCCAGCCGCCTGTGCCTGCGGCAGCGCGACCGTTGCGAGCGCGATGGCCGTGCCGATCGACGCGACCCGGTTCCGCCATGCCGAAACGCTCTCTCCAACCTCATTCCGCTTCATATATATGGATTCCTGATTGATAAGAAGAAATAAAAACGATTCCGCACCGCGGCTCAACCCCGCTTCCACCCGCGCTCCCGTGCCGTCTGCACGAGCCGCGCGAGTCCGTCCGGTTCCTTCACGAGGAACACGATGATCAGCGTGCCGAACAGGATCTTCTGCAGGTTCTGCAACTGGTCGGCGCCGATGCCGACATGTGCGAGCGTGCTCGCGGCGTTCGACAGCAGGATCGGCAGCAGCACGATGAACGCTGCCCCGAGAACATTGCCGGCGATGCTGCCCATCCCGCCGATGATGATGATGAACAGGATCTGGAACGACAGGTTCAGGTCGAAGCCGTGCGGCTCGACGGTGCCGAGGTAGACGAACGCCCACAGCGCGCCGGCGATGCCGGTCACGAACGCGCTCACCGCGAACGCCAGCAGCTTCGTGCGGGCGATCGGGATGCCGATCACGCGCGCGGCCGTGTCCATGTCGCGCACGGCCATCCAGCGGCGGCCCAGCTCGCTGCGCACGAGGCTCGCGCCGCACGCGAACAGCAAGGCCACGACGCCCAGCACGAACAGATAGCGCGCAGCCGGCGTGTCGATCCGCCACTGGCCGATCGCGAGCCGCGGCGCGCTCAGCACGCCCGAGCTGTCGTTGTTCGAGAACCAGCTCACGCGCGTGAACAGCCACTCAACGAAAAACTGGGCAGCAAGCGTCGACACGATCAGGTAGAAGCCCTTGATACGCAGGCTCGGCAACCCGAACAGCACGCCGGCTGCGGCGCTCACGAGCCCGCCGAGCAGCAGGGCGACGGGCAGCGGCATCGCCGGGACGCGCACCAGCAGATTGTAGGTTGCATACGCGCCGATCGACATGAACGCGGCCGATCCGAGCGAGAGCTGGCCCGCATACCCGGTCGCGAAGTTGAGCCCGAGGCCGGCGAGCGACAGCACGAGAAACGGAATCAGGATGGCGTTGAGCCAGTAGTCGTTCGCCCACAGCGGCACGCCGACGAACGCCAGCAACACGAGCGCGAGCACCGCGGGCACGCGCAACCGGCCGTGCCGGCCGATGTAGACGACGGAACGGGACAGATCCATGACAGCCTCCTCACACCCGTTCGACGGGGCGTTCGCCAAACAGCCCGTCCGGCCGCGCGAGCAGGAACAGCATCGCGAGCACGTACGGGAACCAGTTCCCGATGCCATCGCCGATCAGGCTGCCGGCATAGACCTCGGCCAGCTTCTCGCTCGCGCCGACCAGCAGGCCGCCGACGATCGCGCCACCGATCGACGAGAAGCCGCCGATGATCAGCACCGGCAGCGCCTTCAGCACCACCAGCGACAGCGAGAACTGGACGCCGAGCCGCGCGCCCCACATCAGGCCCGCGACGAGACTGACGAAGCCGGCCAGCGCCCACACAGCGGCCCACACCCGCGGCAGTCGCACGCCCACCGACAGCGCCGCCAGCGGATCGTCTGCAATCGCACGCAGCGACAGCCCGAAGCGCGACCGCTTCGCGAGTTGCGTCAGCGCAATCACGAGCGCGCTGGCCGTGGCCGCCGCGAACAGGTCGAAGCGGCTGACCATCACGCCGCCGACGTGCAGCGGCCGGTCGTCGATGCCGAGCTCGAGGCCGTGCACCTGCGCGCCCCACAGCAGTTGTGCGGCGCCTTCGAGGATCAGGCTCAACCCGAGCGTCGCCATGAACAGCACGATTGGCGGCCGGTTCACGAGCGGGCGCAGCACCCAGCGCCCCGTCGCGATGGCAATCACCACCAGCGCACCAAGCGTGGCCGCGAACGCTGCCCACGCCGGCAGGCCGCGTTCGACGAGGCTCACGTAGGTGAGCGCGCCGAACAGCACGAGCGCGCCCTGCGCGTAGTTGAACACGCCGGACGCCTTGTAGATCAGCACGAAACCGATTGCGACGAGCGAATACATCACGCCCGCGAGCAGGCCGCCGATCACGACTTCCAGGAAGAAATCCACCTTTGCGTCTCCTCAATGCCGCAGGCCGAGATACGCGGCCAGCACGTCCGGGTTTTCGCGCACCTCGTCCGGCCTGCCGTCGGCGATCTTGCGGCCGTAGTCGAGCACGACGACGTGATCCGACAGCCCCATCACGACGCCGATGTCGTGCTCGATGAGGACGACCGTCACGCCGAAGCGCGTGTTGAAATGCAGCACGCAGTCGGCCAGCGCGCGCTTCTCCTCGCCGTTCATGCCAGCCATCGGCTCGTCGAGCAGCAGCAGGCGCGGTTCAGCCGCCAGCGCGCGGGCCAGCTCGACGCGCTTCTGCAGCCCGTACGGCAGCGTGCCGACGACACTGTCGCGGTGGCGCTGAAGGTCGAGTTCGTCGAGCAGGCGGTCGACGTGCGCGCGCTGCTCGGCTTCGTCGCGATACGCCCGCCCGACGCGCAGCGTCTGCTCGATCCACGTGCTGCGCCGATGCAGCCCGCGGCCGGCGAGCACGTTGTCGAACACGCTCATGCGGCGAAACAGCGCGAGGTTCTGGAACGTTCGCGCAATGCCGCGATGGGCGGCGCGGTACGGATCCATCCGCCGGTACGTGTCGCCGCCGAGACGGATCGTCCCCTGCTGCGGCACGTAAACACCGTTGATCACGTTCAGCAGCGAGCTCTTGCCGGCGCCGTTCGGCCCGATGAGCGCGCAGATCTCGCCGGCGGCGACGTCGAAGCTGACGTCCGCGATCGCCTGGACGCCCTTGAACGACAGCGAGATGCCGTCGAGCGACAGCAGCGCCGCCTTCACGCTGCCGCCAACTGCCGGCGGGCCTCGAGTTCGCGCACGAGCGGCAGCACGCGCTTGCCGAAATACTCGACTTCTTCGACGAAATGCAGGAAGCCGGCAAGCACGAGATCGACGCCGATCGACTTCAGCTCGACGATCCGTTCCGCGATCTGCTGCGGCGTGCCGATCAGGTTCGTACGGAAGCCGTCGTTGTACTGCACGAGATCTTCGAACGTCGACTTCGCCCAGTTGCCCTCGCCTTCGGGCGACGCTTTCCCGGCCTGCTTTACCGCATCGCCGAACGCATGCACGGCTTCGACGTGCGCGTGCCGGATGATGTCGTCGAGCACGGCCTTCGCCTCTTCCTCGGTGTCGCGCGCGATCACGAACGCGTTCACGCCGATCCGCACGCGATGGTGGTTCGCCGCCGCCTTCGCACGGATATCGTCGATCTGCGCCTTCAGGTTCTCCGGCGTGTTGCCGTTCGTGAAGTACCAGTCGGACACGCTCGCTGCGTTGTCGCGCGCCGCGCGCGAGCTGCCACCCTGAAAGATCTCCGGATGCGGCTTCTGCACCGGCTTCGGGCTCAGCGTGTAGTCGTTGAAGCGGTAGAAGTCGCCCTTGAACGTGAAGTTGTCCTGCGTCCAGATCCCTTTCAGCGCCTGGATGAATTCCTTCGAGCGGCGATAGCGCTCGTCGTGTTCGAGCCACGGCTCGCCGATCGCCGTGAATTCGCCCTTGAACCAGCCGCTCACGACGTTGATCGCGATACGCCCGTTCGAGATATGGTCGATCGTCGCGAGCTGCTTCGCGACCACGGCCGGATGCCACGGCCCCGGCAGGATCGCCGCGAGCACCTTGAGCTTCGTGGTCGCATGCAGCAGCGCCTGGCTGAACGACACCGACTCGTGCTGGTATTCCGCGCCATAGCCGGCCGTGAAGCGGATCTGGCTCAGCGCGTATTCGAAACCGGCCTCCTCCGCGACGCGCGCGAGCTTCTGGTTGTATTCGAGGCTCCAGTCGGTGCGTTGCTCGATCGTGCTGACGACGAGTCCGCCACTCACGTTCGGCACCCAGTACGCGAACTTGACGGCATCGTTGGATGAATTGGCTTGGCTCATGAGAATGTCCCGGTCAAGAAGTCAGGCAGATGCGGCCAGCGCGGCCGCGGCGGATTCGGTGTCGTGCTGCAACAGCGGCACAGCGCGTTCGATGGCAAGCGAGATGCGCGCGCGCAGCGCCGCGCTGGTAATCGCGTAGTGCGCGAAGTCGCCTTCCGACGCGTACACGCCGATCGGCAGCGTGCGCGCCTGAAAGAAACTGAACAGCGGGCGAAGCTGGTGATCGATTACGAGCGCGTGGCGCTCGCTGCCGCCCGTCGCCGCGAGCAGCACGGGCACGTCGATCAGCGCGTCGTGATGAACGAGATCGAACAGGTGCTTGAACAGCCCCGTGTACGACGCGCGAAACACCGGACTCGCGACGACGAGCGCGTCAGCGGTTTCGATCGAGCGGACCTTCGCCTCGAGATCGGCGGGAAGCTGCGCGCGCGTCAGCGCGCCCGACAGGCGCCCCGCAATCTCGCCGAGTTCGATCAGCGTCACGTCGATCGGCAGCGCGTCGCCGAGCGACGCGAGCAGCGCTTCGACCAATGCCAGTGTGCGCGATGGCCGCTGCAATCCACCGGACACGGCCACGACCTTGTAAACCTTGCTCATGACTCTCCCTTCAGAAATCGTTCGACATCAACGTTCACGTTCTGCGTCGAATGAGCAAGTGGCGTGCCATGCCACTTCGGATGCTCTGCATCCCGAATATTGACGACTACCATGCCCGGCGAACCGGAAATCGGCCAGAAATGCCCCGAATAAGCGCGTGACAAACTACGTCACATCCATATTCCCGGACGCGATGAACACCAGGAAACAGGAATGCTGAAATGCTGCTGCTCTGCCAGCAGCGACACGCGATTCGGAAGACAAAGTTCGTGCAGCGACGCCTGTTCTGCTGGTCACGCCGCATTCTTGCGGCGCGGCATGGCCCGTCATGTGGCGGCAACCGCCATCGCTGCGGCCTGCGCAGCAATTCGACTTTGATTATCAGAAATCGATGCTTCTCGTCGGCCGCAAAACATTGAACACTTTGCTGATCAGGCAGCAGCACATCGCCGCGCGCCGTCGCGCCGCATGGCCCCCCCAACACACTGCGATCGATGACCTCAATTTCCCTCCCGTCGCGTCCGGCCAGCGTGCCCGATCCTTCCGAGCCGTCGGCGCGCGAAGCAACGGTCCGACAGACAGCCGGGCGTCTCGCCGCACGCTTCGCGCAGACAGCCGCCGACCGCGACCGCCTGGGCGGCACGCCGAAAGCCGAGCGCGATGCGCTGCGCGCCAGCGGGCTGCTCGCATTGAGCGTTCCGGCCGCGTATGGCGGCCTCGGCGCGAACTGGCGCACGACGCTCGATGTCGTGCGCCAGTTCGCGGCCGCCGACAGCTCGATCGCGCACGTGTTCGGCTTCCATCACCTGATGCTTGCAACGGTCCGGCTGTTCGGCGCGTCCGAGCAATGGGAGTCGTGGTTCGAGCAGACCGCGCGCCACCAATGGTTCTGGGGCAATGCGCTGAATCCGCTCGACGAGCGCACGGTCAGCCGCACGCGCGGCGAGTGGCGCGAATTCAGTGGACAGAAGAGCTTCTGCTCAGGCGCGCTCGATTCGGAAATGCTGATCGTGTCCGCACACGACGCCGCGACCCGCGCGTTCCTCGTCGCGGCCGTGCCGACGCAGCGCAGCGGAATCTCGATTGCGGACGACTGGGACAACATCGGCCAGCGGCAGACCGACAGCGGGACGGTCACATTCGAGAAGGTGCGCGTCGAGCATCACGAATTGCTCGCGGACCCGGGCCCGCTGTCGTCTCCGTTCGCGTGCCTGCGGCCGCTGATCGCGCAGCTCGTGCTCACGAACGTCTATCTCGGGATCGCCGAAGCCGCGCTCGACGACGCGCGCCACTACACGCTGAACGAGGCGCGCCCGTGGCCGGCCTCGGGCGTCGCGCACACGGACCAGGACCCGTACGTCCTCGGTCAGTACGGCGAATTCTGGATCGGCCTCGAGGCGGCCCGCGTGCTCGCCGACCGGGCGGCCGACCGTCTCGACGCGGCATGGGCGCGCGACACGGCACTCACGCACGCGGAACGCGGCGGCGTCGCGCTCGCCACGGCCACCGCCAAGGTGTCGGCCGCGCAGACAGGGCTCGACCTGTGTACCCGCATGTTCGACGTCGCCGGCGCACGGGCGACACATGGCGCGCTGCGGCTCGACCGCCACTGGCGCAATCTGCGCACCCACACGCTTCACGATCCGATCGCCTACAAGATCCGCGAGATCGGCGCGTGGGCGCTCAAGCAAACCTACCCGACGCCGAGTTTCTACTCATGACCCACACTCCCTCTCATGCGTGGCCCGCGGAAGTGGAAACCGACGCCGACATCACGCCCCCGCCCGTGCTGACACTGCCGAACCGGCATGCGCTCGCGACGTCGATTCGCGCCCGCGCGCAGGTGTTCGTCGATCCGAGTTCGCTCGCACTGCTCGAGCGCATCCACCTGGTCGCACCGAGCGACGCGAACGTGCTGATCATCGGCGAAACAGGCACGGGCAAGGAACTGATCGCGCGCCACGTGCACAGCCTCAGCCACCGCAAGGACAAGCCGTTCGTGGCCGTCAACTGCGGCGCGTTCTCCGAGACGCTCGTCGAGAGCGAGCTGTTCGGCCACGAGAAAGGTGCATTCACGGGCGCGTTCAGCGCGAAGCCGGGCTGGTTCGAGGCTGCCAACGGCGGCACGCTGTTTCTCGACGAGATCGGCGACCTGCCGCTGTCGATGCAGGTCAAGCTGCTGCGCGTGCTGCAGGAACGCGAAGTCGTGCGGCTGGGCTCGCGCACGGGGATCCCGATCGACGTGCGCGTGGTAGCCGCGACCAACGTCCGTCTGCAGCACGCGGTGGCGGCCGGGCACTTCCGCGGCGACCTGTTCTATCGCCTCAACGTCGTGCAGCTCGCGGTGCCGACGCTGCGCGAGCGGCCCGGCGACATCCTGCCGCTTGCCCGCTACTTCTTCGAGGACTACCGCGGCCGCCTCGGCTACGGGCCGCACGACATCGACCCGTGCGCCGAACGCCGGCTCCAGGCGTACCTTTGGCCCGGCAACATCCGCGAACTGGAGAACGTGATCCACCACGCGCTACTGGTCAGCCGCCACGACTCGCTGCAGGAAAGCGACCTGCATTTCTCGTCGTCGGGCATTCCGGCTACCGGCGGTACAGCCCACGGCGAACACGCGGCGGGCGGCGCGCGCGGCCATCGGGATGCGCTCGAACAGGCGCTGCGGAGCCTGTTCGACGAAGCTCACGAGAACCTGTTCGAGCAGATCGAGGACACGGTGATGCGCGTCGCGTTCGAGTTCAGCCACCGCAACCAGATCCAGGCCGCGAAGCTGCTCGGCATCAGCCGCAACGTGCTGCGCGCGCGGCTGATCCGTGCCGGCCAGATTACCGCGCTGAAGTAGCCGCCGGCTCGGTCGCCCCGCGCGCATGCCTTCGGGTGTCGTACCGAAGGCATGCGCGCTGCTCACGTGCCCATTCATGCTCCAGTGCCGCGCGGCGCCGCGCCCGCGCCGCTGCCGATCTGCCACACGTAGGGCGGCTCGGTGCCGTTGATCTCCCAGTCACCGACGATCCGCTCCTTGTAGATGACGGGATTGTGTGACGCCGCAGTGCGCACGTTGCGCCAGTGGCGATCGAGCCGCTTGTCCTCGCTCGTGCCCGACGCGCCGAGCGCATTGAACAGCTCAGTCGTCGCGCGCAGCACGAGGTCCGACACCGCGATCTGCCCGCGCGCCGAATCGAGCTCGGCGGCAACGTTCGCGTCGTGCTCGGCCTGTGGATCCCCGCCGAACCTCGCTTCGTACGCGCGCTGCGCGGGCAGCGCGGCACGCACGGCGGTCGCCTCGGCCGCGAACACACGCGCCGCAACCTGCCCGACGACCTGCTGCACCTGCGCGTCGTCGCGCACCGCCGTCGCGTTGCCGTGGCTGAAGATCCGCTCACGCGCGCGCACCTCGCGGGCGATGTCGCGCAGTGCCGCGCGGCCCGCGCCGGCGATCGTCGCGAGCAGCACGAGCTGGTAGAACGCCGTCTGGTAGCGGAAGCGCGTCGAGAAATCGATGATGTCGGCTTCGTCGACCTGCGCGGCGTCGAACGTCGTCGTGCCGCTGCCGGTGGTGCGTTGCCCGAAGCCCGTCCAGTCGTCGCTACGGCGCACGCCCGGCTGGTCGGTGCGCACGGCCGCGATTACGTCGCGGCCGTCGTCGTCGCGGCGCGCGAACACATCGATCCAGTCCGCAAAGATGCTGCCCGTGCTGTAGTACTTCGCGCCGTTGACGACCCAGCGCTCGCCGTCGCGCGACACGCGTGTGATCACGTCGCCGATCGCGACCGCGCCGACTTCAGTCCATGCGTTGCCAACGAGGTCGCCCGCGACGAAGCGGCGGAACCACGCGTCGCGGCCCGCCCCCGGCGCCGCGTTCAGACGGTCCTCGACGAACGCGAAATGGCCGCGCAGCGCCTGCGGCAGGTTCGAATCGGCTTCGCCGAGCTCGATCAGCAACTGGATCAGCTGCGGAATCGACGCGCCCGCGCCGCCATGCTCGACCGGCACGCGCACCGCGCCGAAGCCGGCTTCCTTCAGCCAGCGGACCGGTTCATGCGGCAGCGTGCGCGCGTGCTCGCGCTCCAGCGCGCCTTCCGCGATGCGCGCGAAGATCGGACGAAATCGCTGTGCGAGGGTTTCGTAGTCGGTGCCGCGTGAAATCGTTGCCGCTACTGCGGCCGTCTCGTGCGGATTCAGTGACGTCATATGCGCTCCCGGTTTCAGTTTGAACGGCGGCTCGCCAGCGAGCCGCCCGGTCACCGGGATTGAGCAGGAGCCGTGCCAGCGGCACGACGTCCACCGCGCGTGCGTGGACGGGCGGCCAGCGCATCGCCGTGCGCAGAGCGTGCTGGATCAGCAGCAGCCTGCTGCTAGCGTGCTGCCGGCGACGCGATCGCACGCATGCACGTGCATCGGCCGGCCATGCGACCGGCTGCCTTCCGGCCGGCAGCGCGGTATCGGCATTGCGCACCACACGGTGCCTGCGCGCAGCGCGCGCGAGCCAAAGGGAGATGCAGCATGCCTGATGGTGGCGCACGTTGCTGCCACGCTGCGCTCAGGAATGGTAAGCCGTCTCGCCGTGCGAACTCACGTCAAGCCCGTCGCGTTCGCGCTCGTGGTCGACAATACCGAATCACTCGCGCCCGCCCGGAATCCACGACGTGCCCGCAAGCGGCACCCGCGCCATTCCGGCCGCCTCGACCGTCAGCGCGACGAGATCTTCGCGCTCGAGGTGGTGCACGTTCTGCTTGCCGCACGCGCGTGCGATGGTCGTCAGCTCCATGTTCAGCGTCTTCAGGTAGTTCCGCACACGACGCGCGCCCTCTTCCGGCTCGAGACGCTTTTCCAGGACTGCGTCCTGCGTCGTCACGCCGACCGGACACTTGCCGGTATGGCAGTGATGACAGAAGCCCGGCGATGTATGGAGTGCCGCGTAATCGGCCACGGCCGAATGCAGCATGCCGTCCTGGAAGTAGGATTCGCTGTTGCAGCCGAGCGCCATCAGGACCCCCTGGCCGATCGCGACGGCATCCGCGCCGAGCGCGAGCGCCTTCGCGACGTCCGCACCGGTGCGGATGCCGCCCGATACGATGAGTTGAACCTGCCCCTTCATGTTCAGCTCCTCGAGCGCATCGACGGCCTGACGAACTGCCGCGAGTGTCGGAATGCCGACGTTCTCGATGAAGCAGGTCTGGGTCGCCGCCGTGCCGCCCTGCATGCCGTCGACCACGACCACGTCCGCGCCCGCATGCACCGCAAGCTTCACGTCGTTGAACGTGCGTGTTGCCCCGACTTTCACGTAGATCGGCTTTTCCCAGTCGGTGATCTCGCGCAGTTCCTGGATCTTGATCGCGAGATCGTCCGGGCCGGTCCAGTCCGGATGGCGGCTTGCCGAGCGCTGGTCGACGCCCGCCGGCAGCGTGCGCATCGACGCCACGCGCGGATTGACCTTCTGCCCGAGCAGCATGCCGCCGCCGCCCGGCTTCGCACCCTGCCCGATCACGACCTCGATCGCATCGGCGCGGCGCACGTCATCGGGATTGAACCCGTAGCGCGACGGCAGGCACTGGTAGACGAGCGTCTTCGACGAACGGCGCTCTTCCTGCGTCATCCCGCCGTCGCCGGTCGTCGTCGACGTGCCGACTTCCGTCGCTGCGCGGCCGAGCGCTTCCTTGACGTTCGCCGACAGCGCGCCGAAGCTCATCCCCGCCACGGTGATCGGGATGTCGAGCACGACGGGCTTCTTTGCGAAGCGCGTGCCGAGCACGGTCTGCGTCGTGCACTTCTCGCGATAGCCTTCGAGCGGGTAGCGCGACAGCGACGCGCCGAGGAACAGCAGATCGTCGAAATGCGGTACGCGACGCTTTGCGCCGAGACCACGGATCTCGTACAACCCGCGTTGAGCGGCCGTGTGGATGTAGTCGATCGTCTTGCGGTCGTAGCCGGACGACTCTTCCTGCTGCAAGCGGGCGAAATGAATGGGTTTGACTTCCATGGCGTTGCCTCGATGGAGCGTGGATTCAATATTCCTGGTTCGCGTCGGCGTTCCAGTGGTAGAGCGTGCGAGCCGAAGCGATGCGCCTGAACGCGCGCGGATCGTGGTCGAGCCCGGCCGCGTCGAGCAGCGCCGCGACGGCGCTGACGTCGGCGTCGGCCATCGGCTCGTACTGCGCGTCCGCGCCGAGCGACTTCACGTCGCCCTTCACGTAGAGCACGGCTTCGTACAACGAATCGCCGAGCGCATCGCCCGCATCGCCGCAAATCACCATCCGGCCGGCCTGAGCCATGAATGCGGAGAAGCTGCCGACCGAACCGCCGACGACGATGTCGCCGCCCTTCAGCGAGATGCCGCAACGCAACCCGGCATCGCCGTCGATCACAAGCAGCCCGCCGTGCGCGGATGCGCCCGCGCCGTTCGACGCGAAGCCCTTCACGTGCACCTTGCCGCTCATCATGTTTTCCGCGACGCCGGTACCGGCACTGCCCTCGATGACGATGGTCGCGCGCTTGTTCATGCCGCCGGCGTAATAGCCGGCGTGGCCATCAATCGTCACGGTCACGTCGGCATCGACGCCGACCGCGATGTTGTGTGCGCCGTTCGGCGAGGCCACGACGATCGCCTGCCCGTCGAGCACGTCCGCGCTGCCGTGCAGGTACTGGTTGACGTCCCTGACGGTGGCGCGCTCAAGGTCGAATGTCATGCGTTCCATACGTACATCTCCTCGGGTGCGGGTTCGAATACCTTGGCGTTCCTGATGTCGGGCAGATGCGCGAGCGAGCGGAACTCCGACGCAATCGCGACGTAATCGTCGTTCTCGGCGACGACGGCCGGCTTGCACGCGAACGGGTCGCGAATCAGCGCCAGCTCGGTGGGCGTCCCCATCAGGAACGTGTAGAAGCCGTCGAGCTCCTCGAAACCCTTCTGCAATGCGACCGGCAGCGTGTCGCCCTCGCGCAGTCGCCATTCGAGGAAGCGGCACGCCGCCTCGGTGTCGTTGTCGGTATCGAAGTGAATGCCCTTCGGCTCCAGCTTCCGGCGCACGCCGTAAGGGTTCGACAGCGAGCCGTTGTGGACGAGACAGAAATCCTCGCCGGCCGTAAACGGATGTGCGCGATCCGGCGTCACCGCCGACTCGGTCGCCATCCGCGTATGGCCGACCAGGTGCGAGCCCTTGAGGCCGCCGAACGCGTAACGCGTGGCGATGTCCGCGGGCAGGCCGATGTCCTTGTACAGGTCGATCGAACGCCCGGCCGACAGCACGTACACGTGCGGGTAATGCTCGCTCAGCCAGTGCCGGACCGTGTCGGCCTGCGCATGGACAGTCAGCACCGCGTGGTTCCCCTTTGCATCGACGCGCACCGCAGCGTCGACGGACGCCTTCAGCCGGTCGAGCAGCACATCCCACGGGAAATGCTCGCCTTCATCCGTGAAGCCCGAATACAGGCTCAGCTTGCGCTGGCTTGCATCGACCGACTTGCCGAACACCGCGAGTCCGGCCGAATCCGGGCCGCGCTCCGTCATGCCGATCAGCATCGGCACCATCAGTTCGCCGAGCCGCTCGCGCAATGCCGGCGTCTTCACCAGCAAACCTACGATTCCGCACATGTTGCTTTCTCCTT
>NZ_QTQP01000091.1 GCF_003854275.1 Burkholderia sp. Bp8963
TTGCCTGATGACCATAGCGAGTCGGTCCCACCCCTTCCCATCCCGAACAGGACCGTGAAACGACTCTACGCCGATGATAGTGCGGATTCCCGTGTGAAAGTAGGTAATCGTCAGGCTCCCTAAGCCAAGAACCCCCGCCCGACAGGCGGGGGTTTTTGCATTGGCGCGGCGCAAATGCGTGGTGGCGCAGCTCTGATCTGTTTATCCGACCGCCTACCGCACTAGCGAATGTCACTGTCGGTATCGGAACCGCTGGACGTACCAAGATGCAGTTCCCGATCGAAAGCGCGATTGTGGTACCGGGAGCTTGCGGTTCTACCGCTGGATCACCGTAACGTCATGTGCGGAGGCCAACTCGCAGCTCGTCGCGCGGTCTAACACCGTACTTGAGGACGATGCCGGCGAAACGTGCGACTGCCAGGCGGCGTGGGCGAACGGCGCGCAGAATGGCGGCCGCTACGACCTGAAGCATTTGAGGGTCGAGTCGTCAAACCCGCGCGGCCCCATGCCCGGTAAAGCACACTTCTACACGGCGCGCCACCATCCCGTCACCTGACGCCCGAGCGCTACTCGGACACTTCTCGTCCGACATGCGGCAAGCGCCGATCAAAAAAAACAATACAAGCGTAGAGCGGCTGATGGCGTGGCGCGACCTTGGCGTAGACCAGCCGCCGCCGAAATTCTTCTGAAGAGAAAACATGGCACTGCGAATCATTACCGCCGTCGGCAAATACCTGGCGGCATTGGAGGGCGACGCAGCGGGGAAGGCCAACGAGGCGCACGCCGATGACACCGACGACGCCATCTTCAATCCACAACCAGACGGAGAAATCTCATGAAGAAATATGCATACGTCGCAGCGCTTGCGCTCGCAATCTTCGTCGCCGCACCGGCGGTATTTGCCAGGGGCGCAGGCGGAACGGCTCGCCCCGTTTGCTGGGTCGCTGGCAAGAACGCGATGCAGGCAATCGACCTCCGTAATAACGGTCGCACACGCGACGAGGCGCGAAGCGCGCTGTATATCTCCACGATGGGGCAGCCAGGCAATACGCCCGAATGGATCGCGCGCGACATCATTGATCCGCGCTTGCATGCTGCGTATCAGACACCTGCGTCGGAGAAGATCGACCCGAACGCAGTCGGCGACGCAGTGGTCCGCGAGTGTCAGGCGAGGTTGATGGAAGTCGGAGCGCGTTAGTCACGCATCCGATGTTTGCCTCCGAGAATTAACCTTGACGCAGAGAACAAGGGATTTGACGAGAACTCACTGAAAAGATCGTCGCTCTCGCTTGCAAGCACGTCGATTCCGGAGCGGAAATTCAGTGTTCTGCACGTCATTCGATGACGCATCCCGCCTGCGCCTCACACGGGGGCGCGGGGCCGGGCGAGATGTGTCAGCTCTGAATGACGGCGACGGCGGACATTGGCAGCCGTGGTGTGCCGGATGTCAGGAAAGCGCTCTGTAGCCGTCGCAACGACTCGCTTCCCGAACGGCCGCAAAGGCCGAACTTCCGCAATGTGCCCGCGCGCTACGTCGGCCGCACGCGTTGGCGGTTGGTGTGAGCGACGAAGGCGCGCTCAAAAAGCGCCCGGCCCGGGAGGGCCGGGCCAAGCCATCGGAGGTCCGATGGCGGAGGTATTACATTGAACCGGCCCGATGGGCATGATCGCCACGGCGAGCCGGTCTGTCAGTCGAAATCGATCGGCAGCAGTTCCGGATGAATGAAACCGCTTCGCCCGATCGTGACTTAGTGCCCGCGGTACAACGACTTCATCTCGTCATTGGCGCGCGGTTGCATCATCTTCCCGGGCTTGCCGGCCGCCGCGGCCGCTTGCGCTTCGTTGCCGACGCCACTGTTGTCGACGCCTTGTGCCTGCGCGACGGCATGCTGTTGCGCCACGCGCGCTTGCGCGGCCTGAATGGCCTCAGGGTAGTGCGGGTCTTCGCCGGTCGCCGGGTTGTAGCCTGCCTGCTCGAGTTCGACCAGCTCCGCGCGCACCTGGGCGCGGGTCAGCGGCGCATTGCCTTGCGCGAACACGGCGACCGGAGCGGCAAGGGCAGCGGCAACGACGACGGCTTGAATCAGGTTCTTCATGATGCTTACCTCCATTTTTTGGTGTCTCGCTACGAACACCTTGTTCGTAACCGATGACTGCAGTCTAGGTAAGCGAGTGCTTAAGAGATATACGGTGCCGGGGAAGAGCGTGTTCCTGAATCTTCACGTAATCGTGGCGATTGGCGCTGACGGGCAACAGCACTTGCGGCGGTGGGGGCGGTTTCCGGAAGGGCGAGGTTGCCATCACCCTATCCGGGCGTGAGTTCAGGCAGACGCAGGAGTCGTGTCGGCTGCGCGTGGACGACTTGACCCTGCCAGATCGCGCACACGCGACGCCGGACGCGCTGGCGCTCTGAACGGCAGCGAGCGCGTTTTACAACCTGATATAAAAAATGCCAACCGGCAGCGGCAGCCCTGCGCGCGGTCATGTTGCGTGACCTCGCTGGCAAGGCATGCTTGCCGGGCACGGAAATCGCTCCGACACAGGGACGGACGCTCGTTGTTCCGATCCTTTCAAGAGGTGCATGTGATTCGATTTCCCGGTTCAGCCGCCGCATCGCGGGCGTGCTTGTTGCGGTGCGTGGCGACGACGCCTGGCGTCGCGTTCGACGCGTGCTGGATGATCGGCGACATCCCCGACGACATCGAAGCCGGCCGCGTGGAAAGCCACCGTGCGCTCCGTTCAGCGGTGCGACGCTGAACGATGCGCGGCATTTCAAGATGTTTTTCCCATGATGAACGATCCTCCCGAACCGGTGCCGGACGCGCCTGCGCGGTTGCATGTCGCGGTGTTCCGCGCGTTGCAGCTTGGCGACATGCTGTGTGCGGTGCCAGCATTGCGTGCGTTGCGGCATGGCGAACCGCACGCGCGGATCACGCTGATCGGCCTGCCGTGGGCGCGAGAATTCGCGTCGCGGTTCGCCGACTACATCGACGTCTTCATCGCGTTTCCCGGCGTGCCGGGCTTCGCCGGACCGGACAATCCTGATGCGGGGCAATGTGACACGTTCTACGCGACCTGTCGCGTGAGCCGCTTCGATCTCGCGATCCAGCTGCATGACAACGGTACGCATGCGAATGCAGTCGTCACGGCGCTTGGCGCGACGCGCACCGCAGGCTTCGCGCCGTCAGACGGCCGGGCGGCGCCGCTCGACTGCGCGATACCGTGGGTCGACGGCGAAACGGAGATCGCGCGCAACCTGGGCCTCATGCGGCGCCTCGGCTACGACGACTGCGGCGATTATCTGGAGTTCCCGCTGAGCGGCCTCGACTACGCGATCTGGCATGTGCTCTGCGACAAGTATGACCTCGTGCCCGGCCGCTACGTGGTCGTCCATCCGGGTGCGCAACTGGCGTCGCGGCGTTGGCCCGTCGAGCGCTTTGCGGGCGTCGCGCGGTGGCTCGCGGACGCTGGCTGGCGAATCGTGCTTACGGGCGCACACGAGGAAGCGGCACTGGCTGATGCGTTCGTCTCCGGCCTCGGCCGCCCGTGCGTAGATCTGTGCGGGCGAACGCCGCTCGGGGCGCTCGCGGTACTGATCGGCCGCGCGCGGCTCCTGCTTTGCAACGACACGAGCGTCTCGTACGTCGCTGCGGCACTCGGCACGCCGAGCGTCGTCGTCGCGTGCGGAAGCGACGTCGTGCGCTGGGCGCCGCTCGACCGTGAACGGCATCGCGTGCTCGCAAACTACCCGTCCTGCCGGCCGTGCATGTTCGAGACCTGTCCGTACGAACACGCGTGCGCGACCGCCATCAGCGTCGACGACGTGATCGGTTGTGCCAACCAGCTGCTTGGGGAGGAGACTTGTCATGCTCCTTAGTGTCGGGGCACGCGGCACGCAAATTGCGGCAATACCCAATACCAGCAAGCGGCGCGACGCCGGCTCGACGAAAGAGGGCACGATGAATGCCAGACAATTTTTCCACGTCAACCGGTTTTGAGCGCGCGTTCGCGCGCACGACGCCATTCGACAGGGCTGGCCCGCGCCGGCCCAAACAGGAGGGGCGATGCAGCATTCCAAATCAGACCGCGCGCCGAAGCAACGGCAGCAAGTCACCGAGAACCGCGACTTGAAGACGACGGCCACCGGCCATGACACGCCGGACGTCGCACTGCGGCGGCTGTCGCCGGAAGCTGTCGCGGCAAAGGTCCCGACGGGGCTGCCGCCAATCGATGTCGACACGTACGCAAGCGACAGCGGCGATCCCGTGCGGCGCGCCGCGAGCCGGATCGTGACGCTCGACAATGCCAACATGGCCGCAACCGACAACGCGGTCGACGTCGACGGCAAGGGCATGGAGGCGCGCCAGGACGCGTCGAAATGGCACGACAACGTGATCTATTCGAACGCATCGCTCGACGACAGTGTCGATACGCTGGACGAAGGGCTCGGCGGATTCGAGAGCCGTCCGGACGGCAACCTGCCGCTGGTCTCGGCGCGACCCGGCTGGCGCGTCTGTCATGTGAGAACCGTCGATATCTCGCACGGCGACGGCAAGCGCACCGAGCACGTGATCCGCTTCGAGCGGATTGACTGAACCGGCGCCCGCGTTGAGCGACGTTCCGTGCGACGCCCGTTGCGACGCGCGGCGTGCCACGCCGGGTTGCGGCGCCGTCGTTCCTGGCCCCGTTGTAAAAACGCATGCGCGAGCGCGTCGCGTTCGACGTCGAGATGCAGCAGCCCCGTGCCGGCCGGCCCCGGAAACGTGTCGCGGGCGCGGCATGGGAGTTGCTGAATATCGACGCTGATCCACTTCCTTCCGAGGCATTCGGATCGACGGTCGGCGCCGGCCGCTACCGCTCGCGATCCGGCTACTTGCAGGAGAACATCATGCATTCACTCCCCCGTAGTGGGCCCGAGCATGACGAGATGGACGCCAACGTCGATCTCGATATGACCGTCCAGGTCGACGAGGCAACGGGCCGAATTTCCTTCCACGCGGCATGGGCCGTCCCCGGCGACGCAACGCAGCACACGGTCGTGCTAGCGCTCGAACTGAGCGCAATGGAGCGGTATGCCGTGCTCGATGCCGCTGCGCGCGAACGCGTGCACATGGTGCTGCACGACAATGTGCAGCACATGATCGACCGGCTGCCGGATCAGCAACTGCCAGCCATGCTGACCGTCGAATTGACCGACGCGATGCTCGACGTGGCGAGTCACATGCAATAGCGATCTTTGTGCCGACGCGTGACCGCGCAGGGGCCGCGTTACATCCGATTTGAACATGCGGAATCGGCAGGCATCGATTCGAGGAGGACATCATGATTCGCGTCGTAGCGCTGCACTTCCCGGTGCATCGCGGGCCGGAAAGTCAGCGATCGCGACATGCGACGTCATGTAATACGGCCTGCAACCTCGGGCAGAGCCTTTCGCTTCGTGTCCGGAGATTCGCAGCAAGCTTCGGGTCCATCGCCTGTTACGACGGGGTAATCGGATGTCGATTGGCAACCTGTTCACTTTCAAGCGACGTTGCTTCCCGTGAAGCAGCGAGACTGACACGTGGGTCGGAACCTTTCGCGGCGATTTCGCGATCGACTGTTAAGGGGCATTGTCATGCATGCATTCACGAATTTGAGCCCGTTGGTCTCGCTGATCGCCGGAATTCTGATTCTGGCGGTACCGCGCCTGTTGAATTACATCGTTGCGATTTACCTGATCGTTATAGGCTTGCTGGGGCTCTTCGGAGGGCATTTCCACTGACCGGATTTCGGACTCGGGCGCGTGATGGGTAACCACCCCGCTGATGCGGCCGGCGTCACCCGCCGGGAGAGGAGGCCCCGTTCGCTCGCCCCGCATGCTCGCGTCCGGCACCCGCATGCTCTGCCACGCATACCAGCATCGTCGCACCCCACATTCAAACGACGTATCCGTCGCGCGACGTGGGGAGGACCAATCGGCGTTCAATCGGATCCGTGCGTTGCGGTGCGGTGAGACCCCGTGTGCACGCACGCGGCACGCGAATTGCGGCAGAGTCAGCAAGCGGCGCGACGCCGGCTCGACGAAAGGGGGGCACGATGAATGCCAGACAATTGCAAGCATGGTCCGCATGGCTGAAGCGCCATCCGGCGAAACGGCTCGGAATGACGGTCACGATCACGGCGGCGGCATTTTGCGCTGCCGCGTCGCCGAGCGTGATGGCGGCGGGCGATGACGGTTCGGCTTCGTCATCCATGTCGTCGTTGGCAAAGACGGCCGGCACGAAGATTCGCGACGCCACGATCACGACCAAGGCGAAAGCTGCGCTCGTCGGCACGAACGACCTGAAATCTGGTGACATCCACGTGAAGACGCGGAACGGCAACGTCGTGTTGACTGGCAGCGTGCCCGACTTGCACCAGCGCACGCTCGCCGTCAACACCGTGAAGCAGGTCGAGGGCGTACAGGAGGTGCGCGACCAGCTCACGATCCGCGCGAGGTGACGCAGGCACCGGCGTACGTTTCGGCGGAACTTGGGCGGCTGATGGCGGCGACTGCCGTCACGCCAGGAGGTATCAAATGATCACAATCCATCGGGGGATCGCAGTGCTGGCCGTCAGCGCGCTGTTCGCGGTCGCCACGCACGCGCAGATGCCGGGCGAACCGCCCGCATCGAATACGCAGATCCCGCCTGAAATCATCAAGCCGGCGCCGGGCCCCGACGACGCACGGATCAGCAAGCAGGCGCAAGGTGTCGACGCGGAATTCGTCGACCGTGCCAGGCTCGCCGACGTGAGCGAGGTGCAGGCAAGCCAGATCGCGCTCGAGAAATCGACGTCGCCGGACGTTCGCGCGTTCGCAAAGCAGATGGTCGGGGACCACGGCAAGGCGAACGAGCGGCTGCGTGCCCTCGCTGCGCGCAAGGGCGTGCCGGAACAGACTGTCAGGATCGTCAATCCGGATGTCGAGGCGTTGCGCGACAGGAGCGGCCGTGACTTCGACACCGCATATGTCTCCGCTGCCGGCCCGGACGCTCATCGTGAGGCGATCCGGCTGTTCGAGAACGAGGCGCGCGATGGCAAGGATCCCGATTTGCGCGCATACGCGAAGGCGACGCTGCCGACGCTCAGACATCATCTGGCGGCCGCGCAGGTGCTCGAACGAAAGGTGGGCGCGCAATGAGCATTTGCGTGTTGTCTGGCATAGGCTGCGCCGTGATTTCTGGCCCCGTTGTAAAAAACGCATGGATTCCGCGCTAAGCAGCAGGGTACGGACCTGCGCCGCAAACGATCGCGTCGACGCTGGCGCGACGACGAAGCCTCGCGACACACCATCGACACCGAAACTATCGCGTCGCCACGACAGCGAGACACCGCGCCAGCGCGTGATGGTCATGCTGACGGACCGCTTCACAGCGACGATCGGCTCGGTGATATCCGTTCGTCAGCGGTGTCGATGTGGCCGGTGATACCACTTCATCAGCGGCGTCGCGGACATGCCATGTGCGATCACCGACGCGGCGATGATCGCGAGCACCGGCGCCGCGAGCGGACGAACGACATCGGCAGGCCCGTATTCGAGTGCAAACGCGAGGTAGTAGAACGAGCCGATTCCGCGGATCCCGAACCATGCCATCAAACGCCGCTGCGCGAGTGTCGCGCGAGACCCCGTGAGCGACAGCATGACTGCGGCCGGGCGCACGACAAGGAACAGCGCGGACGCGAGAGCGGCCGATCGCCACGTGACGAGCGGGGCTGGCGTCGCCGCAAGGAAGCTGCCGACCATCGTCATCACGATCGCTTCCGCGATGCGCTCGAGCTCGATCGTGAAGCCCAGCACCGATTCCGCCATGTATGCGTGCGTCTTGTCCGGATGTTGTTCGGTTGTGACGACGTCCGCCGAATCGATCTTGCCGATCACCTCGTGCGGCGCGCGGTCGCCGCTCGCGCGATGCTCGACGCGCCGCATTGCCACGCCCGCGGCGAAGGTCGCGATGAAGCCGTACGTGTGCGCAAGCTGTGCGGCGCCGAACGACAGCACGATCAGCGCGAGCGCGAAGAAGCCTTCGAGGCCGAGTGCCTGCGCGTGCCGTGTCCGCAGCCAGCCGATCGTCATCGTCGTCGCCCAGCCGAGCGCGCCGCCGATCGCTGCTGCGCCCGCGATGCCCCACAGCGTGGCGGCCGCGAACGCTGCCGACAGCGTCGGCATCCCGTGGGGAACGGATGAAGCGCCGCACAGCAAGAGGCCAGCAAGCGCGAACGGCAGTGCGATCCCGTCGTTCAGACCGCCTTCGCCCGACAGCGCGAAGCGCACGAGATCACGGTCACCCGGATCGCGCACCTGCACGTCATGCGCGAGCACGGGGTCGGTGGGCGCGAGTATCGCCGCGAGCAGCAGCGCGGGGCGCCAGTCGAGGCCGAGGACGAGCACCGCGCAAACGGCGAGCAGCGGTACCGTGACGGCCATCGCGAGCAGGCCGAGCCGGCACGGCAAGAGCCACAGCCGGTCGGACAGCGGCACCCGCAGCCTCAGGCCGATCGCGAACAGCGACACGAGCAGCGCGATTTCGACGAGCAGGCGCAGCAGCGGCGCGTCGCGTTCGAGGTCGAGATGCAGCAGCCCTGTGCCGGCCGGCCCGAGTGCGATGCCGATCAGCAGATAGATCATCGCGGTGCTGCACGGCAGATCGCGCAGTGCCGACGTCGTGATGCCCATCGTCATCAGTACCACGCCGACGATCAGATACCAGAGAGTTTCGTGCATCAAGGGCGGGCCGCAATTTGCGTGCCGTGCGGCTTCGACACTGGGACCGCAGATGCGAAGGAGGATCAGGGCTCCGTACCGGCTGGCCCAACAGGGACCAGCCTGGTTGCCCTGGTTGTCAGCTCGTGGGTGAGATCGTCAGACACATAGTGAGGGCCGTCGAACAGATAGATCGGATAGCCCCGATAGGCCAACAGTTGCTTGGTCAATTCTTCGGCGCTTGCTGCACGGAATCCGCCACGCTCGGCTGGCCGAAAGGCTTCGGCGATGACCCGCACGCGTTGTTTGCCCAGGCGTGAAGCCAGCTCATCGAGGTAGGCGCGTGCGACGTATGGCTCGCGCGCATATCCTCCACAGCCGTCCTGAAAGAACACGCCGACATCGGACGGCAGCCAGGATGCGAGCCAGTCCGCCAGCGCTTTTCCGCCGATATTGGTCTGGTCGTAGACGCTCACCCAAAGCGGACGTGGCAGTCGCTGCAGGATCTCGGCAAGCTTGGGCGCCTCCTGCCAGGTCGGATCGATTTCGACGGGGAAGTAGTAGCCGGTGACATGCAGTGGCATAGGCCGGCGCGCCACCTCTGCGGACACGTCCGCAAGCTTCGACAGGTGGGTGCGCGCACGTTTTTCATCCTGGTACCCGGCAAGGCCCAGGATGACGTTCCTGGCCCACGGCGCACGACTGATGCGTTCCCAGTCGGGAAGGTGCGCCGCCGTATGGATTCCGGTGTCGGCAACGTACGCGGTATCGTCGACAACCACCCATTGGACCAGCAAATCGTGTACGCCGAGCATCTGCCAGTTGCCGACGGGGTTCGTCGTCGCGTTGTCCACCTGCCAGACGATGCCGTCGGCGTGGACGTCGTCATGCGCTGTCCAGCTGCAGGCGGCCACGACGAACGATACACCGATTGCCGCGAGCATCGCCGCTCGGGGCGAACGCGAGCGCGTCCCCGTCCCCGCAGGGAGGCGGTGCCGCCGTCCTGCCTGCCGGATCTGGCCCGAGTCGCACGTGGCTGCTGCCATGCCGGCATCACTTGGCAGTCGTGCCGTCTACCCATGTATAGCCGAGGTTCGTGATGCCTGTTATCAAACTCTGGAAGTCCTGATACGCCGGCAATCCGAGATCGGGTTCGAGCCAGTACGGGTGGAAGAAGAAAGACGCGAAACCATCTCGCACCACTGAGCCATATTGAGCGTTTGTGACGAGTTGTTGCCACGTATACGTGATACACGAGAAGCGGTCGACATTGCAGATGTTGTATTGGATGCTGCCCAGGTTCTCCGGGATGATCCGCTGACCGTAGTAATCGGCGTTGATGATGTACGGGAAGAACTGCCCGGCTGAAAAGTCCTGGTTCGGTGCGCCCGTTCCCAGTTGGGGATTGACCGCGGTGTAATAGACAGCCCGCTGGAACGTCGTCGGAAACTGGGCGGGAGTTAATGTCAAGTCTGGTGTATGCGTGGTCAGAGCATGATCAAGCGGCAAGCGGTTGCTGAGCCGGTGCGCTTTCGATCACCGGAACGCCATCCTCGAAGGGAATACCCTTCAGAAGCTGTTCGATTCTTTCGGCGCCGCGAATACGACGCCACGACTGCTCAGCCGATTCAACGAGCTTGAACGCCAAGCCGAGGAACGTCGCGCGCGACAGGCAATTGCGCGCGCGGCTCGTGCGATGGCGCACGGTGGCGAACGTCGACTCAATCGGATTGGTTGTTCTCAGGTGCTGCCAGTGCTCTGCCGGGAAGTCGTAGAACGCAAGCAGTTCGTTGCGATCCTTGGTGAGCTTCTCGACGGCCTTCGGGTACTTGGCGCCATACGTCGCGATGAATCGCTCGAACGCGACGAGTGCCTCGGCACGAGTGGCGGCATTCCAGATTTGCGCCAGGTCTGTTTTCGCGCGGCCATGCTGGGCCTTCGGCAAGGCGTTGAGCACGTTGCCGATCTTGTGGAACCAGCAGCGTTGTTGCTTAGTCTGCGGGAACACTTCTTCGAGCGCGGCCCACAAGCCCATCGCGCCGTCACCCGCTGCCAGCAGCGGGCCGGCCTGCAAGCCACGCGCCTTCAGATCCAGCAGCAGATCCCGCCACGATGCCTTCGATTCCCGATAGCCGTCGGCAATCGCCACGCGCTCCTTGCTGCCGTCCGGCTTCACACCGATGATCACCAGCAGGCATTGGCCGTCGCTGTCCTCGCTGCGCGCGCCAGTATGAATGCCGTCGGCCCACCAATAGACCCAGCGTGCGTGCTTCAGATCGCGCTTGTTCCACTGCTCGAACTCTTCGGCCCATTGTGCCTTCAGCCGCACCACGACGTTCGGCGAGAGCCCCTTGGCATCATCGCCCACCAGCACGCTCAACGCCTCGCTCATATCGCCCGTCGAGATGCCGCGCAGATAAAGCCACGGCAGCGCGGCCGACACCCGCGGCGAGCGCCGCACGTACGGCGGCACGAGGCTCGAATTGAACTTCACGCCCGAGCCCGAGCGGTCGCGCACCTTCGGCACCTGAACCGGCACCGGGCCGATGGCCGTGACAATCTCGCGCTCGGGCAAGTAGCCGTTACGCACGACTGCACGCCGACCCTCCAGCGTCTTCACGTTCGAATACCGTTCGAGCAACGCCGCCAATTCCGCCTCGATCGCCTGTTGAATGATTTGCCGCGCGCCTTGCTGGATCAGATCGTCCAGGCCCAGCGGCCCCTTCATTTCCGTTGCTGCTGCTTGACTGTTGTTCTCTTCCTGCGTACGTTTCGCCATGGTGGTGGAGCTCGGTTGCTGGTTTGTTACCCTGAGAAAGCAACATTCTCAGCCAACCGCCACCGCCTTCCTCAAATTCCCCGCCCGCCGCTGTACACCAGTTCCGAGATTAGCTCACTGGGCGGCAGCGGCCGACGCAGCGAGCGGCGAGACCTGGTACTGCGGCGCGGCCCATCCGACGACCTTGTAGCCGTTGCTCGTGAATTCGTTCAGACCGTCCGTCATTCTGCCTGCAGCCCATTGAACCGAGTCCTCATTGACAGGACGGTTCTGGACCGCGTACCAGAACTCGTAATCGCTGCCGCTGACCGCATTTTGCAGATTCGGCGTCGAATCGTACTGGTGCGTCTCGCCGTGCATCACGATCGAGCCGCCACGCGTCAGCGCATAGTTCAGTGCACTCTTGAGGCCCGTCGCATTTGCCAGGTGGATGGTCTCGGCAACGCCTCCGTTGTAATAGCCGTTCGGATCCATGTACAGAGGAATGGTTGCCATGGTGAACGGAATCTTCTTCGAGTACAGGTAATCCGTGAGCGTTCTCATCGAACTCGTCGTTGTAAATGCGTCAAGATCCTCGAGACGTACGAGCGCACGATGGTTCACCGGCGCATTGGTCTGCAGGATGTCGTGCAGCACGTCGCATATCACCAGGTATCGATCGGTCGGGCCGATGTAGGAAAACGGCACGTCCGCGAAATACCAGAAGTTGCCCGAGCGCATGATGTACGGCGTAGTTGCCCCATTCTGGCTGTTCTTGATCGTGACGAGTGCTTGCGCCTTGGTGGCGTCGATGACTTGAGTCAGTCCTACATCCGGGTCCGCATTGATGGCGCCGGTCGATGCGTCATATGCATAGTACTTGACCATCGACATGTTCTTGTAGCTGACGGTGTCGTAGAAGCCCGGATTCGGATTGCTTGAAGAAGGTGTTGCGTTCAGCCCGGCAAGGCCATTAAAGCTGAAGCCGAAGGTCTGGTTGAAGGTGTAGGCGGAGTTCCATGCCAGTTGCCACAAGTTGTATTTGAACCAGACCACGGTCTTCGTGGTGGCCATCACGTCGTTCATGAACGTCGTAGGAACCGGATTGTTGTAGTAGTCGCCTATATAGAACGTGACGTCGTGGTTCGTTACCATTCCGGCCGTATAGTTCTGTATCGGAACGAGGTCCACTGTCGTATTGAAATGGCCCAGCAAATTTCGCAACATGATGCTGTACATCAGGCCAAGCTTCGAATAGGGATCGTTGGCCGGATTGTCGTATAGCACGAGTGTGTGTGCCGTAGTAAGTTGAGCGCTCGCCGTACTCGGCAGCATGACTTGCGCGAGGCCGGCAAGCAGCGCGATGACGAGCAAGATCTTTTTCATGACCGTTTCTCCTAGTCACGTTCCACACCGTTACCGATTCGCTTGACGGACTTCCTGTTGAAGGGAGGACGTCCAGTCTCCTTGTAAGCCTTCTTCCATCCCTCGTCGGACATCCCTGGTTTCACGATGACTTGAGCGGAACCGTTTGGCAATGGAGGGGCCTTTGCCTTTACGACAGAGGAATTGCCTTTCCCCTGTGCGTTCGCGTCAGGAACGGCAAGCGCGAAGGCTAGCGTAGAGATGGATACGATGATCGCTCCAACGGCGTTCAACTTCCGCCAAAATGGACGATTGCGATAAGGCTTCATGATTTTTCATCCTTTGATAAGTCTAATAAAATCGCATTGCCAATTACGGGTTCATAAAAAATCGATTAAAAATAGAGCCAATTGCAATCATGTTATGGCCTGCGGGCTTTGGGCGCGGAAAAATCCGGTTTGGTTAATCGTCATTTGTTTCATGAAGGCAAGAAGCGTACCTTGCGCCGCAAATGCACGCACGGCCGGGACGCCAAAATTTACGCGTTATCAGAGCCTGAAATTTTTTTCAATAAAAAGCGGTTCGATTGTAAAACGCGCCAATGATGCGGTTATCGACTGACAAACGCGCGACATCAACTCCGACAATTCAGGGAAAACCAGTTCCTCTTTGCGTATTGCGGATAGTGGCGAAGTTATTAAATGCGGATGAGTCGCGCCAGATATGACGACCTGGAGGGCAACAATTTCGGACACCGCGGGCGCGGGTTCCTTCGGCACATTGTCTCTGAAACTGCATGACGTTTTTTCGATGATGTCAATCAGGTCCTGCGTGGAATATTTAAGTCATTTCTCATCGGATAAAAGAGTCCGTTGTTTCAGAAATACAACATTTTGCTCGAATTCAGCGGGGAAACTTTTTGGGGCGCACTCAAATGCCCGGAGTCTCAGGGGTGGCGCAACGATGGCACGCGATTTGCTTTTAATGAGCGGTACTTTGAAAAACAGGGGGCTTGGAGCGTTGCGGGAAGTCTGATCGAGAGCGGAAGCCAGCGTCGATGGCGCAGGGCGATCACGGCAGGAGATTAAGGGAAGCGCGCGAAAATATATTTGCCACAAACCACCCAGCGAGAACGTTGCATCTTCAATGATGTTACGTACGCGTATCGAAAACACTCGACGCTCAACTGAAATTTCTCGAGCCAGGGAGTTTTGTACAGCGTAAATCACGAAGTGGGTGTGGCGAGGTCGACGAGGACAGGCAGAGATTCTTCCTTCGTTGGTGCAGGGAGAGGCGGAGTGTGACGTTAAAGAAAATACAGGTAAAAAATGACAGGAAGCATGATATGGAGCGCGTATTTATACGCGCTTACTCATAGGTCAGAAATATAGCGGACAGATGGATGTCTGAAGAACGCGCGGACGAGCTTCGGGTCTTGCCCAATTTTTTCAAGCTGTTCATGGATCCGCGGCCCGAGTTTTTCACCCTTTTGCAAAGGGCGTCGCGCGACGCCGC
>NZ_QTQP01000092.1 GCF_003854275.1 Burkholderia sp. Bp8963
CCTTGAATTCCATTGCCGCCCAACTCTCCGTTGCTCGTGCCATTCGCGCGTCATGCAAAAAGCAAGAGTAAACGGCAAGCCGCGAAAGTTTACAAGCCGCTCACGCCGACTTGTGTGTAATGGAATGCATCAAGCGGCCATCCGCAGGAAGGTCGTCTTTTTTGCAAGGACAATATGATGAATCTGCGTGAGAAAGCGAACAGCGACGCGAGAGCTGGACTGCAGTTCCCTTCGATAGTCAGCGCTTACGGATCAACACTTCGGGTGTGAGCGCATCGCAGTTGTTTGCGCCCAGCATCGCCATGTTGCGATCTATTTCTTCCTGCAGTAGCCGGATGGCGTGCGTCACGCCAGCCTCACCCGCGACGGCAGCCGCATAATTGAAGGGGCGTCCCACGAACACCATGCGCGCACCAAGCGCCAGTGCCTTGAGCACGTCCGCCCCTCGCCGAAAACCGCTGTCGATCATCACCGGATACTCATTGCCCACTGCGCGCACCACATCCCGCAGGATCCGCATCGGCGACGAAGCGCCGTCCAGCTGGCGACCGCCATGATTGGAAAGAATGATCCCGTCAGCGCCAGCCTCGCGCGCGGTGACGGCGTCCTCGACGCTCAGGATGCCCTTGATGACAAGCTCGCCTTTCCATTGCTGTCGAATGCGTGTCAGGTGTTCCCAGTTGAGGTGGTCGCGAGCGGAGAAATCCCGCAGCACGTTGGCGGAGAGGATCGGCGCGCCGCGTGTCGCAAAGGAATTCTCGAAGTGGGGCATGCCGTGCGTGGCCAGCGTCCGCGCGAAGGTGCCCAGCAACCATCGCGGCCGCGTCATCCCGTCCCAGCAAAGGCGCAGACCGGGGCGCAGCGGAGTAGAGAATCCCGCGCGAACATTATTTTCGCGGTTGGCCGACACGGGAATATCCACGGTGATCACCAGCGTCCGGTAGCCGGCGCGCGCGATG
Source organism: Burkholderia sp. Bp8963 (assembly GCF_003854275.1). Lineage (GTDB taxonomy): Bacteria > Pseudomonadota > Gammaproteobacteria > Burkholderiales > Burkholderiaceae > Burkholderia. The sequence continues at coordinate 960 of NZ_QTQP01000092.1, forward strand.
CGCTCGAGCAGCGCGCTGATGCGGCCATGATCGCCCGGAAGGTATGCCTGAAACCACGTTCCCGGCGCAACCGCAGCAACGTCTTCCAACGGAATGAGCGATGAGCCGCTCATGATGGAAACAATCCCGGCCTCCTTTGCCGCACGTGCGAGCACCACGTCGCCTCGATACGTCGACAGCGCATTGATGCCCATCGGTGCGATGCCGAACGGCGAAGCAAAACGCTGACCGAACAAATCAACCGTCTGTTGCCGTTGGGAAACGTCACGCAGTACGCGAGTGAGCAACCGATATTCATCGAACACCGCACGGTTGTCGTCCAGGGTGCGGTTGTCTTCCGCAGCACCGCTGACGTATCCGAAGATCGGACGCGGCAAGATACGCCGCGCCCTGGCTTCGAAGTCTTGCAGGCTCAGCACGTTTCGCAACGCACGGGGCGACACGCTGGCGCCAGCCGTAGGTTGGCGCGCTTCCGTGATTCGAGAAGTAACGGTGGTCATCAATGAATTTCCCTGAAACGACGGTGCCATTCTAGGTAGCCGCATCGTCGAATAAAAGCGATAATATTCAAACGAAATCGTTCGATAAAAGTGAAATACCTTGGCGACTCCGACCTTCAAGCAACTGGATGCGTTCTACTGGGCGGCGACCTCCGCGAATTTCGCAACCGCGGCGCAGCGGCTCAACCTGTCCATTTCCTCGTTGTCCAAGCGGATCAACGAGCTGGAGCAGGCCACGGGGCGCGTGCTGTTCGACCGTAGCGGCCATCGGGCCGTATTGACGACAGATGGAGAGACGTTGCTGCCCGCCGCGATTCGGGTGCTCGAATCCGTGGCCGCGTTGCAGGGTGCGTTTGCGGAAGACAAGGGATTGACCGGTCGCCTGAGCTTTGGCGTGGGCGAGCTGTCCGCGTTGACCTGGCTGCCGCGGTTCGTGGCCGCCGTCCAGAAATTGCATCCGGAATTGACGCTGGAGCCGTACGTCGACGTCGGAGCAGTGCTCGAACACAAGGTCGACGCGGGGGAGCTCGACTTCGCGGTGATAGCGGGTCGTTCGTCGCGCGGCAGCATCCTGTCGCAACGGGTGACGGAGGCCCGGTTCGCGTGGATGGCTTCGAAGAATCTGGTCGGCAGCGAACGCACGTTGACGCCCGCGCTGCTGGAGAAACACCCGCTCGTCACGTTACCCGCCGGAGCCGGCACGACGCACGTACTGGACGAGTGGTTGCTGGCGACTGGCGTCAATCATGCCCGGCGTATCACATGCAACAACTGGAGTGCTTTGGCGGGCATGATGCGCGAAGGTGTCGGCATCGGCTTTCTGCCTGCCGACTGGGCCGACACGCAAATGGGCGCGGCGCTGGTGCGATTGGCGAGCAAGCCCGCGTTGTCGCCGCTACCCTATGCGTTTCAGTGGCGGCGAGGCGACATGCGCGGACTGATTCCATCGATGCTGGCGCTGGTGCGGCAGTATGCGGATTTTCGCTAGCCGGACGGTCCAAGGAAGCGCGTTGCTGCGTCGGACGCCCGGTCGTGGCGCTCAGTCCTGGTCGATGCAGGACACTTTCTTCGGATCGGGCATCCACAGGTAGCAAAGCAGCGACACGAGCACGCATGCGGACACGTACCAGAAGAACCAGTTTTCGTGCCCGATGCTCTTGGTCCACAATGCGATGTACTCGGCCGTGCCGCCGAACAGCGACACCGTGATGGCGTAAGGCAACCCTACGCCCAGTGCGCGAATGCCGACCGGAAACAGTTCGGCCTTGGCCACCGCGCTGACGGACGAATACAGGCTGACGATCAACAGCGCAGCCACGATCAGCATGAGCGCGCCGCCGATGCTCTGAACCTTGGTCAGCTCGTGGAAGATCGGCACGGTACATACCGTTCCCAGTACGCCGAAGGCGATCAGCAACGGGCGGCGGCCAATCCTGTCCGACAAGCTGCCGAACACCGGCTGCAGCAACACGAACACGATCAGGCTGACAACCGACACCATGGAAGCATCGGCCTTGGTCATCCCCGCACTATTGACCAGAAACTTCTGCATGTACGTCGTGTACGCGTAGAACGCGACCGTGCCGCCAAGCGTCAGACCCGCGACGATCAGGCATTCGCGCTTGTGCCTGAACAACGCTGCAACGGAAGGGGGCGGCCGCTTGTTCTTGCGGGCCAGTTCGAAGGATTCGGTTTCCTCCATGTTACGGCGCAACAGGATTGCCGCACCGGATGCCATCGCGCCGATGAGGAAGGGGATACGCCAGCCCCAGCTTTCCAGCTGCTCGGTGGTCAGGAAGCACTGCTGAAGCACCACGAGCACGGCCATCGCCAGCAACTGACCGAGCGAGAGCGTCGCGAAAAGGAAGCTGGAGTAGAAGCCGCGGTTCGTCTTGTCGGCCATTTCGCTCAGGTAAGTGGCCGAGCTGGCGTACTCGCCGCCAAGGCTCAACCCCTGCAAGAGACGCGCGGCGACCAACAGAATCGGCGCCGCCAGCCCAATGCTGTTGTAGCCGGGCGTCAGGCCGATGATCAAGGAGCCCGCGCACATCGCCAGCACCGAAACGAGCAGGGCTGCCTTGCGCCCCTTGCGATCGGCATAGAGGCCGACCAGCCAGCCGCCGATCGGACGCATGATGAAACCGACGGCGAAGATGGCCGCGGTATTGAGCAACTGTACCGTCTGGCTTCCGCTCGGGAAGAAGACCTTGGCGAAATACAGCGAAAAGGCTGAATACACGTACCAGTCGTAATACTCGATGAGGTTCCCCACCGAGCCGCTGAAAATGGAACGAAGGTGCGCGAATGTCCCGATCTGCGGGACGCCTTCGGTCGTTGCGATGTGGCTGGCTTTAGACAAGTCAAGTCTCCGGATTCGATTATTTCAATTGCGCGTGTCGGCGGCGGACGACCGCATGCAATTGGGTGCCGTGAGAGTAAACGGAGGGCCTGTGCCACGAAAAGCGAAAAAATTTGAACGAATTCGTTCGCCAAATTGAAACACCGAAAGCGCGTGACTGGGCTCGCCGCTTATTTGATGGGAACTGCCTTCGCTCGCTCCGCGCAATCCCGCCATGCGGTGCTGGCAGCATGCCTACGCTTCAGGTCGTCTGCGGAAAGGAGTGGCTGCAAACCTCGCTGCAGACCTGCCTCGCACCAGACCGCATGGCTTCAGCGCGTTGCACCGTTTGAAGCCCCTAAGCTGGCTGACGAACTCGTCAGGATGGAACGGACCAGGCAACCGCCGACGCACGGTGCACGGTCCCCATCAGCGGATCAGTGGCTAACCTGCCGGCGCAACGCTCGCCGCTGGAAGGCCCGGCGTATATGCGTTCCGGCCAGCTCGAACAGACTACGCGCAGCCTGCGTCACGCCACACATATGGATGCACGCATGGACCATCCCCGGCAGCACGGCGAGATCGACCGGCACACCGGCTTGCCGCAGTCGCTCAGCATACGCTTGCGCTTCGTCGCGCAATGGATCGTATTCGCACGCCAGCAACGTGACTGGCGGCAACCCCTCGTGCGAAGCCGCCCGCAGCGGCGACACATAAGGCGAGCTGCCTTCGGCCGGATCGGCCAGGTACATGGCGAAACAATACTGCATGACCTCTTGCGTTAGGTAGCAGCCCTGTCCATAAGTCCGGTAGGACGCCGTGTTCATCGATGCGTCCAGCGGCGGGTACAGTAATAACTGATGCGCGATCGGCGGACCGCCCTGCTCCCGGGCGACCAGGCAGGCCGCCGCCGCGAGGTTGCCCCCGGCACTGTCGCCGCCGACGGCGATTCGCGCACGGTCGAGCCCCAGTCCGGCCGCGTGGCTGAAAACCCAGCCCAGCGCATCGCAGAAATCCTCCAGGGGCACCGGGAATGCGTGCTCGGGAGCAAGCCGGTAGTCGACCGACAGCACCACGCTTTGCGTCGCCATGGCCAACGCGCAGCAAGGATTGTCGTAAAGCTCGAGCGTGCCCAGGCACCACCCGCCACCGTGTGCATAAACGATGGCTGGCTGGGGTGACCCGCTATCTCCCGTTCCAAGTGGCCAATAGGCCCGCACCCGTATCTGCTGACCGTCGCGCGTGGGTACCGCGAAGGTTTCCATCCGGTCAACGGCTTCCAGTGGCCCATGCCAGGCCCGCAGTGCCGTCTCGGTGGCCTGCCGCAACGCCACCAGCGACGAAGGCGGCTCGACCAGCGCCAATTGTTCCAGCAGCGCGGCAATGTTGGCGTCCAACGGCATGGTCAGCGGCTCCGTTCCAGGAAGGGCAACAGATGCCCGATGAAGGCATCGGGCGCTTCTTCCATGATGAAGTGGCCACAATCGGGCACGACCGCGCCCTGCAGATCCGTGGCGTTATCGCGCATGGTGACCAGCGGCGCGTCGCCGGTGGCGTGCTCGGCTCCGATGGCGAGCACCGGCATCGTCAGCTTGCGCTTCGAACGCTCCCGATTCTGGCGGACCGTCTCCGGAATCGCGCGGTAATAGGAAAAACCGCCACGCAGACCGCCCGGAGCCGCATAGGCGTCGATGTAAACATCGACGGCCACACGGTCGCGCCGAAACGACCAGCGGTTGAACATGAACTCCAGATAGGGCCGTTCACGCCCGGCAATCAACGTCTCGGGCAAGTCGGCCAGCTGATTGAACATGAAATGCCAGAGGAAGATGTTTTCTTCCGGCGGAACGAAGATCGACGGCGCGGGCGCCAGCCCTGGGATCACCGCCTCCGTGAGTACCAGCGCCGTCACCGCGTCGGGCCGGTCGCAGGCCAACGCATAGGCCACCCACATGCCGACGTCGTGGCCCGCCAACTGATAGACATCGAAGCCGAGCTGCGTCATCACGCGATGCAACGTGGCTGCCGTGTTTCCCGTGTCATAGCCCGTATGCGGCCGGTCGGAATAGCCGGTGCCTGGCGGGTCGACAGCAATGGCCATGAAGCCATGCTCCGCGAGTGCCTGCATGACATGCCGCCACGCGTACCAGGTCTGTGGCCACCCTGGAATCAGCAGGACGGGCGTACCGGTGCCGGCGATGACGCAATGCACGCGCTCGCCATCGATGCGCACATATTGATGAGTAAAGCCTTCGGAGCTGGCCGATGGCGACAGAAGTCGGGTGGACATATCGATTTTCCGTAGCAAAGTGGGAAGCCGCTCATGCGATGCCGAGCATGGTGTGGATTTGCTGTTGGTCGACCGCGGCGCCGGCGAAGTCGTCGAAGATGCGCTCCGTTACGCGGATGATGTGGTCATTGATGAACGCGACGCCTTCGCGCGCACCGTCCTCCTGGTCCTTGAGACAGCATTCCCACTCCAGGGTGGCCCAGCCCGCGTAGTCGTACTGCGCGAATCTGGAAAAGATCGCCTTGAAGTCGACTTGACCGTCGCCGAGCGAGCGGAAACGGCCGGCACGCTCCAGCCATGAACTGTAGCCGCCGTAGATGCCTTGTCGTCCCGAAGGTACAAATTCGGCATCCTTAACATGAAACATGCGAATGTGCTCGCGGTAGATATCGATGTAGTCCAGATAGTCCAGCTGCTGCAGCACGAAATGGCTGGGATCGAACAGGATCTTGCAGCGCGCGTGCTGGCCGACCAGTGCATGGAAGCGCTCGAAGGAAACCCCGTCGTGCAGGTCTTCGCTGGGGTGGATCTCGTAGCAGAGGTTGACGCCGTTTTCATCGCAGACATCGAGAATCGGCCGCCAGCGCCGCGCCAGTTCGTCGAACGCCGTCTCGATCAGGCCCGCGGGCCGTTGGGGGAACGGAAACAGGTACGGCCACGCGAACGAGCCCGAGAAGGTACCCATATCCGTCAGCCCAAGGCGGCGCGAAGCCCGTGCCGCCAGCTCGAGTCGATCCAGCGCCCATGCCGTGCGCGCGGCCGGATTGCCACGCAGCGCATCGGGGGCGAAGTTGTCGCACATGGCGTCGTACGCCGGATGCACCGCGACCAGCTGCCCGAAGATGTGCGTGGTCAGTTCGCTGATCTCCAGGCCATGCTCGGCCAGCGTGCCCTTCACTTCATCGCAATAGTCCTGGCTGTCCGCCGCGGTCTCCACGTCGAACAGACGTCCGTCCCAGGCGGGAATCTGCAACGCCTTGAAGCCAATGCCGGCAGCCCATTGCGCGATGTTCGGCAAGCTGTCGAACGGTACGGCATCGTCGGCGTACTGCGCGAGATGGAGGCTGGGGCCCTTGAGGGTACGCATGTGAAATTCCTATTCTTTGTTGCTCGACAAAGAATAGGATGAACGAACGTCGCGTGTCAACACGACGCGCGATAAAATCGGCGCACGATGTATCGATGGACGAGAGAGACAATGGCGGGACGACCGAGAGAATTTGATCGCGACATGGCCCTGAAACGGGCCATGCTCGCGTTCTGGCGACGCGGCTACGAAGGCACGTCGATGTCTGACCTGGTCGACGCCATGGGCATCGCGTCAGCACGCATCTATGCCGCCTTTGGCAGCAAGGAGGCGCTGTTCCACGAAGCCGTGGCGCTCTACGAGCAAGGCGACGGCGGTTTCGCCGATCGTGCGCTCAGTGAGGAAACCGATGTCCGCGCGGCGATCGAACGGATGTTGCGTGACGCTGTCGCTACCTATACCAGGCGCGGCCAGCCACACGGATGCATGGTGGTATCCGCCGCCACCAACTGTGCGGCCGAGAACGAAGGCGTCATGGAATGGCTGGCAGCACATCGGCGCGCACGCACGCAATCGATCGCCGAGCGCTTGCAGCTCGCATCCGAGCAAGGGCAGCTCGTGCCGGGAACCGACGTCAACGCATTGGCCGATTTCTACGCGACCCAATTGCATGGCATCTCCGTTCAGTCCCGCGACGGAGTTTCAAAAGAGCGCCTGCTGGCGTCCATCGGACCAGCCATGATGCCGCTGATGATGGCTTCGCGTGTCATGGTGTGACCTATTGCGCTGTAGCGGGGACCAAAGCGGCAGCGGCCGGGCGCTCCCGGATGAAAAGGAAACTCAGGTACTTTGTCCCGAGCGCGCCTGGCTCCATTTCACCCGCTCGATCAGACGCCGCTTCCAGTCCGGTGCGAGACCGGGAACGGCGCTCAGCGCGTCGAGATCGTCGACGCAGGGGCGATGTGCCAGTTGCACTTGCCAGAACTGATCCTCGTTGCCCACCTGGAAGATGTCGCCAATGTGTACGTTCGTTTCGCACAGAAATCGCGTGGAGATGTTCTCGCCCAAGCTGCCCGGAACCAATTGAGGCGCCCTGTCCGGGAACGCTTGTGCAATCCGCGCGTAGTTTTCTGCCGGATAGTGATGAACGGCTTTCTCCGGCCCTCCATGCACCGTCAGATTCGCCTGTTCATCGCCCAATATGCCGGTTGCCTCAACGCGAACAGAATCGGTAATGCGCTGCTTGAATATGCCGCTACGTTGCCCTTCGGGCAGGTAACCCGCTCCTCCGGCAAACAAGGAGTCGATGGTCGAAATCGATGTCATGCTGTGCTCCGCGGATTATCAGAAAAACGGCGAATGCTTCCTGGCCCGGCGCGTCAGGGTTTCGACCTAGTCTGCCGAAATACTGAATCCATGTCTATTCGACCGCCGCCGACGTAGTCCTTGCTTCTGCTGCCGGAAAGAGTATCCACGCCACCAGCGACAACGCTCCCGCGCAGGACCAGACTGCCACCCAGTTGTTGGCGCGGCCAAGTAGATGCGGAATGACAGCCGGTGTCAGGAAATACGCAATAAACACCAATGTGTTGGCGAGTCCCAACGCCGTGCCTGCGCGTTCGGCCCCTGCCAGCGACGCGAGTTCGGCATAGGCAACCCCATGCCACGCAGAAATCACGACACCGGCCAGTGCAACGGCAGCCATCACCAGTGATGCCGGAGCAGCGAATTGCGTAGCACTGCATACCGCCAACGGAATGAAGCTTGCTGCCGCAAACAGCGTGCAGCTGCGTAGCCATTCCTGGCGATTGCGATTTCGGTCTGTCGCGCGACCGCTCCAGATCCGGGCCACCATTGCGCCAATCTGCACCACACATAGCGTAAGCGAAATTCCTTGCAGACCGACATGAATCGCGTCATGCAGGAACACCGACGTGAAACTCAGAATGGCGAACTGTGGTGCACATAGCACGCCAATCGCAGATGCGACACGCCATACGCGAATGGAGCGCAACGGGCTGCGAATTGATCTGGATGGCAGATCGTTCGAATGGGGAGATGTTTCCGGCGGTTCATGCAACCACCGCCACGTCAATACGGCTGAAGTTCCGCACAATGCGGCGAGTACGCCGTAGACCCAGTCGAAGCCCGCGTGGACGGCGAGGGTCGGCAGCAGTAGCGCACCCAGCCCGCCCCCCAGCGGCACAGCGGTCTGGCGTATGCTCATCGCCAGGCCGCGTTCGTTCTCGTGAAACCAACGCATGATCGCGCGCCCGCTGGCACCGTTTACGCTGCCGCCCGCGACTCCCGCCAGCCCCATGCACGCCATCGCTGCGGCCAGCGACGGGGTGCGGCGCGGCCCCGGTGCGATGAATAGCGCAGCAATCAACAGAATCAGTGCTGTCGCAGAGAGACCGAACAGCAGCACGCGCCGGTCTCCCCAGCGATCCGCCGCGGATCCCCACGGCAACTCCGAGAGCGCGATGCCAATGCCGAGCGAGCCGAGCAGCAAACCGAGCCCCGCGTTATCGAGCCGATATGCGCTGCGCAGCCATACAGCGGTGGCAGGCAGGCCATTGGCTGCGGCCATGAAACCGGCATTGGCCACCACACCGACTCCTAGCACTTTCCATCGATGCGCTCGCGCCAATCGCGGTCGATTCACAACAGGATCGCCGTCAGAAGAAGAGCAGCAAGATTCTTGCACTGCAGTGGCCTCGAAATCTGGTTGACGAGGCCGCAGTATTGCAAGCGGTATCGATCTTGAAAATTGGAAAATTCAGGATCAATCGTTTCAAAATTCGGGACGATTGAACGGTGAGATTGAAGCCACGGCGCCGCACCTCATACCCGCACGCAGAAAGCGCAGGGGAAGAGTTTGCCTACGTGCTCGGAGGGACGCCGGATCCTAGTCGGCATGAAGCCTCCGCCACTGCATCGGAGACAACTCATACCGGCCCTTGAACGCTCGACTGAACGCGGCTTCGGACGTGTATCCGACCCGCCCTGCGATATCGGATATCGGTGCACGGCTGTGCCGCAGCAACTCCGCGGCCCGATCCAGGCGCCAGGTCGTCAAGTAACTCAAGGGCGCCTGCCCTACGACACGCTGGAAGCGATCTGCGAAAGCCGAGCGGGACAGATTCGACAACGCTGCCAGGTCATTGACGCTCCATGCCCGGCCGGGATCGGCATGAATGGCAGACATCGCCGGATTGATGCGGTCATCGATCGCACCGGATAACCAGCCATGACCGACAGCACCCTCTGTCGCCCACGTGCGTAGCATCTGGACAAAGACGACGTCGAGCAACCGCGAGATCATCGCGGCGGCACCTGCGCGCGGATTCAATGCCTCGTCGAGAATGAAATGACAGCTCAACTCCAGCCATTCGAAAGGTCGCTCTCGCAGGCCCTTCAGGACCAGTACCGGTGGTAGCACGGACAGCAAGCGCTGCGACAACACACCGTCAAATCCGAATTCTCCGCACAACCATTTGGTATCTCCATTCCCGAGCGTCAGTCGCGTTCGATCATAGTGCTGTCGCACCAGGTCCGTGACGAGATTCGCCGAACGACCCGGCCGGTCGGAAATCACGTGGCCGTGCCCATGCATCAGCAAGATCAGGTCTCCTTGCGACGCGTGGTACCGCTCGTCGAGCCCCTCCCCTTCGATCACCACGCTTCCGCTTCTGATGATGTGCAGTCGGGATTTGCCTGCCGGAAACTTCATTCCAAAAGGTGCCGATGCCGCGCAAGTGAAGACCGTGTTGCCACGAACGCGGATCAACTCCAGCACGTCAGAAAACGGGTCACGCTTGAAGGCGAAAGGGTCTGCACAATCATCCGATGCCGCCGGCGTTTCAGCAAAGAATTCAGGATTTTTCATCATGTTGCGTGTCCGGATGGCCGTTATGATGGACGTATCATTCACATCGAACGGCCCAATGTCAAAGACTATTGTTCTGGTGCACGGCGCATGGGTAACCACGGCGTGCCAGGCCGGTTCCAGGACACCGTTCGAGGCAAAGAGCCGCATCGACGCAGCTCCGCCGCGGGAAATACGCCCCGGTGTCACTGCAGCAAATTCTGCACTCCATATTTTTATGGCTTTCGATCGCAGGTCAGGAAGATCGGACTTGTACCGACTCGATGGCGCTCGCATGGGCCGAAGCTCACGCGAAATGCGTGCAGCGTCACTGCATCCGACTTGTCAATCAACCACTTCGGCGTCACCGACTCGGCGTGGTGGCGATGCCTTACGCGCAATCATGCCAGTGTGCTTTGTTTAAAGGGGGTAAAGACGATGTTTGAAGAAATCAAGAGTCGGACCGGAATTTCAAGATTTTTTTGCGGTTCTTTATTGCTCGCGAGCTTGTTGGTCACCGCCACAGCCTGTTCCAATCAGTCCTCGGCACAAGCTGCGACTGATTTGCCGTCCGGCAATGCCGTCTCGGCAAATGCGGGAAGCCAGCCGATTTCTCATCCCAAAACCGTCGTGTTCATTCACGGCATGTTCATGACGCCGAAGGCATGGGATAACTGGCGGGCCTATTTTCAGAAGTCGGGTTATAAAACCATCGCGCCTGCGTGGCCTCTGCATGATGGAACGCTCGACCAGCAACGATCGCCGGAAGCCCAGGCCGCATTGGGCAAGCTGACCCTTGACGAGGTAGTGGAAAGTTATCGGCAGGTGCTGCGTCAACTCCCGGAGAAACCCATTGTGATCGGGCATTCCATGGGCGGACTGGTGGCGCAAAAGCTGCTGTCGGAAGGGTTGGCCGCAAAAGCGGTGGCAATCGATTCGGCGCCGCCGTCGGGCCTGATCGTGGCGAAGTGGTCGTTTATCAAGAGCAATTGGCCGGTTATCAGCCCGTTTGCGAATGTCGACCAGCCGTATGCGCCGTCGTTCGACGATTTCCGTTATGCCTTTACGAATTGCCTTCCGGAGGCCGAAGCGCAGCAGATTTTCCGTGACTATGGCGTGCCTGAGTCACGCCGGGTCGGGCGCGGAACAAGCGAAAAGGTAGCGGAGATCGATTTCAGCAAGCCTCATGGTCCTTTGTTGATGATCGCCGGCGAAGACGATCACATTATCCCTGCCGCGCTCAATCTCAAGAATTTCAAGAAATACGGCGACCCATCCTCGGTAACCGATTTTCATCAGTTTGAAGGTCAATGCCATGCGCTGATCGTGGATCAGAAATGGCAGGACGTGGCCGGCTACGTCAAGGGTTGGCTGGACAACCACTAAGTAACTGCATCGCGATGCAGACGCGCTCTTACAGCGATTCCCGCCAAGGAACTGGATATGGAAAATAAAGACGTGACTACTTCCGGCAAGTGCCCTGTCATGCACGGCGGCGTAACGTCGGCAGGCAAGTCGAACATGGATTGGTGGCCCAACGCACTGAACCTCGACATCCTGCATCAGCACGACACCCAGACCAACCCGATGGGGGCTTCGTTCAACTATCGAGATGAAGTCAAGCAGCTCGATGTCGATGCGCTGAAAAACGACCTCAAGGCCTTGATGACCGACAGCCAGGACTGGTGGCCCGCAGACTGGGGCCACTACGGCGACCTGATCATCCTGGCAGGCACCGTGGCCTACGAATCGATGGGGTTGAAGACCTTCGGTTTCGGCTTTGGCCGTGAAGACATCTGGCATCCGCAAAAGGACTGGGACGGCAACGAACCGGGACGTCTGGCCAACGTGCTGACCGTGCTGGAGAAAATTGCCGCCGACACTGGCGCAAGCGTTGCCGACGTCATCGTGCTGGCTGGAAACGTCGGCATCGAGCAGGCGGCCAAGGCTGCAGGCTTCAGCGTCACGGTTCCGTTCTCGCCGGGCCGCGGTGATGCGGAGCAGGCACAAACCGACGCGCAGTCGTTCGACGTACTGGAGCCTCTGGCTGACGGCTTCCGCAACTGGCTGAAGCAGGACTACGTGGCCACTGCCGAGGAATTGCTGCTCGACCGCGCCCAATTGATGCGGCTGACGGCCTGCGAAATGACGGCCCTGGTCGGAGGCATGCGCGTGCTGGGTACCAATTACGGCGGCACCCCGCATGGCGTGTTCACGGATCGCCCCGGCGCTTTGACGAACGATTTCTTCGTCAATCTCACCGATATGGCCCATACCTGGAAACCTGCAGGGAAGAACCTGTACGAAATCCGCGATCGCAAGTCCGGTGTCGTGAAATGGACGGCCACGCGGGTGGATCTGGTCTTCGGCTCGAACTCGGTGCTTCGTGCCTATGCGGAGGTCTATGCGCAGGACGACAACAATGAGAAGTTCGTCCGGGATTTCGTGGCGGCCTAGTACAACATCCCTCAAATAAGTTTAATAATTATCAGGCTGTAAATATGGCTGCAGGAGCGTGACGATCACATCGGCCATTTCGTCGAGCGAACCCATGCCCGGCAGCGGCTCCCAACGCCCACTGTGGCTGCGAAAGGCGGCGCCATATCGATTGCGGCCGAGTTCGGTTAGCCGCGCCACGACAGTTGACTCATCGTCGTCCAGACGTTTGATCA
>NZ_QTQP01000093.1 GCF_003854275.1 Burkholderia sp. Bp8963
TCTTCAATCGCATCAAACATTTTCGTCGCGTCTCCACTCGTTACGACAAGCTCGCCGGCAACTATTTCGCCTTCGCGGTGCTTGCCTGCGCCTTTGGGCCGCTGGTGAGAATGTGAACAGGACCTAGGGTGCCGTGGCGACAGAAGGACGCGCGACAGTGACAGGCGACATTTGGTAATAGAAGACCCATTCCGAATAGCTACTCTTACCGGCAAAGGTTACGAACGGCTCGGGAAATCCGGCGGTCTTAATCGGCCGCCGGGCAGAAGCGCTGCTTATCCCCATGATTTCGCCACCGGGCGCCATGACCAGCAACCAGTCTGTTCGTCCGGTAATTGGATCTGGGTAGATTTGGCGTAGATGACGGACGACAGTTGGAAAGCGTGGATCTTTGAGCAAGACCTGAAGTGACGAGGGGTATGGGTTGCTCCCGCGAGGCGTGGCTTCATAGTAGCTCTTCAATGCTGCACGAAACTGCGCGCCCACAAATAGAAGCTCCGCCTCTGCGGACCGGCGTCGGGCGATCGAGCCTAGCTCCGCTGCAGCCGCGGAGACAATTCCAAGGATCGCGACAAAAATCACCAATCCGAGGTACGTAAATCCTTTCGGCGGCATACCCCGCCCGGTCCTAGTAGTCGGCATACCTTGTCCCATGCCTGTCGCTTCCCGGCGCGTTACTCTTAACGTCGTAGATCTTTCCCTGGTCGGGATCGTCAGGCGGCAGTATCTTCCACTCAGCCGTCGGCCCGGCCACGGGATCAATGGGGATTGCGCGCAGATACCTCTTGTCCACAAGTTCAGTGAGACTATCGGGGTAACGCCCGACATCCGCGTAGAACTTGTCGATGGTCTCACGCATGATTCTCAGATTTTCGTGCAGCACCGTCTCCTTCGATGCTTCGATACCTTGAAAGTACCGCGGCACGGCAAGCGTCAATAAGACGGCGATGATCGCCATCACGACGAGCAGCTCAATCAGCGTGAAACCGTTGGTGCCATGGTGACGAGGCCGTCTCGTCGGCCCGCAAGATGCACCAGGCTCGCTACCACCGACGATATGGGATGCCATTGAGTCCAGTACCTGCTGATTTCGAATAGACGTCGTAGACATCTTCGCCTTCGTGCGGATCAGTCGCTTCGCTCGCATAGCTGCGTTTCCCCCATGTATCCGCGTCAGCGATGCTGGCGTCCGTGGAAAACGGGTCACGTGGAATGTGACGCAAGAAATAGATCTTTGATTTCTTGGGATCCCGGACATCCTCGACGCCATCGACGAGAACATTGAGATCTTTGGGATAGCCGGTGCTGTCGGCCACCTTCTCGATGCGGCCGCGCTCGGCAGCGTCCTTGTATGCGTCGATCGCGGTACGCATTTCCCGCAAGTCAACGCGCAGCTCCTGTTCTTTCACACGTTGGACGGATACCTGCGCGATCGGGATCGCGATGCAGGCCAACACCGCGAGTACTGCCAGCGTGACGAGAAGCTCGATCAGGGTAAAACCGTTCTGAGCGTTCCGCATGTAGCACCCTTCAGGGTACGACAACGATGGCTTGCGGTGCCGGCAGCGCAAGTGGAACCGTCGTCCCGTTCTGTCCGAGCGGGGTCATCGAAACAATCGCGAGCGAGGTCGGATTGGCCGAACTGATCGGCTTAAATGTCGCGGTCAGAATGGCACCCTGACCGGTCGCTCCGGCGCCAGCCGCCTGACCGTCGCCAGTGTATGTGTCGGTCACGTATATCTGCCCCGTAGCGGAATCCGCCCGAACCTGGAAACTGGTCGGCACGCCCCCCTGTTTCAGAAAATCCCCCTCCACAACACTGGCCACTTCCAGCTTCTTCGGGTCGTAGCCTATCGCCAGCGGGATACCCGTGACCGGCAGACTCGAGTTCACAACCAGTTGCACGGTGAACGGCTCACCGACTTTAGCTTGCGCCGGTGCAAGCCAGGTCGCTTGAGCAGTGCCGTTGGTTGTGTCAGATCCGCCATTCGTCGAAGAACCGACAGACGCGCCCGACGCGGCGGTTCCGGGCACGCCCGGGGGAGAATTGACGGCGCTGCTGGCGCTTGCCGGTGCCGCGGCTACCGCTTCACCGCTCGGTGCCTCTTGCGAAACGCGAGGAAGGGCAGCCGGCGACGTGCTGGGCGCGATGAGGTTACCGCTGACGTCGCTCCTCTCCAGGCTGCGTGAGTTCGACTCGGTGCCGGAGTCGAATGCCAGCAGTCGTGCATCCGGGCTCGGTAGGCTGCGAACGAGATGAGGCGTTATCGACAGGACGATCTCTGTCTTTTTCGAGTCGTTCTGATGGCTGGAAAAGAGTCTGCCCAGTAGCGGTAGCTGGCCGAGTCCCGGGACCTTGTTCGCGCTTCGCGTGTCGTCATCGTTGATTAGGCCGGCCAGAACCTGATTCTCCCCATCCTTCAGTCGAAGCACTGTGGCCGCGGACCGGGTTCCAATCTGGTAAGCGATCGTGCCTTGTGAGGTCGTCAACTGATTGGCGATGTTGCTCACCTCGAGATTGATCTTGATTTCCACTTCGCCATCGGAAGCTATGACTGGCGTGACTTCCAGTTTCAACCCCACGTCGAGATATTGCACGTTTGACGACACAAAGCCGGTCGCCGTCGATGTGGAGGTGATATTCGGGACTTTGTCGCCGATCAGGATCTTGGCAGTCTCGCGGCTACGCACGCGAATGCGGGGATTGGCGAGCAGATTTGCATCCGTCGTCGTCAGACTCGCGTTGACCGTCAGCGGCGTGATTGTCGCTCCAACACCCGCCGTCGTCAGTCGACCCAGATCGGCCAGCGTCAATGTATTGTTCGATCCGTTGGTCAATGGCGTCAGCGTAAGCTGGTCGGGGTACTTGATGCCGAGGCTTGACAGTCGGTCCCGGTCGACTTCCAGGATCTCGACCTCCAACATCACTTCCGGGTCCGGCAAATCCAGGAGTTGAACCAGCTTTTCTGCGATCGAAACGGCCTCCGGTGAGTCGCGCATGATGACCGTGCTTTCCTTCTTGTCGACGATGAGATCGCGAGTCTTGACGATCGTTTTGAGCGTATTGGCAACCTGTTCCGGATCGGCGTGAGCGAGGAAAAAGGTGCGTACAGTGAGCGACTTGTAGTCTTTGAGCTTGGCCGGCGTGTTTGGATAGATGAGCATCGTTTTCCTGTCGAGCGTGCGCGCTTCCAGCTGATTGGTCATCAACACGACATCGATGGCTTCCTTGACGGTTGTGTTAGTCAGGAACACGGAGGTTTTCTGGTCTGTGCGGACATCCTTGTCGAAGACAAAATTGATGCCCGACGTGCGAGATAGAACCTCAAAAATCTGACCAAGCGTGGCGTCCTTGAAATCGATTGACAGAACGCGCTTCAGTGCGGCCGCCATTTGCGGGTTAGCAGGCGGGCGCTCCAGCTGCTCTTCCAGAGACTTCGACAGGGTCCTCGCCGGTCCATTGGCTGGGTCTTCGGCAAGAATTTTTCGGAGCAACGCTATTGCAGCATCGACGTCTTTCTTGGCCGCCATTGTTCGGGCCTGGTCTAACCAATTTGAGTGAAGTGCATCGGCATCGAGCTGCTGCAATCCAGACTTCGCACGGTCATTGTCCGGATCAAGCTTCAAAACCTTCTGATAGTCGTCGCGGGCGATCGTCGGACTCCCTTTGCGTGTAGCGTCCTTAGCCGCCTCGAGCCATGTGACGATGGCTTGATCGCGCAATTGTAGGTACGTAGCCCGCAATGCGGCATTGGTCGGCTCATTCTTGAGTTCGGCTCGCAACGTGGCGAGACTCTCGTCCACCTTGCCGGCATCGAATGACTTGTGCGCTTCGCGCAATGCCCGCTCGCTGCCGCACGCGGACAGTATCGTCACGAGAACAATGCCGAACAGGAGGGATTTTGGTGACATGGCCCGTGCCGCTCGCTATTTGATACTCAACTCTTGTGGCTCGTTCAGAGGCACGTAGAGAATAGTCACGGTCGGGGGTGCAATTTTCTCGACCCGGTACGTGTCACCGATGATGTCGTTGGCCTTGACGATCAGGACCTCGTTTTCTCGCGCCAGGAAGATGCGCCATTGATCTCCGTCGAGTTCCTTTCCCAAGTAAGTGAATGGCAGCGGTGGTGCAGATGGTTTCGCCGGGGCGGAGGGCGCCGGCGGAGGAGGCGCCCAGGACAGAACGCCAAATGGTGCGACGTCCGGCTTTTCGTTCTCGTGTGACGTCGGGAGGACGCGGTCCTGAAGCAGGAGAACGCCAGCAGGTGCGGCGTCGACATGATCGGACGCGTCTGCAGTTGCCGAGTGCGCCTCTGCCGGACGCTGCGTGGGCGCCGGGCCCGGTGCGGCGTGGGTGGCCAATACCACTTCGCCAGGGCTCGAGCGATCCCCGAACACCGCAACGAGTGCGGAGGATATCAACCCGCCTGCCAATACCATGCGGCGCACTCTCATCTGACCGTCTCCGTGATGAGGCGCGCTCCCGTCGACGGACTGGTTGGCGTCGGCCACGAGGGTTGCGAAGCGACAAAGAACGTCAGTCGAATCGTGGCCTCGACCTGCCCGCTGCTCACCTTGTCTCGATGGAACCTGATTGCGTCGAGTGAGGCAAACGGTAGTTCGGCCAGTACCTGCTCGCAGAATCCCAGGATAGTCGAGTAACTGGACCTCATGGGCAAGTCAATCTGATACATCTTGTATTGCCCGGCCTTTTCGGTGGCGATTCGATAATCCGCCTTCTCGAGTGTCACGCCTGAGCGGCCAGCAAGTTCGAAAAGTTTCCCGACCGAACCCTCCAGCTGATCTTCAGGGGCAAGCACCGAGTAGAAGTGGTTGAGACGTTGTGTCACCTGCCTGGCACCGCTGATTGGCTTCACAACTGATCGCGGAGAAGTCCGCTCGGGTGCGCGCAGCTGGTCCTCCTGCACATGCAGTTCCTGGTACAGCAAAGGCGTGACGATGCCGGCCAGCGAAAGACCCAGCATCAATGTTCCGCACGCGACCCATTCCGCCGCGGTTAGCGTTGCGAGCCCGAGAATGATGTTGAGCGTCATCCGTTTCATCTCTCGTGTCCTTACCACGTCGCATCGAACCTGAATCGAATGGGCGCATTGGGATCAGCCGTGTTGATCTCATGATGGGAGAGGGTCACGGTCTTGAAGAACTTGCCTTGCTTGAGCGCTTCAATGTACTGAATCATGGCTTCTGGCGTGGCTGCCTCGGCCATCCCCTTCAGGGTGAGCGTCGAGGCCTCGGGCTCGATTGCCAGCAACGCGACGTGCGGCGTAGACGCGCTCTGTAGCGCCGCGAAGAAATCTCTCCACGGTACATTCAGTCGGCCAATTGCCTGACTGACTGCGCGCAACTGCACTTCGGGAGGAAGCGCCGGCGGGCGATTTGCCGTTTCGCGCATCGCACGTGCAGCCGCCATCTGACTAGCGTGCGCGCGAAGCCGCGAGTTCATCGTTTGAATTTCATCAATTCGATAACCGGCCCAGAGGCACAGGCCGACACCGACCAGTCCCATCCAACGGACTGGCGCGCGCAAGCGCAGCCGCTGTCGCCTTGTCGATGGCAAGAAATCGATGTTCAGGCTTCTCATGGCGATGGCCCTTCCAACGTTGCCGCCGGAGACTCAGGGTTCCCGCTGGGGCGCGCATCGCCGTCTACCCATTCGAAATGAAAACCTTCGATACCTGTCGCCTGCCTGGTTGCAGGCATGTCTCCGCACAACAGGACACTCTCCGGGAGACGAGCTTCGTGTTGCAGGGCGACGCAGCGCAGGGCCGACGCGAGTGTGTCGAGCTGCATTTCCTCGCCCGACGGTTGCCTTACTTTCCGCACGTGCGCGATACGCTGATCCTGCACAAGTGCCATGGTCACGATTGAATCGTTCGATACGCCGAACCATGTATCGTGCTTGCGGACTCGCCGATGATGCCTGTTCCACTCGGCTACGAACCGCGAAACACAGCACTGGATGCGAATACGACGAGACGACAATGCCGAGCGAATTGCATCCGTTAGTGCCAGCGGAACCGCGCACGCCATAAACCGTCTGGTCGCATGCCAGTCCGCTTGGAGATTCCATGCGGCCGGCGACTCACCAAAGAGCTCTTCGAATCGCCAGAGCGCGCACAGTCTGAGATCTCCCCGAGTAGTCGCGTTATTTGGCGGCACGACGATCCAGAATCGGGCATACGCGTCAC
Source organism: Burkholderia sp. Bp8963 (assembly GCF_003854275.1). Taxonomy (GTDB): domain Bacteria; phylum Pseudomonadota; class Gammaproteobacteria; order Burkholderiales; family Burkholderiaceae; genus Burkholderia. The sequence continues at coordinate 6,210 of NZ_QTQP01000093.1, forward strand.
TCACTACGATGTCCACATCAAGATTCGACCCGTGCCCCTCAGCAAGGCATGACGTAATTGCGTCTTCAACGGTCGCCAACCCGGTAACGGGATGTTTCCTGAGCTGGGCGGCCGTACTCCTTACATCACGCGGGCAAAGAGCGACATGATCCCGAGCAATCTGGAGTTGAGCGGTTTCACGTGACCAGCGCCACACGTCGAACCTCTTCCAGTGTAGTAAGCCCGCGCTTGGCCCAATCCAGGCTTGTTTGGTGCAATGTCTTTGTGCCCTGCCTGTATGCGGCCTCTTTGATTTGCCTGATGGGTGCCTTCTCGACAATCATCTCGCGGATCTCGTCATTCAGGATAAGGATCTCCGCAATCGCTCTGCGTCCACGGTACCCGGTGCCTCGGCAGTCTCCGCATCCTGCACCCGTTACAAATGTGAACTGTTCTCCGTCGTCCGGCCGAAGACCGGCCTTGCGCAGTTGCTCTGCTGTCGGGTGCGCTGGCTGGCTGCAACGCGCGCAAGTCAGGCGAACGAGTCGCTGGGCACAGATACCATTCAGCGCCGATACAAAGGCATAGGGATCGATTCGCATGTGCGAGAATCGCCCAACGACGTCAAAAACGTTGTTGGCGTGCACAGTCGTCAGCACGAGGTGGCCGGTGAGTGCTGCCTGAACTGCGATCTCAGCCGTCTCCGAATCTCGGATCTCGCCAACCATGATCTTGTCCGGGTCGTGGCGCAGAATGGAGCGCAGGCCGCGCGCGAAGGACAGCCCCTTCTTGTCGTTCACCGGGATTTGCAAGACACCAGGCAACTGATATTCCACTGGATCTTCAATCGTGATGATCTTGTCGTGGCTGGTGTGCGTCTCGGCAATGACGGCATACAGGGTCGTCGTCTTGCCAGATCCTGTTGGACCGGTCACCAGCAACATCCCATGGGGCGCATCTGCGAGTTGGCGCAGTGTTTGTAGCGACAGCTCGTCAAACCCCAGCGCATGGAGGCTCAGACTGCCGTGGGCCTCGATCAGGGCGCGTTTATCGAGGATCCGGATCACGGCATCCTCGCCATGGACGCTTGGCATGATCGAGACGCGAAGGTCGATCTCCCGGCCCTGCGCGCTCACCCGGAACCTGCCGTCCTGCGGAATCCGGCGCTCGCCGATATCCAGTTCAGCCAGTACCTTGAGCCTGGAGATTGCCTGTTCTGCCAGCTCGTCGCCACTGAACGAAGCCGCCGGCACAAGGACACCATCGATGCGGTATCTCACTGCGAGGCCGTTCATATGGCACTCGAAATGAACGTCAGAAGCGCCAGCCTTTAGACCGTCGTAAAGCGTGGAATTGATGAGCTTGATGGCGGGGCTCGAACTGTCGGCAACGGCCGCAAATGAGAGTTCCGGCGTGGTTTTTCGGTCCCTCGTATCGCTGCCGGCGATAGCAAGGATGCCATCAACCGCGCGGGTGTTTTCCTCCTGCCTATCCAAGTAGGCGCGTATATCTTCGGCGACCGCCAGCCGGAACTGCAATAGTGCGTTGGCGTGCGCGTCCAGCCAGACCTGCAGATCCGCATCAAACGGGTCCGCGACCACCCCCCAGAGTTCGCCAGCCGACGTCCGCAGCAGAATAGCGCCCCGCTGTAGCGCCTTGGCGAGAGGCAGCAGGTCAAACGCGGGCGTCGCCTCGTTCATGTGTGCTGTTTCAACCACTGGCCAGTCCAGATACGCGCCAAGCATGGCAACGATTTCCCGGCCGCCCCTTCCCGTTGTCGTCGTTAGCGCGCTGATCATGCTCCCGGAAGACCGGCTCGCGAGCTCACGAGCCGTCTCGATCAGATCCCGGTCAAGTGCGGAGATCAGCGTAGATTCGTTCATTCCAGGCTCGAAGCCAGATCAAAGATCGGCATGTATAGGAGAATCACGATGGATCCGACGACCACTCCGATCACGGCCATCAACAGAGGCTCGAACGTGCGCGTGAACCGGTCCACGAACCGTGAAATGTCACCCTCGTAAAATTGCGCAGCCTGTCGGAGCATCTGCCCCATCTGGCCAGACTGCTCGCCTACACGCAGCATGCGTAGGGAGACGGCTGTCGTGAGACGCTGTCCTTCGAGCGCTGCTGCAAGCCCATAGCCAGCTTCAACGTGCTTGCTAACCCCGTCAAACGCATGGCCCCAGTCGCGTGGAATCACCGCGCGCGCACTGCGAAGCGCCTCCATGATCGGCATGCCTCCTTCAAGCAGTACGCCGAGCGTCAGGTAAAGACGTGATAGCTGATACGTGCGAACATGCTCGCCGACGAGTGGTAACCGCAGTAGCAGTGTCCCTAGCCCGCCATTGGCCAGAAACGAACGCACTGCTGCCGCCAGCGCAACCGTACCTGTAACCGCGCCGATGCCAAATGCAAAGCTATGGCCCGCGATGAATTTCCCACCTTTGATCATCGCAAGGGAGAGCAGTGGAAGAGGGCGACCGGTGTCCTGGTAGATGACCGCGAAGCGCGGTACAACATAGGCCATCAGGAAGACGGTCACCGCGCCACCCACTGCACAGAGAATCAGCGGGTAAAGCGAAGCGCTCACGACCTTGTTACGCACCGTGTCGACCCGCTGCTGGTAGGCCACGTAGCGCTCGAGGGCCACCGGCAGGTCGCTCGTACCTTCCGCCGACCGGACCAGGCCGACGTATATCGGCGGAAAGACGGATGTGTGCTCCGCAAGTGCGGCGGAAAGTCGGTTGCCTTCACGCAACCGCTGCAGGAGCCGTCCAATCAGGGCTTTGGTGCTTTGCACCGCCTCCTTTTCTTCGAGGGCTTCGAGGGCCTCCACGATCCCGAGGCCTGCGCTCAACAGCGCAAGCAACTCCTGCGTAAATAGCGTGACGGGAAACCGAAACCGCCGCGTCGTTGCCCGTCCGACAATCGACGGACGGATGTCAATAGCGCGAAGTGACTGCGCCTCAAGCTGACGCCTCGCGGCTTCCAGGTCGTTTGCTTCGACGCTCACCAGCACGATCCGGTGGTCAGCGCCAAGAACCCGCGCATCGAAACGCATCGCTAGCCCCTCACTCATGGAGTCACGGAATGGAAATTTCAGGGCTTTCGCCTGTTCCCCCTGGCACGCCACTCTTGCCGAGTGTCTTCACCTCGAACTCGCCTTTGGGTCCGGGAACCCTGTACTGGTACGGTCGGCCCCACGGATCAGGGGGTATCTCCTTCTTCAGGTACGGGCCATTCCAGTTTGCGACGTTGGTTGGCTCCACCATGAGAGCATTCAGGCCTTCCTCGGTCGTGGGATAGCGCCCCACGTCGAGTCGAAACGCGTCGAGCGCTTTCTCAAACGACGCGAGTTGCGCTTTCGCGAGCGTCGTTTGAGACTTGTTCACCTGCGAAAAGTATCTGGGTCCCACGTACGATGCGAGTAGGCCGATGATGACGATGACCACGAGCAGCTCAAGCAGCGTAAATCCTTTTGCGCGTGCCGCCGGTCCTGAAGGTTGATGTCCCGCAGTCTCGTTCCCAACCGAATCTCTGGCGAACTTCATCGGATCCCCTCCCGTTCCATGTTCATTGCCCGGTAGGCCTCGTAGCGTGCCAATACCTTTGGGACGTAGAGCATCGTTTCCCGATACGGCGGAATCAGTCCATGGTGGCCGATGATCGTGTGCTCACCCGCGTTGTACGCGGACAAGGCCAGCACGACGTTGCCGTGATAGGTGTCGAGAAGCGTCTTTAGATGACGGACACCGGCCTCGATATTCTGGTAGCCATCAAACGCATCTCTCACGCCATAGCGCGTAGCCGTTTGTGGCATCAGTTGCATCATCCCGGCGGCTCCTTTGCCAGAGCGTGCATGGGGATTGAAGTGTGATTCCACGTCGATGACAGCCTGCACCAGCGCGGGGTCAACTCCGCGCCTGGTGGCCACGTCCCTGACCACGGCATTCCAGTGCGACGCGAGGGATTTCCCGATTTCCGTAGGCGGCGAGTGGAGTCGGTCGCCGGCCGTTGACTCGATAAGATGCGAAGCCTTATTGCGAGGCGCATCGCTATAGAAGGGTGTGCCGTCGTCCTGTCGTGTCAGGTATATGTCGATTGAAGCAGGGGATGCAGCTTGCCCCAGCAAGGTGATTGCGATGAAAAGCAAAAACGACAAACAACGAAATCTATCGCCCTTCATCTCATTGTTCCCCGAAAGTAGACACCGTTATGTAACAATTCAGCAACGTATGGTGTCCTACCTAATATCGGTCTGTCGGTCGACCGTGCACGGCAGTATAGTAATCGCCAATCTAACCTGCCAATCCGTTGAACTACTATCCCGAGCCCAGATCGCACACCCGTGTCTCATCGGATGCAGCAATCATGCGTGCGGTCAATGTTGGTATGTCTGCGTCGCCCTACGGCTTGTCAGGCTCTCCAGAAAGGAAACCAGATCGTCCTTCTCCTGGGGAGTGAGAATCAACGGACTACCGCTTTGCGCTGTGCGGTAGTACACCTCCTGTTCAACGGCTTCTTTGAGTGTCGCGACGCTCCCTTCATGCATATAGGGTGCCGTCAGCGCGACGTTCCGAAGACTTGGCGTGCGAAATTTTCCGATGTCGCGGGGATCGAGCGTGATGACAAACCTTCCCAGCTCCGCGACATCGTCGCTGCCAAGAACGATTGTCGCAATCGAATCGCCCCGGTTCCTCGAGGCGAGAACCTGATGCGTCAATTCCGTAAGTCGGCTTTCGATCCGCGACATGCCGACGTGAAGAGTATGGAATTGCCCGTCGGTGAACGCAGCACCCTGCGGGCCGATGGTGTGGCAGGTCGAGCACTGTGCCCGCCCCGTAAAGAGCAGGAGCCCTCGCACGGCATCCGGGGAAAGCGCCGCTTTGTCCGCGCCGTAGTAGTAGCGGTCGAACGCCGAGTCGCCTGCGGCGAGGCTGCGTTCGAAGCTCGCGATCGCCCGTGCGACGTGCTGTGCGCCGATATTTCGCGACGAAACGCCAAATGCTGTCTTGAAATCACGGACGTATGCCGTATCTCCTCGAATTGTTCTCAACAGTGAGTCGAGGTTTTTGAGACCCTGCTCAACAGGGTTTACGAAGGGCTCCAGCGCCTGATCCTCCAGGGAGGATTTACGACCATCCCAGAACTGTGCCTCGACCAGTGCCGCATTGAGCAGGCTCGGCGCATTGCGGGTTCCAGTGAGACCATCCACGCCACGTGATTTCGACAAACCGTCGGTGAAGGCGCGTTCGGGTTGGTGGCAACTCGCGCAACTCACAATTCCGTCAGCGCTGAAGCGCTTATCGAAGAAGAGCTTTCGCCCCAGCAGTATCGCCTTTGTGTCGTTGGTTGCGCACGCAGCGCGTGTTGAAAGGGGAAGACCGAGCCGATCGTTGGTCACCTGGCCGGGCGCCGCGAAGGGGAGGGCTGCGGCAATGGCCACGGCGACGCAATGTACGGTGCGCGCTCGCACTCGACTCTGGGCCGATAGCCGGCGGATGATGTTCGCGTCGACTCGCTTCATCGCCACGTCACCCGAAGTAAAAAAGTGTGGTTATGAAGAAACTAGCACACGCTAAAAATCGTACAAGGCAACATTGATTCGCAAACGTTTGCTGATTTGAATTGTGCCAAAAGAGTGCAAGCTCTCGAGCCATCAATACGCACGGCACTTAAATACTTTCTCTCGGTTTATGACATTCACCTTGCATTTCCTTTTAAATGATGATCGCGTTATTGAATGTCAGAACTCCGTGTGCTAGAACAAATGTCATTGCTGCAGGTGACGGCAACATATAAGAAGTAGACCTAAATAGAAGGATAAGATTTCTCGGGGGTTCAAGTGTTCATTCTTCTCAGCAAGGACCTGGGCGCGCCTGCGCTCCTCCTCGTCAAGCCCAGGTCGGGCGGCGCCTTCAACGCAATGCTTTCACCCTGCGCTGTCTGTCCATCTCCGTAGACTCGATCTACCCGATCGATCTCCTGGCTTTTTGTTTGCTTCGGTGAGTCCACATACGGGGTGGCGGCGATGCTGCGTCGATCTTTGCGTGTTCTTCGCGCTGTATGGGCCATGTTGCCGCTTACATTGTTTGCGGCGGTCACGCTCTGCTGGGCGGGCACGTACAACTTGTCCTACGATGAGCTTGGACGGCTAACTGGCGTAGTGGATAGCTCGGGTAACGCCGCGACTTACAATTACGATGCAACGGGCAACATCGTCTCCATTGCCCGCGGCAACGCGGCAGTGTCGATAGTCGGCTTCACGCCGAGTTCCGGCGCAGTCGGCACGAACGTAACGATTTCGGGTTATGGCTTCTCGACGACCGCAAGTCAAAATGCAGTCAGCTTCAATGGCGTCGCGGCCACCGTCACTTCTGCGTCCACCACGCAACTGGTCGCGCAAGTTCCCGCCGGAGCCACCACGGGGCAGATCTCCATCACCACGCCGAGCGGTAGCGCGTCGAGCGCGACAGCGTTTACGGTGACGAGCGCCTTGGCGCCTACGATCAGCGGATTTTCGCCGTTGATTGGCAACGGCGGCAGCTCAGTGACGGTGACAGGCACTAACTTCCGAACCGCCACGAGCGAAGATCATCTCGCATTCAATACCAATCCAGCATTCGTAAGTTCTGCTAGTGCAACTTCTTTGACCGGCACGGTGTCGTCGTTGGCGACGTCGGGCCGAGTCACCCTGACGACACCCTACGGTCAAGCGACAAGCACACAGGACTTCTTTGTTGCACCGAGCCCCTATCAGGCGTCGGCGGTCGCTGTGACCGGTCGTATGCAGATCGGCGCCAGCCAAACCGTCACGCTTCCCAACGCAGGGACGATCGGGCTGATCGTGTTCGACGGCGTTGCAGGACAACGGGTAAGTCTCCTGGTGAGCAACTCGACCTTTGGGTCGTGTGGCTCGGGGGCGATACAAATCCTGAAACCGAACGGGTCACTGGTGGGCGGGACGGCACTGTGCAGCGGCAACTTTTCCGGCGTCCCGTACACGCTACCAATTACTGGAACGTACACGATTATGGTCGCCCCCTCCAGCACGGCGACCGGTAGCGCGACTTTCACTCTCTACAATGTGCCGGCTGATCCAACGGCGACAATCACCCCGGGCGGCTCGCCGGTAACGCTCACGTCCACCGCGCCCGGCCAGCAGATGAGCCTGACCTTTAGTGGCACGGCCGCGCAGCGTGTGTCGCTCACCATCAGTGAGAACACGTCGCTCGCGAGCACCTGGGACACCATCACGATCGTCAACCCCGACGGCTCCCTGCTGGTGAACGGCGCGCGCTTCAATGGCAGTTACTACAGCG
>NZ_QTQP01000094.1 GCF_003854275.1 Burkholderia sp. Bp8963
TGCAGCCATATGCGCGAAGCCTTCATGCGCAGGATTGGCCTTGCGCCCCAGGCGGTCCGGCGCGACGCGCGCACCGGTGGCCGAGGTACCTTCGATATCGAAAGCCAACCTTCGCCGCTTCCGATCGAGCAATGACCGGTTTCGCGCGATCAAGCGCTCGTGCGAGTGGGGACAACGAGTCGTCGAGAATCTCGGCGACAAGGTGAGCCAGCAACTGAAGGAACAGGTCGAGGAAGCCGTCGAGGTGCAGCAGGAGGCGTCCGACGTCGCCGAAGCAACCAGCTGCCCGCTCCCGGCATCGACCTACTTCATGTCCCGGGCCACGCGAAACCCGTTTGCCGAATAGCGTACGCTGCTGTCGTATTTGAAGCGTGTCGAGACTGGCATGTAGCTTGCGCCATCCCGCCACGAGCCGCCGCGGATGACGCGCACCTGGCAATTCGGCTCGTCCCATGAGTGGCCGTCGGCAGGCGCATTCTTGTACGAGTTGTGCCAGCAATCGCTGACCCATTCCCATACGCCGCCCGCCATGTCGTAGAAGCCGAAAGGATTGGGCGCGAACGAGCCGACGTTGTCCGGTGCATCGGCATGCCATGGCTGACCGCAGTCCTTGCAGTTCGCATTGCCCGGGCGCATCTCGTTGCCCCACCAGTAGCGCGTGGCGGTGCCGCCACGGGCCGCGAATTCCCATTCGGCCTCGGTCGGCAGCCGGTAAGTCTTGCCGCTGATCTTCGACAGCCACTTCACGTACAGTTGCGCATCGTCCCAGCTCAGGTCGCGCACCGGTGCGTTCGGCGTCGTGTTGCTGTCGCTCGGCAGGCGCGGACAGGCGCCCGCGTCGCGGCACGTGTTCCACTGCGCGACGGTCACCGCATACTTCGCGAGCGCGAAAGCATGATCGAGTGTCACGCGATGCGCCGGTTTTTCCGACGAGTCGCCGGAATTGCTACCCATCGCGAACGTCCCCGGATTGACCGCCAGCATCGCCGGGCATGCGGGGCAATCGCGGATTTCATTGGCGGCCGCCGCGCCACCTTTCGGCTGCGGTGTCGATGGGGCCGCCACTACAGCCGGCGGCGGTGCTTTTGCCGGCGAGCCAGGCGGGTGCGCAGGCTGCGCCGTTGCTGGCGCTGCCGCCGCCGATGCGGGCGCTTGAGCCTGAACGGGAGCCGCCGATGCTGGCGCCGGAGCCCGAGCCGCAGCCGCAGCCGGAGCGGAGGCCGGTGTGGAACTCGCCGCCGGTGCCGGCGCGGCCGCGGCAGGCGCCTTCGGCGCGGCCGCGCGCAGTCGTGCAAGACGGGCCTGCGCCAGCGGCGCGAAGCGGCCGTTCGGGTAGGCCTTCAGATAGGCTTCGTAGTCGCCGGCCTCCTTGCTGTCCTTGATCGACTCCCAGAACGTGAGTTCGTACTGCTCGGCGCTGTCCTTCGGCATCACGCCCCGGCTGTCGAGCGCGACGACGCTGACGTCGGCCAACCCTGCGGATCGTGTGTCGATGCCATCGCCGGCAGGCACGGCGCCCGTTCCTGAGCGACGGGCCGCGGTGAACGGAAGTGTCGTTGCCGTCTCCGAAAGGGACGACGCGACCCACGGCATCTGCCGATGCCCGGTGGCCCTTTCGACAATCGCGCCGGCACGGTCGAACACCTGGGCGATACCGAGCCCCGGCAACGCGAGCGTCTGCAGCAGCGCCGCTGTGTAAACACCATGCATTGCGCCGTCGGCTGCGGCTTTGCCTGGCGCTGTCGCGTAGGCGACGAGCGTGTGCGACGGTGGCTGGCGGGCCGCCACGTTGCCGGTGCCGGGGAGCGCACTCAGGCAGGAATCCAGAATGATCAGATCAATTCGGTCGCCGTGCTGCCGCGATGTCGCATCGAATACGGTTTGCAGGTCAATGCCCGTTCGCGACACGGCGGCCGCAGAGCCGACGTCCGCATCGACCGGTGCGAGCCATGTCGTTCCGCCGACGCTGGCGCCGTGGCCCGCAAAATAGACGAGCCCGGTGCCGCCGGCCGCGCTGCGGCGGCCGAACGCGGCGAGCCCGTCGAGCATTTGCTGCCGCGTGGCGTTGCGCAGCGTGATGACGTCGAAGCCGAGTGCCTGCAGCGCATCGCGCATCGCATCGGCATCGTGGACGGGATTGGCGAGCGGATGGTCACGATACGCGCCGTTGCCGATCACGAGCGCGACGCGGTGCGGTTCGACGGACTGCGCGCGCGCGGTGGCTGCCGGCGGCGGCGCGGCAAACGGATGCACGGCCTCGCCGAAGCAGACACTCGATGTCATCGAGACCGACGCAAACAGGCATGCGGGCAAGAGTATTCGCCACATATTCAGCCCCCAGGGTGCGCCGTCGGACGGAATGACCGAAGGCGGAGCGCAGCCGTTGCCAGGTGTCCGGTCGTGGCCAGCGCAATGCCGGCCTGCGGCTGGCGCGGGCACGGCCGGGACACATTCAAGATAGCACGTGCGCTCTGCGCTGATTATCGGAACCACCCGCAGGTTTCGCAAAAAACAGACATGCGCGGACACGCGTCGATATATGCCTTCCTGTCGATTACGTCCTAAGCTGTTAGTCACGCTCCACTGTCCAACGCCACGCGCCGCCACTCACGCGAGGAGCAACACGATGCAAAGAAGGGCTACGCTGCTGGCTTTGGCCGCCGCCGTGCTGGCGCCGAGGATCGCATTCGCCGCCGGCCGTACGCCGTCGCCGCCCGGCGCCGAGGCCTACATCATCTGGCCATCGGACGGTGCCACGATCACCGGCGGCAAGTTCTGGGTGCGCATGGGCTTGCGCAATATGGGCGTCTGCCCGAAAGGCGTCGAGCGGCCCAACGTCGGCCATCATCATCTGCTCGTCGATTCCGATCTCCCGCCGCTGGACCAGCCGATCCCGTCGGACCGGAATCACCTCCATTTCGGCGCCGGTGAAACCGAGGCGCGCATCGAGCTGCCACCGGGCAAGCACACGCTGCAGATGCTGATGGGCGACTACAACCACGTGCCGCACGATCCGCCGGTGTATTCGAAGAAGATCACGATTACGGTCAAGTAGCGCGCGATGCCGCGCCTGCCGCACGAACCGGGAATTGAATTGACGCCATGAACAAGCTCATCCTCTTTGCCGCTGCCGTGGCGCTGCTATGGACGGGTGCGACGACCGCCGAGCCCGGCATGCATTCCGCGAAGGCAGTCGTCTACATCGGCTGGCCCAACGACGGCCAGGTGCTGCCGGCTGGACGTCCGTTCCGGGTGTGGTTCGGCTTGCGAGACATGGGTGTCGCGCCATCGCATGTGCAGTTTCCGAACACGGGCCACCATCATCTGCTGGTCGATACGGATCTGCCGCCGTTGGACCAGCCGATTCCGTCCGACCGGAATCACCTGCATTTCGGCGCGGGCGAGACCGAAACCACGCTGGAGCTTCCTCCGGGCAAGCACACGTTGCAGCTGTTGATGGGCGACGCGAACCACATGCCGCAAAATCCCCCCGTCTATTCGAAGAAGATCACGGTTTACGTGAAGTGACTGCGCGTTGCGCGGCACTGATCGCGCAAGTGTCTGCGCACGCCCGACATCGCGAGCCGGAAGTGTTGGCGACGGCCGATCACGCGTGATCGATCCGTGCGCGACGCACCTCTCTCCAGGACCGGCTTCGTCATCGTCGGACCCGCGTCGGCAGGCCTTTCCACGCCATCTCGTTCGATCGCACGTGCGCCTGGCACGCCGTATGCGGTATGAGATGCGAGCGTCCAGTCCTGCAGCCAGACGACCAACACCCTGCATCGGCCGCACGCCATCTGTCCGATCCCGCACCGTCGCCGCGTTCCTCCGAAGGAGTCGATCGTGAACACTCGCCTGTCGCCTACCGCCACGCGCAACCGCCGCGGTCTCGTGGGTTCGCTCGCCCGCATCGCCGGCTCTGCCGGATTGTGCGCGGCGGTCCTGTCCGGCTGCATGGATCTGAAAATGCCGGTCTACCAGCGCCCGGAGATGCCGGCCAAGGCCACGTGGGCGCACGCGCACGAGCCGGTATCCGCGTCGGACGCGGTCAATCCCGAGTGGTGGAAAGGCTTCGACGATCCGACTCTCAATGCACTGATCGACAAGGCCATCGCGGGCAACGTCGATATCAAGGTGCTTGCGGCACGCATCGAGGTGGCCGGCGCGCAGATCGGCGAAGTCCGTGCGGGCGCGCTGCCGACCGCCGACCTCGGCGCGGGCGCGGACTTCGAGAAGAACACGCGCCAGACGCTGACGAAGTCGTACAACGTCGGCAGCCAGCTGAACTGGGACATCGATATCTGGGGCAAGGTCGAGAAGGGCGTGCAGGCGCAGAAGGCCGAATTTCATGCGACCGAGGCCGACTGGCGGGCAGGCTACCTGACGCTCGTCGCTGATGTGTCGACCACGTACTTCCAGATCCTGCAGTTCGACGACCAGATCGAACAGCAGCAGCGCACGCTCGACAAGAACCGGCAGATCCTGGCGATCTACCGGTCGATGCTTGCGAACGGTGTCGCGCCGCAAACGGAAGTGTTGCGTCAGAGCGCGGAGATCAACGGGCTGGCGAACACGCTGATCGAGCTGCACCGTTCGCGCGACACGGCCGAGAACGCGCTCGCGACGCTGCTGGGCGTGCCGGCCGGAGAATTCAGGATGCCTGCCGGTCATCTCCGGCAGCGCGTCAAGCTGCCGGACGTGCCGATGGGGCTGCCCGCGCAACTGCTCGCGCGGCGGCCGGACGTAGTCGCCGCGCAGTACCGCGTGCTCGAATCGTATGACGAAGTGGGCGCGGCGAAGCTCGCGCAATTGCCGTCGATCAGCCTGACGGGGCGCGGCGGCACCGCGGCGTTCGCGCTGTCGGATCTGTTCCGGGCGTTCACGTTCAGCTTCCTGCCGAGCATCAACCTGCCGATGCTAGACCCGGGCGTGCGCGCGCACATCAAGACGACCGACGCGCAGGCCAGGGTCGCCGAGCAGCAGTACCGGCAGACGGTGTTTACGGCGTTCAAGGAGGTGGAAAATGCGCTCGTCGATCTCGATGCGCACAAGCAGCAGCGTGCGCAGCTTCAGCAGCAGGGCGAGCGTCTGCGCACGGTGGCCGCGCAGGTCGAGGCGCAGCTCAAGGAAGGCCTCGTATCGCAGCTCGAGGTGCTCGAATCGGAACGTTCGGTGGCGTCCGCGGAGCTCGCGCTGCTTGCCAATCATCAGCAGATTCTGAGCGACACGGTCACGCTCTACAAGGCGATCGGCGGCGGCTGGCGTGCGGTCGAGGTCTCGAATGCGAGCAGCGAGCCGGTCCGGCAAGCAATGCAATGAACACGCCAGCCCTGCGCAGCCGCGCGATCGGCGCCAGTCGATTGACTACCGTCTTCCGTCGCCTAAACTTTTTTCACGCGCGCGTCGCCCGGTGCCTCGGCGGCGCGACTTCACACGGATGGTTCGCGAGCGCGTCGCGATTCCTGCGCCGCGTGCCCATTGGCGGGCGCATGTCGATCGTTGGCCGAATCATGGTTCCTGACGCCGCTTCGATTGCCGAGAAACAGGCCGCGCTCGACCGGCCGTTCGACATCGTGCTCAAGCCGGTTGCCGATCCGGAGTTGAGCGAGATCCGGATCGACAAGGCGCTGTTTGCCGTCGGTCGCACGGACGCGCCGTTCTCGTCCGCGCGACCCGAGCGGGTGGCCGACCTGTCGCGCCGGCATGCGCGCATCTTCTTCGAACGCGGCGCGGCCTATGTCGCCGATCTCGGCAGCAAGAACGGCACGGCCGTCAACGGCGTCGACGTGGGCGACAAGCCGCACGTGCTGCGCGACGGCGACGAACTGCGCCTGGCCGGCACGCTCGCGTATCGCGTCTCGTTCGTGCCGTGCGCGACGCATCAAGCGGCGCGGCCGGCCGTGATCACGCTGTCGCCGGAGCGCGGCGATCTCGGCCTGCAACCGGTCATCATTACCGCGTTCCCGTTTCTCGTGAGCAAGACCGACGACACGTTCGCGTGCTACCGGAACGCGTATCCGCATCAGGTGAACTACCTGTCGCGGCGTCATGCGCACATTTACGAGCAGGACGGCGACGCGTTCGTCGAAGACCTCGGCAGCACGAACGGCACGTTCGTCGACGGCCGGCGCCTCGACGAGCACGCGGTGCCGCTCGCCGACGGCGCGCTGCTCGCGTTCGGCGGCGATCACTTCGTCTATCGCGTCGGTGTGCAGCGCGGGCCGGGGCCGGACGCCACCGTGACGGCCGCGTCGCCGCCGGGAGCCGGCGCGCATGCGGCCAATGCAGCGGATGTGGACGCCGACCGGACGACCTTCGTCGATACCGCGCATTCGTTCCTCGACATCTTCTGCACGGTGCCGGCCGTTGCGCAGGACGACGAGGTCAATCCGCACGCCGCGCAAGGCGCGGCCGAAACCGCGCATGAAGCGCGCCACCGGCGCGGCCGGCTCGAGGTCTTCCTGTCGGAGCTGAGCGAGGCGCTCGGCGGCAGCGGGCGCGTCGACATGCGCCGGCTGGGCGCGTGGAGCGGGGGGCTCGTCGCCGCGGTCGTCGTGCTGCTCGCGACGCTGTATTTCCAGGACGCGCCGCTGCGCGAGATGCGCGCGCTGCTGGCGCGCGGCGACACCGCGCAAGCGGCGCAACTCGCCGATCGCTACCTCGCCGATCATCCGGACGATACGGCGTTCCTTGCACTGGGCACCGAGGCGCTCGTCCGGTCGACAACGCCGGAATGGATCACGGCGATAAACACGCGCGCATTCGACCGCGCCCGCGCCGTCGTGCAGCAGATGCGCACGCTGGCCCGCCACAACGCCGACGCGCGTCCGCTCGTCGACGAGATTGCGTGGATCGGCGAACTGCAGGCGTTCGTTGCCGGCCGCGGCGGGCCGGAGGCGCCGATCCGGATCTACCGCGATGAAGCGCCGATCAAGGCATTGACCGGCCGCTGGAACGACGACCCGGGCGCGCATCAGCGGTTGCTCGACCGGATTTCGTCATACGTTCCCGCGTTTGGCGTGCCTTACGCTGACGCGCTCAGCCAGCTGCGCAAGCTGCAAAGCGACAACTCCGTCTACGTGGCGGCGCTCGAGCGGCTGCAGCGGGCGATCGGGTCGGCGCTCGACGACGACCGGCTCGACGGTCTCCCCGCACTGCTTGCCGATTACGAGCAGCGTTATCCGCGACTGGGCGGGCTCGACGCCGTGCGCGCCGATCTGCAGCAGTACACGCAGTTCGAGAGCGACGCACGGGCAGGGCACGGACCGGCCGTACTGGATCGCCTCAGGCAGTTCCGCTTCGCGACGCCGCAGTTCGCCGCGCATGCCGGGACGCTGGAACGGCTCGCTTCCTCCGGAGGGCGCGGTGAAGCTCGACAGTCTCCTTAAGCGCGCGCGGCAGGCGAAGCCGCCGGAGCCGCCGCGATCGCTCGGCGAGGCGCTGGAGGATCACAGCGTCGAAGGCATCGCGATCCTGACGGCGCGGCCGTGGCGGCTCACGCAGGCGACCATCATCGCGATGGTCGGGCTCGTCGTCTGCACGCTGCTGTGGTCGTTCGTCGGCCGCGCCGACGTGATCGTGACCGCGCAGGGCGCGCTCGCGCCCGAGTCCGAGGTGCGCCGCATCTACGCGCCCGTCGACGGCGAGCTGGTGGACATCTATATCGCCGAAGGTCAGCCGGTCGAGAAAAACGACGTGATCGGCCGGATCAACGCGCGCGGCGCGATCGAGGCGGCGACCAACGCGCTCGATGCGCGGCTCAAGCTCGACGACGCGGAGCGCGAATGGAAGCAGTTTCCGGAAAAGAAGCAGCTGATGGAGCGCAAGGCCGACGCGCTGAAGCAGCAGATCGAGGTCGAGGAGCACCAGCACCAGAACCGCATCGCCGAAGGCACCAGCAAGCTCGCGCAATCGCAGCGCGCGCAGATCGACGAAGCGCGCAGCAACATCGACAACGCGCGCCACGCGCTCGACCTCGCGAGGGACGAACAGGACAAGTACGCACGCCTGTTCGCGCTGCCGGGCGGCGGCGGCGTGTCGCAGAGCCAGGTGGAACAGAAACGCAGCGCGTATCTGCAGGCCCAGGACAGCTACCGTGTCGCGCAGGCGCGGCTTGCGCAGCTCGAGGCGCAGCAGAGCCACGAGTTCGCACAGGCGAAGGCGCAACTAGAAGGCAGTGGCGAGACGCTGACCGGGCTGCGCATCCAGTACGACGCGACGGTGCGCGACATCGCGAACACCGAAGAGAAGCTGCGCCTGCAGGTGCAGACGGCGCGCCTCGCCGCGGATGCCGCCGCGCGCATCCGCTTCGAGAACATCGACAAGGACAATTTCCTGCTCGTGCTGGCGCCGGCCTCCGGCGTGATCACCGACGTGACCACGACGCAGCCGGGCGACAAGATCCTCGCGAACACGCCGCTCGGCGGCATCGCGCCGTCCGATGCGCGGCCGGTCGTGAAGGTCGCGATCGCGGAGCAGGACCGCGCATTTCTCCATGAAGGCTTGCCGGTGAAGCTCAAGTTCAATGCGTTTCCGTATCAGCGCTACGGCGTGATCGACGGCACGCTCGAATACATTTCGCCGGCCACGAAGCCGCAGGCGCAGACGAAGGAGCCCGTCTACGAAGGCCGCGTGGCGCTTGCGCGCGATTCCTACGTGATCGCCGGCACGAAGTATCCGCTGCGCTACGGGATGACGGCCACGGCGGAAATCGTGGTCCGCGAGCGACGCGTGATCGGGTTCGCGCTGGACCCGTTCAGGCAGATCGCCGGCTGATGGCGGTGGGCACGGTGCAGGGGAACGCAGGCAGGCGGTGTTGCATCGCGCCGCTGGCGATTCAGCGGCGATGGCCGCTTGCGGGAGCAAGAGGATCAAGAGGACCAAGAGGACCAAGGGGGACGAGATGACCGCAATAGTGCGTATCGACGACGAGGTAATCGGCACCGACGACTTCATCCGCGTGCTGAAGCTCGCGGGGCAGTTCGAGGGCCTTGTCGAACAGCAGGTTCGCGACCGGCTCACGGTGATCGCGGCGAAGAAGATGGGCGTGCAGGTGACGCCGGAAGAAATCCAGGAGCGCGCGGACCAGTTCCGCCGCGTGCGCGGCCTGCACCGCGCCGCGGACATGAATCGCTATCTGGACGTGTTCGGGATCAGTCTCGACGAGTTCGAGCGGTTCATCACCGACACGCTGTACCAGGAGAAGACGCTCGACACGGTGTGCAGCGACGCGGCCGTCGAAGCGTACTTCAAGCTCAATTCGCCGAAGTTCGACAGCATCGAGGTCAGTCACATCGTGCTGGATTCGGAGGGCAAGGCACGCGAGATGATCGCGATCCTGGAGGACGATCCCGACAGTTTCGGCGACATGGCGCGCGAGCATTCAATTGCCGACACGGCCGAGCGCGGCGGTGTGATCGGCAAGGTGCTGCGCGGCTCGCTGAAGACGGACATCGAGGCCAAGGTGTTCAACGCGCACGTGGGCGACCTGCTCGGGCCGTTCGCCGCGCCCGACGGCGCGTTCTTCGAGATCTTTTCCGTCACCGCGAAACACCCGGCCGCGCTCGACGCCGACGTCGCGTCGGAGGTGCGGCGCCTGCTGCGCGAGGAGTGGCTTGCCGAGCGCGCGCAGGAACACATCATCGAGGCACGCTGAGCGCGGAGAACCGGACCCATGGACGCACAAGCCCCTGCACCGGCCAGCACCCCGTCGCTCGCGGAGTTTCTCGCGTCGGTGGAGCCGCTGTCGCTCTTTTCGCGCGACGAACTCGACCGCATGGCCGCGCAGGCGCAGCTGCGCACCTACGCGTTTGGCGACACGGTCTGCAACCGCGGCGACCTGGCCGAGGGCCTGTACGTGCTGCGTTGCGGGGCCGTGCGCCTGATTGCCGACGAGCGCGGCAAGGAAACCAGCGTCGGCGTGCGCAAGGAACGCGAAGTGTTCGGCGAAATGGCGATGCTGCGCGACTACGGGCACGAGGTGTCGGTGCGCGCGTCGACGAAAACCGAGGTGCTGTGCATCCCGCGCAGCGCGATCGAGCCGATCCTGCGCGACAACCCCGCCGCGCAGTCGTTCGTGACGAGCTATGTCGCGATCAGCTCGGCCGGCGGCTTCGTCACGCGGCTGTTCGACCTGCGCGGCAAGCTGACGCGTGCGGAACTCGAGGAATACGTGTCGAGCGTCGGCGTGAAGCGCGTCGCGGCCGGCAAGGAAATCGTCAGGCAGGGGCCGGGCGGCGACCTGCGGCTGTATGTCGTGCGCCAGGGCGAGGTGAGCGTGTCGTGCCACGAGGACGGCAACGACTATCCGCTCGCGACGCTCGGCGCAGGCGAGATCTTCGGCGAGCGCGCGTGCCTGCTGCGGCAGGAGCAGGCGGCGACCGTCACCGCGGTCACCGATACGCGCCTGCTCGTGATTCCGGAAAAGACCGTGCACTTCATGCTCGAGCGCAACCCGAAATTGCGCGACGTGCTCGAAGAGCGCATCCGCTTCGTCGACCAGGAGCTGAAGCGGCAGAAGAAGCTCGCCGAACGGCGCCGCCACCCGCTGCAGATCGATATCGGCGCCGACGCCGCGTTCGGCGAGCGCATGATCAAGCGCTTCGTGCTGGTCGAGCAGGCGGAGGAAATGGATTGCGGCGCGGCGTGCCTCGCGATGATCTGCCGTCACTACGGCATCGCGATGACGCTCGGCAAGCTGCGCGATCTCGCGAACGTGACGACGCAGGGCGCGACGCTCGACAGTCTCGCGCGCACCGGCGAGGCGGTCGGCTTCGCGACGCGCGGCGTGCAGTGCACGTACGAGGCGCTGCTCGGGTTCGACCTGCCGTTCATCGTGCACTGGGAGGGATATCACTACGTCGTCGTGTACGGCGTCTCGAAGTCGTGCGTGCGCATCGCCGATCCGGCGCTCGGCTTCAGGAAGCTGAGCGTAGAAGCGTTCGAGCGCGGCTGGAGCGGCACCTGCCTGCTGTTCACCGCGACCGGGCAGGCCGCGCCGCAGGCCGAGTCGCGTTCGCCGTGGGTACGCTTCATCGGCTATCTGCAGCCTTACCGGAAGATTCTTGCGAACCTGTTCCTCGCGACTTTCGTGATCCAGGTGCTCGGCGTGATCCCGCCACTCATCATCCAGAACGTGCTGGACGGCGTGATCGTGCACCAGAACGTGAGCCTGCTGCACCTGCTGATCGCCGGGCTCGTGATCTCGCACGTGTTCACGCAGCTGATGACGACGATACGTGCGCATCTGTCCAACTTCATGGTGCGCAGCCTCGATTTCGCGATGATGTCGCAGTTCTTCAAACACACGATGTCGCTGCCGTATTCGTTCTTCGCCCGCCGCAAGAGCGGGGACGTGTTCGCGCGCTTCCAGGAAAACCAGACGATCCGGGCGTTCCTGACGGAGTCCACCGTGACGACCGCGCTCAATCTTCTGATGATCTTCATCTACTTCACGATCATGTTTCTCTACAACGTGAAGATGACGATGGTGCTGATCGCGTTCGTGATCCCGATCATGGCGCTCACGGCGCTCGCAACGCCCAGGCTGAAAGGCTTTGCGCGCGAGGTGTTTGCCGCGTCCACCGATGCGAAGTCGCTGCTGATGGAGACGCTCGGCGGCGTCGAGACCGTGAAGGGGATGGGCATCGAGCGGTCGGTGCGGCTGAAGTGGGAGCGCAAGTATGCGAAGGCGCTCGACGTCCAGTATCGCGCGCAGGCATTCAATATTCTGGTGGCGCTTTGCAGCCAGCTATTGAATGCGGCGACCACGATCGTGATCCTGTGGGTGGGCGCGAACCTCGTGCTCGCGCATGAACTCAGCATCGGCCAGCTGATCGCGTTCAACGCGTTCATGGGCAGCGTGCTGGCACCGCTGATGGGGCTCGTCGGCATGTGGAGCCTGATGAACGACGCGGCGGTGGCGATGGAGCGGCTCGGCGACGTGCTCGACATCGAGCCCGAGCAGAAGCCGTCCGAACTCGGCTCGCGCGTGGTGCTGCCCGACCTGCAGGGCGACATCAGCTTCGACGGCGTGTATTTCCGCTATGGCGGCAACGAAACGCCTTACGTGCTCGAGAACATCAGCTGCACCATCAGGCGCGGCGAGATGGTGGCCATCGTCGGGCGCAGCGGTTCGGGGAAAACCACGCTGGCGAAGTTGCTCGTGGGCTTCTATACGCCCTCGGACGGCAAGATCGTCGTCGACGGCTACGACATGAACGCGATCGACAAGGCTTGCTACCGTGCACAGATCGGCTACGTGATGCAGTCGAACCTGGTCTTTTCCGGATCGATTGCCGAGAACATCGCATGCGGTGACGCGAGCCCCGACTGGCGGCGCATGGAGGAGGTCGCGCGGATGGCCGATGCGCATGTGTTCATCAGCAAGTTGCCGCTCGGCTACGAGCAGGTGGTGGGCGAGCGCGGCGTGGGCCTGTCGGGCGGCCAGATCCAGCGGCTTTGCATCGCGCGCGCGCTTTATCACGACCCGCGCCTGCTCGTGTTCGACGAGGCGACGTCGTCCCTCGACACGCAGTCGGAGGGCAACATCCTCGCGAACATGCACGAGATCCTGCAAGGGCGCACGGCGGTGATCATCGCGCACCGGCTCAGCACCATCATGCGTGCCGACAAGATCCTCGTGCTGTACGAAGGCGCGATCGTCGAACAGGGCACGCACGACGAACTGGTCGCCCTCAAGGGCATGTATTACCAGCTCGTGCAGAAACAGCTGGGTGCGTCATGAAACTCTTCGACCCGCACGGATTCGG
>NZ_QTQP01000095.1 GCF_003854275.1 Burkholderia sp. Bp8963
AACGCCATGAAGAAGGCCGCACCGTGTGGCACCCGGTCGGCTGCGACAAGTGCGGCCATTCGGGCTACGCGGGCCGGCGCGGCGTGTACGAACTGCTGCTCGTCGACGACGCGATCCGCTCGCTGATCCACCGCAACGCGGCCGACGCGGAGATTCTCGCGACGGGCCGCGCGCAAGGGATGCGCACGCTGCGCGACGACGCCGAGCGCTGGCTCGCGGCCGGCGCGACGTCGCTCGAGGAAGTCGTGCGCGTGACAGGAGGACACTGACATGTCGGCATTCCGCTATGAAGCGATCGATCCCGCCGGCCGCACGCTGAAGGGCGTGCTGGAGGCAGACAGCGCACGCGCGGGGCGCAGCCAGCTGCGCACGCAGGGGCTCACGCCGCTCGTCGTCGAGGCAGCCGCGTCGCGCCTGCACGGCGATCGCAACCGGCGCCTCGCGCTCGGCCGCAAGCTATCGCAGCGCGAGCAGGCGATCGTCACGCGCCAGCTTGCGAGCCTGCTCGTCGCCGGGCTGCCGCTCGACGAATCGTTGTCGGTGCTCAGCGAGCAGTCCGAGCGCGACTACGTGCGCGAACTGATGGCGTCGATCCGCGCGGAGGTCGTCGGCGGCCATTCGTTCGCGAACGCGCTCGAGCAGCATCCGCGCGACTTCCCCGACATCTACCGTGCGCTCGTCGCGGCGGGCGAGCACACGGGCAAGCTCGGCATCGTGCTGTCGCGCCTCGCCGACTACATCGAGCAGAGCAATGCGCTGAAGCAGAAGATCGTGCTCGCGTTCACGTATCCAGCCGTCGTCACGCTGATCGCGTTCGGTATCGTCACGTTCCTCCTGAGCTACGTGGTGCCGCAGGTCGCGAACGTGTTCACGAGCACCAAGCAGCAACTGCCGTTGCTGACGGTGCTGATGCTCGCGCTGTCGGATTTCGTGCGGCATTGGTGGTGGGCGTCGCTCGCCGCGTTCGCAGGGGCGGTAATGGCGATCCGCAAGGTGCTGTCGCAGGCTGCCCCGCGTCTCGCGTTCGACCGCTGGCTGCTTACCGCGCCGCTCGCAGGCAAGCTCGTGCGCGGCTACAACACGGTGCGGTTCGCGAGCACGCTCGGCATCCTGACCGCGGCGGGCGTGCCGATCCTGCGTGCACTGCAGGCGGCCGGCGAGACGTTGAGCAATCGCGCGATGCACGCGAAGGTCGAGGACGCAATTGTGCGCGTGCGCGAAGGCTCGTCGCTGTCACGCGCGCTCGGCAATACGAAGACGTTTCCGCCGGTGCTCGTGCACCTGATCCGCTCGGGCGAAGTGACCGGCGACGTGACGACGATGCTCGACCGCGCGGCAGACGGCGAGTCACGCGAGCTCGAGCGCCGCACGATGTTCCTGACGAGCCTGCTCGAGCCGCTGTTGATTCTCGCGATGGGTGGCGTGGTGCTCGTGATCGTGCTCGCGGTGATGATGCCGATCATCGAGCTGAACAACATGGTGCAGTGACGGGTGCGGTGATGCGGAGATCAGCGCACGAACGCGTTCGGATTTTGCGGGGCGGGCAGCGCGATCTCGCGCGGCAGCCCGTCGCGGTCGACGACGATCGAGTGCGCGCGCACCTCGGCGAGCTTGCCGGCGTCGCCGACGGCGCTGCCGAGCCGCACGACGCGCGCGGCGTCGTTGCCGATGCTGACGATCGCGGCCGCGCGGCGCGCGTCGAACGACAGGATGCCGAGCAGCTGGACCGCGTGCTGCGCGTCGTCGCCGGGTTTGGCGCCGAACAGTTGCGCGCCGGCGGAGACGTCGAACGGCGTCGGCGGCGCAGGGCGCGCGGGCATGGGCGCGTCGGGTGCGCGCAGCACGTGCACGGACCACAGTGCGACCGCGACGAACGCTGCGCCGGCGGCGAGCGTGGCGACGGCCGGTGCGGCGGCGGACGGATGCGGGATGGAGCGGAGCAGTTCGGCGGGTTTCATCGCGGTGTGAAGTTCAAGGGATCGGCGGTGGGCCGATCGGGGTTCAAGTCGGGGTTCAAATCTTGGTTCGAATCTGGATTCAAGCGGCATGTCGACATTCTTTGATGCGAGGGTGAATGCATGATGACGCCACACGTTACGCGCGCGCCGCAGCGCGCTTCACGCCACGCGCGACGCGGCTTCACGCTGATCGAGATCATGGTCGTGATCGCGATCCTCGGGATTCTCGCGGCGCTGATCGTGCCGAAGATCATGAGCCGTCCTGACGAGGCGCGCCGGATCGCCGCGAAGCAGGACATCGGCACGATCATGCAGTCGCTGAACCTGTATCGCCTCGACAACGGTCGCTACCCGTCGCAGGAGCAGGGGCTGAACTCGCTCGTGCAGAAGCCGGCGACGGATCCGGTGCCGAACAACTGGAAGGACGGCGGCTATCTGGAACGGCTGCCGCGCGATCCGTGGGGCAACGCGTACCAGTATCTAAACCCGGGCGCGCACGGTACGATCGACGTGTTCAGCTACGGCGCGGACGGCAAGCCCGGCGGGGAGGGGAACGATGCGGACATCGGCTCCTGGCAGTAACAGCGCGCTGCGCGTTGGGCGCGTGGCGGGGGCGATGCCGGGCACGATGCCGGGGACGCGGCTCATGTCCGCCACGCACTGCGTGAGCGGCCTGGCCGAACGCGGTTGCGTTCGACGTGCATTGCATTGCGATGTCGGCGGGCGCGAGCCGCAACCGCGCCTCCGTCGGCGCAGGCTGCAACCGCTGCTCCGTCGGCGCGCGGCGGGCTTCACGCTGCTCGAGATGCTCGTCGTGCTCGTGATCGCCGGGCTGCTCGTCGCAGTCGTTGCGCTCGCGCCGTCGCGCAATCGCCGCACCGATCTCGCGGAGGAAGCGCAACGTCTCGCGAGCCTGCTCGAATCGGCCGGCGACGAGGCACAGGTGCGCTCGCTGCCGATCGCGTGGCAGCCGGTGGGCGGCGGCTACCGGTTCCTGCAGCGCACCGAGAGCGGCGCGTGGTCGCCGATGACCGACGAACTGTTCCGGCCGCGCCGCTGGGGCACCGACGTGACCGACGTGTCGATCCGCTACACGGGCGGCGGCGAGCCGGTGTCGCGGGTCGTGATCGGCGACGAGAGCATCGACGTACCGGTGACGATCACGCTGTCGTCCGGCGATGTGCGGCTAGCTGTCGTCGCGACCGGGATCGGCAACTTCGTCGTGCGCCGGCCATGAGCGACGACATGCACATGCCGACGCAACGACGGAAACGGAGCGCGCGATGTCGAGCCTGATCGTGCTGTTGCCGCCGCTCGACAGGTTCGACGCGGCGACGTGGACGACGATGCCGATGCCGTATGCGCGCTTCGACGGCCACGCGCGGCTCACGCATGCGGGCGACGCGCGGCATGACGCGTGGCCGAAGGCTGCAGTCACCGTGCTCGTGGTGGCCGCGCGCGACACGCTGCTCGTCGACGTCGCGTTGCCGCCCGTCACCGGAACGAAGCTGCGCCGGATCCTGCCGCATGCGGTCGAGGAGTATCTGCTCGATGATGCGCTGCGTTGTCATGTCGCGGTCGGGCCGGCGGACAAGGACGCGGCGCAGCGGCGCGTGGCAGTTGTTGACCGTGAGCGGTTCGGGGTGCTGCTCGACGCGTTTGCCGGCGCCGGCCATCGCCGCTTGCGCGCGGTGCCGTTGATTCATTGCCTGCCGGGTCGTGCGCCGGTCGCGGTGGAGGGCGATGCGCTCGCGGCGACGCCGCAACCGGGCGGGCAAGCGGGCGATGAGGCGATTGCCGCAGTCGACGAGACGACTGCCACGGCAACGGCGACGCAAACGAGCACCGCGACGGAAACTTGCATCGCGACGGAAACGAGCGCTGCGACGCAAACCGGCACGGCGAGACAAACTGGCACTGCGACGCAAACCGGCGCTGCGACGCAAACGGGCACTGCGACGCAAACGGGCACTGCGACGCAAACGAGCACGCCGACACAAACGGATACCGCGACGCAAACCGGATCTACCGTCGACGCGTGCGCCGTCGACGGAGCGGACGTACTGATCGTGCACCGCGCGACGCCGCACGCCGAGGCGGACCACGACGCGGTCGATCGGGAATGGGTGGAACTGGTTGTGAGGCAAGGCACGACCGGATATGGATTTGCTGCACATGCATCGGCGCTCGACGTGGCGATTGCGGAATTGTCGCGATACCAGTCGATCCGCGTACATGCGCTGGCCATCACCGCGTACGGGGACGTGCCGCGTGAAGGCGATACACATGCGGACGCGCAGCACGATGGCAACGCGCGCGTGCCACATGACGATGCTGGACAGTCCGCCACACGCGCATCGACGCTTGCGCGGACCGACTCGCCCGCCGCTCGCACACCGACGCTTGCGCGAACCGGCGCGCCCACCGCTCGCACCTCGACGCTTGCGCGAACTGACTCGCGCACCGCCAGCGCATTCCCGCTCGCCGCGCAAACCTTGCCGTGGGAAACGCTCGCGCGCGGCGCGCTCGGCTGCCCTTTCGATCTTTGTCAGTTCGAGTTCGCGTCGGGAGCGCGCACTGCGGGCATCGCGCAAGGCTGGCGTCCGTGGCGGTTCGCGCTCGGTCTGGCCGCGGCGTCGCTCGTGGTAGCCGTCACGACGGTCAACATCCAGTGGTACCGGCTGCGCGTACGTGAGGACGCGCTGAACGCGCGGATGATAGACGCGATGAAAGCCGCGTTCCCTGGCACGACGGCCGTGCTCGATCCGCACGCGCAGATGCAGGCCGGGCTCGAGCGGCTGCGCGGTGCGACCGGCGAGTTGCGTGCGGGCGACTATCCGGTGCTCGCTGCGGCGCTGTCGCGCGCGCTCGCGCCGATTCCGTCCGACGCCGTCGCGACGCTCGACTATCGCGACGGCACGCTCGACGTGACGTTCCGGCCGGGTACGACGCTCGACGCCGGCGCTTTCCGCCGCCGCTTGCAGGCACAGGGCCTGTCCGTTCAGGAGGATGACGCGAAATGGACCCTCGGTTCCGCGCGGCCCGCGCCGCGCTGACGGCGTGGCTCGACGAGCGAGCGCCGCGCGAGCGCGCGCTGCTCGCGGCGGGCGGCGCGCTGGCACTTGTGGCGTTCGTCTACACGGCGCTGTGGGAGCCCGCGCAAACGGGCCGCGTGCGGATTGCCGCACGGCTGCCCGAGTTGCAGGCGCAGCTCGCCGACGTCGAATCGCAGCTCGGCGACGTGCGCCGGCTGCGCGCGGCGGCGGCTGTCCGCGCGCCGGCCGGCGCGGCGCTGCGCGATGCGCTGGCCGCGTCGCTCGCAGACGCCGGCATTGCGGGCGCGCGGGTCGTCGTGCTCGGCAACGGCATCCAGGTCGATATCAAGGGCGTGTCGTTCGCCGTGTGGACGGATTGGCTCGAACGCGCGCGCCGCGAGCAGCGCGTGCGCATCGCGGCCGCGCGCGCGAGTGCCGACGGCAAGCCTGGCATCGCGACGGTGTCGGCGACGCTGCAGCCGGCGGCGGAACCGTGAGCGGCGGGCGCGCGGCGACGCCGGCAGGCTCGGCAGTAAACACACCGCCAATCCCGCCGACACCCCCAGCGATCCGCCATCCGGCGTGCACGTCACCGCACTGTCACAGTCGCTGCCGACAATCGGGCGTTCGCTTGCTATGGGGCCGAACACAGGGCCGGCTGCGTTGCGGCCGCGGGCCACTCCCAATCCGGCCATGGATTCATGACACGTTCACGGGCGCCGGCCGGTGTCCTGTTGCTGGCTGTCTGCCTGATGTTCGTCGCGTCGATCGTGCGCTTCGCATGCGCGCAGGAGGCGCCGCGAGGCGGCCGCCAGCCGGGCACCACCGTGCATTTCGATCTGCAGGCGCAGCCGCTCGCGAAGGCGTTGCAGGATTTCGCGCGGATCAGCGAGCTGATCGTGCTCGCGCCCGAGCCACTGCTGGAGGGGCGCACGAGCGCGCCGATCGTCGGCGATTTCCTGCCGCGCGACGCGCTCGAACGAGTGCTCGCCGGCACCGGCCTGCGGGCAGATTTCATACAGCCGGACGAGGCGATGATCGTCGCGCAGCCGGCAACGAGAGAAGCGGCGCCGGATGCGCCGGACGCGATGTCGGGCGGCGCGCTGCCGATCGACGGCATCGGCGATTCGGACGAGCGGCGCGCGTTTGCGGGCATGCTGCAGGCACGCCTGATCGACGCGCTGTGCGCGCTGCCGGCATTGGTGCCGGGCGGTTATCGGCTCGTCGCGCAGGTGCGCATTGACGACAAGGGGGCGGTGGTGGCGGTCAACCTCGTGGCATCGAGCGGTCTTGGCGTCCGCGACGCGGCGATCCTGCGCGCGCTGCGCGCATTGAAGCTCGACGTGGCGCCGCCCGCCGGGCTGCCGCAGCCGGTGACGATCATGCTGCGCCCGGTCGGCAGCGGCGTGCATTTCCGCTGCCCGGCCGCGGACGCGCGAGGCTAGGCGGCTATGTCCGACAACACCCGCGCGGGCCTCAGGAAGCGCATCGCGGCGCACTATGCGTCGCTGGTCAGGCGTCTCGAGCGCGCGACCGGCTCGAAGGACGGCGCGGCCGACGCGCTGCACGAGACCTGGCTGCGTCTCGAGAACGCGAACGTGTCGACGCAGGTCGGCAACGCGGATGCGTATATCCTCGGGATGGCTAATAACGTCGCGGTCGACCAGTATCGGCGCGAGCGCCGCCATCTTCACGAGGACGATCTCGACGCGGTGCTCGAGTTGCCCGACGAGCTCGCGGATCCCGAGCGCATCGTCGCCGCGCGCCGCAAGGTCGACGCGCTGAAGGAGGTGCTGCGCGGGCTGACACCGCGGCGCCGCGCGATTCTCGTCGCCGCGCGCGTCGATGGCCTGCTGAACCGCGAGATTGCCGAGCGCTTTGGCATTTCGCTGCGCCTCGTCGAAAGCGAGCTCAGCGCGGCGATGAAACACTGCCTTCAACGCATGCAGGAAGAGGGCGATCCGTACCCGGGTTCGCGCGGCGGACCCCGTAAATTTTGAGCATCCCGACGATGACGAAAGCCGAGCTCGATCCCGCCGACGACGCGCACGACACCGCGAGTGCGTGGCTGCTGCGGCTGCGTTCCGGGGACGCGGGCCGGGCGGACGTCGACGCGTTCGAGCGGTGGTGCGCGGACGATCCGCAGGCCGCGCACCAGCTGCGCGACACCTGGAGCACGCTGCGCACCGCGGCGGCGGAGATTGCGCAGGAGGAGCGCGCGCGCGGCGGCGCGTGGGCCGGCGTCGCAAAGCGCGAGCGTGCGATCCGCACTGGCCGGCGCGCGTTCGTCGGGTTCGCGGTCGCGGCGGGCGCGTCGTGGCTCGCGCTGCGTCCGCCGCTGGGCCTGTGGCCGTCGCTCGGCGAGTTGGCCGCGGACTACAGTACCGGCACCGGCGAGCAGCGTCAGGTCGCGCTGTCGTCGCGCGTGACCGTCGAAATGAACACGCAGACGCGGCTCGACGTGATCGCGACGCAGGCCGACCGTGGCGTCAAGCTCGTGGCCGGCGAGGCGGAGATCGATGCGGCGCCGCCCGTGGCCGGCCGGGTCGACGCGCTGCGGCCGGTGACCGTCGTCGCGGGCGTCGGCCGGGTGCGCGCGGAGGTTGCCCGCTTCAACGTGCGCCGCACGAACGACCAGGTGTGCGTGACCTGCCTGTCCGGCACGGTCGCGCTCGACCATCCGGGCGGGCGGCGCGCGCTCGGCGCGAACGAGCAGGTGACCTACGACGACCGCGGCGTGCAGCCGGTGTCGCGTGTCGATTCGGGCGCCATCACCGCGTGGCGGCGCGGCATGCTCGTGTTCAACGGCGTGCCGCTTTCCGATGTGATTGCCGAGATCAACCGCTATCGCCGCGGCAAGGTCGTGCTGCGCAGCGCATCGCTCGGCGCGAACCGGATGCAGGCGCAGTTTCCGATCAACCGGCTGGATGACGTGATCGATATGCTCGGCAACCTGTATGGTGCGCATGTGACGCGGCTGCCGGGCAATATCGTGCTGCTGAGCTGAGCTGAGCTGAGCTGAGCTGAGCTGAGCTGAGCTGAGCTGAGCTGAGCTGAGCTGAGCTGAGCCCCGCCGGCCGCCGGGGCGGTCTCGCGCTTTCCCTTCACCGATCCATTTCACGGAGCCGAATTCGTTGCGACATGCGTCAGCGACGCTTCCCCGGCGCTCCGTGATTGCATTCCGAAGCGCTTTTTCCAACTCCACCATGCGCGTGACGGCTCCCTGGCATTCACGCCGGCGAGCCGTCAAGAAGGTGCTTGAAGTGGCGAGCTTGCTCGCGCGGCCGGTCGGTGTGGTGTTGGATTTATCGGTACGCGGTCGTTAATTAACGCCTCTCAGAGTGGTAGCGTCGAACTCTGAGGTGTGGCAGCGGCGACTCAGCGCAGGTCGGCGGGCATCTTCCACGGCAACAGCGCGTCGTAGTCCTCGACGGTCGTGGCAAGTGGAAGTTTTTGGAAGAGCCAGTGGAGGTAGTGGTACGGATCGATGCGGTTAGCGCGGCACGTTTCCACGAGGGAATACAGGTTTGCGCTCGCGTTCGCACCGGCGACAGTGTCGGCGAACATCCAGCCGCGGCGGCCTAAACAGAATGGCCTGATGGCGTTCTCACAAGGGTTGTTCGAGATGGCCCAGTCGCCGTTTTCGATGTAGCGGACGAGCTTTGGCCATTGCCCCTGCATGTAATTCAACGCCTTGCCCAGCAGGCTTCCGGGCACGACGTTGGGTAGGTGCTCCAGCATCAGTCGGTGGATGAGTTCGAGCACGCGAGTGCTGTATCGTCGTCGCAGCCGCTGTCGTCGTTGCGCTTCCCATGTTTGGCTGCGCGCCTCGGCGGCAAACAGTTTGCCGATCAATTTGATGAAGCGCGTAGCCAGCAGATCGGGCGTACGCGCCGCCTTCGGGACGTTGTCTTCCGCTCGCACAAAGCCCCTCCTAGCATGCGTCCAACATGCAAGATGGATGAGCCGATGACGTTGAGCGATGCCGTCGTAAGGGGCGTACCCGTCGGTCATCAGCACCGCACCTTCGCGAACGCCGTCGAACAGCTTATCGGCCAGCTTGCCGCCGCGACCGGGCGTGTAGGTGAACACGCGCACGGGCGTGTCTGAGTCGGTCATCTGCGCCCAGAGGTAACTCTTTGTCTGCGGCTGTCGTCCTTCTTCCTTCAGGACCTGGAAGGTAGTCTCGTCGCAGTAGATCAGTTCGGCATCGAGCAGCGCGTCGCGTAGCAGGTTGATCACGGGCTGCGTCGCCAGGCCCACGCGCACCATACTCGCCGCCAGCGTGTTCGACGAGATGTCGCCGCCGAAGCGCCGCAGCAGACCCGCTTGCCGGTACAGCGGCATGCCGAACTGATATTTGCCCGCGGCGACCCATGCGAGCGCCGATTCGGTGAGCAGCCCTCGCGGGATGATGCGCGCGGGTGCCGGCGTGACCTTGATGCCCAGGTCGCAGCATGGGCATGCGTACTTGACGCGCTGATGCTGGGTGACCCGAATTTGCTCCGGAATCACGTTCAATTGCTCGCTGATTTCCACGCCGATCTCAACGAGCGCATGGCCGTCGTTGGCACAGAACCGTTCGGCCTCAGGCAGTTCGTGACGGTGGATATCGCGCGGCAGGGCGGGATCGAGCGGCTTGCGGCCACGTTTGTTGCGCGTATGCGCGGCAACCTTCGTTCCGGGCGTGTCTTCTTGTGCGGGTGTCGCGGATGCGCCGAGCACCTCGGCTTCGTTGAACAGGCCGAGCTGATCGGACTCGCGCGCTTCGCTCTTCGCGCCGAACAGCTCGCGCCGGTAGGCGCGCAGCCGTTCCTCGGCAAGATCGCGCTCCGCCGTCACCATGCGCAACGTGCTTTGCAACTCGTCACGCTCGCGCCGAAGCGCGTCATGCTGCTCGCGCATCGCGAGCAGCGCCTTCAGTTCGTCGGCATCGATGGTGACGTTGATCGGCATGCCGCTTTGACCAGCATGCCGATCGCGCGTTCAGCTTACGCGCAGATAGTTTCGCTTGGGATGGCGCTCAATTGCGGCGATATCGGCGCCGTCGACGAGCCAGTGCAGCAACTCGACGCTCAGCGTCACCACCGCCGTCTTGCTGTCGGGCCACACGAAGCGGTCGCCCGCTTCGAGCCGCTTGAGCAGCAGCCAGAAGCCGTTGCGTTCCCAGCCCAGGATCTTGATGCGATCGCGACGCCGGTTGCCGAACACGAACAGCGCGGGCGCCATCGGGCTCAGGTGCATCGCCTGTTCCACCAGGATCGACAGACTGTTGATCCCGCAGCGGAAATCCACCGGATCGCGATGGAGGTAGACCTTCAGCTCGTCGTCGAACCGGAACACGGCAGCCTCCCGAACATCTGGACCAGCGTGCTCAGTTCGTCGATGCCGGCTTGGCCCAGGTTGAACTCGACGCCGTTGGGCAGGCGCACCTTCAGTGCAAACGCGATTGGAGTAGCCGTGACAGATGGCGTCGCCGCAGCAGCGGCTACGACTGGTACGAATGCGGTTGCAGGTGTCTCGCCCTGGATCACCACCGGAACGCCGTCGCGCACCGGCGCATCACCGCCCGAGTCCACGACGACGGCACCGTCGGATGCACAGCGGCTGCTCTCACGCTCGAGTAGGTACTTCGTGATCCACTTGCGCAGTAGATTGGCGTTGACCCCGTGCTCCTGCGCCAGGCGTGCCACGGACATACCCGGACGCAGCGCCGCCTCGACCAGCGCGCGTTTGCCCTTCTCGTCGTAACGCCGCCGCCCGTCGCGGCTGCGCGAAACGACCTGCAACTCTGAGTCGTGCTCTGACATAGGTGTCCACCTCCGTTTGGTGGACACATGCTGGACTCTCAGAGCGTCACTGGGTAGACGTCGTTAATTGATCGCATACATTTATCGGTGCTCACCCTGTTTCCAAACAGAACCTTCGAGCTGGTCGCTGTCAATCCTGCTCTCAGTGAATGGGGTGGATCGCTGGTTTTGTTGTCAGCTATTGGGTCGATGGTTATGGCTGCAAGCACGCTGCCTGCAACGTTGGGTGCGACGGCAGCCAAAACCCACCAGCCCTGATTGGGACTGGATTGCGGAATCGGGCGATTGGGATGAGATTTTAGGGGTAGATCAGTTCCTGAAGGTGTAGGGCCGGTGCTGTGCACCTATTACCGCGTGTTCTAGCGAAACGATCCGTCAGCCGTAAACGCCATAACGTCTCATATATCGAACGTTATTTATAAATATTAATTTAGCGTATCAAATATAGAGCGTTACTTGCATTGACTCACCGGAACGAAGACGATCGTCGCGTTCAGGTGATCCCGCAAGGAGTCACCTCTGCGGCCGCGACCCGCAAAACCGATATAACGGGACTGCTCGCGTTGGCCGAGGGGCCCGAATAGACGGAGGCGATTCACCGCCTGCAACGTCAGAAGCGAACGCTTGACGGCCTGATGCTGAAACGGCAGAAGGACCCGGATGCTGCAGATTCAACGCAATGTGCAGCGGCTGCTGAAACCGCTGGCGGTCGTGAATCCCTTCGCGGACCAACTGACGTTCCTGTAGACGCGCACGCGGCGGGACCATGAACCTTTGCCCGCGCATTCCCCGTCCTGGTCCGACCGGACAGAAGGGCGGTGGATCGGCGCGAAGGGCTCACGCTGCTGATAGCCGAGCTGGAGCGCGAGGCACGGGAGGCCGTCGATGATATATAGCACGAAGTGCTATGATTGCAAAACAGGGCGCAGAGCTAGGCGAGAGGTGAAACGATGAGTGACAAACTGCTGAAGGTCTTGCGCGAGACGGCGCACGGGCTGCACGAGGCGGGCGCGATGGAGGCGGTGACGCTGCGCGAGTTCAATGTGCTGAGCCTAGCGCCGGTAAAGACGTACAGTGCGGCGCAGATCCGTCGGCTGCGGCTGCGGAACAAGGCGAGTCAGGCGGTGTTCGCAGCGTACCTGAACACGAGCACGTCGACGGTGCAGAAGTGGGAGCAGGGACAGAAGCAGCCGAACGGGCCGTCGCTGAAGCTGCTGAACCTGGTGGATCGCAAGGGGTTGGAAGCGCTGCTGTAACGTGGAAATGGGATCGTGTGTTGAGCGGGATCCGAAGGAGAGGGGAACGATGAAGGCGAATCGCTACGAGAAGGACGTGATTGCGTGGTCGCAGGAGCAGGCGCAGTTGCTGCGCAGTGGCCGGTACTCGGAACTGGACATTGAGCATATTGCAGAGGAGATCGAGGACGTGGGTAAGAGCGAGCAGCGCGAACTGGCGAGTCGGATGGCGGTGCTGCTGGCACACTTGTTGAAATGGCAATGCCAGCCGGAGCGGCGAGGTGCGAGCTGGCAGGCGACGTTGCGCATTCAGCGCGCGGCGATCGCCCGGCGCCTGGAAAAGACGCCCAGCTTGAAACCCATGCTGAGCGATCCGGACTGGATAAGCGATATGTGGGGTGACGCCTGCCAGCAGGCGGCCAACGAGATGCAGATCGGGCTGGCCCTGCTGCCTGATGCGTGTCCGTGGTCGATGGAGCAGGCGCTGTCGGCGGAGTGGTTGCCGGAGCAAGGTTGACTTCCTCTCCGGCCTAAAGGCCGGAGATTCCTACTTCTAGCGCACGAAGTCCCGTGCGGGCAATGTTCCTTGCGGCGTTCGTGTCGCGGTTGTGTTCCGTGCCGCAATTGCTGCAAGTCCACTGCCTTATTCCAAGTGCGGCCCTAC
>NZ_QTQP01000096.1 GCF_003854275.1 Burkholderia sp. Bp8963
ACACGCTCGTGCAATGGCCGTGTGGCCATTGTCAGGCCAAGCGATGAACGCATTTCCCCGCCCGCAACCGAAAAGTTTTCAAGCGCGTAGAACGGATCGCCCACCACGATGTTCGCCCACTCGAACACCGCCTGCGTCGAGAGCCCTACGATCTGAAAGCCATCGCGAATCAGATAGCCAATCCGGCACATGTCCGTTCCCCATCACGTCACGGCAACCATCTTGATCATATAAACACGGCCCGCGGTGGAAAAAAAGATATACAAAGGTATCGCTCGTCAACAACCTTCGTAGTGCCATCAAGGCGCAATCGCATCAAGGTCCAGCCCTTGTTGCGGGTGCATCGTCGGGTACGGAAAGATGATCCGGTGCATGCCCGTTCCAAGTCATGGCGATGACCTGAATCATCCTGAAATTTGTCATTTCTGTCGCGACGAAACGAAGCCAGAATGCATTCACGCATCCTTCAAACACCTTCGAACCGGAGTGACATCATGGCTCAGGCACATCAAGGAACGGCCCTCATCACCGGCGCCTCGTCGGGTCTCGGCGCAGTCTACGCCGAGCGGCTCGCCCGCCGCGGCTACGACCTGATTCTGGTTGCGCGCAACCGAGACCGGCTGCTCGCGCTCGCCGAGCGCATCACGAACGAAACGCACCAAGGCGTCGAAATCGTCGACGCGGACCTCAACGACCGCACTGCGCTGGCCCGCGTCGAAACGAAACTCAAACAGGATGCGAGCATCACGCTGCTCGTGAACAACGCGGGCATCGGTACGCACACGCCGCTGCTCGACAGCGACGTCAACGCGATGACGCGGATGATCGACCTGAACGTCACCGCGCTCACCCGGCTCACGTATGCCGCCATCCCGGGCTTCGTCGCGCGCGGCAACGGTGCCGTCATCAACATTTCTTCGATCGTCGCGATCGCGCCGGAGACGCTCAACGGCGTCTATGGCGGCAGCAAGGCCTTTGTGCTTGCCTTCAGCCAGTCGCTGCACCACGAACTCGCCGACAAGGGCGTGCAAGTGCAAGCCGTGCTGCCCGGCGCGACCGCCACCGATTTCTGGCAGACGGGCGGCCTTCCGCTCGAGCACTTGCCGGAGGAAATCGTCATGTCGGCCGGCGACATGGTCGATGCGGCGTTGACCGGCTTCGACCGCGACGAGCTCGTGACGATCCCGTCATTGCACGCCGGCGAAGAGTGGGACGCGTATGAGGCCGCACGGCGCACGATGTCCTCGCATCTGTCGAGCGATGTCCCCGCGCCGCGCTATACGACGGGGCAATCAGCCCCCTGATATCCGACCTGCACGCCATTCGTTCGACTGCGCCAAAGTCGTCGTTCGCGTCGGCCCTGGCGACCCGGCCTGATGGGTCCCGACGGTCCTGGATGCCGTGCAACCGTGAGCACGTGCCGACCCGCGCGCCTTGACGCGCGCGGATCGCACGATAACGAACCGCAATACGCGGGTCCCCGGAGGCTGAATGCCTGATCTGAACATTAACGGCGCCACTCATGCAGTCGACGCGCCCGCTGACATGCCGCTCCTTTGGGTGCTGCGCGATCTCGTCAACCTGACCGGCACGAAATTCGGTTGCGGCATCGCGCAATGCGGCGCCTGCACCGTGCATCTCGACGGCGTCGCCGTGCGTTCGTGCGTGCTGCCGGTCGCGGCGGTCGGCGACAGGAAAATCACGACGATCGAGGCAATCGGCTCCACACCGGCCGGCCGCAAGGTGCAGCAGGCGTGGCGGGCGCTCGACGTCGTCCAGTGTGGCTACTGCCAGTCGGGCCAGTTGATGACGGCCGCCGCGCTGATCGCGTCGAACCCGAACCCGAGCGACGCCGACATCGATGCGGCGATGGCCGGCAATATTTGCCGCTGCGGCACGTACAACCGGATTCGTGCGGCGCTGAAGCAGGCCGCGAAGGAGGTGTGAAATGACACCACCTCCACGTTCAATTTGTTCACTGCCCCCCCAAGGAGGCTGGCATGTCACACGGACTGATCGAAGCAGGCAAGGCCGGTGCGGGCGTCTCGCGCCGCACGTTCCTCAAGTTCGGCATGACGCTCGGTGCGGCCACCGGCGGCGGGATGCTGCTCGGCTTCAGCGTGCCGGCGGCCGGCGGCGACGCGCGGCGTTCGGTCATCGGCGGCGACGCGCTCGAGACGCCGCGTCCGGGCGTGTTCGCGCCGAACGCATTCGTGCAGATCGACCGTAACGGGCAGGTGACGCTGGTGATGCCGAAGGTCGAGATGGGGCAAGGCGTCTATACGTCGATCCCGATGCTGATCGCCGAAGAGCTGGACGTGCCGTTGTCGAGTGTCACGCTCGACCATGCGCCGCCCGACGAGAAGCGTTTTTTCGATCCGCTGCTCGGCGGGCAGCTGACCGGCGGCTCGACGTCGATCCGCTATGCGTGGGAGCCGCTGCGCCGCGCAGGCGCGACCGCACGCACGCTGCTCGTTGCCGCGGCCGCCGCGCAATGGCAGGTCGATCCGGCGTCGTGCCGCGCCGCCGCCGGCGAAGTGCTGCATGCGCCGAGCGGGCGGCGCGCGTCGTACGGGCAGCTCGCAGACGCGGCCGCGAAGCTGCCGGCGCCGAACGACGTCGCATTGAAGCAGCCGCTGGCGTTCAAGCTGATCGGCACGCGCGTCAAGCGCCTTGATTCGCCGGAGAAGGTCGACGGCACCGCGCGGTTCGGCCTCGATACGCGGCAGCCGGGCATGCTGTACGCGGTCATCGTCAACTGTCCCGTGTTCGGCGGCACGGTCGCGAGCGTGGACGACACGGCCGCGAAACAGGTCCGGGGCGTGCGCCAGATCGTGCGCATCGACAACGCGGTCGCGGTGGTCGGCGAGCACACGTGGGCGGCCAAGCGCGGTGCGTCGGCGCTCGTCGTGAAGTGGAACGAAGGCGCGAACGCGAAGGTGTCGATGAAGGACATCGTCGCGGATCTCGCGCGCGCGGCGGACGGAAATGGCGCGGTCGCGCGCAAGCTTGGCGACGTCGACAAGGCGTTCGGAAGCGCGAAGACGCGCATCGACGCGGTCTACGAACAGCCGTTCCTGGCGCACGCGACGATGGAGCCAGTCAACTGCACGGTGCATGTGCGGCCCGACGCCTGCGAGATCTGGGTCGGCACGCAGGTGCCGACGCGCGCCGTCGATACGGTGCAGCGGATCACGGGCTTTCCGCGCGAGAAGATCGTCGTCAACAACCATCTGCTCGGCGGCGGCTTCGGCCGGCGCCTGGAGACCGACATGATCGCGCAGGCCGTGAAGGTCGGCCGGCAGGTGAGCGCGCCGGTCAAGGTCGTCTGGACGCGCGAAGAAGATATTCAACATGACATGTACCGGCCGTACTACTACGACCGGATCTCCGCCGGCCTCGACGCAAACGGCAAGCCGATCGCGTGGCGGCACCGGATCGTCGGCTCGTCGATCCTGGCGCGCTTCGCGCCGCCCGCGTTCAAGAACGGCGTCGATCCGGACGCCGTCGAGGTCGCGGCCGATCTGCCGTACGACCTGCCGAACCAGCTCGTCGACTACGTGCGGCAGGAGCCTCGCCACGTGCCGACCGCGTTCTGGCGCGGCGTCGGGCCGACGCGCAGCACGTTCGTCGTCGAGAGCTTCATCGACGAGCTTGCCGCGCAGGCGAAAGCCGATCCCGTGCAATATCGTCGCGCACTGCTCGGCAAGACGCCGCGCGCGCGCAACGTGCTCGACATCGCCACGAAGACGGCGGGGTGGGGCACACCGATGCCGAAGGGGCAAGGGCGGGGCGTGTCGGTGATGCACGCATTCGGCAGCTTCTTCTCGATGGTCGTCGACGTCGCGGTCGACGACGGCGACGTGCGGGTCACGCGTGTCGTATGCGCAGTCGACTGCGGGATGGCCGTCAATCCGGACACGATCGACGCGCAGGTGCAGGGCGGCATCATCTTCGGGATCACGGGCGCGCTGTACGGCGAGATCACGATCGAGAACGGCCGCGTGATGCAGGGCAATTTCACCGACTACCGGATGCTGCGGATCAACGAGACGCCACCGATCGACGTGCACATCGTGAAGAGCGCGGAGGCGCCGGGCGGAATCGGTGAGCCCGGCACGTCCGCACTCGCGGCCGCGCTGTCGAACGCGATCTTCGCGGCGACCGGCAAGCGCCTGCGCAAGCTGCCTGTCGGCAGCCAGCTGAAAACTGCCTGACACCGAGGAAATGATGATTCGAA
The DNA here is from genome assembly GCF_003854275.1 of Burkholderia sp. Bp8963. Taxonomy (GTDB): domain Bacteria; phylum Pseudomonadota; class Gammaproteobacteria; order Burkholderiales; family Burkholderiaceae; genus Burkholderia. Next base: position 4,241 of record NZ_QTQP01000096.1, read on the forward strand.
TCGCCACTTTGACGCACGCCGCGACGGCGCTCGGCATGGCCCTCCTCACGCTGGCGGCCGGTGCGGCGCCGGTTCAGGCACCCGACGCCGCGCTGATCGCGCGCGGCGCGTATCTCGCGAAGGCGGGCGATTGCGTCGCGTGCCACACCGCGCCGCACGGCACGCCGTTCGCGGGTGGCCAGAAGATGGTCACGCCGATGGGCGCGATCTACACGACCAACATCACGCCCGATCCGGATACGGGCATTGGCCGCTACACGGAGGCGGACTTCGCGCGTGCGTTGCGCGAGGGCGTCGCGAAGGACGGCCACAACCTGTATCCGGCGATGCCGTATCCGTCGTACGCGAAGGTGAAGGACGACGACATGAAGGCGCTCTACGCGTACTTCATGCATGGCGTCGAGCCGGTGAAGCAGCCGAACCGCGCGGCGGACATTCCGTGGCCGCTCGGCATGCGCTGGCCGCTGAAGCTGTGGAACGCGGTGTTCCTCGACACGAAGGTCTACGCGGACAAGCCCGGCAAGGACGCAATGTGGAATCGCGGCGCGTATCTCGTGCAGGGGCTCGGCCACTGCGGCTCGTGCCACACGCCGCGCGGCGTCGGCTTTCAGGAGAAAGCGCTCGACGAGGGCGGCGCTGCATATCTGTCGGGCGCGCCGATCGATAACTGGTTTGCATCGAACTTGACCAGCGAGCCGAACGCCGGGCTTGGCCGCTGGAGCCAGGCCGACATCGCCCTTTTCATCAAGACGGGGGCGAACCGGCACGCGAGCGCATTTGGTTCGATGACGGACGTGATCAACCGCAGCACGCAGTGGCTGGCTACCGACGATGTGAACGCTATCGCACGCTACCTCAAGTCGCTGCCGGTTGCGGGTGGCAGCGGCATGCCGCCGTACCACGATGATCCGGGCGGGGTTCAGCCTACGCTGGCCGGCTCGGCGAACGACTCGGGTTCGAAACTGTACGCAACATACTGCATGCACTGCCACGGCTCGAACGGGAAAGCGTTTGCACCGCTGCTCGCGCCGCTTGCGGGCAATCCGGCCGTGCTGGAGCCCAACCCGACGTCGACGATCAATGTCACCTTGAACGGGGCTCAAGCGCTCGTGATCGACGGGCTGCCGGCCGCGTATCCGATGCCGAAATTTTCTAACGTGCTGACGGACCAGCAGGTCGCAGACGTACTGACGTTCGTACGGTCGCACTGGAACAACGCGTCGACAGCGGTAAGTACGTCAGATGTCGCCAAATTGCGCAAGGCAACCGCCGTCCGGAATTAACGTCTCGATTCGCAGGCCGCAGCAGCTGCCGTGAGTTGTCGATCGCAAATGTGTGCATGAGCCCTGATCCGGTGATGGCCCTATTTATTTAGATAAGCGAAATGAAATGGAAACCATGACGAATCGCTACGGATTCCAGCGTCGAGCGAGCACGTGGGCGGCGCCGATAACCGCGGCGGTGGCGGCCCTCGGCTTGGCCGGATGTGTCAACTACGCCGGCATCAAGAGCGATAAGCAGATTGTCCCGCCCACGGCATACGAGACGAAGGAAAGCTTGCCCGCCGAGGGCGGACATTGGCCGGCAATGGATTGGGCCGACCAGTTCGGCGATCGGCAACTGTCCACGTTGATCAACGAGGCGCTGGCAGGCAATCCGACGATCGATCAGGCACGCGCCCGAATCGAGAGAGCCTCTTCCTATGTCGGCACGGCCAATTCCGCACTGTACCCAAACGTGACCGGCAGCTATTCGTGGACGCGCGAGCGCGCTAGCCGCAATGGCATCGTTCCGCCGCCGTTCGGCGGCACCTGGCAGAGCGAGAACAACGTGCTCGCCAGTGCGTCGTGGGACCTCGATCTCTGGGGCAAGAACCGGGAGCGGCTTCGTCAGGCCATCTCGCAAGAGAAGGTCGCCGACGCCGAGGCCGAGGAGGTGCGCATTTCGCTCGCCGCGTCGGTGGCAAGCACCTACAACCATCTGGCGCAGCTCTATGCATTGCGCGATATCCAGGCCCGGGAAGTGAAGAATCGCGAGGAGATCGCACTAATCACCCACGGGCGCGTCGGCGCGGGACTCGACACCAACGTCGAACAGCAGACCGCAAACGGCGAAACCGCAACGAGCCGTTCGAGCGTCAGCGATCTCGACGGGCAAATCACGACGCTGCGCTACCAGCTCGGTGCGTTGCTTGGCAAAGGACCGGACCGTGGCTTGACAATCGCGCAGCCATCGCTCGGAGACGTTGCCGAGTTCGCGTTGCCGGACAACCTGCCCGCCGATCTTATTTCACGTCGGCCGGATATCGTGGCGGCGTATTGGCAAGTGGACGCGGCCATCCACGATGTGAAGGAAGCGAAAGCCGAGTTCTATCCGGACGTCAATCTTTCCGCCGCGGCCGGACTGGACGCGTTCGGCTGGGGACGCTTCCTGACGGCCGGAAGCCGTCAGCTTCAGGCGGGACCCGCCATTCATCTTCCGATCTTCGATGCCGGTGCCTTGCGCGCTCAACTGAAGGGCCGCTATGCCGACTTCGATTACGACGTCGCGACCTACAACCAGACGTTGATCAATGCTTTGTCCGACGTGGCCACGCAGATCACGCAGATCCGCTCGAGCGACCGCCAGCTCGTCGATGCGCAGCAGGCACTGGACGCGCAAACCAAGGCTTATCAATTGGCGCTGGTCCGTTACAAGGCGGGACTGAATCAGCAACTGCAGGTGCTGAATGCGGACGACAACCGCCTCGCTGCCGAAACGGCAGTCGTCAACCTCGAGATGGGGCGGCGCAACCAGCAGATCGGCTTGATCAAGGCGCTCGGCGGCGGCTTCAATGCCGCGCAAGGAGGCCTTGCCGCAAATACCGAGACACCGATTGCTGCGCCGTCCACCGACTCGGCAACGCATTGAAACGTCAGATCGGCCTTCATGCGTCACGGCCCGACCGCAGACCTCAACCTTGACTGGAGCTGCAAATGAACGCACCTCAATCGCCGCCGGGAAAAGAGCCAGTACGGGGACCCGGCAAACGCAAACGCCTGCTTGCGCTGCTCGCCGCTTGCTTTGCGGTCGCAGGCGCCGCGTACGGCGCCTACTATTTCCTCGACGCCCGCTACCACGTGGACACGGACGATGCCTACGTCAACGGCAACGTCGTGCAAATCACGCCGCAGATCACGGGTACGGTCATCGCCGTCAATGCGGACAACACCCAAATCGTCAAGAAAGGCGAACCGATCGTCCAGATCGATCCCGCCGATGCGAGGATCGCCCTGCAGCAGGCCGAGGCCAATCTGGGCCAAACGGTTCGCCGAGTCCATGGCCTCTATGTCGACGATGACAAATACCGCGCGGATATTGCCGAACGCCAGTCGGATCTCTCGAAGGCGCAGGACGACTTGAAGCGCCGGCTTTCCACCGGCATGACGGGGGCAGTGTCCGACGAAGAGATCTCGCACGCCCGCGATGCCCTCAGGTCGGCTCGGGCGGCGCTCGACGCGGCCCGGCAACAGTTCGGCGCCAATCGCGCATTGACGGCCAATACCTCGGTCGAGAGCCATCCCGATGTCCTTGCAAGCGCCGCCCGCGTTCGCGACGCCTACCTGGCCTATGCGCGCACGACGTTGCCGGCGCCGGTCACCGGGTACATCGCGCAGCGCTCGGTTCAGGTCGGTCAGCGCGTTTCCCCTGGCGCCGCGCTGATGTCCGTGGTCCCGCTCGAGCAGGTCTGGGTCGATGCGAACTTCAAGGAGTGGCAGCTTCGTCACATTCGGGTTGGACAACCGGTCGAGCTGACCGCCGACGTCTATGGCTCCTCTATCGTCTATCACGGCAAAGTGGCGGGCTTTACGCCGGGCACCGGATCGGCCCTGGCGCTGCTGCCCGCGCAGAACGCGACCGGCAACTGGATCAAGGTGGTGCAACGGCTGCCCGTGCGGATCGAAATTCCGCCTGAGGAGCTGGAGAAGCATCCGCTGCGGGTGGGGCTGTCGATGAACGCGGATGTCGACGTCAAGGTCTCCGCCGGTCAGCAGCTTGGTACCGACCCTGCATCGAGCTACAAGACTGACGTATTCGCAAAGTACGGCGACGAAGCGGACTCGGCGATCGCTCGCATCATCGCCAAGAACGAATGAGCTTTTTTCATTGGACACGGGTACGTGAAAGACACCGTGTCCGTCTCGCCAGACACGCAATTGCCGGGCTATCAACATGACCACCCACCATCCGAATCATCCCCCGCTATCGGGGGCGACACTCGCCTTCGGCTCGTTCAGCGTGGGCCTCGCGGGCTTCATGACCGTGCTTGATTCATCGATCGCCAACGTCGCCATTCCGACCATCTCGGGAAACCTGGGCGTATCGGTGGACGAAGGCACGTGGGTTATCACTTGTTTTGCCGCCGCGAACTCCGTAGCCATACCATTAACCGGATGGTTGACCCAGCGACTGGGCCAGGTTCGCCTGTTCGTCGGTTCGATCCTGTTGTTCGTCATGGCGTCGTGGCTGTGCGGCATCGCGCCGTCATTGCCGATGCTGCTTTTTGCGCGCGTGCTGCAGGGCGCTGTGGCCGGACCGCTGATTCCAATGTCCCAGGCGCTGCTGCTCAGCTCGTGGCCCAAGGCGAAATCCTCGCTGGCACTCTCGCTGTTCTCGATGATCATGGTGGCCGGGCCGATCGTGGGGCCGACACTCGGCGGTTGGGTGACGGACAGCTATAGCTGGTCATGGATCTTCTATGTCAATATCCCGGTCGGACTATTTGCTGCCGCAATGGTGTGGATGCTGTATCGCCGTCGCGACACGCCGACCCAAAAGCTTCCCGTCGATGTCGTCGGACTGCTGCTGCTGATCGTCTGGGTGGCGTCGCTCCAGGTGATGCTGGACAAAGGAAAGGATCTGGACTGGTTCTCTTCGAACACGATCGTTATCCTGACGATCGTTGCCGTAGTGGGGCTGGCGTTCTTCATTGTCTGGGAGCTGACGGATAAAAACCCCATCGTCGACCTGACGCTCTTCAAGGAGCGCAATTTCCTCGGCGGCACGGTTTCGATTGCTGTCGCGTATGGCATTTTCTTCGGCACGCTGGTGTTGCTTCCGCAGTGGATGCAGGAGTATCTGGGTTATCGGTCATTGGATGCCGGACTCGCGACGGCGCCACTGGGGATTTTCGCGGTGATCGGCGCACCGATCATGGGGAGGATCCTGCCGCGTTCCGATGCGCGCATCATTGGCACGTGTGCGTTCGTCAGCTTCGCGATCGTCTACTACATGCGTTCGTTTTTCTACACGGATATCAGCGAAGGCTACATCGTCCTGCCGACCCTGCTGCAAGGCATTCCGATGGCGCTATTCTTCGCCCCGCTGACCTCGATCATCCTGTCAGGTCAGCCGACCGAAAAGGTGCCGGCCGCGGCCGGCCTGTCCACCTTCGGCCGCATGTTCTTTGGCGGCATCGGAACGTCTGTCGCGGGTGTCGTGTGGAACAACCGGACGATCATGCACCATGAAATCCTGACACAGCAGTCAAGTCCGACCAACCCGATGTTCAACGCGCAAATCGATGCCTACCACTCGCTGCTCGGTCTGGGAAGAGGCGCGTCGTACGCGTTGTTCGACCATACGGTGCAGACGCAGGCGGCAATGCTAGGACTGGATGACGTGTTTTTTGCGGCAGCGGTCATCATGATCGCCATTATCCCGCTCATCTGGATCACCAAGCCAGGCAAGGGCGCCGGCTCGAGCGACGCTGCTGCGGCCGCGCACTGACAGCGGTCGGGGCTTCGCGCACGGACAAGTCATGGCGATGACCTGAATCATCCCGAAATTCGACATTTCTGTCGAAACGAAACGAAGCCAGAATGCACTCACGCATTCATCAAACACCTTCGAACCGGAGTGACATCATGACCCAGGCTCACTGTCCTCTCAAGACTTTCGTTCGATAACGGATCCCGAAAACCACCACTCGGCTGGCCAGAGCAACTTTTTCTTCGGAGTGTAGAGCAATGAGTGACCTGCTGACGTTTGCCATTGAGGCTCATGGCGGCCTAAACCGCTGGAAAGAGCTATCGGAAGTATCCGCGGACCTGGATGTTGGCGGAGCACTTTGGGGACTTAAAGGGCAGCAAGGATTCGTCGGAGCATCGCACGTCGCTGCATCCTTGCATCTCCAGTGGGCGTCGCATTCCCCATTCCTGGAACCGGCGCACCGAACCTCCTTCGAAGGCGAGCGCGTTGCTATCGAGACCCTGGATGACCATGTTGTCGAGGCTCGAGAAAATACACGGGGGTCCTTTGCCGGTCATACGCTCGAGACGCGTTGGGATCGTATTCAGCTTGCCTACTTTGCTGGATATGCGATGTGGACGTACCTCACATCACCTTTCTCTTTGGTCACGGAAGGCTTCGAGTCGGAAGAAGTCGAGCCGTGGCAAGAAAATGGCGAAACATGGCGCGTGCTCCGAGTCCGGTTCCCGAAATCGATCACCACTCATTCTACCGAGCAGACCTTCTATTTTGACGATAAGGGTCTCTTGAGACGGCACGACTATGACGTGGAGGTGTCCGCGGGATCACCAGCGGCTCACTATGTGTACGACCATAAGCGGTTCAACGGGATCATCGTTCCGACGAAACGGCGAATCCATATTCGCGGTGAAGATGGCAAACCGCAACTGGAACCCCTGCTTGTGTCGATTGACCTCAGCAACATCGAATTTAGCTGACGTGCCAGGACGCATTCGCCTGTCGGCACGAATCGTATTGTCACTTCATCCCGGGTTATACGGAGACTTGAGGGTCTTGATGCCATAAATAAATGGCATAAATTGTGCGCCGAAGGTGCCTACGGTCGGAGTTTCCAATGACACCAGCTCAGGCAGTTGAACGTGAATCGAAATCGTCGTCGGCGCACGCCACGCCGGTGGTCTTTGTCCTCGACAATGACGTTTCGGTGCGTGCGTCGCTCGATGCGATAATCCGCTGCGCCGGTTTCAGCGCGGAAACATTCGCCTCTGCGCACGACTTCCTCGGGCATCCGCCCGCGAGGGTGCCGAATTGTCTGGTGCTTGACACCTGTCTTCCTGACCTGAGCGGCCTCGACCTGCAGAATCTCATTGCATCCGAGCGTACCGACATGCCGATCATCTTCATCACCGGCAACGACGACGTGCGGACGACGGTGCGGGCAATGAAAGCCGGGGCGTTTGATTTTCTCACCAAGCCCTTTGACGAACAGGTCCTGCTCGATGCCATCCGGCACGCCATCGAGTATAGCCGCGCGGCATTGAGCGAGGCAGCCGGGATGCAGGCGATCCGGGATCGCTACGCCTCACTCAGTCGACGCGAGCGCGAGGTCATGGCGTTGGTGGTGACCGGCCTTCTGAACAAGCAGGTGGGACACGAGTTGGGCATCAGCGAAATCACGGTGAAGGTGCACCGCAGGCAGGTCATGCGGAAGATGAGCGCCCGCTCGCTCGCCGAACTGATCAGCATCGCGTGGCAACTTCATCCTGACCACGCGCCACAGGCAGCGCTAAGCGCTGCGTGAAACAGACCCTCCTCCAAGCCATCAAGGCCGATTTTCGTTGGAGCCTCCACCAAACCCGGGGCGGTTCAGTAAGATCGCGTCCGGCAACGCATGGGCCGGCGCGACGTGCGCACCGGTGTCCGAGGTACCTTCGATATCGAAAGCCAACCTTCGCCGCTTCCGATCGGGCAATGACCGATTTCGCTCGATCAAGCGCTTGTGCGAGTAGGGGGCAATGAGTGGCAGTGATGGCCGATGAACCGTCCGGGCGACCTGCGTCGACCTTGCCTAGCGAGGCGCTGGGCGCATGTGTCCTATGACCACGCCTACGGGATTCCCCCTATAAACTCGTTGTCGGCGTGAAAGCAAAAGGAAGGTTTTCCCTCTTTACGCTGTATTTACCGCGGCGGGCGGTGTTCATGATCGAGATATGCGCCGTGACGTGATGGGGAACGGACATGTGCCGGATTGGCTATCTGATTCGCGATGGCTTTCAGATCGTAGGGCTCTCGACGCAGGCGGTGTTCGAGTGGGCGAACATCGTGGTGGGCGAACCGTTCTACGCGCTTGAAAACTTCTCTGTAGCGGGCGGGGAATTGCGGTCGTCATTTGGCCTGACAATGGTCACACGGTCGTTGCATGAGCATGG
>NZ_QTQP01000097.1 GCF_003854275.1 Burkholderia sp. Bp8963
AGTGGACTTGCAGCAATTGCGGCACGGAACACAACCGCGACACGAACGCCGCAAGGAACATTGCCCGCACGGGACTTCGTGCGCTAGAAGTAGGAATCTCCGGTCTTTAGGCCGGAGAGGAAGTCAAGAGCTTTCATTTGCGCAGGGCTTCTTGCTCGATTTGCTCACGTGGCATGTGGCGGACATCCGTTCCCTTGACGATATAGATGACGAGTTCCGCCAGATTCGTCGCGTGGTCACCGATGCGTTCTATGGCCGATGCGATGGCCAGGTAGTCGAGCGCGTCGGAGATGATACGAGGGTCCTCGGCCATGTACGTGACCAGCTTGCGCATGAATCCGCGGTATTGATCATCGATCGCATCGTCGTCGCGCAAGAGTTGGGCTGCGGCACTGGTATCGAGTCGGGCGAATGCGTCGAGGGCACGGCGAAGGATGGCCGCTGCCAACTGACCGGACAACAGTATTTCTGCGATGTTGATCTTCGTGCCGGCACCCTCCTGGGCAATACGGCGGGTCCGCTTCGCGACCTTGCGCGCTTCGTCGCCAGCGCGCTCGAGATTGGTGATGCCCTTTGAAATCGCCACCAGCAGACGCAGGTCCGACGCGGCGGGTTGGCGTCGCGCGATCACGTTGCAGCACTCGGCATCGATCTCGACTTCCATCGCATTGAGCCGATGCTCCTCGGCGATCACCTTCTCGACCAGGTTCAGGTCAAAGCGGTTCAGCGCCGTGATCGCATCATTCAATTGCGACTCGACGATGCCGCCCATCTCGAGAAATTTCGACGACAGATGCTGCAGCTCAGCGTCGAAGTGGCTTGAAATGTGTTTGTTTGGCATAGGGAACTCCCGTCGTCGAATCGACCGGTCAAGTCATCGTCGTTGTTGCTTCGGTGATCGCCCGCAGGAGGCAATCGCTCGCGCGTCCATGCTGCAGGAGGCGCTCAAGTAACGTGACCGCTGCATTGTGGGAGCTAACGTCAAGAGTGGTGTACGGGCTGCATCGTGACGGTCGATTTCAAGCGGCGAGTTTCTGCTGAACCGGTCGATCGTCTTGCACCGGTTCGCCGTCCTTGAAGGGGATGCCTTCGAGCAACAGCTTGATCTTTTCCGGGCCGTTGATACGGCGCCAGGTCTTCTCCGCCTCCTCGATCAGCTTGAATGCCAGACCGAGGAAGGTCGGCCGCGACACGCAATTACGCGTACGCGTCGTGCGATGACGTACCGTCGCGAACGTCGACTCGATCGCGTTGGTCGTGCGCAAATGCTGCCAGTGCTCGGCGGGGAAGTCGTAAAACGCCAACAGGCTCTCGCGATCCTTTTTCAGCGTCTCGGTTGCCTTCGGATATTTCGCTGCATGGATCGACACGAAACGATCGAAAGCGGCGTATGCGTCGGCGCGCGTGGCGGCCATCCAGATCGCCTGCATGTCGGCCTTCGCGCGTGCCTGTTGCGACTTGGGTAATGCATTGAGCACATTGCCCATCTTGTGGAACCAGCAGCGCTGGCCGCGCGTGGCCGGAAACACTTCCTCCAGCGCCGCCCAGAAGCCCATCGCGCCGTCGCCGACTGCCATCAGCGGACCAGCCTGCAGGCCCCGCACCTTCAGGTCGAGCAGCAGCTCCAGCCACGAGGCCTTCGTCTCCCGATACCCGTCGCCGATCGCCACGCGCTCTTTGCTCCCGTCCGGCTTCACGCCGATGATCACCAGCAGGCATTGGCCATCGGAGTTCTCGCTGCGCAGGCCGGTGTGAATGCCGTCAACCCACCAATAGACGTAGCACGACTTCGACAGGTCACGCCGGCTCCACGCCGCATGCTCTTCGGCCCACTGCGCCTTCAACCGGCTCACGACATTCGCCGACAAGCCCTTGGCGTCTTCGCCCAGCAGGACACGCAACGCTTCGCCCATATCACCCGTCGAGACGCCCTTCAGATACAGCCACGGCAGCGCCGCGCTTACACGGGGCGACTTCCTCACGTACGGCGGGACGATCGATGAATTGAACTTCACTCCCGATCCTGATCGATCGCGTACCTTCGGAACCCTCACCGGGATCGGCCCGGCCGCCGTCAACACCTCACGTTCGGGCAAGTAGCCGTTGCGTACCACGGCGCGTTGCCCGTGCAGCGTCTTCACGTTCGTGAACCGTTCAAGCAGCTCTGCCAGCTCCGCTTCGATCGCTTGCTGAATCACTTGTCGCGCCCCTTGACGGACCAATTCGTCCAGCCCGAGGCCGGCTCCCGATAGACCGACGACTGCTTTTTCCGTAAACTTGCTCATGGTGGATGGTTTTGTTGTTCGCTGGTTTCCGACTTCGACAATCAGATTCTCAGCTGAAACCTCCACCGCCTTCAATTTCCCGCCTCAACTCCCCCGTACACCACTTCCGACTTTAGCTCGCATTGTGGTCAGCAGAATGCGTCACAGTCTATCGCGACCAATATTCACGTCCGCGACACCGGCGGGGCACGGCTAGCTGGCGAACTCCCTGTGCGATTGACGCCTTATGCAGTGGCCTGTCGACGCTGAGTGGACTGTTTGGGTAACGGACTTCAGACGATTCGAGCTTCATGTGGTTTCACATGCCCGCTCAATCAGTGCGAATGAAAACGTTTCCGGGTTGGGGCATCCACCTACATGGCCACACCCCCGATTCAATTCTGAAAAGCTAGAATGCTTTCGCCAAACGAACATTGTGTTCGGACGAGAAATAGTCGGGGTTTTCCCGCTTGCCCTTGCCGCCCGCGTACCTTTCAGGCGGGCAAATGCAGGGTCTATGTCGAACCACACAAGGGAGCGTACGAATGACGGGTTTCACGCCGGATCAACTTGTTGCGTCAAGCGAGGCCACAGCGGCCGCCATGTTTGCGCTCGCGAATCATGCGTTCCAGGGTTGCGAGCAAATCATCCAGTTCAACCTGCAGGCGGCTCGACAGGCGCTTGCCGAAAGTGGCTCGTATTGGTCGGAAACGCTGTCGTACAAGGCTCCGGAGCAAGCCATCGCGCACCACACGAAGCTCTTTCAGTCGAGCGCGGAGAAAGCGCTGTCATATGGCGGTCAACTTGCCGCCATTGCGTCGAATACCCACGTGCAATGGTTGAAGATCGTCGGATCGCAAGTCGAATTGCATTCCCGCAACCTTCCGCGCTTCTAAGCGTGTTGCGAGGCACGCACCGACCCGCACGAATTGTTTCGACGCAAGGAGCCTATGCCGACGATGCTCAGTCCGCACGAACTCACCACGTTGATGATGGCGTGGAACGCCCCGGACCAGATTGAATCCCGCCGCGAAGAGCTTTTCACGTTATTGGAGCGCCAACTGATCGCCATCGATCCGCTGGCGTCGGACGATCGGCATATTCAGGTGACGGCCGAAGGTCATGCCGTCCTGAAAGCGGTCTCGCGCATTCGCTGAGCGAAGCGGGCAATTCGGCAAGTCCTGCGTGGCCTATTCAAGCAGGCGGGTCAGCGTGATAGTCGACCATCACTCCCAGACCTCGTGGGAGTCGCCCGTCGCAAGAACTGGACGCAATGACGGAGGCAACGATGGTGTCGACGGACACATGCTCATCGAGTCGGTTCAAGGGCAGTGAAGCGATGAGACGGTGGCCGCCGACAAAGGGAATCAACGAGTAGAAACCGGCAACACACTCGATGCCCGCACTGGCGGTTCAAATTTCTCCCAATGGCTTGTCGCAGGTTTTTTTTACCGACATGATCCGAAAACAATCAAGTATGGGAGGCGATATGCTGAATCGGGAAGATATGCCGGCCGGGCCGGCCGGGCCGGTCTGGGGTGTGCTTGCAGGTGTCTTATTGGTGGCTGCTGGAGTCGGCCTCGGAATCGCCTCAAAACTCGTGAGTGGTTCCGGCAAGTTCGACGAATCCTTGGCCATTAGCGCCACGATGTTTGGCGTACTCCTTGCCGTATACGCCGGTCATGAAATGACGCGCAAGAAGCGACACTGAACGGAGCCGGCACCACGCCGCTAATTCCGCGATGGCAGGTCGCACATCGAGACGCTCGGCAGCAGGTCATCAACGATGATCTGTCCTGCTGCGCGCCCCGCACTCAGTGCATCCAGACTTTCGGCAAACGGCTTCCCCCGATCGCCTGCCAGTCGAACAGGCGTCAAGAGTAGCGAAGACGTGTCGGCCATCCGGACCCGCACAACGGCAACGTATCCCCGACTGTTGCTCGTGGTCTGGGGGCAGGCGTCAGCGAGGCCGGTATCGGCTTCGCATCGCACCTCAATCGTGTAACCGTGATAGTCGTACGTGCTGTTCATCGGTGCTTCGACATGTTCGGGTTGACATTGCAGTCGGCTCATCCAATCGGGGTGTCCGATGGTGACGTTATTGGCTCGGAGCCCCATCTTCTGCGCTCACGAGCGAACGGTTGTACAGAAGCTCGACAATCTGCAGGGTGGGCACGCTGGTCGGAAGCGAATTCACCTCGAAATGTCCGAACCATCGACATCGCGTGATCTCCATGCCCGGTTGCGGTTTGGCGTGCACCGGGACGTCGGCCACAAACACGTGGTGCAGTTTCGTCAATCCTCCGATCTGAAAAACATAGGTCAATTCCAGCCCGATCAAACCCGTTTCTTCCCTGAGCTCGCGACAGGCTGCATCAACGGGCAATTCGTCAGACTTGATGGTGCCGCCCGGCAGTGCCCAGCGCGACGCGGTACGCGCTACGAGCAAGACTCTCTGCCCTTGACGGCAGACGACGGTGGCGCGCTCCTTGAGTTCGGGCATGCTTGATCGAGGGGACATGGCTCTGGTTACGTTGCGAGGGACAAAGGCCAAATTCGGGCCGGACGGATCGTACCTCACGCGTGGTGAATTACCACGTACCTGACGAATATCGTAGCGCAACGTAAGCTGGCTGACAGTTCGGCGCGACGACCGACCTGCCGCATCGGGTTTTCAATGCTGCGCTTGGCAGAACACGACGCGTCAACGGTATGCCGGCGGCCATCGACACCGGCTCCTGTTTCTTCTCACCTTCCGTTGCAGCAGGCAGAGGCGCTTGATGGTGCTTGAAGCGTCGCCACGCTTCGGCGACCTATCGCGGCCGTTATCCGGAAGATCAGACATCGCGTCAGGACAGCGGGATTGTGTTCGGCTAACGTTGCGTGGACGCCTTTGGCGCACGCCAACACCGGCTGCGTGCCCGCTGGCGCCCGATTCACAATCAACAATCGACAAGGAGATCCGGTAATGAAGAAGCTTCGTATGGTGACGTTGGCCGTGGCGGCGTCGGTCGGTATGGCGCTTGCACACGCGCCGGTCGCGTTCGCGCAGGATGGGGCGTCGGGCGCGTCGGGCGCGACGCCAGGCGCGACGTCGGCTTCGACGACTGCGCCGACCCAGAAGCAGCTCGATAAGGCGAAGCGCAAGGCCGAGCGCAAGGCGAAGCGCGCGAAGCACGCCGAGGACCTGCGCAAGATCGAGCACAGCGGCTATTCGCTGACGGGCGACAAGTCTGCCACCGGCAAGACGCCCGCCGGTGCAGCATCGGCGCCCGCCGGCGCGGCATCGGCGCCCGGCCAGTAACCCGCCACGGCCGGGCCCGCGCGCGGCGGCGCGATCGCCGCCGCCGTGCTGAACGCGCTTACGAAGCGAGCTTCTTCGCGAGTTCCGCGACGTGCTTGCCCTGGTAACGCGCGATTTCGAGTTCGTTCGCGCTCGGCTGGCGGCTGCCGTCCGCGCCGGCCAGCGTCGTCGCGCCGTACGGCGTGCCGCCCGTGATTTCGTTCATGTTGACGAGGCCGCTGCACGCATACGGCACGCCGACGATCACCATCCCGTGGTGCAGCAGCGTCGTATGGAACGACGTGATCGTCGTTTCCTGTCCGCCGTGCTGCGTGCCGGTCGACGCGAACACGCTGCCGATCTTGCCGACGAGCGCGCCCTTCATCCACAGTCCGCCCGTCTGGTCGAGGAACGTGCGCATCTGGCCGGCCATGTTGCCGAAGCGGGTCGGCGTGCCGAAGATGATCGCGTCATAGTTGGCCAGTTCGTCCGGCGTCGCGACCGGCGCGGCCTGGTCCAGCTTGATGCCGATCGATGCGGCCGCGTCGGCCGGGATGGTTTCCGGCACGCGCTTGAGCGTGACTTCAACGCCCGGCACCGCTTGCGCGCCTTCGACAATGTGTTGCGCCATCGTTTCGATGTGCCCGTACGACGAGTAATACAGAACCAGAACCTTGGCCATGATGCGATTTCTCCGTTGAAAAGGGCCCCGCATCGTTGCGGAGCCCGGTAATCCGGGGCGGGCCCGAGCCCACCCGAGCCTTTCCGAGCCTACTCGAGCCTTCCCGAACCTGCTGTCAGGCCCACTCGGCCGTTACTTCGATCGGACGCAGGTCGAACACCAGTATTTCGGCATCCTTGCCGTCCGCGAACGTCAGCGCCTGCTCGCTGCGCACCCGTGCGCCATCGCCTTCGCCGAGCGTCACGCCGTTGACCGCGACGCTGCCGCGCGCGACGTGCACATATGCGTAGCGGTTCGGCGCCAGTTCGAGCGTCGCGCGTTCGTCGCCGTCGAACAGGCCGGCGTAGATCCGCGTGTCCTGCCGGATCTTCAGCGAGCCTGCATCGCCATCGGGCGACACGACGAGCGTGAGCTTGCCGCGCTTGTCGTCCTCCGCGATGTTGGTCTGCTGATACCGCGGCTCCGCACCTTTCTCGCCCGGCCCGATCCAGATCTGCAGGAAGTGCACGGGCACTTCGCGCGAATGGTTGAACTCGCTGTGCCGCACGCCGGTGCCGGCGCTCATCAGCTGCACGTCGCCCGGCACGATCACCGAGCCGGTGCCCATCGAATCCTTGTGTTCGAGCGCGCCTTCGAGCACGTACGACAGGATCTCCATGTCGCGGTGCGGGTGCGTGCCGAAGCCTTGACCCTGCATCACGCGGTCGTCGTTGATCACGAGCAGGTCCGAAAAACCGACCTGCTTCGGGTCGTAGTAATTCGCAAACGAGAACGTATGACGGGAGCTGAGCCAGCCGTGCTCGGCACGGCCGCGTTGGTTTGCTGCACGGATCTCGATCATTTTGGTATGTCCTGTAAGTGGCCTCATCGCGGAAGTGCGCTTGGCCGTTCGTTGGGATCAACTTTAGGTCAATCGATTTGACAAATAAATGGCTAGGGAGATAATCACTGTCGCACATGGGTGGACAATCATCGGTGGACAACATATGGAACTTGGCGATCTCCGGATCTTTGTCGCGACGGTCGATGCGGGCAGCTTCACGGCGGCGGCCGACCAACTGATGCTGTCGAAGCAGTTCGTCAGCCGGCGGACGATGGCGCTCGAGGCGGCGCTCGGCGTGCGCCTGCTGCTGCGCAACACGCGCAACCTGGCCGTGACCGAATCGGGGCAGGAGTTCTATGCGCGTGCGCAGCGGATCCTCGCCGAGGTGGCCGACGCCGAGCAGGCGATGTCGGTACGCAGCACCGAGCTGCACGGTTCGCTGAAGATCAGCGCGCCGCTGTCGTTCGGGATCACGCACCTGTCGCCGCTGATCGCCGAGTTTCTTGCCGCGCATCCGGCCGTGCGGCTCAATCTCGACCTGACTGACCGGCGCGTCGACCTGATCGGCGAAGGCTTCGATCTCGTGCTGCGCATCGGCCCGCTCGAGGATTCGACGCTGGTCGCCCGTCCGCTTGGCGAGTGGCGGATGGTCGCGTGCTGCAGTCCCGGCTATCTGCGCGAGCGCGGCGCGCCGGCGACGCCGGCGGAGCTCGAGGAACATACCTGCCTGCTGTATGGCCGCGAGCGGCGGGTCGGCTGGGAGTTCCGGGTCGACGGCGCGCCGCGCACCTTCGACGTGCAGGGGCCGCTCGTCGCGAACAACGGCGAAGTCGTCCGCGATGCGGCGATCGCCGGGCTCGGCATCGCGCGGCTGCCGCACTTCATCGTCGGCCCGGCGCTCGGCACGGGCGCGCTCGTGCCGGTGCTCGACGCGTACGAGCCGCCGCCGCTGAGGCTCAATGCGGTGTTTCCGCAGCATCGGGAGGGGTTCGTCACGCTGCGCACGTTCGTCGCGTTCGTCGCGCAGCGGCTGGGGCAGGGCGGTGCTTCGGGCAGGCGGGCCGCGTCGGATGCGCGGTCGTAGGCGTTGGCCCGCGCGTGTGGTGCAAGCGGTGCGGCGAATGACCGGATATTCGCCGCAAGATATGCGGTGAATATCGGAGGGTGCGGTCAATGCGTGGCATAATCTCCGCATCATGAGCGGAGAATGGACATTCATTTGGGAAGCCGGCGACTGGCCCGCGTGGCGCTTCGACCTCGCGGCACTTGCCACGCCGCTCGCCGACGTCAGCCGCGCGCAAGGCCTGCTGGCCGGCCGACTGGCCGACGTCGGCATGTCGCTGCGGGACGAGGCCAGTCTGGCCGTCTTGACGGACGACGTCGTCAAGACCAGTGCGATCGAAGGCGAGCACCTGAACGTCGCATCGGTGCGCTCGACGATTGCCCGTCGACTCGGTGTCGACATTGGCGCGCTGGCTCCGGTCGACCGACATGTCGAAGGTGTGGTCGAGATGGTGCTGGACGCAACGGCGAATGCCGCCGCACCTGTTACCGAAGCGCGGCTGTTCGGCTGGCACGCGGCGCTTTTCCCGACCGGATATTCCGGAATGTCGAGGATTAGCGTCGGTGGCTGGCGTACGGATGCGAATGGCCCGATGCAGGTCGTGTCGGGGCCGATCGGGCGGCAGCGTGTCCACTTCGAAGCGCCGCCTGCGGCGCGACTTGCGAACGAAACCGGCGCGTTTCTCGCATGGCTCAACGCTGAGCCGACTGAACCCTTGTTGATCCGGGCGGGCCTGGCTCACCTCTGGTTCGTCACGCTCCATCCGTTCGATGACGGTAACGGCCGCATCGCGCGCGCGCTCGGCGATCTCGTGCTGGCGCGCGCCGACCGGAGCCCCCAGCGTTTCTATAGCCTGTCGGCGCAGATACAGCGCGAGCGCAACGCGTACTACGACATTCTGGAGCGCACGCAACGGGGCACGCTCGACGTGACGGCGTGGCTGGCCTGGTTTCTGGATGCGCTGCATCGGGCGATCGATCAGGCGCACACGACGCTCGATGCGGTATTGGCGAAGGCGCGCTTCTGGCAGCGCTTCGCGGGCGTCCCGATGAATGCACGTCAGGTCAAGGTGATCAATCGTCTGCTCGACGGCTTCGAGGGGAAGCTCACCACCACCAAATGGGCAGCGTTGACGAAATGCTCTCAAGACACCGCGCTGCGCGACATCACCGAGCTGGTGACGAATGGCGTATTGCGTCGTTCGTCCTCCGGTGGGCGCAGTACGAGCTACGAACTGATGCCAGTCGACGGATAGCGGTTTCGATCGAATTGCGTCGACGCGGTCGGCCGCCGTTCCGACCGTGCGCGATGATTTGAAGGACGCACATTGCGATGAATCGAAAAACCACGAGAAAGCACCTTCGCATCGCGGGCGCCGTCACGGTCGCGACGATCGCGTTGGGCATTGCCGGAATGATCTATGCATTGCCGTCCGCTGCCGCGGCGGCGTGCCCCGCGTGCTACGGCTTCCGACAGGCCGGCACCGACATCTATGTGCAGAAGCAGGTCGGCGAAGCCGAGCAGGCGGCCATCGTCGGGATGATCGGCGAGGCCCGCAGCCGGTTGACCGATTTCTGGGGGCCGCTCCAGGCTACGCCGCGCATCTTCGTTTGCTCGGACGAAGCGTGTTTCCGCCGGATGGGAGGCGGGCGGCGACGCGGGATGTCGCTGTACGACCGGGTCGCGGTGCTGTCCCCGCGTGGCGGCAATGTCGTCATCGCGGCTCACGAGCTGTCGATGAATGAGCTGCATCATCGTGTCGGGCCATGGGCGTTTGCCGCCGGCCGGATTCCGATCTGGTTCGATGAAGGGATCGCGATGGTGTCGTCGAACGACCTTCGATACCTGGCCCCCGCCGATCGCGCGAACCGGTGCCTGGTTGCCCCGCCCGCAGACCTGCCGGCCGGCATGTTCGACTGGAATCGAGCGGCGCTCACGGATTCGCATCTGTATGCGAAAGCGGCGTGTCGCACGAGCGAGTGGATGGCCGCGCATGGCGGCGCGCGAGCGGCGGTGGCCGTCGTCGATCAAGTCGCTGCCGGCGTGCCGTTCGAAGAGGCCGCACGGTAGTCGCGGCGGAATGATGCGTGATTGTGGTGACATCGTTGTCGTTCGAATCGACGCCGTCGGCGTGCGGAGATCGGACCGACACCGATTCGTGAATTCGTGTGGGCGTCCGAAATGGCCGGGATCGCGACGGCTTCGCGTATCGAGCCGGTATGTGACGAACAGCTGACGCGGCGACGCGAACGTTGTCGCCATCGGACAGGTGTCGGCCAGAAACGGTCAGTCGACATGAAACTCTGGATCGTGACAATGAGCGCCATGAATGAAACCGGCCTGCTCCAGTAGCAACAGGTGGTAGTCGATCTGCTCGGCGGTGTAGCCATCGACCTGCACCGCGGTTTCGTGACCGTCAATCGCCTTGAGTCCGGTCAATGGAACAGACAGCGCCTCAAGCCTGAGCATCAGCTCGCGGATCAGGTCCATCTCACGCTTCATTCTTGTTTTCCCCCTGAGTGGCCTGTAGCGCCTGGGCCTGTTCCAGCAGCTGCCCGATTTCCTCCGGTGTACGCGCCTCGACCTCGAGGTCGCCAACCTTCAGG
This sequence comes from Burkholderia sp. Bp8963, assembly GCF_003854275.1. Taxonomy (GTDB): domain Bacteria; phylum Pseudomonadota; class Gammaproteobacteria; order Burkholderiales; family Burkholderiaceae; genus Burkholderia. Next base: position 10,722 of record NZ_QTQP01000097.1, read on the forward strand.
CGCAGCTTGCGGCCGGCGCGGCCCTGCAGCCAGGCGACCGCCGCGCCCCCCAGCACGGGACCGATCACCTGCGCGAGTGGGATGACGAATTCGCCCACCAGACTTCCGCTGGCGCCGACGCTATCCATCGTGAAGGTGATCGCGCTGACCCGAATGACACCGTCGGCCCGCACCAGCTGGTAGAACTGTCTCAGTTCTCGGTCTGGTACCCGGGGCTGAAGGCGGCTTGGTCTTCCGTCGAGCGCACCAGGGTCAGGCGCAGGGTGGTAGCAGGGATCATGGCCTCTTCTCATTTGGAAAAAGGGTCTGATTTCAAGAGGCAAAAGACGCCGTTGCATTTAATGCACTTGTTGCATTTAATGTAGATGTCGGGTAGCCTTGCTTCCGCTTTGCGGAAGCAAGGCTTGACACATCGCATCACCGCATTATGAAAAAAGGGGGACCTACATGCGTACCGTAGACCGAATCCGCGAGGTGACGCCGCCACCGCTCACCAATGAAGAGCTGGAGATGGCACGCGTCGCGCAGCGCTGCATTATGGAAGCACTCGATCACTCCCGCGCTGCGGCCATCACCCTCACGACTGACACAGGCGAACATCCGTCGGTTGAGGTGCCGCCGCCGGCGTTGAAACTCATCGGCCAACTGCTCGGGGCAATGAGCGAAGGCCGCTCGATCACCCTCATGCCTGCAAACCGGGAATTCACCACGGTGGAGGCAGCCCATTTTCTGAACGTATCGCGGCCGTTCGTGATCAAGGAGATTGAAGAAGGCAGGTTGCCGCATCGGATGGTGGGTACACACCGACGGATCGCCTTTGACGACTTGGTGACATACGCCAACAAGATGCGCGAGAAACAGGCCTCCGCACTCGATCGCATGGCTGACAACGCTCGCGAATTGGGATTGGACTACTGAGATGGCGGGTAACGCACGTTACACAGCCCTGTTGGACGCGTGTGTCCTCTATCCGATCGCGATTGCCGACTCGTTGATGAGCCTGGCTACTGCGGGGCTTTCCGCCGCGAAATGGTCGACAAGAATTGAACAGGAATGGATTGCCGCGCTCGAAAATCGGCGAGCAGACCTGAAAGGCAGGCTCGAGTTTCGGCGAGACTGCATGCGTGCGGCGGTGCCGGACTGGGAGGTCCCGGAGACTGCCTGGGTACCGCTCGTTTCGGCGTACGAGCTTCCGGACCCGGACGACAGACATGTCCTCGCAGCCGCAGTTGCCGGACACGCGGACTGCATCGTGACCGCGAACCTTCGTGACTTCCCGTCCGAGATCGTCAGTGCGTACGGCATAGAGGTCGTTGATCCCGACCGGTTCATTATTAACCAGTGGGATCTCGACCCGGTTACTGCGCATGTCGTTATACAGAAGTGTCGGCGTCACCGTCATCGCGTAATAAGCGCATGGTTTCCGCGGCGATATGAACTTTCGTAAGTCCCTTCCAGATGGTCTCCGCGCCGGGTTCGCCGTCGCTCTTGCG
>NZ_QTQP01000098.1 GCF_003854275.1 Burkholderia sp. Bp8963
AGACCAAACCGGATTCGGCCGACGCCTGATCGTGATCGCTCTCGCTATAATCCACTAACCGCGCAACACCACCTTCCAGACTGATCACGATCGCCGAAACGACTGATCACCATCACCGAAATCCGCATCTTGATGGACCTGCTTCGCCACGGCGATCAGGTTGAAGTGCTCGGGCCGCCCGAGCTACGGAAGAGAATATTCGCGGCTTTGTGCGCCGCAGCGGAAAAATACCGTACCGACGCGAGGTAGTGGCTCAGTCCGTGAGCCACTACCCTGGATACCATGTCTTCCATGCTGGGAGGGTCCCGGCCGGGAGATACCAATGCGAATCAATTTCGCGCACATGCGTGAGCGCGCACAGAACGGCGGTTGGATTGATTTTGCTGTTTTTGATGCCCGATCGAGTTCAGGTTCAGACTCGGACAATGCAATCCTCCTGTCACAGTTGACGGCGCGGGCTCGGGCTCATTCACTAAAAATCGACCAATCTGCGCTGGCCTACTCTTCGGGCAGGCGCGTCATGTTCTATGGCAGCCCTTCGCTGGTCGAATTCCTTTCGAAAAGTGGTGTGCCGCGCTGGACCCACCACCTGGATGTCTAACCCGATTTGGGAGTTGAGCAATGGCAAAAAATCCACCGATTGGCGATAACGCGCGCCGTGGGGCGGTTCGAGACAGGTCACAGGTGTATAACCCGGTGACGGAGAACTGGACGAAGCGCGACCGAGAAACGGGGCGTTTCATGGACCAGAAGAAGGACGGCGAACCGTTCAAAGGCGTACGCAAGGAGCCGCGCAAGTAGGCAGCTTGACGAGTTGAGGCGGGTGCTAGGTAGCGCCCGTGTGCGTACCGGCCGGCGTGTCGAAGCGACGATCAACCGGCGGTATGCTGCCGCGCTCGTGGGAAACGCGTCCGGTCGGCGGCGAGCACTCAATCTGTGGGCGAAGGGCTGGCTAGTGGCCGAAGAAATGAGCGGTCCGGTGGCGTGCTGCCCTCGAGTTCTATTAAGTGAATGGTTGCGGGAAAATGAGCCGACAGCAAAAGCGTAGCGAGACAGACATTCTCAACCGAGGATTTCGGGAGCCATTCCTGTTGGCAGGTGACCGCCCGTTCATCAAGCATTTGAATTGGTTCACCGGCTTCGGTAAGACTTACACCGCTGCGTTTTTCTCGCTCGAACTGTTCCTCAAGTATCAGGTCGTGCCGGTCTTCATCGCACCGATGCAATCCCTTGTGAAGGGGTTCGTCGACGATGTCCGAAAGCAAAGTGCATCGAAGCGGGATACCGACGAGGTAAGTCGACTGTTGAAGGAGCGCGGACGGGACGTTCCGGTATATCTCCTTTATTCTCGCGACTATCATCGCAACGACAGGACGTTTTTTGAGGCCGTCTTGAAGCTGCACGACTGGCTGGTTCAGAATCGTGAAGTGCTGTCAATGGTCGAAGTCGAGGTAGCCCGGGAGCGCTCCGCCGCGTCGACGAGCAACGTTTCTGAGATGCGACGTCGTGCAAACATCTGCCTCACGTCGAGCTTCCACGATGTCGCGCCCGGCGACGACACATATGAAGACGCGAAGGCAGCATATTTTAAGGTGACGTCCGGTGCACTGTCGTCTGCGGACGGCGTTATCAGGCGATTAATTACTCTTTCTGTCGACAGGGCGGCAGACAGTCGCTGGCGTGACGTGCTTGACGTGCCACAGGTCGCTGAGATGGTACGCCGCCTTCAGCCGCTTCAGGCATTTCTGAAAGACCCTGGTGTGATAGCTGGCACAGCCTCGAAGTCCCAGGTGCAGCAGCAACTCTACGCCTTTGATCCCGAGCGGGGATGCAACCGTTGGTTCAGGTTTGAGACGTTGGCCGATTTCCTTGCGGAAATCAATCGGGAGGGCAGCGCACTCGGCAGGTTGATTTCAGGCACCAGCGAGCCTGCCAGGGCGGTCGTCTTCCTGGACGAGGAAGAGGATGCCTACTGGTATCAATTCGACTCGCGCAAATCCGTTGTCAATGCCGCTGGTCGACACGACCTGAACGTTGTCATCACTGAATTTTTCGCTTTTCTCGACTTTCGCTGGCCCATTGCCTTCGAGAAAAGCAGCGATAACTTCGCGCTGGCCAGCAAGGTCTATCAGAATCTGGAGATGTTCGCCGCAGTCGCGCCCGCTGTCTGGCGGGAGTACGCTGTGGAGACCTCCTCGACGAGGGCGCGACACATACCGGATCGACGACGGGTAGAGATTCTTCGCGTCAAACTCAACGAGAGCTTTCCGGGAGGGAAAGCAGACGAATGGAGCGATTCCGAACTCCTCGAAGTCCTTCATCGTTTGCTTGACCGCAACGATGGATATAAGGATTTTGAAAAATTTCGACTGAAGGCCAACATACTTGCCGATTTCCGCACGTACGTTTCCAGCCTCGGCGGTCTGCCCGGTCGCTCACAATATCGCGAATTCAAGCGCGTGCGTGCTCTCGTCGTCGACAAAAAATACTTCACGATGAGCCGTTCATCCTACGGTGAAGTTCTCGACCAGCCTAGTCAGACGTTTTTCAGTGCTGAAGCAAGCGTAATGGATACGGAGTTCCTGAGGCGCGTCGAGCTAAGTGAGGACACGGCTGGCCAGACGATCCGGTTGGAGTATCACCAGGGTGACGTTCCAGAATCTGCATACACGCTCTTCAATTATCTGCAACTGGTTCTCTTCATCGCCGGTCGGCTCAATGTCGAAAGTGGGGAAAAGGAGATAACCTTCTCGCAAGACGAACATGAGCGGTATCCGAACCTTGCGCGGTTCCGTGGGGAGGTGCGCAAGCTCTTCAGCAACAAGAACACCAGAAGTGGCTTTGAGAGCGAGACGTTCGCAGATCAGCTACTCACGGATGACTTTTTCTTCGGCGGGACGAAGAGCGTCGTGACGCTGGAAGAGAGTCGCTGGAAGGCCGAAGAGTACAACCTGCCTGCGGATATCAATCTCACCGCGACCATTACGTCCTTGCTGGACACGCCTGAAACGGATGTTCTGAAAGCGTTGGGGCGCAACAATGGCGTGTACCTGATGAGTGCCACCGGCGGTCTCACCGAAGCATCGTCGGGAGCCTTCAACATGGGAGAGTTGCAGCGAGGGATACTTGCTAGGGGCGGCCAATATGAGCGGATGACTCATGCTGAGACGGATGTCGTGTCAGAACGCGCCAACCTGTATTTGGCAAGGCGGGAGCGCCGCATCCAGATCATCGATGACGACTCTCCTGTCTCAAGCTTTGAACCTTCAGGTGGATTCAAAGGCTTGCAGCAGTTCGTCCACGAGGCTTTTCCCGCGAAGGGGGAGCCTGGGTACGTTCCGCTGAATGCGTACAAGAGGCACGAAATTGACGGGCTCGTCGCATCGCTGGACAAGCTGCTTTCGACCGAATTGCGCTCCGGCCTCGTGCTCACACAGACCGTCCAGCGCATACGACCGATACTGCAGAGACTTGCTGGGAGTAGCGCAACAGGCATCAGACAGCTCGACGACGACGGACATCATTTCGTCATCGACCCTGTCTTGCCGTTCTACCGGAAGTCGGGGAACCGAGAGCCGGTGACTCTCATTCTTTATACGGCGGCGAGATTTCGCCGGCGCGATCCGAAAGAGATCGGCGCAGTCCACGAAACGGATGACGCAGGGCAATTTAGCCAGGAACTAATCAATGCGTTAGATATCACGGAGCACAAGGTGCTTTTGTGGTCTGCGTACGGTTCGGCATCACGTGGTCTGGATTTCGTGACAACCGACAAGGGCTTACGCAAGGACTTTGAACTGTTCTGCCTGCTCAACGATCCCTACTACACGCAACACACGCGCCCAGGCGAGCGGGGCTTCTCGATGGAGATGTTTCAGAGCTATCTTCAGGTCGTGCGAGATACGGAAGAGGGCTGGCCCGCAATGTCGCGGCGCGACGTGCTGTACGACTATTCCCGAAACCGTTGGCGCCGCCTGCGAAAGGAACACTATATTGATATCACGCGGACTGTGTTCCAGGCTTTGGGCCGTGGCGAACGTTGCCCAGAGGCCAAAATGCCGCCCCAGCATATCTATGTGAGCTCGCGCGCCGCACAGATGGTACATCTTGGCACTCGTTGCGCCCCAGAACTCGTATCGCGAGCATCTCCAGCCCAACGGGAGGTGCTTCGGGCCATCAACGCTCGTAACATGGATATGCAGTTGTTCGATGACGACAACGCGCGGCGGCAGCACGTCACGGACAGCCTGAAACGCGCAGTTGCACTCCGCGAATTCACGTCCGATACTCCCGCCCGATTCAGGAGCAGCGATGCGGCCCGCCAACTCTGGACAAGACTGTTTAGTCCGTCCATGTTCTCGGACCCCGTAAGCTACATCGAAACGTTGCGAAAGGCTTGTGTAATACGCGGGTTCGTCGACGGCGCATTCCAGTGCGTCAGGCGGCGAGTCGACCTCTATACCCGCGAGGTTTCGAGGGTGGGGGTCACAGAGTCGATTCTTACCGATTCTTTTGATGGAACGGATGTCTACGACTGGGTCGCAATGCTAGCGCCGCCGAGCCTCATGGAGAAATTTGGAGCGATCGGCAAAGCGCTGGCGAAGGGCCGAAATGGCTTTCTTGCGTCAGTTGCAGACGATGCAGAGCGGCTATTCCCTCAGCCATGGTTCGTCACTGAAATCATGAAAGGGTATCTGGCAGAGCTTGAATTCGAGCGATTTGTAGAGCAACAGTTCGGTGTGACGGTTGCGAACAATGGCGGTGCTGGTCCGATACGCTTCATTGACGTGCGAAACCATCCGCTCGAGGCTGACATATTTCAGGTCTACGACTACTATCTGGAAGTCGCCGATTCGGACGTCATCGTGGCAGTGGATGTAAAGAACTGGGCGCGCATTACGGACCGGCTCAAAAAGGACGAACTGGAAGCCGAGGCCGTGGCGAAACATCAGCGCATCTCCCAGATTTTTAACGGCAAAACAGTTCATGCCGTGTATCTGAACCTGCACGGCGCCCACAAATATCACGTCCAGCGTTCGGCGGAGGGAGGGATCCGGTTCATGTCGTTGTATGTGCATCCTGCTGACGCGTGGATCTACAACGACAATCTGGTCGGTGTCCTGCTTGCGCGATAGTGTACGTACTCGAACATCACAAATATGCCAATAAGAAACCTTGAGGGCTCCGGGGCAGTCGCACGGCTCAGCTCTGTACGGCTCGACGTCAGTATTGCAGAGGCGGCTGTTCAACTGGCACGATGGGAAGCATCCCGCGATAGCCTTATCGTGCCCGTCTCGATCGACCTGCGGCAATTTGCGGAAGCGGCGAAGGCTGCTGGCGGCGGGGAGTTGGCCCCCGACTTTTACAAGGACCGAGCACGATACGTTCGTCAACACATTGCCGGCGAACTTGGGCTGGACGAGCACGCGGCGAGTCGCTTGACCTTCACGATGACGAGGAGCGATGCTTGGTATCTCGGCCCCAGACCGAAACTCAATCGCGAGAGCATGATTGCTGCAGTTCGCGCTCACCCCGAAAAGTTTGTCGAGCTGATGCTCCAACGGGAGTTGCTGGAGGCAGCAGCGTATGACCCAAACCAGACCTTTGTGATAGGCGGATTCGGACCGGGCGTCTATCTGGGCAGCCTGCCGAAAGTGGGCGCACGCAGACTAAATCTCGCAGAAGCGAAGTTTAGGATTCGCTCAAAATATCAGCAGATTGTTTGTGATCTCATCGCGAAGACTTTTACGAGAAAGAAGGCTTCACAGAGCGACACTTCCGCCGAAACACTCGCCGCCGAAGCCGGAAACGGGTTCCTCTTTGGCGTCACGCGCATTGTCCCGTCCCAGTTTTTTGAAGACGATGCCCGGAAATATCCAATGACGGGCGTGAGTCTGGACTCGGGGAAATTCCGTCAAACGCGACTCTACTACCTGAACATCCTGACGGAGTTTGCGCTGGGTCTCTTTGAGCGGGCGTCCGTCCCCGCGAGCGCGGAGACATTTGTCGCTACGCATTGCGTCGACGACGGATATATTCCGCTCGTCCCGCTCGCGGAGTTGAAGCGCCCACTTGTCGTGGTGAACGCAACAGAGCGACTCTTGACCGAAGAGGCCTTAGCTCCACTGAAGCGAATACCCGAATTCTTACCAAAATGGTCTAGTTCCGTCGGCAAACACACGCATTTCACGGCTGACTCCGTTACGGGCGTCGCCGCTGCGCCAGCGCAACTGAGCAAAGAAAAGAACTATTTGTTTCTCAACGGCGAAGTGGAACTTGGGGAAACCAGCATCAGGCTGGCTTCCAAGGCCGATGGCCTGACGCAGGCGAAGGCTGCGACCGCAAGTGTCGCGTATAACAAGCTTGCGGAGGGAGACTCGGTGGCCGACCCTTACACCGAGAAGAAATTTGCTCAACTAATGGAGCAGGAGACTTATGTCGTAGCGATGCAAGGCCTGGACTACGGCCCCGCTTCCCTTGAGAAGCTTTCACCCGGGCGCTCAGGCGACGTGACCCTTCAGGAAGCGTTGAAACGATGTCTGGTTGAGCTGTCGTTAAAGGAATGCCTGCTAGGCGAGAAGCTGGTTCCTGCGCCGTCGATGCCCGCAGAGCTGCGCAGTGGCCATCTCACATTGCTGGCCACACGCCGGATTTTTCAACAGGGTGGACGCAAAGCAAAACAACTTGTTGCCTGCGTGGAGGTCGAGCTGACCGCCGATGGGATTGCCGTGCGCAGCACCAAAAGGTCGCCTTGGTCTCGCGATACAACGGCCGCGCTCGACTTTGTCGATCGCTTCCCGTTCCTGCAGCCTGATGGCAAACAGATGATTGAGGACGGGCAATTTTGGCTAGTCGACCCCACGACAGGTGAACGGTTGACTGCCTGGTGGGGGGAGTTCGTCCCTAGAATCATCTTGAACAATGCCTATCCGTCCGTCGAGTCCGCGCTCGCTGCTCAGGAGCCAGGTTTGCGGCGCAGGCGTGAAGCGGGGGAGACGGCACGCTATTACTCGAAGGGCCGAGACTTCAACATGTTGCCGTACTACATGTCGATGTACAGCCCAGATCACCAGGTGCGCGGCGAGAAAACAGGGACAAAGATCGCCCTTCAGGACTGCGGGGTCTTTGTGCGAACTTTTGTTCCCCCCGCAGGCGGGATCGTCGGAACGGGGGATGCCTTGTCAGGTATGCGTGATTTGATGCTGTACGATGCAGACGGGAAACTGAAGGAGGGCGACTTGCTAGGTCATCGCCTCGTTCGGGTCTACCTTCACACCCTGACAAATGGTGTCCTTGTTGCTGGCGACAACTCGAAAATGAGCATCCTGGAAAAGCTTGTTCGTCTCGCGCTGGAGAACTGACGCTGTCTCAAAAGGGTTGCTATTCACTTTCGTCGCCGGATTCGCAATCTCCCTGTGATTGCGCAGTTCACCTGCGCCAGCTCTTGCCGTCGGCCACCAACGTACGCGCAACCCAGCTAGAATGTCGCGCAAGGAACGATACAATCGGCAAACATTCCAAGCAAAAAGCGCAACGGACCTATGGCGAACGAACAAGAAATCAAAAGTGAGAAAATCCTCGTAAAGGATATTTTCTCGACAATGTGGTTCCGCATTCCGGAATACCAACGCCCCTATATCTGGTCGCGGGACGAGGTCGACGACCTGCTCGACGACCTTACGTTTGCGCAGGTGGAGAAGCCGGACACCGAGTACTTCCTTGGCTCGTTCGTGTTCCAGTCAAAGCCCGCCGGCACCACCGACGACCAGGAGTTTGACGAAAACGACCTGCTCGACGGTCAGCAGCGTATGACAACGCTGCTCATGTTGTTTGCGTGCATCCGAGATCTGGCGACGGAGGAGAATGTCCGAACGAGTTGCCAGAAGTCGATCTTCCAGAAAGGGGACGATATTGACGAAATCCCGGAACGTACGCGCATCGTTTTCTCGATTCGCAAAGAGGTCCAGGATTTCGTCGATGAGTTCGTGAAGGCAGACGGCGGCACGAACCGCGAAGCTGACCTGGAGAGACTTGCGGCGAAATCTGAGGATCCGTCCATTCCGAACATGGCGCGTGCGATCCTTGAGATGCGCCGCTACCTCCAGGGCCCCGAAGCCAATGTACAACTCGGCAACTTCCTTCGGTTCCTCAGGAACCGCGTGTTGCTGATCTATATCTCGACTGAAGATTTGGACGACGCGTTTCGTCTTTTCACGATTCTGAATGCGCGCGGTGTCCCGCTTCGCAACAGCGATATTCTGAAGTCGATGAATCTGGGTGCCCTGCCTGCACAAGACGAGGCTGCCAAGGCTCGATTTGCCAAGTTGTGGGAGGATGCCGAAGGCGAGCTCGGTGACGACTTTGACCGATTCTTGAATCACCTGCGCACAATCCTGCTCAAGGACAAGGCACGGTTGAACTTGCTTCAGGAGTTCGAGGACAAGATCTACTCGCCGAAGGAAAAGGATAAATCGACCGGCCAGAAGAAACCTGCGCTACTGGAGAAAGGAAAGCCGACGTTCCAGTTCATCGAAAGATATCTGAAGTACTACAGCACTTTGCTTGGCGGTGGCAACTACGATGACACAGGCAGCACGTTCGAGTTCGACAACCTGATCAAGGTCATGGTGACGGGGCTGCCGTCGAGCGATTGGATTCCGCCTCTGCTGCGCTATTTTGACCGATTCAAGCATGACCGACTGCTTGATTTCCTCGTTTTGCTTGACAATAAATTCTCGTCAGACTGGATCGCTCAATACACGCCGACCGAACGTATCGAGAACATGAACGAGGTTATCCGGGTTGTTGAGGCAGCATCCACCTCGAGCGATGTTCTTCAGAACAAGTGTTTCAATGTCGACGGGGCGGGCGTGATCCGCGCCGTTGACGGACCGGTTTATGGTCGACGCTTCACCCGGTACCTGCTCATCAAATTGGATTTCCTGTACCACGATCACGCGCATCGGATGGCTTTTGAGTCACTGTCGGTCGAGCACGTGCTTCCGCAAAAGCCTTCGACAGACAGTCAGTGGCGTGCGGACTTCTCGGATGAGCAGCGCAAGGACCTTACCAATAGAATCGGGAATCTGGTGCTGATCACGACGAAGAAGAACACGTCGCAAGGTAACGCAGATTACGACATTAAGCGGACGAAGTACTTCGCCAAGAAAATCAACACGTGCCCCAACTCCCTACGAGTTCTGCAGTGCGCGAAGTGGACACCGCTTGAGTTGCTTGCCAATCAGAAGACCGTGATCGCCAAGATTTGCCAGCACTACGAGATTGTGGCCGATGCAGCATAATTAATGAGCGGGGCACGCCGGAGCTGTGTGAAATCGTGCCCCGTCTGCAATTGTCTAGGCCGTCCACGCGACGGCAGACGCATATGCTTACTCACGCTCAAGTTTTCCGGTCTTCCGGGCGCGAGCGCGGTGCTCTAGACACGTTGCCCCGTAGATTGGAGGGCGGAGTGTCAATACCGGGATCATCGAAGTACGCAGACGCCACATCCACGGCAACGAAGCGCGTCGCTGTGATATTCGGCGGCATTCGTGAGACTGACCATACTGAGCAGACGCCTTCGTCATCCGAGTGGTGGCGCAACCGGGGCGAAGCGTGTGCGTTTGGAGCAATGACACCAAGCCAATGTGCCGACTGTCTTCTTCGGCAACGGACGGCTTCACTGCAGCTCATCCAACTTCTGCCGGACGTGGCGGACGGCCTTGACGCCGTCGAGCTCGAGATACCGGAGATGAGTCGTCTGCCCACTACTATGCAGATAGTCGTGTAGCAAATCGTACATGCGATTGTCATGGTGTTGACTTTTTGGCATTGTCAACAACCACGTCGCACAGAATTCGTCAAGCTGGCGCGTACGAATCTCGTTAAGTAAACCTTCGCGGAACGACTCCAGCCCGAATTTATTCCACGCCATGGCAGCATCCTCCATGTACGCTGGGTCACGCGGCTCAAATTCGTCGACGAAGCATTCCGGGTCGATGCTACACCTAAAGCCCGCTGGCGGTGCATAGGCATCCTCCATTGCAAGGGTGAAATGGCTCGGCCCTACGAATTGAGGCAAAATGCGCATCGAGAGCGCTTGGCGCGCGAGTCTCGCCTCGATTGGTACCACACGGGTATCGTGCTGATAAATCCCCGTACTCGATTCGACCGCGTAGCACCGGTTCCTCTCTGGTTCCGACAGATACGAAATCAGTGTCGGCGTGCTTGCGTGCAGCTTCCCTGCAACGGCTTGCGAGCTCCGAGCGGTCATTCGTGAGCCTTCGAACAATCGCGCTGTAGCGGCGCGCTGCCTCCGCTTGCCTGTTGGAAATTTCGAGACAAAAAGCGTGGTTGAAGGGCACCAGAATTTCGTTGTTGCCAAACAGTTCGGCCTTTGGGTGACGATGCGCAATGCGTCGCTGCAGACATCGCCATCGGTGCGCAGCCCGGCGCGCACGGCAGTCGCAGAGCGACTCGAGTTCTTACTTTGCGATTAGCAATCGTTTGCGTTCGCCATGTTGCAAGTCGCCACGTGGAGTAGTGGTTGCGGCGCCCCCATGCCCGCAATATCCAGCTGTGCGAGAAGTGCGCAGGGCCAACTGTTGGCTTAGTAATATAATGCCCGGAGACGACAAAAAGCAGTCAGCAAGAGCCGCACTAACCATCAATCGAGGGGAAAATGGTGCTTGGCAAAGAGAAGTCCGTGAAGGGGCTTGTCATCGCATTTTGGGTGCTGGTGGCTGGAGCGGTCTTGGTCGAGCTTCGTGACGGCGCGTTGCTATGGCCCGTGCTTCTCCTTTTCGCTTGGGTGGTCTACTGGTTTAGCTCTAACCGTGGTTCGCAAACGAAGCGTGTGGCTGAAATACCCAATACGCATCAACCAGAAGTCGAGCCAGTCATGTCGGCGACACAACCTTTTCCCGACGAAGAGTCAGATTCCCTTGTCAGTGTCACGCTACCGGGTGGGGAGCAATCGTCTGGCTTCCGCATCAAAGGCGGCGGTGGCATTTCCCGTGCGCCAGTTCGCTGGATAGTGCCGGGCGAGAGCCTGGAGATTGGGAACATCACGATTACGGGCGGCTTCTTCTACGAGGGGACGACGGGACGCGGAAGTCCAGAATCGATTGACGGCTGTGTCGTCGATCCACGCGCAGAAGTGTCGCGACACTGGGGAGGCGCAACCTCGGCTCCGCCTTCCTTTCGCCTCAGCTACCAGAATCTTACCGCCGAGCAACGTCGCATTTACCTTGAGTGGCTCAGTTCAGCGCGCGAAAAATCGGACATCAATGAAAACTACTATCGCCTTTACCTCTATGGCTTTGAGCGACGCATTCTGATTGACGCAGCGGTTGGCAAGGTCTCAAAAGAAGAGCTTCGTGAGCTTGTTCGGGAACTCAGGAGAATCGTCTCTTTCAGTGATGAATACTCTTGGCAACTCCACGTTCGCGGATTGTGCGACTACGCGGGGTTGCTGGATAGCTTGCCGGGGCGCGTTTATGAGCAGCAGGCACCTGAGATTTCGGGGGCCACTTATCAGGTGCCGTTGAACGTTCGAGTGGCTTTTGGGCAGGCAGCGGTCGATAAGAAGCCGGTGCCGGCTCCATGGGCACTGGCATGGGCTGAGTCCGACTCGATGATTAGTCGTCGGACGCCAGTGTTGCGCTGTCCAGACGAGTTTCGGAAGGCGTTTCGTCGAAAGTACGCGAAGCGCTTTGGCGACGGGATGATGCGGATTCAACCCGTCGATGCAACACACTTGAGGCTGCATAGCAGCAAGGAGTGTTGCCATGAAACAGAGACGGCGGATCTACTATACAGATACCCAGAAGGCGTTAATGTGGGAGCGTTGGCGCA